>NZ_JBFONW020000001.1:0-545000 GCF_040783535.2 Aestuariibius insulae
CCGGCCATTTCGCAGGATGCGAGCGCCGTGTCGCAAATGAGATCGCCTTCGTCCCGAACCTGTTCAGCGACGCGAAAGAGGCTGCCTGACAGAGCCTGGCCCTCCCACCCCATGCGCCAGGGCGAATGATCAACGGACCCAAACGTACTTAGGGCGTCCCCCAACCGGACCGCTCTTTTAATCAAGCACCGCGCCATCCAGCGCCCTTGAGGACCCCGCCAGCATGTCAAGCTCGTCGATCCGGAGCGATCCGTTGCGGGCCGGGATCAGGATCGCGCTGTCTTCGGCCTGGCGCACCTGCCCGGGCGGGCCGTCCACCTCGAGCACCGTTGCGCGCCAGATCCGCGCGACGGGCGTTCCATTGACCGTGGCGAAAGCGCCCGGAAAGGGCCGCGCGCAGGATCGGATCAGGCAGGACAGGGCCGCCGCATCGCTGCGCTGAAAGGTCAGCCGCCCATCGTCGGGTGTGATCTTTGGCAGCATCACCGACGGCCCCGGCGGCTGCTCGATCAGCCGCTCCTCCAGCGAGCCGGAGCGGCAGGCCCGGATAACCTCCACCGCGCTCGCCTTGATATGCTCGAGCGCCGCGCCCTGAAGATCTGCGATCTCGGTCTCGGGCGTGATCGGCAGAACCTGCATCTCGAAAACCGGCCCGTCATCGACGCCGGCGCGATAGCGGAAACAATTGTGATAAACCCGGTCTCCGCCCAGCCGGATCGACCAGTTGAGCGGGGACCGCCCCCGCCCATGCGGAAAGGCCATGAGGCTTCCGTGCCAGCCAAAGACCCCTGCCGCGAACCGGTCCAGAACGGCCTGAGGGATCAACCTTTGCCATCCGGTACACAGCCCCAGCCCAAAGTCCCGCCCGGCAAAAAACGCGCGATCCGCCGTGGAAGAGAGCGCATAGCTCTCGGCCTCGTAAACCTCGATTCCCGCCGTCTGGCACAGATCGCCCAGACTGTCGCTCGCCCCCGCAATCGCGACCTTGCCGCGCGCCGCGGCGCCCAGCGTGATCACCAGATCCGGCGTGATGTCTCCCTCGATCAGATGGCGCAGAAGCGTCTCGGTCGTGGTCTTGTTGCCAAAAACAGCAAGAGACGCCGTCACGTATGCCTCTTGGCATAATGCTTGCACTCGGCCTCGAAGGTCCTCTGCAACCGCGCGCTCGCATCGTCCGTCAGGGCCGCGAAATTGCCCGCCATCGTCACCGGAGCGGCGGTCCATTCGTCCGGATGCATCAAAAGCTGCACCTTCGGCCGGTCCACTAGATCGAGCGGATGACCGTAGCGCCAATCCCTTTGGCTGTCCGAGCTATAGACAATCTCCGCAGGTGCCTTGCTGAACTCGAAAAACGAGGGCCCGTAGGCATTGAGCAGACCGCAGACGTGATCCGACCGCTCTTCCAGCTGCCAGGGCGCGGGTCGGTGATAGCTCATCCGCGTTACCGGCTCGCCCAGCGCCTGCGCCAGCATCCCGGCCTGCGCGGCGATCTCGGCCTCATAGGCCGCGCGATCTTCCGGCCCCAGCCCCATCCGGTGCAGATGCAGCCCCACCCAGTGCCCCAAAGCCCGGATCTCGGTCAAAGCCGCGCGCCCCGCAGGTCCCGCTGGATTGTAGGCGTCACTCGCCACCTGCACGAAAAAGCTCGACGCGACCCCCTTGGCCGCATCGATCCGCGCCATCTCCACAGCGCGGTCCAGATCGAACTCCACATCATGGCGCAGCACCACGAACCGGTCCCGCCCCGCCGCCGCCTCGAAATCGACGATCCGGGGGGCCATCGCATCCAGGATCTGCGCGTATTCGTCGTAATCGAACCGGATCTCCCGGCCCGCCTCGATCTGGCGTGCGGTCTGTGTCATCTGCGCCTGTCGCTCGTCTGTCGTTCCCCTGTCTCTGCCATGAAAGCCCGGCGACGGAAAGGGACCCGGCGCGCCCTTGCCAACGCCGCGGCCCCGCGCTCTAACGATCTGGCCCGAAAGGAATGCCATGGTCGATATCGCCGCCCGCGTCTGGAACCACCGCTGGAAGATCGACCCGATCGTCCGGTCCCTCATCGATACCGACTTCTACAAGCTCCTAATGTGCCAATCCGTCTTCCGGCGCAGCCCCCGCACGCAGGTCACCTTCTCGCTCATCAACCGCTCCACCCATATCCCGCTCGCCACCCTCGTCGACGAAGGCGAGCTGCGCGAACAGCTCGACCACGTCCGCTCCCTCTCCCTCACCCGGGGCGAAAGCACCTGGATGCGCGGCAACACCTTCTACGGCAAGCGCCAGATGTTCACCCCCGCCTTCATGGACTGGTTCGAGAACCTCCGCCTGCCGCCCTACCACCTGGAGCGCGTCGGCGATCAGTACGAGCTCACCTTCGAAGGTCCCTGGCCCGAGGTCATGCTCTGGGAGATCCCGGCCCTCGCCATCCTGATGGAGCTCCGCTCCCGCGCGGTTCTCGAAACGATGGGCAAGTTCGAGCTTCAGGTCCTCTACGCCCGCGCCATGACCAAGCTCTGGGAGAAAATCGAACGCCTGCGCGCGCTCGACGATCTGAGGATCGCCGATTTCGGCACTCGCCGCCGGCACTCCTTCCTCTGGCAGGACTGGTGCGTGCAGGCCATGCAGGAGGGGCTGGGCCAAGCCTTCACCGGCACCTCCAACTGCCTGATCGCCAAGAACCGCGACCTCGAAGCGATCGGCACCAACGCCCATGAGCTGCCCATGGTCTATGCCGCGCTGGCGGAAGGCGACACTGCGCTCGCCCGCGCCCCCTACGACGTGCTCTCCGACTGGCACGAAGAGCATGACGGCAACCTGCGCATCATCCTCCCCGACACCTACGGAACCGAGGGCTTTTTGCAGAACGCCCCCGACTGGCTGGCAGGCTGGACCGGCATCCGCATCGACTCAGGGGATCCCGCGACCGGCGCCGAAACCGCCATCCGCTGGTGGCAATCGCGCGGAGAGGATCCTCGCGAGAAGCTCATCATCTTCTCCGACGGTCTGGATGAAGCCAAAATCGCCGAGCTCCACCGCCAATTCGCAGGCCGCACCCGGGTCAGCTTCGGTTGGGGCACGCTGCTGACCAACGACTTCCGGGGCCTCACATCAGGAGACGCCCTCGCCCCCTTCTCCCTGGTCTGCAAAGCCGTCGCGGCGGAGGGTAGACCCACCGTCAAACTCTCCGACAACCCCCGCAAGGCGATGGGGCCTGAGGCGGAGGTAGAGCGGTACAAGCGTGTGTTTGGGGTCGGAGAGCAGGCGGAGATGGAGGTTGTGGTCTGAGAATTTCGTTTAATATTTCCAATTAATTAAAGCACTTAGAGAGCGTCATAAAGGAGAGAAAAAACCAGTCCATTGCTTCTTAGAATGCTTCTCTGTATGAAAACAGGGCGGAGCCCCTGGAAGGAAACCGCCCTGAAGCCCGTTTACTTGGGCTTTTTAATCGTCTCAACAACATGCGTGGAAGCCTGTTGCTGAGCCTTCTTGATCGTCGTGAAGCGGCCAGTCTTGGCGCTCCGTCCGATTTTCTTGGTACTTTTAGCCATTGGTCTTCTCCTTTGGCAAAGTAGACAGGTTGAGCCTGTCGCTCTCGATGCCGAATTACATCGTCCATTCGATGCTCTTCGATTCGAGAACCCACACAACATATACCCGCTGATCGTAGACTGAGTCTAGTGATTGTACCTATTTACGATTTGTTAGCGTAACCCAAGCAGCGAAGGCACGACGGCTTTTGATCGAGCATTTTTTGAATGCCCTTATCGCTTCACCCGCTGAGTCGATGTCTGCGAGGACTTCTGATCGAAGAATCCGATATTCCGGATCATAGTCTGCAGAATGCCTTTTGATCTGAGCAGTTACAAACGCATTGCCAAAATCTTCAATTTCTTTCGGAAACTTCTTCATGACTTTTTGATTTTCACAACAACTCTTAACGTAACCATGCCCAACTGCGCGATATGCTTGTCGCCACGCAGCGTTACTGCGATCAGAGCTCTGAGTTCCGATAAGACAGTCAGCGCATTGTCTGCAAAGTGCATGAAACAGAGCGTAGTAGACAGTACTCATGGCACGCTTCAGGTCTGTCTGGCGAGGTTTCCCTCCTCCCAGTCTTGCTAACCTTCTTGCAGTAGCGAGTAGATCAAGCGGCTCCAGGAAGCACTCCTACCTCAGAAGAATCAACAAACGACATTACAGGGAAACGTTCTTCACCCCTACCATGTAAAGCCGGTCGAAGATTGCGTAGAAGGCCAGCAAAGCTACGACCGGCGGAAGTGTCGTCCTTCGCATCATAGACAACTGACACACGAAGGATGGGATTTCCGTCGAAATCGACGTCCTCTTCAATGTTCACATCTACAATCGTGATCCCATCGAAGCGCTCCGAGACAAGGCTACGCACGACATCATCGATAGATTTTTCCTCGAGCTTAGTCATCGAACACCTCCGTTGATATTAGAATACTAAATAGTGTCGAAAGCATGAATCTTCTACTTCGCACGCGTCCTACAGATAATCAACTCTTCGCAACAGAACTAGCCTTTGCGACACCCCTCCACTTACACAATATTTTCAAAGGGTTATGGGATTTCCAGATCGAACAATCGAAATATCAACCAAGCAAAATCAGAGTGAACGTTTGCCCTCCGTCGACGATCAACCTCCAGTTAGTTACCGATATGTAACAGGCCTCCTAGCCCCTCTGTACGTCTCTACCAACGAAATAGCTTGGTTTAACAACCGACCCATGAGCTCTGGCTCAGACGTCCCAGCAAACGTAGGGTAGCTGTTTCACCCATCACCCCACAGCAAAAGCAGGCATAGCCCAAGCAACCTCTGCACCACCCAGCGGCAAACGCTCACCCCGCCCGGTCCAAGACCCACCGGGCCCAACCAACCGGCCGACCCCCCCTTGGCGACAGAGCCCTCACCCGTCCAAACCCAACCCATAAGCCTTCACTTATAAGTCGCCGCCCGGGCACCCGGACCCGTAAGCCTCCGCTTATGCGTTCCGAACCGCACTCCACCGCGCGCTCCGTTAACCCTCGGTCTTGGGCGAAAGTGCCTCCTCCCACATGCCGACCGGATGCCGCCCGGATGCCGACATCCCGTTTTCGGGGCCCCTCGAGCCGTTAACCTCTCTGCCCCTCCGGGCCTAATCTTCCGCCGGTTCGGTCTCCAGAACGTCCGGTGTCTGCCCCTGATCCTCAAGCTCGTTCACCGTAGCGCCGCCCAGCATCAGAAACCCGATGATCAGCACGAACCCCAATGGAATAAGGACATAAATCAGCGAACGCGGCATCCCGCGGGACGGTTTCGGGTCTTCGGTCATCGTCTCTCTCCTCGTGGTTCCCGAAGCATCTAGCGCGGCTCACAATTTCTCCCAGCCGCGCCCCTCCTTGATCTCGGACCGCCGTTTCTTGGCCTCCACCCGCTTGCGCTTTTGATTCGCCGACACCCGCGTCTTGACCCGCCGCTTCGGCACCTCGAGCGCCTTGAGAATAAGGGCTTTCAGCCGCTCCCGAGCAATCTCCCGGTTGCGCTGCTGCGACCGCTCCTCGCTCACCTGAAGCACCATGGCCCCATCCTTAGTCCACCGCCGCCCCGCAACACGTCGCAGCCGCCTCTTAACCGAATCAGGCAAGTTCGGAGATCGCTCCGCCTCAAACCTTAATTCGACAGCGCTGTTGACCTTGTTCACGTTCTGCCCGCCAGGCCCCGAAGCGCGCATGAACTGCTCCGTAACCTCCCAGTCTTCCAGCGAAATTTTATCGTTGATCCGCATCATCCCTCTCGGAACAGCCTCCCCGCACCGGGCGTTCCCCTTCTATCAAACATTAAGGATCCCGCCATGCTCCAGCTGCCTTCCATCAAAGAAGCCCCCACGTCCCAGCCCCACGTCTTCGCCTTCCACATCACCGGAGAAGTCACCCGCACCGACATGGAAGCCATGGCCGACTACATGAACGACCAGTTCGACCGCTTCGAGACGGTGAATATGCTAATGATCTTCGATGATTACGAGGGATCAGAGGCCGGCGCGGGCTTTTCGTGGGAAGCGCTGAAATCCCGCATCCGCTCGGTCTCCAAGGTCGGAAAATACGTCGTTGTCGGCGCCCCCGAACCCGCCGAAAAGATGATCGAGGTTATGGGCGCCATCCTCCCCGTCGACGCGCAGACCTTCTCGCGCGACAACGAACACATCGCCTGGCGCGAAGTCGGCGCCGAACGCACCGCCGCCTAATAGCCCAGCGCAAAAAGGGCCGCCACGGCGACGTGACGGCCCTTTCGAGAATGACGGAGGTGGGTCGGTTAGAACCTCGTCCACCTGACAGGCTGTCGCCCCTAGGATTGCCTAGTTGCGGACCTCCCAAGCTGTCCCGACACGTATCTCCAATGCTTCTCTGATCACTGGATCACCTCCTTTCTGAATGTTTCGCCTGACCGAACGCTGCCATAGATCTTGCGATCCGCCAAACGAAAAATACCATGAGGGGCGTCAGGCGGCGGTCTGTCGCAGATGCGTGACGATCAGCCGGAACGGGATCAGCGCGATCAGCGCGATCGCCAGCTTCACGCTCCAGTCGGCGACCGCCAGCGTGACCCAAAGCGGCACCATCGGTCCCACCGTCAGGAACGGCATCGACTCCTGCGCCCAGCTCACGGCCATATCCGCCGCGCCGAACGAGAGTGCCGCGGAAAAGGCAATGAAGAAGAAGAGCGCCGTATCCACCGTCGATCCCAACAGCGACGAGACCAGCGGCGCACGCCACCAGGCGCCTTCCCGCAGGCGCGCAAAGATCGCCACGTCCAGAAACTGCGCGACCAGAAAGGCCGTCCCCGAGGCGACAGCGACCCTAAGCGGCACCGCCGGTCCAAACTCCAGCATGATCTGCGAGCCGATCAGCGAGCAGACGATCCCGACAGCGAACCCTACCAGCACCACGCGCCGCGCCGCCGCCGTGCCGTAAAGCCGGTTCATCAGATCCGTCACCAAGAACGCGAACGGATAGGTGAACGCCCCCCATGTCAGCAACCCGTCCAGCAGAAGGAACTGCACGAGGATGTTGGAGGAAACGACGATGAGGGCCATGGCGATGATGCCAGGCAAAAGGGTGCGGGTCATGAAGCTGTTCCGTTTTGACAAGGGTGCGGCACTTGGCCCGCCAGCACGGCGGACGCGGCTGCCTAGATCACCCGGGGCCGTCCGTCAATCCAGCCGGTACTCCACGATCTCGGTCGTCTGAAGCGGGTTGAAGTTGTCGTCCGAGATCATCGTCGCTCTCAGCGCGCCGCCCGCATCCTTCCAGATCGACAGCCCTTCAAGGTTGCCGTGATCGAAGATCGCCGTCTCCAGATGCTCCCGCTCATCGGTGCCGTCCAAGGCGACGCTCCGGATCCGGCTTCGAAAGGCGAAACCGGTGAAGCCGCGCTCGAGCAGATACAAGCGGCCCCCGTGAACATCCGCACCCGTCGGCAGATATTCCCCGCGCCGGGCGATGGTGAAGGGCTTTGACCAAGCAGCGCCGTCGAAGCGATAGACAGGGAAGGGTCGATCCTTAGCGCCCGACCTTTCCTGCACCGCATAGAGCGCGCCATCCGTGTCGATGGCCAAAGCCTCCAGCCCCGAATTCATCTGGAAATTGTCGAAGTCGGGATGGGCAGGCAGACGCTCCCCGCCGCCCGCTTCGGTATAGCGCCAGACCCGGTGGACCAGCTCGAACGAGATGAACAGCGCGCCATCCCCGGCCAACGCCAGCCCTTCGCTGTCGATCTTGCGCGGCAGCGACCCGGCCTGTCCGACCTGCTCGAGCGGACGGAACTCAAGATCCGTCACCCCGGTCAGCGCATCGCCCTCCCGCATCAGTGTGCCGGTCGCCAAAGATCCCCGATCCGTCAGCGCGGTAAAGCGCGCGCCATCCTCCGACACCTCAATGGCAGAGAACCCCCCGAACGCGTCGCTCTGCGCAGTCAGCACAAGATGCGAGACAAGGTCCGGCTTCGCGCAGGCCGACCCGGCGCAAAGCAGCGCCAAAAGGCAGATCCGCAGCAAGACGATCAGTTCGAGGTCAGCACAGCACCGCATTGCGCGGGCAGGTTGGACATCATCAGCTCGCGCCGCGGCGCGGGCGCAGGGGCATTCGGGTCAGGCGGCGCCGGGTTCAGGATGTTGCGCACCCACTGCTCCGCATCCGCGCAGCCATCGCCCGCAGGAGGCGGCGCCTGGTTCTCGCATCCTGTCGCACCGGCGGGACAATTCAGACGCACGTGGAAATGGTAGTGATGGCCCCACCAGGGCCGGATCTTGCGCAGCCAATCGCGGTTGCCGGTCTCGGCGTTGCACATCGCGACCTTGGCGCCCGGAAAGATAAAGATCCGGGCCGTGCGCGGATCCTTCGCCGCCTCCCGGATGATATTCATGTGGGCCTGCGTCCATTGATCGTTCGTATAAGCCCCCTTGGCCCGGCGCATCGAAATGGACGAGATATTCTCTCGTGCCGTCTGGCTGAGGTTAAGCCGATCGGCGGGCCGCAGCCAGATATCGATATCGAGCCCCGATTGGTGGCTCCGGTGTCCGGTCAGCATCGGGCCGCCACGCGGCTGGCTCATATCGCCGATGTAAAGACCGTTCCATCCCGGCTGCGTGGCCGCGAACCGGCTCAGCTCCTGCACGAAATCCACCGCACTCGGCTGCGCCCAGTTGCGGTTGCGGGACAATCGCATCGCCTGCCAGGTCGGTCCTGTCTCGGCCAGTTGCACCGCACCGGCCTGACAGCCCCTCGCATAACCGCCCAAAGGGGCGGGCTGCTGCTGCGAGGCCACGCGTTCGGCCCCGAAAAGCGGCTTGGCGATCCGGCCGTCCCCGTTATTGGCGGGCTGACTTTGCGTCGAGACCTGCGTCGTGGTCTCGGCGGTCTCCTCCCCCCCGCAGGCGGTCAGAAGCGTCAGGAGGGCTGCGGCGATAAGGGGGCGGACCATTCGGCTCGATCTCCGTTCTTGTTGACCCAGCCTAACAAAAGAAGGCCCAAAAGAAAGAGAAAGATCACCGGAATGAAACCCAGTCGAGGATCCTGAAGCCACCAGGTGAAGAGCGTGATCAGCGCGGGCGCCAGAAACGCCGTCGCCTTGCCCGACAGCGCAAATAGCCCGAACGCTTCTGCCGGGCGCGCCGGATCGGTATGACGCACCATCATGGAGCGGGACGCGGCATAGATCGCGCCGCCCGCGCCACCGATGATCGCCCCGCAGACGTAAAAGACGATGTCCGGCAAGGTGCTGCTTTCGTCCAGCGCCACACCAAAGAACATCTCCCGCGACATCCCCACCATGACCGTCGTCACCGTGATCAAAGCGAGAATACAGGCGATAATGACCGGCTTCGGCCCCAACCTCTTGTCCGCCTGTCCGCCCAGAAACGTCACGACCGCCGCCGTGATCGCGCCCACGATGCCGAACACACCGATCTGGGTGATTGACCAGTTCAGCACCAGCGTCGCATAGACGCCGCCATAGGCATAAAGCGCATTGAGCGAGTCCCGATAAAGCATCGAGGAGAGCAGAAACGCCCCGAGGCTGCGCCGCCGCACGACCGTTCGCGCCAGCACCTTCAGCTCCGACCCGATGCTGCCGACCTTATGCGCCATCTTCGGCCCGACCTCGTCGCGCACATACATAAAAAATGGCACCATGAAGACCGCGAACCAGATCGCGATCAGCGGCCCCACCGACCGCGTCCCCTCCCGCGCTTCCGGATCGAGCCCAAAGAGCGGCTCCAGCCCGATCAGCGTCCGGCCCGTCTCGTTCTCGGCCAGAAAGAGCAGCATGATAAACAGAGAGATCACCCCGCCCACATAGCCGATCGACGCGCCGGTCCCCGAAATGCTGCCCGTTTCCTCATCCTCGCCCAGCGCAGGCAAAAACGCGTTGACGAAGTTCAGCATGCTCTCGCCCGCGATGAACCCGACGTAGAATAGCACCAGCACAAGGATCAGCGTGCTCCCATCCGGCGTCAGAAACCACATCGACCAGGCGCCCGCGAAATAGAACAGCGAGAACACCGCGATATAAGGGATCTTCCGCCCCGCCCGGTCCGCCAGAATGCCGAGGATCGGCGCCGTGAACGCCACGAAAAGCCCCGCGATCGTCTGCCCCAGCGACCAGATCGACTGCGCCCGCGCATCGGCCGCCGTCTCGTCCAGTCCCAGCCCCGCGTAATAGCTCGTCGCCACCGCTGCGAAATAGGGCCCGAAGATAAAGGTCAGCCCAAGCGTATAGTACGGCTGCGTCGCGAAATCGAACGCGATCCAGCCCCGGATGCGTTTTGTCTTACTGATCTGGCCCATACCGTCTCCCGCCCTTGACGGCGATAAGACAGACCGGCCCCCTCTCTGGCAAGCGGCGCGTTCAGATGCGTCAGATCGTGTGGCGCTCAGACCCCTCATCGCCCGGATCCACAGGCTCGGGCGGCCAGGGCCGCGTCGCATCCGCCTCGATCCAGGCTCCGACCCAGTCCGGCAAGGGCGGGCTCGGCTCCTCGCGTCCCAAGGCGGCAAAGACGCGCCCTGGATCCACCAGTTTTCCGCGCTCGACAACCGCCGACCGGTAAAGCGCCTGCACCGCGCAATCCTCCCCGATCCAGATCTGCTGATCGATATAGAAGAACCGGTGATCCCAGCCCACGGCCCGGCTCACCATCCGGAACCGGGTGAACGGCGTGATCCTCTTGCGATAGCGCACCGACACGCCCGCCATGCTTAAGCCCCAGCGCTCCTGACGCAGAACCCGCAGCAATCCAACCCGCCGGGCCAACCCGAACCGCCCCAAATCAAAGATCGTGAGGATCCGCCCGTTATTCATCTCCAGAAACCCATCGAGGTCCTGCGGCCAGCACCGATGATGGCTCACATGGGTCCCGGTCACCGGCAGCTCCGGCGTCTTGCGGTGGATCCAGACTTCCTTGGCCAGTCGAATGAACGGGTACATCGGCAGCTCTCCTTTGCCCGCCGCTCTCACCACGCACCCTATCGGGCGTCAAGCGCCCCTTGTGACACAGCTTGCAAACGCCTACCTCTCTGGCCGGACCAAGGAGACGACGATGGTATCACTGATCGAAATTCTGCTGATGGCGCTGGGGATCGCAAAGCTTCTGATCTTCGCGCATTTCATCCTGAGCTGGCTCATCAGCTTTCAGGTCTTGAATCTTAGTCAGCCCATCGTCTCGCAGATCTGGTACGGTCTCCAGCGTCTGCTCGAACCGGTCTATGCCCCGATCCGAAAACGGCTGCCCCAGATGGGCGGCCTTGATCTGTCGCCGCTGATCGTGCTCTTCGCCATCATCGCGCTCGAGATCATCCTGCGAAACAACATCGCCCTCCTCGTCTAAAGACCAGGCGCATTCCGCCTCGCGTGGGAACTCTGCCGAAAAACTTCAAGGTTTTTCGCGCATTTTTCGTGCCTCGTCGCGATTCCGACTTAGCTCTGCTAAAGTGTAAACCACAGGCTTACACTTAACTTAAGTTAAAAAGCTTACACATGTCAGAACGTAAGAAGAACATAGAGGGTACAAGACCCGGGATCGTCGCGGATCTGCAGCCGTCCGACGATCAAAGCGCGATCGTGCGTAAGCTTGGCGCCATCTCCTTGTTATCGCAGGAGGAAATCGATTTCCTCGAAGGGCTTCAAAACAACACTCTCGCAATCGCAGCGGGCACTGATTTCATCACCGACGGCAATGATCTGCGAACCACCTTCATCATGATGGAAGGCTGGGCGAAGCGCTACGTTCTGCTCCCGTCGGGGCGCAGACAGATCCTCAGTTACGTCTTGCCCGGCGATATTCTCGGGCTGCATGTCAATTTTCGCAGCAAGGCGACCTACAGCGCCGCTGCCCTGACGGACTGCAAGGTGGCCGTCGTCGATCCGCGCCGTATGCTCGAGATTTCGCAGAAATTCCCGGTTCTCGCGGCGGGCCTTAGCTGGTGCACCGCACGGGAATTCGCCATCCTCGGCGATCAGGCCGTCCGTTTGGGCCGTCTGGGCGCGCAACAGCGGATCGCCCATCTTTTGCTTGAGCTTAGATCGCGAATGCGCCTGATCGGAGAAACCAATGGCGAGTGGCTCGATTTTCCCATGACCCAGGCCGATCTCGCCGATACGCTGGGGCTCAGCATCGTCCATGTGAACCGTCAGCTCATGGATCTCCGGCAGCGCAAGATCATCACGCTCGAACGGGATCATGTGCATCTCGATGACGTCAAGGCGCTCAGCGAGATGTCCCATTTCGATTTCGAACATCTGGCCGAGTTTCAGATCTAGCGCGCGTCTATGTCGCTTGTTTACCGATTCCCGGTATGGGAAGGATATCGCAATCGAGCGATAACCATAAAAACAGGCCCCGAGATGAGCGCTGCCACGCTTTTGCGAGACGTCTTCGGATTCGATGCCTTCCGCCCCGGTCAGGAAGACATCGTGACCGCCGTCACCCAAGGCCGCAACACGCTGGCCATCATGCCCACCGGCGGGGGCAAATCGCTTTGTTTCCAACTTCCAGCCCTGGCGCGCGACGGCGTGACGGTCGTGATCTCGCCGCTGATCGCGCTCATGCGCGATCAGGTCCGCGCTCTTAAGGCGGCGGGCGTCGAGGCGGGCGCGCTCACCTCCGGCAATACCGACGAGGAAACCGATGCCATCTGGCAGGCCCTCGAAGAGGGTCGGCTCAAGCTGCTTTACATGGCGCCCGAACGCCTCGCCTCGGGCGGAACCGAGCGGATGCTGCGCCGCGCGAATACCACGCTTATAGCCGTGGACGAGGCCCATTGCGTCAGCCAATGGGGCCATGATTTTCGTCCTGACTACCTGCGCATCGGCCAACTTCGGCGCAGTCTTGGCGTCCCGCTCGCCGCCTTCACCGCGACCGCCGACGCCGAAACCCAGGTCGAGATCATCGAAAAGCTCTTCGATGGCGAAGCGCCCGCCACCTTCCTGCACGGCTTCGACCGCCCGAATATCCATCTGGCCTTCGCCGCCAAGAACGGCCCCCGCGCGCAGATCCTCGACTTCGCAGGCGCCCGCAAGGGCCGCTCCGGCATCGTCTATTGCGGCACCCGCGCCAAGACCGAAACGCTCGCCCAGGCCCTGCGCGAGGCAGGCCATTCCGCGACGCATTATCACGGCGGCATGGACCCCGAGATGCGCCGCCAGACCGAACACCGCTTCACCACCGAAGACGGGCTGATCGTCGTGGCCACCGTCGCCTTCGGGATGGGCGTCGACAAACCCGATATCCGCTGGGTCGCCCATGCCGACCTGCCCAAATCGATCGAAGCCTATTATCAAGAGATCGGACGCGCCGGACGCGATGGCGCCCCCGCCGAAACGCTGACCCTTTACGGCCCCGAGGATATCAAGCTGCGTCGCGCCCAGATCGACGAAGGCATGGCCCCGCCTGAACGCCGCATGGCCGATCACGGACGGCTCAACGCGCTTCTGGGTCTGGCCGAGGCACTCGCCTGCCGCCGCACGACGCTGCTCGGCTATTTCGGAGAGACGGCGCAGCCCTGCGGCCATTGCGACCTATGCGACACGCCGCCCGATACGTTCGACGGCACGACCGCCGTCCGCATGGCCCTCTCCGCGATCCTACGCACCGACCAGCGCTTCGGCGCGGGCTATCTCATCGACATCCTGCTCGGCCAGCTCACCGACAAGATCACGTCCCGCAATCATGACAGCCTGCCCACCTTCGGCGTGGGCAAGGACTATGACCGCCGCCAATGGCAGGCGATCTTCCGGCAGATGATGGGCCTCGACCTGATCCGCCCCGACCCCGACCGCTATGGCGCCTTCTGGATGACCGAGGCGGCCCGTCCCATCCTCAAGGGCGATGCAACGATCACCCTGCGCCGCGACACGATCACCGCCGCCAAGGGACGCGGCCCGGCGGTGAGAGAGCTGGTCAGCGAAGAGAATGCGCCGCTCCTCTCCGCGCTCAAGGCCAAACGCCGCGCCTTGGCCGAGGCGCTGGGCGGCCCCGCCTATATCGTCTTCAACGACCGCACCCTCATCGAGATGGCTGAAAAGCGCCCCATGACGCTGGACGAGATGGCCCGCATCGGCGGCGTTGGCGCGAAAAAGCTGGAAAGCTATGGCACGGCGTTCCTCGAGGTCATCACCGGCGCCGAACCGGGTCCCGTCCACCCCGCCCGCCGCAAACTGGCGGGCAAACCCCAGGGCGAGGCATTCGACCGCCTGACCGACGCGCAATCGGCGCTGGCGCGCGGCGAGGACGGCACAGGCAAATACATGTCCTGCACGACCTCCACCCTGCGCCACATCGCTGAACGCCGCCCCGATAGCCTGGGCGCTCTCGAGAAGATCCCCGGCATGGGCCCGCAAAAGGCTGAGCGCTTTGGCGCCGCGTTTCTGGACGTCCTGCGCGAGGGCTGATTGCCGCCCTTGCAGCCCTGCCACCCCCGGGCTACCTCCCTGCGCATGCCTCAACATGCCCTCCCCGATCTCACCGCCCAGCTCCTCGATGCCGCCCGCCGCGCCGGAGCGGACGCCGCCGACGCCATGGCCATCGATGCCACCTCCGTCTCGGTCGATGTGCGCGCGGGCGCGCTCGAACAGGCCGAACGCAGTGAGAGCATCGATGTCGGCCTGCGCGTCTTCATCGGCCAGCGGCAATCGACCGTCTCGGCCTCCGACATCCGCCCCGACACGATCGAGGAGATGGCCAGCCGCGCCGTCACCATGGCCCGCGAAGCCCCCGAAGATCCCCATATCGGCCTCGCCGATCCCGCCCAGCTCTCGCAGCTGCGCGATGCCGCCGGGCTCGAGCTGACCGATCCGGCCCCCGAACCCGATCCCGCCGCGCTCGAAGAGGCGGCCCGCACCACCGAGACCGCCGCGATGGCGATGGATGGCGTCACGCAGGTGCAGGGCGCCAGCGCAGGCTACGGACGCCGCACCATCCATCTGGCCGCCTCCAACGGGTTCGAAGGCGGCTACGGGCGCACCGAAAACGGCCTCTCCTGCGTCGCCATCAGCGGCACCGGCACGGAGATGGAGCGCGACTACGACGGCGATCACCGCGTCTTCGCCGGCGATCTGCGCGACCCGGCAGAGATCGGCACCACCGCCGGCACCCGCGCCGCCGAACGCGCGGGCGCGCGCAAGCCCAAGACCGGCACCTACCCGGTTCTCTTCGACGAACGCATCTCCTCCTCGCTGATCGGGCACCTCCTGCAGGCGGCCAACGGCAACGCCATCGCGCGCGGCTCGTCCTGGCTTCTGGGGCGCGAGGGCCAACAACTCCTGCCCGATCACCTCGACCTGACCGAAGATCCCCTGCGCCGCCGCATGCCCTCCTCCCGCCCCTTCGACGCCGAGGGCCTGCCGACCGCGGCCCGCAAGATCATCGACAAAGGCACGCTCACTGGCTGGACGCTCGATCTGGCAACCGCGCGAAAACTGGGCCTGCAAAGCACTGCCAGCGCCGCGCGCGGCCCGTCCTCCGTCCCGGCCCCCAGCGTGACCAATGTCGCGCTCACCCAAGGGGACAAATCCCGCAAGGATCTGATGCGCGACATGGGCACCGGCCTGCTGGTCACCTCCATGATCGGCTCGACCATCAACCCCAATACCGGCGACTATTCCCGCGGCGCCTCCGGCTTCTGGATCGAAAACGGAGAGATCGCCTACCCGGTCAACGAATGCACCATCGCAGGCTCCCTGCCCGAGATGCTGGCCCGGATTGTGCCCGCCAACGACGCGCGCACATGGCTGTCGCGCGTGGTCCCATCGCTTCTAATCGACAGCCTGACCCTCGCCGGTGACTGACCTCCACCTTCTGACAGAGGCCGCCCGCCGGGCCGGGGCCATCGCGATGGACTTCTTTCAGGACGCGGATCTGCGCGTGCGCGACAAAGGGGACGGCGCAGGCCCCGTGACCGAAGCGGACCTCGCCGTCGACGTCTTCCTGCGCGAGCACCTTCTGAACGAGCGTCCCCGCCATGGCTGGCTCAGCGAGGAAACCGAGGATACCGCCCGCAGGCAGGTCACCGACAGCCAATTCATCGTCGATCCCATCGACGGCACCCGCGCCTTCATCGAGGGTAGCAAGGACTGGGCGATCTCCATCGGTCTCGCCCATGAGCGCCGGATCACAGCCGCCGCCGTCTACATGCCCGCGCGGGACAGGCTCTATGCCGCCGAGGCGGGGCAGGGCGCGACACGGGACGGCGAACCCATCACTTGCGCGGACAGGACTGAGATCGACGGCGCGACCGTTCTGGGCGCGAAACCGAATTTCGTCCCCGAACGCTGGAAAGATGGCCCCCCGCCCATCGACCGCCACTTCCGCTCTTCGCTGGCCTACCGCCTCTGCCTCGTGGCCGAAGGCCGATTCGACGCGATGATCACCCTGCGCCCAACCTGGGAATGGGACATCGCCGCCGGAACCCTCATCGCCAGCGAGGCGGGCGCCCGCGTCACCGACCGCCGCCACCGCGCCCTCAGCTTCAACAGCGAGGATGCGATGACCGACGGCATCGTGGCCGCCAATCCCACCCTCCACGCCGAGATCACAGGCCGCCTCGCGTAAGCCTTGCCGCATCACCGCTCTTGTGCTGTCTGCATCGGACGCGTCATAAGCGAAAGGTTGCCGAACCCGTGGCCCAGAGTGAACTCATGTACGACATCCCCTCATATCTCGTCTCCTTCGGTCTCTTTGCCCTGATGGTCGGCGCCATGCTTCTCGGGACCGTGACCGGCAAGCGCCTCCAGATGAACGAAAACGAAGAAAGCAAGAGTCAGGCCAACGCGGTCCAGGGCTCGCTCCTCGGTCTTCTGGCGCTCCTTCTGGGTTTCACCTTCTCGCTGTCGCTTGGACGCTACGATCAGCGCTCGACCGAAGTCGTGAACGAAGCGAACGCGCTCGGCACTGCCTGGCTGCGCACCGATCTGCTCAGTGACGAGAGGCGGGAGGAGGCCAAGGCGCTGCTCTCCCGCTACGGGATCGTCCGGGTCGAGGCCGCCCGCGTCTCTGCCGCCGATTTCGACCGCCGCGAGGAACTGATCCGCGCCGCCGAAACCATCTTCGGCAATCTCTGGACGCTGGCTTCTGACGAGGCGCGCGAGGTCGGCGGCCCCGTCGCCATGGCCTTCGCGGCCAGCCTCAACGACATGATCGATGCGCTCTCCAGCCGCGATGCTGCCATCGACCGGCATGTGCCCGAATTGGTCCTTTTCCTGCTCTTCGGCACCTTCATCCTGCTCGGCGGCGTGATCGGCTTCGCCTCCGCGATCTCTGGCGTGCGGCCCGGCGTTCCAATCTATGCCATGATGATCCTGATCGTGATCCTCGTCTTTCTCATCATCGATCTCGACCGCCCGCGCCGCGGCCTAATCGAAGTTGACCAGACCAAGCTGATCACCACCGTCGAGGCCATGAAAATGTGAGCGTCCGGCCCGGAGGACGCCAAGGCCCCGCCTTGACGCCTCCCGGCCAATCCGTAGGGTCGCCCAAACCCATCCAGCGGAGCCTCATCCATGACCCAGCGCCTGCATCTCGTCTTCGGCGGAGAGCTGATCGATCCGACCAAGAACGCGTTCAAGAACGTCGACGACATCCATATCGTCGGTATGTTTCCGGACTACGATACCGCCTATAACGCCTGGAAATCCGAGGCGCAGCGCACTGTGGACAACGCCCATATGCGCTATTTCATCGCCCATATTCACCGGCTGCGCGACGAGGAAACCGCCGCCTCCCCGACCGAAGAGCTCGGCACCTGACCCGCAGGCCGATCTCACGGGGGCGGCCGGGGACCGCACTGCGGCTCTTTGAGTCGCTCCATCGCGGACGGCGCGCGCCCACACGCGACGACCGCCCGCTCCGCCCCGCGATCGGCCCCGTCATCTGGGCCCATGCCGGAGAGCCCGACGCGGGCCCCGGCCTGATGACCTATGCCCAGCGTCTGCTCGATATCCTGCCGGAGGCCACTGTGATCATGACCGGCACCTATCCCAGCCGGACCCTGCCCAATGTCCTTCTGGACGTCGCGCCCGAAGACACTGTCGAAAGCGGCGAGGCCTTCCTCGATCACTGGCGGCCCGATATCCTCATCTGGTCGCGCGGCCCGCTCTCCCCGGCCCTCGTCAGCCGCTCCACCCGGCGCGAGATGGTCCGCTTCTTCGTGGAGGCCGATATCGGCCGTCTCCAGATCTCCAACACCTCGCAAATCCCGGGCCTCACCCGCGCGACGCTCCGCAGCTTCGAATGGATCATGTCCGTCAACGAAGACGAAACCCAACGCCTCAAACAGGCAGGCGCCGAACCCGACGGGATCGAAACCGCATCCCTCCTCGAACGCGGCGCCCCTGCCTTGCCCTGCCAAGAAGCCGAGCGCACGGCCATCGCCGATCTGCTCTCGGGCCGCCCCGTCTGGCTGGGCGCAGGCGTCGGCCTGCAGGAGGCGCGGCTCTGCATCAACGCCCACCGCACGGCCAGCGCCCATACCCACCGGCTCCTCCTGATCCTCGCGCCCAACGATCCGGAGGATGCCGCGTCGATGGAGAAGGTCGCGACCCTGGCCGGCTTCACCGCCGGCCTGCGGAGCCGAGGCGACGATCCTGATCCCATGATCGAAGTCTATGTCGCCGATCTGGAGGAGGAGATGGGCCTCTGGTACCGCATCGCCCCCATCGTCGCGATGGGCGGCACCTTCGCCGGAGACGGCAAATCCGACCCGCGCGAGGCCGCCGCCTTAGGCTCCGCTATCATCGCCGGACCCCATGCGCTCAGCACCGCCTACGAGCACCTGCTGAATGCAGGCGCCCTGCGCAAGATCTTCGATCCCGCGCGCCTCGGCCTGGCCGTCCGCGACCTGCTTTCGCCCGACACCGCAGCCGCGCTGGCCACCGCCGCCTGGAGCCTGGGCTCCGAAGGCGCCGAAACCACGGACCGCCTCGTCGATCTGACCGTCGAGGCGCTCGAGATATGAAAGCGCCCGCCTTCTGGTATCGCCCGCCCGGCCTTCAGGCCCGCGCGCTCCAGCCCCTCGGCGCGCTCTATGCCGCCGCCACCGCCCGGCGCGTCGCCAGGCCCCCCGAGATCCGCCCCGAGATCCCTGTCATCTGCATCGGCAACCTCAATGCGGGCGGCACCGGCAAGACGCCCACCACCATCCATCTGGCCGAAAAGCTGACCCGATCGGGCGCGCAGCCCCATATCGTCACACGCGGCTATGGCGGCACGCTCGACGGCCCCGTCCAGGTCGATCCCAGCGCCCATACCGCCGATCAGACTGGAGACGAGCCACTCCTCCTCGCCGCCTTCGCCCCCACCTGGGTCGCCAAGGACCGCGCCGCCGGGGCGCGCGCCGCCGCTGCCGCTGGCGCAACCGTTCTGCTTCTAGATGACGGCTTTCAGAACCCCGCCGTGGCCAAGGATCTCTCGATCATCACCGTCGATGCGGCCAAGGGATTTGGCAACGGCCTTTGCCTCCCCGCTGGCCCCCTGCGCGAACCGGTCGAGGCGGGCCTTAGGCGTGCCGACCTGCTGCTCTCCATCGGTTCGGACCCGGCTCAACAGGCCTTTTCCGAAAGCTGGACAATCCCCCTCCCGCACCTCACCGCAGAGCTCAAGCCGCTCCTCACCGGTATGCCATGGCAAGGCCTGCCCGTCCTGGCCTTTGCAGGCATCGGCCATCCCGAGAAATTCTTCGCCACGCTCCGCCAGACCGGCGCCAACCTGATCCACGGAGAGCCGCTGGCCGACCATCAGGCGCTGACGGAGCCGCTCATGGCGCGCCTTCTCTCGGACGCCAAACGCCTCAACGCACAGCTCGTGACCACGGAAAAGGATGCCGTCCGCCTGCCGGACAACCTGCGCGCTCAGGTCCTGACGCTGCCGGTCCGGCTCGCGATCAAGGACCCCGAGCCGCTCGACATAGCGCTGAAAAAGCTGGACCTTTAGCTGCCCAGCTCTTCCTCGATCACGGCCTTGAGGTCCTCATAGGACATGTTCGACATCGTCTCGCCATTCACGACCAGCGTCGGCGTCGCCTGCACGTTGTCGGCTGCGGCATTCTGCTGATACCAGGCCACCAGCGCCTGCGCGGTATCGCCATCGGCCAGACAGGCCTCGACCCGCTCGGCATCCAGCCCCGCCGCAATCCCAATCCGCTTAAGGTTCTCGGCGATTGTAGGGCCGTCCCCTTGCGTCCACTCGCCCTGCCGCTCGTAAAGCATGCCTGCAATGCCGAAGAACCGGTTCGGATCGCAACGCGCGATCATCGCGGCCCACAGGCCCGGACGATCGAAATAGACATCGCGATAGGTGAACCGCACCTTGCCGGTATCGATGAACTCTTCCTTGAGCTGCGGATACTGGTTGGCATGGAAAGTCGCGCAATGCGGGCAGGTAAAGCTGGCATATTCGGTGATCGTTACCGGCGCATCCTCGGCGCCCTGCACCATCTCGATGATGCCGGACGTGTCGACATCCGCAGCCTGCTGCGCCTCTACCGCACCAATAAAGGTCTGATCCCCGGCCATCGGGCGGGTCAGCAGATATGCTCCGCCGCCGACAAAGGCCGCGCCCCCAAGGGCCAGAACCGCTCTACGCTTCAACATCCGCAATCTCCTGCATCATCGCGTTTTCGACAGCACATTCAGTGCCAGTTTCTCCAGCGCGCCGCGCAATCCGGGATCATCCACCCCATCCGCGCTGCGCTCTGCCGTTTGGACCAATGTCGGATCCGGCGCGGGCCGCTTCAAGGGGGCTGCGTCGAACCGCGTCGCCGCCTCGGCAAAGCCGTGCGGCGCGGTCTGCGTAATCCGCACCGCCTTGATCGCTCCATATCCGTAGCAGGCATTCACCCGCTCGCGGATCCGTTCCTTTTCCATCTCGACGATCGGCGCAAGGCTTCCCTTCACCAGAACCGTCAGCGTCCCGCCGATCCCGCCTTTGCCATAGCTGACCTTGACCGGTTCGGCCTTGCTGGCCAGATCCGGCCCGACCACTTCGGCCCAGTGTGTCAGCAGCTTGGCCACCGCAAAGCCGCGCGTCTCGCTCGCGCGCCGGATCTGTCCCTGCACCAGGCCAGAGGCGCGGGCAAAGCCATGCCGGGTCGAGGACTTGCGCATCGTCATAGCCCCAACCTAAAGAGGCAGCCTGCGAGCAGCCAGCGAAACCGGACGGAGCGAGCATAAAGAATGCGTGACGAGGATCTCCCCGGTCTCCTTCTGGACTGGTACGACCGCCACGCCCGCGATCTGCCCTGGCGCATCCCGCCCGGATCGAATGCCGCGCCCGATCCCTATCGCATCTGGCTGTCCGAGGTGATGCTGCAACAGACGACCGTCGCCGCCGTCAAATCCTATTTCGAACGCTTTGCTACGATCTGGCCCACCGTTCAGGACCTCGCCGGGGCCGAAGACGCTGCCGTCATGGCCGAATGGGCGGGCCTTGGCTACTACGCCCGCGCCCGCAACCTGCTCAAATGTGCCCGCGAGGTCGCGTCCCGCGGCGGATTCCCCACCGATTACGAGAGCCTCCTGACCCTCCCCGGCATTGGCCCCTACACCGCCGCCGCCATCTCGGCCATCGCCTTTGGCCAGCCCTCGGTCGTCATGGACGGCAATGTCGAACGCGTCATGTCGCGCTTGCACGACGAACACACGCCGCTCCCTCAGGCCAAACCGATTCTCCACAGCCATGCCGCCGCGCTGACGCTAAGGACGCGCCCCGGAGACTACGCCCAGGCTGTCATGGATCTCGGTGCCACGATCTGCACGCCCAAATCTCCGGCCTGTGGCATCTGCCCGTGGCGCGATCCCTGCCGCGCCCGCGCCGCCGGAACCCAGGGCGAGTTGCCCAAAAAGACCCCCAAGAAACCCAAACCCACCCGCCTCGGCATCGCCTATGTCGCCATCCGCGAAGACGGAGCGGTCTTGCTCGAGACCCGCCCGGACAAAGGCCTTCTGGGCGGGATGCTCGCCTGGCCGACCACCGACTGGTCGGACGATCCGGCCCCTGCACCCCCGCTCGACGCGACCTGGCAGGACACCGGCACCGAAGCCCGCCACACCTTCACTCATTTCCACCTGCGCCTCGCCATCCACACAGCCACCGCTCCCGCATCGGCAGAACCCCACCGAGGCGTCTTCGTCCCCCGCGCCGATTTCCGCCCGTCCAGCCTGCCGACCCTGATGCGCAAGGTCTGGGATCTCACCCCCGAGACGTTACGACGCCTTTGATCCGCGCGCTCACCTGACGTAACCTACACGTCAAAGAGCAGGGGACATCCACAATGACCACCACGGTTTCACCACCCGAACTCAGCCGCTTCTCGCGCGCAGCCCCTTTCTGGCTGTCGCTCGGCCTCGTGCCCATCGCCTGGATCGGCGCGCTCAACGGTGGCTGGACCGTGTTCCTGCTGCCGATCTGCACTTGGTATCTCTTCAGCCTCGTGGATGCCGCCCTCGGCATGGAGGACGCCAACCCCGACCCCAATTCCGATGCCGACCTCAGCTGGTACAAGCTCATCACGATCATCTGGGCCCCCGTCCAGGCGATCACGCTCTTCTCGATCATGTGGTACGCCGTCCGCGCCGATCACCTCGCGGGATGGGAGGTGTTCTTCCTCATCGCCAATATGGGCATCATCTCTGGCACGATCGGCATCACCTACGCGCACGAGCTGATGCACCAAAAACCCAAGCTCGAACGCTGGATGGGCGACATCCTGATGGCCATGGCGCTCTACAGCCATTTCCGGTCCGAGCATATGCTGGTCCATCACCGCTATGTCGCGACCCCAAGGGACCCCGTGACCGCCCGCTATAACGAAGGCTTCCACACCTTCTTCCCGCGCGTCCTGCATCAATGCTTCACCTCCGCCTGGAACGCCGAGAAGGCGATGCTCGCCCGCCGCGACAAACCCGTCTGGGATCTCAAGAACCCGTTCTGGCGCTATGGCGCGCTGCAACTGGGCTTCCTCATCCTCTCCTTCCTGATCGCAGGCTGGATCGGCGTGCTCCTCTTCGTGGCGCAGGCCTTCATCGCGATCTGGCAGCTCGAGCTCGTCAACTATGTCGAGCATTACGGCCTGACCCGCAAACATCTTGGCGATGGCAAATACGAGCATGTTCTGCCGCGCCATTCCTGGAACTCGGCCCACAAGGCGTCGAACTGGCTGCTCATCAACCTGCAGCGCCACTCCGACCACCACTACAAGCCTGACCGCCGCTTCCCGCTGCTTCAGACCTACGACAAGGACGAGGCACCGCAGCTGCCCTATGGCTATCCCGTCATGACGATGCTGGCGATGATCCCGCCGGTCTGGCGCCGCTACATGAACCCGCGGGTCCGCCAGTGGCGCAAGACCTACTACCCCGAGATCGAGGATTGGACGCCGTACAAGACCGCGACCAACCCCCTTCCACGCTAAGAAGGATAGGGGCCGACCCGCACCAGCGTCTTCCCGAAATTCCCGCCGCCCAGCATCTCGATAAAGGCGGCGGGCGCATTCTCCAGCCCCTCGGTCACGTCCTCCTTCACCGCCACGCGGCCATCACCCACCATTGGGGCGACCTCGCGCAGGAAATCCCCGAACCGATCGAAATGGTCGGTCACGATGAACCCCTGCACCCGCAGCCGCTGCGTCAGGATCGTCCGCCACATCTTGGGAAGCGGCATCGCCTCGGCCACGCCCGCCCCCGAATACCATGCGATCATCCCGCACAAAGCGATCCGCCCATAAGTGTTCAGAACCGGCGTCACCGCCTCCAGCGTCTTGCCGCCAACATTCTCGAAATAGCAGTCGACCCCGTCCGGCGCGGCCCCGGCGATCTGCCTGCGCAGCTCCCGCGCATCCGGTGCGTAGTGATCGAAACAAGCGTCATATCCCAACGTCTCGGTCGCATAGGCGCATTTCTCAGCCCCACCCGCGACACCCAGAAACCGCATCCCCTTCGCCTTGGCGAGTTGCCCGACAACGCCGCCCACCGCGCCTGTCGCGGCAGAGACAAGGATCGTCTCCCCCTCCTTCGCCTTCAGGATCTCGTTCAGCCCCGCCCAAGCCGTCATCCCCGGCATGCCCAAAACGCCCAAAGCTGTCGAAATCGGCGCAATCGCCGGATCCAGCTTGCGCAATTCATCGCCTGACACCACTGCATGGCTGGTCCACCCGATCTGCCCCGTGACGATATCCCCGGCCGCATAGCCGTCGTGGTTCGACACCAGAACCTCCGCCACCGCGCCGCCCTCCATCACATCCCCAATCGCCACCGGATCAGCATAGGACTTCGCGTCGTCCATCCGCCCGCGCATGTAAGGATCCAGCGACAGCCAGATCACCCGAACCAGCAGCTCCCCGGTGCCGGGATCGCCCAGCTCCAGCTCCTCCTGCTTGAAGTTATCAGGGGTCGGCTTCCCCGACGGACGCGAGGCGAGCGTGATGGCAGTAGCGGATTGGGACATGGGGAAGCTCCTGATGGACGTGAAAGGACTTGGCGGCCCCGACAGGAGTCGAACCTGTGGCCTACCGCTTAGGAGGCGGTCGCTCTATCCGGCTGAGCTACGGGGCCGCTGCGGATCCGTTTTCTCTCGACGAGGGACACATGGCAACCCTTGGAAGCCAAGCCGCACCGCGATAGCCTGTCCCTGCTCTCAGGAAGGACCCATCCCGTGACAACCGGCCGCAAACGCACCCTGACCCTTCGCGACGTCTCCGAAGCATCGGGTGTTAGCGAAATGACAGTCTCCCGCGTCCTGCGCGGCAAGGGAGATGTCTCCGAAGCGACCCGCCTCAAGGTCCGCGATGCGGCCAAGCAACTCGGCTACGTGCCGAACCAAATCGCCGGGGCGCTCGCCTCGCAGCGGGTCAACCTCGTTGCCGTCATCATCCCGTCGCTGGCCAACATGGTCTTTCCCGAAGTGCTGCGCGGGATCTCGGACACGCTCGACGGCACCCCGCTTCAGCCGGTGATCGGCGTGACCGACTACAATCCCGAAAAGGAAGAGCGTGTCCTCTACGAAATGCTCTCCTGGCGCCCCTCCGGTGTCATCGTGGCCGGCCTCGAACATTCCGATGCGGCCCGCGCGATGCTCGTGGCCGCAGGCATCCCTGTGGTCGAGATCATGGATGTCGATGGAGAGCCGATCGATGCTTGCGTCGGCATCTCGCACCGCCGCGCAGGCCGTCTCATGGCCGAGGCGATCCTCGAAAACGACTACACGCGGATCGGTTTCATGGGCACCAAGATGCCGCTCGATCACCGCGCCCGCAAACGCTTCGAAGGCCTTACCGAACGGCTCGCCAAGGGCGGGATCGAGATCGCAGATCAGGAATTCTATTCCGGCGGCTCCGCGCTCGCCAAGGGCCGCGAGATGACGCAGGCGATGCTGACCCGCACCCCCGATTTGGACTTCCTTTACTACTCCAACGACATGATCGGCGCGGGCGGTCTGATCCATCTTCGCGAAAAGGGCGCCCGCATCCCGCACGACATCGGCCTGGCCGGGTTCAACGGGGTGGAACTGCTTCAGGGTCTTCCGGTCCAACTCGCGACGATGGATGCCTGCCGCCGCGAAATCGGAGAGGCGGCAGCGCAAATCATCGCCAAAAGCTGCGCCGAAGACCGGGAGGATGCCGCCGGAGAGCGCATCGAGCTTCAGCCGAAGCTCACCACCGGCGACACGCTTGTCAGGGGCAGCTGACCTCAATTCACGTGATCAATCATGATATCGTAACTGCGATTGTTCATCGCCGTTGCGCGAAATGGCATCGCGCGATGCATTAACGCCGGATCGGTCCGAAAATCCACCTACCAGATACCGACGTAATACCGACCGGATACCGAACCCTCGATTTCGCCAATCGCGCCGCATTAACCTGCGTTTCAAGGACCCGATTCGTCCCCCGTTCCAGAACCTCTCCCGTCAGCGGCCACTCCCGTTTCTCTCGGGCGCAACACCTCCCCGAATATCAAATTTCTGGCCAAAGCATCTGAACTGCGACATCCTGTCTTTCCAGCGGACCGGTATCTGAGGAGGATTCACCGGCCCCGCCGGAACAAGAGCGGGACAAACCCCGCCTGAGTTTAGGGAGAACTCTATGAAACCACGTCTTTTCAAGGCATTGGCCGTTAGCGCCGTGCTGTCTTTTGGCGCCGTCAATAGCGCCAGCGCTGCCGAATGCATCGCTCCGGCCAACCCCGGCGGCGGCTGGGATTTCACCTGCCGCCAGATCGGCAAGATCATGTACGACATCGGAGCGGTCGATCAGCCGGTTCAGGTCACCAACATGGCCGGCGCCGGCGGAGGCCTCGCCTACGGTCACGTCGTCAACGAACGCAGCGATGACGCCGATCTTTTCGTCGCCGCCTCCTCCGCCACAACCACCCGCCTGGCCCAGAATGCCTATGCCGGAATGACCGCCGATCAGGTCCGTTTCGTGGGCGCCATCGGGGCCGATCCGGGCGTCATCGTGGTGGCTGCGGACAGCGAATATCAGTCGCTGAATGACCTTGTCGAAGCGATCAAGGCAGACCCCGGCTCGGTCGCTTTTGCAGGCGGATCTGCCGTCGGCGGGTTCGATCACCTCAAACCGCTGATGATCCTTCAACGCGCTGATTTCAATGACATAACAGCCGTCAAATATATCGGTGTCGATGGTGGAGCGGACGCGATCACGCAGACGGTCGGCGGCTTTACCCAAGCCATGTCCGGCGACATGTCCGAAGTGGTAGGCTTTCTCAATGCGGGTGAAGTCCGCGCCCTCGCCGTCCTCACCGAAGAGCGGGTTCCGGGCTTCGATGATATCCCCACCGCCAAGGAGCAGGGCTACGATGTTGTCGCCGTCAACTGGCGGGGTCTCTACGTGCCCAAGGACATCAGCGACGCGCAGTTTCAGGACTGGGCCAACAAGCTGACCATGGTCGCCGAAAGCGACGAATGGAAAGCCGCGATGGAGGCGAACGGCCTTGCGCCCTTCACTCTCGTCGGTGACGACTTTCAAGGTTACGTCGACAATCTTGTCAGCGAAATCAACGCGATGTCGAAGGATATCGGGGTCATTCAGTAATGGCCTCTGATCGGATCTTCGGTCTGATCACTGTTCTTGTGGCGCTCGCCTATATCGCGAGCGCCACGCAGATCCAGACAAGTTTTCTCTCAGATCCCGTCGGCCCCAAAGCCTTCCCGATCGGCATCGGAGCCGTCGCCGCGATCTGCGGTCTGGTCATGCTGGTCCGCCCGGATCCCGACCCGGACTGGCCGGGCTGGAAGACATGGCTCTCGCTTGCCATCGCGGTCGTCGTTCTCGTGGCCTATGCCTACTCCTTGAAACCATTCGGTTTTATCATCCCGACCGCGATCACCGCCGCGATCCTGAGCTTTCAGATTTCACCGCGCGCCTTGCCCGCCATCCTGGCGGGAGCGGGTCTCTCCGTCGGTTTGTTCCTGCTCTTCAAACACGGGCTGGGGCTAGGGCTCATCGCCTTGCCCAAAGCGCTGGTCGGTTAGGAATACGATATGGAAATGCTGTCCAACCTGGCCTTGGGGTTCTCCATCGCGCTCTCGCCCTACACGCTGATGCTCGCGATCATCGGCTGCTTCCTCGGCACCATTATCGGAGCGCTTCCCGGGCTCGGCCCGTCCAACGGCGTGGCCATCCTGATCCCGCTGACCTTCACTTTGGGCCTCGATGCAACAGCGGCGCTGGTCCTGATGACATCAGTCTACTACGGCGCGATGTATGGCGGCCGGATCAGCTCGATTCTGTTGAATATCCCAGGTGACGAACCCGCCTTGATGACCACGCTCGACGGCTATCCGATGGCCAAGCAAGGCCGCGCCGGGGATGCGCTGGTCTTGTCCGGTGTCGCCTCTTTCGTGGGAGCCTTTCTCGCGACCGTCGGCCTGATGCTACTCGCTCCGATGCTGGCACAGGTTGCCTATCTCTTTGGCCCGGCTGAGTATTTCGCCCTTTACCTGCTCGCCTTTTGTACCCTCGGCGGCATGGCCTCGAACAATCAGGCCAAGGCCGCGCTGGCCTCCTGCATCGGTCTGGGGATCGCGATGATCGGGGTCGACAACTCCTCGGGGCTGCCGCGTCTGACGGGCGGCAATATGCACATGATGGATGGGATCGATTTCCTCGTGGCTATCGTCGGTCTCTTCGCGATTGCCGAGGTATTCTTCTTCATCGAAAGCCACGGCAAGGCCTCGACCATTGGCGTCAAGCTCGAGAAGGTGACGATCCCTTGGAAGGATATCGCTCATACGAAATGGACGATGCTACGTGCCAGCGGCGTCGGCTTCATCGCCGGAATCCTCCCCGGAGCTGGGGCCTCGCTTGGCTCATTTCTGGCCTATATGACTGAAAAATCCGTCGCCGGAAAATCCGGCGGTTTCGGAACCGGCGTGGCCAAAGGCGTAGCCGCACCAGAGGCGGGCAACAACGCTGCTGCCGGTGGCGCGCTTGTCCCGATGCTGACACTGGGCGTCCCGGGGTCTGGCACGACAGCCGTCCTGCTCGCTCTTCTCATGACGCTCAATATCACACCAGGGCCGACCTTGTTCACCGATCGGCCCGAGGTGGTCTGGGGTCTGATCGCCTCGCTCTTGATCGCGAATGTCGTGCTTCTCTTGATGAACGTGCCGATGGTGAAGATCTTCGTCCGGATCCTGACCGTCCCCGCCTGGGTTCTGCTGCCGGGCGTGACGATGATCTCCTTCGTGGGGATCTATTCGCTATCGGGAAGCTACTTCGACCTCCTTCTGATGATCGCCTTCGGCGTTCTGGGATATGTCCTGCGAAAGCTGGATATCCCGACAGTGCCTGTAATCCTGGGCATTCTCCTTGGAGGAAACATGGAAAACGCATTGCGCCGCGCCATGGTCCTGTCGGACGGAGACGCGATGTTCCTGTTCTCGACACCAATCGCCATCGGGCTTTGGATCGCGGCCATTGCCGGGTTCGTCGCCCCAATGTTCCTGCGCGGCGTGTTGAAGAAACCGCAGGCGGTGACCGACTGATGACCCGCGTCCTTGTCCCCTCCGGCGCGTTGGGGCTGAACTACGATCAAACCGCGCTGGAGCGGGGTCTGGCCGCACAGCCAGACATCATCGTGATCGACGGAGGATCGACCGATAGTGGTCCTGCCTATCTGGGCCGAGGCGTATCCAAATATGCCCGCGCCTCAATCAAGACGGAGTGGGCGGGCCTGATGGAGGCGCGCGCCAAGGCCGGTGTTCCGCTGGTGATCGGCACGTCGGGGACATGCGGGGCGGACAGCGCCGTCGATTGGATGGTCGAGATCACCAAGGAGATCGCAGCCGAACAGAACCGGCCCCTGAAACTCGCCGTTCTCCGCAGCTCGCAGGATCCGGCAATGATCGCGGAACGGTTTGCAGCCGGAAAGGTGACGCCTCTTCCCAACGCGCCGCAGATCGACGCGGAAGTCATCCAAAGCTGCACCAATATCGTCGCACTGGCTGGAGCCGAGCAGATCCAAGCGGCGTTGGAGACTGGCGCCGACATCGTAATCGCGGGGCGAACAACGGACACCGCCATTATCGCCGCATTGCCTTTGATGCAGGGATGCGATGCGGGGGCCGCCTGGCATGGCGCCAAGATCGGCGAATGCGGTGCGCTTTGTGCGACTAATCCACAATCGGGCGTCGTGCTGATCGATTTTGACGATACCGGCTTTACCGTGACGCCGCTTGCCGACGGATCGCGCGCCAGCCCGCATACAGTGTCGGCCCACATGCTGTATGAGAACAGCGACCCTCTCATCCTTTACGAGCCGGGCGGGCATCTCGATACCCGGCAATCACGCTATGAGGCGGTCGATGACACCAGCGTCCGGGTCACCGGATCGAAGTGGGTCCCGTCCAAAGACTACACGGTCAAGCTGGAGGGTGCTCGGATCGCGGGATTTCAGGTTATCTTGATGTGCCTTCTGAGGGATCCCAAATACGTTGAGAATGCTCAGATCTGGGCAGACGACATCCTAGAGAAATGCAGCGCGAAGGCGCGCAATCGACTGAACCTCGACAGCGATGATTTCACCATCGAGCTTCGCCTGATTGGGCAATCGGCCAGTTTTGGTCCGCTCGAGACAGAGCAGGCAAATCCTATTGAGATCGGCGTTCTTGGGATTGTCACCGCCCGCACCGAGGACCTTGCGGACGAGATCGGGAAGATGCTGAATCCCTACCTGCTGCATCATCCTCTGACATCCACAGAAGAGCAGCCCACATTCGCATTCCTCTTCTCGCCGCCCGAACTCAAACGCGGCGCGGTTTTCGAGTTTGTTCTGAACCATACGCTGAAGCTGGATGATCCAATGGAGGCATTTCGTCTGGAGGTTCAGGATATTGGCTAGGCTGAACGAAATAGCCGAGAAGGTCCGGACCAAGAATGCAGGCCCGTTCTGGCTGACAATCGATATCTTTTGTGGATCGGAAACGGCGTTCGAAAGGGTCCGGAATGGACTGTCATCCGCTGAAATCGCCGATTGCTTCAAGGCCGAGGAAAGCGCCGTGAAGACCTTCGAGATGCCGGACCTTTACGTTATCAAATACAGCCTTCCACGGCCCGCGACTCAGGGCACTCTGGAAGACCGCGACATGCATGGTGCATCCTGGGCCGTCCTAGTCGGATTGATCGAAATCAGAACCTAATTTTCCGCTTTTCCGAAGGGACCAGCCGTCTTTTAAGCGGCGCGCTGCGCTTCTTCGTTTTCGGAGGCTAAGGCGCCGTCATTCATATTGCGTTTCGCCTTTTCTTGCCTCCACACTTTGCGTGACATCGATACGAAGGACGGATGGCAATGGCGCTCGAATACCTCAAGAAGGCTGCTCTTACCTCAAAGTCGGACGCGTCCGAGGTCAGCGAGACGGTTCAAACCGTCTTGTCCGATATCGAAGCGGGCAGAGATGCCGTTGCCCTCGAATATGCGAAGAAGTTTGACAACTACGACGGCAGCATCATTCTGAGCGCTGAAGAAATCAAAGCGGCCTGCGAATTGGTTCCGGAAAAGCTAAAGGCGGATATTCGATTTGCCCATGACAATGTCCGTCGATTTGCCGAAGCGCAAAAGAACAGCACGCAAGATGTCGAAGTCGAAATAGTCCCGGGCGTTATCGCTGGCCAAAAGGCGATCCCCGTAGATGCAGCAGGCTGCTATGTTCCGGGCGGGCGGTACAGCCATATCGCCAGCGCCGTGATGACAGTGACAACCGCGAAGGTCGCAGGGTGCAGGCACATCACTGCGTGCTCTCCGCCGCGGCCCGATGTCGGGATCGCGCCCGCTATCGTTTATGCAGCACATATCTGCGGGGCCGATACGATCATGGCGATGGGCGGAATTCAGGGCGTGGCTTCCATGACCTTCGGGCTGTTCGGATTGCCCCGAGCGAATATCCTCGTGGGTCCTGGAAATCAGTTCGTGGCAGAGGCCAAACGGATCCTCTTTGGCCGGGTCGGGATCGACATGATTGCCGGTCCAACCGATAGCCTGATCCTAGCCGATGCCTCGGCGGACCCGATGATCGTAGCTGTCGACCTCGTGGGCCAGGCAGAGCACGGGTATAACTCACCCGTCTGGCTGGTGACCGACAGCCGACCTTTGGCCGAGAAGGTGATGAAGCTCGTTCCGGATCTGATTGCCGACCTGCCCGAGGTGAACCGGCAGAACGCAGCAGCGGCCTGGCGCGACTATGCCGAGGTCATGGTCTGCGCCGATCGCGAGGAGATGGCGGCGACCTCGGATGCCTACGCGCCGGAGCATCTGACGGTGCAGGCGCAGGATCTTGATTGGTGGCTCGAGCGATTGACCTGCTACGGATCGCTTTTCCTCGGCGAAGAGACGACCGTTGCCTTCGGCGACAAGGCAAGCGGGACCAATCATGTCCTGCCAACCTCTGGCGCTGCGTCTTACACGGGGGGCCTTTCCGTCCACAAATACATGAAGATCGTAACCTGGCAGCGATCTACGCGGGACGGCGCCAAACCCATCGCAGAAGCCACTGCCCGGATCTCGCGCCTTGAGGGGATGGAAGGGCATGCAAGGACGGCGGATGTTCGGCTTGCCAAATACTTCCCGGGCGAGGTCTTTGACCTTAGCGCCAATGGATAGCGCCACCGGTAGAGCCGCGACTCGGTGATGAAGGCGCTCGTATACGACGATGTCGAGACACTCAGGTATCGCGAGATGCCGATGCCGGTACCGGGGCGCGACGAGCATCTTGTTCGGATCGAAGCGGTTGGGATCTGCGGATCGGATATGCATGCCTATCTCGGTCATGACGAGCGCCGCCCCGCGCCTCTTATTCTCGGACACGAGGCGGCTGGCATTGTCGAAGACGGGCCGCGTAACAAAGAGCGGGTGGCGATCAATCCTCTGGTGACCTGCGGCGCCTGCCCGGCTTGCCTTTCCGGTCGCGACAACCTGTGCGGCACCCGGCAGATCATCTCGATGCCGCCTCGCCAAGGCGCCTTTTCAGAGTGGATCGCGATCCCGGGGCGAAACCTCGTCTCTGTGCCGGATCATGTGCCTCTTGAGCAGGCCTGTCTTGCGGAGCCCATCGCTTGCGGATGGCACGGTGCGCGCATTGGTCAACATCTACTCCGTGAAAAGTTCGATAATCCGCGGGTCCTCGTCATCGGAGGGGGCGCGATCGGCTTGGGATCGGCATTGAGCCTGAGGGCACGCGGCGTAAGCGAAACTGCCCTTGTTGAAGAAAATCCCAAGCGGCGGGCCTATCTCGAGGAAGTTTCCGATCTTAAAGTTCTCTGCGTAGAGGACCTTGCGACGGATGATCTCTTCGATCTCGTCATTGATGGTGTCGGTCTGTCTGCCACGCGCGCCCTCGCCTCCGCACGGACCCGCCCCGGCGGCGCGATCATCCATATCGGCTTGGGGGAGGATACCGGCGGTCTCGACATTCGCCGGATGACCTTGCAAGAGATTACTTTTGTCGGGACCTATACCTATACGTCCAGCGACTTTGCCGAGACGGCGCAGGCCATTTTCGATGGTCGCCTCGGCGCTCTCGACTGGTTCGAGAGTCGTCCTTTAGAGAACGGCGCACAAGCGTTCAGAGACATCCGGGCAGGCAACAGCCCGTGCCCTAAGATCGTGCTGATCCCACGGGGTCCGGCATAGGTCAATCGATCCGCACCAAGCAAACGATGCCAGACAAGGAGCTGCAACGACGTGAATATCAGCAAGAAAATGGTCGACGATTTCGTCGCCAATGATGTGTCTTTCATCACCACGGTGCCCTGCAAGCAGCTTGGCGGCGTGATCGATGAAGTCGAAGCGCGCCCCGAGATCTACCATATCCCCTCGAACAAAGAGGACGAGGGCATGGGGCTTTGTGCCGGCGCTTTTATGGGAGGTAAGCGACCGGCCATCATCATGCAGAACACGGCCATCGGCGTGACGATCAACACACTCGTGACGCTGACCCAGTTCTACCGAATGCCGCTTCCCATGCTGATTTCCTATCGTGGAGAGCTGAAGGAGCCCGTCGCCTGTCAGGTCGAGATGGCCGTTCACACCAAAGCGCTCCTGAATCAGCTGCAGATCCCGACCTATCATTTCCATAAGCAGGAGGATGCCGAGGAATTCGACGCGATCCTGAAATATACGTTTATGTGCAACAAGCCCGTCGCCATTCTGACGGACGCGACCTTTTGGGGAGGATACTGAGATGATCCGGTCAGAGATTCTCAAGGAAATCGCGCCGATCCTTCGCGATCATCTTGTCGTCTGCAATATTGGCCTGCCCAGTCAGGAACTGCATATGATCGATGATCAGCCGAGCAACTTCTATATGCTTGGCACGATGGGGCTCGCCAGCTCTATCGGTCTTGGGGTGGCGCTTGCGCAGGACAAAACCGTGATCTCGATCGATGGCGACGGGTCGGTACTGACCAACCTCGGGACGCTTCCAACGATCGCGAACAATGTGGCGGACAACTTTATTCTGCTCATCATCGACAACGGCTCCTACGGCTCGACCGGAGACCAGCCGACCTATGCTGGCAAAAAGACATCGCTTGCCGCAGTCGCAGCAGCCTGCGGATGCGACACCGTGGTGGAATGCGCGGCCGAGGAGACCGGTGCGGCGCTACAAACGGCAATCGATAGCGGGAAGATGACGATCATCGTCAGCAAATGCGAGAGCGGCAACATCAAGCTGCCTGTCATCACGAAGGACCCGGTCACGATCCGGGACCGGTTCATGGAAGCGGTCAAGGCTTAATCGCCTAGATCGAACTCGCCTCGGATCGCTTCTTGAATTCCTCGCGGAGCAGCGCAGCGAAGTCCTGCGCTGTCTCCCGTAGGCGAGATTGCGGTGACAGAAAGTAGCCAAAATCGACCCGGGCAACAGGCCGCCACGGGATGAGGCGTATTTCGCTCTCAAGTTCTGGGTCGAGTGCAATCGGATCCGCAAAAGTGAACCCGCTGCCGCGATAGACCAGCCGATAGGCTGCCGCGCTGGTGGAGACCTCATGCGTGACGTTGATCGACATATCGGCACGAGCAAGTTCCCGGTCGACGATCTGCCGGATGACGGTCGTCTCGTCGAGAGCGACATAGGAATATCCAGCAAGGTCCTTGATGCTCAAAGAAGCGCGCGCGGCCAAAGGATGGTGACGCGAAACCGCCACAGCAAGTTCGGTCGAACCAAGCGTCTCGGGCTTCAATCCCTCGAGGGGCAGAGGCAATGTAGAGATGACGATATCGTATCCCAGATGAGCAATGCGCCGGGCGAGGTCCCGTCTGGGGTAGATCTCGAGCTTGAGCGCCTGATTTGGAAAGGCTTCTCCCATATGGAACATCGCGGGGAGAACGAGGCTATTCTGGATCCGGGAATGGCAAATGATCCTCAAGGGCGGCTGCTGACCGGATCTGGCCTGCGCTAAGACATTTGGGATGTCATCGACCTGAGAGAGAATGCGAAGCGCCTCCGGATAGAACTGTTCGGCCTCGAGTGTGGGGATGAGCCGCTTCTTGTCGCGCAGGAATAGCACGACATCGAACTCCTCTTCGAGGATCTGGATCAGGCGGCTGGCAGCGGAGTGACTCAGGTTCATCCGATCGGCGGCGCGGCTGAGCGTTCCTTCATCCATGATGAGAACAAAAACGCGAAGAGACCTTAGATTCATATCTTCCAATTTCTCGAAATTGATTGCGAATAATTGCGTTTTTTCTACAAAGAATAAACCGGTAATGTACTCTGGTCGCCAAGAACGCGGCCGATCAGGGAGGATCAGATGAATAGACGCGACGTCCTGAAAACAGGAGCCGCCGCCGGTGCGCTTATCGTAACCGGTACATCGTTCGCACATGCGGACTGGACGCCCAGACGTCCAATCAATGCAATTTTACCTTATGCTGCCGGTGGTGGAACCGATGCGCTGGCCCGAGCCGCTGCGGCAGCCGGTCAGGATATCTTGCCTGTCCCGCTGGTAATCGTGAACAAGCCTGGCTCGTCGGGTATCACCGGTGCGACGGAAGCCGCAGGCGCGCGTCCGGATGGAAACACTGTCATGGTGACGTCAGCCGGATCCTTTCTTCTCACCTCGATGCTGCGAGAGACCGAAGTCAATCCGTTCGAGAGCTTCGAGATCATCGCGCAGATCGGGAATTTGACCCCGGCTATCATCGTGCCGGCAGCGAGCCCGTTCCAGACCGTGCAGGATCTGGTCGACGCCCTATCGTCCAATCCGGGCAGCCTGAGATGGGCTCATAACGGCCGGGGCGGCTTCCACCAGGTGGCCGGGCAGAGCTTCCTCAACCTGAACGGTCTGGAAGCGCAGGATGTACCCTTCAAAGGGGGCGGCCCAACCCGGGCGGCCGTGATCGGAGAGCAGGTCGACTTTGCCTTCGTCGGAATCCAGCAAGCTGCCGGGTTTGAGAACGAGCTTCGCGTTCTGGCTCTCGTCGCGCCAGAGCGGGATCCGATCCGCGATGATGTGCCAACCCTCGAAGAGCTGGGCTTTGACTACGCTGCGGTGTCGTCTCCTATCGTGTTCTTCGCTCCGAAAGGCACGGATCCAGAGATCATTTCCGGCATGGAAGCGGCGCTGAAGCAGATCGCCGAGACAGATCAGTTCGCCGAACTCATGAGAGAGCGTGGGAACGTTCCGGCCTTCCTGACGGGCGCTGAAACGGAGGCCCGCCTAAGAGAGATGCAGGAAGCGACCCAGCCTGTCATCGACGCCCTCAAGACACAGGGTTAGACGGTGAGCGCGGACCCCTCTCCTGCTCCGCGCCTCGTCGGAGCGGCACTGATCCTGCTGGGGGTTGGTGCCGCGATTACAAGTTTCCTGATCCCTCTCGATCAATATGGTCGCTGGGGAGCCCGCATGTTTCCCTTAGGTGCGAGCATCGTCCTGATCTGTCTTGGTGCAGTTGAGGTCATTTCTTCCTCGCCGAAGGCGTCGCAGACCAAGGCAGAGCTGAAGCGAAATGGGCCAGCCATTCTCGCGCTTCTCGGACTGTCTTTACTTTATATCTGGGCGATGGCCCGCTTCGGGTATCTGGCATCGACCTTCGTCGCAGCGCCCGTCGCCCTTTGGATTTTTGGGGTTCGGCATCCTTTGGGCCTTCTGCTCGCAGCCTTTCTGTGCCCCGGTATGTACCATCTGATCTTTTTTGAACTGCTCGGTGTCTTCCCCCCGCTTGGCGACTGGTTCGATCTGTTGGATGTCTTTGGGGGATATTGACCAGTGGATATCTTTGTTGGCCTCGGGACGGTTCTAAGCGATCCGGTCCTGCTGGGATGGGTCTTTCTGGCCGCAATCGTAGGAATGGTCGTCGGAGCCATTCCGGGACTGACCGCCTCCGCTGCTATCGCAATGCTGTTGCCGCTGACGTTCTATATGGAACCTCTTCCGGCGCTCGCCTTTCTTTATGTCATCGGAAAATCCGGGCGCTACGGCGGGTCCATCGCCGCGATCCTGTTCAACACGCCGGGGACAGCAGCCTCCGCTGCCACACAGCTCGACGGCTATCCGCTGGCCCGGAGCGGTAAGGCGGGCAAGGCGATGAAGGTCGCGACTATCTCTTCCGTTATTGGCGATTTTACCGGCGAGATCCTCTTGATCCTCGGCGTCGCATGGATCGCTGCCCTTGCGTTGAAGCTGGGGCCGCCCGAACTCTTTGCCGTCTATGTCACGGCCTTTGTAGTGATCGGATCCGTCATCGGAAAGTCGATCACACGCGGGCTGGCATCTGCTGCCTTAGGGGTTCTGGTCAACACGATCGGCCTCGATCCGATCAGCTCGACCGAACGCTTCACCTTCGGCAGCTTTGACCTGAGTAACGGGATTGGACTTGTCCCGCTGATGATCGGGATCTTCGTTCTGGGAGAAGTTTTTGCCCAGATCGAAGAGCGCGGAAAACCAACCGAAATCCTAGGCGGGTCGGAGCGGGATCCGGCGAATGATCAGCTGAGCTGGAGCGAGTACCGGCCATGTCTGCCACATGTCGCGCGCTCCTCGTTCATTGGAGCGTTCATCGGAATGTTGCCCGGACTTGGCTCGGCCATCGCCGCGTTCGTGGCCTATGGGGAAGGGAAGCGCCGCGCAAAGAACCCTGAGACATGGGGCACCGGAGCGCTTGAAGGCGTAGCCGCCCCCGAGGCGGCCAACAACGCCGTTTCAGGGCCGTCTATGGCCCCCTTGCTGACGCTGGGCATTCCAGGCTCGACCATCGGAGCAATTCTGATCGGCGTCTTTCTTATCCACGGGATTCAGATCGGACCTACGCTTTTTCTCACATCCAGAGAGCTGATCTACTCGCTCTTTGCCTGCGGTCTCATCGGTATCGTGATGTACGGCCTGATCGGATATTACGGAGCGTCCTTCGTCGGCCGATTCATTGCGCGGATCCCGATGCAGGTCCTCTATCCGATCATATTTCTCACCTCATTCGTCGCCGCCTACACGTCACGCGGAAATCTTTTCGACGTCTACGTGATGGTGGCAGCAGGGTTCTTTGGATGGGTCATGCGCAAGCTTGACTTCAATCCCGCCGCCTTTGTCATCTCGTTCGTGCTCGCAGGCGGAGCAGAGGAAGCGTTCCGGCAGTCGCTGCTCCTGTCAGATAACGGCATGCTGATCTTCGTGACCCGCCCTATCGCTCTGGCCTTCCTGCTGATCGGGGTTGCGGCGCTCCTTCTGCGGACCAGATCACTGCGCCGCCGGGCGGGTAAACATGCTTTGGGAGATGCGTGATGTCTGCTCCACTTAGCGGGATAAGGGTGATCGATTGGACCCATGTCCTGGCTGGACCGGCCTGCGCCTATTATCTTGGAATGCTTGGCGCCGATGTCATCAAGGTAGAGCGACCGGTCACAGGAGATGCGATCCGGCACCGGGGCGGGACCGACAAGGCGCGCGCCGCGAAGGGAATGAGCACGGCCTACATGACGCAGGGCGGCGGCAAGAGATCCATTGCAATCGATCTTGAAGCAGAGACTGGCCGCGACGTCTTCAGACGCCTTCTGAAGAGCGCCGATGTCTTGGTCGAGAACCACCGGCCTTCGACGTTGGAGCGACTTGGCCTCACCGAAGAAGAAACACGCGCTATCAATAGTCGGCTGATCCACTGCGCGATGACGGGCTACGGACGTGGCGGAGAAATGGCCGATACGCCCGCCTATGATGTGAATATACAAGCAGTCAGCGGCCTCATGTCGATGACGGGAACCGCAGAAAGCGGCCCGATAAGGACCGGTGCCCCGATTATCGACTACGCCACCGGACTTTCAGCAGCATTTGCTGTGACGTCTGCATTGTTCGCGCGTACCCAGACAAACACAGGCTCTTTCGTCGATGTTTCAATGCTTGAAACGGCTTTCAGCCTAATGAGCTCTACGATTACCGATTATCAACTGACGGGATCGGTACCCCAGCGGCGCGGCAATGCTGCCAACAGCCGCTCGGTGACCTCGGGAACGTTTCCCTGTCGCAACGGCCATATCAGTTTGGGCGTAAACGAAGACGGGCAGTTTCGTAGGCTCGCCAAGGCGCTCGGTCAGATCGAGTGGCTCGAGGATGATCGATTATCCACACGCAGGGGCCGCGATGCCCATGCAGATCTTATCGCAGGACCGCTTGGAACGATTCTGGCGGAGCGGGATGCCGACGAGTGGGAACAAATCCTCTGGCGGGAAGGCGTCCCGGCCGCCAAGTTGCGCGATCTGCCGGACGCGATCGCCCTCCCGACAGGCCAGTCCGAGGATCGCACCGAAGGCCAGATCGGTGCGCAGTTACCATTCCGCTTTATGAATGTAGAACCCAAGCACAGATCGGACCCTCCCGCGCTCGGTCAGGATACAATCGAAATCTTGGAAGAGCTTGGATATGCTTCTCAAGCGATCGCAACGCTTCTCCAAGCGGGAGTGGTCCAAGGGGATGCGGCCTAATCGCATTTCACTGGCAAAACCGGTACAGGCCTTTTTGTCATAGGCATTGGCCCCAAACTCGCCTCATCTTTGTCCAAGGCCTCATCCAAACTGTAGTTTGATGTGAATGGCTTTTTATTCGTCGGGCATCGACGTAGTAGAACGCTGTCAGGTTCGGCGACGATCATCGGCTCCGGATTGCGAATGAACGAGGTCGATTTTGTCTACGTCCCAATCGATTGATCGGCCGATGCGACTGTACCAGCTCGCAGCCGTTATCATGCTTTCTGTTCTGACCACCGTGCTTGTGCTGACCTGCCTCGCTCGAACAGATGGGCTTTTGGTCTATTCGCTCGATGATCCTTACATTCATCTCTCCTTGGCAGAGACGATCCTGCAGGGCGGATACGGGGTTAACCAAGGAGAGTACGCCTCACCATCCTCGTCTATCATTTATCCCTTTCTCCTCGCCGGAGCGATTGCCATCGGTCCGAACAATTGGATGCCGCTTGTCCTGAACATCCTCCCCATGATGGCGGTCGCATGGATCTTTGCTGGCATTTATTGGCGCCACGCTGTAAATCCCGCAGCTCAATCGTCCGTAATGGTGGCGATATTTGTTCTGCCCTTTCTTCTCTACGCGCTGAATATGGTCGCGCTACCGCTGACCGGGATGGAGCATCCCCTTCATATTCTTGCCTCTCTCTGGATCATGGTTGGCGTCATCGCCCTCGCCAATGGGCAGGGGATCAGTTGGATGCTTATCAGTGGCATCGTGCTGGCACCCCTCATCCGGTTCGAAGGTCTGGCGCTTTCCTTGGCCGCGCTTGTTGCATTGGTGGTATACCGGCACATCAGGCTTGCTCTTGTCACGGGTGTGGTGCTGGGGCTTTGCCTTACCGCCTATGTGGTCTTCATGACGCGTCTGGGTTTGCCAATCCTGCCCAGCTCGGTCATGTCGAAATCCGCGATTGCAGAGACTGCCGTTGACGGTGGGTTTTCAGGCATTTTGACCACCTTCAAGGATACGCTCTGGGTTGGCGTTGCTCGTCGTGCAGGTGCCGTTGTCCTGATTGCGTTTGCATTAATCGTTTTAGCCATCTCCGAGCCCTCGAGGACTCGCGCAGATACGGTGATTGGTATGGTTGGAGGGTTTGCCGTCTTCGCTCATCTTCTTGCGGGGGACTACGGATGGTTCGGCAGGTACGAGATATACGTTGTCGGAATTGCGATGGTCTCGCTCCTTTACCTCTATGGGCCCTGGCTTCGTGAGAAAACCAATCGTCTATGGCTCAGGATCGTTGGAACCTCAGCTCTCATTCTGGCTGTCGCGGTCCCCTATCTTCGCGTTCAGAATGACACGGCAAGAGCGTCGGAGAATATATTTGCACAACAATATCAGATGCACCGCTTCTCCACGGAGTTCTTTCCTTACCCAGTTGCGATCAACGATCTCGGCTACGTGTCTTACCAGAACGAGATTTATGTTCTTGACCTGTGGGGTTTGGGATCGGAGGAGGCGCGTCAAAAAAACCGGCGCGGCGAATTTAGAACAGAAGAGATCGTCGGTCAGACTGAAAATAAGACCATTGCCTATGCGATGATCTACACCGAGGTGTTTGATGAAGCGATCCCGGCTGAATGGTGCCGGATCGCGACGTTAACTACACCAGCGGTCACGGCCGCATATGCAGATGTCGATTTTTACCTTATTGAGCGAGAGCGAGAGAGTGAAATACGCTTGGCTCTCGAGGCATTTAGGCAGACCATTCCGGATGTGGCCAGCTTAGGCATACAGTCATGTCAGGATGGCGCCTAAAGGCCCTCACTCGCGATCAGGCGGGCGAGATCGCGGAGAACAGCGGCTCTTGCAGCAGCAATAGACGGGATGCCCTGTTCCGCATTGTAGGGCGCTGCAAGTGAGAAAGTGCCCGAGCGCTCCCTGACGCGGCTGCTGTCGCTGGCGACAAAATACTGGCCGGATAACCGAAAAAGACCGTTCGCTCCGGCGATCATCTCATCGACGCGAACCTCGACTCTCGCCTCTGCGAACGCTTCGAATGGCCATGGTTCAGAGGCGGTCTGTGCTCCCGTAACCTCCCCGATCAGGCGCGAGAGAGACAGCGTCATAGCCCGTCGCGGATCGTCAGCCCAGAGCAGGGAGGGGTCCGAAGAGATCGATCCAGTCGATGACTCAAAGAAGATCTCTTCAGAGCTGGCGTAGGTTGGAAGCGTGACTTCCCGTACCTCGACACTGCGCGCAGAGATCGCGATTCGGTCACCGGGCGGAGCTTGCGGCACCGCAAAGCGAAGGGCGGGATCACCGCCACATGCCGCAAGAAACGCAAGACCGATAAAAGCTATCACAAAACGCATTATTTACCGTCCCGTCAAAAGAGAGTTGGGCCGCCGCTCGATTGCACGGGCCAAGGACGCGACGGCATCGGCGGCGCGTTGGATATCTCGAAGCGCAGCGCGAGCTTCAGCGTTCAGACTAGACTCGCTTCCAACAGACGCCAGAGTGTCGCCGGCCTGTGCCAGGACGGCGTTGAGCCGTTGGATGACGGCAGGCAGGGTTTCGGTCGCGGTTTCGATCGCCGATGCCGCGTTCGAGGCAGAGGCCAAGGCCCCGTTTACATTCTCGACCACACCGCCCGCACGTAGTTCCCCTAGGACAGCCTCGACCTCAGCTAGTGCGCCGTTAAGGCTCGATGGAAGCTCAGCGGCGCCGTCGGTTTCAAGAAGAGCCGACGCGCTTTCAAGGAACTCCGCGGCCTCTGTCACCGCCGCGTCGAGCGGGAGATCTCGAATCCGCTCGGACAGTTGCGTGATGTTGTCGACAAATTGCGGTAACTGCTCCATCGATTGCTCAAGAGCCGCTGCGGCATTGCCCGCATCCTCGATCGCAGCCACGAGCGTTTCAATCCCCTGCTCTTCGCGGAAAGTCGCCAGAGAGGTGTTGATCTCCACCAAGGCCGCGTTGAGCTGCCCCGGCAAGGCCAATGTATCTTCCGATGAGATCAGCTCGTCCGCCGAGGCCAGAAGAGCCTCGGTCCGGTTGACGACACCTGCGAGATCGAGCGCATCAAGATCCGCCGCAAGATCGGTGATCCGGTCAATCAAATCGGGAATGCCGTCCGTCCGGGCCGTCAAAGCTTCTGCGGTCTGTCCAGCTGCATCCACTGCGGCAAGCAGACGCTCGATCCCTTGCTGCTCTTCGAATTGATCGACAATCGCCTGCAGATCCTGAGCGACCTCCGCTATAGCCTCTGCGGTCGCGCCGATTTGGTTGGGGATCGCCTGGATCTCCTCGGATCCAACCAGATTGCGCGTGTCCTGCAGGAGGCCATTTACCTCACCGGGAATGGCCTGGATTTCACTGCTGCCTAACAGACGGCTGGTATTGTCCATGAGATTAATGGCAGAGGCGAGCACCTCTTCGACCGGAAGCGAATTGATGCGGTCGAGGATTCCCTCGGCTGTGGCGGCGCCGCTGTCGAGCTCCGCCGCGACGCTTGGAAAAATGGGAAACGGGATCGCAGCGCGATCAATGCTCGCGGGGACCGCGTTCGGAATGTCAGTCAATTCGATCTTCAGGCCGCCCGTCAGAATGTTTGCGGCAGCAAGACGCGCCCTGAGACCCTCCTGCACCTGTGTCTCGAGAAGATCGAGAACCTCGTCCCGTCCGACGTCGTCCTCGAGGCCGATCCGTGTCGGACGGATCGCCAGCGTCGCCAGAAGGCGCACATTGACGTCACCGAAGGTGGCTTCATCGATGAGGCCGGTCAGGCCGACGACCTCCCCCACAGTGATTCCACCCAGCTGAACGGGAGCGCCGACCGTCAACCCGCTTGCATTGGAATCGAAGACGGTCATCACCTGAACGCGTGTTTCGTTGTCTGGATCGGCGAAAACGCTGCTGCGGGCGCTATTCTCGTCGGCGAAAAGGCGGAAGAGCTGGTTGTCGCTGATCGGTTGACCGCCCGAGATGACGGTATCGAAACTGACACCACCTCCGAGAAGCGCGGCGAGCGACTGAAAATCGATCTCTGCGCCATCGGCACCAATAGAAAATGTGAAGCCAGAGGTGTCCCAGAAACGGGTCGAGGAGTTGATCAACCGGTCATGCGGCGCTTCGACAAAGGCCTCGGCGATTGTGTAATTGCCATCTTCCGAAATTACAGGGCGGCCGATCCGGCCCACTTCGATCCCGCGATAAAGAATAGGCGTGCCTTCGACCAAACCTCCGCCGGAAGTTGCCCGCAATAGGATCTTGAGACCTTCACGCCCCGGACGAACCAGAGGCGCATGATCGCTCCCTGCAAATTCGGCTTGCAGACCTTCGGCATTGTTGTCCCACAACACTTCGATGAACGCACCGGATAGAACCGTCTCGAGCCCTGTCACCCCGCGCGGTCCAACCTCGGCCGACACGATCCAAAATTGAGCATCGTCATCAACGTAAGGAGCAACTTCAGGCTCAAGCCGCAAACCGACACGGACGCGTGACAGATCTTCGGTAAAGCCGACATCCTCGACAATACCCACAACGACGTCCCGGTAACGGACAGGCGTTTCGCCAGCTTCAATCCCAGTGGCTTCGTTGAAGTAAACCTCAACATAAGGTCCTTGCTCAGCGTAGTTCTGCCAGGCAAGGCCAAAGGCGATCAGCACGGCGAACAGGGGGATCAGCCAGACGACAGAGATCCTCTGCCACAGGCTTTCTCGCACCGGTTCAATCTCGACCTCGGGGGGCTGGCTCACGCGCGCTCATCTCCTTCGATCTGATCCCAGATCATGCGACTGTCGAAGCTTTGTGCCGATAGCATGGTAAAGATAACCGATAAAGCAAAAGCAATCGCAGCAGGACCAGGCGTGACCGATGCGACAACATTGAGTTGCACCAGCGCCGAGGTGATCGCAACCACGAAGACGTCGATCATAGACCAGCGGCCAATAAACTCTACCGCTTCATAAAGCAGATGGCGTTGCTGCCCCGGAACACGCGTCCCTCGGCGCGAGCTGATCGCCAGGAAGGCAATTGCAGCAAATTTCGACAGCGGGATGACGACACTGGCAAACAGAATGATCGCCGCTACCGGAATGTCGCCGTAGAGAGCAATCTCGATCGCGCCGCCGATAATGGTGCTCTCCTGCTCTTCGAGCAGAGTGCGTGTGATCAGCATTGGGTAGACATTGGCCGGGATATAGAACAGCAGGCCAGCCCACCACCAGGCCCAGACTCGGCTTAGGCTGCGATCATCTCGCGATTGCAGCGGCGCCTTGCAACGGCCGCATCTTGTATGATCCATCGGCCAAACCGCAGTGCATCTGGTGCACCCAACCAGCCCGGCATCCCGCGCGGTAACCGCGATCAGCTTTGATCTAGGGTTTGCCATATCGACCAACGGGACAGGAAGCCGTCCTGAAAAACGGTAATGATGACGAGGATCGAAAAAAGCCAGAAGGCTGACCCGAAGACGACCGTGGCAAGGCTTGTCACCTTAACGAGGGCCACGGCGCAACCCAGAATGAAGATCTCTGCCATAGACCACGGCTTGAGATCTTCGGACCAGCGATATGCGGTGGCAGCCCCTTTTTGAGGACGGCCCGTGAATGCGATTGGCGCCACGACATAGAGCAAAAGCAGTGCGCGACCGAGCGGGATCAGGAGGACCATGGCAACGGTGGCGATGACAAGCGGTGTCGTCAGACCTTCAGAGAAGGCAAGGGCCGCGTCCACGATCGAGCTGTCATTCGAAAAGCCACGAACCGAGATATGCAGGAATGGCAGGAATATCGTCCCCACAAGCAGGATCGCGACGGTCAGGGCGAGCGCGGTGATCCGCGTCGCCTCGCCTTTGCGCGGCGTGCGCAAGACCGTGTGGCAGCGCCCGCAAACGGCGCGCTCGCCTTCCTTTGGCTCGGCGGCACGCCAAAGCGCGTCGCAGGTTGGGCAGGCGATCAGGTCCTTGGTGTCGATCATGGCATGGGCCGCCAATAAGAAGTGAACTGACCCCTACCTTGCCTGCTTTTCCCAGGCAGAGCCAGCCGCAGATCCGCCATCTGGCCTACTTGGCCAGAAAACAGGCGACCCGGCTTTCTCCCTTCCGTTCAAGCTGGGGACGCTCTTTCGAGCATTGCTCGACCGCTATGGGGCAGCGGGGATGATAGGCACATCCAGAAGGGGGAGATATCGGATCGGGGATCTCCCCTTCAGGGGGTGTGATTTCGCGCCCGAAGCCATCCATTCGCGGTGCGGCTTCGATCAGCATCTGAGTGTATGGATGTTTGGGATTGGTGAAGAGGGCATCAGGTGACGCCTCTTCGACAAGTCGGCCGAGATAGAGAACCCCGATGCGGTCAGCCATATGCCTCACAACCGTGAGGTCATGGGAAATCAGGATATATGTCAGACCGAATTCGTCCTTCAGATCGCTCATCAGGTTCAGAACCTGCGCCTGCACCGATACGTCGAGCGCCGATGTGGGCTCGTCCGCAACGATCAGTTTGGGTTCGGAGGCAAGCGCGCGTGCCACGCAAATCCGTTGCCGCTGACCTCCGGAAAACTCATGCGGAAACTTTATCGCATCCGCCGCGGAAAGGCCGACCTGTTCGAGCAACCGTTCGGCCAGACCTTCAGTCTTGCCGCCTTTGATCCGAACCGGCTCTGTGATGATGTCCCGAACGCGCCAACGCGGATTGAGCGACGCATAGGGGTCCTGAAAGATCATCTGGATGTCCGAACGCACCTGGTCGATCCTTTTGGGATCGGTTTCGGAGGCAAGGTTGATCCCTTCGATTTCAACCTCTCCGTCCGAGGGAGGAAGCAACCCGACGACCATTTTGCCAATCGTGGATTTCCCGGATCCGGATTCGCCGACAAGCGCATAAGTCGTTCGCTCAGGCACGTCGAAAGATACGTCGGAGACAGCCGTGAGCAGCCTTTTCGGCAAGCGCTCAACGATGCGGTTCAGAAGCGGTTTCGAGACGTCGAAGATCCGTGTGAGGCCCCGGATCGAAACAAGTGGGTCAGGGGTCTGGTCTAGGGGCATTCTATCGGTCCCTTGTCGGCCTCTTGCCTTAGAATTGGTATCCTGCAACCCATCGCTCAGGCCGGGACCGCAGCGCGTTCGGTCAACGGAAACCAGCAGGCGGCGCGCCCGTCAGTCGCGGCGCGGGTCGGCGATGGATCCTGGCAACACTTGTCCTGCGTATAGGGACAGCGTGGATGGAACGCGCAACCGGTCGGCAGGTTGCCAAGACGTGGCATAGCGCCGGGGATCTGGCGCAAGCGGGTCGCGCCTTCGGACGCATCGGGCGTCGCCTGCATCAAACCATCAGTATAGGGGTGCATAGGCGCGGTGATGACTTCACGCACAGGGCCTAGCTCGGCCAGTCGGCCCGCATACATGACCGCGACCCGGTCGGCGGTTTCAGCGATCACACCCATATCGTGCGTAACGAGCATCACCGCCATGCCCCGCTCGCGGCAAAGCCGTTTGAGAAGCGCTGTGATCTGCGCCTGGACAGAGACATCGAGTGCGGTCGTTGGCTCATCGGCGATTACAAGCGACGGCTCCGCGCAAAGGGCGAGCGCGATCACAACGCGCTGGCGCATACCGCCCGAAAATTGATGCGGATAAGCGTCGATCCGGTCCCGCGCCGCCGGGATCCCGACCTCGTCCAATGCGCGAACCGCCCGCGCCTTTGCTTCGCTATCCGTGACGTCGAGATGCTCGCTGATCGTTTCGGTCAACTGATCGCCGATGGTCAGGAGCGGGTTGAGCGATGTCAGCGGATCTTGGAAGATCATTCCGATCTCCTTACCCCGGATCTGTCGCAGCTCCTTTCGCGAAAGCGTATCGATGCGCCGCCCGTTCACATGGATTTCGCCCTTGGCTATTCGCGCGGGTCGATCGAGAAGGCCGATCACCGCATTGCCCGTCATCGACTTGCCAGCCCCGGACTCGCCAACGACGCCAAGGATCTCTCCCGCCGCGATGTCGTAGGAGATGCCGTCGACGGGTTTCAGCAGACCGGTACGGGTTGGAATCTCGACCGTGAGATTGCGGACGGACAGCACGGGATTGGTCATCGCAGCCTCGGATTTAGAGCGTCGCGCAGCCAATCCCCCAGCAGGTTCACGGCCAAAGCAAGGGTCAGAAGGGTCACTGCCGGGAAGAAGAGGATCCACCATTCTCCAGAGAAAAGGAAACCCTGACCGATGCGGATCAATGTCCCGAGGGAGGGCTGCGTCGGAGGCGCTCCGACGCCTAGGAAGCTGAGCGTCGCTTCAGCGATGATGGCAAGCGCGAGCGAAATCGTCGCGATCACGAGGACGGGCGACAGCACATTCGGCAGAATGTGTCGAAGCATAATGCCGCCGCCAGACCGTCCGATGAGCCGGGCCGCCTGAACGTATTCCTTGTTCTTCTCCACGAGGGTCGCGCCCCGCACGACACGGGCGAACTGCACCCAGTCCGAAAGACCGATCGCGAGGATAAGCACGAAGATTGCCACTTCGTCGCGATAGGCGGGCGGGGTGAATCCCTTGGCCACGCCAGTGATCAACATGGCCACGAGGATCGAAGGGAAGGTCAGCTGCACATCGGCGATCCGCATGATGATCGTCTCGATCCAACCACCCACATAGCCCGCGATCAGGCCCAGCGTGATGCCCAGGATCATGGCGAAAAGGACGGCCGCCACGCCTACGAACAGCGAGATTCGCATCCCGTAGAGAATGGTCGAAAAGACGTCACGACCCTGGTCGTCGGTGCCCATAAGGAAGGTGTCGCCGGTAAATGCGTTCGGCACGCCTGGCGCTGAGAACCCATTCATCAAGTTAAGCGAGGCCGGATCGAACGGGTTCGTAGGTGCGATCAAGGGCGCAAACACCGCCGCAAGGATCAGAACCAGCGTCACGATCAGTGAGATCAGTGCGACCGGGGAGCGTCTGAGGTTATAGACGAGATCTGCCTCCCACAGCTCCTTGAAGCGAGAGGGACGCTGAACAGCGGCTGGCTGCGGCAGATCTGCGGTTTTGTCGGTCATGTGTTGCGGCCTTCGATGCGGAGCCGAGGATCAACTGCGAAGTAAAGCAGATCGACGATCAGATTGATGCCAACGAACATGACTGAAATCAGCATCAAGTAAGCGGCCATGACCGGGATATCGACGAACTGGATCGCATTGATGAAAAGAAGTCCGACGCCAGGCCATTGGAACACCGTCTCGGTGATGATGGCGAACGCGATGATCGCGCCCAATTGGAGCCCCGTAACCGTAATAACCGGAACAAGCGTGTTCTTGAGCGCATGGCGAAAATTGATCGCACGCTCGCGCAGCCCCCGGGCGCGCGCAAAGCGGATATAGTCCTGCCGGAGCACCTCCAGCATCTCCGATCGCACCAGACGCATGATGAGCGTCATCTGATAAAGACCAAGCGTGATGGCAGGTAGGATAATCGCCTCGCGTCCCGACGGGGTGAGGAGCCCTGTCGTCCACCAGCCCAAATCGGTGACCTGCCCCCGTCCAAATGAGGGGAGCCAATCCAGCTCGACCGAGAAGACGTATATCAACAAGATGCCAATCAGAAACGTCGGGAGAGAGACCCCGATAAGCGAGGCCGACATGATGATATTGGCCCCGATCCCTCGTCGCCTGATGGCGGTGAAGACGCCCAGCGCGATGCCCAATCCAATTGCGAAAAGCGCTGATATGGCCGCGAGTTCAAGCGTGGCGGGGGCGCGTTCGGCGATGATCTCAGCTACCGGGCGGGATTGCCGATACGAGATGCCAAAGTCGCCCTGAACGGCCTTTGCCAGAAAATTATAATACTGAACGACGAAGGGATCGTTCAGGCCAAGGCTGTCGCGAAGGCGGTCTACGTCGGCAACCGTCCGCTCTTGGCCAAGAAGGTTATCGATCGGATCACCGACGTATCGAAACAAGGAAAACGCCACGAGGCCGACGACAAGCAGGACAAGCAGCGACTGAAACATACGGCGAATGATATAGGCGAGCATTTACCGGTTGTGCGGCGGGAGGCGAGGAGGGTCAAGCGTCCTGCCTCTTATGAGATTGCCTCCGAAGCATTTGAGAGGGTCAACCGGACCGTTTGCGGAAAGGTATTTAACCACGACAGGATGCATCTCTTCACTTGTTCGTTCTATGGTTGAGGAAGGTTTCCAGACAAGGATATTGCGATGACCCGATTGATCATGCTGGCCGCTCTGGCCCTTGCCACGGCGGCTGATGCGCAGACCCGGATCGATGTCCAGCGACCAGATGCACCTGAGCAGGCTGCCTATGGCAGCTATGCAGTTGGAGTTCGGACACTCGAGCTGACCCGTCCCGATCTGGTGGATGTCACGGCCATAGCGGCGGATGCGCCTCTCTCCGACCCCCTGCCTCTCACGGATCGTCAGCTGGTCACGGAAGTTTGGTATCCGGCCGGCGATGGAGCGGACGGGGCAACGACGATGGACGCCTATCTAAGAGATGGCAGGACCGTTGTGACACTGGCGGGACTGGCCGTGCGCGATGCCAAACCTTCCGGCGATGGGCCTTTTCCGCTGGTTATCGTCAGCCATGGGTATCCCGGCAATCGGTTCCTGCTGGCGCATCTGGCTGAGAATATCGCCTCGAAGGGGTATGTGGTCGCTTCGATCGATCATCAGGACAGCACCTATCGCGATCAGGATGCGTTCGGATCCACGCTCGTCCACCGGCCGGGGGATCAGGTTTTCGTGCTTGAGGAAATGGCGCGACTCGATGCGGAGGTTGGATTTCTCGAAGGACTGGTCGACGCCGAACGCACGGCGATTGTCGGATATTCGATGGGCGGATACGGAGCGGTGATTGCTGCCGGTGGCGGCGTCTCCGAGGCTGCGGTTGATCTCTCGTTCGGGGCGCCTCATGGGCTGCTTTCCGTCAACCGAAGCGGCGCAATCGAAGCGCCTATGGATCCGCGCATTCAGACGATCATTGCCTTCGCCCCCTGGGGCCGGTCGCGCGATGTCTGGACAGCCGAAGGGTTGGGTGGGGTAGCCGTTCCAACATTTCTTATCGCTGGATCGCAGGACGACGTGTCGGGTTACGAAGATGGCGTGCGCTTGATGTGGGAAGAGATGACCGGTACGGATCGTGCCCTTCTGACATTCGAACATGCAAACCATAACGCCGCTGCGCCATATCCTGCGCCAGATGTCAGCTATCAATTCGACGAGGAGCTCGGTTTCGCTCCGTTCGAGCATTATGCGGATGCGGTTTGGGACACGACCCGGATGAACAACATCGCGCAGCACTTCGTGACCGTCTGGCTCGATGCGTATCTGCGGGGAGAGGCGGAGGCCGTTGGCTATCTCGACCTGATCCCGGTCGCGGAAGAAGGCGTCTGGGCCATGGACGAGAGCGGCAATCAGGCTGAGGATCACACGTACTGGAGGGGGTTTGCGAACCGGACTGCAAAGGGACTTCGGTTTGAGTGGCTGCGCGCCGGGGAGTGATTGGCCCTGGCGCGAAACATGGCTGGCGCCGCATCGGCGCCAGCCAGTTCAGCATCAGTCCACTAATGCTGTGCGCAACAGCGGCGTGATCCGGCGGACCGTGGCGCGGCGGTTCTCCCGCTCGGCAACCTGCGTCCGGATCTTGAGGTTGGACTCGCCATAGCCCTGAACGATCATGTTCTCGGGTGGGACATCGAAATACTCTGTCAGAGCGAGCGCGACAGATTCCGCCCGCCGGTCAGAAAGGGCAAGATTGGACGTCGCCGATCCAACCGCATCCGTGTGCCCTTCGATCAGAAAAACCTCATAGGGATTTTCTGCGATGACAGCGCTCATCGTATCGCCGATTGAGATGAGATCATCCACCTCACTAGCCCGGATCGCGGCAGAGCCGGTATCGAATGTCACCGCGTCCAACTCGATCACGGGCATAAGCTCGCGAACAGCGCGAATCTGGCGGATTTGCTGAAGCGTAAAGCGCCGGTCGAGCGCCTCGATCTCTCGGGCAAAGAGAGCTGCGCGCAACTCCTCTTCGGTTGCGGTCTCAAGAGAAATACTGCGGTTCTCGACGGTGGGCAGTTCGGTGACCTCAACAGGTTCGGCCTCGGATGTATCATCGAACAGCAGGATCTCTGTGCCATCAGGAAGGATCCGCGACCGGCGAAGGACCTGCCCATTCGCTGCCCGGATTGTGACGACCTGAGAGCCATCTTCGCGATTGACGCGTTGCAACGTCGATCCGTCGTCGAAAGTGCGCGTTGAAACCTCGACACCGGGCTGGCGCAGAAGGGCATTGTCGTCTTTCAGGACGTAAAATTCACCATCATTCCGCTGAACGACGACACGGTCGCCGGTATTGGAAACGACACGCTCGTTCTGGCCGATGATCTGGTCCAGAACGACAAGACCTGCAGCGCCAAGCGCAAACTTTTCGAGGTTGGACAACCCGTCCTCGTCATCGTTATCGCTGCCGCTTGCAGATGTTTCGAAGTCCTCGTCGCTGGACCGCGTCGTCTCCTCGGTTACGACCTCGGTCTGTACATCACCTTCGTCAAGCGCCGCCTCGGTCTCGACCTCCGCAGTCGCTTCAGCCTCAGGGGTCTCGTTGGCGGCAGCGGTGCTCTCCTCGGTATCCTCCTGAATAACCTCGGGTTCTTCGGTCGCGACCTCGGTTTCCGTCGATGCCTCTGTATCTGTCTGCGCCTCGGAACCTTCGGTGGTATCCTCTTGCGCCGTGCTTTCCTCCGTTGCAGGGTCGGGCGCTTCCGTCTCGACCGTGTCCGTTTCGGGAGCAGTTTCTGTCACGGTCTCATCGGATGCCTCGGTCTCACCTTCCTCAACCGGTATCTCCTCGGCCGTCTCGGCTGGAGCCTCCTCTGTGGGCTCAACTGGCGCCTCTTCGGTTGGTTCGGCGTCTTCCACCACCTGATCGTCCGAAACGGCATCGTCAGTCGCGACCTCGTCAGCAGGTGTCTCCTCTGTCTCGGGCGATGCGTTATCACCTTCCTCCGTCACTATAGATGGCTCGGGCGTCTCGACGACGGCATCGGGATCAGCGGGCTCGTCCGGTTCGGGGGCTGGATCTGTCTCGGTTATCACCGCTTCGGGGTCAGCCGCCGTATTGCCCTCCGCGGGTTCGGCGGGAGCCACCATGTCCTCGGCAGGGGTTGGATCGGCAGGAGCGGGCTGAACCGTCTCGGAGCCGTCGGCAGCCGTGTTTCCGTCCGCGGGCTCGTTTCCTTCGGCGGGCACATCACCCTCGGCGGGGATGGCATCACCTGCTGGCTCTGCGGGCTCTGCGGGCTCTGCCTCTTCCAGGATTTCAGCTTCAGCGCCGGCCTCGGTTCCTTCCGCGCCTTCTTCGCCGTCTTGCGTTTCGAGCAGAAGTTCGCAATCCGCTTCGGAGAGATCCTCCGGGCATATATCCGCCGTCTCGGGAGCCGCTTCCTGCGCATAGCCCAAGGTTGGCAGGGCAAAGCCGAGGCAGAGCAGGAGAGCAGTGGTCGATTTCAATGAGATCTTGCGCATAGGTCGCCCTTTCCTTGTCGGTGTTTGCCACCGTTCTGAAAAGAAACGACGATTTGCCGGGGGTGGTTCCCCCGGCTTTCCATGTCGATCCAGATCGGTGTTCAGCTGCCGACCGTGATCCAGCGCAGAATGAGAAAATCATCCGCGCGCTGCGTCAGGTCGACCTCTTCGCGGGCACCCCAAAGCAGCGGTTGGACGTAGAGCGGCACATAGGCCACCTCGTCCTGAATAATACTCGCAACCTCATCAAGCATCTGCTGACGTGTTGGCTCGTCGATCTCGGATTGGATCAGGGGAAGGAGCCGGTCGACCTCAGGGTTGGAAAAACCTCCGAAATTCCAGCTTCCCAGCTTAGCTTCGGCATCCGGTGTTGCGGCAAGAAAGCGGATGGGATGTTCGGCGTCGAAGGTGCCGGGAGACCAGCCCAGAAGGTACATATCGAAGTTGTCTTCGCGCAACTCGGGCCAGTAATTACGGACCGGCATAGCATCGAGCTGCGCGTCGAGACCGACCTGAGCGAGCATCGAGGTAATAGCCTGGCAGACGGCTTCGTCGTTCAGATAGCGATCGTTCGGGCATTTGAGACTGAAGGAAAATCCGTCCGGATAACCCGCTTCCCGCAGCAGGGCGCGCGCGTTTTCGACCTGATATTCGGGGCGAGCAGCAAGAGCCTCGGAGTAGCCGCGCATCGCTGGCGAGACAAGCTGGGAGGCGGGTTCTGCGTTACCGCGCATGATCGTTTGAAGGATAGCAGGCACGTTGATGGCTTGCGCAATCGCTTGCCTAACCTTTTGATATGTAAAGGGGTTCGCATCGCCTTCGTTCTCGCCCCCCGTCAGGGTTGCGGCCTCCAGAGCGAAGCCCAGCATGATGACCCGCGCCTCGATCCCCTGGATGACCTTAACGCCATCTGCCTGCGAAAGCCGCTCGGCATCCTGGATCGGAACCGGGTTGATCAGATCCACATCCCCCGAGAGCAATGCAGCAACGGCGGTGGCGGGATTTTGGATCGGAGTGAAGGTGGCGCGGGTGATGTTGCTGTCCATCTCGCCCCACCAGCCGTCAAACGGTTCGAGAACCGTTTGCAGGCCCGGCTGGCGGTCGGTGAGGCGGAAAGCGCCGGTGCCGTTGGTGTTGAGCGTGGTGTAGCTTTCGCCTTCCTTATTGGGGCGCGTGGCATTGTTGGCTTCGGCCCAGCCGCTGTCCATGATCATCCAGTTGGCGATGCTGTCGGGGAAGATCGGATTGGGGGCGGTGGTGTAGACATCGACGGTGAACTCATCGACCATTTCCATCCGTTCAACAGGAGCGAACCAGCTGGATGTGTCGGCCTCTTCCGAGCTGGCGCGTTCGTAGGAGAAGATCACGTCTTCGGCGCTAAAGTCCTCTCCTCCATGGAATTTTACGCCTTCGCGCAGGATGAAGCGCCAGCCTGCGCCGCCTTCGATCGGCTCCCAAGAGGTGGCCAGAGCGGGTTCGATCCGCATCTCCTTGTCGCGGCGTACCAGGCCTTCGTAGACATTGTTCAAAAAGCCCAGAACCGGCGCGGCATTGACCGCATGGGGATCCATCGTCTGGGGATCGGTAGTGCCGGCCCAGCGGAATTCCTCGGCGGGAAGCTGTGTCGCGAGACAGGTGGCGGCGATAGACAAGATCAGACGCATGGCGAACTCCGTTCTTTCGGGCGTTGGGAAGGATGTGTCCGGACGCCGATGCGAATCAAGGGTTAACATGGACAATTCCTCGAAATCGGGGGTTCGGTATCCCGTCGGTATCGTGTCGGTATTCCGTCAGTGGATTTTCGGAATGATCTTCGGTTGACGCATCGTGCGTTGCGGCTTGTGCGAAAATCAACGGACACTCAGGATTTGGCGGCTGTGTGGGTTGAACTGCCCGGGCTCAAAGTGACGGAGCATCTGCCGCCGGGCGGATTGCGGGGAAGCTGACATTGACCCTCCTTGCTCGCTACGGGACGAAGATCAGCCCGGTTGATCGGTCTTGTCCGCTGGACAGGGATACAACCGGTGCGAGCCTCCTTCGGGTCAGATCGGCTTCGGCCAACGCTTGTGCGCGTGGGTCGGGCCAAGTTGGACATCGCGATGCGATAAGCTGTCAGTCTTCTTTTGCGTCAGTTCCGCGTGACGTATGGGTCAGCGATTTCTCTCGTTTCTTCAGGGAAAGGCCGCATTCAGCCATCATTGTGGGTTTTACGATCAACCACGCGAGCTTCCAAGGCGGGTAAGATTCGCAGGCCAAGCTGGTCCTGTTTGTCTTTCGTCAGGAAACCAAATTCGGTTTCGGTTGTTTTGGACGCAGTCGCGGTGCTCATCTCGGGTGTTGCTATCCTCCTTTTTGGAAAGGTTTTTGCGTGCCCCCCAAGAAGAGAACGTTCGGCATTGTCGGGCTCGGCAATTTTGGCAGCACGGTCGCCAAGGAACTGGCGCGGTTCGGCAATCATGTGATCGGGGTCGATCTGAATGAAGCCTCCGTGAGCAATCATTCCGAGATCGTCGATCAGGCCTTGATCGTAGATGCGCGCGACGATGCGGCCTTGCGCGAGGCGGGCCTGTCGGAATGCGATGTGGCCTTGGTCGCGATGGGCTCGGACCTTGAAGCGAGCATCGTATCGGCCATCAATCTCAAGATGATCGGGGTGCCGCTGGTCTGGGCCAAGGCGAAGACGAAGACGCATCACCGCATCCTCAGCAAACTGGGCGTCGACCGTGTTATTCACCCGGAAGTTGAGGTTGGCAAACATATCGCGCAGGTGCTGCATAATCCGCTGGTCCGGGATTACGTGAGCCTCGGCAACGGCTATCACGTGGTGAATTTTCAGGTGCCCGAAAGCCTAGAGGGCAAGAGCCTCAACAGCCTTGATTACCGGGACGAGTACGATCTGCGCTGCATCGGCGTGATGCGCGGGACGGATTTTGTCGGTCAGGACGGCGCGGAATGTACGCTGCAGAAGGACGATCTGGTGCTGTTGCTGGGGCAGAGGTCGAACCTGCGCAGCTTTGCGTCGAGCCTTTAACGCATGGTACGCCGTCCGATCGGAGTGCCGACCCGCAAAGGCTGGGATCTACCGCCGCCTGCCGTTCTGGCGCTGCTTTACCTGACATTCATCCTGATCGGGACGGTGCTGCTTTGGCTACCGATCTCGAACCATGGCGAGGTGACGCTGGGCGATGCTCTGTTCACGTCGACCTCGGCGGTGACGGTGACGGGGCTAATTGTTGTGGACACGGCGACCGCATTTACGGTGTTCGGCCAAGCGGTGATTGCGTTTCTCATCCAGTTGGGCGGTTTGGGTCTGATGACCTTTGCGGTGCTGGTCCTGTCGGCGTTGGGTATTCAGATCGGGATGCCGCAACGGCTGATCCTACGCGAGGATCTGAACCAAACAACGATGAGCAATCTGACGGTTCTGGTGCGGATCATCATCGTGCTGGCGCTCGCTTGCGAGCTGGTGGGGGTCGTCTTTCTCTCGTTCGTCTTTATTCCGGATCATGGCTTTGGGATGGGCCTGTGGCACGCGATTTTCCACAGCATTTCCGCGTTCAACAATGCCGGCTTTTCAACCTTCAGCGACAGCTTGATGGGCTATGTGGGAAGTCCGACGATCAATCTGACGATTACGATCATGTTCATTCTGGGGGGTCTGGGCTTTATCGTGATCGGCGATATTTACCAAAAGCGTCGTTTCAAGAAGCTTACCCTGCACAGCAAACTGATGCTGATCGGAACGCTGTTTCTGATCCTGTGGGGCTGGCTTCTATTCGCGGCTCTGGAATGGAGTAATCCGGGGACGCTAGGCAGTCTGGAGACCACCGGGGAGCGGATCTGGGCGAGCTGGTTCCAGGCGGTGACGCCCCGGACGGCCGGGTTCAACACACTTGATACCAGCGCGATGACCGAAACGGGGACGCTTCTGACGATTATGCTGATGTTCGTTGGCGGAGGCAGCACCTCGACCGCGGGCGGGATCAAGGTGACCACGCTGATCGTGCTGATCCTGGCCACCATCGCCTTCTTCCGCCGCCGTTCGGAGTTGAACGCCTTTGGGCGCAGCTTGGGCCTGGAAGAGATTATGAAGGTGCTGGCGCTGACGACGGTCAGCATCCTGTTGATCCTGACGGGCCTTTTCGTGACGTCGATCACCCATGACGGACCGTTCATCCATCTGATCTTCGAGGTTGTGTCGGCCTTTGGCACGGTGGGCCTTTCGATGGGCGCAACCGGGGAGTTGGACGGTCTTGGACGGGCCTTCATCATTCTGATGATGTTTCTCGGACGGGTCGGGCCGCTGACGATCGGATTTTTCTTGGCGACACGGTCGCTGCCACGGGTGAAGTATCCGAAAGGCCAGATTTATCTGGGGTGATTTTCGATTCTTTCAGCCATGGGGTTATGTCGCTTCGGGGCGGCGTGATCGGGCGAGCGTCTGAGGCAGGCCGGTCATTTTGAGAGCGGTGGTTTCCTTTTTGGGTAGGGGGCATCTCGATCATTGCGCTAGTGAGACCGATTTAGTCTGCTCCTCTATATGATGGTCGGCAGATCGGCTGAGCGAGTGTCAAGGTTAGCTCGGTCAGACATCGAGATTTATCGTTCTCAGCATAAGGGTAGCTTTGGGTTTTCTGATGCTTTCGAACGAGAGCAAATGGACCAGACCATGCGGTTCTAGTTCACGATGAAATCCGCATGAAGCGCACCTGCCGATTTCATGTTCTTCAGGATATCGATCATGTCCCGTGTCGATACGCCCAGCGCATTCAGTCCGGATATAACTTCGGACAGGGTGGTTCCGTCGGGGATCTCCGCGAGGCCTGTTCCGACTTCCTCTTCAAGACCGACCCGTGTTCGGGGAACGATGACCGTTTCGCCTGGGGCGAAGGGATTGGGCTGCACGACTTCTGGCGCCTCCTCCACGCGGAGGGTCAATCCCCCCTGGCTGATCGCCACGCGTGAAATTCGCACGTCTGCTCCCATGACGATTGTGCCGGAGCGTTGGTCGACCACGACCCTCGCCTTTCGTTCCGGTTCGACAAGAAGATTTTCGATCCTGCCCAGCGCGTGGGCAGGAGAGCGCATTCCGCTGCGCGCGATGTCGAATGAGACCGTCCCCGAGTCCAGCATCACCGCGACGCGGCGCCCGAATTCGCGGTTTATCACGTTTTCGATCCGCGCAGCTGTTGTGAAGTCCGCCGTTCTCAAGGCAAGGCGGACGTCCTGAAGGGAAGAGAGATCAAAATCGATCTCCCTTTCGACCCGCGCGCCAGCGGGAATGACGCCTGTAGTTGGAACGCCTTGAACCACACGCGCCCCATCGCCTTCCGCTTGAGCCCCTCCCGCAATCAGCGGACCTTGCGCCACTGCGTAAATATCGCCGTCCGCTGCATTCAATGGCGTCATGATGAGCGTTCCGCCAAGCAGGCTGTTTGCGTCCCCGATAGCAGAAACGGTTACATCGATCTGGCTACCCGCACGTGCGAAAGGCGGCAGCGTCGCCGTCACGATCACAGCCGCCACATTCTTTGGCCGCACCTGTTCGCCGGTGATATTGACGCCAAGCCGTTCGAGGATATTGGACATGATTTCTTCGGTAAACGGGGAGTTTCTCAACCCGTCTCCGCTCCCGTCCAGACCGACGACCAAGCCGTAGCCCACTAGGTCGTTGCCTCGAACTCCATCAAATTCCACGAGGTCCTTCAGGCGGATCGGGCCGGCTGAAAGAGGGGCCGCCATCGTCATTGCGAGGCCGATGATGGCGAGGATATGGATCAGCGGCGTCATCAGATGTACTGCGATAGCGAGAGGCGGGAGAGGCGAGCCGTCAATGTATAGTGAAGCTCGAGCTGGATCTGCATTTCATCAAGAGCGGAGGCGGTCGCAAACGGATCGGCCTCCAGCAGTTCTGTTCGGGAGATCTGAAGGGCAGTGTCTTCTGCGGCTATTCTCACCGCGATTGTCTCCAGTTTGAACTCTTCCCGTCCGACTTTTTCCTGTAAGCCGATCATGCCCCGCTCAGCCGTTAAAAGACTGTCGACCGCGAGTGTGACTGCTGAATTCTGCTCCGCCGGATCGGCAAAGCCGCCGTGAGTTGATGAAAGGACCGCCATAGCAAGACCTGCAAGCGTCTCACGAAGGGCCGGATCGCTTGCAAGAACGCTGGCTTTTACCTGATCTTCGCCTTCCAGCACGACGGGCGCGCGGGGATCGGTCGAGCCCAGATAGGCTGTCGCTTCGAAGCCGCCGCCTGCATCCTTGAACCACGCGTCTATACCGGCTTTGAGATCTGCGGCTGAGGCCGCGCCCGCGACTGCGGATGTCAGGTCGGCAAGGATCACATCGGCATCAACAAGCGCTGCTCCGCTGACGTTGTCGCCTGCAAAGAGGGACGTTCCGGCGACGGAGCTGTTCAAGGCCGAGACAGTTGCTGTGAACGCGTCATATGCAATGTCCGAGAGTTGCATGATATCCGCCGCAGATCGCGGCGCAGGAACCTGAAGAACCTCCCTTGCGACACCGCCGGTCTGGGATGTCACACGCTCCAGCGCAATCTGGGTGGCTTCCAGCAAGCTTTTCGTTTCATTGGCCGTCTGGGTGAGCGCAGAGAGACGCGATAGAGTGGTTTCGAGATAACCGGCGCGGCCCAGATCGCCTTTTTCGCTTGCGGAGACGTCCGAGATTTGGCCGCTGGAGAGTTCAGCTGTGAGGCGGTTGAGGTCCGTCTTAAGCGCAACGTTCTGGCGGCGCGTCATGAACGTTTGCGAGAGATCACCGATGCGGTCCATTCAGCATCCTCCTAGATTTCAATCAATGTTTGGATCAGGGCGTCGATGGTCTGGATCACTCGCGCATTGGCGGCATAATTCTGTTCGACAAGAAGCAGCTGCTGCAGCTCCGCATCTGAATCAACGCCGTTGGCAAGCTCTGCCGCCTTGAGGGTGTCGGCGCGGGCAGCGGAAAGGCTTTCGTTTCGCTCGGCGGCCAGGCGCAGGGACGCGATGTCCGATACGAGACTGGTCGCGATCCCAGCAGCGGTATCTGCTTGCGTGCCCGGAAGGATCGCGCTGCGAGACGACAGGGCGCTGGCAAAGCCGTTCAACTGGCGAGCATCCCCCGCGGCCCCTGGCGCTATCGCGTCAAGACCATCCCTAAGGACCACGGACGAAGCTACGATCTTGGCGTTGACGGAAAGCCGCCCGGCAAGTCCCGTCAGATCCGCGAGATCGACGGCGCCTGACCCGTCGAGAAGAATATCGTTGGCACCCGGAGCATCCGGCGAACTTGCGGGTGCGCCGGTGAGGCGCGCGGCGACCTCGGCAGCGGCGGCGTCAACGGAGCGTTGAAGGCTGACAGTTGTCTCATCGCGAACCTGAAAGGCGGCGGAGAGAGATCCCGCAGGCGGGTCGGATGGCAGCTCAAACGGCAGACCGTTCATTGTGAGGACGTCCAGCGTCCCGTTGGTCGCAGAGAGATCGGCCGTCATCGTCGAGACGGGGTCAAACTCGAAACGGGTGGCTTTGCCGTCGATCAACAGCGCGCCGGTTTGGGACATCAGCGCGATCCTTCCATTGTCCCGAACAAGTTCACGGACAGGAACGATCTCGTTCACTTCGTCAACGAGCATCTGCCGCTGATCGAGAAGCGCATTCACGTCAAGGCCATTCGAGCCGGATCGTTGAATATCGGCATTGATGGTTTCGATCGCGCCAAGGGCCTGGTTCAACCGCTCGACCTGCTTCGAAATCGAGGTTTCCGCATCGAGGCGGATCGTCTGGACGCCATCCTCGATCCGGTTAAATTCGCGGGCAAGATTGACAATCGCATCGGCGGCCCCGTCCAGACGCAGTTGAGAGGACGGATCGGACGCGGCCAGTCTGAAGGCCCCTTCAAGATCGTTGATCCGGTTTGCCAAATGGCCGCCTGAAGCTGGATCGCCCATGAGATCTTCGAGGCGGGAGGCCGCCTCCCGCATGGAGCGATCCGAGCTGAGCGCACCATCGGCGATGCGGCGGTCGGCCAGCAGGGCAACATCCACGTTGCGTGAAATGCCGACGACCTGCACGCCAGCGCTTGTGCCGCCATAGGCTTGACCGGTCAGTTCGATCGATCGGCGTCCGTACCCATCGGTCAGGGCGTTGGCGAGGTTTGACGAGACCACCTCTGCCGTGCGGGATGCTGCTGTCAAACCGCTGAGCGCGTTGGCCATGGACTGGGTGATGCTCATCTTCGTCTCCGCCTCCTAGGGGGGGGCTATCGCTTGATATTGGTGGTTTCCTGCAACATCTCGTCGACCGTCTGGATGACCTTGGCGTTCGAGGAATAGGCGCGTTGCGTCTGGATAAGATTGGTCAGTTCGCTGGCGACATCGGTTGTCGATTCCTCGCGGGCGAAGCTTACGACATCGCCGGTCGGGCCATCGCCGGCATCCCACAGGAAGATCGAGCCGCTGGCCTGGGTGGGAGAGTAGGTTTGGCGGTCCAGCGCGAGCAGACCGTTGACGTTGGGCACATCGACCAGCGGGATCTGGTAGATCGTTCGGGTGATGCCATTGTCGAAATTAGCGTAGACAAACCCGTTCTGATCCACCTCGACCGAGGTCATGTTGCCGACGGGCGATCCATCCTTGTTGATCGAGACCGGCGCGAAACTGTCCGAGAGCTGCGTCAGTCCATCCGCTTCACCGATCCGGCCGATATCGATGGAGAGCGGGCCGCCATTCACGGTGATATCGATCTCTCCGGTTGCGGGATTATAGCCGCCGCCGCTGATGGGCGTGACGCTTTGCAACGTGCCGCCCTGGCTGCGACTGTCATCGAAGGCCAGGGTGTATTGGCCGACGACCGCATTGCCGGACGCCGAGTCGCGAAGGGTCAGTGTCCATTCGTTGGAAGAGCCGCCCGGAGGGGTTGCGGGGATCGTAGGCGAGAATTCCAGGGCGAGGTTTTCGGAGGTTCCAAGGTTGTCGTAATATTCGATCGATAGCACCTCGGGATCGCCCGAGGCGGAGGCATCCGTTTCGGTTGCGGGCAGGTTGATACCAAGCGTCATCCGTGTCGTCGGCTCGCCCGCGAACTGGTTGGCGGCAATCTGGATCGGTTCCAGACCGACTTTGGTATCGCGCGAAAAGTTCGGCAGTGTGCCGTCCGGTTCTGCCGGCCAGCCCATCAGGACCAGACCGTCTGTCGTCTTGAGGTACCCCTCGCTATCGGTGCGGAAGGATCCTGTCGTCGTCAGCAAAAGCGGCGTGTCGCCGTTATCGACGCCGACTGCCACTTCGGTTGTGACCGGAAGAAGGCCCCGGCCCCGGACGGCAAGATCCGTGGCGTTGCTTGTGGTCACAAGCGAGCCGCGTTCATCGATCAACCGCTGCGTTGTCGTTCGCACGCCGCCTGCGGAATAGGCACCTGTGCCGCTTTCGATAACCATCGACTGGAAATCGGCGGTCACACGTTTGTAGCCGTAGGTCGAGGAATTCGCGATGTTGTCAGAGATCGTGGACAACCGGCTTGCATTCGTGGCGAGCCCGGCCACACCGGCATTGAGAGAGGATGAAATCGTCATCGTGGTCCCTTTTGACTATGTCGGCGCTGGGCCGCTTTTGTTCTTTCTATAGGCCGCGCCTTAACGCGGCCCTAACGCCGGATCGGCTCATCCGTCCGAGCGAAGCAGCACCAGTTCGATGCGATCGTTTCGGATCGATAGAGGGTCGATCCCGTAAAGTTCGCGGTCCGCATGGCCTGTGACCCGAGCGAACCGGGCGTCTGCGATCCCCTCTCTGCGCAGGAGATCATGCATCCGCTCGGCCCGCGCGACTGAGATCGGCCAAACGCTTGGTCTTGCGATGACGATCGGTTCGGCGGCGACATGGGCGCCAACAGCGACATCGTTGCGAACGAGCGAAAACGCCTCTTCCACGACATCGGTAAGCGCGAGCAATACATCCGTCGGCTCTTCCGTTCCGGGCCGGAATAGAGGCGCCTCGGGCAGAGAAAACAGTTCTACAATCAGGCCTTCATCGGTGACGCGCGTGACGATGTGGGCCAGAAGATCATCGGCGATCCGGCTTTCGCCGCCGCTGCCGGTGAGCATCTCCTCGATCTGGGCGAAGGCCGCGGCGGTGCTGTCGCCCGCCTCGATCGCGCCTGTTGCGCGGTCGGGAACCTCACCGTTAAAGGCCAGATCCTCCTCCGCCATGACGCTGTCGCCGCCCATCGCGCCGGAGCCGCCGCCTGAAATCCGGTTGATCGGGATCGTGGGAGAGAAATAGTCCGCGATACCCTTGCGCTGTTTTTCCGTTGTGGCGTTGAGCAGCCACATCAGCATGAAGAAAGCCATCATCGCGGTCACGAAATCGGCGTAGGCAACCTTCCAAGCGCCACCATGGTGACCGTCACCGCCGACCACTTTCCTGCGCTTGATGATGATGGGCCGTTCATTGGTCTTGGCCATGTCTTCGCTCCGCATGGTTCGGTCAAAGGCTTACCCCCCAGGAATGAACCCGAGCTTAATCTTTAAAATACGATCCATTCGGTCACCTGCTTGCATCGCCCGCCGGATCGGCCATGCTAGGCTGGTCAATCTCACAGGGAGATCAGAAATGACTTACAAGACACTCACACTTGCCACGGCGCTTGCGGCAACGACCGCACTGGGCGCCAGCGCCGAAACGCTCCGCTGGGCGCGCGCGGGCGACAGCCTCACACTCGATCCGCATGCGCAGAACGAAGGCCCAACGCATACGCTGGCCCATCAGATCTACGAGCCGCTCGTGATCCGCGACACCCAAGGCGTCTTTGAGCCCGCCCTCGCGACCGACTGGGCGGTCAAGGAAGACGATCCGAATGTCTGGGTCTTCAACCTGCGTGAAGGCGTGACCTACCACGATGGCGCCGAGATGACGGCCGAAGACGTCGTGTTCAGCTTTACCCGGGCGAAGTCGGAAAACTCCGCGATGAAGGAACTTTTGAACTCCGTCGTCGAAATCCGTGCGGTGGATGATTACACGGTCGAGTTCGTCACCGACGGGCCTAATCCGATCCTACCCAACAACTTCACCAACCTCTTCATCATGGATAGCGGCTGGGCCGAGGCGAATGACGTGGTCGAGGTGCAGGACATCGCAGGCGGCGAGACGACCTATGCCGCCTCGAATGCCAACGGAACCGGTCCCTACACCCTGGTCAGCCGCGAGCCCGATGTGCGTACCGTTCTTGAGCAGAACGCCGACTACTGGGGCCTGGGCGAGTTCCCGATGGAAGTGACCCGGATCGAGTACACCCCGATCCAGAATGCCGCGACGCGCGTGGCTGCTTTGCTTTCGGGCGAGGTCGACTTTATCCAGGACGTGCCGGTGCAGGATCTCGACCGCGTCGATGGCACTGATGGCCTTCAAATTAAGGCGGCCCCCCAGAACCGGACGATCTTTTTCGGCATGAACATGGGGGCCGATGATATCGAGGCCGATGACGTGGACGGTGCCAACCCCTTCGCCGATGTGCGGGTGCGGCAGGCGATGAACATGGCGATCAACCGCGATGCGATCCGCCAAGTGGTGATGCGCGACCAGTCCCAGCCGACGGGCGTGATCATGCCCCCCTTCGTCAACGGCTGGACCGAAGCGCTCGACGCTGTGCCTGAAGGCGACATGGATGCCGCCAAGGCGCTGATGGAAGAGGCAGGCTACGCCGACGGTTTCTCGGTCACGCTCGACTGCCCGAATGACCGCTACATCAACGATGAAGGCATCTGCCAGGCTGCGGTCGGCATGCTCGGCCAGATCGGCATCACGGTAAACCTCGACGCCAAACCCAAGGCGCAGCACTTCCCGCTGATCCAGAACGGTGAGACCGACTTCTACATGCTGGGCTGGGGCGTTCCGACCTACGATTCCGAGTATGTCTTCAACTTCCTTACCCATACGCGCGGCGACGAGCGGGGAAGCTGGAACAATACCGGCTACTCAAGCGAAGAGGTCGATGCCATGATCGTCTCGCTGTCCTCCGAAACCGATCTGGAGGTCCGGGACGCGACGATCGCGGAGATCTGGGAGGTGATGCAGTCGGAGACGCTGTATCTGCCGGTCCATCACCAGGTTCTGAACTGGGGCATGCGCGGCAATGTCGGCACTGAAGTCGATGTCGAGGATCAGCCGAAGTTCAAGCACTTCTCGATGCAGACGTCGTAAGCGGTACGATATCAAAGGCCCCGCTGCATGATGCGGCGGGGCCTTTTTTTTGCGCTCCGTCTTTCGGGACCGTGTGCAGTTGGCGGTGTCGTTCTGAGGCAGCCAAAAGCGCCTAGCGCAGGTCTCAGAGCGGTGTGGGGTGGTTTGCGGTGAGTTTGCCCTTCCGGGCAGCAAGATCCAGAAGGCGTTTCAGCGCGACGAAGCTGGTGTTGAGACTGTCCTCTTCCCGGGCGGCGATGAACGCGTCGAGATCCTGAAAGGTCGCCATGGCCTCGTCGATGGAGGGATCGGTGCCGGCTGAATAAAGCCCTGCCTGTACCATCATTTCGGACCGTTCATAGACGGCGAGACGGGCGCGGGCGCGGGTCAGCAGATCGTTCTCTTCTTCGCTGGCCGCGGCGGGCAGGCAGCGTGAAACCGATCTGAGCAGATCGATGGCGGGGTAGCGGCCCCGTTCGGCAATCTCGCGATCGAGCACCACGTGTCCGTCGAGGACGCCGCGCAGCATGTCGGCCACAGGCTCTTCCATGTCCGAGCCTGCCACGAGGACGCTGAAGATGGCGGTGATGTCGCCTTGCTCCCCCGCTCCGGGGCCTGCGCGTTCGCAAAGCGATGTGAGCATATGAGCCGTTGAGGGAGGGTAGCCGCGCAGATTGGCGGCCTCGCCAGCGGCGGTCGCGGTCTCGCGATGGGCCTCGGCAAGGCGGGTGATCGAGTCGATGACAAGCAGAACCTGCCTGCCCTGATCGCGGAAGTGTTCAGCGACGGTCATGGCCGACAAAGCGCAGCGCTTGCGACGCTGGGCGTCCATGTCGGAGGTGGCCGCTACGATGACCGCGCGCGCCATGCCGTCCGGGCCCAGGACGTCTTCGATGAAGTGGCGAAGCTCGCGCCCGCGCTCGCCCACCAGACCGATCACGACGACATCCGCATCGACCTGTCGGCACAGCGTTCCCAGAAGGGTCGATTTGCCGACGCCGGAGCCTGCAAAAAGACCAAGCCGCTGGCCGCGTGCGATGGGCAGGAAGGTGTTGAAGACGCGGAGCCCCGTCTCCAGCCGGTCGCCCAGCGCACGGCGCGTAGCAGGCGGGGGAGGAGCGGTCACCAACGGGTGCGCAACGGGCCCCGCCATAAGCGGATCCCCATCGAGCGCGACGCCGTAGGGATCGACGATCCGGCCCAGCCAGCTGTCATCCACAGAGAGATCGGCCTGCTCCGCCAGCCGCATCCGCTGTCCAACCCGTAGACCGTTCGCGGGACCATCGGTCAGAGCCGATACGCAATCACCGGAGATCTCGAAAATATCTGCGCTGAGCTTTTGCGGGCCAAGAAGATGCACCCGGTCGCCCAGACGCGCAACCTCTGCCAGCCCACTGAGCGTGACCGATGCGGCGCTGACGGACACGATCCGGCCAACCGGATGATGCCGCTTCGGCACGCGGATGCAGCCAGTGAGATGGGTCAGATCGAGGTCGGTGGACGGCATGTCGATCCCTTTCGATGGCAAGACAACCCTTTCTTAGGGAATCGGGGTTAAGCGTTGATTTAGATTGATTGGGAGAGCCCCTTGTACGACAGCCTCACACTCTTTGACGTTGCCCATCAGATGGCCCGGCATGCCGGAAAGCATCAGGCGCTGGTGGCGCAGAACATGGCGAATGCGGATACGCCCGGATATCGCAGCCAGACTGTGGAAGATTTTCGCACGGTCTATTCCGCGCCGGACCGCTTCGACATGCGCGCGACGCGACAGGAACATTTCGGGAACGATATGCGCTCTGACAACTGGAGGACAGTGGCCTCCAAGGATGTCGGGACGATGTCGCCCAACGGAAACAATGTCTCGCTCGAGACCGAGATGCTGAGGTCTGTCGACGCCCAGCGGCAACATAACCGCGCGCTTGCGATCTACAGCCACGCGATGACTGTCCTGCGCGTCAGTCTTGGGCGGGCCTGATCCATGACAGAGTTTTCCGACGCACTGAAAACGGCCGCCAGCGGGATGCAGGCGCAGGCGATGCGGCTTCGGTATACATCCGAGAATATATCCAACGCCGATACGCCGGGCTACCGGCGCAAGTTGATGAGCTTTGAGGCGGAGATGAACCGCGGCCAAGCCTCTGGCGGGGTCGTGGCAGGCGCTATGAAGCTCGATCATTCCACGTTGCCGCGGATCCATGACCCGTCCCATCCGATGGCCGATGAGGCGGGGTATTTCGATGGCTCGAACGTCGATCTGGTGATGGAGATCGCGGACGCCAGAGAGGCGCAGCGCAGCTATGAGGCCAATCTCAAAATGTTCGATCAGGTGCGGAAAATGTCCTCGTCCCTGATGGATCTGCTCAAGAAATAGGGAGCGTTTTCATGGAACTGACAAGCTCACTGGCCGCCAAGGCCTACCAGTCCACCCGGCACGCGACCGCGCCAGATCCCGCGGGAGGGGCGGCAAGCCGTCTGGCCGCGGATTTCGCGGCGACGCTTCAAGGCGGCGAGGCAGCGGCGACCAAGGCGATGACCGGGCAGATGGATCCCCATTCGCTTGTCCAGGCGCTGGCCCAGACCGAACTGGCCATCGAAACGACCGTGACGATCCGGGACAAGGTGGTCGAGGCCTATCAGGAAATCCTCAGGATGCCGGTCTAACCCATGCTGGAAGAGACGGTCTTCTACGACACGCTGCGCCAAGGGCTTTGGGTGTCGGGGATCATCTCGCTGCCGATCCTCGCGGTGGCACTGGCTGCCGGCCTGATCGTAGGGCTGTTTCAGGCGCTGACCTCTATTCAGGAAATGACGCTCACCTTTGTGCCCAAACTGGGCGCCATCGTCGCGGCTTTCTGGATCACCATGGGGTTCATGACCGAGACGCTCGTTTCGTTCTTTCAGACCACTCTCGTTCCGATCATCGCAGGAGGCTGATCAATGGAGAATGCCGGATATACCACGCTGACCCGGCAATCGGGCCTTCTGAGCGAGATGCGCATTGTTGCCAACAACATCGCGAATGCGTCGACAACGGGCTTTCGCCAGGAAGGCATCGTCTTCTCGGAGTACATCCGTGAGCTGGGCAGCGATGATGCCTCCCTCTCGATGGCCTCTGCCCAGGCCCGCAACACGTCGCTTCTGCAAGGCGGTCTTTCGCAGACGGGAAGCGCCTTCGATCTGGCGATCGAGGGGGCCGGCTTCTTTCAGATCGAAACGCCGGAAGGGCCGCGTCTGACGCGGGACGGTCACTTTACCCCCAACGAGGTCGGCGATCTTGTGACAGACACCGGACAGCGTGTTCTGGATGCCGGAGGCGCGCCGGTTTTCGTGCCGCCGGGCCTTGGCGCCATCGGTATTTCCGCAGACGGGACCGTCAGTGCCGGAGGACGGCCGATCGGACAGATTGGCCTCGTTCTGCCTGCAGAGGGCGCGGATCTGATCCGCGAGGAAGGAACCCGGTTCCGGGTCGAGGGCGAGGTCGCTCCCGCAGAGGAAGGCCGGATCCTGCAGGGTTTTCTCGAAGGATCAAACGTCAATCCCCTGCTGCAGGTCAGCCGGATGATCGAGGTGCAGCGCGCCTACGAGTTGGGCCAATCCTTTCTCGACAAGGAGGACGAGCGCATCCGGTCGATCCTCAGGGTTCTTGGACAATAGGAGGTCCCGATGCGGGCTTTGAAGATAGCGGCGACCGGAATGACAGCGCAGCAGACGCGGGTCGAGGTCATTTCCAACAACCTCGCCAACATGAATACCACCGGCTACAACGCCCGGCGCGCGGAATTCGCCGATCTGCATTACCAGCAGATCGCGCGGCCCGGCACGATCAATGCAACCGACGGGACGGTTCTGCCGACCGGGGTTCAGCTGGGTCTAGGAGTACGCGCGACGGCGGTGTCGATGATCCTGTCGCAGGGATCGCTGTCCGCGACGGGCGGCGATCTGGACCTTGCCATCGAAGGCGACGGATATCTTGAAGTGACGCTGCCTGACGGGCGCGCGGCCTATACGCGCGATGGCGGGCTCAAACGCACGGGTGACGGTCTGATCGTGACCTCGGACGGGTTTCCGGTCGTGCCCGATATCACGATCCCGCGCGATGCTCGGTCGATTTCGATCAATGCCGAAGGCGAGGTCTTTGCGGAATTCGCCGACCGTGTCGAACCCGAACGCCTGGGACAGTTCAGCCTCGCGGGGTTCACGAATGCGCGGGGGCTTGAGGCGATCGGGAGCAATCTCTTTCTCGAGACGCCCGCCTCTGGACCGTCGCTGGTCGCGAGCCCGGGACAGGACGGGCTGGGCGTTCTGCGTCAGGGATATCTCGAGGACAGTTCGGTCGATGCGGTCAAGGAGGTGACCGATCTGATCGAGGCGCAACGGGGATACGAGCTGAACTCCAAGGTCATCAGCGCTGCCGATCAGATGCTTGGCGCCACGGTACAGATCCGATGATCCGCGTTCTGATCTTCCTCGCGCTCACCACCCCCGCCTTCGCGGAGACGGTGGTGGCGACGCGTACGATCCGGGCAACCGATGTCATCACCGCGTCCGACGTCGAATTGCTGACGGTGACGACCGCCGATGCGGCGGATCACGTGGATCTTGTTATCGGGATGGAAGCGCGGGTGGCTCTTTATGCCGGGCGTCCGATCCGGCCTGCGGATGTGGGACCTCCGGCAATCGTGGACCGGAACGATCTTGTTCCTCTGGTTTTCCAAAGCGGCGCGCTGACCATCACGACGGAGGGCCGGTCGCTTGGACGGGGCGGGGTCGGCGACGTGATCCGCGTCATGAACCTTTCTTCCCGAACCACGGTCACAGCGAAACTCAGCCAGAAGGGCATTGCCTATGTTTCCCCTTAAATCCGCTCGTCTGCTGGTGAGCGTTCTGTTGTTCAGCGCCTGCGCGCGGGTCGAAAATGTCGGTCGCGCGCCAGAGCTGACACCGGTGCGGGCCTCCCCCGAACATGCGGCGATGCTGAGCCCCGGATTGCCGTTGGAGATCACCACGCCGCCACCTGTTGCGGAGGCTTCCTTGTGGGAAGGAGGCCCCCGGTCGCTTTGGGGGGACCGCCGCGCGATGGGGCGCGGCGATATCCTGACGGTCGTGATCGAGATTGACGACAGCGCAGAAATTTCGAACTCGACACAGCGCTCGCGCGGCGGATCGGAAAGCCTGTCAGTACCCAGCCTGATCGGCATTCCGCAGCGCATCGATCCGCGTTTGCCGGAAGGCGCGAGCCTTGCGGATGCGGTCGATCTGAATTCCTCGAGCAGCAGCAGCGGCGACGGATCGGTCCGGCGGAACGAGGAGCTGACCCTGCGGGTCGCGGCCACGATCACCGACGTGCTTCCCAACGGGGTGCTCGCGATTGCGGGAACGCAGGAGGTGCGGGTGAATTTCGAAGTGCGCGAGCTTCTTGTGAGCGGCTTTGTCCGGCCCGAGGATATCACCCGCCAGAACGAGATCGGCTATGACAAGATCGCGTCGGCCCGTGTTTCCTACGGCGGGCGGGGACAGATCACCGATGTGCAACAGCCCCGATACGGCCAGCAGATCACCGATATTCTTCTGCCGTTCTAAGGAGCCAAGCGATGAAGCTAGTTCTGCCTCTCGTCCTTGCTTTGGTTGGTATCGGCGCGGGTGTTGGCGCGGGGCTTACGCTCCGGCCTGCCAGTGAGACCGCGTCGGGCGATATGATGTCAGACGCGCCCGAGATGGAGGCGACCTCTGTCTTTGCGCGGTTGAACAATCAGTTCGTGGTGCCTGTCGTGGTCGACGGGACCGTTCGGTCCTTGGTTGTTCTCTCGCTAAGTCTCGAGGTCGATGAGGGTGCCGAGAACACCGTCTATAATCGCGAACCGCGCATTCGCGACGCGTTTTTGCGGGTGCTCTTCGAACACGCCAATCTTGGGGGATTCGAAGGGCCCTTCACGCAAACCGATCTACTTGAGGCCCTTCGCCGGAATCTTCTTGCAGCAGCAAGAGACGCGGTCGGGTCTGAAGTGCGCGATGTCCTTATCATCGAAATTGTCCGGCAGGACGTTCAGATGTGATCGATCTTCTGGGCGAGTTTCTGCATCACCTGATGTCGGCCGAAGGCGCGTTTGGTCCGTGCTTTGCCCTCAGCCAGTTCGGCCATGACTAGAGCTAACTCAATATTCAGGCGCCTGCTTTCTCGCTCTTTCCACCGCTGCCAGGCCAGATCGGCGCGCGCCAGAAGACCTGCATCTCCAGCCTCACTTTCGGTTTGAAACGCAGGACTCTGTCGATCCTTCAGGGCGTGAAGAGCATCGCGGATCAACGCCTCGCGCCTACGGATGGACTGCAGCTCGGCCTGTTTGGCCTGCCAGGCCATTTGGGTGAGGTCGACGAGATCTTTCATTCGGGCGTGATTGGACTTCATTTCAGACGCTTCCGCTTGAGACGGTCGGCAAACCGGATTGCGGCCGCGACCGCGCGATAATGATCGGTCGAAATTTGCTGCCCGACCTGGACAGAGCCGAAAAGGGCGCGGGCGGTCGGAGGATCGTGGCGAAGCGGGATACCATGCGTCATGGCGATTTCGCGGATGCGCAAGGCAATCTCGTCACTCCCTTTGGCGACGCAAACCGGAGCTGTCCCCGCCGCGCGGCTCCAGACCAGGGCAACGGCGTAATGGGTTGGATTGACAAGGACGACATCCGCCGTGGGGACGTCGGCCAGCATCTGATTGGTTGCAATGTCATAGGCCTTTTGCCGGCGCCGCTGCTTCATCGCGGGATCGCCATCGGACGACTTGTTCTCGTCCATCAGCTCTTTGCGGGACATCCTGTTCTTTCTTAGATGTTCGGCCCGCTGAAAGAAGAAATCGAGCGCACCGATCGAGGTCGCCACGACGAGAACGATCATCAAAAAGGCGATGATCATGCGGCCGAGAAGACTCATGATCGAGGCGGGCTCCATCGATGGGGAATGGAGGATCGGCATCCTCTCGGACGTCAAAAAAATGCCAAGCGCCACGGAGAAGATGATCAGCTTGGCGGCGCTTTTCGCGAATTCGAAAAGACCGGTCCGACCGAATTTGTTCTTCGCGTTCTGAATGAAAGACAGCCGCGACATTTTCGGTGCAAGCTTTGTCGGCGCGACAACGAAACTGAGCTGCGCGATAATCACCAAAAGGGACAGACCTGCCGCCAGCCCGATCCATGGCAAGGTGTAGAGCGTCGTTTTGGCCAGTAGGCCGCCGACAAGGGGTGTCCCGCTTTCGGAAAAGACCAAATCCGACATCTCCACCGCCTGATCGAGCGGGATGCTCAAAGTGGTTCCGAGAGATTGCAGGGAGGTGGCCCCCAATGTCCCGGCGGCCAACAGAAATCCGCCATAAGCCGCAGCGGTTGTCAGATCGGTGGATCGGGGGATTTCACCTTTCTTTCGGGCATCGTCGAGCTTTTTCTGGGAGGGTTCATGCTCCTTCTCCGACGCCTCATCGCTCATCTCGGCGCACTCGCCGGTTGGACGAGAAACGCGTTGAGCGCCCCGCTCCAGACAGTCAGGATATAGGGCAGCGTGAGAAAGAGCAGGAACAACCCGCCCGCCGTGAGGGCAGGGGCGCCGACGAAGGAGACCATCAGCTGCGGCATGGCCCGATTGATGACCCCGAGCGCGACATTGTAGAGAACCGAGGCGATCACGAACGGCCCGGCCAGCGAAAAGGCGAGCGCGAAGGCGCGGCGAACATGCGACAGGCCGATGGTCGAAACCAGATCCGCATCAAGGCGCTGGGCGAAAGGAGTGATCGTGTAAGTCTCGATCATCATTGCCGCGAGATGCACGTGGAGCCCCAGGATCACCGCAAGGGTCAGACCGGCCATCACCATGAGATGGCCCATGGCAGGCAAGGGTTCGACCGACGCGCCGCCTAGGATCTGCGACAGGGACGTCGATTGCGCGGCGATGGAGCCTGCGATGCTAAGCGTCATCACGAGCAACCGAAGCAGGATACCCCAGAAAAGGCCGGTCAGGGCCTCCGTACCGAAATAGATCAGCCGGATTTGCTCGATCTGCCCCAGCTGAGGCGCAACGGCAGGTGTCACGATCGCGGTGAAGGCAAGAGCCGTGGCGAGCCTGACCCGGACGGGGATCATCTGCTCCCCGAAGGCAGGAAGAAGAGCCATCATCGCTCCGATCCTGAGAAAGACCGCAACAGCAGTCAGGAGCCCGGTTCGCGACAGATCCAGAAGCTCCGCATCGATCGCGATCATGCCGGAACAAGACCGACAAGCGAGGGCCGCGCATCGATCCCGATCTCCTCGAAAGAGAGAACGGGATTGGCGATCCCCTTGGCCGTCATCACGGTTCTGAGAAAGCGCCGCCGTCTGGTCGAGGTAACGACGGCGGGGAAAATGCCTGCTTCGCCAGCCTCCGCGATCCGTTCTGCGATGGATTTGGCCAGCCGGTTGAAGTCATCGGGCGGCAAAGCGACCTCTCCCAGACCCCGATCGGTCTCGAGCTGGTAAGACGCAAACGTCTCCTCCCATTCCGGGGCAAGTTGAACCAGAGGGATCGTTCCGTCGTCGCGCCGCATTCCGGCAACAAGCTGGAAGCCGAGCCGCTGGCGAACATGCTCTGCAATGCTTTCGGCAGAGCCGTGCAGAAGCCGCCCCTCGGCCGTCGCCTCGAGAATAAGAGGAAGGTTCCGGATCGAGACACGCTCTTCAAGCAGCAGGCGCAGCACCGAAAGGAGGATGTCCACCGTGATCCTGTCCGGGATCAGCTCGTCGAGCATCTTTCGGTTCGCCTCTGCCCGGATCGGATCGGTCAGGCCAGTCATTTCGTCTAACAACCGGCGAAGCGATTTGAGCGTCAGAAGACGCGGGAAATTGCGTTTGATCACCTCGAGAAGATGGGTTGCAAGTACCTCTGTCGGAAGGACCGTTGTCAGGCCATCGAGCGCAGCAACATCCTGATCCGATTGCGAAATCCAAAGGGCGGGCGCACCATAGACCGGCTCCTCCGTCCGAGTGCCTTCGAGGCGCGGTGTGTCTTCTCCGTTCGTGAGGGCAAGAATGCGGTCCGGCATCAGCGTGTCGCGGGCCTGCTCCACCCCTTGGACCTTTATGACATAGGTGCCGGGCGCCAAAGCGGCATCATCGGTCAGCCGGATCTCGGGCAGCAGGACACCGTATTCGGTGGCAACATGGGTGCGCATGTTCGCGATCCGCGCGTCAAGACCCGTCCCGGTGTCGAGAACCATACCGACCAGATCGGGGGCGAATTCGACATGGATGTCATCAAGGTCGAGAACGTCGCCCATGGACCGGGATGCAGATGGCAACGGATCTTTCTCCTCCGGCTGGTCGTCTTCGGTCGGTGCGTCCGACGCCGTCATCGCGAGAAAGGCGCAGCCACCCAGAACAAGACCTCCAGCGAGAAACGGAACGAAAGGCAGACCTGGCACCATCGCGAACAGCACCATGAGAACCGCCACCGTGACGAGCGCGGCGGGATGCCGGCCCAGTTGCGAGACGATCGCGAGGTCGGTCGCGCCGGTCGCGCCGCCGCGGGCGAGCAGCAAAGCCGATGCGATCGAGATAATCACCGCCGGAACCTGTGAGACCAGACCATCGCCTACGGTGAGAATGGTATATGTTTCAAAGGCTTCCCCGATCGGCATATCATGCATGACCGTGCCGATAACGAGACCCATCACCAGGTTGAGAAGTGTGATAAGAAGGCCCGCAATCGCATCACCCTTGACGAATTTAGAGGCCCCGTCGAGCGATCCGAAGAAGGTCGTCTCCGCCTGCTCGGTCGCGCGCCGCTCTTTGGCTTCGGCATGATCGATCGCGCCCGCCGAGACATCGCTGTCGATGGCCAACTGCTTGCCCGGCATGCCATCGAGAGCGAAGCGGGCGCCGACCTCCGCCATCCGCGTCGCGCCTTTGTTGATCACGACGAAATTGACGATGAGCAGAACGCCAAAGACGACGAGACCAAGAAAGACAGACCCGCCCATGACGAACATCGCGAAGCCTTCGATCACCTGTCCCGCCGCATGGGTGCCGGTATGGCCTTCGCCGATGATCAATTTGGTCGAAGAGACGTTCAGGGACAGTCGCAGCATCAACGACGCGAGCAGGATCGTCGGAAATGCAGAGAAATCGAGCGGTCGTTCGATGAAAAGCGTGACGGTAAAGATCAGAATCGCCAGCGCGAAGCTGGCCGCAAGGCCGATGTCGAGGATCCAGGCCGGCATGGGCAAGATCATCATGACGATGATCGCCATCAATGCCAAAGCAAGCAGAATCGTTGGGCGAAAGAGTGCCTTGGCGGAGAAGCCTGTCATTTGCTGTTCCGCCGTTTCTCGCGGAAGAGGGATCCAGGCGAAATCGCCTTGGTCTGCTGATCGCCTTTGAGGAGGGGAAAGGTGTTGACCCGGCTTTGGCGCGAGTCTTGCGCAATCGTCCCTGCTGCAACGATCACGTCCGGGGCAGGATCCAGCGTCTGACGGATCGCGTCAAACCGGGCCCGGTATCGTGTGGCGAGTTCCTCGGTCCGGGAGTGATAAGCACCGGCGGCACCGGACCAGGTTCCGAGTTCCTCGTAAAGATCCCTGAGAAAACGAGCGGCGTAGTCTGCATTGGGCAGGGGCTGAAACATCTCTTCGACCGAGGCGAAGCGATCGCCGTGCCACCGATGGTTTATCTGAAAGCACCCGATATCAAAATTTCGGACGCCCGCCTTGATCTGGCCAAAGACGAACGCGCGGGCCTCGTCCTCCTTGTCGAACCAGTAGCCCTGACCACCGACATTGACCGCCCACGGCCAAGGATCGACCGACCCATCGCGCGTTCGTCCTGTTTCCGTGAGCGTGATCGCGAGCATCACGTCCTGTGGAACGTCATATGCTTGCGCAGCTTGCGCGGCCGCAGTTCGGCACAGATTTGCCTCTGTACGGGCCCATACGGCAGGGGTCCAGAAAAGGGTGATCACCGTGAAAAGCGCGACTCGGCAGGTAAGATCAGCAGATATCAGCATGTCTTTGGCGCGCCCTTCTGACGTAAGACCTGCGCTTGGTTTATGCTGGGTAAGGTTGATATTTCGTTATTGCTGCTGAGCTGTTGATGGATCGATTTCGGTCCGGTCCAGAAGGTCTTGCATCAGCTCTCGTGTCGCGCGTGATCCGGCCAAAGCCGTTTCACGGTCTTGAAGAGAGATCCGATTGGGCAGCTCGGACGGATCGGACGACTGAGGAAGACGAGCTAGACGACCCACCTCCCTGAGGAAGTCGTCATCTGACTGCGATGCCAGCCGGTCCCAGGCGCGCGCTCGAAAGAGCCGCTCCGGTCCGGCCTGTTGCGCCTCCGGCGCATCCTCATCGGTCAACAAGGCGCCGCCGCCGCCTTCAGCCTCTTGGCGGATCGCGGCTGCACGAGCGTCCGACAAGCCGATCAATTCGCTGTTCGTTGTCTCCACATCCCCGCGCAGCGCGGCCACTTTGGCGCGCAGATATCTGCGGTCGGCCGCCGTATCGCGGGTCGTCTCTTCCGCGATGAACGGAGCAGCAAGAGCAGGCAACCGAAGATCAGTCAGTCTTTGGGCGACGGCATTTGCCTTATCAGGATTCAGATCACGAGAGGAGGTCTGAGCGACGAGCCTGAGAAACAGACCGTCACCGGCCTCTCGCGTGGCATCCCCGATCAAGGCAGAGCGAAGCTCGCGATCAATCGATGGGGAAAGGTCAGCGTCGTCGAGAAAGTCCAGACCGGCCTGATATTCGTCGCGAGACAAATGCCCGCCGGACAAAGCTTCGACCATGATCAAGTAATCCAATGTTCGGCGGTGTTCGTGGAGCAGCGTCTCGAGCAACTCCATCTCGCTATCTGAAAGCGCCTCTTCCTCTTGAAGTTTGAGACGGACCAAAGACAACATAGCGCCGGGCGTAACCCGCGGGTTATCGTCGGCCATTTCCTGCAGTACGTCGGAGGCTTTTTCCTCTTGGCCAGTCGCAGCCTTTGCCTGAGCCCCAAGGATTGTCGCATCCGTATCTGTGTCGACAGTATTACGCTTCGTGATATTCAGAATATCATTTGCGATTTCAGCATGTTGGGAATTCATGAACCTGTCGGCGGCCAATACTCCGATCCGCGTGCGTAAATGCCGTGGAAGGGTGAGGACCGCCCTTTTCAGAGCGCTTCGGTCGGCGGGGTGATCAGGAAGATCTTCAGGATGGAACAGCGCGCGCCACAGGGCCAGATCGCCGCCACATCCCCGGATCCCCGGTGGAGGAGAAGGAGGCGGGGTATCGTCGTCCAAGATATGTCCGATTGCGTCGATTGCCTGCCAGGTCGGATCCCCGGTACCGTAAAGCGCTGCGATCTGCTGTGCCTCGGTTCCGAAGCCAAAATACAGATAGAGACGCGCAAGCGCCTTCGCCGCGTCTTGATCGGGACGGTCGAATTCGCCGTAGACGCTTTGGCGCAGAGGGCCGATCTGGCTTTCGAAATCGTCCTCGGTGCCCCAATCGGTGATGTCTAGAAGGGCGAATTCGATGCAGGCCAAAGGAAATTGCTGTGGTTCGGGGCGTGCGGTTTCGATCGCGGTCTGCGATCTGAGAAGCAGTTGAGGCAGATCGGGAAGTGGAAGAGGGGGACCCGGTGCGTTTTCCGGCATCCCCTCCAAGCTGGTGTCATCCTGAGGGTCGACGAAATCGAGAAGTCCGTCCTGCGCCCCACGTCTGAGGCTCGACAAAAGATCTGCACGCGCCTCGTCGACACGCTGGGCAACTGCATCTTTGTTCCCCGTTGTAATGGGGAGTGAAACAGGTCCGCCGCTGGTCGAGAGGGCTCCATCATCTGGTAGGACGACGGGCAGAATAGGGGGGGTTGGGCGCCTGAAGACAGGTCCCGACACCCGTTCCTGCAGATCCGCTGTCTTGCCTTCCGCGGGATCGAACGTATCCACGATAAGGTATCTGTCGCGGTAAAGGCGCGCCTCGATGGGGCACGCGCAATTCAGAACCAGATCGACCTCGCCGGGATTTTCACCGGGCCTTACGTCGCGGATCCGGTCGCGGGGGATGAGTTCGAACAAACCGCGCAGGTTGATCTCGGCCGGTGGATCAAAGCGCAGAGAGTAGCCCAAATCGGATTTCTCCAGCTCCCATTCGGTCGAGAGGGGGCGGTCGAAAACCAATCGTGTGAACGTTTCGTGCTCTCCCGACCGGACGGAAATGGTCTGACCCACCGCCGGGAAGGCGGACAGAACGTAGCAAAGCAGGATGAGCCCGCGCAGCATTAGGCGGCCTCCTTCCGGACATCTTTCAGGGCATCTTCAAGATCGCCAAAACTGGGGCGGTTGTGGCTGGGCGTGTTCTGGCGGCCGACCTCGATGCAGATATTCGTGGGATGGTCATGAAGATTGGCGACCAGAACCTCGCGAATGAGCTGATAAAAATGGGCGTCTTCCTCAATTACGTTTTTGACCCGGGCCGCGAAGGGGCCGAAGAACCCGTAGGACAGAAAAACTCCAAGAAACGTGCCGACAAGGGCGGCGCCGATCATCTTTCCCAAAATCTCAGGCGGCTGATCGATGGAGGCCATCGTCTTGATCACGCCAAGGACCGCGGCGACGATGCCAAGCGCGGGGAGGGCATCGGCAACCGTCTGGAGCGCGTGGCTGGAATGCAGGCGGTGGTGATGACCCGCCTCAAGCCGATTGGTCAGCACTTCTTCAACTTGGTGAGGATCGTCGTAGTTCATCGATGCGGACCGCAACGTGTCGCAAATCAGGGCGACCGCTTCGGGATCGGCGAGGATGCGGGGGTAGCGTCCAAAGATATCGGATGTATCGGGCGCCTCGATGTGTTCTTCGAGGGCGAGCGGCTTGGACCGGGCGAGCCTGATCAGTTCGAAGAGAAGGCAGAGCAGATCGCGGTAATCTTCGGGTTTCCAGCGCGGTCCCTTAAAAACCTTGGCGAGATCCTTGGCAGTGTGTTTGACGCCCGCCATGCTGTTGCTGATCAAGAACGATCCGAGGGCAGCGCCGCCAATCATCGTCATTTCGAACGGCAGTGCCTTGATTATAATACCAAGCTTGCCGCCGGCCATCAGGTACCCGCCGAACACCATTATGAAGACAACAAAGATACCGACGATGCCGATCATGAGGTGAGCCGCCCGTTACATGGAATTTGCTTCGGCCTTTGTGACAGAAGACCGTTAAGAAACTCCTTCTGACCGCTATTCGGTCGGAACGAGCGCGTTTCGGCCCGCCATCACAACGCTGATCGAATAGGCGTTCGAAGCGGGCAGACCGGCCATGATCTCGGCCGCGGTTTCAGGTCTCATCCGGCCCAGAAACCCTGCGGCAAATTCAGGTGGCATTTCCGCAAAGAGCAACGCGGCGTCCTTGGGTTTCATCGCCTCGTAGACGCCGCTCAGACTTGTCAGATCGTCCTGAGCTGCGGTTCGAGCAACCGCCAGTGTTTCGGCCAGTGACGCCTCGGCAGCCTCGAGTTCGGCCAGCTTGCGATCGATCTGATCGTTTGCGAGATCGAGCGCCACGATGCGGTTTTGAACGGCGATCTCGCGCACGCGCACCTCATCCTCGCGGGTCTGGAGCGCAGCGAGGACTTCTTCAAGCATGCCGTCTGGATCGCAGACCGCGACATCGCCCTCGATCTGCCCTTCATCTGCCGTCTGGGCGAAAACCCAGCCGGTGCCCTCGCCAACCCGCAATACGCCAGATCCGACGAGCAAAACCGCCAATATTCCCAGCGTTCCCTTGCCTGTTTTGGACATCGTCAGTGACCGGCGCTGGCTGTCTTGGGGGACTGGCGTCGCGGCTTTTCCTCGGGCAGGTCTGGCAGATCGTGCAGGGAGGCAAGCATGAGTTCCAGCCTCTGCGATACGCCTTCGGCACGTGTCGTCAGCCCTTCGAGCGAGGCCGACGAGTCCCGCGCCGCCGACTGAGCCTCCGCCAGAATGCGCGTCATATCATCGACCTGCGCCGCAAGATGGGCGACCGCGCCGCCGACACCGCTTTCGAGATCGTTGAACTTGCGAAGACGTCTTGCGAGAATCAGGCAGTAAAAGCCTGCTCCGAGCGCCCCGGCGAAGAGTAGAATGTCAGATATCAGAGCCATCGGAACCTCCTAGTCCAGAACGAATTCAGCGATGAGAAGATCGCGAATGCGACCTTCGCCCGCGACCACGCGCAACCGGCGCAGCATCTGCCCGCGCAGCCGAGCCAGCGCGCCGGGCATCTCGATCTGTTCGGGTTCGAGAGCGCCGAGATAGGTATGCATGACATCGATGATCCGGGGTTTGAGGGCTGCAACCTCCTCCTGATAAGCCGGTTCGACCTCGACCTCGGCACGGAAGCGAAGGTGCTTATGCGCGCTGCTGCGCGGCAGCGAGATCACGATAGGATCAAGCGAAACAAAGGCCACCGGTTCAAGAAGTTCGGCAGGCGTCTGTGCCGTCTCTTCCATTTCGGGCGCAAGCAACATCCCCGACCAGATCGCGTAGAATGCGCCGCCGCCGCCCGCCAAAGCGAGGACAAGGCCCAGCACGAGTGGAAGCTTGGACTTCTTTTTCGCGGGTATATCGGTGTCTTCGGTTTCGGCCATGACGGTCTTTCTTCTGCTGTCGTGCGAAACGGTCATAGCCGATGGAGAACTAACCGATTGTTAAGGCTGATGGTCCATTGACGAGAAAAGTCACTCTTCAGGAGGAACCAGGTGCAGAACGTCGCCTCCCTTTGGTCCAACTTGACTGCCGGTCGCCGCATTGCCGTGATCGCATCGACCCTCATCGTCTTTGTCGCCGTCCTGATGCTGGGCCGGTCTGCCGCGCAAACCGATCTCACACTTCTTTATGCCGGGCTGGAGTCAAACTCCGCCGGACAGGTCGTGGCCGCTCTGGAGCAGCAGGGTGTCGCCTACGAGGTGCGCGGCGACAGCATCTTTGTGGACCGGGCGCAGCGCGATACGCTGCGGATGACCCTGGCCAGTGACGGTCTGCCCGCGAACTCCTCTCAGGGTTATGAGCTTCTCGATTCGCTGTCAGGTTTCGGGACCACTTCACAGATGTTCGACGCCGCCTATTGGCGCGCGAAAGAGGGCGAACTTGCGCGTACGATTGCGGCCAGCTCTCTGGTGCAGTCGGCCCGCGTCCACATCTCGAACCCGTCCCAGCGGCCCTTTGACCGAAGTACCCAGGCAACCGCCTCTGTGACTGTCACGACGAATGGGGGAACGCTTACCGTTCCACAGGCCAAGGCCGTTCGCTATCTCGTCGCCTCTGCCGTATCCAGCCTCTCGCCCGATGACGTGGCGGTCATCGATACCGAAGGCGGGCTTATTGCCGGGACAGAAGATCCCGTGGCTCTGGCGCAGGACGGCGACCGCGCCGCATCGGTTCGCGACCGGGTCGAGCGCCTCCTCGAGGCACGGGTCGGTTATGGAAATGCGGTCGTGGAGGTGAGCCTCGATACCGTCACCGAGACAGAGCAGATCACCGAACGCACCGTCGATCCGGGTAGCCGTGTGGCGATCAGCACCGATACAGAAGAACAGACGTCGAGTTCGCAGAACAGCGGCTCCGGCAATGTCACCGTCGCGTCGAACCTGCCCGACGGAGAAGCAAACGGTCAGGAGCGAAGTTCCAACAGCAATGACAGCGAGACCCGCGAGCGGGTGAATTTCGATATCTCGGAAGTGCAAAGGGAGGTGCTGCGGGTTCCCGGTGCGGTCAAGCGGCTGACGGTCGCCGTTCTTGTCAACGGTGTGCCGCAGACGGATGCAAGCGGCAACAGCATCGTGGCTCCGCGCCCAGCGGAGGAGCTGGCGGCTTTGGAGGAGCTTGTGGCCTCGGCGGTCGGTTTTGACGAGGCGCGCGGCGACGTCATTACGATCAAATCGATGTCCTTCGATCCGGTCGTGCCGATGGGCACCGAAGCGATGACGCCAAGCGGGCTGCCTCTGAACCTCGACGTTATGCAGCTGATTCAGATCGGGATCCTCGCCTTGGTTGCTCTAATTCTTGGGCTCTTTGTTGTTCGCCCGGTTCTCTCGAATGCAAGCATGCCAGCAGAGCTTCCGGCCCCGACGCCGCCGCGCCGTTCGCCTGCATCCGCCACTCCGGCCCTCGAAGGGGAAATCGATACAAGCGGCGCGTCGCTTGGCGATATGCCTGTCGTCTCCGGCAAGCCGAAGGAGGTTGAGGATCCCGTCGACCGGCTTCGGTCGCTGATCGGTGAACGTCAGGACGACACTGTCGAGGTTTTGCGCAACTGGATCGATGCCCCCCGCCCGAGTGAGCGCGCGTGATGGGCAAAGCGATGATCTACGAAGACTTCCGGGAGGACATGGTCGCAGGCGGCGTCCCGCTACGTGATCCGGAGGAAGAGCGTCGTCTGGCCGCCTATGAGGAAGGGCGTCTTGCCGGACAGGCCGAAGCGAAAGAACAGCTCGGGGCCGAGCAGGACCGACTTCACGCGCAGCTGGTGCAGACCTTTCTCGATATGTCGTTCGGCTATCGCGAGGCTGCCCTTCACCTTCAGCAGGCGCTCAAACCGCTGATCGGCACCATGGCCGAGGCAGTTCTGCCGCGGATGGCCGAGGCAACCCTGACAGAGCATATCAGCGAGCTGGTCGCGACAAAGGCCGACCTGGTTGCAGAGCACGCGCTTGAAATTCGCGTCGCACCGCAGGCCAAAGAGCGCATCAAAGCCGCCCTAACAGAGGCGAAAACCTTCCCCGCCCGCGTGCAGGCCGACGACACGCTGACCCCTCTACAGGCGATCGTCACGCAGGCGGAGAGTGAAACCCTTCTCGATCTCGACGCGATCGTCTCGGATATCGGCGTCGCGGTCGAAGCTTTCTTCCATGAACAGTCCCGAAAGGCCGCCCATGTCTGAAACATCTCCGTTTTCAAACGTCCCTATCGAAGTGACGATCTCTGTCGGCCGGGCGCGCCCCGTTATCAAGGATTTGCTGGAACTGGGCGAAAACGCGGTCCTGCCGCTGGACCGCAAGATCGATGATCCGGTCGAGCTTTATATCGGAGACCGCTTGATCGCCCGCGGTGAATTGCAGGAACTCGACGGAGAATCGGCGGGTCAGCTTGCCGTGCGATTGACCGAAGTCGCCGATCTGAACGGATCATTGTCCTGACCGGCATGCGCCTCCTCGCCATGACGCTGCTAAGCGTGATGGCACTGATCTATGGCGGGCCTGCTTCCGCGCAGGAGTTGCCGTTCTCGTTCGAGGATGACGGCTCTCTGGCGACGCGATCAATCCAGCTGCTGGTGCTTATCACGGTGCTCAGTATCGTGCCGGGCATCGCGATGATGATCACCTGTTTTCCGTTTATCGTGACCGTGCTGGCCATCCTGCGGCAGGGGATCGGGCTTCAGCAATCCCCGCCCAACATGCTGATCGTCAGCCTCGCTTTGTTTCTCACCTACTTCGTGATGGAGCCGGTTTTCATCGAAGCTTGGACGAACGGCATCACGCCACTTCTGGACGGTGAAATCGAAATACCAGCGGCCTTCACCCAGACGCTCGATCCGTTCCGCACTTTCATGTCCGGCCGTATCGATCCCGATACTTTCGCGGCCTTGGCCGATCTCCGGCCCGATACTGATCCGAATGGCCCGATTCCTGAAGCAAAACTCTCTGTCCTGATCCCGTCATTTTTGTTGTCCGAGATCGCGCGCGCCTTCCAGGTCGGGTTTCTGATCTTCATGCCGTTTCTGATCATCGATCTGGTGATCGCGGCGATCCTGATGTCGATGGGCATGATGATGGTCCCGCCGGCCATCGTGTCGCTTCCTTTCAAGCTGGCCTTCTTCGTCGTCGCCGATGGGTGGAGCCTGATCGCGGGCAGCCTCGTTCGCAGCTATTTCTAGCGTGCATCGCCGATCAGGATGGCTCCGGCTCAGATGCCAGCTTTGAGAGACTGTCGACTGCCGCAGACCACCCGCCGCGATACTCATCGAACAGGTCAGCTCCGGCGAGGCTCGTGATCTGCAAGGTAACACAAAGCGTGCTGCCTTTCGGACCTTCTGCGATTTCATGACCGCATAGCGAAACCGAAACAAGCTCCTCGTTGACGATCAGCATATCGGTAAGCGACAGAAACTCCGGCGTTACCACGTGAAACAGACCCGTCGTTCTGAACTCGGGCGCCTCTTTAGGACCGCATCGGATCTCTTCGCGCCCGCCTGGGCGACAGTCGTATTCGTCGATGATCAGAACGCTCTCGTCGTTCGGTTCACTCCATGTCTGACGAAGCTCTCGGTCCGTCATCACACGAAACAAGCGAGCAGGAGTGCACGCGATGTCCCGGTCCAATGTTAGGGTCGCGAAATCAGCCATCAGGGTCCTCCTGTTGAAAATCTTCCGCCAATGCGGACAGCCGGTCCAGCCGGCCCTCCCAAAGACGCCGGTGTTGCGTCAACCACGTCTCAGCCTCAACCAACGGAGCGGCCTCGATATGAACCATCCGAACGCGCCCAATCTTCTCGGATCGGATCAGCCCAGCGGATTCGAGCTTGCCCAGATGTTTGAGGAAGGAGGGGAGCGCCATATCATGCGGCCCATGCAGCTCGGATACAGGTGCGGGACCCGTAATGAGCTGTGCAATCACGGCGCGGCGCGTTGGATCGGCCAGGGAAGAGAAGACATGATCGATATTATTAGCCATATGGCTAACTAAATCGTCGGATCGATAGGGTCAATCAAAAGATAGCTGAATGGCTAAGTTTTCCGATGATGGCGATATGTCAGAAGAAAACTACGGCATCAGAGCAAAAAAAGCCCCGCCAGATCCAACCGGATCGGCGGGGCCAGTAGCACCGGAGGACCTCCTCCGGCACGGGCGGCTCAGTGGGCGTGCATCTCCGCCCGGATCTGCTGTCGCAACAGGTCGATGGGCACCATCTTCCCGTCGCGCTTGAAAGCCCAATAGGTCCATCCGTTGCAGGACGGCGCGCCTTCCAGCGCGGCCCCCACCTGATGAATGGATCCCTTGATATCGTCCCCGATCAACGTGCCGTCAGCACGGACCTTTGCCTTGTGGCGACCGTTCAGCGACCACAGCTCTTCGCCGGGACGGAGCATCCCGCGCTCAATCAGCTGGCCAAACGGCACCCGCGGCTCGGCTCGTTTGGAAGCCGTGACCTCCAGCGCCTGCCGGTCGAATTTCCGGATCTTCGCGATCCGCGTCTTGGCGACCTCGCGATAGGTCGCCTCCCGCTCGATCCCGATGAAGTCCCGTCCAAGCATCTTGGCCACGGCGCCGGTCGTGCCAGTCCCGAAGAACGGGTCCAGAACCACATCCCCCACCTGCGTCGTCGCCAGAATGACCCGGTGCAACAGCGCCTCGGGCTTTTGCGTCGGATGCGCCTTCGCCCCGTCCGCGCCCTTGATCCGCTCATGCCCGGTGCAAATCGGCAGAACCCAGTCCGACCGCATCTGCACACCCTCGTTCAGCGCTTTTAGGGCTTCATAGTTGAACGTGTATTTCGCCCCTTCGCTGCGCGACGCCCAGATCAGCGTCTCATGCGCGTTTGTCAGACGCTTGCCGCGAAAGTTCGGCATCGGGTTCGATTTGCGCCAGACCACATCGTTGAGAATCCAGAAGCCTTGGTTCTGCAGCTCGGCGCCTAGACGAAAGACGTTGTGATAGGAGCCGATGACCCAAATTGCACCGTCAGGCTTAAGGATCCGCTTCGCCTCGGCTAACCAGGCGGATGTGAACCGATCATAGGCTTCAAAGCTCGAGAACTGATCCCATGCATCATCCACGGCATCGACACGCGAATTGTCGGGGCGGTGCAACTCGCCCTTAAGCTGAAGATTATAGGGCGGATCGGCAAAGATAAGATCGACGGACCCGTCCGGCAGCTTTGCCATTTCGGCAACGCAATCCCCGTCCAGAATCGTGTTCAAAGGAAGCGCCGAAGCGCTTTTTGTCGTCGTCATCATCGTCTGCCTCATGTCCCGGCGAGTTGTCCCGCTCGTTGCCCTGAACATGAGTCAGACCTGATTCGCTGTCAAAATCTTTATTGAATCAATGACTTGCAAAATTCGCTTGTCACAACATGTTGCGCACCGGCTTGAAGGACCGCCTATGGGCTGGGGTTACCCCAAGCCGAACCAAAGCCTCTCTGTGCTCTTTCGACGGATAACCGAAGTTCCGCTCCCATCCGTAGCCCGGCCACTGTTGCGCAAGATCCACCATGAGGCGATCGCGCCACACTTTGGCGATGATGGAGGCTGCCGCAATCGATAATGACCGTCCGTCGCCCTTCACCACCGCCTCTGCCGACAGGGTCAGATCGCGCGGCAACCGGTTGCCGTCCATCAGAACATGATCAACGGCGCCTAGCTGCGCGACCGCTCGCATCATTGCCAGATGCGATGCCTCCAGGATATTGATCCGGTCGATCTCCTCGACGCTGGCCTGCCCTATGGCCACTTGAGCGCAAGCGCCCAACATCTCCGCCAGATCTTCGCGGCGGCGCGCTGTCAGAACCTTGCTGTCGTTCAGGCCTTCTGGGATCCGCGCCACGTCAAGAACGACTGCCGCCGCCACGACCGGCCCGGCCAATGGTCCGCGCCCGACCTCGTCGACCCCCGCGACCCGCAGCAAGCCGCGCGCCCGGGCAGCATCTTCAAAGGAAAGGTCCGGTTGCGTCACGTCGCGCGATCTGCCGCGTTCTGATCCGCGACGCAACCGGATAGAGAGGATCCCAGCGATCACCGATCCTCCCTGTTCCAAAGCGGCAGGCCCCGATCGGCCTGCCGGTCATAGGGTCTAGCGGCGCGAGATGTAGAAGCCGACGTTCCGCAAACAGCCCTGCCGAAAGGCGCGCCTGTCTCCGTTCCGGGTCCGCACACGAACCTCGCAGTAGCGCGGAAGCTGCCCGACCCGAACGCCTCTCTCTCTAAGGCAGCGGGCCATGAAGACCTGGCCTCTCACCTGACGGTCAAACGACCTCAGACAGCGCGCTGGAAGCGCATAGGGAAGACGGTCGCCGCCATGCCGTGCCCGGCGATCCCCTCCGTCATCATCATCGTCGTCATCATCATCGTCATTGTCGTTCCGGTGGCGCCTGTCCCGGTGGTTTCGGCGCTCCCGCTCGCGGCGGGCTTCCGCGCGGCGAGCGTCTTCCTGTCGTTGGGCTTCGACCCGGTCCACAAGAAACCGCAGAACGTCGCTCATATCGGAGTTGTCGGCCAAAGCTGGTCCACCGCCTGTCAGCGCAAGCACGCAGCCCATCACAAGGCCAAAGAAGGAATGTCTCATGTGGGGTCTCCCCATGTGGTCTCGTGCACCCCCGCCCTATGCGGTGGTGCTGACCCCAGGCTGGACGCCCCAAGATCCGTCAGACAATATCGCCACAGCGCTATTGGATAGCACCTGTCCCAACGCCGCCGTTATTGAATATCCCGCGCGCTCCCGCTTTATGGTCGAGCCATGAAACATGCACTCACAGCTCTGGTCCTGCTCGCTTCCCCCGCACAGGCAGCCTGCTATGCCGACTACAAGGCCAAGCAGGATGATCCTCTGCGCCTTCACTACGGCGTTGTGGAAATCTCGGAACCCTGCAACCGCAACAATGCGCGATCCCAGCTCGAGCGTCGCCTTGACGGGACGGGGTGGCAGCTTTTGAATGTGGTGTCGGTGTTCGACGAGAGTGGGCTGGATGAAAGGCGGGGCAGTGCAGGTAACTTCTTCCTCCGCTTCTGAAGCGCGTCAGGCCGGCTCCCGGATTGTTGCAGGTGGAATGGCCGCCATCGTCGCGGTCCTTCTGATTACCGCCATTCTGCTCTTTCTGAATCTGCCCGATGCCAACGCTTTTAACGCGCGGGTCGAGCAGATCTTTGTCGAGAATGACGATCTGACCTCCGGCGCCGAGATCAAGTTGCTCGAGATCCTCGCCCAGTCTGGCACATCGTTTTCGGACATCCTGACCAGCTACCGTGTCGTGATCTTCGTGCTTCTGGTCTTCGCCACAGCACTTCTCATTGCTGCTTTGGTCTTTCTGGTGATGCTCATCACGCTGAACCGCCGCATGGCCCAGATCGAACGGACGGGCATCCAGGTCAATTCGCTTTTGATCAGCCGAGATCAGAATGTGGTCTATCTCAACAACTTCGAATTCAAGCTAACCGAGGCGGCTATCGAAACCCTTTCGGTTCTTGCCGAGGCGCGAATGGACGATGACGTCCTTTCGGGCGCCGAGATTGAAGGCATGATCTCGGGCAGGCCCGCCGCCGATTGCGAAGAAGCCGCAGGGGCCACCCGGATCAAACGGCTGCGGGATACGCTTGGGAACCAGATGGTCTCGGAGCTTCTGGTGCGCAACATTGCCCGCCGGGGTTACATGCTTGCCATCGACAAAGACGTCATTCGAATGGTGTGAGGCCCGTCCTGGAAATGCTCCAGTGGAGCATTTCAGGGCCGAACGGGCGAAGCCCAGAAGAAGCCCCGGAACCAACCCTAACATCTACAAAACCGCCGGGGAGGGTGGGCGGGGCGTCGGTCAGGCGCAGCCCAGACCGCGCGCCGTCCCAGCCTCCAGCAGCTTACTGCATCCGCAAAAACAGCGGATCCACCCGGCGCCAGAAATGTAGCAGATCCTCGGCCATCGACGGGACCTGACCCATCGACTGCACCGCATGGACATCCGCCGAGATCAGTGCCGACAGCCTGTAGCCCAGCGGGATCACCGGATCCTCTGGCGCCTTTTCCCGAAACGTATCCTCGATCGTCTCGGTCGCTGATGTGACGGCATAGACTAGCGCCAGAGCAGGTTCCTCCGGCCAGGTCTCGGCCATTTTCCGAACCATCCCGCGCTTTCTGTTGGAATTGCCAGAGAGCAATTCTTCCATCGCAAACTCGATCATTTGATCAAGCGCCGCATCTCTTGGAATACTCACGTGTTCAAACCCGCTTCCTGCACACTGCCCTGATATCATGACGACCCGGCGCCGTTATTCGTTCCAATTAGACCCTCATTGGATCACCTTGCCAAGAAGGCTATCGCGTACCGGCACGGTCATAAGCTTGTGATTAATATCGGCAATTGCAGCGTTTTCCAAACGAACTACGAATGCGCGAGCGGCAAAATTCAGCGAGTCTCAATGGAAATAGGCCCGCGCCCGGAACATGACCCACAGCCATAGGGTGATTGTCGCTTTCCTACGACAGATCCGATCAAAAATATGGTTAACGCAGGTTCGGCGCCGAGGCGCGGCGAAAAAAAATGGCACCGCGTCAACCAAGGCTGACGCGGTGCCGCTTTCCTGTAGCCAACAGGAAGGGAACCGGAGGATCCGCGCAAACACGAACCTCCGAGGATCGGGCGGTCAGGGGAGAGCGCCCGAACCGGCTCAGGAGCGGCAAGGCTCCCGATCACGCGTAGGGAGAGAGCTCCTCTACGATCAGTGAAGACGTGGGGGTTGGATCAAGTGCCTCTTTCGATTCCGGCGGCAACAGCGACGAAATTCCCAAAAGCACCATATAGCCCGCAAGCAGCGCCAGAAGAACGACGGCCGCATAGGCCGCCCCCTTCAGTTGCAGCAGCAGAACGTCTCCGTAAAGGCGACTTGCGCCGGCGGTTCTCAGATAGTCGTGGTTCTCACTCATCTCGCCGATCTCCTTAATTCAGCGGCGCGTAGCCGTGGTCCTGTGCCCAGACAAACCAGTTGTCGACGACCGTTCCGGTCAGCAGGATACCTATGCCGCCGGTCAGCGTTGTCAGCACCGCAAACCACCAGGCCCAGCGATGGATCCCTTCCATCGACGCGTTGAACCCCATGGTCCAGCGCCAGAACAGACCCGCCCGTTCGGACGCCGTGCCGCGATCGATGATCTGTTCGATCTCGCGCTCTCCGCCGAACCGGCTGACCGCCAGGATGGTCGCGCCGTGCATCGCGAAAAGCAGGGCCGATCCATAGAGGAAGACGATACTCAAGGCATGGAACGGGTTGTAGAAGAGGTTCCCGTAGGTGATCGAGAAAAGGTTCGTCCAGTCCAGATGCGGGAAGATCCCGTAAGGCACCATCTCGGACCACGACCCCATCAGGATCGGCCGGAACAGTCCCAGCACCAGAAAGAGCCAGATTGCCGACGCAAAGGCCCAGGCCACGTGTTTGCCCATGCCCAGCGCCTCGGCCCTGAGATAGGTGCGCACCCACCAGGTCAGCACCGATATCAGCAGGAAGAACGACGCGATCAGGAAATACCCGCCTTCCGCCATCGGCGGAATGCTCAGACCGTAATCGGCTGATGGCGGCTCCAGCGCAAAGTAGAACAGATCGCGCGCAAACACGCCCGGGTTGTACCCCGCCTGCGCCCAGAAGCTCATGCCCACCATGACGAACCAGATCGCTCCGGTCGCCAGCGAGATCATCCCGAACGTGCCGAGATAGATCGGCCCCAGCTGCGCGTTCCCGAAGAGCCCGAAGAGAGGCGAGAAGCCCCCCTTCCCAAGCCGCCCTTCGGCGATGTTGGCATCACTGTCCATGCCCATCTCGACGGGGCCCTGAACCTGCACCTGAGTGAAGATGTTCTGATACTCAGCCATTGACGCCTCCCTCGAGATTGATCCACCACGGCAGATCGACATACCAGTACCACCAGACGATCCACTCCTCGAACCAGACCGTACCCGAGACGACGATACAGATCGCGCTCCACAGGCCCGCATTCAGCGCTAGGAACAGACCCAGCCGGTGAATGCCGAGTGGTCCGATCGAATAGCCGATCAGATCGCGGAAATAGGTGTCTTCATGTTCGGGCGACTTCACTTCCTCGCCCTTCGCCGGATTGACCGCTGACAGAACGAGCGATCCATGCAAGGCCAGCGCCAGCGCGTTGGTGAAGAAGAACGTGATCGCGATCATGTGCGCCGGGTTGTAGTGGAAGTTGCCATAGGCGTAGCCCACGTTGTTCACCCAATCGAGGTGGCTGAAGATCCCGTAAGGGAACGCATGCCCCCAGGCACCCATCAGCACCGGACGGATAACCACCAGCGTAAAATAGGCCAGGATCGCGACCCCGAAGGCAAAGGGCACGTGATAGCCCATCCCCAGCTTCCGGCAAATCTCGACCTCGCGCATCATCCAGCAGGTGAACGAGCCCAGCGCGCAGATCGTGATGATCTGCCACAGCCCGCCTTCGGCCAGGGGCGCCGCCTGAAGTCCGTATTCCAGGGCTGGCGGATCGATTGAAATCAGCCAGGGGTTCCAGGTCGGCCCGATGGCCGCGCCGTAAAAGATCAGGATCGTCCCCAGAACGGTGAAGAAGAACCCGGTGATCCCGAAGAACCCCACATAAAACGGCCCGACCCAGAAATCGAACAGATCGCCGCCGACGAGCGTCCCGCCTCGGACGCGATACTTTCTCTCGAAACTGAGCTGTGCCATCTCGAAACTCCCAATGGGGCGCAGACCGCCCCGCTTCGTGTCGTTTGCCGCGGGCGGGGCGTCCCCGCCCGCAGCGATATCTTCAAACCGGTCTTATTCGGCCACGACGACTTCGTCGGCGAAGGCCCGCTGGAACCAGTTCGTCCCTGGATTGCTAAGCAGGACGAGATGAATCATCGCTGCAAGCAGGAACAGGAAGACGCCTTGCGCCACGAAGACGCGGCGGGGGTCAAAGACGAGCCAGATCTTGTAGAATTGTGCCATGATCTATCTCCCTCAGCCCCAGGCGAACCAGGGCAGTTTGATGTAGGTCAGGATATGAGCGACCACGGCGATGATCGTGAAGATCGTCAGACCGCTCATATAGACCGAGTGCAACTCCTGCGCCTGCTCGTCTGTAAGACCCGTAAAGGACAGGTCCGTTCTGTCAGCCATGCTTTTCCTCCGGAAAAATGAACTGAAACCGCGCAGACCCCGCGGCCGGGTATGTGCGGGGGCGAACCCCCCGCGGTTCTGCGGGCCTCGCGGCCCTCAGCTCGGTCATGCCGTGAAGATCATCGGCGTGATGATGCGCGCCTGGCTCCAGGCAGCAGCAATCGGTCCCTTCTCGGGAAGCTCCATCCGGCGGGCCGCCTTAAGCAGCCAGGTCACGATGGCAAGCGGCAGGGTGGCCAGGAAGATGACCCCGAAATACGCGTAGTATTCGCGTTTCGGCGGAGCCTTCCGGGTTTTGGAAACTACGACGTCGGACGTGAAGTCTGTCATATCAGGCACCTCCCAGTGCAGTCTGAAGACGAGTGACCGTCTCGATCACGACACGGTCGTGACCTTCTTCAAGGGCGGCTTTCTCGGCCGCATCCCGCAGCGACTTGGCTGCCGAAATTCGTGTGAGGACGGGATGGGACGCGACGATCTCGTCGAGCTTCGCCTGCGCCTCCGCATCCCATGGAAAATCGCGTCGTAATGGGGTCGGCGTCGCGGCGCCTGCATCCATCTCCGTGCCCAGCGGCAGAATATGGAAGAGCGCATCGAAAAGCCCGTTGCAGACTTCCTGGATCAGGTAGGTCGCTCCCGCATAGCCCATGAAGGGCGTGCCCGTGGCCCGCCGGATTGCGGCGCCGGGAAAGCTTGCCGGGATGAACGCGGGCTGAGGCCCATGCCCGCCCTTCTGTTCAGCGAGATACATCTTCTCGTTGATCGACCCGAGCACGATCAGCGGCTTCTTCGCCCCGATCTGCACCCGCACGTCCTCGTTGTCCGTCTTCTTGCCCGCCACCCGGGCCGTCGCAAAGGCGCAGGGCAGGCCCATATCCTCTTCAAGGAAGAGGCGAATGCCGCGCGTATAGGTCTCATTGGCGACGATCGCGAAGCTGGCGGTGGCAAAGAAATCCTGCGTGACCGACCGCCACAAATCCCAGATCGGCTTGATTGTGGAATGCTTCTCGCGCTCGATAAACGGTTCGGGATCAAGATCCAGCATCTCGCCCAACTTGCGCAGGAATTTGGTTGTGCTCTCCAGCCCGATCGGCGCTTGCAGATAAGGCTTGTTCAAAACCTCGCACAGGCCGCGCCCGAACTCGCGATACATGCAAATATTGGCGTCTGCATTCACGAGGTTGCGCATCTCGGCCACATGCGCGCCCAGCGGCATCACCATGTTGACCTCGGCCCCGACGCCTTCGACCAGACGCCGGATTTCGGCCAGATCGGAGGGCATGTTGAACGTGCCGTACATCGGGCCAAGGATGTTAACCCGGGGCTTCGATCCTTCGGTGCGCGCGGTCTCTTTGGGCATCCGGCCCTTGGTCATGCCGAATTCGGTAAAGATCCAGGTCATCGCCCGGTCTCCAGCCTGCCACTGATCCTCGTCGATGGTGCGCGGCAGGAACCGCTGAATGTTTGTCCCTTGAGGCGTCACACCCCCGCCGATCATCTCTGCAATCGATCCCGTCACGACAACCGCCGGGAGCGCAGGATCGAGCGTCTTCCACGCCCGCTTCATCGCGCCTTCCGTCCCGTCGCGCCCAAGCTCTTCCTCGCCCAGACCCGTCACGACGATCGGCAGCTCATGCGGAGGAAGCGCATCGGTGTAATGTAGAACCGAGGTCACAGGCAGGTTCTCACAACCTACCGGACCGTCGATCACGACCTGCAATCCCTTGACGGCGCAAAAGGCGTAGACCGCCCCCCAGTATCCGCCTGCTCTGTCGTGGTCGGTGACTAGCATGGCGCTCTCCGGAATCCTGACGCTCCGTTAAGGTTAACGCGCGCCTCTAGAGGGATCCTCGCTTCATCTGGCCAAAAATACTCATCGCCGGATGCCACAATTGCACCGACACGATACCGACGGGATACCGACCGGATACCGCATGCCGAAATCGCCATCAGATCATCTCCGCGGCCTTGCGGGCGCGCTCCTGCTTGGCGAGTTTCTTCAGGTTCAGATCACGGAAATCCTCCCGCACATTCGGATCGCCTTCCCAGACGCCAGAGGTGTCCTTGTACCCCACGCCCTCGAAGAATTCCGTCATCTTCGCCATACGATCCTTGTTGGCCATCGCGGCGTTCACGACCTGCTGCAAGGACCCCGCTCCGGCCACACCCATCAAGGGCCGTGCGGATATCAGATTGGTGAAGTAAAGCGCTGGAATCCCAAGCTCTTTCGCCTTCTGCACAACTGGAGTCGTTCCGATGGCAAGGTCCGGTTTCACCCCTTCCATCACGCTCAGATCATCCTCGAGCGACGCCCGGAAGACGACCTTGACACCCCGCGCCGCAAGCCATTCCGCATCATGTTCGGACCACCGCGATTTTGCGCAGGCCGTGCTCACATAAGGCACATTCGCTCCACTCTCGATCAGCAGCCGCGCCACCAAAAGCTCGGAGCCTTCGTATCCCGACACGGTCACGGTCCCATTGATCCGGGAGCCCTTCAAAGCCCCCTCAATCGCAGGCAAAGCCGCGTTCTGTGCCTCGCTAACCTTCTGGGAAGACAGGCCAAATGCCTCTCCGATCCCGGCGAGCCAAGCCGCCGTTCCGTCCCGTCCGACCGGCGCCGATCCCACGACAGGACGCCCCGCCCGCTCGAATTCCCGAACGCTCGCCGTATAGAACGGATGGATCGCCGCCACCGCCCCGCAGTCAAGCGCGGCATAAAGCTCCCGCCACTCCCGGCACGGCACGACCGGCCCCGCCGCCAATCCCAAAGGCTCAAGAAGCCGCCCGATCATGATCGGATCTGCCGGGAACATCTCGCCCAGCAGCGTCACCGTCGGCCTGTCCGCTTTGCCAGCGGCCGGTGCAGGCACTGGACCATTTGCGATCTCTTCGGCCGCATAGGCCAACATCGCTCCAGCCAGGACGTCTTTTGCCTCGGCATGGGTCGGAATTCCGAAGCCGGGCACATCGATACCGACGATCCGCACTCCGTTGATTTCCTTGGGCAAAAGCCGCAGCGGAACGCCTGACGCCGTGGGCACACAGAGGTTCGTGACTATGATCGCATCCCGCTCCGCCGGATCGGCCAAAGCATGGACGCTTTCGCGGATATCCTCAAAGAGCTTGCCCGTTACCAGTGTCTCGCTGTCGAACGGCACATAGCCGACCGACCGCCGCGCGCCGTAGAAGTGGCTGACGAAGGTGAGGCCATAAACACAGCAGGCCGACCCCGAAAGGACGGTCGCGACCCGTTTCATCCTGAGGCCCACACGCAATGATCCGAAGGCCGGGCACATCGATTGAGGCTTGTCGTGCGGCCCGACCGGATAGTCCGCCGCGTACCGATCAAGCATCTCGGACCCGCCCGCTTTGCGCGTCGCCGCGTCCAGTGTCTCACCGGATTGGCATGGCGATCCTTCGAGTGCCTTCACCTCGGTCATAAAGTCTCGCTATTCTGGATCGGCGCAGACTTCCGTCGCTCAGTCTGCTCGAGAAGGGCGTTCGCCCGCTGCAAATGCTGAACCCCACGATCCAAATTCTCTTCTGCGGCGTCGAGCATCTGCATGCTCTCATCGAGAAGTTTTTCCGTTTCCACGTGATTTTGTCCGTCGCTAGGCATCGTCATAGATCACCTCGAGACTTTCGCGCAGGACCGCGTTCTTGCCGCGCATATCCGCATCGGTTGCAGGCTCCAGAACAAAATCTGCGCCGGTTTGGCTCCCGTCAAAGAGCGCCAGAAGTCCGTCCTGATCGAGCGGCGTCGGCCGTACTGGCGGGGCCTCGGCGACGTTATCGCCCAGCTCTGCAAAGAGAGCGCCCCAATGCGATGCATCTGTGCCAACGATCTGATAGTTCGCCGATTTCTTCCGCAGATCGTCATCCTGTGGAATGCTGGCCAGCACCGGAATGCCCGCCGCCTCGGCGAAGGCCTGCGCCTCCCCGGACGCGTCATCCTTGTTCACGACGAGGCCCGCGACCCCGACATTGCCGCCGAGCTTGCGGAAATACTCGACCGCCGAGCAGACATTGTTGGCCACGTAAAGGCTTTGGAGATCGTTCGATGCGACGAGGATAACTTTCTGCGCCATGTCCCGCGCGATTGGCAGGCCAAACCCACCGCAGACCACGTCGCCCAGAAAGTCGAGAAGAACGTAGTCGAAATCCCAGTCGTGGAAGCCCAGCTTCTCGAGCAGCTCGAACCCGTGGATGATACCCCGCCCGCCGCAGCCGCGACCGACTTCGGGGCCGCCAAGCTCCATCGCGAAAACACCGCCGCGCTTGAAACAGACATCACCAATGGCGACTTCTTCGCCCGCGAGCTTTTTCCTTGTTGAGGTTTCGATGATCGTCGGACAGGCCTTACCGCCGAAGAGAAGCGACGTCGTATCCGATTTTGGATCGCATCCAATCAACAGGACGCGCTTGCCCTGCTCGGCCATCATGTGGCTGAGATTGGCAAGTGTGAAGGACTTGCCGATCCCGCCCTTGCCGTAGATCGCGATGATCTGTGTTTTGGACTTCGGCTCTTCGGTTTGGATGTCGGCAAGGTCTTCGCCCGCCTCATCCCGCAGCCGCTGGTCGAACTCTTTGAGATTGGGGACATCGAGCGTCATGCGTGACCTTTCCAGTCGAGGATCATCTTGAGGCAGTCGGGATCGGAGAAAGCCTGCGCGTAGGCTTCCGGCGCGTGCGAAGCGTCGCGACGATGGGTGATCAGGCCGGCAAGAGAGAGATGACCGCTTTCGATCAAATCGCGCGTGACACTTAGGTCTTCCGGCGTCCATTCCGCCGAAACCCTGAGCCGCGCCTCTTTCATGAAGGCTGCCGGATAGGCGAAGGACAATGGATCGGAATAGAAGCCTGCGAGAACAACTTCACCGCCTTTGGAAAGGCGACCGATGAGACGGTCGAGCTGTGATCCGGCGCCGGAGGCGTCGTAGATGGCTCTGTAGTCGGTCCGCTCATCTTTATCCGGGTGGCAGACCTCATAGCCCAGCACCCCTTCGTGGCGGGCGGGATCGATGTCCCATACAGTTGGAGGCGGGCCGCCGGCGGCAATCGTCAGACGTGCGAGAAGACGGCCAAGGACGCCGTGGCCAACGATCAAATCCGGCAGTTCGTTTTCCGGTCCCGCCAACGCGTGTCGCGCCGTCGCGGCAAGCGCGAGCAACGCGCCTTCTGCGGACAAGGCAGGATCGATCCGGACAGCACGGCTGGCCGGTGTGACAAGCCGCGCAGCCGCACCACCGAAAAGGCCGTGTGCATCTTCGTAACAGCTTGATCCTGGGACGAAGACATAATCGCCCGGCTTGAAACCCGTCAGGTGGCCCGCTTCAACGACTTCGCCTGCAGCCTCGTATCCGGGGACGAGCGGATAGCCCATGCCGGGAAAAGGCGGCATCTCGCCATTGTAAAAGAGTTTTTCGGTCCCTGTGGAGATGCCGGAATGATGAATATCGACAACCAGATCATTGGCATCGGGAGAGGCGATAGCGACATGACCGACCGAGAGCGCCTGCGGTCCGCTGAGTATGACGGCCTCTGTATGCATGTGGCCTCCCGGTTGTGCTGGTTCGGGGAAGTTCCGTGAATCACACGGGATAGAACCAGTTCTGCTGTCAGGATAACGAGACGTTGATCTCTGTCAATCTAGATGGACAAAAAAGTGTCAACTTAGCTTTACAGCCGTAAGACAGCTCGTGACAAATCGGCGAGCTGTTTTAGGGATCCGAATATCGGTGAAACCGGCAGCTCGGCATAGATCGGAAATCTCGGCCGCAGAGCGTGTTCGGCCTGTTCGCATGGCAAGCGTATAGATGGCAAAGTAAGCATCCCCGGGCCGTTCCGGCCTGTCACCGCCAGACATCGGTTCCGAGATAATGAGGCGTCCACCGTCAGGGAGAGCTTCGTACACTTTGGTCAGTAGATCGGAGACGATGTGATCCGGATGGTCGTAAAGAACGCGGATCAGACTGATAGCATCAGCTCCTTCCGGTAGTGGATCTTCCCGAAACGAACCGGCATGTATGTCAACGACCCCAGACAGCTCGAGCGGCACATCCGACACGACACCGGGCAGATCAAAGAGCTTCAGCTCCATGTCAGGATACCGCCTGGCGACCTCTGACAGAAAGGCGCCACGTCCCCCGCCGACATCCATGAGACAGCGAACATCCGAGAGAGTGACAGCTCTCAAGGTATCTTCTGCAACAAGCGCCTGACTTCCGCTCATCAAAGCGGAATACCGGTCGGCGGTCTCTTTCGGCAGATCCGCGTTCTGGCCAAATACATAGGGCCAAAGCTCGGCAAGCTCGGTTTCGCTCTCTCCTTTGAAGAAGGCAACCGGATCGCGAAGATCCCGATAAAGGATGTCGTGGTGAAGGATCATCTCGGAAAGACCCGGCACACCCGCCAGCGCAGCTCCTTTTCGGGAAAGGCTGTATGATTTGCGCTTTCTTTTGACGAGGCCAAGCGCCGCGGCGGCCTGCAAAAGGATCGCAAGACGATCATGCGAGACCTTTGTTTGGAGTGCGAGACTGTCGAGAGATTTTGGTCCGTCCAAAAGCAACGTGTGCAGATCCAAGGCGACGAAGGCCTGTAGGATTTGACTATGGCAAAACCCGGAGACCAGGTCGAATAGCGCCTCTCCGTCCTTTCGGGCCAATCGCCGCGTTAAGGGAAACCGCGCGGCCCACCTTTGGAACCCGGGGTTTGCGATGAGACGGGCGAATGTAGTTGATGGGTTAGGTCTTTTCAGGGACAGCCCCAAGCGCCGCCCTGCTGGCGTCGAAACCACGCTACTCCCCGGGGACAGTACGGCGCGTGGCAAAGACCGGAGTCAGCCGTTCGGCTTGCGCGCGAACCATCGTCGCCAGCGCAGCCTCGCCCGGGCAAGACGGGATAGAGGCGATGGCACCGCCAAGGATATTTCTAAGATGCGTCACCGCTCCTTCGATCCCGAAGGATGCGACTGCGTTGGGACGTCCATGAAGATCATCCTGACCTGCGGGCTTTCCAAGCTCTGCCTGATCGCAAAGGGCATCTCTAAGATCGTCCGCGACCTGAAATGCCTCTCCGATCCGCGAGCCAAGCTCTTCCCACGGTTCGGGGTCCTGACCTGCAGCCGCGGCGCCCATCTGGGTCGCCGCTATGAAAAGGGCGCCGGTCTTGGCTACATGATAGGCGCGCAGGTCAATCTGATCCTCACTCTCCCACCCTTGTCCCGCACAGATGCCGTGCGGCATTCCCGTACGCTCTGACAGGATGGAGATGAGACGCAATGCCCGCGAAGCTTCGATCTGTCCGGCGATAGCGAGGGTCTGAAATGCCTGAATGATAAGGCTATCGCCTGTTAGAACCGCGAGTGGTTCGCCATAAGCCTTATGAAGGGAAGGCTTTCCCCGGCGCATGTCGGCATCATCAAAGCAAGGTAGATCATCGTGGACCAAGCTGGCGCAATGGATGAGCTCCAACGCGACGGCAGCTGCATCGGTGAGTTCGGGAGCGTCGTCTCCACAAGCTGCGGCGACACTCATCAATATGGTTGGCCGGATGCGCGCGCCGCCGGGAGACACCGAATAATCAAGGCAGGATGCCAACTTGCCGGGCGCCGGTTCCGCCTGCCCCCGCCTGATGACCTGGGTCAGTGCATTGTCGATCCTTTGAGAGAAGCTCATGACCATCTCCTGAACGACGACGGAATTGACGCCTAATGTGTCAACTAGACTGGACACATTGCCGATACGAGTCAACACTGTCCGGCAGTGAGGATCTCATGGCTGCACAGCACCCTCGGACAATTGTGATCGGAGCCGGCATAGGCGGGTTGGCGACTGCGCTTCGGCTGTCTCATGCGGGACATGCGGTTCAGGTTTTCGAGCGTCACGCGGCGCCAGGAGGGAAGATCCGGACGGTGCCGTCAGTCGCGGGACCCGTTGATGCAGGGCCCACTGTCGTTACGCTAAAGCGGATTTTCGAGCAGCTTTTCGACGATGTTGGCGAGCGGCTATCTGATCATCTGACGCTCCGTGCCGCGCCGGTCATAGCCCGCCACTTTTGGAAGAACGGGACCACTTTCGATCTGTGCGCCGATCCGGAGGCAACGATGGCAGAGGTCGAACGCGCCTTCGGAGCGGATGCGGCTGGCGACTACGACCGCTTCAGACGTCGCGCTTCAGCGCTGTTTCAGGCGTTCGAGCCATCGATGATTGAAACGGCGGCGCCGTCGCTTACTACTTTGATCTTGCAGACGCTCGGGCGCCCATCGGTTCTTCGCCAGATGACGCCGTTCTCGTCGCTCGAGACCAGTTTGCAGCAACAGTTCCGCGAGCCGAAGCTGGCCCAGCTCTTTGGGAGATATGCAACTTACGTGGGCGGTCTGCCGAGCCGGGTTCCCGCCATTCTTTCGTTAATCTCGGACGCGGAGGCGCAGGGCGTCTGGAGCATCGATGGCGGGATCCACCAGCTTCCCCTTGCATTGGAGAAACTGGCCGAGGACCGAGGGGCGACGTTTCACTACAACGCCGATGTGACGGCTATTCTGGCCGAAGACGGGCATGTTGCAGGAATAATCTGTAACGGGGATAGGGTTCTGGCCGACGCCGTCGTATTTAACGGTGATCCGCTTGCCTTGGCCGATGGGGCCTTGGGAGCAGAGGTAACCTCGCTCGTCTCCAAGCGGGCGAACGCTGCCCGCAGCCTATCGGCCCAGGTCATGGCATTCGCCTCGCGGCTCCCTGCTGATGGACCGAAGCTGAGCCATCACAATGTTTTCTTCGGAGATGATTCGAAGACGGAATTTGGGCCGCTCGAACGTGGAGGGCTTCCCGAAAAACCGACCCTCTATGTCTGCGCCCAGGACCGTGGCGGTGATGCTGCACCTACCGATGCTGAACGGTTCGAGATCATCATGAACGCCCCTCCCATAACCGTGTGTGAAGGACAGCCGGAATGTCACCATATGATACTCAAAGAGCTCAAGGACTTCGGTCTGACATTTCTGGACGAGCCCAAGGCAGACAGCCTGACGACGCCGAAGATCTTCGACAGCCTGTTCCCTCACTCGGGCGGGTCGCTATACGGGCGATCCCCACATGGGATGATGGCAGCGTTCAGGAGGCCGACAGCAAAAACAGCGTTGAAGGGGTTTTATCTGGCGGGCGGCGGAGTGCATCCGGGAGCGGGCATACCGATGGCGACGCTCTCAGGCCGGCATGCGGCCGAGGCGATTTTGAAAGACCGAATTTCGACCTCGATGTCCCGGCCGGCGGATACGCCTGGTGGTATGTCGACGGCGTCAGCGACGATGGAACGCGCGCCATCTCGATCATCGGCTTCATAGGGTCTGTCTTTTCTCCGTGGTACGCGTGGTCAGGACGAGGAAATCCAGCGAACCACTGCTGCATGAACGTTGCGACCTACGGCAAAGGCGGAAAATTCGCCATGACGGACCGTGGCGAGACGGCGCTGACACGGCATTCCGATACACTGGAGATTGGTCCGTCCTCGATGTCTTGGAACGGCGAGACGCTCATCATTGATATCGACGAGATCTCCTCTCTTCCTAAGATCGGGCGGCTTCGCGGACAGGTGCGGCTCACACCCACCGCATTGACCGGCGTTGAGCTTCCTTTGACGAAAGACGGCGCTCACGTCTGGCGGCCGTTTGCGCCGACCGCGCGGATTGATGTCGACCTTAACGATGATCAATGGCGTTGGAGTGGTCACGGCTATTTTGATGCCAATTTTGGCACCAGACCGCTTGAGGCGGATTTCAGCTATTGGACTTGGGGCCGCTTTCCGAGCCGAGGTGGAAGCCTTTGCCTCTATGATTCGGAGCGTCGAGATGGCTCGGATCTGTCTGCGTCTTTTCGGTTTGGATCCAATGGGTCGGTTGAGCAAGTCAAAGCGGGAGAGTTGGCCAAGATGAAACGGACGGGTTGGTACCTGAAGCGTCAATCTAGAGCGGACTTGGGTCATACGCCCGTTCAGATCAAGCCGATGCTAGACGCGCCGTTTTATTCCCGATCTGTCGTGGAGACCCAGATTGATGGGGAGCGCCTTCAAGGTGTGCACGAGGCGCTGGATCTTGATCGATACGCCTCCAGGTGGCTTAAGCCTATGCTTGCTGTCCGAGTGCCGCGAAAAAAAGTCTGGCGATCACGGATGCCTGATCTAACTTGATTGTCGCGATGGAACTGTTTGTGTCAGTTTTGCGTTACCTATGTTGATTGGGGATACGATTTCCTCATGAAGACAATAAACAAAGGAATACACTAATGCGCATGCTTGCTATTGCCGCTCTTCTCTCCGCTCCTCTCATGGCGAACGCCGAAGCTCACGCGAACATGGAAGACATGGGCGCTGCCCTTTCCATGCTCGAGCAAAATGCTGCTGCTGCCCTGCAGGATTTCGACATTGATGTTGATCCCCGCGACCTGACCGTTGCTCAGCTCGCTCAGATCCACGGCATCATTTCATCTTCCGACATCAGCGAAGGTGACAAAGGCGACCGTATCGAGGCGATCGTCGCTAACTAAACCAGCTTTTGAATGCGAGAGGCCGCGGTTTTGAACCGCGGCCTTTTTCGTTTCCGGCTATGCCTCGCTACTTCGATTTCGCTGCCAAACACTCACATTTAAGGCGCCCGCAACAGTGACCCAAAGCAGGTAAGGAATAAAGGCAAGGCCAGCCCATAGATCCAATTGAAAATGGGACAGGGTTGCCCCCAAGACTGCCAGCCAAAGAAGCGCCAGGACATAGATCGCCTCTCTCAGCCGTTTCAGCCCAAAAAAGACGGGCGTCCAGAGCGCATTGAGCGCAATCTGGAGAGACCAGAAGGCCATAGCGTAGGCCGACCCATCCAGTGAAGCGACACGAGACGCGGCGAAGGCTATCAGAAGATAGATCGTCGTCCAGGCAACAGGAAAAACCCAATCCGGGGGTGTCCAGGCAGGTTTATCAAGGCTTTCGTACCACTCCCCCGGCGGAAAAAGAGCGCCTGTGGCTCCTGCTCCGAAACACGCAGCGAGGAAGATAAAAAAGACAAGAATATCCATTATCGCTTTCGTCGAAGATGTCGGTGAATGTCAGGTCTAAGCACGCATTCCATCACGGGCCCTTAGCTCAGCAAAGACCGCGATCAGATCCCCGCTGCGCCCTTCGCCCCATGGTCCCGCAGGGCTGGAACGAGCGGCCGCATCCACGAGGAACGCTGTCTCTGCCAGGGGTTTTCCGTAAATGACGGCTGATCTTGGCATTGTGCAGGACGCAAGCGTCATCAGTCCAGCTTGGGAGATCCAGCCCATTTTCTGAAGGCTCGTGGTCCGGGCCCGATAGCAGATCGAGTCAAAACCATTTCGCCGAATGCTTGAACCGATCCCCGCATATATCAGCCGTGCCGCGAAAATGCCCGTCCGCGCGCTTCTCGGCAAGGCGGCGATACCGGTTTGCGATCGGAGATAGAGCCGATCGGCGGCCTTGAGTAGCTCGGCGACGATCGATTTTATCTCATCCGAGCACTGCGGGTCGTTGAGAAACTGTTCAGCCGAGAGACCTTCCTGATCCAGCATCTCAAGCGGAAGATAAAGACGGCCCGCACGCGCATCCTCTCCTACATCCCGCGCGATATTGGTCAGCTGCATCGCAGCCCCCAGATCACACGCGCGAGCCAATGCATGCCGGTCGCGGACGCCCATCAGGACACACATCATAACGCCCACGGCGCTAGCTACGCGCGCACTGTAGGCGTGAAGATCCGATAGCGTCTGGTATCGTCGCCCAATCGCATCCCATGCCAATCCCTCGAGCAGAGCTTCTGGCAAAGCGCGCGGCATATCGAACTGCTCAACAATCGCGGCGAACGCGCGGTCCTCTGGCGCGTTCCGCGGCGTGCCAGCATAGACCAAGGCCAACCGGTTTTCGAGATCAATGACCGCCCGCTCCTTTGATTGGCCTTCATCGACCTCGTCATCTGCAAGACGGCAGAAGGCATAAAGAGCGAGCGCCGGATCCCGAACCGAGCCAGGCAAGAGTTTGGACGCTGAATGGAAGGAAAGAGAGCCAGTACGGATCGCATTCTTGCAGTGGATAAGATCGTCCGGCCGGATCATTCGGCTGCCATCCGCGGTGTATCGAGCTGAACGTTTGCGTCTGGGATCAGGTTTGCCACGATTTCTGCGCTTGAGACTACGCCCGGAAGCCCTGCACCGGGATGCGTGCCTGCCCCCACCAGGTATAGACCGCGGGCCTCTTCGCTCAGGTTATGCGGGCGGAACCAAGCGCTTTGCAGGATACGCGGTTCGATGGAGAAACCGCAGCCATGGGGAGATAGGTAGCGGTCCTTGAAGTCTTGGGGCGTGAAGACAAGATCCGTCGAGAGGCGGTCCTGAAACCCGGGGATGATCTTTTCCAGCTCAGCCGCCACCTTTGATTTATAGGCCTCCAGCTTGATTTCCCAATCCACTGAATCCTTATGGGCGAGGTTCGGAACAGGACTGAGCGCATAGAATGTATCGTCTCCGGCAGGCGCGACAGACGGATCTGTGATCGACGGTCGATGAAGATAAAGGCTCATATCATTAGCCAAGCGGCCGGTTATGAAGACATCTTTCAAAAGGCCTTCATACCGTGGCCCGTTGACGATTGTATGATGTCCAACATCCTGCCAGAGAGCGCGACTATTCTTGGTCCCGAAATACCAGACAAAAAGCCCCATCGACCAGCGCTGCCGTTTGAGTTTTTCGGGGGTCCAGCGCCGCTTCTTCGTTTTCTTAAGCAGGCGGTCATAGGTGTGGCCTGCATCGGCATTGCTGATGACCAAGCGTGAGGCGAGCATCTCGCCGTCCTTCAGGCGGACCCCTCGAACAGAGCTGTTTTCAACAAGGATCTCATCCGCTTCGACACCAAGCCGAAGCTCACCTCCCTGAGACTGGATAACCTTGACCATTGCATCGGCAATGGCCTGAACACCTCCCATTGCATAATGAACGCCGAACATCATCTCCAGATGACTGACGAGACCGTACATGGACGTCACATGCCTCGGGTCGCCGCCGATGAAAAGCGGATGAAACGACAGCGCCATACGAAGTCGTTCATCCCGTACTCGCGATCGGACGAGCCCTAGAATTGACTTGTCCGCACGGAGGCGCGCGAATTCCGGCAGGACACGAATGGTATCGCTGAGGCGGTTCATCGGCTTGGCGACCATGCCTTCGAAACCAACGACATATCGGCGTTTGGCGTCCTTTAGGAATTTCCGGAACCCCTCGATGTCACGCGGCGACAGGCGCTCGACCTCGGCTTCCATGTCGTGAGAGGCCCGGAACCGGGATCCGTCTGGCCATCGGACTTCATAGAACGGATCGAGAGGGCGAAGATCGACATCCTTGGAAAACTCGCGACCGCAAGCTGTCCACAAGTTCTCAAAGACCGCCGGAACGGTCACGATTGTCGGACCAAGGTCGAACCTGTGTCCATCCTGTGTGATCGAGGATCCGCGGCCGCCAGGACGGTCAAGGCGATCGAGTACCGTGACGCGATACCCCTTCGCCCCAAGGCGCATCGCTGCTGCAAGGCCGCCAAGGCCGGCGCCAATGACCAGCGCTTGATCAGATGTCTCTTTTGTCTGGGGAGTCGTCTGCATGATCTTAGGATAGGTCTGTCAACTATAGTTGACAATCTCTCAGTTGCTTGGCGGGAGATGAATCACTGAGATATTTACCCATCCCTTCAGCCCGCTTAGATCTAAGAGCTATTAGCTTATTTCTCCGGAAGACGGCTTTGGGTCGCACTTTCCATATCAATCTGCATGTGTAAGCATAAGTTGACACTTAGGATACGGAATGGGTCAGACCGTCAGCATCAGCTTCTTTCGCTTTGGATCGTTGCGTCACAGGCTTTGGGCTCTGTGGATGATGGGAGCGGCCCGTCTGTCCCTTTCGAGGCTGCCTGATCTCGGATTCTGGAAGCTTTGCGGAAGCGGCACGGGAGAAGGCTTCACACCGCTTCCGAACACTGCGGTCTATGCTGTGATCGCGACGTGGCCGAATGAAAGTGTCGCGCGAGCGAGAATTTTGGAAAGCAGGGTCTTTGAACGCTATCGTACGAAGGCTGCCGAGACCTGGACTGTGTTTTTGGCACCCCTCTCATCGCGTGGCGAATGGTCGGGCAGCCAGCCGTTCGTGCCCGCCGGTGCGGATCAGGCCTCAGAGAAAGACGAGCGACACAGGCCTATGGCTGCTCTTACACGAGCCACCATCCGACCCAGTATCCTGATGAGGTTCTGGCGCCGCGTTCCCGACATCTCAAGCGCTATCGGTCAAGACCGAAACGTCGCATTCAAAATCGGCCTCGGAGAAGTGCCATGGCTTCATCAAGTCACATTCTCCATCTGGCCAGACGCACTTAAGATGGCTCAATTCGCCCGGACAGGCGCTCATGCCGAGGCAATCCAGGCGGTGCGATCAGAGGGCTGGTTCCGCGAAGAGCTTTACGCCCGGTTCGAAGTTACGTCCGACGTTGGAACATGGGACGGGTCATCGCCTTTGGAGGTCCTGAAATGAAAGATTCTTTCCCGTTCTCGGCCATTGTCGGTCAGGAAGAGATGAAACGCGCCGTTATTCTGACGGCGATCGATCCGTCGATCGGCGGTGTTCTGGTCTTCGGCGATCGCGGGACCGGAAAATCGACAGCTGTGAGAGCGTTGGCTGCGCTTCTGCCGAAGATCGAAGCTGTCGAGGGATGTCCTGTGAATAGCGAGACGCCAAAGCAGGTGCCGGACTGGTCGGGGATCGCGACGAAGAAGACGATTAGGAAGCTGACCCCTGTGGTCGATCTCCCGCTAGGTGTCACCGAAGATCGTGTAACGGGGGCCCTGGATATCGAACGCGCGCTGACTAGCGGGGAGAAAGTGTTCCAGCCCGGGCTTCTGGCGCAGGCAAACAGGGGATACCTTTATATCGACGAGGTAAATCTGCTGGAGGATCATATCGTCGATCTTCTCTTGGACGTTGCGCAATCCGGAGAAAACGTCGTCGAACGTGACGGGTTGTCTATTCGGCATCCAGCCCGCTTTGTCCTGGTCGGGTCAGGAAATCCTGAAGAAGGCGATCTTCGCCCGCAGTTGTTGGATCGGTTCGGCCTGTCGGTCGAGGTCAAATCGCCGACGCAAACGGCGGATCGCGTCGAGGTCATCAAACGACGTGATGCCTATGACAACGATCATGCCGCATTCATGCTGCGCTGGCAGGCGGAAGATGCCGCGATCCGAGACCGGATCGAGCGGGCAAGGCGAACGTTGAAGACGTTGAAAGTGTCGGACGAAATTCTGACAGATATCGCGGAGCTTTGCCTTGCGCTTGGCTCTGATGGCCTAAGGGGAGAGCTGACGCTTCTCAAAGCGGCGCGAGCCTTCGCCGCATGGCGAGATGACACCGCACTGGCACGACCGCATATTCGGGAAATTGCCTCCATCGCCTTAGGCCATCGACTAAGGCGCGATCCTTTGGACGAGGCCACTGGAGCAACACGCGTGGCGCGGGTCGTTGAAGATGTCCTTAGCGCCTGATCCTGGTCTTTCCGATAAAGGGCGCGATCTTGCGATCGCGTTGGCTGTTCTTCGTGCCAGGCCTGCGAGCCTTGGCGGTTTACATATCGTCGCAAGACATGGCGCCCCAAGGTCGAGAGCCGAAGAAGCCATTCGTGACACTTTTCCCGACCAGCAACGCCTTCACCCTGAAACCGAGGACGCAACACTTTTCGGTGCCGTCGATTTGGTAGCCGCGCTCGGCGGCGATAGCACGTCGCGAACCTTAGGCCTTCTAAAAAGGGGCCGCCCATTGATCATCCCGAACGCAGAGCGGATCCGGCCCGGTCTGGCGGGGCGTGTTGCACAATATATCGATACGGGAGCGCAGCAGCCTGTATTCGCCATGGATGAAAGCCTCGACGAGGGAGGTATGCTGCCGACAGCTCTTTCGGACCGGCTCGCGTTCAAGATCGATCTGACGGGTGTCCAAGCAAGCGCGTTTCACGTACCAGTCATTGCCCCCGGGTCGAATTGCCTTCCGCCACTTATCGACGATCTGGCCAACTGTGTTGCAGAGACTTGCAGCACGCTGGGCATCTTGAATCCACGATCGGGTCTTCAGGCAGTGCAGACAGCGCGAATGCATGCAGCCCTGTTCTCGCGAAATATCGTGACAGACGAAGATCTTCTTGTGGCAGTTCGTCTTGTCCTCGCCCACCGCGCGACTCGAGTGCCGGAGCCAACACAAGAGAATCCGCCTCAGGAGAGCGAAAACAGCGAGCCATCATCAGATAACACGAGCACTAGCATACCCGAAGACCTTCTTCTCGACGCTGTGGCGTCGAGCCTTCCCGCCGGATTATTGGAGCAGCTCAAAAGCAGGACAGCTCGCGCTGCGAAGGGATCCGGTTCAGGCGCGCGCCAGAAAGGCAACCGTCGCGGCCGGCCCCTACCGTCAAGACCAGGTCGGTTAAGCGGTGCGCGGTCGATCGACATCCCAGCGACACTCAGGGCCGCCGCCCCTTGGCAAAAGATGCGGGGGCAAGGGGAGCGGGTCAGGATCTTCCCCTCCGATATTCGGCTCAAACGATACGAAAGCTTGTCCGATCGGTTGCTGATCTTCGTCGTGGATGCCTCCGGCTCTGCCGCTATTTCCCGGCTGGGAGAAGCAAAGGGCGCCGTAGAGCTTCTGCTGTCGCAGGCCTATGCCCGCCGTGATCACGTCTCACTCATCGCTTTCAGGGCGGATGACGCAGAGACACTGCTTCCTCCAACCCGGTCTCTGGTGCGCACAAAGAGAAAGCTGGCTGACCTACCGGGTGGTGGTGGAACTCCACTGGCCTCTGGTCTGCGGGACGCCTTAGGTCTAGCGCTCAGATCGCGTCAGCAAGGCATGACACCTACGGTCGTACTTCTGACGGATGGTCGTCCGAACATCAGGCTCGACGGAACTGCTGACAGGGTCGGAGCGAGCCGAGATGCACAAACGCTCGCGTCGCAAATCAAGGCGCACCAAATCGAGGCAATCGTGATCGACACAGGCAAACGCGCGAGCAGATCTCTTGAGGAGCTTTCCACATCGATGAACGCGATCTATCTACCGATGCCGCGCGCCGACGCGAGCCGCCTGTCCGAAGCCGTCACATCTACGACAAGCGTTTGATATGCGCTGGCCCGGGGATGCTGCCGATTGGCCAATGGCAGAGTATTCCAGGTTTGTAGATAGCGCGCCTCACCGCTGGCACGTGCAAGAAGCGGGCGAAGGCCCGGTTACCCTTCTGTTGCACGGCGCAGGAGGAGCAACGCAAAGCTGGCGAGGCCTTTTTCCGATCCTGAAGCAGACAAGACGCGTCATAGCAATTGATCTTCCGGGACAGGGTTTCACACGGCTTGGAAACAGGCAGAGATGCGGTCTCGCCAACATGGCGACTGACATTGAGGCTCTTTGTCAGCAAGAGAATTGGACACCCAACCTGATCGTCGGACACTCGGCCGGAGCGGCGCTTGCCCTGCAAATGACGCTCAACGCACCGAGCACTCAGGTCGTTGGGATCAATGCCGCCCTTGGAAAATTTGAAGGGGTTGCTGGTTGGCTTTTTCCTGCATTGGCCAAGGTCCTGGCTCTTACTCCATTTATCCCCGATCTCTTTGCATCGACAGCATCGTCGCCCACAGCGATCCGACGCCTTATCGAGGGGACGGGATCCGATATCGACCGAGCAGGACTGGACTTGTACCGACGGCTGATTACGAACAGAGATCATGTCGATGCGACGCTGACGATGATGGCGCAATGGGATCTCACGCCACTCCTCCGAACTCTGCCGAAGCACCGAGGGAAGGTCACACTCATCGCTGGGGCGAACGACAAGACAGTGCCACCACAGGTGTCGAAACAGGCATCCGAGAAGCTCGCTGGGTCAAGTTTTCACCTCCTAGACGGGGTGGGGCATCTGGCGCACGAAGAAGATCCGTCGCGTGTTGCACAGATCATAGAAGACGAGAGCTAGCGAAGACGCTTCAGATAGACATAATACGCGCCGCCTCCACCGTGACGTTGATGGGCCTCGCGCACCTCGAGAACGACATTCCTCAATGGGGCCATTCTGAGCCATTCGGGTACGTACCGTCTGAGAATTCCTCGGTGAGCAGAAAAGACGCTCCCCGTATCCCGCTCTGTTCGACCCTTTCCGGTAATCACAAGAACCAGTCGAGACCCCGCCGCATACTCCGAGAGGATGAAAGATTGCAGGGCGGGCTGTGCCTCGCTCAGTGTCATACCGTGTAGATCTATCCTACCGTCAGGATTTAGTTTTCCTCTGGAGAGGCGCTTGTAGGCCTTCTTATCCATCTGAATTTCAGGGGCTTCCGATGATCTGAGATTGGGCCAGGCTGTACCGGTCTTGGAAGTCCGTGATCCGATCTCGAACGGCTTTATTTGGATCGCCTTCTCATCTGACCTCACCTCTCGCCCTGGAGAGACAGTTTTTGGTTCAGAGATTGGAAACCCATTCCGCTCCAGCGGAACGGTCTTGCGCGCAATCTGATCCCATAGGCGCTTGTCCTCGGCGCTTAATCGTCGAGACTTCTTCACTGGCGAAGCCGCTGTCTCATGGCAAAGACCCGGTCTCGCGGAAGAAGAACGACCATTCGTCCGGGATCGCGGATGCGCCCAGCGGCCCGGCCTGCTTGGTCGCCAGTTCCAAAGAAGATGTCGGCCCGCTGCGCCCCCTTAATCGCTGATCCGGTATCTTGTGCGATCATGAGGCGCCGCATGGGGGTCACGCCTTCCTTTTCGATCCAAACGGGCGCACCCAAAGGCGTAAGATCCGGATCGACCGCGATCGTCCGACCTGCTGTCACGGACCGGTTCATCGCGCCGATCGGTCCCTTCTCAGGCGGAACTTCATTCACCGGCCGAAAGAAGACAAAGCTGTCGTTCACACGTAGAAGGTCCGTCCCCTCTATGCCATTCTCGCGGACCCAGGACCGGATACGGCCAGCAGACGCTTCGTGTGGCTGAAGCTTTCCAAGACGGATCAACTCTTGGCCTACGGACGAGTAAGGATGGCCGTTCGATCCGCCGTAGCCCACGCGCCGGACCGTACCGTCGGGTAGACGAATACGGCCCGATCCTTGGATCTGCAGAAAAAAGAGATCTACCGGGTCCACCAGCCAGGCAAGCTCAAGCCCGCGATCCTCCAGCACGCCGCCATATTCTATTTCCCGTCGAGTCAGCCAAGGCATACCTCGTTCGATATCAGGCGGCATGGCATAAAGCGGATAAAGATACCTACCACCTCGCTCAAGCGATCCTTCAATCTCCGGCTCGAAATACCCGGTGAAGAGCATGTCGGTTCCGTCTTCGATGAAAAGTGGAAGAAAATGCTCCTCGAAAAAAGGTCTCGCTTTAGGCCCCCGCTTGGCCAGATCGCACAGCTTGCGCCAATCGTCATCTTGCTGAATGCCGCACGTTTCCGTGAAGACGGCTAAAGCTTCGGTGTGATCGTCATTGGGCCAGCCGTAAAGGTCCGAGAAGTCGAGTTGTGTGATCCGGATGTCTGCCATGGCCATAGTCCCGAGGCACACCACCAGGACAGAGAGCCACTTCATTCGGCAGTGGCGACCAGTGTCCAGTTCGGATCGTCTGATCCCATCGCGCGGGCAAAGGTCCAGACGTCGCGTTGGCGCTTGATCTCAGTTTCACTGCCTTCGATGATATCACCGCCTCGATCCCGGACAATGCTGGTCATCTCACCAATGAAACGCATCGTGATCTCGCCTGTTTTCGTATCAGGCTCGAACGTCGCTTCTTTCAAGGCAACATCGCTTACACCGATGAACGTCGCCTCAATGGTGAGGCCTTCACGTTCGCGCTGTTCCACGACTTGGGCAAAGGATTCGTACACTTCGTCCGAAAGGAACTCCTTGATTTCGGACAGATTTCCTTTCTCGAACGCCATGAGGATTATCTCGTAAGCCCCGCGCGCGCCGCTCAGGAACTCGCTCACATTGAAAGTGGGTTCCGCGGCCTTCATCGACATCAGAGCCTTAGCGGATTCGCTGTTCTCCGGCACATGATCGATGATGTCGTGATCCGGGCCACCTTCGATCACCTCAAACTCCCGCCGGCGTGGTCGCGTGTCTCGCTCCACCGGGAGGGGCGGTTTTTCGAAGCCTTCCCGTGTCCCAAGAACACTCCGAAGCCGCAGAATCAGGAATACGGCAATTCCTGCAAGGACTAGCAGCTGAAGGATAGGAGAGTTCATGGACGGGCTCTTTCAACTCGGGCTATAGAAACGGTGCGTTATAATCTTATCTAGGACGTGCAACAGGCCACGTCCACCGGCCAGCAGAGGCAACTGGAGCCCGGCATGCCGCTTTTGATCCTTTTTATCGCGATACCGATCCTCGAGATCTTCCTCTTTCTGCAGGTTGGATCTCTGATCGGAACGGGCTGGACGCTCCTTATTGTCGTGCTGACTGCAGTTCTCGGGACCTATCTGGTGCGAAGTCAGGGACGCCAGGCTCTAACGGCCCTTCGCAGATCAATGTCCGAATTCTCCGACCCATCCAGACCGCTTGTGACAGGAGCGATGGTTCTTGTCGCCGGGGCTCTTCTGCTGACACCTGGATTCTTTACCGACACGGTCGGCCTCGCTCTTTTGACACCGTTGGTTCAGCGCAAGCTCTTCGAGACGTTGCGAAATCGCATTCAAGTCTTCGAGGCGGGGGCGGCAGAAAGACCCAGACCAGCGTCTCGTGACGACGGCGTCATCGACGGCGAATTTACCGAAGTCCCGCCAGAGCAAAAACCAACTCATCGTCCCTCCGGCTGGACACGCCATTGAAGAGGCCCCGGTCGCTCTGTTAACAGGGCGCGAAATCATTTCTGGAGCATCCCGATGGCCGAGAACGGCAGCGACACCCCACCACAGGCACCGAATGGAACCACTGATCCGCAGCAGGTTCAGCAGGTAGAGATCCGTCAGCGTATTCTCGCGCAATATACGCGTGACATGTCGTTTGAAAACGTCATGGCCCAGAAAGGCGTCACCGGTGAAGTTACTCCCGAGATCCAGGTTCAGGTGAAGCTCGACGCCCGCAAACGCGGTGCCGACAATCAATATGAAGTCATCATCAAGCTGACCGTCTCATCGAAAGCAAAGGACAAGGGCGATCAACTCTTCCTGCTTGAGATCGAGTATGCTGGCATATTCATGATCGAAGGTCTGCCAGAAGCGCAGCTTCACCCCTATCTTCTGATTGAGTGTCCGCGCCTTCTTTTCCCGTATCTCCGCAGGATCGTAAGCGATCTCACGCGCGACGGTGGCTTCCCTCCCTTCAATCTCGAGCCGATCGACTTCCTTGCGCTATATCGCCAGGAAATCGCGCGTCGAACCGAAGAGCAGAAGGTCGCGGAAGTCTAAGCTTTCCGCACCCACAGAGAATTGCTTCCCATCTGTTCGACGAAGGATCGGTGGGAGGCTTCCTCTTCCTCCGTCAATCTGGGAGGAAGTTGCTTCTGACGCGGTGTAGCTCGCCACGTATTATCTACAGCCTTCTCGGTCTTTTTGTTGTCCGACGACAAAATCAGACCAGGCTGTTTTCCTCCGATGAGCTCGAGATACACCTCGGCCAGGATCTCGCTATCGAGTAGCGCGCCGTGCAGGGTTCGCGATGAGTTATCGATGCCAAACCGCCGGCACAGAGCGTCAAGTGATGCAGGCGCTCCGGGGAACCGGCGTCTTGCGATCGCAAGAGTGTCTATCGCTTGGTCGATAGGCAACAAAGGCAGGTTGAGCCAACCCAGCTCGGCATTCAGGAATTTCATGTCGAATGCTGCATTGTGAATGATGAGCTTGTCGTGTCCAACAAAGTCGACAAAAGCCGCAGCCACATCAGCAAAGACAGGTTTGTCCTTCAGAAACTCGTCACCAAGACCATGAACCTCGAAAGCGTCTCTCGGCATTGATCGCTCGGGGTTGATATACTGGTGATACGTTTTCCCTGTCGGAACATGGTTTAGAAGCTCAACGGCGCCGATCTCAACGATCCTGTCACCATCTGCCGGTTCGAACCCTGTGGTTTCGGTATCAAGTACAATCTCACGCATCGGTCGAAATCTCTTTCAGAATATCTTTCACACGCCGCCTGACATGAACCTTACTCCATGTCTCGATGACGTAGTCTGCTTTCTTGCGCTTTTCTCGATCCGGCATCTGCCGAGATAATATCAACTCTAGCTGTGTTTCAGTCATCGTCCTACGGGCAGCGACACGACGTCTTTGTTCGTCGATGTCTATCGTTGTCAAAATCGTCTTATGTAACCACGCCTCGGCGCCGGTTTCGAAAAGCAGAGGGATATCAAAGAGTAAGATTGGTTCATCGTGATTTTTGATGAATGCTTCTCGATCGTCACGAACCAGAGGATGCACGATAGAATTCAGCCGATCGAAGGCTGACGGATCTTTCTCAAGCTCGGTTTTCAAAACCTGCCGATCTACAGAGCCGTCCTTGATAGCATCTGGAAAGGCCTCGGAGATCGGTACGACGGCATTGCCCCCGTTGGCATAAAGACGGTGAACAGCCTCGTCTGCATCCCAGACAGATATGCCTTCTTCCGCAAAGATCCTTGCCGTGATTGTTTTGCCTGTTGCGATAGAACCGGTAAGACCAAGAAGGACACTCATCCAAGGACCGCCCGTCTCAGCTCTGCATCAACCTCAGGCATCACCCCGAACCACCGTTCAAAACCTGGCACAGCCTGATGAAGCAGCATCCCGAGACCATCCACGGCTGTACATCCCGCTTGTCGGGCTCGGGCCAAAAGCTCTGTTTCAGGGGGGGCGTAAACCAGGTCCATGACTGTCTGACCCGCAGGCAAACCACTCAGGTTCATCGGCAACGGCGGCATTCCGGTCATCCCAAGCGACGTGGTGTTCACGATGGTCTGCATCTCTTCAATGATCGATCCGACATCCGACCAGTCGACTGTTGAGCAATTGGCCACTGACGCGATATCTTCCGCAGCCGACGCTGTTCGATTGGCAATAACAACATCCGTCGCGCCGTCTTCTATCAACGCAGCCACAACCGCTCGCGCTGCGCCACCGGCGCCGAGAACCAACACGGGACCGTCCTGAGACCTCCAGTCCGGCGCTGACTGCTTAAGATGAGCCAAAAATCCATAACTATCGCTGTTTTCCGCATAGATCGTTCCATCAGGACGAAACGTCAGCATGTTCGCAGCACCTATGCGCTCAGCAAATTTCGATGACGTATCTGCGATATCAAGCGCGCGGATTTTATGAGGGACAGTGACATTCACTCCCACGAAACCCGCCTTGGGGAGGGTTCTGATGACGGATTCAAAGTCGTCAGCTTCGATATGAAGCGGCACGTAGTGACCGGGAAGACCGTACTGCTTGAGCCAGTGACCATGGAGCGTCGGTGACTTCGAGTGACCGACTGGGGACCCCACGACACCCGCAAGAGGGATACGGCCTGTCATCCTGCAATGTCCTCTCGAAAGGCAAGATACCCGAGAAGCTCGAGAAGCGGCAAACCGAGAACAGAAAAGTAATCGCCGCTGACCTGAGACATCAGGCGAACACCCTCTCCTTCGATTTGATAACAACCCACGCAGTACCGGATCTCATCCCAGTTCCGATCCACATAGTCCTGAAGATAGGCATCCGATACGTTCCTGATCTGTATCTGAACCATACCGATATGCCGCCAGACGACTTCACCGGAAACAACGACCACGGCGGCCGAGAAGAGCTTGTGTCGCTGTCCACGGAACTTACTCAATTGTGCGATTGCATCGGCGCGGTTAACGGGTTTGCTGTAAAGCTGACCGTCCAGCTCAAGGACCTGATCCACGCCAATCACAACAGAGTCAGGAGATGACCGCCCGGCCTTGATCGCCTTCAGTTCCGCAAGCTTGTCAGCGATATCTCGGGGTGGAGCGCCCTCTGCTGTCATTGATGCACGGATCGATTCCTCATCTATTCGAACGGGGAATGTCTCGTGATCCACCCTCGCCTGCGACAGAAGCTGGCTCCGGATGGCGGACGAAGAAGCGAGGACGATGGGACGCGGCATAGGATAGATCTGTGGGAAAGTGGCGTAGAGATCAACCTGAGCTGACGAACAAAGGTGCCGATTTTAGGGGGCTGCAGGTAAAGACAAGAATTCCGAGCCAGATCCTCTTTGGATATGCACCGTCGATAAGAAACAGGGAGCGTTTGTGGGTAAGTCAGCGATTATCGCAGTGTCCCACCTTTCGTCCACAGAAAAGAATCGCGCTGATTTATCCTAGGTTCTTGATATTATTGAAAAAATTTTTAGTTTTCTCTCTTTTCCTATATCAGAAACCAGTTTGCACACAGATCGACCCAATGGGAATAATACTTGGATAGATCGATAATCCACAGATTCTGGATCTCCTACATACCCTACTCTTCTTTATATATATTTTATAAAGAGAAGGTCAGCTGAAGGACCTCGAAATGCTCGCAGACCTCTATCCATGGATCAAAGCTCTACACGTCATCTCTGTGATCGCGTGGATGGCTGCCATCTTTTACCTTCCTCGCCTCTATGTTTATCACGTCGAAGAGGTTGAGCCGGGATCCAAGACAGAGGAAATGTTTCAGCGGATGGAGCGGCGCCTCCTCAAGGCGATCATGAACCCGGCGATGATCGCGACTTGGATCTTCGGCCTTCTTATGGTCGCTACCCCGGGTGTGATCGACTGGATAACAGCTTGGCCCTGGTTGAAGGCGATCGCTGTGATCCTCATGTCCGGCTATCATGGCTGGCTTTCGAAGAAGCGCAAAGAACTTCTTGCTGGCACCAACACAATCAGCGGCCGTGGCTATAGGATCGCAAACGAAGTTCCGACGGTCCTTATGATCATCATCGTCATTGCTGTCATCGTCCGGCCGATCTGGTTCTGATTGACTCTTTGGCGGGAAATTTCTATCTGCGAGTTCAACGCCAGTCCTGGTGCTTATTTCATCTGTCAAACCTTTGACCCTCTCCCGCGCAGTCTGCGCAAGGATCCCTTCCTATGAGCGATAACCGTCTAAATCTCGCCGATCTAAAGGCGAAGAGCCCGAAAGATCTTTTGTCGATGGCAGAGGAGCTCGAGATCGAGAACGCGTCGACGATGCGCAAGGGCGAGATGATGTTCTCGATCTTGAAAGAACGGGCCGAGGATGAATGGGTCATCGGCGGTGACGGCGTTCTTGAGGTTCTTCAGGATGGGTTCGGATTTCTGAGGTCACCAGAAGCTAATTACCTTCCCGGTCCCGATGATATCTATGTCTCACCGGACATGATCCGGCAGTTCTCCCTGCGTACAGGCGATACGGTCGAAGGTGTTATTCGAGAGCCCAACGATAACGAACGCTACTTCTGCCTCGTTGCCGTAGAGAAGATCAATTTTGAAGATCCTGAGAAGGCCAAACACAAGGTTGCGTTTGACAACCTTACACCGCTTTACCCCGATGAACGCATGACGATGGAGATCGAGGATCCGACGATCAAGGATCGTTCGGCACGGATCATCGATCTCGTCGCGCCCATCGGAAAGGGACAGAGATCGCTTATCGTGGCGCCGCCACGAACCGGTAAAACTGTTCTTCTCCAAAATATCGCCTCTTCAATCGAGGCGAACCATCCGGAATGCTATTTGATCGTTTTGCTCATTGACGAGCGGCCTGAGGAAGTCACTGATATGCAGCGCTCGGTGAAAGGCGAAGTCGTGAGTTCGACCTTCGACGAGCCGGCCACACGACACGTGGCGGTCTCTGAGATGGTGATCGAAAAGGCAAAACGTCTGGTGGAGCACAAGCGAGATGTCGTGATTTTGCTCGACTCGATCACTCGCCTCGGCCGCGCCTTCAACACGACGGTTCCATCTTCAGGCAAAGTCCTGACAGGCGGTGTCGATGCGAATGCCCTGCAACGGCCAAAACGCTTCTTTGGCGCTGCACGGAACATCGAGGAAGGCGGCTCTCTGACCATTATCGCAACGGCTCTGATCGATACCGGGAGCCGTATGGACGAGGTTATCTTCGAAGAGTTCAAGGGAACGGGTAACAGCGAGATTGTTCTGGACCGAAAGGTTGCGGACAAGCGGGTGTTCCCGGCGATGGATATTCTGAAATCCGGGACCCGGAAGGAAGATCTGCTTGTCGATAAGAACGATCTGCAAAAAACCTACGTGCTTCGCCGTATTCTCAATCCAATGGGTACAACTGACGCAATCGAGTTCCTGATTTCGAAACTCAAACAGACGAAGAGCAACTCGGACTTCTTCGACTCGATGAACGCGTAAAGGGTGAGCTTGAGGCAAAGTGACGACGATCTTCGCGCAAGCGACGGCTCCGGGTAAGGCGGGCGTTTCTATCATCAGGGTGTCCGGGCCTGCGGCCTTTCATGCGGCTGAGATGATCACGGGACACAAACCTCGCAGCCGCGCCATGTCTTTGAGATCTTTTCGCAGATCCGATGGAGAGCTGATCGATCGCGGTTTGCTGTTGTCTTTTCCCGGTCCCGACAGCTTCACCGGCGAGGATAGTGTTGAGTTTCACTGCCATGGCAGTGCTGCGGTCATCAAAGATCTCCTAAGAGAGTTGGATCGCATCGAAGATCTTCAGCCGGCGGATCCCGGGGAATTTACACGTCGCGCGCTTCAGAACGACAAGCTAGACCTCGTACAAGTCGAAGCTTTGGGTGATCTGATCGACGCCGAGACCGATTTGCAGAGGCGGCAAGCCATGTCGCTACTGTCTGGGGTGTTATCTGAAAAAATCGAAAGCTGGCGCGCGATCTTGATCAAAGCACTGTCACTTCTCGAAGCGACAATCGATTTTTCCGACGAAGATGTTCCTGCTGAGGTATGGAAAGACGCTGGAGATCTTGTTCAATCCGTGAGGCTTGAAATTAGTAATATCTTGTCGAACTCAATGAGTTCTGACCGTTTGCGACAAGGATATTCAGTTGTAATCCTCGGTCCCCCGAATGCCGGAAAATCTACCTTGATCAACGCTTTAAGTGATCGCGATGTTGCTATAACAACACCAATCCCAGGAACGACCCGCGATATCGTCGAGACCGCCTTGAACTGGCATGGCATTCCAATCCGATTGATGGATACGGCAGGCCTCCGAAAGTCAGATGATGAGATCGAGATCCTGGGTGTGGAGAAAGCAATCGCTGCGGCTGAGATGGCAGATCTTAGGATCTATCTCGGAGAGCAGCCAGACAACATGGTTCTCCCCTCCCGCGCTCAGGATCTCATCGTCGGAGCTAAGGCGGATCTTGGTCGATCTCATGGGTTATCGGTATCAGGCCTAACCGGTGAAGGTTTAGCAGAATTGAGAGAAGCCGTAGCCCAAAGGCTGGAGGTCGGTAAGCTGAGCAAGCAGCTTCTATTGCGAGATAGATATCGGAACGTGCTTTCTGAAGCGTCGGAAAACTTGGGAGCAGCTCAAGAAGCGATCGAGAATCGTTTGAACGAGGAACTGGTTTCAGAGGAGATACGGGCTGCCCTCTTCGTACTGGACATGTTGATAGGTCGCGTCACACCAGATGATGTGTTAGATGATGTCTTCAGCTCATTTTGTATAGGAAAGTGACGTTTCACGTGAAACAGGCGGCAGAAGTAGTTGTCATCGGTGGCGGGCATGCAGGCGTTGAGGCGGCATGTGCTTCAGCTCGCATTGGTGTGCCGACAGTTCTCGTTACGATGTCCCGCGATGATCTTGGAAAAATGTCCTGCAATCCTGCGATCGGCGGTATCGGCAAGGGGCACCTCGTCCGGGAAATAGATGCTCTAGGCGGTGTGATGTCTCACGCCGCGGATTATGCAGGTATTCAGTTCAGGCTGCTAAACCGCTCCAAGGGCCCTGCCGTTCAAGGACCGAGAGCGCAGTCCGATCGCGTTCGATATGCCGACTTCGTCCAGAGTCACGTTGCTAATCAAGCTAACTTGATTGTGGTAGAGGGCGAAGTTATCGACCTTCAGATTGAGGCAGGGCGAGCGACTGGTGTTTGCCTTGGAGATGGAAGCATCGTATCCGCCGAGGCGATTGTTCTAACCGCTGGGACCTTTCTTCGAGGTATCGTTCATATCGGGGACAAGAATTATTCAGGCGGTCGGTTTAATGATAGTGCATCGACCCGCCTAGCCAAGCGGCTCGCAGAGCTTAAGCTCCCACAAGGGCGGCTCAAAACTGGAACACCTCCTCGTCTTCTTGGAACAACCATTGATTGGGACGCTCTCGAGAAACAGCCCGGTGATGAAGATCCTGTTTTCTTATCGAGTACGACGAGTACTCTTCAATGCCGCCAGGTAGACTGCGGACTGACAGAGACTAATTCCAAGACCCACGATATTATCCAGCGAAACCTCAGTCGGTCAGCGATGTACGGAGGCCAGATCGGAGGCAAAGGGCCTCGATACTGCCCCTCGATCGAAGACAAGATTGTAAGGTTCGCGGATAAGGCGTCACATCAGATTTTTCTAGAACCTGAAGGCCTGACCTCCAATATTGTCTATCCGAACGGTATTTCCACCTCTTTGCCGCAAGATGTACAAGCCGACTACGTCCGTTCTATCCGCGGCTTGGAGAAGGCCGTTGTTACTCAGCCTGGATATGCGATTGAGTATGACTACTTCGATCCGCGATCTCTAAATGCGTATCTCGAGCTTCCAGAGATCTCCGGGCTTTATTTTGCCGGACAGATAAACGGGACGACCGGGTACGAAGAAGCGGCAGCGCAAGGTCTTGTTGCTGGAGCGAATGCTGCATTGAAGGTAAGTCAGGGGACGACGCTCTCATTTGAAAGGCAGCAGTCCTATATAGGCGTCATGATCGATGATCTTACGATCAGGGGCGTTCAAGAGCCGTATCGGATGTTCACCTCGCGGGCTGAGTTTCGGCTTTACCTCCGCGCAGACAATGCGGATCAGCGGCTCACCGCAATCGGTCGGGAAGCTGGATTGGTCGGTGATGCGCAATGGGAGGCGTTTCAGACTAAAATGACTCGCCTTTCTAGGGCGCGAGCAGAGATGCAGGACCTCAAGGTTTCCTCACGAGAGCTTGCCGATACAGGCGCAATTTTGAACCCTGATGGGCCAAACCGGTCTGTATTTGAAGCATTAGGCCTACGTGGCGTCACGATGGAGGGGCTAGAGACACTTGCGCCTTCATTCTCGAAGTTTGATCTAGCCACTCAACGACAACTCTATAATGAAGCGCTGTATGCGCCATACATGGAACGCCAGGCAAAAGATTTGGCGGCGCTTCAACGAGATGACGGCATCTCCATCCCGAATGATCTGTCCTTCATGGATATCGAAGGGCTATCGAATGAACTGAAAGAGAAGCTTTCCAAAGCGCGTCCAGCCAATATATCGCAGGCAGGCCGTGTAGAAGGTATGACTCCAGCAGCCCTGACCCTCCTTCTTGCCAAAGTTCGAGGTCAAGAGCGACGAAAAGCATCCTAAGATGGATGTTTCACGTGAAACGTCAGAGAGGCTGCATTTATACACGGATGAGCTTCTGAAGTGGAACAAACATATCAATCTCGTTGGTCGTACAACAGAAGCGGATATTTGGAAGCGACATATCGCGGATTCGGCACAGTTATTTCCACTACTTTGTGACACAAAGGCATACGCTGACTTAGGTTCGGGTGCCGGATTTCCAGGGCTTGTTATTGCAATTCTTGCAGACGAAGCCGGGCTAGCGCTCCACGTTACTCTAGTTGAGAGCGATAAGAGAAAAGCGGCCTTTCTCCGAAACACTGCAGTGATGATGAACCTGTCGATCACCATACAGGCTGATCGGATCGAGGCGATTTCGCCGCTTAATGCCGATGCCATTTCGGCAAGGGCACTAGCCCCCCTTCCCGATCTTCTCAACCTCACCTATCCGCACCTCGCCGCCGGTGGAGAGTGTTTCTTTTTGAAGGGAAAGGCAGCTTCGGCAGAGATAAGCGCAGCTCGACAGAATTGGCGCTTCCATCTCAAGCAGCATCAAAGTACCACCGATGATGACGGGGTACTTCTTCAAGTCGGAGCTCTTGAACGTGTCTGACCTAGCCGGACAGCCAGAACCAAGGATTATCTCTGTTGCCAATCAGAAAGGCGGGGTCGGAAAGACCACGACGGCTGTCAATCTTGCAGCTGCCTTGGCTGAGAAAGGATATCGTATCCTCCTGCTGGATCTTGATCCGCAGGGAAATGCCTCCACTGGGTTAGGGATCGGTCCGGACAGGCGCAAGGATACAACTTACGACGTCCTAAGCCGTGATGTTTCGATAACTAAGGGAATGCAGCCTACAAACGTAGAAAATCTATGGATTATTCCGTCAACGACAGATCTGAGTTCTGCCGACATCGACTTCATGGATCGAAAGGACAGGATATTTCTGCTTCGCTCAGCATTAAGCTTTGATGAAGCTTGGAAAGAGGCGATTGATCTTGTCCTCATTGACTGTCCGCCTTCCCTCAATCTTCTTACATTGAATGCGATGGTTGCGAGCAATAGCCTTCTCGTACCGCTTCAAAGTGAGTTTTTCGCTCTTGAAGGCCTTTCTCAGCTAATGCTCACCGTTCGCGAGATTAGAAGTTCAGCTAACCCTGATCTCAGGATCGAAGGGGTTGTTATGACGATGTTTGATGGTCGGAACCGTCTGGCTCAACAGGTGGATTTTGATGCGCGCGACACGTTAGGGGATCTTGTGTTTAAAACGGTGATCCCACGGAATGTTCGCTTGAGCGAAGCGCCATCATTCTCAATGTCTGTCCTTCAATACGACGGACAGTCACGGGGAGCTCAATCGTATCGCGCTCTTGCAGCCGAACTGATTGGACGCCGCGATGCCGCGCAAAATCCCATTCAAGAAGGTGTTGCATGACAACAAAATCCGGCAAGAACAGGGGCCTTGGGCGAGGTCTGTCTGCGTTAATGGCAGAACTCCCGCCTGAAACCGCAACTACGCCAAGCGCCGAGAGCCAGTTGCCGATTGAGAAGATCCAACCAAATCCCGATCAGCCAAGGCGTCGCTTTGATCAGGACAGTCTGGAGGAGTTGGCCGATTCCATTCGGCAACGAGGTATCATCCAACCGATTATTGTCAGACCACAAGGTGACATCTACCAAATCGTAGCGGGTGAGCGCCGCTGGCGTGCAGCCCAGCTTGCTCAACTCCATGAAGTTCCGGTTGTCATTCGAGAGCTTGGCGATACAGAAACGCTGGAACTCGCAATTATTGAGAATATCCAAAGATCTGATCTGAACCCGATAGATGAAGGTGCCGGCTACAAACAGCTGATCGAGCGTTTTGGCCATACCCAAGAAGAGCTTTCGCGGATTCTGGGGAAAAGCCGTAGTCACATCGCAAACCTGATGCGACTCTTGGGCCTCCCCGACTCCGTGCAGACCCTCTTGAACAAAGGCGATATCTCGGCGGGACACGCGCGTGCGCTTATCACATCCGATGATCCTGAAGCACTGGCGCGCCGTGTCGTCAGGGACGGTCTATCGGTGAGAGCAACTGAGAAACTGGCCAACGCGCAGAAGGATAACGCCCAAAAGCCGCCGAAAAAGGTGGTGACCAAAGACGCTGATACGCGCCGCATAGAAGAGGATCTCTCAGCACAGCTTAAGATGCCTGTTCAGATAATCCGGGGAAAGACGCCGGAAGATGGTAAGGTCACTCTGGAATACAAGTCACTCGATCAGTTGGATGACCTGTTGGGGCTTCTTAGCCAAAGTTAAAGGCTGGATGTTAGCTCCTGCAGAATCCTATTCAGCAGAAGATGTCCCTTATCGGTCACTCGGAGAGTGGACTCCGACAAATCAACAACTCCAACGTTCTCTAAGTCACTGATCTTATTATACAAACCCTTGCTTTTTGTTTGAAATCGGCTGATATCGATGCCTTCGCGAGTTCGAAGACCCATTAGCAAAAGCTCAACGTCTTGTTCCCGAAGATTCAGAACATCCGTTGCAATATTTCCAGTCCCAGACCCTTCAACGAGACTGATCCAACGTCCTGGCATAGGTTCCGACGCAGTCGCTACACGCCCGTTCGGCAATGTCAGACGCCCGTGAGCGCCGGGTCCAATCCCCGCATAGTCTCCGCATCGCCAATAGATTAAATTGTGCCGAGCCTCTTCGCCTGGCACCGCGTGGTTTGAAATTTCGTATGCAGGCAGTCCTGCCTCGCTGCAAAGATCCTGCGTCAGTTCATAGTGATCCGCAGCCAGATCCTCGCTTGGCAGACCTCGCAAGCCTCCGGTGTCAAAGCGTCTCTTGAAAGCTGTCCCGTCTTCGATCGTCAGCTGATAAAGAGACATGTGGTTCGGATCCATTGACAGAGCATCCTCCAGCTCTGCCTTCCAAGCCTCAAGGCTCTGATGCTGTCGCGCGTAGATCAGATCAAAGCTAACCCGCGGGAAGATCGATCGCGCGATGTCGTACGCCGCCCGCCCTTCCGCAGCCGTATGAAGCCGACCTAGCCGAGTAAGATCTGCATCGTTCAGCGCTTGGAGGCCCACCGACACACGATTGATACCAGCATCGAAAAAGTCGTGAAACTTGCCTGCTTCCGATGACGTCGGATTGGCTTCCAACGTAACCTCAAGATCGTTCGAGATTGCCCAGTTTGCACGGATGGCCTCCAGAACGGCCTCGGCTGTCTCGGGCGGCATCAGGCTAGGCGTGCCTCCTCCGAAAAAGACCGTCGACACCGCACGTTCCGGCACTTGCGCCGCGACTCGTTCAATTTCGGAAACCAGCGCTTGGCGCCAACGCTTCTGATCTACTCGATCCACGACATGGCTGTTGAAATCGCAATACGGACATTTCGCCGCACAAAATGGCCAATGGACATAAATGCCAAAGCCACCGCGTTGCCAGTCAGCGAGCAAAACACCCCTCGATCATCTTCTGTACGGCGATGGCGCGATGACTGATGCGATTCTTCTCCGAAAGATCCATCTCACCGAAGGTGATATCGTATCCGTCCGGCATGAAGATAGCGTCGTATCCGTGCCCCTGGTCGCCCCGCATCGGCCAGACGATTTGGCCTTCCATCCTACCGTCAAAGGACGCGAAATGATCGTCGGGCCAAGCCAGGACAAGTGTGCAACAAAAACGCGCCGTTCGGGGAGCCGGTGCATCCCGCGCTTCAAGCATGTCCCATGCTTTTGTCATCGCAACCACGAAGTCACGCCCGTGCGGCGTCTCGGCCCAATCTGCGGTGTAGACCCCTGGCTGACCATCCAGCCCGTCAATCTCGATTCCGCTATCGTCGGCTAAAGCAGGCAGTCCGGTCGCATTTACCGCAGCTTGAGCTTTGATCAAAGCGTTCCCCAAAAACGTATCTTCCGTCTCATCCGGTTCCGGCAGCCCGTCATCCGCATTTGAACTCAGCTTAACACCGTAGGGATTGAGAAGCGCCGCCATTTCCTCAAGCTTTCCAGCATTATGGGTAGCCATCAGAAGGCGCTTTCCATCAAACCTACGCATCAAGATACTGCCAAAACCTGTTCCTTCATCAATTCTGCACATCCTTGCGTCGCAAGATCCATCAACTTCTCAAACTGGTTGCGAGAAAAAGTGGTTCCTTCGGCAGAGCTTTGGATCTCGATCAAACGCTCGCCTGTCATAACGAAGTTTCCGTCAACGCCAGCCTCGCTATCTTCCGGATAATCCAGATCCAGCACGGGTTGGCCGGCATAAATTCCGCAACTCACGGCCGAGACCGGCTCCGACAAGGGATCCGAGATCACATCGCCTGCCTTCATCAAAGCGTTCACCGCTAGCTTCAACGCAACCCATCCACCGCAGATCGATGCGCATCGGGTTCCGCCGTCAGCCTGAATGACATCGCAATCCACTACGATCTGCCGTTCGCCCAATGCCACACGATCCACACCCGCGCGCAGGCTTCGACCAATCAGCCGCTGAATCTCCTGTGTCCGGCCTGATTGACCATTCTTGGCCTCCCGCCGCATCCGCGTCGTCGTCGCGCGCGGCAGCATTCCATATTCCGCGGTCACCCAGCCCAGTCCGCTATTGCGCAGGAACGGTGGCACTTTTTCATCAACCGATGCGGTACACAGCACATGGGTATCCCCCACCCGGATCAGGCAGGAGCCTTCCGCATGCTTGGTAATATCCGTTTCGATTGAGATGTCGCGCATTTGGTCCAGATTTCGTCCCGAAGGTCGCATATCGATTCCTTTTGAAAGACTGTGCTCGCCATACGCGCCACACCGCCGCATTCCAAGACCTCGGGCCTACCGATTGGCAGAGAAGATCGTTACATAGGTCTCCGATGAACGATCACCCAACCCTCATCTCGGATCTTGACGATCGCTCGCGAGAAGTCTTTCGCAAGCTGGTTGAGAGCTATCTGGAAACGGGCAACCCTGTTGGGTCGCGCACGCTGACCAGACACCTGTCCGAGAAAGTTAGCGCGGCGACGATCCGGAACGTGATGCAGGATCTGGAATATCTGGGTCTGCTTGATAGTCCTCATATTTCTGCGGGCCGGGTGCCTACACAGAACGGACTGCGGTTATTCGTGGATAGTCTCCTCGAGGTGTCCGATCTCGCCGGCGACGACCGCTCGATGATCGATCAGACGCTTGGCAACGACCGTACCGATGTCTCCGCCTTGCTCGACCGGGTTGGATCCGCGCTTTCCGGGGTTACCCATGGTGCCAGCCTTGTCCTGACGCCCAAGCACGAAGCGCCGATCAAGCATCTCGAATTTGTCTCTTTGGCGCCTGACCGCGCGCTGGTCGTCCTTGTCTTCGCTGATGGTCATGTCGAGAACCGTGTTTTCACCCCGCCGCCGGGTCAGACACCATCCTCGATGCGGGAGGCCGCAAACTTCCTCAATTCACTCGCCGAAGGTCGCACCTTGTCCGAACTGGGCCCGGTAATTGCCGAGGAGATTCGCACGCATCGGCAGGAGCTGAACAGCCTCGCTCAATCCCTTGTCGAACAGGGTTTGGCCATCTGGGAGAATGAGGGTGAGCGCACCGAACGTCTTATCGTTCGGGGCCGAGCGAACCTTCTTGAAGATCAGGCGCTCGATATCGACCGGATACGGACGCTCTTCGACGACCTTGAACGCAAGCGGGATATTGCGGAATTCCTCGAGCTGACCGAAGAGGGCGAAGGCGTGCGTATTTTCATAGGGTCAGAGAACAAGCTTTTCTCACTTTCGGGTTCCTCTCTCGTGGTCTCTCCCTATATGAACGCAGATCGAAAGATTATCGGCGCGGTTGGTGTCATAGGACCGACCCGGCTCAATTACGGCCGCATCGTGCCGATCGTAGATTACACCGCGCAGCTTGTCGGAAAGCTGCTGTCGGACCGGAGTTAAGAAGGACGCGCAATATGGCCGACCCGAAAGAAGAAGACATCTTCCTCGACGATATCGATGCCCTCGAAGAAGAACTGGTCGATCTTGAAACGCTTGCCGAGGAAGATCCGACGCAGGAGAAGGTCAGCGACCTTGAGGCGATCCGCGCCGAACGCGATCATCTACGGGACCGTTTCATGCGCGCCTTGGCCGATGCGGAGAACGCTCGCAAAAGATCCGACCGCGACCGCCGTGAGGCCGAGAATTACGGCGGCTCTAAACTCGCCCGCGATATGTTGCCGGTCTACGATAACCTCAAACGTGCCCTCGAAGCTGCACCGGAAGGTGTAGACGCAGCTTTCCTTGAAGGTATCGAATTGACGATGCGCGAGCTTCTCAACGTCTTCAAGAAGCACGGGATCGAACAGATCAATCCCGAGGTTGGCGATCGCTTCGATCCCCAACATCATGAGGCAATGTTTGAAGCTCCGCTTCCAGGGACTAAGGCAGGCGACATCATCCAAGTGGCCGCTGAGGGCTTTATGCTGCATGACCGCCTGTTGCGACCCGCTCAAGTCGGCGTCAGCTCGATGACCGGTTAACTGTAGGTTGCCCGAGCTTTCGCCGCATCCAGAAGATCGAGATAACGGCGGGCGCCTGCAGCTGGACTGAGAGCCTCAGAGATATAGTCCCGCGGGCGATAGGCCTCTCGCCGGCTCCAGAACTGATCGAAGCTCTCAGTGAGATCTGCGATCTTGAATGTCATGCCGCACCGGTTGTCGAAGTATGGAACTGACGATACGACCAGACCTTCGGGTGCGAGCGCGGCCTGCCGGGGATCCCGTAAGCGTCCTTCGTCCCAGGCCAGAACCGGGATGCCGGACGCGAGCGCTTCCTGATAGGCGATCCCTTGCGCCTCATGTTCACATATAAAAACCAACGCTCCGGATGACCCAAGCGCCTCTTTGAACTGACTGAGATGATGATGCCCATATCGGAGAACAGTATAGGTAAGCCCCTGCTGATCCAGATGTGCCTTCAGCGGCTCAAGAAGATCTGCGCAACGCGCTTCGCGATCCCAGCGGATCTTGTCGTAGATCACGACATCGACCAACTTCTCGGTACCACTCAAGTCAGGCCAGTGCGCGACATCGACCGGAGTGAACATCGGCTGGATCATATCTCCGAAGTGAGGCCGCCAGATCTTGCAGGGCCACTCGGATGGTAAGGTGACGATCTTCAGGTTGCAGTCTTGAATTACGGCTTCAAGATCCGCGGGGTCGGGTACGAAACCAGGTCCGAAAACGGCCGGATTCTCGAGCTGCACTTTCTTGAAAACGGACGGATATCCCGAAATCCCGATCGGGTCTTGGGAATGCGCACGTGCATACGCGAAATCGTTAATCCGAACATTCACATCTTGGGATCGAAGGCCGGCAACTAGATTGAGAAAGGCGGTATAGTACCCCGTATAAAGCTGTTTGCGCCGAAGGGTCCGATACCCTGCCCGTAGCCGCCCCCTGGCCCAGGACTGAACTCGCCCCAAGGGACGATCAATCGCCTGAGCTTCGAACCCGTCGTAGAAAAGAACGACCGTCCGCGCCGGATCTGTCATTTCAACGTGTCTACGCCGTAAGCCTCGCGCTGAGGCGGTGAGAGCGTTCCGAAGAACACTCCGAAATGGAAGCTTGATCGCATGACCCAAAAAGCGAGCCGCGTTCGGCTCGGTGCCGATGGAACGGCCCTGATCCCACAGTAAAGGGCTTTGGCCGCGCTTCGAAGACGCAAGGGAACTTGCCGCGCCGACCGGCTTGCGGTCGCGCAATGTCCGTAAATCTTCCCAGCGGCGAACTTGCGTCGCAGCAGCCATTTCAGCGAAAGCCTCTGCGGATCCACAGGCTCTCGGACGCGGGCCTCATCTGCGATGACCATGCGGACGCCCTTTTGATGAAGGCGAAAGAAGAAATCGATATCCTCGCCTCCCGTTCGCCCGAATGACAGATCAAACCGTGTCTCGCTCACCTTCGGATCCCTAAGATCCAGCAGCGCATTGCTCGAATACCCAGTCTCGACCACACCATCGCGCGTGGTTGGATGGTTAGAGTGGAAGTCGTTTTCCCGAATCCAAGCTGGGGCGGATGCAGGATAAACCGCATCGGCGGGTCCAAAGACAACGCCGGCGCCGGTCGACCGAGCGGCATCAAGAAGTCGAGCGATCCAGTTGGGCTCCGCAATCTCATCGTCATCGATGAAGGCCAGATAACCCCCGGATGCATTCTCGAGACAGGCATTGCGCGAGATCGAAATATTGCGCGCCGGTGCATGAATATAGGTCAGCTCTAGCTCCAATTGACGTGCAAGCCGCGCCAGGTCCTGAGATAGAACGGCCTCGACGTCATTATCAGCTACGACCACGGAAAGCTTGACACCCTGGGGTAGTTTCTGATTGGAAACACTCTCGAGAGTTGTAGTCAGACTGTCTCGCTGAAATGTGCAGATGCCAACACAAACTCTCATGATAACTGACACGATGTCGGCCTTTTGTCGCCGAAATCATACTTATGATGGGTTGAAGTTGAACGAGAAGCAGAAAAAGAAAGACTTGGATCCATGAGTGAGAAGTGGGGAGACTTCGAGCAAGAGCAGTCAGGCGCAGCAAACAGGCTCCGTCTGATGAACCTGATTATCCCGCTGGTTCTGACAACAGCTCTTTCCGTATCGGTCGCAATTGCGATGGGGGGATCAATCCTCTTTGGCATAATGCTCGCCTGGGTTCTGAATGGTCCGTTCACGCTTCTATACTTCCGGCTCGTCGCGGCACGGAAGACAAATCGCTCTTCCTTCCTGGCGAACTAGACCGCCCGCATCCGCAAATAGAACGGCGGAGGTCGGTCTAGCACGATCCCTTGAGACGCGCGGTCAGGAACATCGTGACGGTTCTGACAAAGATGCTGAGATCCGTCATCAGCGTCGCATTCTCGACATACCAGGTGTCCTGCTGAACCCGTTCGTCATATGACGTGTCCGATCGTCCACCTAATTGCCAAGGCCCGGTCAGTCCGGGCTTCACCATCAAATAATGTCGTTTGAAGACGCCATAGTAGACGTCAAGCTCGTCTTTCGTGACAGGACGCGGTCCCACAAGGCTCATTTCGCCACGGAGAATATTGAAGAGCTGCGGAAGCTCATCAAGGCTCGACGACCGTAAAAACGCACCGATACCCGGGATGATCCTTGGATCCGATTTCAGCTTTCGGGTCTCAGCCCATTCCCTGCGAAGCTCTTCATCTCCTTCGATCAGTTCGCGCAAACGAAGGTCCGCATCTGCCACCATCGTCTGGAATTTGAAGCATCCAAACTCCCGACCATCTTTGCCGATGCGTTTGTGCTGATAAAAGAGATGCCGCTGACCTTTTGCGTAAAGACAGATGCAGATCGTCAGCAGAACCGGAGCGAACAGCACGAGCATCATGATCGCAAAGCAGATATCCATGCTCCGCTTACCGAACTGTGTCGAAGGTGTACCGAAGGGCCCCGATGACCGAGGTCGAGTCAAAACTTCTTCAACGTTACGGTTAGCAGCAAGCGTTGTACGTCCTTCCCGACGCACCGGGTGTCCAAAAAAAGACATCAATCTTCCCCCAAAAACCTATTCAACCGTTCAAAATCGGCAAAAATACAACCGATGTACCCTAGCGTTAATACTTCCTTAATCTGTTGTAAACAAGCTGCCGTGTAACGATATGAAACGGTCTGTTCTCGTCGCTGCCAGCGTGAAATATGCCACAGATATGCCACATATGCCGCCTTATTCATCGGCAGTGGTGTCGCCTACCCTCTCGATCAGTTCTAGAACAGACAAGGTCGCATCCAATGACCAGAGCCGACTTTCCCGCACTCCCTCATTGAGGCATCTCGCAACTTCATCCGCTTGGAACTGCAATCCAGTCCCCGGATAAGTGTAGCGCCTGATCCGTCCATCGGGGGGTCGAACAAGTGCCAAGCCTCGTCTGAGCACTGGACCGATAGGAGAGGTTTGAAGAGCTGCCTTAAGACCGCCCTGTCGCGAGGCAGCGGCATCCAAAGGCGGTCCCGCAGGCTTCCACCGCACAGCCCTCGCACTGATAAAGGGCGCCTCGATCATGAAACGACCTTTGGTGCCTGTCAGCTCCACTGTGTTGCGAAGTGCGGCGTCATGACTGGCGACGATAGTAGAGGTCCCGGTTTGATGGGCCAGATGCACGGAAACAGACCGCACCGAACCACCTTCCGATCGCGTGATCCGGCTCGAGATTACCCTCGCTTCCCCGAAAAAGGTCTGCGCCATCGCAAGACAATAGCATCCTAGATCTGTAAGCGCTCCACCCCCAAGCGCGGGATCGGTGATCGCATCGCCACTTCGCTCTACCCGAGGAAAGCCCAAAGTCGTATGAAGATGAACCGGCTCGCCAAGCTCCCCTTGCTCCACGCGCGCAACCGTATCCTGAAGACCTGGCAGAAACCGTGTCCACATCGCTTCCATGCAAAATGTGCCATTGGAGAGCGCGGTATCCTTGATCGCAGCCGCATCCTCGAGTGTTGCCGCGAAAGGTTTCTCGCAAAGAACGGCCTTACCGGCCTCCATAGCCATAATGGCGTGGGCTCGATGCAAGCTGGGCGGCGTCGCCACGTAGATCGCATCGATCTCTTTATCGCGGCATAGCGCCTCGTAGTCGGTAAAGACGCGGCATCCGTCATACACTTTGACCAGTTGTGCAGCCCGCTCGCCGGATCTGGATGCCACAGCGCCTAGAACGCCGAACTCGCTGTGCCGAAGATCTCCGGCAAACTGCTTGGCGATATTGCCCGCGCCGATAACGCCCCACCGGATCCGAGCGGTCATCGAGAGGCCCTCCCGCTCAGCCGCCGTGCTGTCCGAAGATAGGCTTGCTCGGCAAGCCGCCCCATGAGCGATAATCCCACGCCGGGCGGTCCCCGAAACGCCGCAAATACCTCGCGACCATCACGGTCTCGCACAGCCTCAATGAGACGCATCCAAGCCCAACGCTTCCAGGTCTCAAGCCGATGACGACGAATCAGGGCTTTGGCCTGCGGATCATCTGAAACCTCCGACAAAAGCTGACTGTCTGCCTGAACCAGGGCGCCCAAATCCTTCGCACGGTGCGAACCGCTTAAAGAATCGTCCCGCACGACAGCCACATATCCAGCTGGATCCGTCAGACAAAACTGCGCGCCCTGAACCAGAGCTGTCGCGTAAAGAAGGTAGTCCTCCCCTAGCCGCATTCCCTCGTCATATCGAAGACCAATCTGATCTAGAAAGGCTTTATAAATTAAGGGCTTCAGGAATCCCAACTCCCCCCGATCGCCATGAAGCTCCGATAGATTGCCCTTCACGAAGAAAGGCAGATCGACAGCCTGGACACCAATTTCTTTGCGTGACCAAAGACGCGTTCTCGACATTTCATCCGAGCCCGCAACCATTTTGTAAAGATCGTCTGCCACAATATCCCAAGATCCCTGTTTCGCGAGATCCAAAAGCGTCGCAAGCCGTCCCTCTTCCATAAAGTCATCTGAATCGAGCGGCGTGACATAAGGCGCGGTCGCAGCATCCAAGGCACGATTGCGGGCAGCCGCCGGCCCCATGTTCCGGGATTGCTGCAAGAACGTTACCCGCCTGTCCAATGCCGCCAAATCGCTCAGGACTCGGACTGTACCGTCCGTAGACGCGTCGTCGACGACAATGACTTCCACCGATACGCCAACTTGAGACAAAGCGCTGTCGATAGCGCGGGAAACCGTCGTTTCGGCGTTCCAGGCGGGTATGATGACCGCAACATCCGGTGGCCCGACCGCCTCATCTGACGACGTGCCGGTCAAAATGAATATCTTTTCATCGAAAAAGCCGAGATACTGTAAAACACATTGATTCAAGCATAATCGACCAGATGATTGACGCAACTCTTGTCATTGCCGCCTATAACGCCGAAGCGACGCTCTCGCGATCCATCCAGAGCGCGCTCGCGCAAACCGGTATCCGTCCTGAAATTATCATTGTCGACGACGCATCACAGGATCAGACGGCCTGTAAAGCCAGAACCTTTCCGGGCGTTCAGGTCGATCGATTGATCCGGAACGGTGGCCCAGCCGCAGCACGCAACCGGGCCCTTGAGCTTGCAACCGCAGAGTGGATCGCCATCCTTGATGCCGATGACACCACGCGCCCGGATAGGCTTTCGAACATGATCCGCCTGGCAAAGCAGACGGGCGCGGATGTCGTCTTGGGAAATTTTGTGCCCGTGACGCCGGATGGCTCCGCCGTCGAGGGATCGGCCTTTCTTTCCGAGACAGACGTCACTGATGGCACCCTGCTTTCGCTGGAAGACTATGTCGCCCGAAACATGGTGAGACACGACGCACCGAGCTTGGGATATCTCAAGCCTCTCTTCCGGAAGAGCTTCCTTGATCGGGAGGGCTTGCAGTACGACGAGACGCTGAGAAATGGCGAGGACTGCCATCTGATCTTCGAAGCGCTGGCCAAAGGCGCAAAGGTCGTCGTCTCCATGTCTCCTGATTATCTTTATTGCGTCCGTCCTGGATCGGTATCTCATCGCGCGAACCCCGATCACATTCAATCGCTGATCAACGCCGATACGCGGTTTCTCAATAAATATCAGGACAGCCTTTCGGCCCGGACAAAGATGCTTTTTGCCCAGCGCCGAACAGCGTTGACAGATATGATGCGGTCTGAGCAGGCGATCAGCGCATTGAAGAACAGGGATCTGCGCCGCATCCTGTCGATCTTTGCCGCCCGGCCCCGCACCGCGATAAAGGTTAGCCGCCAGATGACCGAAGCTGTTGCAAAACGTCTGAAGCGACGAAACGTGTTTTGAAAAGGAAATAGGGCGCCCCCGCGCGCTGAAGTGTCATGTTAACGAGTAAAGATGTGCAAGCCTCGAGACTGAATGGTCCCGTTGAACGAGGCGCCGGCTTGGAAATATCATCGGATCCCCAACCAGATCGCAGGATTGCGACTGTGATCATCCAACGGCGCCTTGACGATGCGCTGTCCGGGAGCGCTGTCTATCTGCTGAACTGCATGAGCTCTCTTGAAGAAGCCGGTTTCGGCGTCCGGATCGTCGCGACCCCAAGATCGAGCTTTGGCAGCAGGCCGATCTCCCGCCCGGACCCGGTGTTCCGAACCAAGGGACGTAGCCTCACGTGGCCAGGGACATGGCGGATCGGATCTCTCTACATCGCGCGGGATCCGTATGTGTGGAGACGCGCCGCGTATCGTCTGGGCCGCCAGATGCTTTGGCTCCTGAAAGGCAGGCGGGAGGCCGAGCGTCCATCGATCCCCAGCACACTTGGTCTGCCACCCGAGACAGGAGAGGCGGCCCGCACTGTCGCAGCGGTCAACGCCGTTCGGTCCCAATTGGTCGTGGGCGAATACAGCTCCTTGGCTCCACTTCTGAGGGACTGCCAAGCCGATGCGAAAGCCGTACTTTTGCACGACCTGTTCTCCATGCGTAGCAAAGCCTTCATTGACGCAGGCCTTCCCCCCGATCATGCGTCCCCTTCCTTCGAAGAAGAAGCAGCCCGGCTGGCCGATGTCGACCTTTGCATTCACGCATCCGCAACCGAAGCCGCCGCCCTGGAGGAACGGCTACCCAACTGCCGTCACATCTGGCTGCCCCCAAAAATTTCAGCCAACATCCCCGACCCGGCCCCGTCCATGAAGGCAAAGGTCGTCTTTATCGGCGTGAAGCACGGTGGAAACTTCGATGCTCTGGACGCAATTCTCAACGAGATCTGGCCTGAGGTGCATAAGGCCCGCCCCGAGGCAGAGCTCTGGATCGTGGGTGAAATCGCGGAGATGATCCAGACCGCCCCTCCCGGCGTCATTCTCAAGCACCGACTGGAAAGTCTGCTAGACTTGGCTGGCCCCGACACGATCGGTTTTGCGCCCACAAGGGTAATGAGCGGAATCAGCATAAAACTGGCCACTTACCTTGAGCTTGGATGTTGCATCGTCTGCCATAGCAAGACGCTTGACGCTTATGGCGGGCGCCTCGACGATCTCGTCAGCCATGCCGAGACGGAACAAGACGTCGTCGCCCTTCTGATCCGGCTTCTTGACGATCCCGACCTTCGGAAAGACAAGGCTGGCCGTGCCGCTAGGCTTGCCAGAGAGAGGCTCAACAATTGCGACTTGGTCGCATATCTCGAGACAATCGGCTCCGGCCAAGCGTCTGTGCAATCTGGTGATTAAAGACCGTCTTCCGCCTCTCTCAGCCGTCTCTGATAGCGAAGGATATCGCCGGGTATGATGGCCTGACCGGGTTCCGCGACGAACTCGGACAAGCTGCCATCGACGTCCCGCGAGATTGTCAGGTCAATCACGATATCATCTTCATCCGCAGTTCCCACGAAGCTGCCTGTTTGGGCGGCAACCTCTCTGAGCGTGGATCTGCGGATCATCAGAGCCTCTCGATCTGCAGTCACCCGTTGCAGCTCGGTCGCCGCGTCGGTCGAGCGGCGCGTGCGCAGCGCGACCGCATCCCGATCGGCTTCCTTGATGCTTTGCTGGGCGCGGTAAAGGGCGTTGCTTTGGGCCTGAAGCTGGTTCTCCAGATCAAAGAGCCGCCGCTGTGCATCCACGATCTGCGGCTGACGCGCCAGCCCGCGATCCGCCAAGCTCTCCATGTTCTCTAGGTTCTCCCTCGCCGACTCGATCTGCAGGTCCACCCGGTCCATCGTCGCTTCCAGCCCTTCAATCTCGGACGTCAAAAGCGCCTTGAGCTCCTCCAGCGCCTCGGTTTCCAGATCGATGGCTGCCTTACGCGATGCAAAGACTGCCTCTTCCTCAGCCTGGATTTGCAACAACGCGTCGGTTCCGTCAGGATGCTGGGTTTCGCTTGGAAAACCGGGGCTATCCATGCCGTCGATTTCCGCTCGCAACCGGGCAATTCTGTAATCCGCTCGCGCAATCGACGTCTGCAGATCGCGCATCGCACCTGCATCCCGGATCGCCCCCAGCTCATCCAGATTGCGTACCGCCTCTCCTCCCGCCAAGGCAATGGCTTGGGCCACGGTCAGACCGGGCTGCGCCGGATAGGCGCCGGGCTGCTGCACATCGCCCACGACATAGAACGACCGGTGCTGCACGACCTCGACGGCGGTCGACGGAGGCTGAACAAAACTCACGACCGTCTGAAGCAGGCCTCCAATCGTATCCGACAGCTCTGCCGTCGTCTGGCCGGCAACATCCACTCGTCCCGCGACAGGCAGCATCAGATAGCCGCCCGATTGTACGACATATTCTCCGCTGACCGCATCCCAGGTTTCGTAGCGCCGCGTCGTATCCTCCCAAATGACGACCCGCACGGACAGCCGGTCACCAGCACCCACGGTGTAGCGCTCAGCCACAGCTGCGCTTGCACCTAAGCAAAGCAAGAGTAACCAGAGGGAACGCGGCCAGACCTTCGAAAAACGGCCCAAAAGACGAACTGAAACGATGCGGAGAAAAAGCGGCAAGGGTGACCTCACTGGACAAGACCGAACACAAGATGTCTACTCACAGTCATAGTTTGATTAGTTGTTTGACGCAGTAGGAATTTGAGTGTGGCTGGTGAGATCAGCGCGATAGTCCCCACGTTCAACCGTGGAGCGTATTTGGAAGAGGCCATTGCAGCCATAGCGTCACAGACTCGCCCGGTCAGCGAGATTGTCATCTGGGATGACGGCTCCACCGACGACACTCCACAACGCATCGCGGATCTAGAAGCACGATTTCCAACCCTTGTCCGCGCGTTCACGTCCAAGAATGGTGGCAAGGCAAAAGCTCTGAACGCGGCTCTCGCGCAGATTTCGGGAGAGTATGTGTGGATTTGCGACGACGACGATGTCGCTCTTCCCATGGCGACACAGACTCTCATGGCAGGCTTTGATAGCTCTGACGTGGCGCTTGTCGCAGGTCGGCACCTTCGGTTTCGCGATGATGCAAAAGGCAACCGCAAGACATACGACACAGGATACTGGCCAGATCTCTCCTCGGGCAGCCCGCTTCGCCATATTCTCGAGGATATCTTTTTCTTCCAGAACGGATCCCTTGTCAGACGACAAGCGCTGCAAGACGCCGGCCCCTTCCGCGAAGACCTCTCCCGGTCCATCGACTACGAGATGTTCCTTCGACTCGCCTCCCGCAATCCGGTTCGCATCCTCGAGGACGTCGTTTTCCTCCAGCGCAAACATGACGGAGCACGTGGTCCGTCATCAGCACAACACACGGCTGACCAGTCGGACACTGTCTGGAAAAGCCATGACCTCAAGATCTTTCGTGATGTCCGGGAGACTCTCCCGCTCAGCCTCTACGAAGCGCTTTACCAAAGCACGGACCCCGACCTGATCCATCGCGCAGCTCTTTTGCAGCGCGGTACGGTCTATGCTCGTCGAACCGACTGGGATCTCGCGCTCGAGGATTTCACGGCCGCCGCCGCTCTCGACCCCGGCCGGCCCCTCACATCTGTTGAAACGGCTATCACCCGTCGTGCCATGTCAGGAAAACACGGCATCGATGAAGCACTTCAGCCCGTAACCCTCCGCAAACTCAAGTCGCTAAGCGGTAAAGGCCGGACCGGCACGGATATCCTCAACGCCCTGCGACGCGGCGCACTCTGGCATGGTCGAACAGCCGTTCAGTCCCGAGACTTGCCCCGAGCCATCTCGATCGCATCGCTCGCCGCTCCGCTGCTCTGGTCAAAAAATAACGCGCCAGACAGTGATCTGACCGAACGTCAAACTCTTCCGCTGGACGTCTACGGATGGTGACCGACTTGCCCCAAACGCTGGTCCTTATCCCAACATTGAACGAGGAACGCTACATCGCTGGCACTCTCGAGCAACTCATCGAAGGTGATCCCCTCGCGTCGACTTGCCCGATCCTCGTCGCGGACGGAGGAAGTACCGACCGGACCCGTAATATCGTCAAGACGCTGTCACAGACGCATCCGAACATCCGCCTCATCGACAATCCCGGCCGAACCCAGGCCGCCGCCATGAACCTTCTTCTGTCGCCGGAATTCGATGGCTCCAACATCTTCATCCGCTGCGATGCCCACGCTGACTATCCTCCCCGCTTCGTCTCAAGCCTCGTCGCAAAGCTCTCCGAGGTCGACGCCGCCTCGGTAGTCATCCCGATGGATGCCATCTCGCAGGCCGGGTGCTTCCAAAAGGGCCTCGCCTGGATCGCTGACTCCAAGCTTGGCGCAGGTGGCTCCGCTCATCGCGGCGGGACGAAGTCTGGCTTTGTCGATCATGGACACCACGCCGCATTCCGCGCTTCAGCCTTTCGCAAGCTCAGCGGATACGACACCAATTTCGTGGCGAACGAGGATGCTGAATTTGATCGCCGCCTCATCGAAGCAGGTGAACGCATCTGGCTCGAAAGCGACATCCGCATCGGCTACTATCCTCGCGCTTCGGCCAAGGGTCTCTGGCGTCAATACTTCAACTACGGACAAGGCCGCGCGCAGACCTGCCTCAAACACTTGATCCGGCCAAAACTTCGCCAGCTCATACCGGTCGTGAATGTCCTGCTGCTAGCACTCAGTTTGATCGCACTCCCCTTTACATCCCTCAGCATCGTCTGGCCCGCTCTTTATCTCTTTCTTCTCGTGATAGTCTCCCTTAGCACTGCGCTGACAAAGCATTCCGCTTGCGGCCTCATCGCTGGCCTTGCGCTGGGCATCATGCATCTCGCCTGGGGTCTCGGCTTCCTTGTTCGGCTTGCCAAAGGCCGCCCACACATCCCAGCAAGCCCGGTCAGTCAAACATGATCGCGTTCTTCGGTCATAACGTAAATGACGCAGCCGTTGCCCGCCGCGCCGCGGCCTTTCAGAAGGCTGGCCACGAGGTCATCGGCTATATGCCGCGCCGCGGCCCTGCGAAACCTGTCCCGTGGGCCAATGTCGATCTTGGGGAAACCTTTGATGGCGCCTACTGGCAGAGGATCAAGAATGTCAGGTCTGGCTTCCACATCACTCGCGAGTACAAGGAAGATCTCGAACGAGCGACGATCCTCTACGCCCGCAACCTCGATATGCTCGCTCTCACCGTTACCCTGCGTCGCAACCTTCGGCTCAAAGCTCCGATCGTCTACGAATGCCTCGACGTCCATCACCGCCTGACGGGGGACGCACTCACCGCCCGCATGCTCCGGCGGGCCGAGAGGGCGTTTCTCAAGCAGACTTCGCTCGTCGTCATCTCGTCCCCCCGCTTCGCGACAGAGCATTTCCGGAAGTACTACCCCAAGGTCTGCCGCACCTTTCTGATCGAGAACCGGCTGATCGATGTGCCGGACCTCCCGCCTCGTCCGTCACCGCCTGAGCATGCCTCGACCGGCCCGCTCCGCATCGGCTGGTTCGGCAATCTCCGCTGCCGCAGATCGCTCGATCTGCTGCTCGATCTGGCTCGAACCTACCCGACCGATATCGAAGTCACGCTTAGAGGATATCCGGCCCGAACCGTCATCCCCGACCTTGAAGGCGAGATTGAGGGTATCCCGAACATCACCTTCCACGGCCGCTACGAGGCACCCAAGGATCTCGAGGCGATCTATTCAGAGGTCGATCTTGTTTGGGCGGGTGATTGGTACGAAGACGAGGCAAATTCCGTCTGGCTTCTCCCAAACCGCATTTACGAAGGCGGGTATTTCGCGACACCAGCACTCGCTCCGGCCGGGACGGAAACCGCCCGGTGGATCGCCGAGAATGGAGCGGGGCTCTTGCTCGACTCCCCGGTCGAGACCAGCCTGCCCGCTGCCATTTCCCGGCTTATCGCAGATCGATCCGACATCTCCACGATGCAAAAGAAACTACTCAACGCGCCCAGATCGCTCTTCGTCGAAGAGCCCGAGCTCATCGATAGGATGATAGAGACAGCCTTGGGCAGTCAGTCCTCTTCGGACCGCCATTCCATCGCGGCAACCGGACCGGGGGCCGAAACGGGGCGGTAGTCGGTCCCGAATTGCTCGGGGTACTGGATCGCCAGCGACACCTCTGTGATGTGCAGCGAGAACTCCCCGGCCAGTCGAGGCGCCCGCCCCTCCTGAAGCGCCTCCGCCATCTCGGCGACGCCCAGCGCAAAATCCATCGGATATCCTCGCTTGGCGGTCGAGATTTTGCGCTGGCTCTGCGGCTTGATCTTGCGCGACCCTGTCATCCCAAGCAGTTTGATCGCCCCGCGCCGCATCTTGCTCTTGGGAACTGGCGTCACCCGAACCTTGCCGGAATAGTCCCAGGTCTCGCCCACCTCGAGAACAGAGTTCTCGCAGAACACCCGGAACCGGTGGTCATGCGGCGCAATAATGCTGTTCGTCATCCGCGCGACGACCCCATTATCAAATTCCAGACAGGCACAGCTGAAATCCGGTGTGTCGTAGTCCGGCGGCGTGTCCTTGCCTTTGTCGGGCACAAGGCAACTGGCAAAGGAAACAACCCGCCGCACTCCGCCGAACATCGCAACCAGCCAAGTCAGCGCGTAGCCAGCATGTTCGATCGTACAGCCTGTCTTGAACTCGTCCTTCGCGGGCCAGAATGCGCCTGAAGCTGTCTTCCAGTTCTGGTAGCCGATCTTGTGCACCATCCCATCATCAAGCTCGGCATAGACAAGGTGCGGTTTGCCGTGTGCCCCGCTTTGCACCTCTCTAGCCAAGGTTTGAGCGGCCTCCCCTAAGGCGCTCGAAGGCGCACAGACAAGATGCAGGCCCTCATCCGCTGCTAGCTCCACCAGTTCCCGCGCCTCTGCCAAGTCCATCGCAAGCGGCTTTTCCGAATAGACATGCCGTCCGGCTTCGAGCGCCTGCTTTGTAACTGCGTAATGCTCGTCAGGATTGGTCAGGTTCACGACAATCTCGACTTCCGGATCCTCCAGAAGGGCATCAAAGGACGGATAGGTCTCGAGCCCGTAATGCTTGGCAAAGGTTTTGAGCCGCTTCGGGTCGCGGTCATAGACCCCTTTTAGCTCAAGCGTTTCGCTCCAGTTGGCGAGCGCACTTTGATAAAGATCGGCGACATATCCGCAGCCCACAAAGGCAATACCCGCCGTCATACTGAAAGAGACCTCGGCTTCAGATCAAAGCAATCATCGACGTTTACGAAGGCTGAGAAGGTCGCGTGGGAAAAAGACATCATGGCAATCATCACTATGAACAAGTCGCTTAATTGAATAGTCGCACCCTTCCTCTTTTCGCCGCCAAGCACAAGTTGGAGCCAAGCCATCGATAAAGAAAAGGGACCACCGCCATGATGGCGATGATCCCTGACGATCTTTTAAATCGAGCCGCCGTCAGCCCAGATCGAAAGTCTCGATCGTCTGATCGACCCAGACAAACTCGTCCACCCAGCGGTTGATCATGATCGCCGAACTGGTCTCCGGGTCAGCCTCCTTCTCGAAGATCTCCGGGATCTCGGCCTCAAGCGCTATCTGCTCTTCCGCCGTCAGACCAGCAAACCGCTCGGCGCCCTGCATCGGCTTTTCGGTTGTCAGAACCAGGCTTGTACCGGGCTCCGCCTTCACCGGTTTCTCGGCTTTGCTTGTGATCGAAAGATCCGAAATCTCGCCTTCGAAGATGTAGTGATACCGATTACTGCCGCTATCGGTCTTCCCGCCGAAGGCACCGATCTGGATATGCTCGGGGCTGGTCTCCCAAGTCATATCGAAACCGGCATCCGACCCGATCTCCTGCCCATCGATAGAGGCTGAAACCCCGTCCGGACCAAAGGCAATCTCAACCGAATGATCGGTCTTCGAGCGAATGCCATCGACCTCGAACCGAACGCTTTCCTCCGCATTCTGGAACCGGACGATCATCGTCCCGTCCTCGATCCAGACCGACACATGATACCCATCGCCCGTGGTTCCCGTCGCATCACGGGAGAATAGACCCTGACGACCGCTTACTGAATCGGCGTTGAAATCGAACGATATGGTCGCGTTGGACACCGCCAGATCACTATCGGGCGTGTATTTCATCACATCCGACCAGTTGCCCTTGAACGTCTGCGACTCGATCCGGACAAGCTCCGCCTCTCCCGTCCCTGGCTCGGGATCGGGCTTTGGATCCGGTTTAGGGTCGGGATCAGGCTTTGGATCCGGATCGGGTTTGGGGTCTGGATCAGGATCCGGCTTGGGATCGGGATCCGGTTTCGGGTCGGGGTCCGGATCCGGTTTTGGATCTGGATCGGGCGTCGGGTCTGGTTTGGGATCGGGCTTCGGATCAGGATCTGGAGCACCGGTATCCAGCTGATTTCCACTCTCCCCAATCACGCGCAGATCCACAATTTCGAGCTTGCCGACGCCGTCATCCGCCAGATCGCTTGGCAGACGACCCATATTCATCGCGCCATTCGGGAAGTCTCCGGGGCGGTCGATGAACTCAAGCTCGATTGCGACAGGCATCACGGCGACCGTTCCTGTCACCCGGTCCGACACCGCGATATCCACGATGACAAAGTAGCTGCCATCCTTGGTGTAGTATCCATTCTTCGCCGCGTTTTCGGACCACCACGTCTTTTGGCTGGCACTTTGATAGCGGCCTTTTTCGGACCCCATGACCAGCTCGACGGAGCCAAGCGCATCGGTCTTCGTCACGACGACCGAGAACCGATCATAGCTTTCCGTCATGACCAAATCGGATTTCTTGAGATCTACCTTCGCCGACAGCGTTCCCAGATCGACCTTCGTCTTCCAGTTCGACCCATCGTAGTTCAGCTTGTAGGCCGACGCCAAAGCGCCATCGATGCCAAGCGCCTGCTTGTCCTTCACGCCGATATAGGTATTGCCAAGAATGACGTGAGTATACTCCTCACCCTTGTCGTGGTTTTTCTCCCAAACCCCGTAGTCGAAATTCTCGAAGTGATTGTTGACCAGCTTCAGCTCGTGAAACTCGCGGCTGAGCACTCCGGTCGTGCTGTTGCCCGCCGCGCTCTTGACGTGATCGCCGGTAAGCCCGCCCTCGACACCGACAAAGACGCTGTCCTTGATCAGGTAATCCCGCTGATAGAACCCGACCACACCCGCGCCGACTTCCCAGGCCGTGAAATCCTCGATCACCGTCGTTACATCGGTTCCCGAGGGCCGCTTGTCCGCGCTCGTATTCAGACCGACATGAGAGGCAATCGCCTCGTTACCGGTGAAGACGCGGTTCGGGATCTTAGAAGCGGACACGTCCTCATGTCCAAAGAACGGATCGTAGCCATAGATGCTCTCAAAATCCGAGACGAGCGGATCGATATGGGACGGAGAGCCATCCTCCTTACCCATCGGCCAGAACGAATAGCCCGCCCCGTTCGAGCTAACCGCCACATTGTCCGTGGTTTCTATCATCCGGGACTTGAAACCGAACCCGATCCCCTGATGAAACGAGTCGTCGTGGTTCTGCTGACGCGCCGCCGGATGATCGGTGGCGTTCCCGTGCTCCGAATTGAAAGTAACGTACTCTCCGGTCGTCTGGATCGTGATGTTGTCATGCCAGCGCCCGGTCTCGTTGCCAGCCTCGGCAATGATCGCGCCCCCGTTCACACCGAAGACCGCGTTCGAGACCACATCCAAGTTGGCGTCATGGTGAACGATACCCCAACCGGGGCTGCCCCAGACCGCATTGCCTTCCGCCAAGGCGGGCTCATCAACCGCCTCGCCGCCAGTGCGGTGAAAATGAAGCGCATAGCGCCCGGCGACATTGTCATCGCTGTCGAGCGGGATCGACTTATCCGTCCGGCCCAGTTCAAAGAACTCGGCATTCTTCACCGTCACGTCGCTATTGTGCATGAACATGACATGTCCGCGCTCATCGACAGGCACGCTCTTGCCGTCCTCCAGATAAGCGGCGTCATCCGTTTCGGTCCCGATAAAGACATTGCGGCTGTAGTTCGCAACCGGCACCTGAAATTCGGCGCCCGACATCGTGTCCGGCGTCGTGTGATCGTATTTCAGCTTTTGATCGAGCATGACGACATAAGTCCCGTCGCCCGCGGCCGAAATCGACTTGATCGTGACGATCTCGTCCTGAAATTCGTTATCGCCAACAAGTTTCGTACCCGCCACGACCAGCTTGTCGCCCGCCTGCCATCCTTCCGGACGCTCATCGAATGTGAGAAAGCTGTCCCCCTTCTTGGGATCGACCGACGCCTTAAGAAAGCTGTCCTTCTCTTGGCCCACGATCTCCACCTTGCCGTGGGTCACGATCCCCTTCGACAACTGGCCAGGATCTTCCGCGACATTGATCGGACCATTGTCGCGGTGGATGATGATCTCCGCCGTGACGCCATCCTCTACCGGACGGCGCTCAGTGCCAATCGTCAGCGTGGACATCGGGCCGGTCAGAAGGGTGTCAACGACCAGCTTGGTGTCAGTATCGGTCGCAAAATGCAGCTCACCTTCGACTCCGACACGGTCAAGCCTCGCGTTACTGACCCCGTCATATTGTACCGATACACCGTGCGAGATCAGGACACTCTGACCGTCCGACGGCACGCGTCCATCGGCCCATGTATCGGGATCGAACCAAGATCCGTCATTGACAGCAACGGCGACACCTTTGTCGCCCTTCTCCGGCATGAGGTCGAGCAGGCGCTGATGATCGACGGCCTTGTCCTTGTCGTCGGGATGAGCAGTCGATCCATCGCCGTGTCCTCCGTGTCCTCCGTGTCCTCCGTGTCCTCCGTGCCCACCATGACCCCCGTGGCTGCCCGTCGCAGACGAATCCATCTCCATCTGCGTTCCGTCGTTCATCATGCCGTCCATCGCCGCACTCACTTCTTATCTTTGAAGCAACCGCCTCGCAGCAGGTGCCTAACTCGCCATCTAGTCCGGCCAACAGAGTTAACCGCTTATAGTTAATCGTTGCCTAAAGCCGTACGGTTTGCTCCGTTCACAGCGATTGTGGCCGTAATGAGATCGCTAACAACGGCAGAAATAAGTTACAAAGATGACCTCAGGCAAACCTAGCGAGTGAGCAAAAAACCGCAGACAATTCAGGGTTGTGTCACGTAATCACGCCAAACTAGGACATATTCAGCTCAGACAGGACTGGTTGCGGTTCAAGGGGTTGGACACCGCAAAGCCTTGATTTTGAGATGGGTGAAAATCCGCCTGCGAAATGTGGCAAAGCAGGCCTATCTTTGCGAAAAACTATGGAAATTTTCCGGATCGGTCCGGAAATTAATCGATTCCGCCATCGTGAGAACAGCGTCAAAGGCGAATCGTCGCTGTCCTGCGCCTTCACAGTGTCTCTTTTTGATGCCAAGCTAAGACATTGTTTGAGGTTTGCTTCGATGAGAGTTCTTGTTCTCGCCCCGCAGCCATTTATGACGCTGCGCGGCACCCCCATCGCCATAAAAATGATGCTCGAAGGTTTATCCGCGCGCGGTGATACCGTCGACGTTTTGACCTTCCCCGAAGGCGACGATGTCGAGATCGCGAATTGCCGTCTCTTCCGTCTTCCACGCATCCCCGGCCTGTCGAATATTCCGCCCGGCTTCTCGCTCAAGAAGCTGTTGCTCGACGGCGTGATGATCCCCTACGCCATCGCACGGATGATCCGGTCCCGCTACGATTTGGTTATCGCGGTCGAGGAATCTGCCTATATCGCTATGGCGCTGCGTCCTCTCTTCCGGGTGCCGTATATCGCCGATATCGACAGCTCGATCCCTGAACAGCTCGATGACAAATACGACCTGCCTGCCCCTATTTTGCGTGCATTGTCGACGGTCGAGCGCTGGGCCTGCCGCTCCGCCATCGGCGCCATGGTCTGTTGCAAGGCCCTGCGCGACTCGGTCCGTGAACATGACGCCGACTTGCCAGTCCAGGTGCTTGAAGATGTCACCATGCTTGACGACAACGACCCGCGGCCGGCGCCGAAGGACATGGAGTTCGACGAGCCGACCATCGTCTATGTCGGCAATCTCGAGCCTTATCAGGGGATAGATCTTCTTCTCGACGGATTTGCCGGTCTCGACCCCGATCGCACACACGCGCGGCTCGTGGTGATCGGCGGCAACGAACAGCATATCGCCGAGAACCGTATCCGCGCTCTCGAGCTCGGCATCGCCGACCGCGTCAGTTTCCTTGGCCCGCGCCCGGTTGCCGATCTCGGGCCCTACCTTCGCGCCGCTACAATCGTGACCTCGCCACGCATGCAGGGGCGTAATACGCCGATGAAGGTCTATTCCTATCTCGACAGTGGCCGTCCCCTCCTCGCGACACGCCTGCCGACCCACACTCAGGTCCTGACCGACGAAGTCGCCCATCTCGTGACAGCCGCACCGAAGGATATGACCGAAGGGTTCGAAATGCTCCTCGCCGATCCGGACCTCCGCGATCGCCTCGCCACGAATGCACGCGCCTATGTCAAACGCGAGTTCACGCCGGCGGCCTACAGGCAAAAGCTCGACCAGTTCCTGAGAACCGAAATTGAACCCCGTCTCGCCGGACGGACCCGACCGGTCGCCACCCGATGAACCGGATCGAGATCGCCTCGGCAACGTCCCGGCAATGGGACGTCGTCATCGCGGGATCCAGCTTTGCCACCCTCTTTTTCGCCTATGCCCTTCGCGAGCGTGGTCTTCAGATCCTTTTTGTTGAAAGAGGACCCTTCATTGACCGCCAGACCCAGCTGGACCGGCGCTTTCACGACAAACCGGCCCCGGTCCGGCAGGATAACCGCTCGGGTCACCGGAAAGACTGGACCATCCGCCATCAGGTCGGCGGCGGCTCCAACTGCTGGTGGGGCAACACCCCGCGCTTCCACCCGAGCGATCTCGAACTCAAGACGCGCTATGGCATCGCGCAGGATTGGCCAATCTCCTACGATACGCTCGAACCCTATCTCCTCCGTACCGAAGAGATCATGGAGATCGCAGGCGACAGCGAAACGTCCTTTACGCCTCGCTCGGCCCCTTATCCCTATCCGGCCCCGATTCTCTCCCGCGCGGATCGCAAACTCGGCGAGGGCAATCTGGGATGGCAGGCGATGCCCTCTGCCCGCTCCAATGGCGGGCGCCGTCCGACCTGTTGCGCCTCGGGAGCCTGCACACTTTGCCCGGTCGATGCGAAATTCACGATCCTGAACGCTCTGGAGGAGATGACCGATGACGGCTTCCACCTCCTGACCGATACCGAACTGCGCACCGTCGAAACTTCTGCAGGTGAAGCGACCGGCGCTCTCGTCCGGACCGGGGATGGCGCCGAACACCGCATCGACGCGGACCTCGTCGCGCTTGCCGCGAACCCGATCGGAACCTCTGCCATCCTCCTCAGATCGGAGCTTGGCGGAGAGCATGTCGGCAAAGGCATTCATGAACAGGTCGGCCAGTTCGCCTGGCTCGATATCCCGTTCGACAATTACTACGGTGGCTCCTCCTTTACCGGCTTGGGCTACGGCTTTTACGACGGCCCTTTCAGGTCCGAGGCGGCCTCTGTCCTCATCGAAAGCTGGAATGCCCCGCCATCCCTCCGGCTCGAACCGGGCAAATGGCTCCAGCGGCTCAAGCTAAAATTCGTGGCCGAGGATCTACCGCAGGACCGCAACCGCATCATCCTCGAGAACGATGAGCCGACACTCGTCTGGCATGGTCACACCGACTACGCCCTCGCCGGTCTTGCGCGGGCAGTGGACAACCTCTCCGACATTATTCCTTTCGACTACGAGGTTTCGCGGATCGGCGATCTCGAACCGACTGAGGCTCACGTCATCGGCGGCACCCCGATGGGCAAGGATCCGGTCACCAGCGTCGTTGATCCATTGGGCCGCGTTCACGGCATCTCCAACCTTCTCTGCCTCGGTGCCAGCACCTTCCCGACAGGCGCAGCCGCCAACCCCACGCTCACCCTGTCCGCCTTGTCGCTACGCAGCGGAGACCTGCTATGAACAAACTCACGCGCCGCACCCTTCTAGCTGGCGGAGGCGCGATAACGGCGCTCGCAGCTCTCGGAATTGCTGGCGGTGGAACCACGGGCTTCCTGCGCCGGGTCACCGCCGAGCATTTCGGGAAGGACGCCCTCAAGATTGACGGCATCGACGCCTTCATCGACGACTACACGGCTGTCATCTCCGACAGCCAGTCGCTGAAAAAGCGAGCCGCAGAGGTCTATTTCTCATGGCGCGGTGACCGGATCTACTTGATCCCCGACGCCTCCAATCTCAAAGAGCGTTTTCTCCAGACGATCCTGACCCGCAGCAACATTATCGCGATGCGGCAGGGCCGATCCGACCGTTTCGACTACTCCAACCCCGCCCCGTGGGAGCCCGACTGCGGCCTCTACCTCTCTGCCTTCGCCGAAGACAACGTCTGAGGCTGCCGCGCGCCGCTCAAAATCCGCTCCGCCGCGGATCCCTCCAACTCCGCTAGCGCATTACACCCGATTGCGCCCCCCTCGCGTTCCCAACCGAGCATCGCCATCCCGTCATGCCGCGACAGTACCGCCTCGGCGCCGCTCAGCTGCGCAGCCTCTCGCAGCCGCAGTGCATTCCCTGATCGCGCCCACGGCGCGTCCGCCAAAACAACTCCTACCGGATGGCATGCAATCAACCGCTCGATGTCACCGACATCGCCCGTCAAAGGACGACCAGTCCGAAAATCCGCCGCAAAAGCCTGCGTATCGGGCCCCAAGGAATAGAGAAGCTCGGAAAACCGCGGCCGGTTGAAGCCCACGTCGTAATCCCCCAGCCATTCCACGGCCCGCATCTCTTCGGTTGTCACGACCAGCGCGCCCCGCTCCAGCCAGGGGGTGACGACCTCCTCGGCACTTCTCCATTGCCACCGAACCTTGCCCAAAAGCTCGCCGTCATTAAGCCCCGCAATCAACCCGACACTCCGCACGAAGGCCGCGTTGGCAAAAAACGCAAAGGCAAGCGCGACGACGATCCCGCTCCACGCCACCGGCCGCACCCAGCGCTCCGCCACCAGGGGCGACACCGCCTCCCGCGACGTCTCAATGAGCCACCCAAAGACCGCACTGATCACCGCCCGCAAAGCGATCCCCCAGATCACAAAGAGGAACGGCATCACTGGATACAGATACCGGATGTTCTTAAGCCCCCCGAAGGTCTGCAATACAAAGCAAACCGCGAATAGCACCAAACAGAAGAACGCTGGCTTGAAATTGACTCGCAGCGCGATCAGCGCGGCGACGGGAAAGAGAGGCCAAAACGTCGGATAGTTGTCCCTGAAATCGCGATGATAGAAGGTCGTATCCCCCGAGGCGGGCCATGGCTCCCAGCGATAGGTCGTCCAAAGCCACCCCAAAGTGTCGTTCAACACTCCGCTTGCCAGAACTCCCCCCACGACGACGACCGCCGCCAGAACGGCCCACTTCACCCACGGGATCTCCCGCAGCCATCGCGGCCCATATGCCATGGCGACCCAAAGTCCCAAAGCACCGGCGCCAAGCAGCGTGAGCATCTGCAAGCGATAGGCCGCTGCCAGAAGGATCCCCGCGCCCAGAAGCAAGCCCACTCTTATCGCGACGGTTCGCGCTTCCTCAAAAACCGCATAAACCGCCATTGTAGCCAGTACGAACAGAAGCCCATGAAGGGCATAGAACCGGATATATTGAGACACCTCGATCCCGTTCGGCCAAAGGATCAGGAACACCGCGACGATGACCGCCGTCCCTCGTCTGTCGACATGCCAAGCCCACGCAAAGATCGCGACGACCAGCAGAACACCAGGCAGCACCGACGGGATCAGTCGCGCTGCCCACCAGGACGGCTCCCCTGTTAGGTCGAAACTGGCCGCGATCAGCCGCGTGAAGTCCGAGGCCCGATCATAGGTCCCATCGAGGACGGAAAACCCCTCTCCCGCATGGTAACTTAAGGCAGGAACCAGCTGATAGAGCTCATCATAAATTGGTGGCGCGCCCAGCATCGCGATCCGGCTCACGAAGGCCAGCCCGAAGACCAGCAGAAGCGCACCGACAAAAAGGGCGCTCTGGCGCGCGGGGCTGCTGCGTTCTGTCGCCAAGGCCATCGTCATGTCCTAAATTGCCTTCCGGTCTGCTCGCATCACAACCGGACTCCCGATGGCCGATGCTAGTCCAACAGCGGTCAGACCGTCCTCCATCCGCTGCGAAATCGCGGGCCGGGCCAGCTTACGGTGAACCACCATCGGCAGCGTGAATTGACCAATGGACCGCCCGGGCGCAAAACCAAGGCTCTCCAGATGTTGCCGGACCGCGCTCGCTCGGATCACCGTGAAACGCCGCGTATCTCCTTCGATCCGTTTCTTTAGCCCAAAAAGCAGCGGCTCCAGCGCATTCGCACCGGACGGCGTCGGAAAATCGAAGATCACAGCGTGCCGCGCCACCCGCGTCATCTCGCGCAGAAGCCGTTCCCAATCGCCGACATGGGCCATCATGCGAAACGAGGTCACGACGTCGAAACTCTGATCCTCGAACGGCAGATCCATCAAGGACCCGGTCTTCAGTGTCAGTCGATCAGATTGAAGCTCCGGCAATCTTCCAAAGGCATCGTCCACACTGGCAAGGACCGTGACCCGGTGCCCGTCCTCCAGCATCGGACGCGCGATCTGCCCGTGCCCCCCGCCGACATCCAGCAGATGATGCGTCCCCTCCGGCATCAGATCGCGCAGCGCCCGGGTTTGCACCGACAATAGCCATTCCCCGGCAGCACCGGAAAACCGCGCCGCATAGCGGTCCGTCGATGGATCAAGATCAGGCCGATCCGACCCGATATCGGGCACGATCTGGACGGGGTTCGCGCTCATGCCGCCGTCTTCCCGGAGCCCTTGAGCCAGCCTTCCTGCCGATACCACTCAGCGGTTCGCGCAATGCCGTCCGCCAGCGGCACCTTCGGCTGAAACCCCAGCCGATCCTTCGCCTTATCCACCGAGAACGCCCGCGCCTTGGTGAAGAAGGCCACCCGCCTTCGATGCAAAGGCGGATCGATTCCGAACGGGCGGCACGCGAATTCGCAGGCCGTCGCCGCCAGCATCAAAGGCACCACCGGCAGATGCAGCGACGGAGGCTTCACGCCCACCGCTCGCGCCACTTCCGCCACCAGACCGTCGAGCGTCGTGTAGCTATCGTCCCCGATCAAGAAGACCTCGCCAATTGCCGCCGGATGCTCTCCAGCGAGGATCAGACCGTCCACCATGTCGTCGATATAGGTCAGATGATACGCGATATCGCCTTTCCCAAAGACCCGGAACGTCCCGTTCTCGACCGTGCGGAACAGCTTCAGAAACCGATCGTCCCCGGGCCCGTAAATCCCAGTCGGTCGCACGATCGACACCGGAGCGCCTGCTCGCGCGGCCTCTTGCGCCAGCATCTCTCCGGCCAGCTTCGAGCGCTGATAGACATCACCGGGATTGAATGCGGTCTCCTCGTTCGCGGGGATTTCGGCCACATCGCCATGCACACCGCAGGTCGAACAGTGAACGATGCGCTCTACCCCGTGCCGGTTGGCGGCCTCCAACACGTAGCCGACCGCATCGCGGTTGATCCTCTCGTAATAGGCGTCGCTGTGGTTCGCTGTCCGGTACACAGCCGCGATATGGAAGACGTGGGTCATCCTTGCCACAGCCTGGTCAATCGCCTCTGCATCGCCGATATCGCCCTGGATCAGCTCGATGCCGCCCTCTGCCAGCCGCTTTGCATTCGCCCCGTCCGGATCGCGCACCAAGGCCCTCACATGATACCCTTTCGCGCGCAACGCATGGGCCAGATGCGATCCGGTGAAGCCGGTCGCTCCGGTCACCAGCGCGCGGCGATCTGCCAGCAAACTGTCCCCCATCCTAGTTCCCTGCCGCGTCTTGCGCCGGAACAAGCGCAGGATCCGGAACCAGATCGGGACCGACGACAACGCTCGAATTGCCGAACGCATCCACTGCCTCGACCTGGCTTGTCAGCACCTCGGCCCGCACCTCGCCCAAGGGCAGGATCACAGATCCGTCCGAGGCCGCTGACGCCGTGACCACTTCATCCCCATTCGCGACGGTGACAACCGCTGTCGCATCCGTATCCAGCCCGATCACATCAAGCCGAACCGCCAACGCGCCATCCTCGCCCCGCCCAAGCCGTCCATTCGTCAGCGCCAGATCCAGATCGTCATCGCCCGCGCCCTCCCGCAGTTGTAGGGGTGGCCCAGGCACGCGCATCATCTCTCCGGCATCGTCCGTCACGATCAGCTCGCTCGACAGCGGACCCACCGACAGCGCGCCAAGATCAAAAAGGATCGCGCCGTTCGTATCCGTCGTCTGCATCACATCCGATGCTCCATCGGAAATCACGATCAAGGCCTCCGACCCGCGCTCCATCCCCGATAGGATGAAGGTTGCAAGCCGCGCCTCGTTTTCGTCCAACCAGGGGTCCGGAGCGTCCAAGGCCAAACCAGCCGACTGATCTTGGGGTCTCATCTCGACGGTTACTGCGTCGAAGCTGATATCAACATTCGACTCCGCCGTCTTCGCAGTCCGCGTCGCCGCACCAAGACTGATTGTCTGCCGCCCGGCATCCAATGTCTCGAACTCAATTACCGTTTCCGTAAACGGCCCACCCGCGTCCTGCGCAGGCCCGAAAAGAGGCATCACCTTGTCGCCGATTGAAACGAAGACAGCGACCGACTGCGCCGCATCCGGATCGCTCGCTACGATGCGGTGTCGAAGCGTAACTGTCGCGCCTTGTCCGTTGCCTATGGCAACCGGCGCGCTCCAGACCCCCCGGATCCCTTGCTCGTCCGGAACCTCCTCGCGACCCGCAAAGCCAAGATGCAAAGCGCCGTCAGTCGCGGATCCAACCGCGCTTCCTGCAGGATCAGCCGTGAAAGAGAACCCTCCGGAGCCGTCCTCGAACACCTGTTCGAGAAGTGCTGGGGCAGGCGGATTTGCCACTTCCGGCAGAATGGCGAAACGGGCATCTTCCTGAGCCGCGCGCGCGGGCGACAGGCTCAGTCTCACATCATCGAATGACACGTTCGCCCGTTCGGCCTCGGACGTCCGCCGGCTGAGATACCCGCCCAGCGTCAGAACATGGGTTCCGGCAGGTAGAACACCCAGATCCAGACGTGCCGTCTGGTCGCCGGTATCGGCCCGCGCGGTCTGTCCATCCACCGTGATCTCGTTCACGAGATGAAGCGTCTCGTTCAGCTTGACCAAAGCCTCCGCCCGGGCCGGGTTGGTAAAGGGCCCCCTCATCCGTAACCGGTAGCCCAGATCAAGCGTCACCTGCATCGGCTCGCTCAGCGTGAACGATCGCGACCACCCGCCCGAGAGGTCCTCAACCGTGTCCACAAATTCACCTTGCCCCAAGGCGACCCCGATCCGCCCGCGCGGTTGGGACAGCGCGGCCTCGTCATGCGCGGTGGCGTTGCGAAAGGCGCTGTCGGAGTAATGAAACCCGCCCCGATCGGTCGAGAATGTCTCGAGGATCGGCATATCGACCGCCAGAGCCAGGGTCGCCGCATTCGACCAAGCCTCACCTGCCCGCACCCGGTAGGTCAGCTCCTGTATGCCCCCTTCGGCGGCAGCCTCGTAAAGGATCCGCCCATCCTCCATCACCGTCGCCGTCCCGGCAGACGGAGCCTCGACAATTTCCACACTGCCTGGATCCAGCGCACCCTTAACAGCGCTGTCATTGGCCAGAACGTCGATCTCAACCGAAGCCCCGGATGCGACATGAGCTTGATCGGGCAGGGCGACCGGCGCCTCGCGCGGCGTGAAGGCCACCCGCGAATAGACCGCCTCGCCTGATGCGCCCGGCTGCGGCACGCCTGTGAAATCGCTCGCTCCGCTCCAGACGCTCATATAGATTTGCCCCGCCGCGCTGGGCATTCCAATCTCGTCCGCCTCGACCTCGCGCAGCAGCACGTCGTTTACATACCAGCGGATCCGTTCAGGCTCCCATTCAAACGCGTATGTGTGCTCTTCGAGCGCAGCATCGAACCCAAGATCCACAAACTCCCCGTCGCTGCCTTCGGGTGTGTGGTAGGTCAGCAGAACCTGCGTCGTATCCTCGCCTTTGAACTCGAAATCGATCTCGCTGACAGGATCGTCGAAAAAAGGTCCTGTATAGACGAAGAACGACGACAGGATCCCCTCGACCGGCGAGGGCCTCATCGTCACTTCATAGCGTCCGTAATGCGCCCAGCCCCGCGTCTTGATCTCGGACCCGGTGAACGGCTTTCCGTCCTTTTCGGTATCGTCGAACCTAAGCGTCAGGGTCCCGGGAGTATGATCCACATAGGCTGCCGACCAGGAGGTCTGATTGAACCGCGCCGGTACCGTATGCTCCGCGATCCGCCAGCGCGCGTCATCCAGTGTCTCGAACGTATCGACGAAAGCCTCGCCGTGCCCCTCCGCAGAAAGCGAGGCCGCCATTCCAAGACTGATCAGAAAAACCCCTGCGGAAACCAAATACGTCATGAGCGAAACCAAACCATTCTCACAAACAACGGCACCAGGACGACGATGCCAGATCTTTCAAACTCGAATAGGCAGCAGCGAGAGCCGCCTTCTTAAATATACCGTAACGTTAACGCGAATCCGAGACTGCATCAATCACCCGCTCCCGGCCGTCACATCCCCGCGAGCGCCAAGGCCTTCCGCGCAGCCGCAGGGGCCGTCGTAAATTTCACGCCCCGCACCGTATAAAGCCCGCTCGGTCCCCCATGCGCCGCATGATCGACGAAGCGGTCCGCCCCGCAAAGTTGCGTTGTTCCCGCCCGCGTCACAGGCAAAAGCCCGCCTCGCACAGGCTGTACCTGCTCGATCCTCAGACCAAGCCCCCGCGTGCGTTCATCCACCGCATCGAGCATGGCCCGAACAGCATCTTCGGGCACCTCCGTCCCGGATCCATCGGTCCACGGCAAATACCACGTCCCTGCAAAGGTCCGCTCTCCGGACGGATAAAGAAACAACGCTTCTGTCCCCGCACCACCGTAAAGCGCCAGACCGCACTCCGACGGCGGCGGCCGGTCCAGCATCAAATTGAACGCCAGAGCAGACCCGCCCTCCGCGCGATAGTCCGGATCGAGCCGCATCGCCAAACCATCTGCCGCACCGCCGCCCGCATTGATAACCTTTGGCGCCCGAATCTCCTCTCCGTCCTCCAGCGTCACGCCTGCAATCCGCCCGTCCTGCACCAGAGGCGCGGCAACCGCCGTGCCATCTCGCAAAATTGCACCCGCCGCTGACGTCCGCGCAGCGATTGCCGCAAACAGCGCGTTCATATCCGGCACCACGGCCTCGGACCAAAGCGCACCACCTTCAAGTCCCTCGACCAAAACACATGATGCATGCTCGAGCACCACGGCGTTAGAAATCACCCGCCCGCGCGGCAGTTGCAGCTCTTGGGCAACCCCCGTCCCCCGATCCACAGACAGCGCCGCATCTGCAGCAAATGCGGCTCGAAAGATCTCTGGTCGCTTCAACCCTTGCCCGTACAGCGGCATCAGAAAGGGCTGCAGCGTGATATGCTCGGGAAACGTCCGCATGAACCAGCGCCGTTCGATCACCGACTGCCGATAGCGCCGCAGATCCATCCCCTGTAGATACCGCAGCCCGCCATGCAGGATGCCAAACCACCCCCCGCTGGCGCCCCCGCCCAGCTGATCCTTCTCTAGCAGGCAGACGTCATACCCACGCTCCGCCGCGATCCAGGCCGTCATCACCCCATGGATCCCGCCGCCAATCACGATCAGATCATGGGCCATTCGCCGCTCCATTTGAGCTTTCGGTCCGATAGGATACCCCTGTCGTACCAGTTCGGCAGCCCAAAGGCCCTTCATGTCCCAAACCGACCCCTCTACCGGCTACCGCGTCGACACGCATGTTCATCTTTACCCCGGCACGACAGCCGCCGACATGCTTGATGCGGCGCAGGCGAATATGAGGGGAAAGGAAGGTCCGGTGACCGGCATGCTTTGCCTCACGGAAACGGCCACTTTGAGCCGCTTCGCCGATCTTCCCGCGCAAGAGCGCGATTGGAACATCACGTCCACCGACGAAGCTGTCACTCAGCTGGCCCACCACAAGGACGGCTCCCGGATCGCCATCGTCGCGGGCCGTCAGATCGTCACGAAAGAGCGGTTGGAGGTGCTCGCCCTCGGGATGCCCGCCCCCCCGTCGGACGGTCTTTCGCTTGACGAGACGGTCGCGGACATCACTGAAAAACAGGCGCTCGCCGTCCTCCCTTGGGGCGTCGGCAAATGGATGGGTGACCGAGGAAATCACGTGGCCTCCCTCATCGACCGCCGCACCGCGCCGCGCGAAATTTTCCTCGCCGACAGTGCCGTCCGGCCCCGCCTCTGGCCGCGTCCGTCGCTTCTCGATCAGGCTGAAAAGGCGGGCTGGCTTTGCCTTGCTGGCTCCGATCCTCTTCCACTTCGCGGCGATGTCGCGCGGACAGGCCGCTACGGGATCGAGGTATCTGCTCCCTTCGATCCTCAGACACCCTTCGCCACTTTCAAAACGTGGCTCATGGAACAAACCACGTCGCCCAAATTCTACGGCAGACGGGACAGCACGCCCGGCATGGTCGTGAACCAAATCCTCTTGCGCACCCCGTCCCGGATCAAGACCTGACCCATGCCCGCAACCCTCGGACATATCGGTATCCAGACGGTTCTGACACGGCTCGGCTATCGCAGGGCCGATTTCAAATGGATCCTTTTGGGCTGCATCCTCCCCGATCTTCCCTGGATTGGTCAGCGTCTCGCAGGCGCCTTTACTGACCTTCCACCGATCGAGGTCCGGATCTACGCCATCGCGCAAAGCAGCCTCGCGGTCAGCCTTCTGCTCTGCGCTGCGCTCGCGCTTTTCAGCCGCAACCGGCTCGCAGTCTTCCTGACGCTCGCCGCCGGAAGTCTCCTGCATCTTCTTCTCGACGCCCTGCAAACCAAGATTGGAAACGGAGTCCTCCTTTTCGCGCCCTTCGACTGGCATCTGACGAACTTCGGCCTCTTCTGGCCCGAGGACAGTGCGACGCTCATCTTCTTCGCGCTGGGCCTCGGAGTGCTGGCCTACATCGCCGTCCGCGAACGCCCCGACGGGTCGGACCTCATCCTGCCACGTAAAGGCGCGGCTCTCGCGGTACTCCTCCTCATGACGGCTTACCTCACTGCCCCGCTCGCCTTGCGCAGTTCCGTCCTCGCCGCCGACCTGCACGATGTTGCCACCCTCGCGGATGCCGAAAACCGCACCGGCAAGGAACTCGAGCTCGACCGCGCTCGCCTCATTATTGAAAACCGAGAACCAACCCTCGCCATCTGGACCCGCGAGCGCCTGACTGTAACGGGCTCCGCAACGGGTGTCCTGACCGAGCCTGCCAAGGTCTCGATCCGGGGCCGCTTCGAAAGCCCAACCACCCTCGAAGTCACCCTCATGCAATGGCATCACGGCCAACTCCGCGACTGGGCGAGCTATCTAGGACTGGCGGTCATCGCCCTTTGGTGGGCTTTCAGCCTCCTGCACCGCCTCCGCCGCTGACCGCTCCGCCGCTGTCGGGCGCCCCCGGATGATCTCGTCGATCTCATAGGTGCGCATGCGCCGACTGGACGAGAAGATGATGATCTCCCCCACCAGCCCCAAAGCGACGATCTGGATGCCCAGAACCACCATCATAACCGAAAAAACGAGCGCCGGGCGGTCCGCGAGTGATGTGCCGAAGGCAAAGCGATCGATAACGAGAAGGGTGGTGATGAAAACCCCGAGGATCATCAAGGGCAGACCAATGGCCCCGAAAAACCGCAAGGGTCGCTTGAGAAACTTCAGCCCGACAAAGAGCGTCAGAAGATCGACGACGGCGCCGATATGCGCCTGCGCCTTGAACCGGTAGATGCCCTTGAGCTGCTCCTGACTGGGCACATCCACGTCGACCTCGGTGACGCGGTAGCCTTCCGAAACGGCGATCACCGGCAGAAAATGCTGCCGCACGCCAAGCTCGGTGACAGCGGCAAACACATCCTTGCGCCCGGCCCGGGAGCGGCAAAAGACATCGTTGAACTTGTGCTGAAACAGCAGCCGAAGCAGCCCATGCGTCGCGCCCGTTCTCAGCTTCTGCATGGCAGAGGCGTCACGGACAGGTCGCCGCCCGATGGCCATATCGGTGCCATCCACCGCCTCGATCAGCGCGCCGATCGATCCCGGATCGATCTCCGGCCAACTCGGTAGCGTCACGACGATCTCTCCGCGCGCCCTCCCGATTCCCATCTTGATCGCGGCATCCTCGCCATTCCAGGGCCGCAGTCCAAGCGTTCCGAATTCCGGCCAGTTGCCCTTCAGCGCCTCGATGGCCTTTTGCGATCCAGCCTCTCCTGCCTCATGGAGCAGCGTAAGCTCGTAGCTTTCCCCATGCGCATCCAAAGCATCACGGTAAAGCAGCAGCAGCTCTTCCAGCCCAACCCCATCCCCATCTACGGCGACAAGAACGGACAGCTTCGGCACCTGCGACGACGGAGATCCTCCAATCGCGACAGCTTCGGTTTCGCTCGTATCGATTCCCACTAGTCCCATCTCAAATTCACCCCACCCAGCCGCTGATGAACCAGCGACGCGACGGCCCCCAACAAAAGAAAAAACACACTCAATGATCCCAGCAACATCGTAATCGTCGTCTGCATCATGACGCTGTGATCCCCGGCCCAGGCGTCCAGCAACGGCCACAGGCTGACCAGCGTCAGAACAAAGGCCAGAACGGCCAGGCCAAAGAACCGCCGGATCGGCTTATCCGCGAAGAGAAGCAGCATCTTGATCGCGATCAGATCCAGCAACACTTTGAAGATCCGCGACAATCCGTATTTCGACACGCCAAACTGCCGCGCATGGTGCCGCACGCCCACCTCCGCAATGCGCGCCCCTAAAGGCAACGTCATCGCCGGAATGAACCGGTGCATATCGGAATAAAGCGGCACCCGCTTGATGACACTCGACCGATAGACTTTCAGCGAACAGCCGTTGTCCTTCACCGGCAATCCGGTGATCTTTCCGATCAGCTTGTTGGCAACCATCGACGGCAGCTTGCGCGACAGCCACTTGTCCTGCCGGTTCATCCGCCACCCGATCACAAGGTCATAGCCCTCTTCGATCTTGGCCAGCATCATCGGAATATCGGCCGGATCGTTCTGCAGATCGCCGTCCATCGTCACGATCATGTCGCCGCGGGCATATTCGATCCCCGCCATCATCGCGGCCGTCTGCCCCGCATTCTTGCGGAACTTCAGCACGACGATTCGCGGATCGTCCTTCGCCATCTGCGACAACAGCTCGAAACTACGGTCGGTCGATCCGTCATCCACAAAGATGATCTCGAACGGGGTCTCCAGAGGGTCCAGCGCCTTGATGACATGGTCATACATGGGACCCACGCTCTCCTCTTCATTGAGAATCGGGATCACGACGCAGATTTCAGGACGAACGGTCAAAACTTGGCAATCCTTCACATGAAGGCACGAAACAAAAAGAAAAACGCAATATTCAGTCCTTTTTGCATCGCACCCAGACATTCGCCCTGTCAAGTCTGGACAAGGGGCCTTTCCAAATGTCCTCTGGGGATGTGTTATTGACCTATTAGTTTTCCCGCCCGCGCGGATCGTTTTGTAAATCAGGGGACAGCGTTCACCCCATGCCATCCGAACCATCGCCCATCCGCAAATATGGTGTCTTTGCGCTTAAGGCCGCAATCTCGCTCGGTCTCGTCGCCTATATCGTCGCGCGCGCCGATCTAAGCGCCGTCATGTCGTCCATCGAATTGGCCAATCTCGGTCTCATCGCGCTGGCCATCGGCCTTCAGGTGCTCGGCGCTGGCATCATCTCCATCCGCTGGTCGCTGCTTCTGTCCGAACACGATGTCCGGCCCGGGTTGCCCTATCTCTTCGGCTCCACGCTGGCCTCGATCTTCGTGCGCCAGTTCATGCCTTCCATCATCGGAGGAGACGCCCTGCGGGCCCACGATGCTTGGCGTGCAGGGGCAGGCAAGGGCCTCGCCGTCGTCTCGCTCGTCGTTGACCGCCTGCTCGGTCTGGCCGCCCTTGCGATCTTTGCCCTGATCGCCGTCGCCTACTTCGGCACGGAGCTTCTGGACCTCGGCAACCTTTGGATCTGGCTCATCGCCGGCGCCGGCCTCATCGCGGCCCTGCTCGCCCTCACCTTCATCCGGCTGCCGGGCGGGGGCACCCAGCAATCTGACCCCGTGTCCAAACCCGCCCGCATCCTGCGCAAATTCACCGACGCCCTCAGCCTCTACCAAGGCCGCTACCGGGTCCTGCTCCCCACCTTCGCCCTCTCGGTCCTTCTGCAGATCAACGTCGTCGTCTTCTACTGGATCCTCTCCGAAGCGCTGGGCCTTGGCGTGCCCTTCCCAGCCTTCTTCGTGATCGTCCCGCTGGCCATCTTTGTCATGATGGCACCCGTCTCGATCAACGGCATCGGCCTGCGCGAGGCGATCTTCGTTCTCCTTCTCGGTCTCTGGGCCGTCGATGAAAGCGCCGCGCTCGCCTTCGCCTGGGTCGAGTTCGCCACGGTCCTCGTCATGGGCGTGATCGGCGGTATCGTCTTCGCCCTGCGCCGCACCCGCCCCGCCGCAATCCGGGAGCTGTGATGACCGAAGACCCCCACAAGGACCGCGTCGTCGACACCGTCACCTCCGGCGGATCGGCCATCGCGAAATACCGCGCCTTCTTTATCGGCCAGCCCGGCACGGCGGCCTTTCTGCGCTACGAATTGGCCATGATGCTCGCCGCGGGCCGCTCCGGCGCGCTGGGATTCGCGCTACGCAAGGCGCTCTTCCCAGGTCTTTTCGCCGAAACCGGCTCCGGCGCGGCCTTCGGTCGCAACCTCTCCCTGCGCTGCCCCGGCCAAATGAGGATCGGTGCGAATGTCCTCATTGACGACGGCTGCCACCTCGACGCGCGCGGCGCGCAAGGCCCGGACAGTTTCGTGATCGGAGACCGCACGCTCATCGCCCGCGATACCATCCTCGTCGTCAAAGACAGCTATCTACGCATCGGCCACTCCTGCTCCATCGGTAGTCAAAGCTGCCTCAGCGCCGTCTCCGGCATCGAGATCGGGGACCACGCCATCATCGCAGGCCAATGCTATTTCGGCGGCGGACGCTACAAAACCGCTCTCGGTGCTGGCCCCATGGTCGATCAGGGCCTGAATACGAAAGGCCCCGTGATCCTCGGCAATGACGTCTGGATCGGGGCGGGCGCGCGCATCATCGACGGTGTGACCATTGGAGACGGCGCCATTGTCGGGGCAGGGGCCGTCGTCACCCGCGACGTTGCCTCGAACTCTATCGTCGCGGGTGTCCCGGCCAAGGCGATCGCTCAAAGAGAGTAAGCCCGCCCGCCCTTGGCAGCGCAAGGAAATGGACGTAAAGTCACTCCCGTTTTTATTAAAGAGTTTGAAGGTCGGATCATGGATATGAGCGTCTCGGGCCAACAGGCCACACGTCTTCCGGATTTCATCATCGGCGGCGCGCCCAAATGCGGCACGACCTCCCTGCATTTCATTCTCGGCCAGAACCCCGAGATCGGTCTGCCGGACGAGGAGATCCACTATTTCGACGCCGACGACCCGATCACCCATCCCGATTTCCTCTTCGCGGGCCAGCAAGGTCTGTCGTGGTTCGACGCCCGCCCTGCCCATGCAGACAACTACGCCTGGTATGCCTCCCGCTTTGCGCCCTTCCAGTCCGTTCGCCGGATCGGAGAGGACTCGACAACCTATCTCTTCTCCGAGGTCGCCCCCGCCCGCATCAAAAGCCTCCTGCCGGACGTCAAACTGGTCTTCATGCTCCGCGACCCGGTCAAGCGCGCCTATTCCCAATATTGGCACCTGATCCGAAGCGCCCGCACCAGCGCGACCTTCGAGCAGGCGATCATCGATCATGCGTCGATCCTCAAAGGCTCGACCTTCGCGCCGCATCTGCGAACTTACCTTAAGACCTTCGATCCCGCGCAGGTCCGCGTCGTCCTTTTCGAGGATTTCCTCGCCGACCAGCAGGACACCATCGACAGCCTCACCGATTTTATCGACGCCCCCCGCATGTCGCTCGAGACGGCCAAGACGTGGTTCAACCGCACGCTCTATCCCAGCCGCCCGGGGCTCCAGCGGCTTCAGAACCGTGTCGGCAAACACATCGTCGCGCGCCGCTACCGAACCCATATGGGCGAAGGCTCGGGACAGATCTCGCCCTTCTGGCACAAGATGCATTACCGCTGGTTCGCCTATGTCGCGCCGCTTCTGCTGACCCGCGAAAAGGCCCCCCCGATGGCAGAGGCGACCCGCGCCTACCTTGCGCAGCACCTATCGGCCCGCAATGCAGGCCTCTCCGACCTGCTGGACCGGGATCTCTCGCAGGTCTGGAAAGGGTTCGAGGGCCGAGGATGATGCGCAGCTGCGATATCCTCCTTGTCGCCGATCCGCGCTTTTCGGGCGGTAGCGCCACCGCGCTTCTGGCGGATGCGGCCGCCTTCCGCGCGCAGGGCGCCACGCTGGGCCTCGCGCTTGTCTCGTCGGATTTCTTTAAGAACGCCCCCGACCGGCCCAACCCCGACTTGCTTGCACTCGCTGATCACCCAGACACCGTCACCGTCCATAGCGGAGACACCATCCGCGCCGACATCGCCTTCCTGCACCACCCGCTTCCCTTCCATGCGGGCCTGAGCGACCGCATCGCCATCACGGCGGACCGCGCCGTCCTCGTCGCCCATCACCCGCCCTTCCGGGGTGACGGATCGCTCGAATACAGCCCCTTCCGCGTTAACCGCACCATCGACAGGGCCTTCGGCCTGCGCCCGCTCTGGGCCCCGGTGTCGGGCCTCGTCCGCCAGCAATTGCGCAGCTTCGCCCCGTTTCTGCGGCTCAGCTCCGAGGATTGGCTCAACATCTTCGACCCCGCCCTCTGGACCGCAAGCCGCGCGCCGTTCTCGGATCCCGCTGCCCCGGTCCTCGGCCGTCACAGCCGCCCCGACCCGCTCAAATGGCCCGACACGCACGAGGACATCCGCCGCTCCCTCGACGGCGGTCCGGACTGGCGCGTGCGCATCATGGGCTGCCTGCCCGAGCTGACATCGGCCCTTCCCGCAACTGCCGAGCTGCTCGCCTTCAACGAAGAACCCGTCGCAACCTTCCTGAACAGTCTCGACGTCTTCGCCTTCCACCACAGCGACCGCTGGGTCGAAGCCTTCGGCCGTACCGTCACCGAAGCGATGCTCATGGGCCGCCCCTGCCTTCTCGACCCCCGCCTCAAGGGGACCTTCGGCGAGCTGGCAAGCTACGCCGCCCCGCAGGATGTCGCCGCAGCCCTCACGCATCTGAGGACGAACGCCACCGCCACCCGCGCCCGCGCCGCGTCTGTCCGCGACACCGTTGCGACGCTGTACGGCGCCACAGCGGTCTCCGCCCGTCTCGCGCGTCTGCGGCGCGATACCGGCTCGGTCTCCCGGCTCGGCAGCAAAGCGGCGACCCCGATCACCGCCCTGCGCAAGACCATCGGCCTGATGCGTCGGCAATCGGTAGGCGCGCGCGGATGACGGCGATAAGGGATCTCCCATGGCGGTCATAACCCTGACCGAGGCAAAGGCGCGGTCCTACGACCTTGTCGTCGTGGGCGCAGGCGCCGCCGGGATTGCGCTTGCTCTGCGCACCGCCAAGGCAGGGCTGGCAACGCTTCTTCTGGAACAGGGTAGCTTCGCCGCTCCGCGCAAGGCCGATCCCGACGACGAGCCTCAGATCCCGCCCGGCGTCCCCCACGACACCCGCGCCCAGACCAATGTGCGCGCCGTCGGCGGCTCGCTCCACCGCTGGGGTCGCCGCTCGGTTCCGCTCAACCCCGAGGATTTCGGCCCCCGCAAAGCCACCGACGAACCCGGCTGGCCCATCCGCTACGACGAGTATCTGCCCTGGGTTATGCCTGCCTCCGACTTTCTGCAAAGCACCGGCGACTTCCTGTCCTACCCGCCCCATCAATGGGTCAATGTCGACGGACTGCGCGCTGACCGTGTCGAACGGCTCGGCCTGCCCGAGCAGATCCGCGACGTCCAGAACAAGGTCCGCACCGCCGGTCCGGGTCTCGATCTGCTACCCGAAACAAGTGTGCTCGATCTCGATCTCGACGGCCCCCGCGTGGTCGGTCTCACCCTGTCCAGCAAGGGGGAAACTGAGTACCTGCCGACCCGTAAGGTCGTCCTGGCCTGCGGCGGGCTCGAGACGACGCGCCTTCTCCTGCTGCACCAGCGGAAGGACGCCAAACGCTTCGGCGGACGCGATGGCCCCCTTGGCCGCTACTACATGGGCCACCTCACCGGCAGCGCCGGAGAGCTGCTTTTCACTGACCCCCGCGATGCCGCCGCCTTCGGCTATGACGAACGCAGCCAGACCACGCCCTATCGCAGGCGGCTGACGCTCACCTCCGGCGCGCGAACCAATATCGTCTTCTGGATCGAGAACCTGCCCGCCAGCGATCCCCGACACGGATCCGGAGAGCTCTCGCTCAAGGAACTCCTGCGCCGCAAAGGCCGCGCCCCCCGCTTCGGCGTGCATCTGTCCAACATCCTGCGCGATCCGTCCGGCACCGCCAGCGTCGCGGGCGCCGCCTGGAGCCGCCTCGTTGGCTCCGGCGCCCGCGCGCCCGATCGCCTCAGGCTCAGCGGCGCGGGTCCCTACCGATTGGCCTACCATGCCGAACATCTGCCCGACCCCGACAGCCGCGTGACTCTTTCCGGAGAGACCGACCGGTTCGGCCGCGCCAAGCTCAAGATCGACTTCCGCTACGACGATACAACCGTCGACGCCTTGGTCGAGGCCCACCGCGTCCTGGCCAAACGCCTCGAAGAGGCGCGTCTGGCGACAGTCACGATACCTCATGCAGATGTCATCCTGACCCAGCGGATCCGCCAGCAATCGCGCGACGGCTATCACCAGATCGGCATGACCCGCATGTCCGCTGACCCCTCGAACGGCGTCGTCGACGAAAACTGCCGCGTCCACGACACCGATAACCTCTACATCGCCTCCGCGTCCGTCTTCCCCGTCTCCGGTCAGGCCAACCCGACCCTATCGGTCGTCGCATTCGCCCTGCGCCTGGCCGAGCATTTGGCCGATGCCCGCTCCGCCTCGAGGGCCGCGCAATGACGATGACCTCCTCCTCCGAATGGCTGGCCCAAAGCCGCGATGGCCTGCGCGATCAGCTCCTCGTCACGCTCTGGCTCATAGTCACCTTCAAGCAATTCCCCAATGACGAGCTGCTGCTCTACCCGCTGGCGCTCTATTTCTCCTGGGCCTTCGTCCGGGACCTGCCGCTCCTCTTTCCGCTGATCAAACGCGCCTGGGTGCTGTTCCTCTTCCCGATCTGGCTCTTCCTGTCGGTCAGCTGGGGGGTCGAAACCGAGACGATCCTCAAGAACGCGGCCCAGCTCCTGCTGACCATCATGATCTGCTTTTACGCCAGCCTGCGCCTCTCGCGACGGCAGATTATGCTGGCCATGGTCATCGCTGGCGCGATCTTCGCCGTCCTGTCTTTCCTCGCACCGCTCTCCGGAGGGCTCGCCCAGCGCGGCGTCTTCTCCAGCAAGAACGCCATGGGCTCGGCCATGGTCATTCTGCTGGTCTCCGCGCTTTGCGTGGTCCTCGACAAGGGCTTTCCCCGCATGATCCGTCTCGGCGCTGCAGCCGCGGCCCTTTTGGCGTTTAACCTGATCTTCGTCGCCCATTCGGCCACCGCCGTCATTCTCAGCGCGGGCGCGATCATGGCGATCTTCCTCTTCGGGATCCTCCCGACCGGAGGCCGCCTGCGCAGCCCCGTCTTTTGGGTGATCACCCTTGCAGGTACGGCCATCACCCTCTCCTTCATGGCCACCATCCTCGCCTTCGAAGAGGTCAATCCGGTCGAACAGGTGCTCGCCATCTTCGACAAGGATACCACCCTGACCGGCCGCACGACCCTTTGGGCCTATGCGACCGAGCAGATCCGCCTGCACCCCTATCTCGGCGTCGGCGATGGCGGCTTCTGGACCCCGCAGGACTGGACGTCGGATGCGCGCCGCATCTATGAGGAGTTCCACAAGAAATACCACGCTCATTTCTCCTTCCATAACTCCTATTTTGAAATCGCCGTCCACCAGGGCCTGATCGGCCTCGGCATCGCCGTGCTCGCTGTATCGTGGAGCCTCTTTCAGGTGATCCGCGCGGTTCTGGTCTACAACGCCATCCCGACCGTCTTCTTCTTCACCATCTCCTCCGTCACCATGGTTCGCAGCATGACCGAGGCGGGCCTCATGGCCCCGTTCTCCCAGTTGCCTATGCTGCTGACGATCGGCGCGCTCCTTGCCTTGCGCGACCGTCTGTCCGAGGCGCCCCGCCGGGCGCCGCTGCCTGTCTTCCGGCCCCGCACTGTTGCAGCGGAATGACCCTATGACGCATCCGCCAAACACATCTTTCGCAATGTGCCATCATCCGTTAAAAGTTAACGGCGCTTCGGCGTATTTTTACAGGAATTTCCCGGCACCCCGCGCCGACATTGTGTGTGTATTTACGAGTATCCCTGGGGGGAAGACATGAACGATCCCGTCGCGATCAATCCGGCAAACGCAGAAACGGCGCCTTACTGGCCCGAGGATAAGACGCGCCCGCTCGAACTTGGCGATGTCATTGGCATCCTGCGCAAGCGGTGGCTCTATACCTTCGCCTGCACCGTCGCGGGCGGCGCCATCGCGCTCTACCTCGTTACCTCCATCACGCCGAAATATACCGCCTATGGCCAGATGCTTCTGGGCGAACAGAACCTCTCCGCCCGGAGCGATTTCGACCTGCTTGAGGCGCAGGCGGTCTCGAACACCGTCATCCAGGGCGAGCTTGCGATCCTCAGATCCAGCGAGCTTCTGGTCCGCGTGATCGGAGAGCTCGGTCTCGAAACCGATCCTGAATTCAATCCCGAACTGCGCCCTGACGAAGACCGCATTCCTGTGATTTCCTGGGTCGAGGATCAGCTACGCGCGCTCATTCCCGACAACGCCCCTCCGCCATCCGCCGATTCGCTCAGCGAGGCGACCCAGAACGCATCGACTGCGCGCGACCGCGTGCTCGGCGATCTAGGACCCGTCGTCGGCGATCTTCGCGGCGCCGTCTCCGTGCGCCAGCAAGGCAGCTCTTTCGTGGTGCAGGTCTCGGCCACGTCGGAATCCCCGCAAAAGGCCGCCGCCATCGTCAACACAGTCACCGATCAGTACATCAACTTCCTGACCGACAAACGTTTCGAGGCCGCCCAGCGCTTCACCCGTTGGCTCGAAGGCCGTGTCGAGGATCTGGCAACCAAACTCGAAGCCTCCGAGATGGAAGCGCTCGCCTACCGCACCCGGATCGAAGCCGGCGCGGACAGCAGCGTACGCATCGAGCAGCAGATGCGAGAGCTGACCTCCAAGCTCACCGATGCCCGTGCGACTCTCGCCGAATCGACCGCCCGCGCGACCAAGCTCGCCGATCTGACCGAAACCGAAGGCGCGCTTGCCGCCGCCGATGTGCTGACCTCCGACGTGATCTCGGCCTATCGCGACGATCTTGCCGCCCTGCGCCGGGACGAGGCCACCGCCAACATCTCCTTTGGCGAGGACGCGATACAGGTCCAGTCCATCCGCCGCGCGATGGAGCGGATCGAAGAAGCCGTTGCCATCGAGGTTCAGCGCGAGGTCCAACAGCTCGTCAACAGCGCCGAGATCATGAGCGATGTCGTCTTCGCCCTCGAAAGCAGCTTGCGCGATCTCGAAGCGACCGTGCTTGTCCGCTCCAACGAGCAGATCAAGCTTAACCAGCTCGAACGCATCGCCGAGGCCAACCGCCGCGTCTACGAGGAATTCCTGGGCCGGTTCAAGGAAACCAGCGAGATCCAGAACCTGCAAAGCACCGATGCCGAGGTAATCTCCTACGCCTCCCCTCCCGGCGCCGCCGCCTATCCGCGCAAGCAGGTCGTCGCCGTCCTTGGCACCGCGGCCGGGTTCTTCGTCGGCCTCGCGCTCGCCTTCCTGCTGCATCTGATGCCCAAGCGCATCGCCACCGCCAGCGATGTGACTTCGCTTACCGGCCTGTCGCTCTTCGGCCGCGCCCCGCGTCTGCCGCGCGGCAGCGGCTGGGTGAACGCGCTCTGGCGTCAGCTCAAGCGTCCGTCCTCCTCCATCGGTAAGGCCGCAGTCGCGCTCTGGAACAATGTCGATCTTAATATCGAAGGGGACGTGCGAACCGTCGTCGTCACCTCGGATGGCACCGCCGCCAAATCGCAGGTCGCCCTGATGATCGCCTGGGCCGCGATGAAGAAGGGTCGCAGCTGCCTCGTCGTCGATGCCGATCTGCGCCACGCCAGCCTGACCAAGGCGCTGGGCCTTAAAGCCGAGGACGATCTGCTCTCGGTTCTCTACGGCGACACGCCGCTCCTTGATGCGATCAAGATCACCGAGGATGTGGATTTCGTCGTCTTGCCCGCTTCTGTCATCAGCGCCGATCCATCCATGGTCTTCAGCACCGCCCGCGCGCAGACGATGATCGATCAGATGAAGGAACATTTCGACGTCATCGTCTTCGACGCCCCGTCAATGGAAACCGATGTCGACGCCATCATGACACCCGAGCTTCTGCATTCCGCCCTGCTCGTTGTCGACGCCAAGCGGACCCGCGCCGGACCCCTACGTAACGCCCGCCGCGTCTTCGAACGGCTCAAAGCCCGCAAGCGCGGCGCGGTGCTGACGGGCGTGTCGGCCTAGGCCGGATAGCTCGGCCAAGGAAGCGACGTCCGGCCCATGATCCCGGCCAGCTCGCGCATTTCCCCGGCTAGCTCCTCGGCCAGCTGCGCCTTTAGCGCCTCGGACGGCTTCGGGACCTCGGCCCGCAGATCCCGCTTGTTCAGCTCCATCAGCCGCTTGACCGGTCCGATCTCCTTGACCGCCTCCAGCTTCGATCCCAGCCCCGCCCGGCGCAGCGCATGTCCCCCGGCCTGCAACACGCCCTGCAGCCCGGCATTGCGATAGGCCACACTCTCGTTCGAGCTTTTGCGCGACCTATCGTACTCCGCCGCCGGATCGACACCCAGAAACTCGTAGACCTGCCGCACCGCTGTCTCCGGCTCCGCGATGATCTCCTCGAAGATCAACGGCAAAAGCTGCGCCTCGGGAAACACCTCAACCCAGCGCCGGTAATGCGTGGCATAACGGCTTTGCTCCAGATAGCAGGGATTGTTGGCCAGCCCGTCCTCGAACGCCTCGCTTGCCGTGAAATGCCCGGCCCTCACCTCGTGCAGGTGGTTCGAAAACGCCCGCGCCACCGGATCGCGAAAGATTACGATGATCTTCATATCCTCCCGGTAGGCCCGGATCCGCTGTGGCACCGCTGGATGATAAAAGTAAGATGGCGACGTCTCTCCCCGTGCTTTCGCTCCTGCGCTGTCCGAGAAGTGCCGCCCATACCATTCATAGCCCCGATCATAGAAGGCAGAGAAAAACTCGATCTCCTTCGGGTCTGACATGTAGATCTCAGGATGCGTGTGCAGCACTTCATGAAGCCAGGAGGTCGCGCATTTCTGCACGCCGATCCCGACAAAGCTCGGTTGATAAGCAGATGAGGTCATGGAGATCCTTGTCCGGGCCAACAATATTGCCTTTTCGGCGGCCCCGCGATACGAGTTAACGGAAATAAGTTATTTGTATACGTGCTGATTTTAACAGGGATGCTGAGCCATTTCGGCCGCCCGATCAAGCCAGGTCATGAGTTGCGCTATGTCCGGAGTCCCGTCGTGAACACTGTTGTCTCCCCCCCAAAGAGCGAGACACAGGATGCGGATCAGGCGCAGCTCCCTCTCGTCGTCGATCTCGACGGCACGCTGACCTCATCCGACACCCTGCACGAGGCGCTGCTCAAACTCGCCTCCGACAAGCCGTCCGACTTGAGGAAGACCCCCGGCTGGCTCCGCGAAGGCAAGGCGGCGTTCAAATCCCACGTCGCGGACAGCGTAGTCCTGACATCCGAGGATCTGCCCTTGCGGGACGAGGTGATCGCCCTCGCTAAAAAGGCGCGCGCCGAGGGCCGCACGGTCCTGCTCGTCACGGCAGCCGACCAACGGCAGGCGGACGGCATCGCCGGAGATCTGGACCTCTTCGACGAGATCGTCGGCTCCGACGGCACCCGCAACCTCGGCGGGTCCGAGAAAGCCGCCTATCTCACCGACCGTTTTGGCGCGGGTGGCTTCGACTATGTCGGCGATGCCCGCGCCGACCTGCCGGTCTGGTCCGCCGCGCGCAAGGCGATCACCGTTGCCGCCAGCCCGTCGCTCAAACCGTCGATCCGCAGCCATGGCGGAGAGGTCGAAACCCTCGTTCCCGCCCCCGATCCCGCGAAACAAGCCCGCATCCGGCTCAAAGCCATGCGCCCGCACCAATGGCTCAAGAACCTGCTGATCTTCGTGCCCGCCATCGCCGCGCACAATCCCGGCGCGCTGGGCATCACAGCATTGGCCTTCATCGCCTTCTCGCTCGCCGCCTCCAGCATCTACCTCATTAATGATATGCTCGATCTGCAGGTCGACCGCCGCCACCCCCGCAAGCGCAACCGCCCCTTCGCGGCCGGCACGCTGTCGGTCAAGGACGGCGCGATCCAGACCGCAATCCTCCTCGCTGTATCGCTGACGATGGCAGTCCTGATCAGCCCGCTCTTCCTGCTGGTTCTGCTGGGTTACGTGGCGCTGACGACGCTCTATTCCTTCTATCTCAAGCGCAAGCTGATGGTGGATATCTGGATGCTCGCCGCGCTCTACACCGTCCGCCTCGTCGCCGGAGCGGTCGCGGCGGGCGTCGTCCTCTCCGAATGGCTCGCCGCCTTCTCGATGTTCATCTTTCTCGCGCTCGCGGCGGTCAAACGCCAGTCCGAACTGGCCGATCTCGTCAAACGCGGCAAGACCTCCACCGATGGGCGCGGCTACCAGACGACGGATCTGCCCGTCGTCCTCGGCGTTGTCCTTGCCGCAGGCTACTGCTCGGTGCTCGTCCTCGCGCTCTACGTCTCCAGCGAAAGCGTCAGCTCCCTTTACGGAGAACCGCGCCTTCTCTGGCTCGCCTGTCCCCTGATCCTTTACTGGATCAGCCGCGCGGCCATGATCTCCCACCGGGGACTAATGGATGACGATCCGATCATCTTCGCCATCAAGGACCGGGTCAGCCTCGCTATTTTCGCCATGTTCGGTTTCATTTTTGTATTGAGTGCCCTCCTATGACCACCAAAGACCTTCTCCGGCGGTATACGGCCTTTGCCGTCATCGCCACGATCCTCAACCTTCTCGCCCAACGCCTGTCCCTATCGATCTATGACGGCGCGGCCTCGGTCGAGATTGCCATAGGCGTCGGGACGCTAGTCGGGCTCGTCGTGAAGTACATCCTCGACAAGGTCTGGATCTTTGACGACCGCCGGACCGGAACGGCGACTCATGCCAAGCTCTTCGGCCTCTACACCCTGATGGGGGTCGCCACGACCGCTGTCTTCTGGGGCACCGAATACACGTTCTGGCTCATCTGGGAGACGCATCTTATGCGCGAGGTCGGCGGCGTGATCGGGCTCGCCATCGGCTATGTCATTAAATATCCGCTCGACAAGCGCTTCGTCTTCGGCACCGGAGCGGCCTCAGACGCCAAGTCGGTTTGAGATGACCCAGACCATGTCTCCCGCACGCCCGCTCTCCGCCGCGCTCGCAGGTCAGCGCTCGCTCGATCTCGCGCTCGCCGCCGCTCTTGTCGTCCTCGGAGCGGCCCTCGCCTATCTGCTTGTCGGTGGGATCCCCCTCATCGGCATCGACGATGCCGCCATCACCCGCTCGTACTCCGAAAACGTCGCAAGCGGCGCGGGCTACGTCTACAATGTCGGCGGAGAACGCGTCGAAGGCTCCACCACCTTCCTCTGGATGTTACTCCTGACGCTGGTCTACAGCCTGACCGCCACACCCGAGCCGATCATCCTTCTCCTCTGCGCGCTCCTCTCTTTCACGGCGGTCTACTCCGCCCTGCGCCTTGCACACCGCCTCGCTATCTGGTTCGACCTAGACCCCACCGTCATCCGCGCGGGTCTCGCCGCAATCCTTCTCGCGATCCCCGGCTACTTCCTCTGGACCGTCTGGACGATGATGGAGGTCGCGCTTTGGTCCGCCGCCCTCCTCGCCTTCCTCGTCCTGCTCAGCGATCTGGCCGAAGGCGAAGACGGCCGCGTCACCGCCCCCGGCATCCTCATCCTCGCCACGCTCCTTCCGCTGATCCGCCCCGAGGGCATCGCCGTCTCCGCCGGACTTCTCGCGCTCGCCCTGATCCTGCGTCTCTACGCCTGGCGCCTGATCGGAGCCGCGCTGGCCCTCAGCGTCGCCGCCTTCGTCGCGCTGACCCTCTTCCGCATCAGCTATTTCGGTCAGCCCTTCCCCAATACCTTCTACGCCAAGGTCTCCTCCGACACGCTTCAGGGTCTCAAGGACGGGCTGAAATACCTCTTCGACTTCGTCCTCAGCGGCCTTCTGATCGAAGCCTTCGTCGTCGCCTGGGCTGGAGCCGCCGTCTTCGCGCTTCTGCGCCTGCGGGCCCCCGGCGCCAAGGCGCTCCTTCTGGCCTCCGCCACGATCTTCGGCACGCTCGCCATCTATGCCGCGCTGGGCGGCGATCACTTCGTCCTCTGGCGCTTCTACCAACCGATCGGCCCGCTCCTGCCGGTCGCGTTCGTCTTGGCCCTGGCCGCCGCGATCCGTGTGCGCATGGCCTGGTGGTCCGTCGGCGCCGCCGCCGCTGCGCTCATGGTCCTCGGCTGGGTCCAGTACTACCAGGCCCGCTTCGACATCCTGAAGGAATACGCTCTTGTCGAGCGTGGCCTCGGCTTCGGCACCTACCTCAACACGTTCGAACCGCGCCCCTCCATCGGCGTTGGCCCCGCGGGCGGTATCGCGCTTGCCTATGATGGCCAGATCTATGACCTTCTCGGCCTCAATTGGACCGTCATGGCCCATGCCAACCCCGTCAAGGAGGGCATGCGCAATCATGCCAGCTTCGACAAGCCGACCTTCTGGGCGCATCAGCCCGACGTGCTCTCCGCCTTCAACCGCGCCTGCACCCGCAACGCAAACGGAACCGGGCAGGCCTTCTGGTCCACCGACGACGCAGCCTTCGACGGCCTCTTCACCGATCCCGATTTCCGCGCGGCCTACATCCCCGTCCGTTTCACCTCCGGCGATGAGTGCTGGCCCGGGTTTGCACAGCCCGACTGGCTCGAAACGGCGGAGGGTCCCGGCCTCGAGCGCCTCGAGTGGGACACCGTCGAGATCCGCCAGTAAGGCGCGCCGATGACCGCTGGCCCCACCCCCGAGGCCCCGCGCCGGGGTTTCTTCGTCAATGTCGGCTCGCTTGTCTCGGCGCGCGCCGTCCTGGCGTTATCGCAGATCCTCGTTCTGCCGATCATCGCCCGCGCACTCACGGTCGAGGAATTCGCGCTCATGGCGATGGCCATGACCGTCGTCGTCTTCTGCAGCGTGCTCAGCGATGCGGGTCTGGGTCGCTCGCTGATCCGCTCTCCCGGCTATGACCTCACCGAATGGTCCAGCGTCTTCTGGCTCCTGACCGGCGTCGGCATCGCGTTGATGCTGCTCATTCTCGCCATCGCCCCCGGCTGGGCCGCTTTCTATGGCGAAACCGATCTTATCCCGGTCCTCGCCGCCCTCTCTGTCGTGCCACTCTTTCTCGCGCTCTCTGCCGCCCCCAATGCCGAGATCGAACGCCGCGAAAACTATACAGGTATCGCCTCCGTCCAGATGGCAACCACCGTGATCAGCCTCAGCCTCGCCGTCCTTCTCGCCCTCGCAGGCGCGGGCGTCTGGGCCCTCGTCGCCCAGCAGATCGCCATAGCGGTCATTCGCCTCGCTGGCATCCTCTGGCTCACCGAGTTTCGGCCGCGCCTCACCTTCTCGGCCCGCCTGCTCAAGCCGCATCTGATCTTTGCCAAGGACGCGCTTCTTATCTCGGCCATCTCCACCGTGCGCGCGCAGGTCGCCGTCGTCGCGGTCGGCAAGGGACTCGGCCAGTCCCCGCTCGGTCTTTACTCGATGAGCGAGCGCTTCGCCCGCGTCCCTCAGCTTGGTCTCGCCGGACCGATGTCCACCGTCGTCTATGTCCGCATGGCCAAGGCGCAGGATAAACCGGACCGCCTTGTCGCGATCTATCTGGCCTCCCTCCGCCTTCTCTCCGTCGCACTGATCCCGCCGCTCGCGCTCCTCGCCGTTGCCGGAGAGGCCGTCTTCACCATCCTCCTCTCCGCCGACTGGACCCCGGTCGCGACGATCTTCGCCCTCTCCATCCCCGGCCTCGCGATCGAGGCCATTTCCGTCGTCTGCCTCGCCTGCCTCTTCCGGGCCACGGCCCGCACCGACCTGCTCGTGCGCCTGACCATTGAGGCAACGCTGCTTAAGTCGGTCCTCGTCGTCGCCGCTGCCGCGATCAGCCTCAACGCTGTCGCCCTCTCGCTCACGATCTGGGGTCTGCTCATCGCGCCCCGCGCCTGGGCACTCGCCGCCCGCATCGTCCCGCTGCGAATGGCCGATTGCCTCAGGACCCTCGCCGTCCCGACCGCGATCGGAGCGGCTTTCGCCGGTCTCCACATCTGGATCGCGGGATCCTCCGGCATCGGCTATCCCGCCGAACTTGCCCTCTCCGCGGCCCTCGCAGCCGCCGCTCTGGGCACCACCGCTCTGGTCGAACGGCGCAAGATCCGCGCCGCAATCGCCGTCTTCCAGTCCTGACCCCCGGGTTGCCTCAGAACCACAAACCGCTCCGAAATCCGCCGAAAATAGCGGGTTCGGGCGAAAACCTGTTCCGAAACAGCGTCGTATCGCGCTACAAACTCCCAAATCGGCTCGCAAAGAAGCCGGTGACCGAGGCAGTTTCACTTCAACGCAGGGCAGGTCCTATGCGCATTTTTCGTTCATTTTGCCCAAGTTGGGTCCGTCGTCTTGTCGGAGCGGCCACCATAGTCGCGCTCGCCGGATGCGACGTCACCGGTGTCGCCCTGCGCGATGCGCCCGCCGTGCCCGCCTCCTTCTCCATTGCCCAAAACGGCAGTCCGGCAAGCCTCGCAACCATCGGCTGGTGGACTGAATTCGACGATCCGACGCTCAACTCGCTCGTGGATCGCGGCTTCGAGCAGAACCTGACCCTTCTTCAGGTCCTCGAACGCGTCCGCGCCGCCGAAGCGGTCGCCGCCGCCTCCGGTCGGCCCTTTTCCTCCAGCGGCTCCGCCCAAGCCACCGAAAGCGGCGCGTCGAACCGCGACAGCACCTTCAACAAGACGGTCGGCGCCTCTGCCAGCTACATCGTCGATCTCTTCGGCGGTCTCAGAAACCGCCGCGCTCGCGATCAGGCCCTTCTTGCCGAAGCGCTCGAGAACCAGAACAACACGCGCCTCCTCTTTCTCTCTTCGATCACAGAGGCCTATGTCGATTTGCGCTTCTTCCAGCTTCTCCTGCAATCGCGTCAGGCCGATGTCACTTCCCGCCACCTGACTCTCAGCAATACCCGCACCCTGCTCGACTCCGGTGAGGCGACACAGCTCGACCTCGCCCAATCGCAGGCGTCGCTCAGCACCGCCGAGGCTGAGATCCCCCTCCAGCAGGCCAGCATCGAACGTCAGAAGAACCGCATCGCAACCTTGCTCGGCCTGCCCGCTGGAACGCTCGACCCGCAGCTCTCGGCCGTCACCCGGCAGCCCGTCCCCTCGACCGACATCATCATCGGCGTGCCGGCTGACCTGATCCGCAACCGTCCTGACGTGCGCGCCGCCGAACAAAGATACCTGCAAGCCTTCGCCGAAATCGGCATCCGCCGTGCGGCGCTCTATCCCAGCCTGCAGATCGGCGGCTCGATCCAGGCCAGCCAGCAAAGCGCCGTCGAGGTCCAGACCTGGTCCTTCGGCCCCACGCTCAATATCCCGATCTTCAATCAGGGTGCCCTGCGTGCCGATGTCACCGCCGCCGAGGCGCGCGCCCGCGAGGCCTATCTCTTCTGGGCTGAGACCGTCCTGCAAGGCATCGAAGAGGTTGAAACCGCTCTCGTCACCTACCGCGCCGCCCAGCAGGCCGCCGCCAAATCCGGCGAGGCCGTCCAGCAGAACGAACGCGCGCTTCGCCTCTCCCGCAGCCTGGTCACAAGCGGAGAGATCACGCTCCTCCAGATTATCGAGCTTGAGCGCCGTCTGGCCGACGCCCGCACCGACTTCCGCTCCAACCTGCGCCAGACCAGCCGCGACTACATCACCCTGATGATCGCGCTCGGGGCAGGCTACAACGTGCCACCCCTCCAGGTCGCCTCCGCCGGATAGGCAGGGGTCACCCCGCCACCTTTCCCTTCAGCTCATAGATCAGCTCCAGAGCCTCCCGCGCCGACAGCCCATCCGGATCCACCTCGCGCAAGGCCGCCTCCACCTCTGACGGCTCCGCCTTGGCGGGGGCAGCCGCAGGCACCGAAAAGAGCGGCAAATCGTCGATCAACGTCGTCCGATCCTTGTCCCGCTCGCCCTCTTCCAGCGTCTCCAGAACCGCTCGCGCCCGCGCCACAACCGCCTCGGGCAGCCCTGCTAGCTTGGCAACCTGAACGCCATAGCTGCGGTCCGCAGCCCCCTGCCGCACCTCATGCAGGAAGACGACATCGCCCTCCCACTCCTTCACAGCCACCGTCAGGTTCTCCGCCTCTGCAAGCCCCCCGGCCAGGGCGGTCAGCTCGTGATAATGCGTCGCAAACAGTGCCCGGCACCGATTGACGTCATGCAGATGCTCCAGCGTCGCCCAGGCAATCGACAGCCCGTCATAGGTGGCCGTCCCCCGCCCGATCTCATCGAGTATCACCAAAGCCCGGTCATCCGCCTGATTGAGGATCGCCGCCGTCTCCACCATCTCGACCATAAAAGTCGACCGCCCCCGGGCAAGATCGTCCGAGGCCCCGACCCGGCTGAAGATCTGCGACACCAGCCCGATCCGCGCAGCCCCCGCCGGAACGAAGGATCCCATCTGCGCCAGCACCGCAATCAGCGCATTCTGCCGCAGGAACGTGGACTTGCCCGCCATGTTCGGCCCGGTAAGCAGCTGCACCCGATGCTCGGTCAGATCGCAATCGTTCGCCACGAACGGCGCGCCGTCCGCCTTCAGCGCCGCCTCGACCACCGGATGCCGCCCGCCCGTGATTTCAAACGCGCGCCCGTCCTCCAGCACCGGCCGGGTCCAGTCCTCCGCCACCGCGAGATCGGCCAAAGCTGCCGCCAGATCGATCTCGGCCAAGGCCCGGGCCACTTGCGCCAGATCGGCGGCCCGCCTGATAATCAACTGCCTCAGATCGCCGAAAACCGCTTTCTCCAGCTCCAGCGCCTCGGCCCCCGCATTCAGGATCCGCGTCTCGAGCGAAGACAGCTCGACCGTGGTAAACCGCACCGCATTCGCCGTGGTCTGCCGATGGATGAACGTCTCGCTCAGGGGCTCGCCCAGCATCTTTGCCGAATGGGTTGCTGTCACCTCGACGAAATAACCCAGCACGTTGTTATGCTTGATCTTCAGCGCCCCGATCCCGGTCAGATCAGCAAATTCCGCCTGCATCCCGGCAATCACCGACCGACCTTCGTCGCGCAATTGCCGCGCCGCATCCAGCGCCTCCAGATGCCCCTCGGCCACGAACCCGCCATCCCGCACCAAAAGCGGCGGCTCCGCCACAAGCGCCTCTTCAAGCGCATCCCTCAACTCATCCTGCCCAGCCAGATCGGCGCGCGCCGCCTCCAGAAGCGTCGAAAGTCCCTCCGGCATCCGCGCGGCAAGCCGCTCCGCCGCGTCCAAAGCATTGCGCACCGCAGCAAGGTCCCGCGGCCCGCCCCGGTCCAGCGCCAGCCGCGACACCGCCCGGTCCAGATCCGGCGCCCGGCGCAGCAGATCCCGCAGATCCCCGCGCAAAAGCGGATCCTCGACCAGCGCCGACACCGCATCCAGCCGCCCGGTCACAACCTCCCGCAGCCGGGACGGAGACGACAGCCGCCGCTCCAAAAGCCGTCCGCCGCCCGCCGTCACGGTCCAGTCCACTGCCGCCAGGAGCGATCCGGCCTTCCCGCCGCCAAGCGCCTGCGACAGCTCCAGATTTCGGCGCGTCGCGGCATCGATCCGCACCACCGCCTCCTCGCTTTCCTGCGCCGGAGGCCGCAGCAGCGGAAGCCGCCCCTTTTGTGTCAGATCCAGATAATCCAGCAGCGCCCCCATCGCCGCCACCTCCGCCCGCCCGAACGATCCAAACGCATCGAGCGAGGCAACATCGAAAAACCGCTCCAACCGCGCCTTCGCAGGCCCGCTCTCAAAGGCCAGCCGGTTGTGCTCGGTGACCGAAACGCCCTCCATCTCCAGCGGCGATCCCGCGCCTTCGCTCAGCAGGATCTCGCGCGGCGCAAGCCGCGCCAGCTCCGGTCCCAGCCGCCCCGGCGCGCAGCGCATCACCCGGAACATGCCCGTCGAGATATCGCACCAGGCCAGCGCACCCTCGCCCCGGATCTCGGCGAATGCGGCCAGATAGTTGTGCCGCCGCGCCTCCAGCAGGCTCTCCTCGGTCAGCGTCCCGGGCGTGACCAGCCGCACGACCTCGCGGCGCACGACCGCCTTGTAGCCGCGCTTTTTCGCCTCCGCCGGATCCTCCATCTGTTCGCAGACAGCCACGCGAAACCCCTTGCGGATCAGCGTCAGCAGATACCCTTCGGCCGAATGCACCGGCACCCCGCACATCGGAATATCGGCGCCGCGATGTTTGCCCCGCTTGGTCAGCGCGATATCCAGCGCCTCGGCCGCGGCGACCGCGTCGTCAAAGAACATCTCGTAGAAATCGCCCATCCGGTAGAACAGCAGAGCGTCCGGATGCCCCTCCTTGATCTCCAGATATTGCGCCATCATCGGCGTGACGGTGCTCTCATCCTTGGCCAAAAGACATCCCTCCTGGACCCCTTGCCTAGTTGCCCGCACCGCCCTTCGCAACTACCGTCACGCGCCATGACGATCTGGAATCTCGGCTCCATCAATATCGACCGGTTCTACCGCCTCCCGCACCTGCCCGGGCCTGGCGAAACCATTGGCTCGACAGGGTTTTCCACCGGACTCGGCGGCAAGGGCGCGAACATGTCGGTCGCCGCCGCCCGCGCGGGTGCCCATACCTGCCATATCGGAGCCATCGGCTCCGACGGTCTCTGGACCCGCGACCGGCTCCTTGAGTATGGCGTCGATACCCGTTTCATCGCCGACGTCGAGGCCGCGACGGGCCACGCGATCATCGCCGTGGCCGAGGACGGCGAGAACCAGATCATCCTTCATCCCGGCGCCAATCACGCGATCCCGCAGCAGACCATCGACGCCGCCCTCTCGACCGCCGCGACGGGAGACATCTGCGTCATGCAAAACGAAACCACCATGCAAGAGGGGACCGCCGCCAAGGCCCGCAGCCTCGGCCTGCGGATCGCCTATGCCGCCGCCCCGTTCGAGGCCGAGGCCGTCCGCGCCGTCCTCCCCCATCTCGACCTTCTGGTCCTGAACGAGGTCGAGGCGACGCAACTCACCGATGCCCTCGGCACCACGCTGATGGACCTGCGACTCTCTGATATCGTTGTCACAAAAGGCGCCGAGGGCTGCCTTCACATCGCTCGCGAGCAGGAGACTCACCATCCCGCGATCAAGGTCACGCCCGTCGACACGACCGGCGCAGGTGATACCTTCACCGGCTATCTCCTCGCCGGTCTCGACCGGGGTCAGCCCATCGCGCAGGCCATCCGCCAGGCCACGCGCGCCGCCGCCCTCATGGTCCAGCGCGAAGGCACCGCAGACGTCATCCCCGACCTCAAAGAGGTGCAGGACGCCCAGTTCTAGGCGCCGCCGTCCTCATCTTGCCAAAAATACCTCTGCCAGCGGCATCGGGCCGCCAAGCCCGACCGGTCGCCGAGCTTCACCCCGTAAACGGCGCTGCGCTGCCCCAAAGCTCTTTGACGCGCGCATCGCGCCCGCAGGCCGAGCGATAGAACTTATAGGCCTCCGTCTTCGACTTCGGTCCGCGCCGGGTCAGGATCACCTCGGTCTGCTTGTAGTAATCCTGATGATACGCTTCCGCCGGATAGAACGGCGCGGCCCCCAGGATCGGCGTGACCACCGCCTGTCCCAGATCCGACGCCGCCTGCGCCTTCACAGCCTCCGCGATGGCGCGCTGCTGCGATGTCTCAGCGAAGATCGCCGTGGCATAGCTCTGCCCCCGGTCGCAGAACTGCCCGCTCGCATCCGTCGGATCGACCGACCGGAAGAACAGCGTCAGAAGCTGCTCATAGCTGACCTGAGCGGGATCATAGGTGATCTCGACCGCCTCGTAATGCCCCGTTCCGCCGCGCACGACCTGCTTGTAGGTCGGGTTGGCCACGGTGCCCCCGGCAAAGCCCGACACCGCCTCGATCACACCCGGAACCCGCTCGAAATCCGATTCCACGCACCAGAAACAGCCCCCGGCCACGACAAGGCTCTCCGTAGCTTGAGCCTTCGCCTCACCTGCCTGCACAAAAGCACCGGCCACGATCGCAAGGGCCAAAAGCCCAGTCTTCACATTCTCAAACGTCGTCATGACGGTCCTCCATCGGTTAGGAGCCAGACTCCGCCATCCAACGGTCAACCTCAACTCACCCCGCCGTGAAGCACAGGGACGTGAGAGACGTTTCAGTTCAGTTAAGCCGGCCCTTTTTGGCCCGGCACCGCCTGGCCGCGTCTGGTCCTTTTTGACACTCCAACCGCGACTGTAGATCTCGGTTTAAAGGAAGAGATCAACAATCATCTTATGTTTACACTCCATGAGGTGTCTGAGACCCGACTTATCCACAATCTATTGGCTTCTCACCCAATTGTGGTGGAAATTGGAAGAAAAGACTCGACTCATCAGAGAAGTCCCGGAATCAATGAGGGGCGCCTACTCACAATAGGCGCCCCATGACTGCCGCATACGGCAGCTCGTCTTTCAACGTGTCGTAATCTTTGCGGCAATACGAGCTTTCGTCAAGCAAGATGCGGCGTCCATGTCGTTTCCGGCAACTCCGCCGGGCACGACACCTAACTTGGACGGAGAACGACGAATGTATTTCGAAGTATACTACGAGTCCTACCAAGGTTGGCGATGGATGCTGTACGCAGCAAATCACAAGAAAATCGCAAACTCTGGCGAAGGCTACGTAAACCGTGTCGATGCTCTATCTGCGGTAAATTTGGTGAAAGCTTCAAATAGCGCACCAGTACGCGAGAGAGCTAGAACCTAACCTCAGGGGCGGGCGAGCGGTAGCTTGCCCGCCTCACTTCAAACGCCGATCCCGCGCCGCGAGCAGTTTCAGCCGCAGCGCGTTCAGCTGGATGAACCCCGCCGCATCCGCTTGATCATAGGCGCCCGCATCGTCTTCGAACGTCACATGCGCCTCGGAATACAGCGAATGCTTCGACCAGCGCCCGATGGTCCGGACAGAGCCCTTATACAGCTCCAGCCGCACGGTCCCTGTCACATGCCCCTGCGAGGCATCGATGGCCGCTTGCAGCATCTCCCGCTCGGGCGAGAACCAGAAGCCGTTATAGATCAGCTCCGCATAGCGCGGCATCAGCTCGTCCTTCAGATGCGCAGCCCCCCGGTCGAGCGTGATCTGCTCGATCCCGCGATGCGCCTCCAGCAGGATCGTCCCGCCCGGCGTCTCGTAGATCCCGCGCGACTTCATCCCCACGAACCGCCCTTCGACCAGATCGAGCCGCCCGACCCCGTGCTTGCCGCCCAGCTCGTTCAGCTTGGTCAGCAACTCCGCCGGTGACAACGCCTCCCCGTTCACCGACACCGCATCTCCGCGCTCGAACCCAACCTCGATAACCTCAGGTTCGTCCGGTGCGTGCCGTGGATCGACCGTCCGCTGATAGACGTAATCAGGCGCGGCCACCGCCGGATCCTCCAGCACTTTCCCCTCCGAAGACGTGTGCAACAGGTTTGCATCCACCGAAAACGGAGCTTCCCCCCGCTTGTCCTTCGCGATCGGGATCTGGTTCTTCTCGGCAAAGTCGATCAGCTTGGTGCGCGAGGACAGATCCCATTCCCGCCACGGCGCGATCACCTTGATATCGGGGTTCAGCGCATAGGCCGCCAGCTCGAACCGCACCTGATCGTTGCCCTTGCCCGTCGCGCCATGCGCCACCGCATCGGCGCCTTCGGCTTCGGCGATCTCGACCAGCCGCTTGGAAATCAGGGGCCGCGCAATCGACGTGCCCAGGAGGTAAAGCCCTTCATAGACCGCATTCGCCCGAAACATCGGAAAGACGAAATCACGCACGAATTCCTCGCGCAGATCCTCGATATAGATGGCGCTCGCACCCATCATCTCGGCCTTCTTGCGCGCTGGCTCCAGCTCCTCGCCTTGTCCCAGATCGGCGGTAAAGGTCACGACCTCGCAGTCATATTCCGTCTGCAGCCATTTGAGGATGATCGACGTGTCGAGCCCGCCCGAATAGGCTAGGACAACTTTCTTGGGTGCGGACATGGATCGGGCCTCCGGACTTGTGCTCTGCGGCTGCTACCGCGTGATCGAAGGGGGGGCAAGTTCTCCTTGTCCGCCTCCCTCGCGCGGTGCAGTGTCACCCAAAATTTCGGAGACGTCCCCATGGCTTGGAAAATTTTCGTCCACGCGCTCAAGATGCTGAACGGCAGCCGCGATATGGTGCTGCGCCTCGCAATACCGCTGATCATCGTTACAATCGCTACCCCTTACGTCGTAGCCTCCGCCACATCGCTCAGCCTCGAGCAGGTGCTGGAGACGCAGAATGACTTCAACAGCACCGTAAGAAGCGGGGCGGCAGAGGGGCTCGGTGTGATCTCTCTTGCGGGGATCGTGCAACTCATCGTCACCCTGTGGCTTGCCGTGGCCTGGCATCGCTACGTGCTTTTGGCAGGCAATAGCCAGACGTCCGAAGGCAAGGCGCCCGCGGGCCGGATCCTTGCCTATTTCGGGTGGAGCATCCTTATCGGCATCGTTTTGGTGGTGTTTGTGGGTCTCGGCGTCCTGCTCGCAGGCGCATTGCCGCCTCCGCTTCCTGCTCTCGTTGTCGCCGCCACCGTCGTCTTTGCCATCGCCGCCTTCTACCGGCTGTCGGTCATCCTGCCCGCTGCCGCAATCGGTCAGGCCGAAGGTCTTGTGGCTACATGGGAAAGGACCTCCGGAACAACCCTTACGATGATCTTCCTCGCGGCGCTCAGCGCCATCTTCCTGTTCGTCGTCGCGTTGCCCTTCGCCTTCCTGGCCGAGCTCTTGCCCATCGCGGTTCAGCCCTTCCTGCTGGCCGTGCCGAACATTCTGATCACCCTGATCGGCATCTCGATCCTCACCACCCTCTACGGCCACTATGTCGAAGGCCGGGAGCTTGCCTGATCTCGTCTCAGCCGCGCGCCGCGCCACCGAGGCGATGCGCGCGGTCTTCCCGCGTACGCCGCTCCAGCTCAATGCCCATCTGTCCGAGAAATACGATGCCGAGATCTGGCTCAAACGCGAAGATCTCTCGCCCGTCCGCTCCTACAAGATCCGCGGCGCCTTTAACGCGATGGGTAAGCAGATCGAAGCGGGGCGCACGCGGTTCGTTTGCGCGTCGGCGGGCAATCACGCGCAGGGCATCGCTTTCATGTGCCGCCATTTCGGCGCCGAAGGCACGATCTTCATGCCGGTCACCACGCCTGCCCAGAAGGTCAACAAGACGCGCATCTTTGGTGGCGACAACATCACCGTTCAGCTGACCGGAGATTACCTCGACGTAACGCTCGCCGCCGCGCAGGCCCATTGCGAGGAGACCGGCGCGCATTTCCTCTCCCCTTTCAACGATGATGACGTGATCGAGGGGCAATCCTCCGTCGCGGTCGAGATCGACGACCAGATCCCTCACCCGCCCGACCTCGTCGTCCTTCCCGTCGGCGGCGGCGGCCTCTCCTCGGGCATGCGCGCCTACTGGAAGGCGACCGGAAGCCTACCCGAGATGGCGCTCATCGAACCGGCAGGCGGCCAAAGCCTGCGCGCCGCGCTCCTGAAGGGCGAGCCGGTCAGGCTCGATACGCTTGACAGCTTCGTGGACGGCGCCGCCGTCGCCAAGATCGGCGACCGCCCCTTCGCGCGCCTTTCAGACATGAAGATCGAGGATCTCTATGCCGTCTCCGAAGACCGCATCTGCACCACCATCCTCGAGCTGCTGAACATCGAAGGCATCGTTCTCGAACCGGCCGGAGCCCTCTCCATCGACGCGCTCAAGGACATCAAGGACCGCGTGAAAGGCAAGCGCGTCGTCTGCGTGACCACGGGGGGCAATTTCGACTTCGAGCGCCTGCCCGAGGTGCGCGAACGCGCCCAGCGCAGCGCGGGCCTCAAGAAATACCTCGTCCTGCGCCTGCCCCAGCGCCCCGGCGCCCTGAAGGAGTTCCTGTCGATCCTCGGCCCCCAGGACGACATCGCGCGGTTCGAGTATCTCAAGAAATCCGCGCGCAACTTCGGCACCGTCCTTATCGGGATCGAGACGACAGCGCAGGAGAATTTCCCCGCGCTTTTCTCGCGCCTCGACAAGGCAGGCTTCGCCTTCACCGATATCACCGATAACGAAATCCTGTCCGAGTTTCTGGTTTAGGGTTTATCTTCACCGGTTCTTAAGACGACGCGCGTAGCGCTAAAGGTCAACACTACCGGACGCAAAGGCACGCCGTTGTACGCCAAAGCTATCGCTCATTCTGGGTCGTCCTCAGGTCAGGGCCGGGCGCGCACGGTCCTGTTCGTGGGCCTCGACCCGGTCACTCTTGCGGCGATCCGGCCGCTATTTGCGGATCGCAAGATGACCCGCGTTCCCACCATCGCCCAGGCGAAATCACATCTGTCGGTTGATCCGCCCGACCTGATCGTCGTGGCGCAGACCGTTGCCGACGGCTCCGCCCTTTCGCTCTGCGAAGACGTGATGGAGATGGATCTCGATTATATCCCCCGGATCCTGCTTCTCGCCGATCCCGACACGATGATGTCGGCGGATACCGCCATCCATGCAGGGGCCGACGACCTGCTTTTCCGACCGCTCGATCTGGCCGCGTTTGAGACGCGGTTGATCGCGCTGGACCGCATCGCGGCCGAGATGCGCGGCCTCACCGCTCGCAAACGAATGGCCGAAACCTCGCTTGGACAACTTCGCGACCGCTACGAGGTTCTCGAACGGGATCTGGTCGAAGCCAAGCATCTGCAACAATCGCTACTGCCGCCCGCCACGCGGGACTACGGCAGCGCCCGCTTTTCGATCATGCTGCAATCGGCGCACAGCCTGGGCGGCGACCTTGTCTCGTATTTCCCCGTCGGCAAGACGAAAGTGGGTTTTTTCGCCTTCGATGTCTCCGGCCACGGCATCCCGTCGGCGCTGATGGCATCGCGCATCGCGGGCCTGATGTCCCACCAAAGCCTGCGCCGAAACATTGCCATCGCCTTCGACACCGATGGCACCGCGCGGCCCCGCAATCCGGCAGAACTGGCCTATCACCTGAACGAGGCGATCCTGAACGACATCCGGACCGATCAGTATTTCACGCTGATCGTGGGCCATTGCGATCTCGAAACAGGGCGCGTGAATTTCGTGCAGGCTGGTCATCCCCATCCCGTGATCCAGCGGGCCGATGGCGCGATCGAACTGGCGGGCGACGGCGGCTACCCCATCGGCCTGATCGCCGACGCGGTCTACGAAGAAAGCGAGGTGACGCTTCATCCCGGCGACCGCCTCCTGCTTCTGTCGGACGGCGTCACGGACTGTATCGATCCCGACGGCAACATGCTCCTCGAAGCTGGACTGATCGAGCTGATGCGCGAGAATCGCGCGCTCAAGGGTCCTGCCTTTCTTGACGCGATGATCTGGACATTGAACGGCTTTGCCAGCGATCAGGACTTCCCCGATGACATCTCGGCCCTGCTCATCGATTTTTCCGGTGGAACTCCGATCTCGCCAGAGCCCTGACAAATCCGCCGCTGAACTGCTCGCCCAGCACCGCGGCCGCCTCGCGCAGCGGCAGAACCACAGGCAGATGCTCCGCCTCCAGCGGCGGCCCGACCGGCCGTACCGGATAGGCCAGATAAATCGTGCAGACCTTCTCGGCCCAGATCCGGTATTCCGGCATCCAGACGAACCGCCGAAACGCCCCCATCCGGCGCGGTCGCGCAATGGTCCAGCCGGTTTCCTCCAGCACCTCGCGGTGCAAGGCGCGCACCGGCTGCTCGCCCGGATCGACCCCGCCGCCCGGCAGTTCCAGCTCCGGGTCCGGCCCGGCCTGCACGGTCAGAAGAACCCCGTCGCCTTTGGGCAAAACCGCATAAACCCCGGGCCGCAGGACGTAGCGTTGACCGGCCACTGGCGCTTCCCCGTAACGTCGCATCCCTTGGTTGCCCGCTTGCCGCCCCTATATTGGGCCGGTATGCCAACCCCCGGCCATTAAGGAAAGCCCATGACCCTCGGCTCTCAGATTGCCTGGGACGACACCGTGTTGCCGTTTCAGCTCGACCGTTCAGACATTCGCGGCCGCATCGCGCGGCTCGACGGCACCCTTGATCAGGTGCTGGCCCAGTACGACTATCCGCCCATGATCGAGGCGCTCGTCGCCGAAATGTGCCTGCTGACCGCGTTGATCGGCCAGACCATCGACCTGCGCTGGAAGCTGTCGCTTCAGGTGCGCGGCGACGGACCCGCCCGCCTGATCGCGACCGATTACTACGGCCCCGATGCCGAAGGCTCGCCCGCTCGCATCCGCGCCTATGCCAGCTTCGACGAGGACCGCCTCGCGGACGTCCCCCCGTTCGAGCTGATCGGCAAGGGCTACTTCGCCATCCTCATCGATCAGGGCCAAGGCATGACCCCTTATCAGGGCATCACCCCCATCGCCGGCGGGTCGCTCTCGTCCTGCGCAGAGACCTATTTCGCGCAATCCGAGCAGTTGCCGACCCGCTTCGCGCTCTCCTATGGGCGCTCGCAGGCGCCGGGGCGGCCCGAGCACTGGCGCGCGGGCGGCGTGATGCTCCAGCATATGCCCAAGGCCTCCCCCTTCGCCAAAACCGACGGCGGCACCGCCGAGGACGGCTTGCTTGCGCCGACCGACATGCTCGACGGAGACGAAGAGGAGAATTGGACCCGCGCCAACCTGCTCCTCGACACCGTCGAAGAGCTCGAACTGATCGGCCCCTCCGTGCAGCCGACCGATCTTCTGGTCCGGCTTTTCCACGAGGAAAGCCCGCGCGTCTACGACCCGCAACTGGTCTGCTTTGGATGCAGCTGCTCGGCCGACCGTGTCCGCGAAAGCCTGTCCATCTATTCCGACAAGGACATCGCGCACATGACGACCGACGACGGCATCGTCACCGCCGACTGCCAGTTCTGCGGCGCCCATTACGAATTCCAGCCCGAAACGCTTGGCTTCGAAGCCGAAGAGCGGCGCCGTGCCGCCGACTGACCCAATCCAGCGCATCGAGGCGGCCCTCGCCCGCCCCGGTGCGCCCTCCTCGGACTATGATCTGAACCGCGACGTGACCCTGCCCGAGACGCGCAAGCTCCGGCAGGCCGCCGTGCTCGTGCCGCTGATCGAGGCGCCCTCCGGCCTCGAGGTCCTGCTGACCAAGCGCAGCGCGCAGCTCAAGATGCATCCCGGCCAGATCGCCTTTCCCGGTGGCAAACACGACCGCACCGATGCCAATCTGACCGCCACCGCCCTGCGCGAGGCACGCGAGGAAACCGGCTTGCCCGAAGGCCTTGTCGACATCGTCGGGACGCTCCCCGCGCACGAAACTGTCACCGGCTTCACCGTCACGCCGATCGTTGGCCACATCGCCGCGCCTTTCGCCCAGAGACCCGAACCCGGCGAGGTCGAAGAGATCTTCCGCGTTCCCCTCGCCCATGTCACCGACCCGGCCAATTTCGCCGTCCAATCGCGCCTCTGGCAGGGGAAACCGCGCCATTTCTACACCGTCCCCTACGGCCCCTACTACATCTGGGGCGCCACCGCCCGGATCCTTCGCGCCCTCGCGGACCGCCTCGTCTGATCGCCCCGGACTGGACAAGTTCGCCCGAACAGGGGAAGCCTAGCGCTGTATTTTCAAGGTGCCCCGATGAAGATCTCCGCCGACTGGCTCACCGACCCCCGCGCGCAACAGATCACCGCGAGCCTTGCCTCGCAGGGCCATCAGGCGCTTTTCGTTGGCGGCTGCGTGCGCAACGCACTCCTGCGCAAACCGGTGGCCGATATCGACATCGCCACCTCCGCCACCCCGCAGCAGGTCATCGCCGCCGCCGAAACGGCAAACCTCAAGGCGATCCCCACCGGTATCGATCACGGCACCATCACCGTCGTGGCAGACGATCTGGCGATCGAGATCACGACCTTCCGCCGCGATGTCGCAACCGATGGCCGCCGCGCGACCGTCGCCTTCGCGACCTCGGTCGAGGAGGATGCCCGCCGCCGCGACTTCACTATGAACGCGCTCTATGCCCAGCCCGACGGCACCCTCCTCGATCCGCTCAAAGGCTTGCCCGACCTGAACAAGCGCATCGTCCGCTTCATCGAGGATCCCGCGACCCGCATCCTCGAGGATGCGCTGCGGATCCTCCGCTTCTTTCGCTTCCACGCCTGGTACGGCAACCCGGATCGCGGGCTCGACCCCGAGGGTTTCGCCGCCTGCGCCGATCTGGCCTATCTCACCGACAATCTCTCCTCCGAACGCGTGACCGGGGAGCTGCTCAAACTCCTCTCCGCCCCCGACCCTGGTCCCGCCGTCGCTGCGATGGCACAGGCAGGGCTTCTAACCCGGCTCATGCCCGGCGCCGATGCCACCGCGCTCCCGGTCCTCGTCTATCACGAACAGGCCACCCAAACCGGCCCCCACGCTCTGCGCCGCCTCGCCTGCCTCGGCGGAGAGACCGCCCATCTGCGCCTGTCCCGCAAGGATCAGGGCCGCCTGACGACCCTGCGCGCGCGCCTCAGCGATCCCGCCGATCCAGGGATGGAGGCCTACCGCCACGGCACCGACATCGCCCGCGACGCAGAGCTTATCCGCTCCGCCTATATCGGCATGCCGCCGGGTCCCGACACATTCGACCGCATCGACCGGGCGGGCGCCCAGGCCTTCCCTGTGCGCGCCGCCGACCTGCCCGATCTTGAGGGGCCGGACCTTGGCCGGATGCTCAAACAGCTCGAAACCGACTGGATCCTCTCTGATTTCACCCTCTCAAAGGCAGAGCTTCTCGCACAGGTCTGACGGGTCGGGACATCCGGCAACCGCTGGTGTAAACCGAACCCGACTCACTGACGTGTCAATTAGGCACAACAGATAGGCCTTCCGATGTTCCGGTTTTTTGAAAACCTGATCGACCCGTTCCAAAGCTATGCCGAAACGGATATTCCGCCGCGCAAGCTTTGGCCGTTCCTGCTCGACTATTCGAAACCGTTCAAAAAGCTGATGATCCTGGCCGCGCTGCTATCGGTCGTCGTTGCCGCGATCGAGGTCGGCCTGATCTTCTACATGGGCCGCGTCGTCGACATCCTGAGCAATGCAAATCGCGACACCTTGCTGACCGATTACGGGACCGAGCTGCTCTTTATCGCCGCCTTCATCGTTCTGATCCGCCCCGCGGTCCAGATGCTCGACGTGCTGATCCTGAACAATTCGATCCTTCCCAATTTCGGCACCCTGATCCGCTGGCGGGCCCACCGCCACGTGCTCCGCCAGTCCGTCGGCTGGTTCGAGAACGATTTCGCGGGCCGGATCTCCAACCGGATCATGCAGACCCCACCCGCCGCCGGAGAGGCGATCTTCCAGATTTTCGACGCGCTCACCTTCGCGCTCGCCTATCTGGTCGGCGCCGCCGTTCTGCTGTCGGATGCCGATCTGCGCCTCGCCATTCCGCTTCTGATCTGGTTCACGCTCTATGCGGCGCTCGTCGTCTGGACCGTCCGCCGCGTCGGCCCCGCATCCAAGGCCAGCTCCGACGCCCGGTCCGAGGTCACGGGCCGCGTTGTCGACGCCTATACGAACATCCATTCGGTCAAGCTTTTCGCCCACCACGACCGGGAGCTGTCCTACGCCAAGGAGGCCATCGAAGGCACCCGCACGACCTTCATGCGCGAGATGCGGATCTACACGATCATGGATATCGCGCTCACGATCCTGAACGGGTTCCTGATCGTCGGCGTCGTCGGCTGGGCCGTCGCGCTCTGGATCGGCGGCACGGCCTCCATCGGCGTCGTAGCGGCGGCGACCGCGCTGACCCTGCGCCTGAACGGCATGTCCGGCTGGATCATGTGGGCCGTCTCGAACTTCTTCCAGAACCTCGGCGTCGTCGCTGAAGGGATGGAAACGATTGCTCAGCCCGTCACGCTCATCGACGCCAAATCGGCTCCCGCTTTAAGCGTGCCCAACGGCGAAATCCGGATCGAGGATCTCAGCCACCACTACGGTCAGGGCTCTGGCGGCCTCGACGGCATCACGCTGAACATCGCGCCAGGCGAAAAGGTCGGCCTCGTCGGCCGCTCCGGCGCGGGCAAATCGACGCTCGTCAAGCTGCTGCTGCGCTTCTACGACGCCGAAGGTGGGCGCATCCTGATCGACGGACAGGATATCAGCCATGTGACGCAGGACAGCCTGCGCCGCGCCATCGGCATGGTCCAGCAGGACAGCTCTCTCCTGCATCGTTCGATCCGCGACAACATCCTTTACGGCAACCCTGGAGCGACGGATGAACAGATGATCGACGCCGCCAAACGGGCCGAGGCGCATGACTTCATCCTCGATCTGGCCGACAACGAAGGCCGTCCTGCCTACGACGCCAAGGTTGGCGAACGCGGGGTCAAGCTTTCGGGCGGTCAGCGCCAGCGGATCGCGCTCGCTCGCGTGATCCTCAAGGACGCGCCGATCCTGATCCTCGACGAGGCGACCTCCGCCCTCGACAGCGAGGTCGAGGCCTCCATCCAGCGCACCCTGCAGACGATGATGGAGGGCAAGACCGTCCTCGCCATCGCGCACCGGCTCTCGACCATCGCGCATATGGACCGGATCCTCGTCCTCGATGACGGCCGGATCGTCGAAGACGGAACGCACGACGCGCTGCTCGAAGAGAGCGGTCTTTATGCCAGTTTCTGGAAGCGGCAGTCCGGTGGATTTCTCGCCCTGAATGAGGCGGCAGAGTAGGCCGAGACCGCTCGGCTCCCGCCGTTGCACGGCAAATCAACCGGGCGGTCCGTTAACTGCGGGTGTCGGTGCAAATCCACCGACCATATACCGACGTAATACCGACGGGATACCGAAAGCCCGATTTTCGGTTTTGCTCAGTATTAACTGCGATTCGGGGACTTGAAATTGGGGTCAGACCCCGGCAGCAACAAGCCGGCCGTATATTCTTACCTTTGACACCGCTGGCCGGGGGAATAAGGTGAACAAATCTCTACTTCCCGCTTCACCCTTTGCCGCGAAAGGTTAATCCGATCGCCCGTCCCGCATGGATAAATCGCGCCGCTAATCTGATCGCGCCCTTCGCCCGGACAGATCAGCCACCGCCGCAGACATTGTGGAAGTTCCTCGTCTGGAGCGTCTCCAGCGCCTGGCCGTTTTTGCTTTTGGCAGTCGTTCTCTCCATGGGAACGGGCACATTCGACGTGCTCGGAGCAATCCTGCTCGGCATCATGATCGACAGCGCCCTCGCTTCGGGCGAAGGTCAGGTCTTCTCGGAAAACGCGCTTCTTTTCATGGCCATAGCGGCGTTCTTCCTGATCCTCAGACCCATCGTCTTCGGCGCTTTCTCCTTCGTGCAATCGGTCGTTATCGGCCCAAGCCTCGGCTCGCTCGTTCTCTCCCGCCTGCACCGCTGGACACTCGGGCAATCCGTGACCTTCTTCGACAACGACTTCGCCGGTCGCATCGCCCAAAAGCAGATGCAGGCCTCCCGTGCCGTCACTGAGGTCACCATCGAAACAGTTAACACCGTCGTCTTCGCCCTCGCCTCCATGACGGCGGCAACCCTTTTGCTGTTAACCATCGACTGGCGCATCGCGATCCTGCTGGCCCTGTGGCTGCTGGCCTATCTGCGCTTCATCACGTGGTTCCTGCCCCGCATCCGCATCCGCGCCGCCGCCCGCGCCGGAGCGCGCGCCGCCGTATCGGGACAAGTCGTTGACACCATTACAAATATGCGAACCGTCAAGCTCTTCGCCAGCGCCCAGCACGAGGACGATGTCGCGATCAAATCCATGGAGACCTACCGCGAACGGATGATCGATTTCGGCTCGATCTCCTCGCTCTTCCGCTTCCTGCTCACCATCATCGCCGCCATCCTCCCCGTGGCTCTGACAGCCGCTGTCCTGGCCCTCTGGCAAGCCGGGGCTGCCACCCCCGGCGACATCGCCGCCGTCGGAACAGTGTCGCTTCGCATCTCGCAAATGACCGGCTGGGTCAGCTTCACGCTGATGGGCATCTATTCGAATATCGGCGAGGTCGAGGACGGCATGCGCACCCTTACGCCGCGCCCCACGATCACCGATGCGCCGGACGCTAAGCCCTTGGAAGTAAACGCCGCTGAGATCTCCTTTGACAAGGCGAGCTTCAGCTACGGGCGTGAAACCGGTGGGATTGAGGCGATCGATCTGACCGTCGCGCCGGGCGAAAAGATCGGGCTGGTCGGCGCCTCGGGGGCCGGGAAGTCGACGCTCGTCTCGCTGCTCCTGCGTCTCTACGACGCCGAAACGGGCCGGATCCTGATCGACGGTCAGGACATCTCGAAGGTTTCTCAGGACAGCCTGCGCCGCGCCATCGGAATGGTCACGCAGGACACCGCGATGTTCAACCGAACCGCCCGCGACAACATCCTTTATGGCCAGCGCAACGCCACCGAGGAGGAACTCATCGCCGCCGCTAAACGCGCGGAAGCCCATGATTTCATTCAGGATCTGAAAGATCACAGAGGTAATACCGGTTACGACGCCTATCTCGGCGAACGGGGCGTTAAGCTCTCGGGCGGCCAGCGCCAGCGGATCGCTTTGGCCCGCGCGATCCTTAAGAACGCCCCGATCCTGATCCTTGACGAGGCGACCTCCGCCCTCGACAGCGAGGTCGAAGCCGTGATCCAAACGGCTCTCGATACGGTGATGGAGGACAAGACCGTGATCGCCATTGCCCACCGCCTCTCGACCATCGCCCGCATGGACCGGATCGTCGTGCTCGAGGACGGCCATATCGTCGAAACAGGCTCGCACAGCGCCCTTCTGGCCAAAGACGGGCTTTATGCGCGCTATTGGCAGCGGCAGTCCGGCGGCTTCCTCACCACCAAGGCGGCCGAGTAGATGCAGCAGATCATCGCGCTGACGCATCACGGTCTGGGCCGTGCGATAGATGGCACGCTTATCCCTCGAACACTTCCGGGCGAAGTGGTTGAGGATGAACGGATAATCACTCCGTCCAGCGACCGTGTTCGCCCGCCTTGCCGTCATTTCAAATCCTGCGGCGGCTGCGTGGTTCAACACGCATCGGACGCGTTTGTGGCGGAGTGGAAAACGGATATCATCCGCGTTGCCCTCGCCGCACAAGGGCTGGAGACCGAGATCCGCCCGATCCTGACCTCCCCGCCCAAAAGCCGCCGCCGCGCCAAGCTGTCCGGTCGTCGCACTAAGGCAGGGGCGCTCGTCGGGTTTCACCGCATCGGCTCCGATCAGATCGTGTCGATCCCGGACTGCCAGCTTATCACGCCCGCGCTCCTCGCTGGGATGGACAGCTACGAAGAGATCACCCGCCTCGCCGCCTCCCGAAAAACCGAGATCGCCCTAACCGTCACCGAAGCTGAAAGCGGCCTCGATATCCTCGTACAGACGGAAAGACCCCTGACGCGAGAGCTGCGGGAAGACCTGTCGCGGCTTGCCGGGCAAAATGGCCTCGCGCGGCTCGTCTGGAATGACGAGCCGGTCTACGACACGGGTCATGCAGCTCAAACCTTTGGAACGGTTCAGGTTATTCCGCCTCCCGGAGCCTTTCTGCAAGCCACACAATCCGGCGAGGACGCGCTGTTCGCTGCAGCGCTTGAGGCGGCGGGACCTGCAGACCACATCGCGGATCTCTTCTGCGGCTGCGGCACGTTCAGCCTGCGCCTCTCTGAACGCTCTGCCGTTCATGCGATTGAGGGGGATGCCGATATGGTCCACGCGCTCGAAAGAGGCGCCCGGCAGGCAACAGGCCTCAAACCCATCACGACCGAGGTGCGGGACCTGTTCAGACGCCCCTTGGACACAGGTGAGCTTCGAAAGTTCGACGCGGTCGTCATCGATCCGCCCCGTCCCGGCGCAGCGGCTCAAATGGCGGAACTTGCCAAGGGCGGCCCGCCCCGGATCGCATCCCTGTCCTGCAACCCCGCAACGTTCGCACGGGATACGAAGGTTTTAACCGGTGCGGGATATACGCTCGACTGGGTTCAACCGATCGACCAGTTTCGCTGGGCCGCTCATGTGGAGCTCGCCGCACAACTCACCCGCTGCTAATCAGCTTTAACCACGTCTTGCCGCATTGCCCTGTTTCCAACACTCTTCTATTTTAACGAAAAAGGAGCACACCGAATGCTCCAACGAACAGGCAACCCAAGAACACGAGCAGGTCTGACATGTTTTACCGATTAGCCGCGTTTCTCTTCGCCGCCGTGCTTTTGGCCGGCTGCTCGTCTTCGAAATTCCAAAGCTACGATGGCCCCGAAGTCACGCGTGTCGTTGTCTTCAAAGACCAGCGCATGATGCATTTGTTCCATCATAACCAAGTGCTTAGCAGCTACGAATTCGAACTGGGCTTCGCGCCGTCCGGCGATAAATCGATCGAAGGCGACGGCCGCACGCCCGAGGGGGCCTACTTTATCGACCGGCGCAATCCAAACAGCAATTTCCACCTGTCTCTCGGGATTTCCTACCCGAACGAGTTCGATATCGCCCGCGCCGAACAACTCGGTATCTCTCCCGGCGGGGATATCTTCATTCACGGCACGCCAAAAAAACTTCGCCGGAACGATGACTGGACCTGGGGCTGTATCGCGGTTTCGAACAAGGAGATCGAGGAGATCTACGCCATGGTTCAGGATGGCACGCCGATCGACATTTTCCCTTAAGGATCAACGAATTGCGGCTTAGGTCCCGGTGACCAAGGTCCACCAGATCTTTCCGCCGTCTTCCTGAAACCAGGCAAACCCCATCTTCCGGGCATCAGGCGCAAGCACGACATCTCGTGTCTCGCGCAGCTCCATCCAGGCGGCAAGCGTCTCCAGCTCGGTCTCGTAGGTCTCCGAGATATTCTCGCCCAAAAGCTGACCCTGATATCCAACGCGGCGCGCCCGATCAATGGGCGAAGACCCGTCCGATCCGAAATGCCAAGGCCGGTTCTGCACCGCCATGTCGCGCGAATGGGTCGCCGCTGCCGCGTTCAGGTTCGCGTCCAACTCAAGCGGCGCGCGACCCGAGGCCGACCTAAGCGCATTCACGCCATCGAGCATCCGGAACTGGATCTCCGCGGTATCCCGCCGGTCGATCTGGTAGATCCGCGACGTCTCTCCGCCGCCGGACACACCGGCAGGCGTCGTGGTACAAGCTGAGAGAAGAATCGCTAATGTCGCAATTATAAAGGGAAAACGAAGCATCTGCGTCCTGTCTGTCAAAAAAGCTGCAACCGACATAGCGATTTCGCAGTTGCACATCAAACGCAGTCTTTTTGGCCCCAATGTCTTAACGGGACTTTGATTTGTGCCTGCGCTATCTGGTCCCTAAATTACGAAGTCGACGATTCGTCCCGCCCAGGAGGCAAAAATGGACCGCAAAACGCCACAATCGCTCAGCCGCCGTGGCTTTCTTGCCACCGCAACCGCCGCTGCCAGTCTTGGAACCGGCACGATCGCGCAGACCGCAAACACGACAGAGTTCGAGGGCGATCTCTCGAACAGCCAGCGGCGTAACATCTCCAGCTTCCGGACGCTGGACTGGCGGCCGTATTTCTCCTCTTTGCGGGGCGGCGCGCTGCTGGTCGATATCCAGTCACGTGCGCTGCACTACTGGTCGGAGGATCAGTCGATCTACAAGCTTTACCCGACCTCGGTCCCACTGACCGAGGATCTGACCCGACGCGGCCGCACTTCCGTTATTCGTAAGGTCGAAGGCCCCTCCTGGGCACCGACACCAGCGATGAAGCGGCGGAACCCCGAATGGCCCGATTTCATTGGCCCAGGTCCCGACAATCCGCTTGGCACTCATGCCCTCTACCTAAGCTGGAAGTACTACCGAATCCACGGAACGCATGACACGCGCAAGATCGGCCGTCGGTCATCGAACGGCTGCATCGGTCTTTATAACGAGCATATCGCCGAACTTTACGCATTGACCCGGAACGGTGCTCAGGTCCTATTGATCTAAGCCAGATCCACCGCTCTTGGGGGCATGATGAAGAAACTCGTTCTCGCGACCTTCCTGATCGGAGCGGCAATGCCCGCAATGTCTCAGGAGGTCACTCAGGCCGCCCCGCCGATCGTGGTCGAAGACACGCCGCCGCCGGTCGGCCCATCGGCGGCCACCTTCGTTCTTCCGGTTCTTCTGCTATTACTCGTCGCAAGCGGATCAAGCTGACGCGCAAAAGCTGGCTTAGTCGAGCCAGCCTTTCAGGTTTTCCTCGATGATCTCGGACAAAGCATCCAGATGCTCCGCATCGGCGTTGAGGCAGGGGATGTAGGTGAAGTGCTCGCCGCCCGCCTCTTCAAAGCTCTCCTTGATCTCCTCGTTGATCTCTTCGAGCGTTTCGATGCAGTCGGCAGAAAAGGCGGGCGCACAAACGGCGATGTTCTTTTTGCCGTCTTCAGCAAGCCGCGCAACCTCTTCGACCGTATAGGGCTTCAGCCACTCTTCAGGTCCGAACCGTGACTGAAACGTCGTCTTGATCTCGGTATCCTGCCAGCCCAGCCGCTCTTTCAGCAGCCGCGTCGTCTTTTGACATTGGCAATGGTAGGGATCACCCTCGAGCAGATATCGCTTTGGCACGCCATGATACGAGCAGACGAGTATATCGGGGCGTTTCTCCAGCTTCGCATAGGCCCGCTCGATCGATTGGGCGAGCGCTTCGATATAGGAGGGCCGGTCAAAGTAAGGCTCCACGATACGAGCCGCGGGCTGCCACTTTTCCTCCATCAAGACGCGAAAGAACTGGTCGTTCGCCGTAGCCGAGGTCGCACCCGCGTAATGGGGATATAGCGGGAAAAACAGGATCTTACGGCATCCGGCCTCTACCATCTCGCGGATCTTGGATTTGGTCGATGGATTGCCATAGCGCATGCAGAAATCCACCATGACCTGATCGCCATAGCGGTTATGCATCCTGTCCCGGATCCCGGTCGTCTGCTCCTTGGTGATCGTCATCAGCGGACTCTCATCCGCCTCCTCGTTCCAGATCGACTTATAGGCCGCCCCCGAGCTGAAAGGACGCTTGCTCAGGATGATCAGCTGCAGCAGCGGCTGCCAGAGCCATGGGGAATAGTCGATGACCCGCCGGTCCGACAGGAACTCTCCCAGATAGCGGCGCATGGACCAATAATCGGTCCCATCGGGGGTTCCGAGATTTGCTACGAGGATCCCGACGCGGGCCGGTTTGATCTTAGGATGATCTTCCTCCGCATGGACGGGTACGCGTGCGGGCTGCAGGCTGGCATCAAACATCTATCGTCCTCGGTCTGTCTCATCGCCCCGCTTCTAAAGGGCGATCTGTCTTATTTAAGTCCATCCGGCGCGATGGCGACCTCTGTCGTGTTCAGCGCTTCCGCCAGTCGATGACTGGCCGAACCGGGCCGCAATGCAACTGGCTGATCCGGCGCCGGGGCCCATCCCGTCAACGTAATCATCTCGAATGTGGCCGTCAGGGTCTCTGCGCCATCACTGAAACGATCCCTATAGATACGCTCGGCCAGCGAAAACAGATCTTTCGGTGCGATGGTTTTTTGTCGCGCGGTTTGCGCGTTGCCTTCGCCCATCGCCTTGAGATCCCGCAGCAGGTGGCGCAGATCCCGATACTGCACATCAAACCGATCTCGATCCGCCACAGGAAGGGTGAAGCCCGCGCGCTGCAACAGCCCGCCAAATTCCCGGATATCCGCCATCGGAGAGACGCGCGGGGACAGCCCGCCTGTCAGCGCAATCTCGGCTTCTGCGAGGCTTGCCCGCAGTTCATGCAGCGTCTGTCCGCCGAAGGTTGTGGCAATCATCAATCCGTCGGGTTTCAAGGCAAGACGCGCCTGCACAAGCTGGCCAACCGGATCATTCGCAGCGTGAAGCGATAGGGAATGTACGACCAGATCGTGCTGCCTTTCTCCCAGCGATAGCAGGTCAGACGGCGGAACGCAGAGAACGTTCTCAAGGCGGCCCCTCCAAAGCTGGGGAAAAGGCGTAACAATCGCAGGCGCGGTAAACGTCCTGTTAACCTCGGCCAGTCTTTCCTGAATACCATCCGCCGCCCGTTCCTGCAGGAACATCTCGGTTGCGGACTGCCGGTTCCGCTCAAGCCTGGTTTGGTCAAACAGGGGGGGCTGCGTGGACATGTGGCTGATGTAGAAGGATCGCACGCCAATGCAAAGCGTCGTACGCATGGTCTATCCGCCGCAATGTCTCTCCTGTGATGCCTTCACGGAAGAGGATTTCGCCCTGTGCTCCGACTGCTGGGCAGAGACGACATTCATCGCAGGTGCGATCTGCAATCTGTGCGGTGTCCCTCTAATGGGCGAGGGAACGCCGGATCTGTGCTGCGATGCGTGCATGACGCTGGAGCGGCCCTGGAAAGCGGGCAGGGCGGCGTTGCTCTATTCAGGGATCGGCCGAAAGCTTGTCCTGTCTCTCAAACACGGCGACCGGCTAGATCTCGCAGCGCCCGCCGCACGCTGGATGCTGTCGTCAGGCCGTGATTTGCTGAACTCGAACATGGTTGTCGTGCCCGTGCCCAGCCATTGGAGCAGGCGGATCTCGCGCCGCTACAATCAAGCGGCGGTTCTTGCGCAAGAGGTCGCCCGCCAAAGCGGCCTGACCTACCATCCTCGCGCTCTCATCAGACCCAAACGCACAAGAATGCTCGATGGACACAGCCGGGACGCGCGTTTTGCCGCACTCGATGGCGCGATCGAGGCGCATCTCGCCTATGGCGCCGTTGTAGCAGGACAGTCCGTCCTGCTTGTGGACGATGTGATGACCTCCGGCGCGACGCTTGCCGTCGCCACAAAAGCTTTGCAGGACGCCGGGGCCGAAGATGTCTGCATTCTGACACTGGCCCGCGTCGCTTCGCCCCCCTAGATAAGAGGAAGACCGCAAGCTTCGAAAGGACGTCTCAATGAACCCTGTGGAGATCTACACCTCCCCGCTGTGCGGATTCTGTCACGCGGCCAAACGCCTCCTGACGCAGAAGGGGGTCAGTTTTTCAGAGATCGACGTCCTGGCGGACCCCGCGCAAAAGCCCAAGATGATCGAGCGTGCGGGTGGCAAACGCACTGTGCCGCAGATCTTTATTGGTGAGACGCATGTGGGCGGATATGACGATCTTTACGCGCTCGAACGGGCCGGCAAACTCGATGGTCTTCTAGCGGCGTGAGAATTGGCCTTCTTCAGCTGACCTCCTCGGACAATCCGGGGGAGAATCTAGCAAGAACGATCGCGCTCATCCGCCACGGCGCCTCAAAGGGCGCGCGCTTCATTGCGACACCGGAGGTCACGAATTGCGTGTCGACCAGCCGGACACATCAAACAGCCGTGCTGCAGACCGAAGGTGAAGATCGCCATCTTGAAGAGCTGTGCGGCCTCGCTCGCTCTCTGGGGATCTGGCTATCGATCGGCTCGCTTGCGCTGAAATCCGGGGATCGCTTCGTGAACCGATCCTTCATGATCGATCCTCGTGGAGAAGTGATCGCACGCTACGACAAGATCCATATGTTCGACGTCGAAATCTCGCCTGACGAAACCTACCGCGAGTCCGACGCCTACACCGCCGGAGATCGTGCTGTCATGGTACCTGTCGAGGAGGCCAAGATCGGCCTGTCGATTTGCTATGACTTGAGGTTTCCTCAGCTCTACAGGGCCTTGGCCCAGGCCGGAGCGACGGTTCTGCTGGTGCCCGCCGCCTTCTCGGCGGTTACGGGAGAGGCGCATTGGCATACGCTGCTGCGCGCCCGCGCGATCGAGACGGGGTGTTTCATCGTTGCCGCCGCTCAGGTCGGAACACATCCGGCGACCCGCGGGAAATCTCGTCAGACCTATGGACACAGCCTCGTCGTCAATCCGTGGGGCGAGATCATCAGCGATGCCGGAACCGAACCGAGGCTGACGATTGTCGATCTCGATCTCTCCGAAGTTGATAAGGCCCGCCAAAGGATCCCGTCTCTCAGTCATGACCGCGATTTCGAGGGACCCTGATGGCAGAGAGCGACGTCAATCTGGCCATCTCTCTTTTCAGCGAGATCCTGACAATAGATCAACTGGCGCGCGACCGTCTGTCGAAGGCGCTGCCAAAGGGGATGGAGCTCTCGCATTTTACGCTGCTCAACCACCTCGCTCATCGCGGCGAGGAACGAACGCCAGCGCAGCTGGCTCGCGCATTTCACCTGACACGCGGCGCCATGACCAACACACTCAACCGGATGGAACGGCAGGGCTATATCCATGTGCGGCCTGACTGGGACGATGCCCGCAGAAAGCTGGTGACGATCAGCCCGTCGGGCCGGGCCGCCCGGGATGCCGCCGTTTCCGCGATCTCTCCGCTCTTCGACACCACAATCAAGGCCCTTGGGAGCGACCGGGTCCGCGTGACCCTTCCTGTCCTGCGAGAGCTGCGCCTTAGGTTGGGCGAGGATCCGGCTTAAGACTTGCTGTGACGTAATTCACGCTTAGATCCCGGTCCGACAGCCGCCATGACCAGGTCAGCGGATTAAAGACGAACCCCTTGCGATCCACAGGATCGAGCCCGGCCTTCTCCAAAAGATCATAAAGCTCATCGGGCGTAATGAACTTGGACCATTCATGCGTCCCCTTCGGCAGCCAGCGCATGACCTGCTCAGCCCCGATGATCGCAACGACATAGCTCTTCGGATTGCGGTTGAGCGTGGAGCAGACATGTAGCCCTCCGGGCCTAAGCAGCGCGGAACAAGCAGTAAGATAGGAGAGCGGGTCGCTCACGTGTTCCACGACTTCCATGTTCAGAACGACGTCGAACAGCTCTCCCGCTTCGGCAAGATCCTCCGCCGTCGTGTGCCTGTAGTCGATCTCGAGCCCGGATTGTTCCGCATGGATCTGCGCCACAGGAATATTCCCCGCCGCCGCATCGGCGCCAACAACCTCCGCACCAAGCCGTGCCATCGGCTCGCACAACAGACCGCCACCGCATCCGATATCGAGGATCCGCAATCCTTTGAACGGCATGTCCTGCCCAAGCGGCCTGTCGAACTCCGTCGAGATTTGGCGCGTGATGTAGTCCAGCCGGCAGGGATTGAGCATATGCAGCGGCTTGAACTTGCCATCCGGATCCCACCACTCCGCCGCCATGGCTTCGAACTTGGCAACTTCCGATTGATCGACTGTTGTGTCGAATGACATCTGTTTCTCCGTGGCGGGGATCATTCCTCTTCTATATAGATCTCCTATGGACAGAAGCGCAGGGCAAAAAGGCGCGGGTCAGTATCTATACCCGCCCATTGATCCGTTCGATCAGCGGATGCTGGACGTCGGCGACGGCCACCGCGTTTACGTCGAGCAATGCGGAAATCGCGACGGTATCCCTGTCATCGTGCTCCATGGCGGGCCCGGAGGCGGCTGTAGCCCTGCAATGCGCCGCTATTTCGATCCGAATCTCTACCGGATCATCCTGTTCGATCAGCGCGGGTGCGGTCGCTCGCGTCCCCATGCCAGTGTCGACAACAACACGACCTGGCACCTCGTGCGTGACATCGAATTGATTCGCGAAACGTTCGGGATCGACGATTGGATGGTTTTCGGCGGTAGCTGGGGTGCGACACTTGCGCTCATCTACGCGCAGACTCATCCCGACCACGTTCAGGCGATCATCCTGCGCGGCGTCTTCCTGATGACGAAGGCAGAGCTTGATTGGTTCTATTCCGGCGGTGCCGGACGCTTCTGGCCCGAGCTGTGGACGCGGTTCACCTCGCTCATTCCGCCTGATGAACGGGGCGACCTGATCGGGGCCTATGCACATCGCCTGTTCTCGGGCGATCTGATGCTCGAGACGCGCTATGCCCGAGCCTGGGCTGCGTGGGAGAACGCTTTGGCGTCCATCGACAGCGGAGGAGGCTCCGCCGAAAGCCCTGCTGACTACGCTCGCGCCTTCGCCCGGCTCGAGAATCACTATTTCCGCAACGGCGGTTTTCTCGACTGCGACGGCCACATCCTCAAGAACATGAGTCGAATCGAACACATTCCTGGCGTGATCGTTCAAGGCCGTTACGACATGATCTGCCCGCCGGAATCGGCCTATAAGCTGGCGCAGGCCTGGCCTGCCGCCCGCCTCAGAATGGTGACCCGCGCCGGTCACGCCCTGTCAGAGCCTGGGATCAGTGCCGAGCTTGTCTCCGCCATGGACAAATTCGCGCGGCGCACACCCGGATCCTCGATCCAGGCCGGCACCGGTCGCTGAACCAAGAAAGGTTTCGAGTGTTGGGCCTGTAGCGAGACAGGTCCCAAGGAGCATTCGATGACCGATCCAGCCAACGCATCTCCTCGGATCGAGGAAAAAGAAGACGGCCCCATTCTGGTCCACAACGCCACCGGCATGATCGGAACCGATGGAAAGCCGGTCGAGATCAAAGAGACGATGAGCCTCTGTCGGTGCGGCCGGTCCTCGACCAAACCCTTCTGCGACGGAACCCACCGCAAGACCGGCTTCAAGAGCCGGACCGAGAATGAACCTTCCGGAAAGGACAAGCTGCGCAGCTATGAAGGATCGGATCAGACGGTTCTCTACAATGCGCGCTTATGTTCGCATGCAGCACAGTGCGTAAAGCTTGCGCCCGAGGCATTCACAACTGGCGAGGCTCCGTGGATCAAGCCGGACAAGGCAGAGGATACCAAACTGCCCGCCGTGATCCGGGCTTGCCCCTCCGGCGCGCTCCAGATGGAGGATCAGGGCCATCTGATCCCGGACCGCGTGACCGTCCATGTCGAAAAGGACGGCCCTTACTGGATCACGGGCGCCTGGATCGATGCGCCGCTTGATGCAAAGGGCGCGACGAAGGACAAATATGTTCTGTGCCGTTGCGGCCTTTCTGGAATGAAGCCGTTTTGCGACGGAACACACCATAACGAGAAGTGGTCGGACGACGATTGACTGCCTGCTGGCGCGATCGGGTCCAAGGTCGCTTTCCTTGGGCTTGCATCGCCGCCGAGAGGGGCCTATATCGCTTTCAACAGCGGCGCGTCGGGGTCCAAACCTGATACTCCACCGGATCTTCGAACGGGCCGCGCGCCCGTTTTTTTGTGCTTGAAAGGCATCATGTCGGACCTCATCGCCAAGGCAGCCATCGACCGCCGGATCACCGAAATCATCCAGCCTCTGATCGAGGGGATGGGGTTTGAACTGGTGCGCGTGCGTCTGATGTCGGGCAAGTCGACGACGCTGCAGATCATGGTGCAACGTCCCGACGGTCAGATCGAAGTCGACGAATGCGGCGAGATTTCGACTGCCATCTCGGCGCTTATGGATGTCGAGGATCCGATCCTGGACGCCTACACGCTCGAGGTCTCCAGCCCCGGGATCGACCGGCCGTTGACCCGGCTCAAGGATTTCGAGCAGTGGGAGGGCTACGTCGCCAAGATCGAAACCGACGAGATGATCGAGGGGCGCCGCCGCTTCAAGGGCGTGCTGGCCGGGACCGAGAACGACGAGGTTCTGATCGAGATCGAGGAAGGCACGATTGGGCTCAAGTTCGAGTGGCTGAGCGATGCAAAGCTCGTTCTGACTGACGACCTGATCCGCGATGTTTTGAAGACCCGCAAGGATGCGGGGCAGGTGGACGAGACGCAATTCGATGAGATTCAGACCATCGTGGATGGTCCCGAAGAGGAGAAGACCTGATGGCGATTACGTCAGCAAACCAGCTTGAGCTCTTGCAGACGGCCGAGGCCGTGGCGCGCGAGAAGATGATCGATCCGGGCCTCGTGGTCGAGGCCATGGAAGAGAGCCTCGCCCGCGCCGCGAAAAGCCGCTACGGCGCCGAAATGGACATCCGCGTCAGCATCGATCGCAAAACCGGCAAGGCGACCTTTACCCGTGTCCGCACGGTCGTCGACGAGGAAGAGCTCGAGAATTATCAGGCCGAGTTCACCGTCGATCAGGCCAAGCAGTATATGGAGAACCCCGAAATCGGCGACACCTTCGTCGAGGAAGTTCCTCCGGTCGAAATGGGCCGGATCGCCGCGCAATCGGCCAAGCAGGTCATCCTCCAGAAGGTCCGCGAAGCTGAACGCGACCGCCAGTTCGAAGAGTTCAAGGACCGCGCCGGAACCATCGTCAACGCGCTTGTCAAGCGCGAGGAATACGGCAACGTCGTGGTTGATCTGGGTACGACACCCGAGGCCGTTCTGCGCCGGACCGAGAAGATCGGCCGCGAAAGCTACCGCCCGAACGACCGGATCCGCTGCTACATCAAGGATGTCCGCCGCGAAGTGCGTGGACCGCAGATCTTCCTGTCGCGCACCGCGCCGGAGTTCATGGCCAAGCTCTTCGAGATGGAAGTGCCCGAGATCTATGACGGCGTGATCGAGATCAAGGCCGTTGCCCGCGACCCGGGCAGCCGAGCGAAGATTGCTGTCATCTCCTACGACTCCTCAATTGATCCCGTCGGCGCTTGTGTCGGTATGCGCGGTAGCCGGGTGCAGGCCGTCGTTAACGAACTTCAGGGCGAAAAGATCGACATCATTCCCTGGAACGAGGATATGCCGACCTTCCTCGTTAACGCGCTTCAGCCTGCTGAAGTCAGCAAGGTTGTTCTGGACGAGGACGCCGAGCGGATCGAAGTCGTCGTCCCCGAAGAGCAACTGTCGCTCGCCATCGGTCGTCGTGGTCAGAACGTCCGTCTGGCTAGCCAGCTCACCGGTCTCGATATCGACATCATGACCGAAGAGCAGGAAAGCCAGCGTCGTCAGGCCGAGTTCGAAGAGCGTACGAAGCTCTTCATGGACACGCTCGATCTGGACGAATTCTTTGCCCAGCTTCTCGTCTCCGAAGGGTTCACGAACCTCGAAGAGGTCGCTTATGTCGAAGTCGAGGAACTGCTCGTCATCGACGGTGTGGATGAAGCAACGGCGGGCGAATTGCAGGCCCGTGCCCGCGATCATATCGAAGCGCAGAACAAGGCCGCTCTCGAGAAAGCCCGCGAGTTGGGTGTCGAGGATAGTCTGGTTGAATTCGAGGGTCTGACACCCCAAATGGTTCAAGCGCTGGCCGAGGATGGTGTGAAAACGCTGGAAGACTTCGCGACTTGCGCCGACTGGGAGCTGGCCGGTGGCTGGACGACAGTCGAAGGTGAACGCGTCAAGGATGACGGCGTGCTCGAACCGTTCGATGTCTCGCTCGAGGAAGCTCAGGACATGGTGATGACCGCCCGCGTTATGCTTGGCTGGGTCGATCCCGATGATCTGGTAGCCGATCAGGCGGAAGAGGAAGGCGAGCCGGAGGAAGCGGAAGCCTGAGCGCCAGGGAGCGCGCCATGACCCGCGGCGGCCGAGACAAAGACCGGAGTGAACCGGAGAGACGCTGTATCGCGAGCGGAGAAAGCGGACCCAAGGACGCCCTTCTCCGGTTCGTGATCGGTCCTGACAATGAAGTCGTGCCGGATATCTTGGGAAAACTGCCGGGCCGGGGTATCTATGTTGCGTCTGACAAGGCGGCTCTGGACAAGGCGGTCCAGAAAAAGCTCTTTGCCCGCGCGGCCAAAATGCCGGTGAAGGTTCCCGAAAACCTCGCGGCAGAGGTCGAGCGGCAGGTGGCCCGACGTGTCATCGATCTGATATCGCTGTCCCGCAAGTCGGGGCGTGCGGTCACGGGCTTCGAAAAAGTAAAGGGCTGGCTGGCGGGCGGCGAACGGGTCCGCGTTTTACTTCAGGCCAGCGACGCGTCAGAGCGCGGAAAGGCCAAACTCTGGACCCCGGAAGGGGCCCGATATTTCGACTGTCTGACCCAGGCCGAATTGGGCTTGGCGTTCGGGCGGCATTCTGTGGTACATGCAGCGCTTGCCGCTGGTGGACTCGGTAATCGTGTTGTAGAGGAAGCCGCGAAACTACGCGGTTTGCGACGAAATGGTGAAGGCGATGGGGCCTCCACGAAAGGATAGACGAGCTTTATGAGCGATAGTGACGGCAAAAAAACACTTGGTCTGCGCGGCTCCCGTCCGGGGAACGTAAAGCAGAGCTTTAGTCATGGCCGGACCAAAAATGTCGTGGTTGAAACGAAGCGCAAGCGCGTTGTCGTTCCCAAGCCGGGTGCGGCTGGCGGAGGCAAGGGACCCGGCGGAAACGCTGTGGGTGGTGGTGATCCATCGCGTAGGCCCGCAGGTATCACCGATGCCGAGATGGACCGCCGACTGAAGGCGCTTCAGGCTGCAAAGGCCCGCGAAGCCGAGGACGCTGAAAAGCGCGCGGCCGAAGAAAAGGCCCGCGCCGAAGAGCGCGAGCGCCGCCGCGAAGAAGCGGAAGCCAAGGAACGCGAAGAGCGCGAGCGCGAAGAAGCACTCAAGGCCAAGGCCGAAGAGGATGCACGCCAGAAGGCCGCTGCCGAAGCGGCGCGCGCCGCCGCCGCAGCTCCGGCTGCTCCCGCTGAAGACGGTCGCGTGAAAAGCGCGGCTCCCGCAGCGCGCAAAACCACGCGGGAAGAGCCGCGGCGCGAACAAAAGGGCAAGAGTCGCGACGACAGCCGTCGGTCAGGCAAGCTGACCGTGAACCAAGCGTTGCGCGGCGGCGAGGGTGGACGCCAAAAGTCGCTCGCCGCGATGAAGCGCAAGCAGGAGCGCGCCCGCCAAAAGGCTATGGGCGGCCCGGTTGAGCGCGAGAAGGTCATGCGCGAGGTGAGACTGCCGGAAGCCATCATGGTGTCCGAGCTGGCGAACCGCATGTCCGAACGCGTCGCCGATGTTGTGAAATCGCTGATGCAAAGCGGCATCATGGCGACCCAGACCCAGACCATCGACGCCGATACCGCAGAGCTCATCATCGAAGAGTTTGGCCATAAAGTCGTCCGCGTCTCCGATGCGGATGTGGAGGACGTCATCCAGCAGGAAGAGGATTCGGCAGACGAGCTGAAGCCCCGCGCGCCCGTCATCACGATCATGGGCCATGTCGATCACGGCAAGACGTCGCTTCTCGATGCGATCCGCAATGCGCGTGTCGTTCAGGGAGAAGCCGGCGGGATCACCCAGCATATCGGCGCCTATCAGGTCGATCAGGATGGCAAGGCTCTCACTTTCCTCGACACACCCGGCCACGCGGCATTCACGTCCATGCGGGCGCGGGGCGCGCAAGTGACCGACATCGTTGTGCTTGTCGTAGCAGCCGATGACGCCGTGATGCCTCAGACCATCGAGGCAATCAATCACGCGAAGGCCGCCGAAGTTCCCATGATCGTCGCGATCAACAAGATCGACGTACCCGCTGCCAACCCTGACAAGGTTCGGACGGATCTGCTTCAGCATGAAGTGATCGTCGAGAAAATGTCGGGCGAAGTTCAGGACGTCGAAGTGTCTGCCGTCAAAGGCGACGGTCTTGACGATCTTCTCGAAGCTATCTCGCTTCAGTCAGAGCTTCTCGAGCTGACGGCCAATCCTGATCGCTCTGCATCCGGCGCCGTGATCGAGGCCCAGCTCGATGTGGGTCGCGGCCCGGTCGCAACGGTTCTCGTGCAGAACGGCACCCTCCGCCAAGGCGATATCTTCGTCGTCGGCGAACAATGGGGCAAGGTCCGCGCAATGGAGAACGACCAGGGTCAGCGCGTCAAGGAAGCCGGCCCATCGGTTCCCGTCGAGGTGCTCGGCCTCAATGGCACGCCCGAGGCGGGCGACGTTCTGAATGTGGTCGAAACCGAGGCTCAGGCGCGCGAAATCGCAGAGTACCGCGCCAACGCAGCCAAGGAAAAGCGCGCTGCAGCAGGCGCCGCCACCACGCTCGAGCAACTGATGGCCAACGCCAAGGCGGACGAAGACGTCAGCGAGATGCCGATTGTCGTCAAGGCGGATGTGCAAGGCTCGGCCGAAGCTATCGTTCAGGCGATGGAGAAAATTGGCAATGACGAGGTTCGTGTGCGTGTCCTGCATTCCGGTGTGGGCGCGATTACCGAAAGTGATATCGGCTTGGCGGAAGCGTCGAATGCGCCGGTTTTCGGGTTCAACGTTCGGGCCAACGCAACGGCACGAAACACGGCAAACCAGAAGGGCGTCGAGATCCGCTACTATTCGGTCATCTACGATCTTGTGGATGACGTGAAAGCCGCGGCATCGGGTCTTCTGTCGGCAGAGGTTCGCGAGAACTTCATCGGCTACGCCGAGATCAAGGAGGTCTTCAAGGTCTCCAATGTTGGTAAGGTCGCTGGATGTCTTGTGACCGAAGGCGTGGCCCGCCGGTCCGCGGGCGTGCGATTGCTGCGCGATAACGTCGTCATCCACGAGGGGACCCTCAAGACGCTCAAGCGTTTCAAGGACGAGGTGCCAGAAGTGCAGTCAGGTCAGGAATGCGGCATGGCATTCGAGAACTACGACGATGTTCGGGCTGGCGATGTGATTGAGATCTTCGAACGCGAGGAAGTCGAGCGGACGCTCGATTAACAAGTCAGCGCTGACCTCTTCGAAAAATAAAAAGGGGCCCATAAGGGCCCTTTTTCATGTCTTAAGAACAGTTGATCGGAGATCCCGTAAAGGTCTGCTTACCGACCTGAACGACCATTTTTCCGTTCTCCAGAGTTTTAACCAACAAACCTTGTACTGACACACAACTTCCAAGTGTGATGGTTCTCAACATGTCAAATCCTCTCCCCGTTTTGACACTTATGAGATCAGGATAGTTAAGAAACTGCTCTTGACCACAAAAAATACAAAAAAATTACATGGTTGCTACAATTTTACGCAACTTTGTGTCGTCAAAGCCAGTCCCTGAGGATCGGAATGAGTGGAATATCCGCTGGTGGCATAGGATATTCACTCAGATCCGACGCTTTGACCCATTTCAACGCCTGGTTTTCGACAGATCGCGGTGTGCCGTTCCATTTTCGGCAAGCAAAAAGCGGCATTAAAAGGTGAAAGTCGGGATAACTATGGCTGGCGAAGGTGAGGGGGGCGAGACAACTTTCCCACGTATCGATGCCCAGCTCTTCCTGCAATTCGCGAATCAAGGCCGTCTCTGGACTTTCGCCATCTTCGACCTTGCCGCCCGGAAACTCCCATAAACCGGCCATATCCTTGCCATCGGGGCGCTGGGCCAACAAAACCCGGCCGTCCACGTCGATCAAAGCAACCGCTGAGACCAGAACAACTTTCAAGAGCGGTAATCCGCGTTGATGTCGATATACCCATGGGTCAGATCGCAGGTCCAAACCGTCGCATTCCCACCGCCCAGACCCAGATCGATGCCGATCCGAATGTCGGTCTTCTTCATCTCCGCAACACCGTCCTCTTCACGGTAGTCAGGTGCGACCCATCCTTCACGGGCAACTAGAACATCCCCGAACTTGATCGACAGCCGGTCGCGATCCGCCAAAGCGCCGGATTTCCCCACGGCCATGACGATCCGGCCCCAGTTGGGATCCTCCCCCGCAATCGCCGTCTTGACCAAAGGGGAATTGGCAACGGAAAGCCCGATCGTTCTGGCATCGGCGTCGGAATGAGCGCCTGTGACGGTAATTTCGACAAACTTCGAGGCGCCTTCGCCATCACGAACGACCTGATGGGCAAGATCGATCATCACATCATGCAAAGCCGAGGAGAATCCGACGCTGTCCGTCACATCCACTCCGGATGTACCCGTCGCCGCAATCAGCAAGGTGTCCGACGTCGACGTGTCGCTATCCACTGTGATGCAGTTGAATGTGCGCTGGTTCAGGGCCGAAACGAGGTTCTGAAGATCCGCCCGCCCGATCTTGGCGTCAGTGAACAGAAAGACCAGCATCGTCGCCATATCGGGGGCGATCATGCCCGACCCCTTCGCGATCCCCGTGATCGTCACGGTCTGGTCTCCGATAGCAACCTGGCGGGTCGCGCCCTTGGCGAAGGTATCGGTCGTCATGATCGCAGCCGCAGCCGCGTCGACATGACTATCGTCAAGTCGTTCGACCAGATCACTCATGTGATGCGTGATCGCCGCATGATCCAACGCCTCTCCGATCACCCCGGTCGAAGCCGTGAAAATGCGCGTCTCCGGGACATCCGCAACTTCGGACAGACGCGAGACGATGGCTTCGACCGCCTTTGTCCCGTTCCGTCCAGTAAATGCGTTGGCATTGCCTGCATTCACAAGAAAAGCGGCGGCCCCCTGCGACGGGCCAAGGATCTTGCTTTGGCAGTCCAGAACCGGCGCAGCCCGGGTGGAGGATCGCGTGAAGACCCCCGCAACGGCGGTCCCTTCCGGCAGAACGGCCAGCATCAGATCGTCCCGGCCCTGGTAGCGCAGGCCGGTCGCGGCTGTCGCAAACCGCAGGCCGGGCAAAGCGGGCAGCTCCGGAAAGGTATCCGGAGCAAGCGGAGATCGCTTCATCTCAAGGATTTAGCAATGTGAGATCCGACAAAAGCGCCGGATCAATGTTCTGTCCTTCCGGGCGAACGATTTCGGCACCCTCGGTCAGCTCTGCCACGCGATCCTCGATCGCCTGCTGCTGCAGCTCGCCTTCGATTTCGGGGCGAAGCTGCTCCAGAGGCGGTGCCTCCTGCAGACGTGTCTCGTTCAACTTGATGACATGCCAGCCGAACTGGGTCTGAACCGGCTCCGAGATTTGATCGACCTCCATTTCGACCACGGCCTCCTCGAAGGGCGCGACCATCATGCCAGGGCCGAACCAACCCAGCTCTCCCCCGTTGGGTCCAGACGGCCCGGTCGAAGCCTCCATGGCAAGCTCGGCAAAATCGGCCCCGTCGGTCAGGCGGGCAATCAGATCTGTCGCCTCTTCCTCAGTCTCCACAAGGATATGCGACGCATTGTATTCGGTTACCGGCTCGGTCTCGGCAAAACGCGCATCATAGGCGTCTTGGACCGTTTCATCGGTGATCGCGGTTTCGGTCAGACCGGTAATGACCTCTCCAGCCCGAAGCGATCGTACCTCGTTCTCCATTGCCAGCTCGACGCGGCGCGGATCCTCTTCGAGCGTTTCGGCCAGAAGCGTCTGCTGGACGAGCTGATCGAGGATCCCCTCGAACAGAACGTCGGGGGGAAGCTGCTGGTACTGACCCGGCAGCTGCGCGCGCGTGATGATCATATGGCCCAAAGTGATATCGGTCCCGTTCACGGTCGCCACGACCGTATCTGCCGTCGCATCTGTCAGTTCGACCGGCTCAACGGTCTCAGCCGTCTCTGGTGCCGCGTCTTGGGCGAAAGAGGCCGACGCAAAAGAAAGGGCCAGCGCCGTGCCGGCAAGAAGGGAAGAAATACGGATCATGGAGGGTCCTTTGGCAAGCGACGAGAGATCGCAACGTTATGATTGCACCGGCCCGCGGCCGACGTTGACAGTGGTGCAGGCGACCCTTACATCGCCTCAGAGGCCCTGAGCGGGCAAGTCTTGGCCTTTGATCTAGGCGACAGAGCCAGGACGGGCAAGCGACCTCCCCACAGTTTGACATGATCGCGAAGAGCGGAGACGGAATATTGGGTATCGGAACAATTGCGAAGAAGGTCTTTGGATCGCCAAACGACCGCAAGATCCGGGCCACCCGCCCTATCATCGAGAAGATCAACGCGTTGGAGCCCCAGTTTGAAGCGCTCAGCGACGACGGTCTGAAAGACAAGACCGAAGAACTGGCCCAGCGTGCCATGAAAGGCGAGAGCCTCGATGATCTGCTGGTCGAGGCCTTTGCCAATTGCCGAGAAGGCGCGCGGCGGGCGCTCGGCCTCAGGGCCTTCGATGTGCAGCTTATGGGCGGGATTTTTCTCCATCAGGGAAATATCGCCGAAATGCGCACCGGCGAAGGCAAGACCCTCGTTGCGACATTTCCCGCCTACCTCAATGCCCTGACCGGTAAAGGCGTTCATATCGTCACCGTGAACGACTACCTCGCCAAGCGCGATTCCGAGTGGATGGGCAAGGTCTATGCGGCCCTCGGGCTGACCTGCGCCTCGCTCCTTTCCGATGGCAGCGAAGATGAAAAGCGCGACGCTTATCAGGCCGACATCACCTATGCGACCAATAACGAGCTGGGCTTTGACTACCTGCGTGACAACCGCAAGGCAGAGCTGTCGCAGATGCATCAGCGCGGCCACAACTACGCAATCATCGATGAGGTCGATTCGATCCTGATCGACGAGGCGCGGACGCCCCTGATCATCTCCGGCCCGGCCGAGGATCGCAGCGAGCTCTACATCACGGTCGACAAGGTCATCCCATCTCTCGAGGACGAGCATTTCGAGATCGACGAGAAGAACCAGGGCATCAGCCTTACGGATGAAGGCAACGAATTTCTCGAGGAGGAGCTATCGCGTCAGGGCGTGCTTCCTGAGGGGCAGACGATGTACGACCCTGAAAGCACAACAATCGTTCACCATGTCAATCAGGGCTTGCGTGCGCATAAGCTTCTGACCCGCGACAAGGATTACATTGTCCGCGACGACAAGGTCGTTTTGATCGATGAGTTTACAGGCCGTATGATGTACGGTCGCCGCCTTTCGAACGGTCTTCATCAGGCGATCGAAGCCAAGGAGGGCGTCCCGATCCAGCCCGAAAACGTCACGCTCGCGTCCGTTACCTTCCAGAACTACTTCCGCCTCTACGACAAGCTTGCGGGGATGACCGGAACGGCCCTTACGGAAGCCGAGGAATTTGCCGAGATCTACGGTCTCGGCGTGGTCGAAATCCCGACGAACCGGGAGGTCGCGCGCATCGACAAGGACGATGCTGTTTATCGGACCACCAAGGAAAAATTCGACGGCATCATCGAGGAAATTCAGGCCGCACACGAGACAGGACAGCCGATCCTCGTCGGCACGACATCCATCGAAAAATCAGAGTTCCTCTCCGGCCTGCTCAAAGCCGCCGGTATCCCGCACAACGTCCTGAACGCGCGCCAGCACGAGAAAGAGGCCGAGATCATCGCCGATGCAGGCAAGCTCGGTGCGGTGACCATCGCGACGAACATGGCAGGGCGGGGCACCGACATTCAGCTTGGTGGCAATGTCGAAATGAAGGTGCTCGAAGCGCTGACGGCCGACCCCGACGCCGATCCCGAAGAGACGCGCAAGCGCATCGAGGCCGAGCATGCGGACGAAAAGCAAAAAGTCCTTGCCGCCGGGGGTCTCTTCGTTCTGGCCACCGAACGTCACGAAAGCCGCCGGATCGACAACCAGCTCCGCGGCCGGTCGGGCCGTCAGGGCGACCCCGGTCAGTCCTCTTTCTTCCTCAGCCTCGAAGACGATCTGATGCGGATCTTCGGCTCCGAACGGCTCGATAAGGTGCTGTCGACCCTCGGTATGCAGGAAGGCGAGGCTATCGTGCACCCTTGGGTGAATAAGAGCCTCGAGAAAGCCCAAGCCAAGGTCGAGGGGCGCAACTTCGATATCCGCAAGCAGCTCCTCAAGTTCGACGACGTCATGAACGACCAGCGCAAGGTCATCTTCGGCCAGCGTCGCGAGATCATGGAAGCCGAGGACCTGAACGAGATCATCGCCGACATGCGCCATCAGGTGATCGACGATCTTGTGACGGAACATATGCCGCCGCGCTCCTACGCGGATCAATGGGATGTCGAGGGTCTGCAAACGCAGGTGCGCGAGACGCTCGGCCTCGATGTGCCAGTGGTCGAATGGGCCGACGAAGAAGGCGTCGACGACGCTGACATCCGCGAGCGGCTCGAGAAAGCCTCTGACGACTACATGGCCGAAAAGGCTGAAGCCTTCGGCAACGAGACGATGCGGACGATCGAAAAGCAGCTCCTGCTTGAGACGATCGGCAACAAGTGGCAAGAGCATCTTCTAACGCTCGAACATCTGCGATCCGTCGTTGGCTTCCGGGGCTACGCACAGCGCGATCCCTTGAACGAATACAAGAACGAGAGCTTCCAGCTGTTCGAGATCATGCTCGACAGCCTGCGTTTGGAAGTGACCCAGAAACTCGCCCGCATCCGTCCGATGTCCAAGGAAGAGCAGGAGCGGCTTATCGCCGATCTCGAAGAGCGGCAGCGTCAGGCAAATGACGCTGCGGCATCGGCATCGGATCTCGCAGAATCGCCTAGGCCGAATCCCGAGCTGGCTCTAGAAGGCTTCGACGAGGAAGATCCATCGACTTGGGGAAAACCGGGACGGAACGATCCATGCCCATGCGGGTCTGGCAAGAAGTTTAAACACTGTCACGGCAAATTGGCGTAAATCCGCCGCATTCCTAACAGAAAGCTTCCTTAGGCAGGCCAACAGGCTGCCAGTTTGCCCTCCCAATGTAGGGAGGTTGCTGTGGGGGAGAGTGCTGAGTCATGGTTCGGTTGAGACAGGTATCCACTGTTTTGGGCACGTTCGGTGTCGCTGCCGCAATTGGCTTCATCATGCAGAATGAGAGCATTACAGGCTCTCGCTACAATGCGGATGAAAGCGCGCTTTGGGCATCCATCGATCAGGCTGGTGTGGCTCAGGTCGCATCGGTGAATGGCGTCGATGTCATCGGTCAGTCCGATCTGGACAGACCCGCCATTGTCGCGGCCTACTCGACCCAGCTTGACGGAACCGAAATGTCGATTGGCCGTGACTGCGCGATCCGCTCTACGGCAAGTGTCCAGGCCGCAGCTTTGGTCTATCTCTCGGTCGAGGCGCCATGCCGCCCTCAAACAGAGCTGACGGTCCACCATCAGGGCATGGTATTTTCGGCGGTCACGGATACCAAAGGGCGCGTCGCTCTCGAAGTGCCTGCTTTGGCGGAAGATGCGCTCTTCATCACCGCTTTCGAAAGTGGTGAAGGGGCCATGGCCACCGCCCATGTGCCGGAATTTTCGGATTTCCACCGTGTCGTTCTGCAATGGCAGGGCCACCGCGAGGTTGGCCTTCACGCGTTGGAAAACGGTGCAGGCTACTGGCAGGATGGCCATGTCAGGGCCGAAGCGCCTCGGGATGCTGTAGTTGCCATGGACGGAACGGGTGGCTTCATCACCCGTCTCGGCGATGCAAGCCTCAAAGCCGGATACCAGGCCGAGATATACACGCTTCCCCTGGCTCAAAGCGATGTCCGCCTCACCGTCGAGGCCCGCGTGACCGAGCGGAATTGCGGACACTCCATCGCCGTTCAGGCTTTTCAGGCCGGACAGACCGAAGGGCTCGAGCGTCGTTTGCTTAATGTCACGATGCCCGACTGCGACTTTATCGGCGAGAACCTGATCCTCAAGCGGATGCTGACGGATATCTGACGTCTAAAGCAAACCTTCCGACCGGAAACTCAATTCGCAGCATCGCCCGATAATCAGGTGATCGTGCAACGCGATCCCAAGGGTTTGCGCTGCGACCTCGATCTCGCGGGTCACCCTTATATCTGCCTCCGATGGTGTTGGATCGCCCGACGGATGATTATGCACAAGGATCAGCGCCGACGCATTCAGCTCCAGCGCGCGCTTGATCACTTCGCGCGGATAGACAGGCACATGATCGACCGTCCCCCGTGCCTGCGCCTCGTCCATGATCAGAACGTTCTTCCGATTCAGAAAGAGGATATGGAACTGCTCAGTATCGCGATGCGCCATCACCGTATGGCAATAGTCGAGCAATGCCTCCCAACTTGAAACGACATGCTGATTGCGAACGCGCGCCCGGGCCAGACGCGCCGCCGCCGCTTCCACGATCTTGAGCTCCGTTACAACGGCCTGACCAACGCCGGGCACTGCAAGAAGACGGGACGGAGCGGCCGTCAGAACAGCATTATAATCGCCGAACTCCTCCAATAATTGCCGCGCCAAGGGCTTCACATCCTGTCGCGGGATCGCTCGGAAGAGAACGAGCTCAAGCAGCTCGTAGTCCGGCAAAGCCTCCGCGCCGCCGCTTAGAAACCGTTCCCGTAGCCGGGCGCGGTGATCCCTGATGTAGGACGGCGGCGTCTTCGGCGTGACCGCTGACACATCGTCCGGAGCGATAATCGGCGAAGGAGCCTCGGCAAAGAAGGATGTCTGCTTCATTCCGGCACTGTGCCGGGATGAATGTTAGCACAGGGTTAACGACCGGGAGCATTGCTCCCGACCGCTTATCCCTTCATCGAATCCCAGAAATTTTTCACCGACTTGAAAAAGCTCGAACTCTCCGGATTGTTGTCTTCCGACAGCCGGTCGAACTCCTTCAGCAACTCTTTCTGCCGCGATGTGAGGTTCACCGGCGTCTCGACGGCAAGCTCGATGAACATGTCGCCGGTAGATCCTCCGCGCAGCGCAGGCATTCCCTTGTTGCGCAACCGCATCTGACGTCCAGACTGGCTTCCGCTCGGGATCTTAACCCGGCTGCGACCACCATCAATCGTCGGAACCTCAATATCGCCGCCAAGGGCTGCATCGGCCATCGAGACGGGGACGCGGCAATAGATATTGCTGGCATCTCGCTGGAACAGCGGATGATCCGCAACCTCGATAAAGATATAAAGATCGCCGGTCGGCCCGCCACGAACGCCAGCCTCGCCCTCTCCGGCTAGACGGATCCGCGTTCCCGTCTCGACACCCGCAGGAATATTGACGTTCAGCGCCCTCTCTTTTTCCACACGGCCCGCGCCATTGCAGACCCGGCAGGGATCCTTGATCGTCTGACCCAAGCCGTTACAGGTCGGGCAGGTCCGTTCCACCGTGAAAAAACCTTGCTGGGCGCGCACCTTGCCCATACCCGAACAGGTCGGGCAGGTCGTCGGTTCGCTGTCACCTTCGGCACCATTCCCATTGCAGGCGGTACAGCTGACAGCTGTCGGCACATTGATGGTCTTCTGAAGACCAGAATAGGCATCCTCCAGAGTGATCCTGAGGTTATAGCGCAGATCCGATCCACGCGCCGCGCGCCGTCCGCCGCCGCCACGTTGGCCGCCCATGATATCGCCGAAGAGATCGTCGAACACATCGGAAAATGCCGAGGCGAAATCGCCCTGACCCTGAAATCCACCCGCGCCTTGCCGCGCGCCGCCCATACCGCCTTCAAAAGCGGCATGGCCAAAGCGGTCATAGGCTGCCTTTTTGTCAGCGTCCTTCAGAACCTCGTAGGCCTCGTTGGCTTCCTTGAACTGGGCTTCGGCATTCGGGTTGTCGGAGTTGCGGTCGGGATGAAGCTCCTTCGCCTTTCGGCGATAGGCTTTCTTGATCTCGTCGGCAGATGCGCCTTTCGAGACCCCGAGCGTTTCGTAGTAATCTTGCTTTGACATCGGTCGTTACCTTTCGGAACGCAAAGGCCGGCCCGGTCTGACGGGCCGGCCTCTCAAGCGGTTATGCGTTTACGACGCGCGCTTGTTTTCGTCGTCGCCGAGATCTTCGAAATCGGCGTCCACGATGTCGTCATCCACACCGCCAGGCCCGTCTTCGGGGGCGGGCTGCTCACCAGCCGCCTCTTCCTGGCTCGACTTGTAGATGGCCTCGCCCAGCTTCATGGCGCTTTCGGTCACGTTCTGGATGCCCGACTTGATCTTGCCGGCATCCTCGGTCTCCAGATCGTCCTTGAGCGCAGCAATGGCCAGTTCGATCGCCTCGATCGTGGTCGGATCGACCTTGTCGGAATGCTCTTCCATCGACTTTTCGGTCGAATGAATAAGGCTCTCCGCCTGGTTCTTCGCCTCGACCAGCTCGCGGCGCTCCTTGTCGGCCTCCGCATTCTCTTCGGCATCCTTGACCATTTGTTCGATGTCATCATCGGACAATCCGCCAGAGGCCTGGATCGTGATCTTCTGCTCCTTGCCGGTGCCCTTGTCGCTCGCGCCGACCGACACGATGCCGTTGGCATCGATATCGAACGTCACTTCAATTTGCGGCATGCCGCGTGGGGCAGGCGGGATGTCCTCGAGGTTGAACTGACCCAGCATCTTGTTGTCCGATGCCATCTCACGTTCACCCTGGAAGACGCGGATCGTCACCGCGTTCTGGTTGTCCTCGGCGGTCGAGAAGATCTGCGACTTCTTCGTCGGGATCGTCGTGTTCCGGTCGATCAGGCGGGTGAATACACCGCCCAGCGTCTCGATCCCCAGCGACAGCGGAGTGACGTCCAGCAGAACCACATCCTTGACGTCGCCTTGCAGAACACCGGCCTGAATGGCGGCGCCCATCGCGACGACCTCGTCAGGGTTCACACCCTTATTCGGCTCCTTGCCGAAGAACTTGGTCACCTCCTCGATGACCTTGGGCATCCGCGTCATACCACCGACCAGCACGACCTCGTCGATATCGCCCACAGACAGCCCCGCATCCTTCAGCGCGGCCTTACAGGGTGCAATCGACTGCTTGATCAGATCGCCGACAAGGCTTTCCAGCTTGGCCCGCGTCAGTTTGACGACGAGGTGCAGCGGCTGGCCGCCATTGGGATCCATCGAGATGAACGGCTGGTTGATCTCGGTCTGGGACGAGCTCGACAGTTCGATCTTCGCTTTCTCGGCAGCTTCCTTGAGCCGCTGAAGCGCCATTTTGTCCTTCGTCAGATCGATGCCATTCTCTTTCTTAAACTCACCGGCCAGGTAATTGACGATCCGCATGTCGAAATCTTCACCGCCCAGGAACGTGTCCCCGTTGGTGGACTTCACTTCGAAAAGGCCGTCGTCGATCTCAAGGATCGTCACGTCGAACGTACCGCCGCCAAGGTCATAGACAGCAATCGTCTGCGTCTCTTTCTTGTCGAGGCCATAGGCCAACGCAGCCGCAGTCGGCTCGTTGATGATCCGCAGAACCTCAAGGCCCGCGATCTTGCCCGCATCCTTCGTGGCCTGACGCTGGGCGTCGTTGAAATAGGCAGGAACCGTGATGACGGCCTGCGTCACCTCTTCGCCAAGGTAGCTCTCGGCGGTTTCCTTCATCTTACCAAGGATAAAAGCCGAGATCTGCGACGGCGAATACTTCTCGCCCTTCGCTTCGACCCAGGCATCTCCGTTGCCGCCATTCACCACGTTGAACGGAAGGTTCTTCTTGTCCTTGGCCAGATCCGCATCGTCGAACCGGCGGCCGACAAGGCGCTTCACGCCAAAGATTGTGTTGTCAGGGTTGGTGACCGCCTGCCGCTTGGCAGGCTGACCGACGAGGCGTTCCTCATCGGTGAAGGCCACGATCGACGGCGTGGTCCGAGCGCCTTCCGCATTCTCGATCACGCGGGGCTGAGAGCCGTCCATGATCGCAACGCAGGAGTTCGTCGTTCCAAGGTCGATACCGATTACTTTAGCCATATTCATATCCCTCTTTCGTCAGGCGATGTGAGAAATGCGGACCCAAGTCGGCATCCGCACCATTTGGTCAGGCGCAGAATGAAACTCTTCTGCGCGGCTCGGGCGTATATAGTGCTGCCGAAATGGGCCTGCAACCAGAGGGCGGGGTGACGTTCGGTCTTTTTTCCCTAATCCGCGGTGCCGGTCCGCCGCGCAATCTGGGCATCGCGGACGAGAGCCGCAAACCTGTAAAAGCCGTGGGCCATCTTCGAATAGGGTGTCGTCAGGAAAAGGGCCAGAACCGCGCCCAGGTGAATGGCAAGCAAAGCCGGAACCGCACCCGTTCCCGTCGCCGCATAAAGCGCCAGCCCCGTCGCCCCGGTCAGGCCAAGCAACAACACAAAGGCCATCTCGCCCCCCCAAAGATGCGCAGCACCCAAGGCAGGATCCGCCTTCGTCTTCAGCCAGGCCAGCCCGAACGCCCCGACGGTCAGCAGGATTCCGCCCGGAACCCCAAGGAGCTTAGGCAAGCTGAAAAGCCCATAAGGCGCCTCCAGACCAAACCCGTAATGCAGCACCGTCCCTGACGAGGTCGACGCAAAGCACAGCAAAAAGCCCCACATCGTCGCTTGATGCAGATAGCGCCGCGTATTCGTGAATCGATCCTCATCCTCGAAGTTGCAGCCTTGTCCCTGACCGCCGCTCAGGTTGCGCATCGTCGCGGCGCTCCGCCCGGCGTTGCGCAGATCGGACCATTGAACCCGCTGCCCTCCGACCTCCGCCCAATAGCGCCTCAGCCCGATACCGATCACGACGAGCGGAGCCAGAAAGGCAGGCGCGAAAATCGCAACCATCAGCGCATGGGACATGTAGGCGTAGAACCCGTTCCCTGTATCCGGCACCGCCCGGATCGCCGCGAACAAAAGCACCACGCCGAGAACCAGCGCCGCCGCGACGGCAACACCGCTTCGTTGGAAGAGCCGCGACAAGGTTCCGGGCCAGGCGAACCGCTCCCAGCTCTCGCGCCGCGCCTCCGCCAGGGCCGCAGGCAGGTTCAGCGCAAATTCATGCGGCTCGGTGTACTGGCAGGCGTAATAGCAGCCGCGGCAGTTGTGGCAGAGATTGGCCAGCTGCGTCAGATCCCCAGAGGCAAAGGTCCGCTCCCGAAACATCGCCGGAAAGACGCTGCAATAGCCCTCGCAATAGCGGCAGGCATTGCAGATCTGCACTTGCCGCGCAGCCTCGGTCAGGGCCGGAGTTTCATAGGACATGAGAGGCAGCCTCCCGGCCTGCGATGCGCCCGAAGACGGTTCCAATCGTCATGCCGAACCCGGCAAGATATCCTTGCCCGAGGATCGACCCGGCCATGATTTCCCCGGCGGCCCAGACATTCTCCAGCGCGCGGCTGGCGCCTTGCACCCGCGCCGTGTCGTCGACCTTCAGACCCAGATAGGTAAAGGTCACACCGGGCCGCAGGGTATAACCGTAAAACGGCGGCTCCAAAATCGGACGCGCCCAGTTCGTCTTGGGCGGCGACAGCCCCTCCGTCGCCAGCCCGTCCAGCTCCGTCGGATGAAACGTCCCGTCCCGGCAGGCCGCGTTAAAGGCCTCCACCGTCTCGCGCAGCTTGACCCCCGGCAGGCCTAGCCGTTGCGCGAGCCCGTCAATCGTCTCCGCCGTCTCGGGCGGGTAGACCGACGGCATGAACAGCTCCCGGCTCTTATTGTCGATGATCGAAAACGCCACCTGATGTGGCTGCGCGGCCACCAACCGGCCCCAGATCGCATAGCGCTTGGGCCAGACATCCTCGCCTTCATCATAGAACCGCGCACCGTCCTTATTCACGACAACCGAGAACGGCACGCAATCCAGCCGCGTGACGATCCCCCCATCGAATTTCGGAGCGCGCCCGTCAATCGCCACCGCATGACACTGCGTCGGATCCCCCACGCTCTGCGTGCCCTGATCGAGCATATCGCGCAGAACGACCCCGCGATTGTAGGGAGTCCCTCGGATCAGGAAGTTGCGCGCCGCGGGCCCCCAGGCCCTGGCCAGCCAGTCCAGATCGCCCTGAAATCCCCCGCTTGCCAGAACGATGGCCGACCCGCTGACCGTCGCCATCTCTTCCCCGCAAAGCAGATCCACCGCCTCGAACCGGTCCCCAGCGAGATGCACATGGGTCACCTGCGTCTCGTAAAGAAACCGCACGCCCAAAGCCTCTGCCGTCCGGTAATAGGCATTGACCAAAGCCTTCCCGCCGCCAAGAAAAAACGCATTCGTCCGGCTCAGCGACAGCGTCCCCGACAGCGACGGCTGAAACCGGATCCCATGCGCCTCCATCCAGGGCAAAGCCTCCTCGGACAGTCGGATCGCCATCCGCGCCAGACCTTCATCTGTATTGGCCTTGGTCACGCGAAGCAGATCGTCGAAATATTCGTCCTCGCCGTAGCTGTCCGTCAGAACCGACAGCGGCCCACGATGCATGCAGCGAAAGTTGCGGGTGTGCCGCGAATTGCCGCCGCGATAGGGCAGGGGAGCGGCCTCGACCATAAGCACCCGCGCGCCCTTTTCCGCCGCCTCGATCGCAGCGCACAAGGCGGCGTTGCCGCCGCCTGCCACGATGACGTCCCAATGCTGCGCTGCTACGGTTTCAAGCGTCATCGGCAATCTCCCGATCCTCGCGAAGATCCCGAAGCTGCCGCAGCCGCGCCCGATGCGCCGCCGCGATATGCGCGCGCATCACATTCCCTGCCGTCTCCGGGTCGCGCGCCTCTAGCGCTGCAAGGATCTTTGCATGTTCGGATAGCGCCTCCGAGGCCCGATCCCCCTCTTCCATCGTTGAGCGTCCGAGGATGAGAAGCGTCTTCGTCACCGCCGCGACGGATTTCATCAGGAACCGGTTGCGCGCCGCATCCAGCAGCCCCGCATGGAAATGCTGGTTCAGCCGGTAAAGCTCCTCCGCATCGCTCGTCTTCGTCATCGCCTGATGGATCTCGGAGAGCTCTGCCAACTCGACCTCCGACGCCGCCCGCGCCGCAAACTGCGCCGCTGCGCCTTCCAGAACCGCGCGCATGTCGTAAAGCTCGGAAATCTCCGCAGGCCCCAGCGTCCGGATCGTGGCCCCGCGCCGCGGCGTGTGCGTCACCAGCCCATCCGCTTCAAGCTGCCGGATCGCCTCGCGCACCGGCGTCCGGCTGATCCCGAACCGCTCCGCCAGATCCACCTCGGTCAGCCGATCACCCGGCACCATCGCACCGCTTCGAATCTCGGCTATGATCCGATGATAGGCATCCTGACCCTGAGGAATATCCGACTTCGCCAAGCAACTTGCTCCTTTGCCGCAGATTGCATACAGATGGATACACTCGGACGCAAGATGGAGAAATCGGTTATTTCGAGCAATGGGTCACCTCACATTCGTCGTCTTGAGACAGTGCTCATCGCATCCGCCGGGGTCGCGATCTTCTGGTGGCTCGGCTTGCCGCTTCCATTTCTCTTCGGCCCGATGGTTGCCTGTCTGATCGCGGCTCTCGCGCAACGCCCTCTGAACGGCCTCGGCCAGCTCAGCATCGCGGCCCGGACAATCCTTGGCGTCGCGATCGGAGCGTCGATCACCCCCGAAGTTGTAGGACAGCTCCCTCAAATGGCGGCATCGGTCGCCTTCATGCCGCTCTATCTCCTCGTGATCGCGCTGATCGGTATTCCATTCTTCGAGCGTATCTGCGGCTTTGACCGAGTGACGGCCTGGTACGCCTCAATGCCCGGCGGGCTTCAGGACATGGTGATCTTCGGTCAGGAGGCGGGCGGAGACGGGCGCGCGCTGTCGCTGATCCACGCGACCCGCGTCCTGATCGTGGTGACCGTGGCGCCCGCCGTCCTCATCTTCGGCTTCGGAGCCACCCTCGACAATCCGCTCGGCGCCCCGGCCCGGGACCTGCCCCTCGCCGAGATTACGATCATGATCGCGGCGGCGCTGATCGGCTGGAAAGCAGGCGAACGGATCGGTCTTTTCGGCGCCTCGATCCTTGGACCGATGATCCTGACGGCGATCCTCTCCCTGTTGGGTCTCATCAACAGCCGCCCCCCGGCCGAGGCGATCCTCGCCGCGCAGTTCCTCATCGGGCTGGGCATCGGCGTCGGCTATGTCGGCGTCACTCTGATCGAGCTGCGCAAGGACGTACTCGCTGGCGTCGCCTTCGTTCTGATCCTCGCCGTTCTGGCCTTCATCTTCACCGAAATCGTCGTTCAGACCGGACTCGCCCCGCCGGTCGAGGGCTTTCTCTCCTTCGCCCCCGGCGGTCAGGCCGAGATGACCATCCTCGCGATCGTCGCCGGCGCCGACCTCGGCGTCGTCATCGTCCACCACCTGACCCGCGTCTTCCTCGTCATCACCGGAGCGCCGCTTGCCGCGCGCCTCTTCATCAAGAAGTAGACCCGCTTCAGATTGCTCCGACCCGCTCGAGCACCGGAAAGTCCAGCGTCACCCGCAACCCCGGCCCTCCGGTATCGAGCGCGAGCGACCCTCCATGCTGGGCAACCACCGCTTCGGCAATCGGCAATCCCAGCCCGCTGCCCCGCCCGGGTTGCGCCTGTCCGAACCGGGCCAATGCCCGGTCGATATCTTTCTCCTCCAGCCCGCGCCCGTCATCTTCAAGCATCAATCGAACGATATCCCCGCTCCGATCCAGTGTGATCGACAGACGCGTCAGATCCGGTCCCCCATGGGCCAGCGCATTGCCGATCAGGTTGACGATCGCCTCACGCAGCATCACGGGATCCCCGTCGATCAGGCAATCCCGCTCCGGCCTGACGATATCGACCGTGACGCCAGCGGCCTCCGCCCGCTCTTCAAAGCCCTGCGCAGCCTGCACCGTGATCACCGCTAGATCGACCGCCTCGAACCCGGCTCCGGCAGACCCGGCCCGCATCCGCTCAAGTGTCAGCAGACGGTTGGCCAGATCGCTCGCCTGACCGGCCGCCTCGATCAAATCGCCTGCCCGCGCCTTGGCTGCCGAAAGAGATCCCGCCGTCATGATGCTGTCGCCCAGCGCCCGGATCCCGGCCAGCGGATTGCGCAACTGATGCGCCGCGTTCGAGATGAAATCGGTCTGTGCCGTCATGGTCGTCCGGATTTGCCCGATCAGCGAATTGAGCTGCGTGACGATCCCGTCCGCTTCGGGCGGCACGCGCCGCCGGATCGGTGTCAGGTCGTCCGGACTGCGCCGCGAAATCGCGTCCTCCAGATCCAGAAGCGGCTTCAGGCCCAGCTTGACCCCGAACCAGACGCACAGTGCCACCGCACCGATCAGGGCCGCCATCACCGCGATGACGTTGATCGCCGTCTCCCTCACGTAATCCTGCCGGATCGCCGCATCCTGCCAGACCGTGATCGTGAATGTTCCGCTCAGACCGCCGATCTGCCCGACATCCCAAAGGCGCAGCACCCGAACGTCGCGACCCTTGTAGATCCCGTCGTAAAGAACGAACGGCGCCTCCGTCTCCGGCACGCCGCTCACCGGGATGGGCGGCACGGCATATCCCGTCACAAACACGCCATCCGGCGCGTAGACGTGATAACGTATCGGTCCGCCTGCCGCATCGCTCAGCAACGCACCGGTCTCCCGCGACACCGCATCCCCGTCGAGCAGCGCAACGTCCCGCGCCACCGCAACAGCGGTAAAGAGAAGATCGCGGTCAAACAGCTCTTCCGCCGTTGCTTCAGCCTGCGCGACCCTCCAGAAGCCTAGGGCCAGCGCAACCAGCAATAGCGGGCAGACAATGATAAGGAAAAGCCTCAGCCGCAGCGACATCAGCTGATCTCTTGCCGGGCCAGACGATAGCCAAGCCCCCGGCTGACCTGAATCTCGAACCCATGCGGCTTCAGCCGCTTGCGAAGCCGGGAGACATGCACCTCGATGGCAGAGGCGTCGATATCGGCACCCGTCCCGTAGATCCGGTCCATCAGCGCCGATTTCGAGACCGTACGCCCCCGTTGTCGGAGCAGAGCTTCGAGCAGCATCAACTCCCGCCGCGGCAGATCAAGATCCGTCCCTCCGATGCGCACGGAGAGGCCGGTCGGATCCAGAACAAGGCCGTCCTGCTCGAGCATTTTCGTCGGCGCCGTGGCTTCACGCCGGGCGAGTGCACGAAGCCGCGCTTCGAGCTCTTCCATGGAAAACGGCTTGACCAGATAGTCGTCCGCACCGGCATCCAGCCCCGCGACCCGGTCGGCCACCTGATCGTTTGCTGTCAGCAGCAGGACGGGCCGCGCATCGCCCCGCGCTCTGAGGTTGCGCAAAACCTGCATACCGCTCAGCGTCGGCAGGTTCACATCCAGAACGATCAGATCATTGCCATCCCCGTTCAGGAAATCATCCGCATCCCCCCCATCATGCAAGACATCAGTGGCATGCCCTCGATCCTGAAGCCGATACGCGATCCCGCGCGCGACCGCTCTGTTGTCCTCGACGATGGCAATACGCAATTTTGATCTCCGAAAGGTTCACGCAAGTTTCACAACGCATCGTTGCGGGATCACGCGGTTGATCACCGCTGACACTAAGACGCGCAAAATCGCGTGTCACCTATGGGAGGAACTGAATGACCATCTCGAAAACGGCTCGGGGCATGGCCCTGGCCGCAGCCACTGGTGTGGCAGCACTCTCGACATCGGCCAATGCCGCAGGCCACGGCATCGACCTGACGGACGAAACCGTCCGCTTCATCATTCCGTTCTCGGAAAGCGGCGGCTCGGCCAAATGGGCCAACTTTTACGCCCCACTTCTCAGCGAGGCGCTTCCCGGCAATCCGACGGTCGTCGTCGAATACATGCCCGGCGCAGGCTCGACCCGAGGCGCCAACTGGTTTCAGGAACAGGATGCCGAGGACCACAACGGCACGCTGATCTTCGGCTCGTCCGGCTCGACGCAATTCCCTTATCTGCTCGACGATCCCCGGGTGCGCTATGAATACAGCGACTGGAACGTCGTCCTCGCCTCCGGCACCGGCGGCGTGGCCTATCTTCCCCCCGATCTTGCGTCCCAGATGGACGGCCTCGACGTGACGGCCCTTCAGGACACCGACTTCATCTACGGCTCGCAGGGCGCAACCCGCCTCGATCTCGTGCCGCTTCTGGCCTGGGAGATGCTGGGCATGTCGGTCGAACCGGTCTTCGGAATCGAAGGACGCGGCGACGGACGCCTGATGTTCGAACGCGGCGAGGCGAATATCGACTACCAGACCTCCTCGGCCTATCTCTCCTCCGTAACCCCTCTGGTCGAGGCCGGTCAGGCCGTTCCGATGATGACCTGGGGCGCACTGGACGAGGACGGCAACATCGTCCGCGACCCGACCTTCCCCGACATCCCGTCCTTCAAGGAAGTCTGCGAAGCGACCCCGGCCTGCGAAACATCCGGCCCCGCATGGGAAGCCTGGAAAGCCTTCATGATCGCGGGTTTTCCCGCGCAAAAGATGGTCTTCCTGCCCAAGGGTGCCTCAAACGACGAGATCGTGACCTACACGCAGGCGTTCAACGACGTCATCGCGCGCGATGATTTCGCCGAACTCTCGGCCGCCCGTCTTGGCGTCTATCCCCAGATGACCGGCGACCGCGCCCAAGCCACGCTTGCGTCGGGCACAAATGTCGATCCCGCGGCGAAAGAGTTCGTCGTCAACTGGCTCGAAGAGTCCTACGGCGTCTCCCTGAACTAGGCGCCATGACCCCCGCCACTTTAGGCGGGGGTCCCCTTTCGAAAGACATCCCATGGACATCCTGACCACGGCGCTCCCGGCCCTGCACGAGGCGTTTTCGCTCATCCTGCAGCCCAGCCAGATCCTCTTTCTGATGACGGGCGTCCTTCTGGGACTGTCGGTCGGGGTCTTTCCCGGCCTCGGCGGGATCGCGGGCCTCAGCCTGGTCTTGCCCTTCATGTTCGGGATGGAGCCTGTCTCAGGCCTCGCCCTCATGGTCGGCCTGATCGCGGTCGTTCCCACCTCCGACACCTTCGCCAGTGTCCTGATGGGCATCCCCGGCTCCTCCTCATCGCAAGCCACCGTCCTCGACGGCTTCCCGCTCGCCCGCAAGGGAGAGGCCGCCCGCGCTCTCTCCGCCGCCTTCGCCTCCTCGCTTTTCGGGGGGCTCCTCGGCGCGACCGTTCTCACCTTCTTCATCCTGATCGCCCGCCCGCTCGTCCTCGCCTTCGGCACGCCCGAGATGCTGGCGATCACGATCCTCGGCCTGTCCATGGTCGCGATCCTCGCAGGTCGCCTGCCGCTCAAGGGTCTGGCCGCCGCCTGCCTTGGCCTGCTCGTCGGCACAATCGGCGAGGCGGGCGCGGGCGGCAGCCTGCGCATGGCGACCTACGACATCCCCTACCTCACCGATGGCATCCGCCTTGTCATCGTCGGTCTCGGCATCTTCGCCATCCCCGAGATCCTCAGCCTTCTGCGGCAAGACCAATCCATCTCGCGAGAGGCCTCTCTCGGCGCGGGCTGGCTCAGAGGTGTGCGCGACTGGTGGGCCAATATCTGGCTCTCCGTCCGCTGTTCGGTCATCGGTGTCATCGTGGGCGTGATCCCCGGCCTTGGCGGCTCTGTCGTCGACTGGATCGCCTATGGCCACGCCGTCCAAAGCTCCAAGGACAAAAGCCAGTTTGGCTCGGGCGAGATCCGCGGCGTCATCGGCCCCGAAAGCTCGAACAACGCCAAGGAAGGTGGCGGCCTCGTCCCGACCCTCATCTTCGGCATCCCCGGCTCCGGCTCGATGGCCGTTTTCATCGGGGGGCTTGGGCTTCTTGGCTTCGACGCTGGCCCGCAGCTCATCCAGAACAACCTCGACATCACCTACACCGTCGTCTGGTCCCTCGCGCTCGCCAACGTCTTTGGCGCTGGCCTCTGCATCGCGCTCTCCGGCGGCATCGCCAAGCTGACGACGATCCGTTTCTCCCTTCTGGCGCCGTTCCTCTTCATGATGATCGCCTTCGCGGCCTTCCAATCCCGTCAAAGCCTCGGGGATCTCGTCGCGCTCTTTTCCATCGGGCTTCTCGGCATCTTCCTGCGCCGCTTCGACTGGTCGCGCCCGGCCTTCCTGATCGGCTTCGTCCTGTCCCACCCGGCCGAGAAATTCGCCAATCAGGCCCACCAGATTGCAAGCTTCCGCTTCCGCGACAGCTTCGAAGCGGGCTTCGCCTACGTCGCCTCGCCCATCGTCATCGTGATCCTTGTCTTCACGCTGATCTCCATCTTCCTCGGCCTCAAACAGGCCAAGCAAATCCGTTCGGAAGGTGAAGTGGAAACTGGCGCCAAGCGTGCTCCGCTGATCTTCCTACTCGTCCTGCTCGCCTACACCGTTACGGCTTGGGTCAACGCCTATATGATCCGTCTGACCTCCGACAAAATCTTCCCGCTCACCATCGCGACCGTCGGAATCATCGCACTCTGCCTTGTTCTGCTCCGCATGATCCGCGCGCCCGAAGGCGATGACGTATTCGCCGACCGTGAGGCGGCAGGAGAGGATGCAAACGCCCCCCATGGCCTTTGGTCCACGCTCGGCTGGTTCGGCGGCCTTCTGCTTCTCTCCTCGCTCCTTGGCTTCATTCTTGCGCTGGGCCTGTTCTTCCTCGCTTTCTTCCGCATCCGTGTGGGGCTTGGTTGGGCCCGCACACTCATCCTCTCGACCCTCGGGATCGCCGCGATCCTCGGCTTCGCCTACGTGCTCAACCGCGACTTCCCGCCGGGACTTCTGCAATCGTTCCTCGATCTTCCATGGCCCTTCACATGACCCAGACCCCGATCCCGTTTCTCCTTATGCGCGGCGGCACCTCCCGCGGCGCGGTCTTCCACCGCTCCGATCTGCCCGAGGATCTCGACCATCTGTCCAAAGTTCTCATCTCGGCTATGGGCGGCGGCCATCCTCGCAATATTGACGGCCTCGGCGGCGGCAACGCGACGACAACCAAGGTTGGAATGCTCAGCGTCTCCGACGATCCCGAGGCGGACGTCGACTACTTCTTCGCGCAGGTCGCCGTCGAAAAGCACGAGGTGGACTACAAACCCACCTGCGGAAACGTCCTCGTCGGCGTCGGACCCGCAGCCATCGAAATGGGCCTCGTTCCCGTTGCAGGTGACGTCACCTCCGTCCGTATCCGCGCCGTCAATACCGGAGCGATCGTCCACGTGGACATCCAGACCCCAAACGGCGCCGTTACCTATGACGGAGACACCGCCATCGACGGTGTTCCCGGCACCGCCGCGCCTGTCGCGATGACCTTTACCAAGATCACCGGCGCGCGCACCGGCAAGATGTTTCCCACCGGCTCTCCTGTCGACGTCATCGACGGGATCGACACCACGCTGATCGACGTCGCCATGCCCATGATGATCGCCCGCGCCTCCGATCTCGGGATCACCGGCTACGAAAGCCAGGCCGATCTCGATGCCAGCGCAGATCTCTTCACTCGCCTCGAAGCGCTCCGCCTTAAGGCCGGAGAGCGGATGGGCCTTGGCGATGTCAGCGCCTCCGTCATCCCCAAGATCGGCCTTGTCACGCCCGCCAAAGCCGGTGGCGATTTCGCCGCTCGCTACTTCATGCCATGGACGACCCACCCGACGCTCGCCATCACCGGCGGTCAATGCCTCGCCGCCTGCGCGCTGGCCCCCGGCACCGTGGCCGAGGGTCTGATGACGCCGCGCCCCTCCCCCCTCACCGTGCAAATCGAGCATCCCTCCGGTCTCATGGAGGTCCACGTCCACTACGACGCCACCGATGGCTTCGACTTCATCTCCGCCGGCGTGACCCGTACCGCCCGCCTCATCGCGCGTGGAGAGGTCATGATCCCAAAGGACATCCTGTCGTGAGACACAATTTTGATCTGCTCGCCGACGTTGTCGCCCAGGAAAAGATCGGCACCTGTTTCAGCCTTCTCGGCGACGCGAACATGAACTTCGCCACCCGCCTGTCCGAGGCGGGCTGCACCATGATCTACGTTCGGCACGAACATTGCGCCGTCGCTGCCGCCATGGCCTATGCGCGCAAGACCCGCGATATGGGCCTCGCAACCGTCACTTGCGGCCCGGGCCTGACCCAGCTGATGACCGCCCTTCCCGCCGCCGTCCGCGCGCGCCTGCCGCTGGTCGTCATCGCCGGAGAACCACCGCTTAAGGCCGCCTGGTACAACCAGCAGATCGACCAGGCTCCCCTCGTCATTGCCACCGGCGCGGCTTATCACTCCATCCACTGGCCCGGACGGATCGCCACCGCGACCCGCGACGCCTTCCTTCAGGCCCGCCGCGAACGGCGTCCCGTCGTCCTCGGCATTCCCTTCGACCTTCAGGATCTCGAAGCCCGGGACGCAGCCCTGCCGATCCCATCCCACCAGCTCTTGCCGAAACCCTCCCCGATGCCGCCCCATCCGGACGATGTCGTAGAGGCCGCCAAGACGATCGCCGCGGCGAAGAAGATCGTCGTCATGGCAGGCCTCGGCGCCACCCACGCCGCCGAGGCTTGCCGCGCGCTCGCCGAACGCTGCGACGCGCCGCTCGGCACGACCCTTCCGGCGCGCGGTCTTTTCCATGACGAGCCGTTCAGCCTTGGCATCCTCGGCGGTTTCGCCACCGACCTCGCCTGGGAGGTCTGCGCCGAGGCCGACCTCATCATCGCCGTCGGCGGCTCGCTCTCCAAACACAATTCCGATGGCGGCAAGCTCTGGCCCAAAGCCGATGTGCTCCAGATCGACACAGATCCGGTCGCGGTCAGCCAAGGCCGCATCGCCGCCCAATCCCATCTGCGCGCCGATGCCCGCCTCGGCGTCGAAGCGCTCCTCGATGTCCTGCCGCCGCGCCAGATCCAACGCCGCAACCCCGATCTTGCCAACGCCATCGCAACGCGCGTCTCGGACAGCGCCCCTGCCGATTCCCGCCCCGGCACCCACGATCCACGGGATGCAATCGCGGCTCTCGATGCCGCATTGCCGGACGGCTGGCAGCTCGTCAACTCATCAGGCCATTGCTCTTACTACGCCGCCCATATGCCGCGCCGCCCCTACGAAGAGTTCCTCACGATCCGCGAATTCGGCGCTATCGGCAACGGCATCTCCTTTGCCATGGGCGTCGCCCTTGCCCGCCCCGACGTGCCGGTCGTCATGTTCGACGGAGACGGCAGCCTCCTGATGCACATCCAGGAGCTCGAGACGATCCAGCGCCACAACCTGAACATCCTGATCGTCGCCCTGAACGACGGGGCTTACGGATCCGAGATCCACAAGCTTCGCGCCGAGGGTCTGTCCGACGAGGGCGCCGTCTTTGGCCGTACCGATCTTGCCGCCATCGCGCGCGGCTTCGGCCTCGGCGGAGAGACCGTCGCCGACCTCTCGACCCTCCCCGACCTGGTAAAGGTGTTCACCGCCTCCGGAACCGCCGCCGTTTGGGACATCCCTATTAACGACCGCATCGCGAGCCCCGTTATCCGGCGCGCCCATCCGCCGAAATAGCCTGAGGCCTCCCTAGCGGCGCGCATCCCAGGACAGGGACGCGGTCTTGCGGGTATAGAATTCCGCCATCAGCCCGATCATAATCAGCGCGATCCCGACCTGAAGCGGATAGCTCACCGATGTATAATGCGGGTTATAGTTGAGAAACGTATAGCCCCGCGCCTGATCGATAATGTGGAAAAGGGGGTTCCAGTCGAACAGCTGCAACTGCGCGCTCGGAAGCGAATTGGCCAGAAACATCTTGCCCGACGCGATCATGTTGACCCGGTTATAAACCGCCGACGCCACGGTCACGAACTGGGGCGCCCAGGGTTTGATCGCGATAAAGACCACCCCGACCGCAACGCCCGTGAACCAGGCCAGAAACAGCATTCCCGCCGCCCCGGCGAAATTGTGGATCGTGATCGGCGTGAAAGCGATGTGGTAGATATAAAGAACGGCGAGCACCGACAGGATCTGGATATAAAGCTGACCGAACGCCGCCGCCAGAATAGCGACGATGGTGTTCATCGGCGCATGTTTCATCATCTGCGACGATGGCCCCTCCGCCGTGATCAGCGACGAAACCGTCTTCACATGCACGATGAAGATGAAGATCCCCGACATGATATAAAGCAAGAAGTCGCCGCGAACCGGCGATCCCCTGATCCCGATCACGACAAATAGCAGGAAGAACGCGAAGACCAGCGTCACCGTCTGCACCATATTCAGGATCAACCCGATCAGCGCGTTGCTGTAATCCTTCCGGATCTCGCGCACCGTCGCGTGATAGATCAGCTCCAGCAACGCCCATGCGGAACGTGTCTTCGAAGTTGGCCTGGTCTGTTCGAACACGGCGGCTGGTTATCCTGCAATCGGCGGCTGTTGGACCATGGTCGCATCGAGATCTTGCTGAACCATTGACGCCCAACCATAAGGACTTGGTTCGGATCTGACAATTACACGTTGACGAGAGGCCGCTCCGCATGGATTTCGAGAAACTGATGACCGTCTGCCGCCGCCTGTCGATCGAGGCGGGCGAGAAAATCATGGAAATCTACGGGAAAGACGATTTCGGCGTCGATCTCAAGGACGACGAAAGCCCCGTTACCGAAGCTGACAAAGCCGCCGACCGGATCATCTCGGCGGGTTTGCGCGCAGCCTTTCCGGATGTGGACCTCGTCACCGAAGAACAATCCAAGACCCACGCGCTCGACACCGCGACCTTCCTGATCGTCGATCCTCTCGACGGCACGAAAGAGTTCATTAAGCGGCGCGGCGATTTTACCGTGAACATCGCCTATGTCGCGGACGGCGCTCCTGTTCGCGGCGTCGTTTATGCGCCCGCCAAGGATCGCCTCTTTTATACCGATGCGAATGGCACCTCGGTCGAGGAAGAGGGCCCATTTGACGCCGCGAAGCCCGGCACCACGCACTCGATCAAGGTTTCGGCCCCTGACAATGATGCGCTTCGGATCGTTGCCTCCAAATCGCACCGCGATCAGGCAACTGACGATTACCTCTCGCACTACAAAAGCGACGAAACCAAAAGCGCCGGATCCTCGCTCAAATTCTGCCTCGTCGCGACAGGAGAGGCCGACCTCTATCCCCGCCTCGGCCGCACGATGGAATGGGACACCGCAGCGGGCCACGCCGTCCTTGCCGGGGCAGGCGGCGACGTGATCCGTTTCGACGACCATACCCCGCTGCGTTACGGAAAATCCGACTTCGCGAATCCCTTCTTTATCGCTCATGCGCCCGGGGTCGATCTCAAGAGACCTGAATGATGTCGGTCCTCATCGTCATCCCGGCCCGGTACGCCTCGTCCCGCTACCCCGGAAAACCGCTCGCGGCTCTGCGCGGCGCGGGTGGCGGGTCGCGTAGCCTCATCGAACGCTCCTGGCGCGCCGCGCGCGAGGTGCAGGGCATCGACCGCATCGTCGTGGCCACCGATGACGACCGGATCCGCAAGGCGGCAGAAGGCTTCGGCGCGGATGTCGTCATGACGTCAGAGCATTGCCGCAACGGAACCGAACGCTGCGCCGAAGCGCATCAGGTCCTCGGCGCCAGCCACGAGATTGTCGTCAATCTGCAAGGCGACGCGCCGCTCACGCCCAGTTGGTTCATCGAAGATCTGGTCGCCGCCCTCAAAGCCGATCCCGAGGCGCAACTCGCCACCCCGGTTCTGCGCTGCGACGGCAAGACGCTTTCGGATCTGCTGGCCGATCGCAGGGCAGGGCGCGTCGGCGGAACGACCGCTGTCTTCGGCGCGCAAGGCAACGCGCTCTACTTCTCTAAGGAAGTCATCCCCTTCCTGCCGGACAGCTACGGCCCCGCCGATCCCACTCCCGTCTTTCATCACGTGGGCGTCTACGCCTACCGCGCCGATGTGCTGGCCTCCTACCCCCAATGGCAGACCGGTCCGCTCGAACGGCTCGAAGGGCTCGAACAGCTGCGCTTTCTTGAAAACGGCCGCCGCATCGCCTGCGTCGAGGTCGAGGCGCGGGACCGTCTCTTTTGGGAGCTGAACAACCCCGAGGATATCCCGAAGATCGAGGCCATGATGGCCGAGATGGGGATGGAATGACGGCAAAGACGGTCAGCGTCATCGTCGTCTCCCGCGAGCGACCGGACGCCCTGCGTCTGTGTCTGACCGGTCTCGAGCAACTGATCTATCCCGCATTCGAGGTTGTCGTCGTCACCGATCAGGCAGGGGTCGAGGCCATCGAATCGATGGGCTGGACCGATCGCATCAAGGTCATCCCCTTCGACGAGGCCAATATCGCCGCCGCCCGCAATCGCGGCATCGCTGCCTCCGCCGGAGAGATCGTCGCCTTCATCGACGACGACGCCGTTCCCGAACCCTATTGGCTCGCCCATCTAACGGACCCGTTCGACAGCCCCACTATCTCGGCGGCGGGCGGCTTCGTCCGAGGGCGCAACGGGATCAGCTACCAATGGCAAGCGCGCGATATTGGCCCCGATGGCGTGTCCGCTCCGATCATCCTCGCCGGATCGGATCCCGTCATTCTCGAGCCGACGCCGGGCCATGGCATCAAGACCGAAGGCTGCAACATGGCCTATCGCCGAGTGATGATCTCGGATCTGGGCGGCTTCGATCCGGCCTATCACTTCTTTCTCGACGAAAGCGATCTCAATCTCCGGCTCGGCGCCCTCAACGCGCTGACCGCCATCGTCCCTCTGGCCGAGGTCCATCACGGCTACCGGCAAAGCGCCCGCCGCCGCAGCGACCGCACTCCGCTCGATCTCTTCGAGATCGCGGCGAGCCAGGCCGTCTTTCTCAACCGCCATCAACCCGGCCTCGATCCTGCCCCGCGCCGCGCCCAGTTCAGGGCCGAGCAAAAAGCCCGCATTGACCGCGCACTTGTCAGCGGCGCGCTCGAGCCGCGCGATGTCAGACGGCTGATGCGCTCTTTTGATGCGGGTTGGCAGGCCGGTCTGGAGCGCCCGCTCTTGCCGCTCTCCCCGATCCTGCAGGACGCCACCTCCTTCCGCCCCCTGAAACGTAAGGCCAGCACCGGCACCTCCATTGCGTTCGCGGGACGGCGTCATGGCAAGCTGAGCCCCAAGGCCAAAACGGCGGTCGAAGAGGGCCATATCGTCACCGTCTACGTAATGAAACCAACCATGAGACCGCATAAACTTCGTTTCACGTCAGAGGGATACTGGCTCCAGACCGGCGGCCTCTTTGGCCGGGTCAAACGCAGCGGCCCCCGGCTTATCCTGAAATCGCGCAAGAAACGGGCAAAACAGGAAGTCGACCGCGTGGCGGAAGTCAGGGGTGCGGCAGAGCTCCGCTTGGTCTAGGCTGAAATCTGTTCCCGCCGGTCGTGGCACCTTTTCGCATGTGCAGAAACTGAGTATGACATGCCGCGACGACCGGCACATTTTGAGAAAGGTTTTGTTATGACGCGTAAGGTAACCAAGGCGATATTTCCGGTCGCCGGCCTCGGAACCCGATTCCTGCCGGCGACCAAATCGATCCCCAAGGAAATCATGACGCTCGTGGACAGACCGCTGATCCAGTATGCGATCGACGAGGCGCGCGCCGCTGGCATCGAAGAGTTCATCTTCGTGACATCCCGCGGCAAGGGCGCGCTCGAGGATTATTTCGACCACGCCCCACAGCTTCAGACAGCGCTCGCCAATGCGAACAAGACCAAGCTGCTCGAGACGCTCAAGGCCACGAATATGGAAGACGGCGCCATCGCCTATATTCGCCAGCACAAGGCGCTGGGCCTTGGTCATGCCGTTTGGTGCGCCCGTCGGCTCGTGGGCGACGAACCTTTCGCCGTCATCCTGACCGATGACGTGATCGCCGCCGAAAAGCCCTGTCTCCAGCAAATGGTCGAGGCGCATGCCGAAACCGGCGGCAGCGTGGTCGCCGCCATGGAAGTCGCCCCCGAACGGACTTCGTCCTACGGCGTACTCGGCATCAAGCAGGAGAACGGCCAGATCTTCGAAGTCAGCGAAATGGTCGAAAAACCCCCCGCGGGCGAAGCTCCGTCGAACCTCGCCGTGATCGGCCGCTACATCTTGACCCCGGCCATCATGCGCAATCTCGGCACGCTCAAACCCGGCGCGGGCGGAGAGATCCAGCTCACTGATGCGATCGCCGCTGAAATCGGGGGCGATGAAGGCGTGCACGGCTTCCGCTTCCAGGGACAGCGCTTCGATTGCGGCAACAAGGCCGGATATCTGCAAGCCACAGTCGCCTTCGGCCTCGCCCGGGACGAGTTGCGCGACGAGCTGATGCAGTATCTCGAAGGCACGGTCGGCTCGCGCCAGGCCGCCGAGTAACGCCCATGACGCCGGTTCTCGTCACAGGAGGAGCCGGCTATATCGGCTCGCATGCCTGCAAGGCTCTGGCCCGCGCGGGCTATCAGCCGATCACCTTCGACAACTTGCTCACGGGCTGGCGCGACGCGGTCAAGTTCGGCCCGTTCGAAGAGGGTGATCTGGCTGATCGCGCCCGCCTGGACGAGGTCTTCGCCAAGCATAAACCCGTCGCCGTCCTCCATTTCGCCGCCCTCAGCCAGGTCGGCGAAAGCATGTCCGATCCCGGCCTATACTGGCGCCACAACGTCCTTGGCAGCCTCAACCTGATTGAAGCGGCCGTCGCTGCGGGCTGCAAGAACTTCGTTTTCTCCTCGACCTGCGCGACCTATGGCGATCAGGACGGCGTCGTCCTCGACGAAGACAGCGCGCAACGCCCGATCAACGCCTATGGCGGCTCCAAACGCGCGATCGAGGACATGCTGACCGATTTCGGCACGGCCTACGGGCTCAAATCGGTGATCTTCCGCTATTTCAACGTCGCTGGCGCCGATCCGGACGGCGAGGTGGGCGAATTCCACCAGCCCGAAACCCATCTCATCCCGCTAATGCTCGATGCAATCGACGGCAAGCGCGACGCGCTCACGGTCTACGGCACCGATTACGATACGCCCGATGGCACCTGCATCCGCGATTACGTCCACGTCATGGACCTGGTCGAGGCGCATGTCCTCGGCCTCAAATGGCTTCAGGACGGCAAGGACAGCGAGGTCTTCAACCTTGGCACGGGCACGGGATTCTCGGTCCGCGAGGTCATCGACCGCTCCGCCGAAGTCACCAACCGCGCCGTCCCCGTAACCGAAGGTGACCGCAGGCCGGGTGACTGCGTCAAACTGGTCTCGGGCAGCGAAAAGGCCAAATCCCTCCTCGGTTGGGAGCCGGACCGCTCGGTGATGTCCCAGATGATCAAAGACGCATGGCGCTGGCACCAGAACGGAGGATACGATCGCTGATCCGGCTCTGTGCCTCGACCTGACGCGGCTTGTCTCGCGGTCGGGCAAGGTACTGACCGGGATCGACCGGGTCGAACGCGCCTACCTGCGCGCCTTTTGCGATCGCCCCGAAAGCGTCTTTGGTCTGGTCCGGACGCGGCTGGGATATCTCCTGCTGGACCGCGCCGGGATGCGCCATGTCCTTCAGGCCTTCACCGACCCCGTTGCACCTCTCGACACCAGCGCCCTACGCCGTCTCGCCAAGGCGCGAGCTCCGCGCTTTGCCCTTGCCTGGACGATCCGGCGCGCAATGCCGCAAGGCTGCCGCTACTTCAATGTAGGTCACACCAATCTGACCGACCGGCACCTCACGGCCCTCAAGGACTGCACGATCACGATCCTGCTCCACGACACGATCCCCCTCGATCTGCCTGATCTGCAAAAAGAGGGCACGCCCGAGATCTTCGAGGCCAAACTCAGCGCTGCCGTAAAACACGCAGACCGTCTGATCTACATCTCCGACCAGACCCGCACCGACGTCGCCCGCCATGCCACGGGACCTATCCCGCCCGGCCTTGTCGCCCCCATTGGCGTCGACCTTCCCGATCCGGCCCCGAACGACATCCCCGCCAATCTTCCCATGGACGGTCCGGTCTTCGTCACACTCGGAACCATCGAACCCCGCAAGAACCATGCTTTCCTCCTCGATCTGTGGGAGCAGCTCGGCGAAGACGCCCCGACGCTCCTCATCTGCGGCCATCGCGGCTGGCGGAACGAGGATGTCTTCGTTCGCCTGGACACCTCCCCGATGATGAACCGCACTGTCTTCGAATGCCCCGATCTGTCTGACGGCGCCGTCGCCGCGATCCTCGAACGGGCCACCGCGTTCCTCTGGCCCAGCCTCGCCGAAGGCTACGGTCTCCCCCCGCTTGAAGCGGCTGCGCGCGGCACGCCGGTTCTCTGCGCACCGCTTCCCGTCACGCAAGAGCTGCTCGGGGACGTCGCGATCTACGCGGACCTCTCGGACTTCGATACGTGGCGGGCCGAAATCCGCCGCCTTGCGCAGATGAAAAGGGCAGATCGCCCCGATCCGGTCACCCCGCCAGACTGGGACAGCCATTTCGCGCTTGTCTTGGACGCAGCAGGCGGCTCACAAACAAGCGGTCAGGTGTAGGGCGAGGTAACAGGTTGGGCGTGATCCAATCCTACAAGCTACGGCTTCAGCGCAAGCGATGGCGCATCCGCGCCTATCGCAAAGGGCGCGACCTCAAACCTGTCTCGGACAAGACAGGGCAGATCGCCAAAGGCGACATCCTCGTCTTCAGCACTTTCCGGAACGAGAATGTGCGCCTTCCGCATTTCCTGCAATATTACCGCGACCTTGGCGTCCAGCACTTCCTGATGGTCGACAATGACAGCACCGATGGCGGACGCGAATATCTCGCCGAACAGCCTGACGTCTCGCTCTGGACCACGACGGCCAGCTACAAGCGCGCGCGCTTCGGGGTCGATTGGCTGACCTGGCTCCAGATCCGCCACGCCCAAGGCCACTGGTGCCTCACCGTCGATCCCGACGAGCTCTTCGTTTATCCGTTCTGCGACACCCGCCCCATGAGGGCGCTCACCGACTGGCTCGACGCCTCCTCGATCCGCTCCTTCAGCGCGATGCTGCTGGATCTCTACCCCAAGGGTCGGCTCGACGCGCATCCCTACCAGCGCGGCCAGAACCCGATCGAGGTCGCCAACTGGTTCGATGCGGGCAACTACACGGTCAAGAAGAACAAGCGCTACGGCAACCTTTGGATCCAGGGCGGCCCCCGCATGCGCAAGTTCTTCACCGACCTGCCGGGACGCGCCCCCGCGCTGAACAAGATCCCGCTGGTCAAGTGGAACAAGGCCTACGTCTATATCAGCTCCACCCACACGCTGCTCCCGCGCGGCCTGAACCTCGTCTATGACGAATACGGAGGGGAAAAGGCCTCCGGCGTCCTGCTCCACACCAAGTTTCTCGACACGTTCGGCGACAAGGCCACCGAAGAGCTTGAGCGCAAGCAGCACTATGCGGGCAGCCACGAATACCGCGCCTATGCCGAGGGCCTGGACGAAGAACTCGACCTCTGGTGCCCGTGGTCCGACAAATACCGCGATTGGCGCCAACTCGAGGTTCTGGGTCTTATGTCCAAGGGGAACTGGGTATGACCCTCGGCGTCGTCATGCTGGCCCATACCGCATTCGACCGCGTCGAACAGGTGGTGCGCCACTGGTCCGCGGCCGGTTGCCCCGTCGTCCTGCATATCGACGAGCATGTTCCCGCCAAGACTTACGACAACCTCGTCACCGCCCTGAGCGACCTTCAGGACGTCCGTTTCTCTAAGCGCTTCCGCTGCGAATGGGGCAGCTGGGGCCTCGTTCGGGCGACCAAGGCCGCAGCCGCCCAGCTTCTGGCGGAGTTCCCCGAGGCCAGCCGCGTCTATCTATGCTCCGGCTCCTGCCTGCCCCTGCGCCCGATCCGGGATCTTCAGGCTTATCTCGACGCGCATCCCGCCACCGACTTCATCGAAAGTGCCACCTCCGCCGACGTGCGCTGGGCCATCGGCGGGCTCGACGCGGAACGCTTCACCTTCCGCTTCCCGTTCTCATGGCGCAAACAGCGCCGCCTCTTCGACGCCTATGTCAAATTGCAGCGGCGCCTCAAATTCAAACGCCGCTGCCCGGACGGGATCGAACCGCATCTGGGCTCGCAATGGTGGTGCCTGACCCGGCAGACGCTCGAGGCGATCTTCGCCGATCCCAAACTGGACGAGTACGACCGCTTCTTCCGCCATGTCTGGATCCCCGACGAAAGCTACTTCCAGACCCTCGCGCGTCGTCATTCCAAGACGATCGAAAGCCGCTCCTTGACCCTCTCCAAGTTCGACTTTCAGGGCAAACCCAACATGTTCTACAACGACCATCTCAAAGCCCTGCAAACCTCCCGATGCTTCGTGGCGCGCAAGATCTGGAACCGCGCCGACCTGCTCTATGACACATTCCTCGCGCCCGACGGGACCGACCCCGACATCGAGGATCCGCGCCCCCGACGCCTGATCCGGACGCTTGAAGACGCCGTTCTCCGCCGGACCCGGGGCCGCCCTGGCCTTGTCATGCAAAGCAGGCATCCCCGCGACGGCTGGGAAAACGGCCTGACCGCTGCCCCCTATTCCATCTTCGAAGGCTTCACCGAACTCTTCGTCGATTTCGAACCGTGGCTTGCAAATCTGACCGGATGCAAAGTGCATGGCCATCTCTTCGCACCGGACCGTGTCGCGTTCGAGCTGGACGAGGCGACCTATGCCGGTGCGCTCCCCTCCGCGCCTGCTGTCCGCGATTACGACCCCGAGCAGTTCCTGCGCAATCTGATCTGGAACCTGCGCGGTGAACGCCAGTGCTTCCAGTACGGACCCGATGACAATCCCGAAATCAGCTGGCTTGTCGCAAAAGACGCCAACGCCCAGATCTCGATCATCTCAGGCGCATGGGCGATCCCTCTCTTCCAGTCCGGCGCCCCGATCGAAGAGATCCGCTCGGCCGCCTCTCGCCTGCAAACGGCCGAACTGGAACATCTCGCCGTCCTCAAATCCTACTATGCAAAGGCACGGATCCGGATCTGGACGCTCGCCGATTTCCTCGGCAACCCGCACTCCCAGTTTAAACCCGTCATCGACGAGATCGCTCCTCGTACGAACTCCAAATCCTACGACTTCCCCGACATGGTGGACCTGACCGGCCTCCGGGACTTCCTGCAAGAGCTCAGGAATGCCGGGATGCACCCCTATCTGACCGGCGACATCCCAGCCGATCAAAGCCTGCAGCTGGTCCACCCCGCACAGCCTTCGAAAGTTGGACAAATCTAAATGACCAAATTCAATCATTTCGCGATTCTCGCCGATATGAGAACCGGCTCGAACTTTCTCGAGGCCAATCTCAACGCCGTCAGCGGCATTGCCTGCCACGGAGAGCTCTTCAATCCGCATTTCGTCGGCTACCCCAATAAGGACACCGTCTTCGACATCGACCTCAACGAACGGGAAAAGGCCCCGGGCGGCCTTCTCGAGGATGTGAAGTCAGCCGACGGTCTCAATGGCTTCCGCTTCTTTCACGATCACGACCCGCGCATCCGCGATCAGGTGCTGCGCGATCCCGCCTGCGCCAAGATCATCCTGACCCGCAACATGCTCGACAGCTATGTCTCGCTCAAGATCGCCGAGGCGACGGGCCAGTGGATGCTCACCAATGCCAACCACCACAAGGATGTCGAGATTACCTTCGACCCCGAGGATTTCGAAACCTATCTTTCCGAAGTCCTGACCGCGCGCGACCGGATCGAGCGGGTTCTCAAGATCACCGGGCAGACCGCCTTCCGGATCGATTACAACGACCTGCGCGATGTCGATGTGCTGAACGGCCTCCTGGACTGGCTCGGTGCCGATAGGCGGATCGACGCCCTCGACGGCAAGCTCAAGAAACAGAACCGGCGCACGCTCCGCGATCAGGTCTCGAACTACGACGAGATGCGGGAAGCTCTGTCAAAGCTAGATATCTACGGCCTCGATCTGCCCCGCCAGCTCGAGGCAGACCGGCAACCGGCGCTCAACACCTTCAAGGCCTGCCGGGATGCGCCGCTCCTTTTCGTTCCGATCCAGTCCGGCCCGAACCCCAAGATCGTCGAATGGATGGCTGCGCTCGATGGTATCGACAGGGACCAGCTTGCCAGCAAATTCGACCCGTCCAGCCTGCGCGACTGGATGGCCGCCCATCCCGGATACCGCTCCTTTTCCGTCCTGCGCCACCCCGTCGCCCGCGCCCATGCCGCCTTCTGCGATTTCATCCTGACCAACAAGTTCCCCAGCTTGCGCCAGCGGCTCATCAACCGCTACGGCCTGCCCCTCCCGAAACTGGACGAGATGGACAGCTACGGCACCGCGGCCCACCGCAAGGCGTTCCTGGCGTTTCTGGACTTCCTCAAACCAAACCTCGCAGGCCAGACCAGCATCCGCATCGATGCCAACTGGGCCTCGCAGCACAAGATCCTCCGCGCCGCGACCACCGCGCATGTGCTCCACTATCTTGCCAATGAACGCACCCTTCAGGGCGATCTTACGACCCTCGCCGCGCAGATCGGCCGGACAGATGCCCCGGCGTTTGAAGGCACCACCGACAGGCATAGAGGCCGCTTGGCCGAAATCTACGACGACGAAATCGAAGCCGCGACACGTGCAGCCTACGAACAGGACTATCTGGAATTCGGGTTCGAGGGCTGGGTGCCCCTCTAGGCCGCCTGGCTCGCTGGGCCTTCCGTCAGAATCGCATGCAGCGACGCCGTATCGGTATTCGCCCTCAGCTTCGAGCAGACGCCGGGATCGCGCATCGTCCGCGACACCAGCGCCAGCGCCTTGAGATGCTCCACACCCGTATCGGACGGAGCAAACAGCGCGAAAAGAAGATCGACCGGCTGCCGGTCGACCGCATCGAAATCGACAGCCTTTTCGATCCGCACGAACAGCCCGCAGACCCGGTCGATGCAATCGAGCCGCGCATGGGGCAGGGCGACGCCGTGACCAACCCCGGTCGGCCCCAGCGCCTCGCGCTCCATCAGCGCTTCAACCGCCAGACTGGAGCGGATCGCAAACGCATCTTCGGCCAGCGCTCCAAGGTCATGGAACAGCCGTTTCTTGCTGGTCACCTGAGTGATGTATCGGACGCCCTGAGGCGCAAGGATCTCCGATAGACGCATGACGGCTCCTGATCGATCTGACCGCTTGTATCGCGGCCTAGCTACTCGTGTTGCGGGGGTCCACCCACCCGATATTGCCGTCCTCACGGCGATACACGACGTTTACTCCGCTATGGCGCTCATTGCGGAAAACCAGGAGCGGCCGATCAGCGAGCTCCATCTGCATAACCGCTTCGCCTACAGACAAAGACGGTATCTTCGTCTCCATCTCGGCTACGATCATGGAGTTAAGGTTTTCCGGCTCCGAGCCATTCAAGTCGTCCGGTGTGGCGAGGATATAGGACCCCGCATCGGAAAGTTCAACAGGCTGCGGGCGCTCCCTGTGGTGGTCCTTCAACCGACGCTTATAGCGCCTCAACTGCTTCTCCATCTTCTCGGCGCAGGCGTCGAAAGCGGCATAGATTTCAGTGGCTTGACCCTTGGCTTGACAGGTCAGTCCGGTCGACAGATGGACGGTGGTCTCGCAGACATGCTCATGCCCGCTCTTTGAAAAAGTGATAGAGGCATCGGTCGGCCGGCCCGCATATTTGCCGACAATATCATCCAGTTCAGTCCGGACATGCGTCTGAAGCGCCTCACCGATATCGATCTGTTTTCCGCTGATCTGATACTTCATCGGGTCTCCTTCTCTACCGATTGTGCGATTCCCATCGGCATCCGGCTTGGGCCGGTCTGCGCAGTTTTCAGGGAAACTGAGGCAGGACCGCGACGAGACCGCGCCAAAGGTCGGCAGATCTCAAGACACTGGTCGGTTCTGCATCCATACCGTGTATTTGGCGCTGAAACCGGCGACGCTGTCAATGTCATCCCGACCGGCATCCCGGTCCAGACCTAGCCGATCCGAAAGCTCTGCCCCAGATAGACGCGCCGGACATTCTCGTCCTGCACAACCTCGTCGGTTGTCCCGCTCATCAGGACCGTCCCGTCATGCAGGATGTAGGCCCGATCCACAATCTCGAGCGTCTCCCGCACATTGTGATCGGTGATCAGAACCCCGATCCCCCGCTCTTTCAGGTCAGAGACCAGCGTCCGAATCTCGCCCACCGCAATCGGGTCCACACCGGCGAAAGGTTCATCCAGCAGTAGATATTTCGGTCCCGCCGCCAGACAGCGCGCGATTTCCGCCCGTCGCCGCTCTCCTCCCGACAGCGCCAGGGCAGGGGCGCGCCGCAGATGTTCGATCGAAAACTCCGACAGCAAAGTCTCAAGCCGCGTGCGCCGCGTTTTTCGGTCCGGTTCCGCAATCTCGAGGATGGCGAGGATATTGTCCTCCACCGTCATCCCGCGAAAGATCGACATCTCTTGCGGCAGATAGCCGATCCCCAGCTTGGCCCGCCGGTACATCGGCAGGTTCGTCGCGTTCGTCCCATCGATGCTGACCGTCCCGCCTTCGGGCGTCACCAGACCGGCAATCGAGTAAAAACAGGTCGTCTTCCCCGATCCATTCGGACCGAGCAACGCCACGACTTCCCCCCGGTTCAGCGTCAGGCTCACATCCCGGATCACCGGACGGCGGCGATAGCTCTTGCGCAGGTTCGTGACCTCAAGCCCCGGCGTGCTGTCCGCGACGGTCAGATCCGGTCGCGCCATCTACTGCCCCTGTTGCAGGACGGTGCGCACCCGGCCTTCCATCACGGCATTGCCGCTTTCCAGATCGACGGTCATCCGCTCCGCCGAAATGGCGCTCTGACCTTGCGTGAGCAGAACCTCCCCCGTCAGGACAAGCTGTTGATCGGCCAGATTGTAATCCGCACGCTGCGCCTCCGCAGCGGTCTCGGGCGTCACGAAGGTCACCCCGCCCGTCGCCGTCAGCCGGTCGATATCGCTTCCGGTCTCTCCATAGACGACCTCCACCTGACCGGCCGAAATCCGCAATTCGCCCTGACCGATCACCACATTCCCGCTAAAGACCGCCGCCCCGCTCTCCTGATCGACCGCCAGGTTCTCCGCGCTGATCTCAACCGGCGCGTCCGGATCCGCATCGATCCCGCCAAGCGCGATATTGGTGCCTTGGGCAAAGGCCGCAGCCGCAAGGACCGACAGAATAGCGGAAAGGACAAGGCGTTTCACGGGCGGGACTCCTCAGGTGTCGGAGGCTGGTATATCAGCTTCACGCCATCTTTGAAGACGATCCGGCCCGATCCCACCGGCGGCGCGGCTTCAATCTCCAGCTGCCCCGCCGTGATCGTGCCGAACGGGGCTTCGGCCTCTATGTCGCTGTCCGACAGAACCGCTCCGGTCGCCAGATCCGCGGTCAGGGCCGATGTGACCATCCGGTAGCCGTCTGACGTCACGATCCGGACCGGTCCGGCCAGCCGCGCCGTCTCGCTGTCCCGGTCAAGCTGCCCGGTCTCCGCCTCCAGATCCAGAACCAGCCCAAGATCCCGCTCCAGCCGCGCGCTAAGGCCCTGAACCTCGAAGCCATCCCCTTCCGGTCGGGCTGTGCCGGCAGAGATCGCGATCCGCGTGCCATCCGCAGCCAGCCCCGAATAATAGGCGTCCGAGATCCGGGGATCGCGCGCCAGATCCTCCACATCAAGATCGGCATAGGGGATTTCCGCGCTCGTATCGGGACCCCGCGCGATCAAGAACAGCGTCGACAAAAGCGCCAATGCGGCCAGTGGCAGAACGACCTTCGCCCAGTTGACGAACCGCGAATAGGGATTGTCGCGCTGACGGGCCACTAATGCGCGAAGATATCGATGTCGGGCCAGCCCTCCAGATCGAGCCGTGCCCGAACCGGCAGAAACTCGAAACACCGCTGCGCCGTCTCCATCCGTCCTTCCCGCTCGAGCCTCTTGTCCAGCTCGGTTTTCAGATCATGCAGATAAAGCACATCGGAGGCCGCATAGGCGACCTGCGCCTCGCTCAGCGTCGCCGCCCCCCAGTCCGAGCTTTGCTGCTGCTTCGAAATATCGACGCCCAAAAGCTCGGACAGAAGATATTTCAGCCCATGCCGGTCCGTATAGGTCCGGATCAGTTTCGAGGCGATCTTCGTGCAGTAAACCGGCGCTGTCAGCACGCCAAACGCATTCAGCATCGCCGCGATATCGAACCGCCCGAAATGAAACAGCTTCAGCACATCGGGATTTGCTAGCAAAGCTGCAAGGTTCGGCGCCTCGGTTTGCCCCTGCTCAATCTGCACCAGATGCGCATCGCCATCGCCCCCCGACAGCTGCACGACACACAGCCGATCGCGATGCGGGTTCAGCCCCATCGTCTCGCAATCGATGGCCACCACGGACCCCAGATCCAGCCCACTCGGCAGATCGCGCTTATACACATGATTGGTCATGAACTCTCCACCCGGATCTCCGGCGATGTATCCCCGAATGCGAAAGGGAACAACAGCGACGGATACCGGCAGACTAGACCTATCGCATTAAACCGCCGTAAAGGGCGGGCTCAGCCGAGATCCTTGAGGTAAACCTCGTAAAGCGACGGCTCGAAGATCGAGTTCGGCTCCAGCTTCTCGGGCCGCGCGATATCCCGCGGGAAGGTCAGCATCGCCTGGAATACTTCGTCCGAGAGGAACCGCAGATCCTCCGGCACGCCCGTCATCATCCCGCCCGGCGCCTTATGCGCCATATGAAAGCCCCAAACCCCGAAGGACGGGATATCCAGCGTGTAGGACGTCGTCGCCGGAAAGATCTCCTCCATCGTCGCCGCGATCGTCCAATAGGTGTTCGTCGCAAAGAACGGAGAGCTGCTTTGCGACACCAGCGTTGCCCCGTCGCTCATCTTGCGCGACAGCATTGCGTAGAACTCCACCGAATAGAGCTTCGCAATCGCTTCGTTATGGGGATCGGGAAAATCGATGATGACCTTGTCGTAGATCCGCTCCGTCTCCTTGATGAAGACGAAGGCATCCGCGTTGAAAATCTTCACCTTCTCCGAAGCAAGGCTCCCGCCGTTCATCCGCACCAGATGCGGAAAGGTCGCGCCCAGATCGGTCATCGCGGGGTCGATATCCACCAGATCGATCCGCTCCACGCCAGGATGCTTGAGGATCTCGCGCACCGCCAGACCGTCGCCGCCGCCCAGCACCAGCACGTTCTTTGCCTCACCGGTCCAGCCCATCACCGGATGCACCAGCGCCTCGTGATAGCGATGCTCGTCGAACTCCGAAAACTGCAGATGCCCGTCGATGAACAGCCGAAAGTCCGACCGGGGCCAGCTATTGGTCACGACCAGCGACTGATAGGGCGTCTGCTGCTGCCAGACGATCTGATCGAAATACAGATGCTGCTGCGCATAGGCCGTAATCCGCGTCGCCGTGGCCGTCAGCACCAGAAGCAGCACAAAGATCGTACCCACCGCGATCTGCGCCATCCGCAGGTTGCGGATGTAATCCTTCAGCCAGATCACATTCAGCGCCGCGACCGAGATGTTGATCAGCCCGATGGCGAAAGACGCCGTGATCAGCCCCAGCGACGGCAGCAGCAGCAGCGGAAACGCCACCGACCCGACCAGCGCGCCGATATAATCCAGCGACATGACATTGGCGATCGAGGTCCGCGTTCCGCCCCGCTCGGCCAGGATCCGCGTCAGGATCGGGATCTCAAGCCCGACCAGAACGCCAATCGACAGGATGAAGCCGAATTTCGCGACCTGATACATCCACGGCGCAAAGGGAAACATCAGGAACAGCGCAATGGAACACAGTCCGCCGATCAGCGCCAGCACCAGCTCCACATAGATGAACGCCTCGATCAGGCGGCTTTCGACGTAGCGCGACAGGTGCGATCCGATGCCCATCGCGAACATGAAGAACCCGATGGTCAGCGAGAACTGGTAGACCGAATTGCCCAGCAGATAACTCGACACGGTCCCGATAATCAGCTCGTAGACAATCCCGCAGGAGGCCACGACCATAATCGACAGCAGCAGGATCGTCGCCTTGGCGGCGGGAAGGTCTTTATAGGTGTCGGTGGTAACGGAGGTTTGCATGGGGAAGCTCACAAAAATCCCCGAAGCGCGCAGGCGCTCCGGGGCTGACTGAAGCGTCGGTTGGTCGGGCTTACTTGCCGACGCCGACACCGCCGGACCGCGCGCGGGTGCGGGCGCTCGAAGGCGGACGATAGCTCGACCGCGGGGTGACGTTGCGGTTGTTGAACGACGCCTTGCTGACACCGGCAGACCGCTGACGGCTGATGAGGTTGCCGATCAGCGCACCGGCCAGGAACCCGGTCGCCGAGAAGCGCAAACCAGAGGAGTTGCCGGCCACATCGGTGGCGATCAGGCGCTGGTTCTCTTCGTCGATCTCGACGGTAAACACCTTGTCCTCGCCTGCATCCTTGACGCCGTTAGCATTGGTGTCGGCATAGCCGAGGAACGTGGCATCCTGCATCAGGTCCACGCCCAGCGTCTCATCGTAGAAACGCGGATCCACGTTCATCATAGTGACCATGAAGCCGGTGAACTCGTCGAGGTTCTCCTGGCCGACCTCTTCGATGCCGTTATCGGCAAGATAGCCCTGATATTCATTGATGGCGAATTCCGTGCGATCCAGCACCTGGCCCAGATCGGCAGATTGCGTACCGGTGCCGTCCATCAAAAATGTGTAGCCGATATATCCAGCCACACCGAGGAAAATAAGCGTCTTAAGGTTACCCATAGGTCCGTCCCGAAAATTTAACGTATCAGTGGTTTCGTCGTGCCTCGACTACCGCCCCAATGCAACTACATTGAGGCATCCACGTGCCCTACATGTGACGGGCCCACCACACCTGATCGACCCCGACCGCGTAATAGTCCTTGAGCGTTCCGACCTTCTTGAGATCCGCCGCCGTCAGAGCCTCTTCGGCCCTCGCCGACAGATCCGCCGGAAGTGACGTGAACACCGCCCGCGCCTTCTTGCTCTTTGCCTCGTTCAGCACATCGTCCAGACCACTCACATCCAGGCCGTCCTCGGTCCAGAGCAGCGCTGCCCCGCCTTCGGATTCGGGCGCCCGCGTTGTGCCGGTGAACCGCAGCCCGGTCGCCTTGCCAAGCGTCACGGGATCGGGCGTCACATTCGGGTTGTCGAAGCCGTAGACGATCTTACCCTCGAAAGGCGAATGATAGGCGGGCACTTCCAGCTCCACCTCGGCGCCCAGCTTTTTATAAAGCTTATGCGCATCGTTGTAGATCCGCTTACCCCCCTCGCGGTAATCGCTAGTCGCGATGAAGATCTTGCGCACCTGCCGGTCGTTCAGCATGTGCAGCAGATCCTCGATCATCTGCCGCCCCAGCCCGTCGCCCTGCGCCTCTTCGGCCAGATAGGTCCAGGACAGCCACATGATGTCGTCGGAATCTTCCGCCGGGCTGGCCCCGGTGACGCCCAGCACTTGATTGCCCTTCACCAGAACGAACATGTCCTCGAACTTACTCTCCAGCAGGTCCTCTTCGGCCTCTTCGGCGTCGTCCTCATCGGTCTCGTTGATGATCTCGATCACCCGCTTGAGGTGCTTGAATTCCATGGGCCGCAATTGCGGGGTCTTGGGTCCGAATAATCCGCCAAGCATGGCCAGACTTCCTCCTGTCACTGCACCGCCCAAATGCGCGTAAAGCGCGACATCAGGCCAAAGATAAGCGGTCTCCGCCACCGCAAAGACGATCAGAACAAGCGTCCCCACCAGCCCAATCCGCGCCCGCGCCGGTCCCAGCGCGGCAAAAGCCACCATGCCATAAGCGACCCCAGAAAGCCCCAGAAACCGCGCATCGACCAACGCCAGCTCCAGCGTCGTGCCCACCATCCCCGACAGCACGATCAAAGCGATGAACCGCGCCCGCGAGATCACCGGCTCGATCAGATACCCGGCGATCCCGACCAGCGCCACATTGCCGAACAGATGCCCGGCATCGCCGTGCCGCAGAATATTCGCCAAGGCCCAGCCCAGCCGCGCCGGACCCTCGTCCGGCACCGGAAACTTCCCCGGCCCAAGGCCCGAGAACAGCGCGCAGGCGGTCACCAGCAGGACACCTGTAATCAGATAGTCGGATAGCTGAACCTCCGCGCGGGCAGGCACCCGTCAGGCAGGCGCCACGGCAGAGATCGCGGCCCCCCGGGCAATCTCCATCACCTCCGCCCGTCCGGGCCGGAACACCGTTTTAAGGTGCTCGACGCTCAGATCCGGGCGCGCATCGCCGCACATGAACACATCGATGGCGGCATAGTTATGCTCGGGCCAGGTGTGGATGCTGATATGGCTCTCGGCCAGCAGCACGACGCCGGTCACACCCATCTCTTCGCCGAAATTATGCAGCTTGGTCTGCAGAATGACCGCGCCCGCCGCACGCGCCGCCTCTTCCAGACCCGCGCCGATGGCGACGGGGTCCTCCAGATTTGCGGCGTCATGAAACTCGACGATCAGATGCCGCCCCAGCGGAACAGGCGGAGCGGGAAAATCGGATGGCGCAGGAATAGTGGTCATATCTCAAGTCTCTTGTCCCAATGCGCCACTTATATCCGCTCGACTAAGGCTGTCACGGTTCGACAGATTGGCAATTCCGTGGCGCGCCCGTTTGATCTAACCGGTGTCTCGCAAATGCCGCAGCAGCCGCGCCGTCCTCAGCCAGAATGTCGCACCCGACCCTGCAGCGACCACGGCCAGTCCCGCCAGCAGCACATAACCGCTCCCGGTCCAGAGCCACTCCCCAAAGCCCAGCACCGCCGCGCTCGTCATCACCGCCATCCGCTGCGGCTTGGCCATCGGCCCGCCGAAATCCTCCGGCGCCCCAAGAGCCACGCCCATCGCCCGGATATATGCCGTCAGCAGCGCCCCCGCCGCAGCCGCCCAGCCCAGCCAGAAAGCTCCAGCCGCGACCCCGGCCCCGACAAGGATCAGCAGATCCGCAACCCGGTCCGGCATCTCGTTCCAAAGCGGCCCGTCGGGTTCGGCCTTGCCGCCCTCGACCGCGACCAACCCGTCGAACAGGTTGCACAGCAGCCGCATCTGGATCCCGACCGCCGCCACCAGCAGAGGCCACCCGGCCCCAAGCCATCCCGCCGCCGCAAAGGCGCCCCCGGCCAAAGCGGCGAACCCCATGCTCGCCTTCGAGATCTGGTTCGGCGTCACGTCCGACGCCGACAGCCGCCGCGCAATCCGCCGGACCCATCCGGCATCTCTCGTCTTGATCGGTCTGCGAGCGGGATCGGTCATAGGCTCAATAAAAGAACCGCACGAGGTGGTAGAAGATCGGCGCCGCAAAGATCACCGAATCCAGCCGGTCGAGGAACCCGCCATGCCCTTCGATCAGATGCCCCCAATCCTTCACGCCCCGGTCCCGCTTGATCGCCGACATGACCAGCCCGCCGCAGAACCCCATCATCGTGATGACCAGCGACAATGCCGCCGCCTCCAAGGCCGAAAACGGCGTCATCCAGGCCAGGCTCGCCCCGATCAGGCTCGAGCTCAGGATCCCGCCGATGAACCCCTCCCACGTCTTGGACGGAGACAGGCTCGGCGCGATCTTGTGCCGCCCCAGCAGCTTGCCCCACACATATTGCAGAACGTCGCTCATCTGCACGACCACGATCAGGAACGCGACCAGCATGATCTGTCGCCCCTCATAGCCCTCGATCTCAAGCGAGATCAGCGCAGGCAAGTGGCTCAGGCAAAAGACGCAGACCATCAGCGCCCATTGCGTCTCTGAAATCCGGTGCAGGAAATTCTCCGAATGCCCGCGAAACGCCGCGATGATCGGCAGAAACAGGAAGCCGTAAACCGGGATGAAAATCGAATAAAGCCCGTACCATTCCAGCCAGATCAGCACATACTGGATCGGCAGCACGACAAAGAACGCCACGACCAGCGCCCAGTGATCGCCCCGGTTCTTCGTTGTCAGCGTCAGGAATTCGCGGAGCGCCGCAAACGAACAGATCGCCGCCAAAACGACGATCCCCGTCCGCCCGGCAAGCAAGGCCAGTCCGATCAGGATCACCATATTCCACCAGGACCGGATCCGCGCATTGAGGTTCTCGATCGTCGGATGCGTGCCGTCGGGCGAGATCCGCCGCGCCAGACCCTCTCCGATCAGCGTCGCCACCGCCAGGAACCCGAAAAGCCACAGCAGCAGCGTGAATAGCTCGGGCGGCGTCGTCATGCTCCCTCCCGCTCCGGCGCCAGCGCCAGCAACGCCTCCCGCGCCCGCTCCAGAAACGCGTCCTTTTCCTCACCCTCCCGCGCCTCGATCGGCGCGCCGAAGACGACCGTGCAGATCAGCGGGATCGGCACAACCTCCCCGCGCGGCATCACGTGGTTGAGGTTGGCGACCCAGACCGGCACCAGCTCCACGCCTGGATGCGCCTGCCCCAGATGGTAGATCCCCGACTTGAACGGCAGCAGCCGCTCTTCGGTGTCGTTGCGCCGCCCCTCAGGGAAGAGGATCAGCGAATCCCCCTTTGTCAAAGCCTCCCCGATCAGCTCAAGCGGATCCTCTGTCCGCTCGTCCGGGCGCCGCTCAATCAGGATCGCCCGAAAGACGTCCCGCCCAATGAACGTGCGCAGCTTGCTGGTCAGCCAGTAATCCCCCGCCGCCACGGGCCGCGCCCGCCGCCGCGCCGCACCGGGCAGGGACGCCCAGATCAGAACCGCATCCCCGTTGCTGGAATGGTTCGCAAAATAGATCCGTTGCCGCGCCGTCGGCGCCACGCCGCGCCACTCGATCCGCGGAGCCGTCACGAATTTGGCAAACCCCGCCAGAAACCGGCCCGCAATCGATGCCGCGGCGCCGCGCGCTGCCGTTCCTTCTCCGAACACACCAATCCTCACCGTCCTGCCCTGACGCGTTCTAGCCGCCCCGCCGCGCGCCCGTCGAGCGTCCCAAACGCTTCCTCGGACCGGTGATGCAAAAAGGGAGCGCCCTAAAAACAGTTCTCAAGCAGCTCGCGCGTGTTCTTCGCGGTCATCTTCACCGGATTGCCCCCGCAGCTGGGATCAGCCAGGGCCGACGTCACCAGCGCATCCAGATCCGGATCGGCCACGCCCAGCTCGGTTAGCGTCTTTGGGATCCCTAGCGCCGTATTCAGCTCGCCCACATAGGCATAGAACCCGTCGAACCCGCCCGCGATGCTCAGGTAGTTCGCCGCCCGCGCCAAGGACCGCCGCACCTTGGATTTGTTGAACATCAGCACCGGCTGCATCACGACCGCATTGGTCGTTCCGTGATGCGTGTTGTAAACCGCCCCGATTGGATGAGACATCGCATGGATCGCGCCCAGTCCCTTCTGGAACGCCGTCGCCCCCATCGCTGCCGCCGACATCATATGCGCCCGCGCCTCGATATCGCTGCCGTCCGTGAACGCCTTCAGCAGGTTCTCCTTGACCAGCCGCATCCCCTCCAGGGCGATCCCGTGGCTCATCGGGTGGTAATGCGGCGAACAAAACGCCTCGAGGCAATGGGCAAAGGCATCCATCCCCGTTCCCGCCGTGATCGCGGGCGGCATCCCGACCGTGAGCTCCGGATCGCAGATCACCACCGTCGGCAGGATCTTCGGGTGAAAGATGATCTTCTTTTCATGCGTCTGGCTGTTGGTGATGACGCTGGCCCGCCCGACCTCCGAGCCTGTCCCGGCCGTCGTTGGCACCGCCACGATGGGCGCGATGGCGTCTGCATCGGCGCGGGTCCACCAATCGCCCACATCCTCGAACTCCCAGATCGGACGCGTCTGCCCGGCCATGAAGGCCACGACCTTCCCCAGATCCAGTCCCGAGCCACCGCCGAAGGCGATCACCCCGTCATGCCCGCCCTCGCGAAACGCGCGGATCCCGGCTTCGGCGTTGATCTCGGTCGGGTTCTGATCGACCTCCGAAAACAAAGCCCGCCCCAGACCCGCGGCTTCCAGCAGATCGAGCGTGCCCGTCGTGATCGGCAGGCTCGCCAGCCCCCGATCCGTCACCAGCAAGGGCTTGCTGATCCCCGCCGCCGCACAGGCCTCCGCAATCTCCGAAATACGGCCCGCCCCGAACCGGATGGCAGTGGGATAGGACCAGTTGGCAGTCAGGGACATCGGCTCAGGCTTTCTTCAGATGATAGGATTTCGGGCGGGTCAGGTTGTGATAGCCGATCACCGACAGACCGCCACCCCGCCCGGTCGATTTGCACCCGGTCCAGCAAAGCGCGGGATCAAGGTAATCGGCGCGGTTCTGAAACACGGTCCCGGTTTCGATCCGGTCGCCAATTGCCTCGGCCCGGTCCGTCTCCGCCGTCCAAAGCGACGCCGTCAGCCCATAATCGCTATCGTTCATCAGCCGCACAGCCTCGTCATCGTCCTTCACCGGCATGATCCCGACAACGGGCCCAAAGCTCTCCTCGCGCATCACCCGCATCGAATGATCCACGCCCGTCAGGATATGCGGCATCAGATAGGCCCCGCCGTCGCGCGGGAAGCGCCCCGGATCGATCAGAGCCGTCGCGCCCGCTGCCACCGCCTCGGCGGTCTGCGCGCGCACCTCCTCCGCGAACCGCGCCTGAGCCATCGGCCCCAGCGTCGTCTCGGGATCCAGCGGATTGCCCAGCGTGTAGCCCTCCACAATCGCCACCGCCTTCTCCACGAACGCGTCAAACAGCGGCTCAGCCACGTAAATCCGCTCGATCCCGCAGCAGCACTGGCCCGAATTGAACATCGCCCCGTCGATCAGCGTCTCCGCCGCCGCCTCGAGGTCGGCATCCTCCATCACATAGCCGGGATCCTTCCCGCCCAGCTCAAGCCCCAGCCCGGTAAACGTGCCTGCCGCCGCCCGCTCGATGGCCTGCCCGCCCCCGACCGACCCGGTGAAGTTCACGAACCCGAAACTGCGCGCCCCGATCAGCTCGCTCGTGGTCTGATGATCCAGAAAGACGTTCTGAAATACCTCCCGCGGCACCCCCGCCTCGTGGAACGCCCGCGCCATCCGCTCGCCCACCAACGGCGTCTGCGAGGCATGTTTCAGCATCACCGCATTGCCCGCGATCAGAGCAGGCGCCACGGTATTGATTGCCGTCATAAAGGGGTAATTCCACGGCGCGATCACAAGAACGACACCATGCGGCACCCGCTTGATCCGCCGCCGGAACGCCCCGCTGTCCTCTACCTCGATCGGGGCCAGCGCCTCCCCGGCGATCTCGGCCATATGGCTCGCCCGCTCGGTAAACCCGCCGAACTCCCCGCCATAGCGCACGGGCCGCCCCATCTGCCAGGCCAGCTCGGGCACGATCTCGTCGTTCATCTCGCCCACCCGGGCGACTCCGGCCAGAACCAGATCCACCCGCTCCGCCAAAGGTCGCGCCGCCCAATCCGCCTGCGCCGCCCGGGCCTTTGCAACAGCCTCGAAACCCGCCTCGGCAGACAGAACCGGACGTTCGGCATAAACCGAGCCATCAATCGGAGACACACACCGGATCATCTCACGCCCTCTCGAAACCGCGGGCGATTTCCCAATCGGTCACCGCCTTGTCGAACTCGTCCTGCTCCCATTCGGCCGCCCGCGTATAATGATCAATCACATCGTCCCCCATCGCGTCGCGCAGCATCTTCGATCCCCGCAACGTCTCCGTCGCCGCCCGCAATGTCCTCGGAATCTCTGTCGCGGCCGCCTCGTCATAAACATCCCCGCGCGTTGGAGCAGCCAGCTCCAGCCCGTCCTCGATCCCCTTGATCCCGGCCGCCAGCATCGCCGCCTGCGCCAGATAGGGGTTCATGTCCGACCCGCCGATCCGGCACTCGACCCTGACCCCCTTGGTCCCCTCACCGCACAGCCGGAACCCCGCCGTGCGATTGTCCACCGACCACACCGTCTTGGTCGGCGCAAAGGTCCCCTTCAGGAACCGCTTATAACTGTTCACGTAAGGCGCCAAAAACGCCGTATAATCAGGCGCATAGGCGATCAGCCCCGCCATATAGCGCGTCATCAGATCCGACATGCCATGATCCGCGCCCTTGTCGTAGAAGGCCGGCGCATCGCCCTGCCAGAGCGACTGATGCACATGGCTCGAACTGCCGACCCGCGCCGGATCCCATTTTGGCAGGAACGTCGCCGCGCGCCCCTGCTGCCAGGCGATCTCCTTGACCGCATGTTTGGCAATCGTGTGATGATCGGCGCAGGCCAACGCTTCGGCATAGCGGATATTCAGCTCTTCCTGCCCTGCCTCCGCCTCGCCCTTGGTGTTCTCGACGGGGATCCCGGCGGCATAAAGATGGTTACGCAAGGGGCGCATCACCGCCTCTTCCTTCGTCGTCTGAAGGATATTGTAATCCTCGTTATACCCCGAGATCGGCACCAGATCGCGATAGCCGTCCCGCCGTAGATCATCAAAGGACCGCTCAAAGAGGAAAAACTCCAGCTCCGTCGCCATCATCGCGGTAAAGCCCAGCCCCTCAAGCCGTGCGATCTGCTTTTTAAGCACCGCGCGCGGATCATGCGGCACGGCTTCATGCGTATGGTGATCCAGCACATCGCACAGGACCATCACCGTCCCCTCCAGCCACGGCATCGGCCGGATCGTTGACAGATCCGGCTTCATCACATAATCGCCATAGCCCGATTGCCAGCTTGTCGCCGCATAGCCATCCGGCGTCGCCATCTCGAGGTCGGTGGCCAGCAGGTAATTGCAGCAATGCGTCTCCGCATGGGAATGCTCGATGAAATTGGCCGCGTGAAAGCGCTTGCCCATCAGGCGGCCCTGCATATCCACAAGGCAGACCAGCACCGTATCGATGCTGCCCTCCAGAACGCGGGCCGAAAGATCGTCAAAACTCAATGTGCCGGGCATGGGGATCGTCCAATTCGTCAAAGGGCCGGGGGCAGCGCGCCGCCCCCGGATAGCGTCGTCTCAGCCGTAGCGGTAGGGCCGCCCGGCGGACTCCATCAGCGCGTTGTAGTCCTTGAAGATCTGCACGACCCGCGCCTTGGTCTCGCTTTCCTGCGCGATCTCGTCCCAGAACTCGCGGGCCTTCGCCTCGACTGTCGCCCATTCCTCGTCGGGGATCGAGGTCAGCTCCATCTTGGGCCCGTTCACGCGCAGATCCGCCTCGCCGCCCCAATACCAGTGCTGGCGATAGTAATGCGACTGCTCGCAGCAGACCCGGAAGAGGGTCTGCAGATCCTCCGGCAACTCGTTCCAGCGCTCCATGTTGGCGAAGAAATGCCCGATCCACGCGCCCGAGATGTTGTTGGTCAGGAAATAGTTGGTCACATCCGCCCAGCCGACCGTGTAATCCTCGGTGATGCCAGACCACGCGATGCCGTCCAGCTCCCCGGTCTGCAGCGCGACCTCCACGTCCTCCCACGGGATCGACACGGGCACGACGCCGAACTGGCTCATGAAGCGGCCCGCTGTCGGGAACGTAAAGACCCGCTTGCCTTCCAGATCGGCAAGCGACCGGATCGGATCCTTGGTCGCGAAATGGCACGGATCCCACGCCCCCGCCGAGACATGTTTGACCCCGACCTTGGAATATTCCTCGTCCCAGATCTCGTTCAGCCCGTAGCGGTTGAACAGCACCGGCACATCAAGGCTGTAGCGGCTGGCGAACGGGAAATACCCGCCAAAGACCGTCACTTCGGTGGGCGAGGCCATGCTGTCATCGTCCGACTGCACCGCATCGATGGTGCCGCGCTGAAGCGCCTGAAACAGCTCGCCCGTGGGCACAAGCTGATCGGCATAGAACAGCTCGATCTCCATCCGGTCGCCCGCGATGGTGTTGAACATCCGGATCGCCGGATCGATCACCTCGGCTGCCAAGGCCGCACCGGCATAGGTCTGCATCCGCCAGGTGATCTTGTTCTGCGCAATGGCAGGCGCCGCGAGGCCCGCCGCCGGCACCGCCGCCGCGGCGGTCAGAAACTTGCGTCTTGTCGTCATGGATCTTCTCCTTGCTGAATGGAATGCCCGCTTAAGTGCGGATCTTGGTCATCTGCTTCGTGATGAGGGACGCGCCCGACCCTGGGTGGGCGCTCGTGCCTACTGCTTTGCCCGGCACCTCCGGGCAGCCCCGACCGCCCCCATGGGCGGGGGCTTCACCCACACCCGCAGACGGGGGCTGCCCTTCGTTCATCGTGCTGCCAAAATTCTCAATTCCCATAGACATATCCCGGCAGCCATGTCGCGAGCCCCGGAAAGCTCATCACCAGCGCCAGCGCCAGAACCATCACGAGGACAAACGGTGTGATCGACGCATAGATATCCCGCAGCCCGATCTCCGGCGGAGCCATCGCGCGCATGAGGAACAGGTTATAGCCGAAGGGCGGCGTCATATACGCGATCTGCGTCGTGATCGTATAAAGGATCCCGTACCAGATCAGATCGAAGCCCAGCTCTCCGACCAAAGGCACGTAAAGCGGCGCGACGATCACCAGCATCGCCGTGTCATCCAGAAACGTGCCCATGATAATAAAGCTCAACTGCATGAGGATCAGGATCGTCCACGGCCCCAGATGCAGCTGCTCGGTAAAGAGCGCCTCGATCGCCTTCACCGCGCCCAGCCCGTCAAACACGGCGCCAAAGGCCAACGCCGCCAGGATGATCCACATGAACATGCAGGTGATCCCCAGCGTGTTGCGCACCGAGTTCTCGAACACCTCCCGCGTCATCCGCCCCTTCAGCACGGCCGCCATAAACGCCGCCAGCGCCCCGATGGCCGAGCTTTCCACCAGCGAGGTCCAGCCGTTGACGAAGGGCACCATCATCGTCGCGAAGATCACAATCGGCAGGATCCCGGCCCTGAGCAGCCGCAGCTTTTCCGCGCGCGGCAGGTTGCGCTCATCCTCGTTCAGAACGGGTCCCAGCACCGGGTTCACCCGGCAGCGCACCACGATATAGACAACGAACAGCACCGCCATCATCAGCCCCGGGATCACGCCCGCCAGCCACAACTGCCCCACCGGCTGCCGCGCAATCATCGCATATAGCACCAGCACCACAGACGGCGGCACAAGGATCCCCAGCGACGATCCCGCCTGCACGACGCCCGTCACCATCCGCTTGTCGTATCCGCGCTTGAGCAGCTCCGGCAACGCGATCGTCGCCCCAATGGCCATCCCCGCAACGCTCAGCCCGTTCATCGCCGAAATCAGCACCATCAGCCCGATCGTCCCGATCGCAAGCCCGCCGCGCAGACCGCCCATCCAGACATGGAACATGCGGTAAAGATCATCCGCGATCCGGCTCTCGGACAGCACGTAGCCCATGAAGATGAACATCGGCAGCGTCAGCAGCGGATACCATTTCATCAGCTTCATCGCCGCCGCAAAGCCCAGGTCATACCCGCCCCGATCCCCCCACAGCAGCAAAGCCGCGACCACCGCGACAAACCCTATGGCCCCGAAAACCCGCTGCCCCGTCATCAGCATCAGCATCATCGAGGCGAACATCAGCGTCGCGATCAGCTCATAGGGCATCAGACCGCCTCGCCCTTCAGACGCAGCACGTCCTTGCCCAGCTCTGACAGGCATTGCAGCAGCATCAGGAACAGCCCCAAAGCCATCACCGCCTTGATCGGCCAGAGATAAGGACGCCAAGCCGACGGGCTTTGCTCCATCCGCCCGACCTCTTCGCTGCCGGTCACCAACCCGGCAAAGAAGGACAGCGGCTCACTGCCCCAATAGCCCAGCGAATAGGCGGTCGAGCCCAGAGCCCCATAAAGCATCACGCCCAGATAGAAGATGAGGAACAGCACCGTGATCAGATCCGCCCAGGCCTTCCGCCGCAACGACCAGCCGCCATAGAGCAGATCCATCCGCACATTCGATCCCATCTGGATCGCATAAGGACCGCCCAGCACGTAATAGGCGACCATCGCGAACTGCGCGAGCTCCAGCGTCCAGAGCGACGGCACAAAGAACGTCTTCGACACCGACGACCACAGCAGGATCCCCATCAGCACGAAGATCCCGTACATCACGATCCGCCCGATCCGGTAATTCACCGCATCCACCGCCCGCACATAGCCTCGCACCGCCCCTAGCATGCAGGCACCTCGCAGCGTGCCAAAGCCGCCTCGAGCCAATCCGCAAGCCGTCCCGCCATCTCGTCCTGCTGCTTCGGGCTCTCGATCAGATCGCTCCGGATCTCGATCATCGCATTGAGCAAACCGCGCGGTCCGGCATGTTCCTCCAGCGTATGCAGCACCCCGTCCTCGGGCCCATAAGGCGCGTTCCGCTCCACTCGCAGATCCTCCGGCGCCAGATCCAGCAGCGCATCGGCCAGCCGCGCATCCGCCCCGTGCAGCACGCCGATCTCCACCGCCCGCGGCACGCCCCGATAAACCGGAGTAAAGCTGTGAACCGTCACCAGAACCCGCCGCCCCGGCTCCTCCAAAGCGGCCTCGACGCCAGCGTGAAACGGACGGTAGATCTCGTCGATCCGCTCGAGGATCGCCTCCGTCAGCAGCCCGTTATTTCCGGGAATCTCATGCACTTCGCTGACAACCGGGATAGCATCTTCCGCCGTCGGCGGCCGGTTGCAGTCATAGACCAACCGCGAGATCCCGCCCGACAAAAGCGGCGCGTCCAGCCGCTCCGACAGCCGCGCCGCAACCCCGAACGCGCCCCGGTCCCAGGCGATATGCGCCTCGAGCAGATTCTCGGGCAGTCCTAGCCCGTTCAGATCTTCGGGGATGAACCGGCTCGCATGCTCGCAGACCAGCAGCACCGAAGAGCGTCCATCGACCGTCGATCGATAGACCGCCGCCCCCGATCTAGGCTCGTAATCTGCGCGGTGCCCTGGCGTCATCATGATCCCCTTAAGGAACAAAGGTCTTGCCTGACGCCCCGCTGTCAACAAAATAGTGTAAGATTCCGTTCAGAGTGGCCGCGCCTGAAACAAAACTCTTCAAAAAAGAGGCATCCCGTGTCCGACAGCCCGCTGACCATCGCCGACCGCATCCAAAGTCAGCTCGACCGGCTCACGCGGGCCGAACGTCAGCTGGCCCAGTCGATCCTCGACAACTACCCGGCCTCGGGTCTGGGGCCGCTTTCGGCTTTGGCCAGCGATGCGGGCGTCTCGGCACCCACCGTGGCGCGCATGGTGCAAAAGCTCGGTTTCAAGGGCTATCCCGACTTCCAGTCCGACCTGCGCGAAGAGCTTAAGGCCAAGGGCACGACCCCCATAGCCAAACACGACACCTGGGCCGAAGGCGCTCCCTCCGCCCATGTGCTCAACCGGTTCACCGATGCGGTGATCGACAACATCCGCCATTCTCTGGCGCAGATCGACACCGCCGATTTCGATGCCGCCTGCGCCCTTCTCGCGGATACCGATCATCGGCTCCATATCGTCGGCGGGCGCATCACTCACACCATGGCCGAATACCTCTTCCTGCACATGCAGGTCATCCGGCGCGACGTGACGCATATCCGCTCGACCTCCAACACATGGCCGCACGACCTTCTCGATCTGCGCGAAGGCGATGTCGTCGCCATCTTCGACGTCCGTCGCTACGAGGCGAACACGCTCAAGCTCGCCCGCATGGCTCGCGAGCGCGGCGCCCGGATCATCCTCGTCACCGACCAGTGGCGCTCCCCGGTCCATACCCTGTCCGAGATCTGTCTGAGCAGCCGCATCGTCGTTCCCTCCGCCTGGGATTCGAACGTTACGATCCTGCTCCTGATCGAAACGATGATCTCCGCCGTCCAGACCCTCAACTGGGACGACACCCGCCCCCGGATGGAGACGCTTGAAGACATGTTCGACCGGACCAAGCTCTTCCGGAAATTCACCTGAGGTCCGACGCGCGACGCCGTCCCGGCCCCGAGCCGGGACCTCCCGCTCGGGGCCTCCCAAAGGTCGACCGTCTCGCTATCTGGGATCTCGCGCAACAAAGGCCGCGCGCTCCGTTAACTTCGAGTCGTACCGAAAATCCACCGACCAAATACCGACGTGATACCGACCGGATACCGAAACCCCGATTTGCCCGTCGGCATCGTATTAACCTTCGAGTCGCCGCGCCGGAATGCGGCCTCCTAAACGCTTGCCTCCCGCGCCATCCGGTCCTACGTTCAGGCGCAGATCGACGGGAGAACCGGGCAACCGGTGCCGAAGGAGCAACCGCCCCCGGAAACTCTCAGGCCTCAAGGACCGCCGATCCGACGACAGATCTGGAGAGAGGCGCAAAAGCGTCCGCCGAAGGGATAACGATCTCAGGCGAAAGGACAGAAGGGGGCATCACTCCAGCGGTCAGCCGCTGAAACACACGTGATGCCGCAAGCCTGTAAAACGCAGCGCGGTCAGGGGGTTAAAGGGCCGGATGTCCGAACTGAAACACACGCCGCTGCACGCGCTGCATCTGGAGCTCGGGGCAAAGATGGTCCCCTTCGCGGGCTACGACATGCCCGTCCAATACCCTCTCGGCGTGATGAAGGAACACCAGCACACGCGCGATAAGGCGGGCCTCTTCGACGTCAGCCATATGGGTCAGATCCGCGTGGACGGCCCCGATTACAAGACCATTGCGCTCGGCCTCGAAGGGCTGATCCCCGTCGATATCCTGGGCCTCCCCGAAAATCGCCAGCGCTACGGTCTCTTCACCAACAACGCCGGCGGCATCGAAGACGACCTCATGCTCGCCAATCGCGGCGACCACGTCTTCCTCGTCGTCAACGCGGCCTGCAAGGACGCGGATATCGCTCGCCTTAAATCCAGCCTGAACAAGGGCTTGACCGTCACCCCCCTCCCGGACCGGGCGCTGCTCGCACTTCAGGGTCCGTCCTCCGAAGCGGTCCTCTCCACCCTTGATCCAAGCGCCGCGCAGATGTCTTTCATGGACGTCGCAACCCTCTCTCTGGGCGGTGTCGAGGCCTGGGTTTCCCGCTCCGGCTATACAGGCGAGGACGGCTACGAGATCTCCGTTCCGTCCGATCAGGCCGAGAGCCTCGCCCGCCGCCTTCTCGATCATCCCGACGTCGAACCCATCGGCCTCGGCGCGCGCGACAGCCTCCGGCTCGAGGCGGGTCTGTGCCTCTACGGCCATGATATCACGGCAGAAACCACGCCTGTCGAGGCGGCCCTCACATGGGCGATCCAAAAGATCCGCCGCACCGGAGGCGACCACGAAGGCGGCTTTCCCGGAGCCGATATCATCCTGTCCCAGATCGGCGGCACAGCATCGCGCAAACGCATCGGCCTCAAACCCGAAGGCCGCGCTCCCATGCGCGAGGGCGTCGAGATCTACGTCTCCGAAAGGTCAGAAACCCCAATCGGATCAATTACATCCGGCGGTTTCGGTCCCACGGTCGGTCACCCCGTCGCCATGGGCTACGTCACCGCCGACCATACCGCTCCGGGCACCACGCTTTACGGCGATCTGCGCGGCAAACGCCTGCCTCTGACCGTAACAAAGCTGCCCTTCACCCCCGCCAATTTCAAACGCTGAGGAGACCCCGATGAAATACACAGAAGAACATGAATGGCTCCGCGTCGACGGCGATATCGTCGTCGTGGGCATCACCGAACACGCCGCCACGCAGCTGGGCGATATCGTTTTTGTGGAGCTCCCCGACACCGGCACCGAGGTCGAAAAAGACGGCGAAGCGGTCGTCATCGAAAGCGTCAAAGCGGCCTCCGATATCCTGTCTCCGTTGGCCGGAGAGATCGTCGAGGTCAACGAGGCCCTCTCCGAAAATCCCGCCCTCGCCAATGAGGACCCGACCGGCCAAGGCTGGTTTTTCAAGATAAAGGCCGCCGATCTCAGCCCCATGGACGGCTACATGGACGAAGCCGCCTACAAAGCGATGATCGACTGATCCGACGAGGAGCGCCCGGATGACCTTCACCCCCACCGACTACCTGCCCTACGACTTCGCCAACCGCCGCCATATAGGCCCGTCTCCGGCCGAGATGGACGAGATGCTGGCCGTTGTCGGAGCTACGGATCTGGACGCCCTCATCGACGATACGCTGCCCGAAAACATCCGCCAGAAAGAGCCGCTCGAGTTCGGCAAAGCCATGTCGGAGCGCGAGCTTCTGCACCACATGCGGCTGACGGCAGCCAAGAACAAGGTCCTCGTCTCGCTGATCGGTCAGGGCTACCACGGGACGGTCACGCCGCCCGCGATCCAGCGAAATATCTTCGAGAATCCAGCGTGGTACACAGCCTATACTCCCTATCAGCCTGAGATCTCCCAAGGTCGTCTCGAGGCGCTCCTGAACTATCAGACAATGGTGTCCGACCTCAGCGGGCTCGACATCGCGAACGCTTCACTTCTTGACGAGGCCACCGCCTGCGCCGAGGCGATGACGATGGCGCAGCGCATTTCGAAGTCCAAGCTCAAGGGCTTTTTCATCGACGAAAACTGCCATCCGCAGAACATCGCTGTGATGAAGACCCGCGCCGCCCCGCTGGGGATCGAGATCACGATCGGCGATCCGGACACGCTTGATCCGACGCAGGTCTTCGGCGCGATCTTCCAGTTCCCGGGCACCCACGGGCACCTGCGGGACGTGACAGAGGAGATCTCCAAGCTCCATGAAAACAAGGCGATCGGCATTATCGCCGCCGACCCGCTGTCGCTGACGCTTCTTAAGGAGCCGGGCGCGATGGGCGCCGACATCGCCGTTGGCTCCACCCAGAGGTTCGGCGTCCCACTCGGCTATGGCGGCCCGCATGCAGCCTACATGGCGACCAAGGCCAACTATGCGCGCAACATGCCCGGCCGGATCGTCGGCGTCTCCATCGACAGCCACGGCAACCGCGCCTATCGCCTGTCGCTCCAGACGCGCGAGCAACATATCCGCCGCGAGAAAGCCACCTCCAACGTCTGCACCGCGCAGGCGCTTTTGGCCGTGATGGCAGGCTTTTACGCTGTGTTCCACGGCCCCGAGGGACTCAAGGCCATCGCCCAGCGCATCCACCGCAAGACCGTCCGCTTGGCGCGCGGGCTGGAAGAGGCGAGCTTTAGCGTCGAGCCGAAATCTTACTTCGATACGATCACCGTCGAGGTTGGCCCGCTCCAGCTTGCGGTAATGAAATCGGCGGTCGATGAAGGCGTGAACCTGCGCGCGGTCGGCGAAACCAAGGTCGGCATCACGCTGGACGAATGCACCCGGCCCGAGACGATCAAGAAGGTCTGGCGCGCCTTCGGCATCGAAGGGCGCGACACCGATCTGACCGCCGAATACCGCATCCCGGACGCACTGGCCCGACGCTCGGCCTACCTCACGCATCCGGTCTTTCACATGAACCGGGCCGAGACCGAGATGATGCGCTACATGCGCCGCCTCGCTGATCGCGATCTAGCCCTCGACCGTGCGATGATCCCCCTTGGCTCCTGCACGATGAAGCTCAACTCCGCCGCCGAGATGATGCCGGTCAGCTGGCGCGAATTCTCATCGCTCCACCCCTACTGCCCTGCCGATCAGGCGCAGGGCTATGCGCAGATGATCGACGATCTCTCCGCCAAGCTCTGCGACGTCACCGGTTACGACGCCATTTCGATGCAGCCCAATTCCGGCGCGCAGGGCGAATATGCCGGCCTTCTGAGCATCGCGGGCTACCACCGTGCGCAGGGTCAGGGTCATCGTAACGTTTGCCTCATACCCATGTCCGCACACGGCACGAACCCCGCCTCTGCGCAGATGGTCGGCTGGACGGTCGTCGCTGTGAAATCCGCCGAGAACGGCGACATCGATGTGGAGGATTTTCGCGCCAAGGCCGAACATCATTCGGAGAAGCTCGCCGGATGCATGATCACCTATCCTTCAACCCACGGTGTGTTCGAGGAGACTGTGACAGAGGTCTGCAAGATCACTCATGATCACGGCGGGCAGGTCTATATCGACGGCGCCAATATGAACGCGATGGTCGGTCTGTCGCGCCCCGGTGATCTAGGCGGCGATGTCAGCCACCTGAACCTGCACAAGACATTCTGCATTCCCCATGGCGGCGGGGGTCCCGGCATGGGTCCGATCGGGGTTAAGTCGCACCTTATCCCGCATTTGCCAGGGGACCCGAATGCCGGCGACGGCGCTGTTTCTGCCGCGCCCTATGGCTCGCCGTCGCTCCTGCCGATCTCGTGGGCCTATTGCCTGATGATGGGCGGGGAGGGCCTGACCCAGGCCACGCGCGTCGCCATTCTCAATGCCAACTACATCGCCAAACGCCTCGAGGGTGCCTTTGATGTACTCTACAAAGGGCCCTCGGGCCGGATTGCGCATGAATGCATCATCGACACGCGCCCCTTCAGTGATAGCGCGGGTGTGACGGTCGACGATGTTGCCAAGCGTTTGATCGATAATGGCTTTCACGCTCCGACAATGAGCTGGCCTGTCGCCGGAACACTCATGATCGAACCGACGGAATCCGAAACCAAGGCTGAGCTGGACCGGTTCTGCGATGCCATGCTCTCGATCCGTGAAGAGATCCGCGCCATCGAAAGCGGAGAGATGAACCCCGAAGATAATCCTCTCAAACACGCGCCTCACACAATGGAGGATCTCGTCAAGGACTGGGATCGCCCCTACAGCCGCGAGATCGGCTGTTTCCCTCCGGGCGCGTTCCGGGTCGACAAATACTGGCCTCCGGTCAACCGAGTCGACAATGTCTGGGGCGACCGCAACCTGACCTGCACCTGCCCTCCGATGGAAGAGTATGCTGAAGCCGCGGAATGATTAAGAAGGCCGTCGGCCTAGTCGCTCGCCGCTTGAAAATGATCCAGAGGCGTCAGCTTTCTCAGACAGGATGAAATGCGGATCATATCCGAGATCCTGGTCCTGCCCGGCGCCATCGGCGCGGGCAGGCCAATCAGATCTCCGGAAACAGTCGTCGCGGCCCGCAACGCGGCATCAAGAGGGACCTGGGCCTCTTCGGTCAGCACCCGGATCGCTGTTGTGAGGTCAAGATCTGCCCCAGCCAGAGTTCCGTCGTCGAGCGTAAGTCGCCCGCATTTGCGGGAGATCCGGCGCCCGTCCAGAAAGAACTCCGTCTGCTCGGTCCCCGCAACTGCCATTGAATCGCTAACAAGGAACAGCCCGCCGGGCTTCGCCTTCGACGCCAATGCCATCCGCATTAAGGCGGGATGCACATGGACGCCATCCGCGATCAGCCCGGCAGACAGGGTCCCGGACGACAAGGCAGCCCCCACGAGGCCGGGCTCCCGACTTCCAAGCTGGCTCATCGCATTGAACAGATGCGTCACGCAGCGCGCTCCGGCGCGGGCATAGCTCAAGCAGGTCTCAAAATCCGCATTCGTATGACCGAGCGACACGAGGATGCCCGCCCGAGCCATGGTGGTGACCTGCTCTGATGTTACTGCCTCCGGCGCAATCGTCACCTTCAGTACGGGGATATCGCGCTTTGCCTCGAGCAGGACCTCCAGATCGGCGTCATCCATCGGACGGATGAGCGCGGTGTCATGAGCCCCCTTCTTCGTTACCGAAAGATGAGGGCCTTCGAGGTGAAGGCCGCCAATCCAACGAATACCCTCGCTGATGGCAGAGGTTGCAGCATCGATGGCCGCTTCGGTCTTCTCTCGCGTATCCGTGATCAGGGTCGGCAGGATCGTGACCGCTCCAAGGCGGCGATGCGCATCGGCAATCCGCTTGAGCGTCGCCGTCGACGGATCGTCGTTGAACATGATCCCGCCGCCGCCATTGACCTGCAAATCGACATAGCCGGGAGACAGAAGATCGCCGTCCAGATCAACGCAGCTCGCACTTTGCGGGACGTCTTCTGCTGCAAGGTATTCGGTAAAAACCCCGTCGCGAAAGCAGGCCGCGATCCCATCCCGAAGCCGATTGCCATCGAAGATCCGTCCACCGATAAAGATGCGATCCGCCCCGCTCATACCGTTTCGGTGACTTTCTTTAGATGCCGCGGTCTATCCGGATCGATGCCCCGCGACAGCGCGACCTCCTCCACCATGCCGTAGAAGGACACGATGGTTGCGATCGGGTCGGTCAACCAGTGATCCGTCCGAATATGAGGCAACGCGGTCGCCGTTTTGACGAGGCGTGTCGTCGCGAACACCGTCGCGCCCTTGTCCGCCAGCGCATCGGCAACGCTCGCCAGGCTCTCTTCGGCGGCGTCACCGGCCGCAAAGCCGATAACCGGAAAGTCCTGCTCTACGATCGAGACGGGACCATGCAAAACCTCCGCCGAGGAATAGCTTTCGGCGTGGATCAGACAGGTTTCCTTGAACTTCAGGGCCGCTTCGTTCGCGATGGCCCAAGACGGCCCCCGACCGAGCGTGAAGAGTGAGCTCTTGGTCATGGCTTTGGCCGCTTCCGACCAATCGCAGGAAATGGCCGCCGCCAGATGCTTGGGCAGGTGTCTTATCGCGGCTATCAGGGCGTCGTCCTTCTTGATCTTCGCAATCAGCCAAAGTCCCGCGACCAGCGACGTGACAAACGTCTTGGTGGCCGCAACGCTCAACTCCGGCCCGGCATGAAGCGGTAAAGCGCGCGACGCGACCCGAGCAAGATCGGATCCGGGATCGTTTGTGATCGCGATTGTCAGTCCGCCTACACGGGAAATCGCATCCGTCATTCGAACAATGTCTGGGCTCATTCCCGATTGTGAAACCGAGAGGCCGAGGGCATCTCGGCACAGCAGATCGACGTCGTATATCGACTTGACCGATGGTCCGACCGACGCCATCGGCAGACGCAGCAGCAACTCACTGGCATATTTCAGAAACGTACAGGCGTGATCCGAGGATCCGCGCGCAACCGACATCAAGAACCTTGGATCCGCCGCGCGAGCCGCCTCTGCGGCTGCGTGGATTGCAGTCTCTCCATGCGTCAGCAGGCGTTCCACAGCGTTCGGGATCTCAAGGATTTCCTTGCGCATAAGAGTGGTTTCAGGGGGCATGATGTTCACCCTTCCAGTCAAGAGAGCCGCAGCTCTTCAAAGACCTCGTAAGGGTTTCATCCTGTTTCTACAAAGCCTTTGAAACGAGCGTGACGCGATCGCCGGGCATCCTGTCTCCCAACGTCGCATAACTCGGCACTAGAAGTCAGTTTAGATAGCGCCGAAGGGCCTCTTCGACCCCCTCCGCATAGATCGTGTCCAGCCATACCGAGAAGGCCTGCGCGAATGAACTCTCTTTGGACAGATCCCCGTAGATCTTACGCATCTCGAGCCAGGCAGCCGGTCTTGCCTGCGCGCGCTGGGCTACAGCGTGCAACTCGTCCCAATTGGGATCGTTCGGAGCGATCGCCGATCCGTCTTCCCGCGTTCCTTGGCAATATCGAGCCCAAAGAGCGGAGGCGAGGGCGAGCCCGCTCACGGGCGTACCAGCTGATATGCCCTCCCGGATGGAGGGTATGAGGAATCCGGGATGGCGGCTAGATCCGTCATAGGCGACACGGCGGGTCGTGTCCTTGATATCAGGGTTCGAGAACCTGCGGTCGATCAAATCGAGATAGCCGTCCGGCGTCATACCCGGCACGGGCTTTACATGCGGCGCAATCTCATCGGTAACAACCTTCCGCAGAAACGCCCGGATCAGCGGGTTCGTCATCGACGCGGCGATGGTGTGAATGCCAAGGATCTCGGCGGGATCTGCAATGATCTGATGTCCACCGTTGAGTATTCTAAGCTTCATCGCTTCGAAGACGTGAACCTCGTCCGTCATGGTCACGCCAACGTCCTCCCAAGGCGGGCGACCTGCGCAGAATTTATCTTCGATCACCCATTGACGGTAATTCTCATGGGTCACTGGCGCCGCATCCTCGATCCCGAAACTCTGGGCGAGCGCGATCTCAGTGGGACCAGTAGCCGGCACGATGCAATCGACCATTCCGTTGGGAAAGCTGCAATTGGTATCGATCCAGTCAGCAAGTTCCGGGTCGGACTGGCGGGCGAGGGAGACGAGCGTCTGGCGCAGGATGGCGCCGTTGCCCTGTAGGTTATCGCAGCTCAGGCCCGTGAACGGTCCGTTCCCCTGATCGCGACGCAAGCGCAGGGCCGCGATCATAGCGCCGAATGCCGTGCGCGGAGCCTGCGGATGCGCCGCATCGTGCTGCATATCCTTATGGTCGGCATCAAACCCGCCAGATGCGGGATGAAGGTAATATCCGCCTTCCGTGACGGTCAGAGACACAATGCGCGTGGAGGGATCGGCCATTTGCCGGATCAGCGCCGCGTTGTCAGCCTCGACGGGCAGGAAATCGATCATCGGCCCGATGACTTCCGCAGACTTTCCGGAGGGATCAAGTTCGACCAGGGTCGTAAGGCAATCCTGCGCCAGAAGTCTTTCGCGTTGGGCTGCATCGGCCGGGCGCACGCCTGCCCCTATAATGGCCCAGTCGAGCGCTTTGCCAGCCTGCATAAGACGGTGGAGATACCAAGCCTGATGGGCGCGGTGAAAATTGCCGACTCCAATATGAACAATGCCCGGCAACAGACGGCTTCGGTCATAGGTCGGGCAGTCTAAAGGCGCTGAAAGCTCGTTCAGCGTCCCATCGCGAAGCGGAATTAGCGCAGGATGCTCCTGCGCATTTGACCTCAACTCATCCATTGCCCGCCATCCACGTTATAGCATTGCGCAACGATGTAGTCAGCCTCATCGCTGGCAAGGAAAATGGCCATCCCGGTCAGATCGTCAGGACGTCCCATGCGTCCATAGGGGACACTCGCAGAGACCTCTTTCTTCTTCTGGCCCAAAGGCTTTTTCTCGTATTTCGCGAAGAAGGCATCAACACCGTCCCAATGCTCGCCGTCCACAACACCCGGAGCGATTGCGTTCACGTTGATCCCATGCTCAATCAAGTTAAGCCCTGCCGATTGCGTGAGGCTGATCACAGCGGCCTTGGTCGCGCAGTAGACCGCGACAAGTGGCTCTCCCCGCCGTCCGGCCTGGCTGGCCATGTTGATGATCCGCCCTTTGATGCCCCGGTCGATCATGTGTCGCGCGACGGCCTGAAGGGTGAAAAGGGTACCTCCGACATTGATGTCAAAGAGGGTTCGGTAGTCTGTTCGCTCGATCTCGACCATCGGGGCGGCTGAGAAGATGGCAGCGTTATTGATGAGAATGTCGATCTGTCCAAGAGCCTCCACGGTCGTAGTGACCGCAGCGTCGATGCTGGCCTGATCGGTGACATCCATCTCGACGGCGATCGCAGCGTCTCCGATTTCGGAGGCAGCTGCCTGAGCGCGATCCATGTCGATATCCGCAACGGCCACCCGGGCGCCTTCGGCGACATAAGCCTCGGCGAAGGCCAGCCCAATCCCGCGCCCCGCCCCAGTGATGAGGGCGGATTTTCCGTCCAGTCGCTTCATGCCATGCGCAGTCCGTCTGCGCCAAACCGGTGCATGACATCTTCGCGTGGCGTCAGCGAAACCCGGTCGCCGTGGCGAAAGCCCACCTCACCATCGGCACGGACGGTGATGATGTCGTCCAGGCCCGTGTCATGAATATGGAAGAACGTATCGGAGCCGAGATGTTCGGACACACCGACCACGCCGCTCCAGGGTCCACCATCGGCTGACACCTCGATATGTTCAGGACGAATACCAAGCGTTTGGCACCCATGCTTCTCAGCTTCAGGCCCTGAAATCAGGTTCATGCGCGGCGAGCCGATAAAGCCCGCGACAAACAGATTGCGCGGCGTTTTATAAAGCTCGAGCGGAGAGCCCACCTGTTCGATATGACCCGCGCGCAGCACGACAATTTTGTCGGCCATCGTCATGGCTTCAACCTGATCATGGGTGACGTAGATCATCGTGGTCTCGAGCCGCTTGTGCAGCTCCGAGATCTCCAGACGCATTCCCACTCGTAGCGCGGCATCGAGGTTCGAGAGCGGCTCGTCAAAGAGAAACGCCGCAGGTTCCCGCACGATCGCCCGCCCGATGGCAACCCGCTGGCGCTGGCCGCCGGACAGCTGACCCGGCCTGCGGTCGATGTAGTCGGCGAGGTTCAGGACGCTGGCGGCTCCGTCCACGCGTCTGTCTATCTCGGCCTGATCCATCTTCGCCATGCGAAGGGGAAAGGCGATATTCTTGCGGACCGACATATGCGGATAAAGCGCATAGGACTGAAACACCATCGCCAGACCCCGCTTGGCCGGAGGCACATTCGTTGCGTCATTGCCGTCGATGCGGATCTGGCCGCTCGTGATGTCTTCAAGCCCCGCGATCAGGCGCAGCAATGTCGACTTGCCGCAGCCGGACGGCCCGACGAAGACGGTGAATTCGCCATCCTCGATCGTCAGGTCCAGTGGAGGGATCACCTCTACGTCGCCGAAGCTCTTTGTCACTTTATCGAGTGTGATACGTCCCATGTCTGCGTCCTATTTCACCGCGCCGAAGGTCAGACCCCGGACGAGTTGCTTCTGGCTGAACCAGCCAAGGATGAGGATCGGTGCGATCGCCATGGTCGAGGCGGCGCTGAGCTTGGCATAAAAAAGACCCTCGGGGCTTGAGTAGCTTGCAATGAAGGCGGTTAGTGGAGCTGCATTTGCCGCCGTAAGGTTCAAGGTCCAGAAGGCCTCGTTCCAGGCGAGAATGATATTGAGCAGCACGGTTGATGCGATGCCCGGGATCGCCATGGGCGTCAGCACGTAGATAATCTCTGATCTGAGCGTGGCGCCGTCCATCCGGGCGGCTTCCAAGATCTCGCCGGGGATTTCCTTGAAGTAGGTGTAAAGCATCCAGACAATGATCGGCAGATTGATCAGCATCAGGACAACGACCAAACCCACCCGGCTGTCGAGCAGACCCATCCGAATGAAGATCAGGTAGATAGGATACAGGACACCGACAGCCGGTAGCATCTTCGTCGACAGCATCCAGAGAAGGATGTCCTTTGTCCGTTTGGACGGAACGAAGGCCATGGACCAGGCGGCGGGGACCGCGATGATAATGCCAAGAAGTGTGGAGCCGACCGCGATGATGACTGAGTTCCAGAGAAACCGCATGTAGTTCGAGCGCTCCTGCACCACGGCATAATTCTCTAGCGTCCAGTCGAAGAACAGAAGCGAGGGCGGGCTGGCGATTGCCTCGGCCTCTGTCTTGAAACTGGTCAGGATCGTCCAAAGGATCGGGAAGAAGATCAGAAGACCAATCGTCCAGGCGATGGCAGTGTTAATCGCTTTGCGTTTTGCCGTGACTGCGCGTGCCATCTGCGATCCTCCTCAGTTATCCAGGTTCTTGCCAACGATGCGCATCAGGAAGATCGCAACGATATTGGCGAGAATGATAGCGTAGACACCGCCTGCCGATCCCAGACCCACATTCTGGCTTTCGAGCACACGCTGGAAAATCAGGTAGGTCAGCGTTCGCGTTCCGAAGGCGCCGCCGGTGGTCACGAAGATCTCGGCAAAGATCGACAGCAGGAAAATCGTCTGGATCAAGATCACGATGGTGATCGCGCGCGACAGATGCGGGAGGATGATAAACCAGAACTGCTTGAGTTTAGGTGCGCCATCCATCTCGGCGGCTTCAAGCTGTTCGCTATCGAGCGATTGGATCGCCGTTAGTAGGATCAGTGTCGCGAAAGGAAGCCACTGCCAGGAAACGATCAGGATGATCGATGGCATGGAAGCTTCGCTGAGCCAAGATAGAGGTTCAGCTCCGAAGAACCTCCAGATATGTGCGAAAAGACCGTTCACAGGATCCATGAACATGTTCTTCCAGACCAATGCCGACACGGTCGGCATAACGAAGAACGGTGCGATGACGAGAATGCGGACGACGCCCTGACCCCACATCGGCTGATCCAGCAAAATGGCGAGCAATATACCGAGGCAGACCGTGATGATCAGCACACCACCGACAATGACTAGCGTTGCCTGGACGGCAGGCCAGAACGCGGATGAGGTGACAAACCGGACATAGTTGTCGAAGCCGGTCCATCCCTGATCCCCTCCGCGTAGCGGCAGGTAGCGCCGGAAAGAGAACCACAATGTCATGGTCAGCGGCACTAGCATCCAGCCCAAGAGCAGGATGACGGCAGGGGCCATCATCAGACGAGCGGCAGAACGTGAGGCTTTCGTCGCCATGGAAGTGCACCTCTCCTATGAGCGCGCTATCGCGTTCGGTGGTTGAGCAATCGTGCAAAACTTCGGTCTGGGATGAGGACGGCAGGGCAAGCTGCCGCCCTCGTTGGACGCGCGGCTTAGTAGCCTGCGGCTTCCAATTCTTCGGTCGCGATGGCTTGAGCTTTCTCAAGAGCCTCTTCGGCAGTTTGCTGACCGGCAAGCGCAGCGGACATTTCCTGCCCAATCTGACCGGCAAGACCTGCCCATTCCGGGATCGCGGCAAACTGCACGCCGATATACGGCACAGGCTCCACGGTCGGATTGTTCGGATCTGCAGAAAGGATCGACTCTAGCGTCATCTGCGCAAACGGAACGTCTTTATAGTTGGCGTTCTCATAAAGAGACTGACGGGCACCCGGAGGTACATTCGCCCAGCCCTCGTTCTCAGCCACAAGCTCGATATATTCTTTCGAAGTTGCCCATTCGATGAACTCTTTTGCGGCGTCCTGTTTCTCGGTTCCGGCGGGAATCGCCAGGGCCCAGGCCCAGAGCCAGTTGGAGTTCTTACCCAGTCCGGTATTCGGAGCCAGAGCAAAGCCCACGCTATCAGCAACGGTCGAATCTTCGGGGTTCGTCACAAAGGACGCAGCGACGGTGGCATCGATCCACATACCGCACTTGCCCTGTTGAAACAGCGACAGGTTTTCGTTGAAACCGTTGTTTGACGCACCCGGAGGGCCCGCATCGTTCATCAGGTCGAGATAGAAGGTCAGCGTCTCGTTCCATTCTGGGCTGTCATACTGAGGCGCCCAGTTTTCATCCACGAAACGTGCGCCAAAGGCGTTCGACATCGCAGTCAGGAAGGCCATGTTCTCGCCCCAGCCTGCCTTACCTCGCAGGCAGATGCCATAGATCTCGTTGTCGCGATCCGTCATGGCGCGGGCAGCTTCGCCGATGAACTCCCAGGTGGGTGCTTCGGGCATTTCCATACTGGCCTGCTCCATCAGATCGGTGCGGTACATGATCATCGAGCTTTCACCATAGAACGGTGCAGCATAGAGCGTACCGTCAAAGCTTAGACCGCCCGCCATGGCCGGCAGGATATCGTCGACATCGTATTCGTCCGACAGATCATCGAGCGGTACCAGCCAACCGTTTTCGCCCCAGATTGGGGTCTCGTACATGCCGATCGTCATGATATCGAATTGACCGCCATTGGTCGTGATGTCGGTCGTGACCCGCTGACGCAGGACGTTTTCCTCCAACGTAACCCACTCAACCTCATGGCCAGTCTTTTCGGTGAAATCGTCGGTCAGACCCTGCATGCGGATCATGTCGCCGTTGTTCACCGTCGCTATAGTAAGTGTCTCAGCAAGTGCGCCGGTCGCGGTCAAAGTGACAACCGCAGTGGCCGCACGAAGTGCGTTCCTCAAAGACATCCGAATCCTCCCTGACATTGGATGCTATATCCATCAGCGTAGAAGCTGATGGATCGCCGCGTCAATTAAATATTTTACGCGCGTAAAGTTATAGCTGAAGCCAAAAGTCAGGCGGACTCTCTCATGACAAGTCTGGCCGGGAAAAGTGTCTCGGTTCGCTGATCCTCTCGCGATCCATTCTCGATCAATCGAAAAAGGGTTGCGACGGCTTCGTCCGAGACTGCGCTGTAGTCATGAGCCGCCGTCGTGAGCGCCGGACAAGTAAAGCGAGAGAACGGGTGGTCGTCGTGGGATGCGACACGCAGGTCGCAATCGTTCCCGCGTCCGACCTTGATGCCTCGCTCAAAGCAGGCCGATAGCAGTCCGATTGCGAGGCGGTCGTTGCTGCAAAGGACCGTGTCTGTGGTGAAGGCTCGCTCGTCCAGAGCCTTTAGCGCGCCCTGGCGACCGATCTCCTCGAATGCCCAGCCGCTACCTTTGACCCGGACGAAGCGTGGTTCGACATTCAGGCCCTCCATCAGTTCGATATAGGCGAGGCGGCGTTTGTTCGCGTTGGGGTTTGCAGGGGTTTCCATCTCGAAAAAGCAAGGTGGTTCACCGGTCCGCGTCAGATACTCCACAGTCTGTGACACGAAGCTACGGTTATCCGATCCGACGAACGCCTGTCCGAGGTCATAGAGATTACTATCGAAAAGAACCGTCCGGACATCCTTGCAAAACGCCTCGATCGCAGATTTGTCGGACTGGCGTCCCAATGGCGCCAGTAGAACTCCGGCAGGCTTCATCGACCGAAGGGTGTTCAGGATGTCGATCTCGTAATCGCGCTGACCGTGGGAATTGAAGAGGAAGGGCGACAGCCCGGCCTCAACACAACGGCGTTCGATGACACGGACGATTTCGGCAAAGAAAGGATCGGCGAGGTAGGGGACGACGATGCCCACGTTTTTGGTGAGCTGGCGGTTCTGGTTCATCGCGAAGATATTTGGGCGATAGTCATACCGTTCGAGCGTCGCTTCGATACGAGCGCGAGTACTGGCGCGAACGCTCTTCGGATCGTGAAAATACTTCGAAACGGTAGGACGGGAAAGGCCGCTGATCTCGGCGAAGTGCTCCATATTTTTGATCTTCGGGTCGGACACGGGCTCTCGTTTCCCTTCGTAGTACGGTACGGATCTTAGCTGTTTTGAACTTTACATGCCTGGCCTAAAATTGTCGCGCGCAAAGACCGGTGAAGGGATGCGAAGTTCGTGGGGGTGAGAGATATGCTCCGCGGCATGAGAGCCAAGATGCCGACCGGAGGGGCGGCGATACATCGATAACCGGTATGCGAGAATGAAGGCAAAATTTTCCACTGGTCGATTCGAAGATCGCCTTATTTTCGACACTTAAGAAATCTGATTAATTAATCAGTATCCACGATTGATATGCGGTGTTCGCTAGGGAGCGTTACTTCTCCAAGATGTGCTTTACTACTCGCAAGTCTCAATAAAGTTTCTGAAATATAGAAGATTCCCCGTAAAGCGTCAGATCGATACAGAGCGACTTTCGGCGAGAAGGGGCCAGTCTTCGTGTCTAACTCTAGGCGGAACTATGACCGGTCTTGACGAAAGTAAGAAGTGATTGAATGGTTATCGTGTCTTAACGGATGCGCAGAATCGAGAGTTTTTTCTTTCTGTGTCACGGTCTGACTTGAGGGGGAAAATGTCGGAAGAATCAGCCATTCGCGTCGTAATTGCAGACAGCCACGAGATTGTTCGGGAAGGTATTGCAAATCGTCTTGTTGCAAGCTGCAATGTTGAAATTGTCGGTCAGGCTTCCGATGGGTACACAGCCATAAAGGTCTGTCGGAGCTGTCGTCCAGATATCTTACTGATGGATCTTTCGTTGCAGCGTCCGTCAGGTGCAGAGACCCTATCGAAGCTTCGTAGCACTCTTTCGGACATGAAGATTGTCGTCCTATCTTCGGATGCGACAACATCGGACGCGTTTTCGACGCTTGCTGCAGGAGCCGTCGCATTCATGCCGAAGCAGGCACGGGGTATTCACTTTGTGAATGCGATCCGAGCCGCTTCAGAGGGGTACACTCTACTACCGACCGAGTACCTTGCAGAGTTCGTTAGTCTGCGACGCAATATAACCCGTACGGGTAATATCTACGGTCTGTCCCCGCGCGAAATCGAGATCCTTGAAGCCTGCACATCGGGACAGAAGACTAAGGAAGTTGCCGAAAACCTATCGATCAGCGTACGGACGGTGGAGACGCATCGGAACTCTATCTACCGCAAGACGAACAGCCGTAGCCTCAGCGATCTTTCACGAATAGTGAACCAGCTGTAGGCCAAATTTATTGCTCGCTCCAGTACCTTTACAGAACTAAATTGCGCCGCTCCTGGGAAATCTCGGGTGCGCACCGATAGATTTGAGTAGTCTAAATCGTAGACTTAATCGGCAAATCGTAGTCAACTGCAGTCTTGAACAGGCAAGCAGCTTAGGCTGCTCGTCATATGACGGGACTGGGAAACTCGGATATGTCGACAATCGGTGGCAGTGATAACAGTAAGATTTTCCTCTCCTTTGAGGATAGCGACCTTCGTATGAGGTCTAACGGCAGGACCGATCTGGATCCGTTTGATCTATCTCATCTGGACTTCTCGAGCAGCGAAGCTGCCACCAAATTCGATGAAGAAATGGAAGACCTTTCGGAGGCGGCGCAACTGGCGCGACGCAGTTTCCGACACTTTGCAGCAACCGAGGAAGGTGCCGAAATCATAGGCTACGTTCTCGACGGGAACCTGCGTGAAGGCCGATCGCCGGAGGCACAGCTTGTTATCGATCAAATCACTGGTGACCTTGCGAGGCCTGACAACGTCGAAGTGACCGCGGAGACGACATTTCACCAACCGGAGTTCATTTTGATTCCATCGGACGCGAATGTAGCGGACGGTATCGCAAGCCTTCCAAGCGGTATCCGCGCGGCAATCGTATTCCCGAAAAACAAACCCGCGCAAATCCTCGTCGCGTCAGGTCTAGGGCTTAAGGACACGCTACTTATTTCTCAAGAGGCCTATGCAGATGCGATAGCCGGATATGCCGAGACCGTTGGGGTAGAGCTTGCCAGCGGTGATATTGGGGCAAGACTGACGGAAAGCCTGAGGCTTGGGAGCGGCATCGCCGGAGTTGAACATGGCGGAAATCGACCTCGTGGAGAGATTCTGATGGAAGGAGAGTTGCTCGACGCGGTCTTTAGATAAACACAACATGTAATTTCTACTTAACGGTCTACGTAGTTTCTCTTTCCCTACGTATTGCTCGCTAATGAATTTTGTCCCTGCCTCTTTCAAGCTCTAGAGGAGAGTCGCCATCTCGGCGAGATCTAGAGCAGGAGAGGGCATTCCATAGTGCGAACCTCAATCAAGTCTTTGATACGAGTTTTCTTTGTCGGCTTCTCCCTTCTGTTCATATCTGGATGCAAAGAGGTCCTGTATTCGGATCTTGGTGAAAGAGAAGCAAACGAAATGGTTGCCGTGCTTGCTGCGGTCAACATCGATACGTCTCGGGAACGTACAAAGAAAGGCGCGTACTCGATACTTGTATCGGCTGACCAGGTTCCTGTCTCGGTCACAGTTTTAAAAAACGCAGGGTATCCGAAAGCTCAGTTTCTTTCGCTAGGTGATGTGTTCAGCACCGAGGGGATCGTGGGCACGCCCTTTGAGCAGCAAGCTCGATATCTGCACGCGATGAATGAAGAGCTATCGAACACCATCACATCGATCGATGGCATTCGGAACGCACGTGTTCTGGTCACGTCACCACCTCGCGGACGATATGACCGAGAGCTGCCGAAAGCCCGGGCATCAGTAACGGTTCATTATGAGCCCGAGCTTGATATCAAGGAGCATGTTCCTTCGATCAAGCTGATCGTGGCATATGCTATGCCCAATCTGAGCTATGATGATGTGGCGGTCGCGTCCTTCCTCGCAGGAGGACCTCAGGTGAAGGCCACTGAGCTTCCGTCGATGGGTCCTCAGACAGAAAGTCAGCAGATGTCTATCCTGTCGGCGCTCAGTTGGGGCGGCACGGATCTTGGTCCTATCATAAAATTCCTGCTTCCGCTCATCGTTCTACTTACTCTTACTATCAGCTTGATCTCACGCACTTCGCGATCTGTCAGCAACGTACGAGCAGAGCGCAAATGGATGGCGCGCGCGAAGCGGAGCTAAAGTAATGCAGCTCGAAACACCTATACACGGCACTTGGTTTCAAAGTTGGGCTCCCGAAATCGTAAATCCCCAACTAAGGAAAGAGATCAGGGCGAATAGGCGGCTCTGGTCAAGGATCGAGCGTGATCTCGTTAAGGCGGAGATCAGCACCGTCCTGGAGGGCGAATGCGACTCCGATGAAGTAAATCAGTTGGACCGTATTCTCCGGTGTGTCGATGAACATGTCTTCCTTGCTATCGGCAGAGCATGGTGTTCCCCGGTACTAGCTCAAAATGTGCTCGGACCAGGGCGAGCGGACACTCCGTTCTCCTTCGACAAGCAAGACCTGCAGATGGTGCTTTCCTACCGCAACCATTTGTCGCCAAACCTGATCAACGCCCCAAGCACGATGACAGAGATCGAAGAGGAAGGGCGTCTATGTCTTTTCGCTTGGGTGCGCCAGTTTCCATCTCCTCTTGCGGAATATGGTGTTCTGCGCCTCCCGCGCGTCGTAGGGCCCGCAGAAGATCAAACGCTTTCCGTTGCGCGTGCGAAGATTTTCGAGGCGGTTATCTCTGAGCTCAAGCTTGAAGAAGTGAAAGCAACATGAGCGAGTCGAAGGCCTTTCATGCAGTCCGCCTTTCGAAGGAAGAGGTGGATCAGATCTATGCCGCAAACTCTACCGTAACGGCTGCTAAGTCAGAAGCCGACCGCATCATCGCTGATGCAAAGGCCAAGGCTCAAGACGTTTTGCGAAGGGCTGAAGCGACCAGAAAGGAGCAATCCGAACTTATCAGATCGATTTCGGATGATCAGCTCAAGAAATTCATGGATCAGGAAGCGATCACCCGCAGCGCTCAAGCTTTTGCCGCCGCGCTTGAGCAAGCCGCCGATCTCCGCCGTGAGTTCGAGGCTCTCACTCCTTGGCTTGAGAATTTCGTTGAAAGCTCGGTCCGGCGGATCATCGGCACGCTGTCGGATGCTGAAGTGATCGCGCGGATTGTTCGGCAAGGCGTTGGAGATCTACAGAGCGATGGCGGTCTTGCTTTGCGTATTCATCCTGATGACAGTGATGTGACACGCGCGGCAATGGATGAGTTTCCAAACCATTTCGAAGCGATCAAAGAAGTCTGCTTTGATGGGTCGATCGCGCAAGGGTCTCTAATTCTGAATGGAGGTGGGGGCTCAGTTAAGATCGATCTCGAAACCCAGCTATCTGCGCTGACCCGATGGATCAAAGAGCAAATCCCGGATGAAGCTGATCGTGACTCGGATACGCCCAAATGACTTCCGAAGTTGTGCAGGCAGTCGAACGGATGACAACGCTTGTCCCACGAGCGACCCTTCGACAGATCTTTGGCGAAGTGATCGAAATATCTGGTCCGATCATTCGAGCCGCTCTTCAGAATGCTAGTATCGGCGCGCTGTGCAAGATCGACCAAGGCGATGGACAGCTTTTGGCAGAGGTAATCGGAGTGTCCGGTCCGCATGCGATCCTAAGTCCCTTCAGTTCGATGGAAGGTCTTAAAGCTCATGCACCTGTAAGACTTCAGGACAGCGCGCTGACAATTCCGGTCGGATCTGGCCTTCTTGGTCGAGTGATTGATGCATTTGGCGAGCCAATCGATGCAAGCGGCCCTGTAACTGGCGACACGAAGGCGCAAGCAGTACGTGCCGCAGCACCATGCGCGGCATCGCGCCCTCTGATCGATACCAAGTTTGCAACGGGACTACGGGCCATCGATGGGATCCTGACTTTGGGTCGTGGTCAGCGCATTGGGCTCTTTGGTCCCCCAGGGGCTGGTAAGTCGACGCTTCTGGCGGCTATCGCGAGATACTCAGAGGCAGATGTTATCGTGATCGGTTTGGTCGGTGAGCGCGGCAGGGAAGTGCGCGAGTTTACCGAGAGAGAGCTTCCGGCTGATAAAAGGAGAAAGGTTGTCGTGGTCACTGCGACGTCTGATCGGTCTCCTGTCGAGCGAGCCCTTTGCGCGCAAAGCGCAACTGCGGTGGCCGAGCGGTTCAGAGATGAGGGAAAGTCGGTCCTTCTGCTCATCGACAGCCTGACCCGGACAGCAAGAGCGTTACGGGAGATCGGTTTAGCCGCTGGCGAGCCCCCGACACGGCGTGGATATCCGGCGTCGGTTTACCCCGCTTTACCCGCCCTGATTGAACGAGCGGGACGAAGCGAGGTTGGCGATATCACCGCAATCTACACGGTGTTGATTGAAGGGGACGGTGAAGGCGATCCAATTGCCGAAGAGGTACGAAGTCTCACAGATGGACACGTGATGCTTAGCCCTGCGCTTGCAGCCGCGGGGCACTACCCGGCGATTGATATCTCTGCATCGCTGAGCAGGATCATGTCTGCGGTCACCGCTAAGGATCATCAGGATATGGCGATCAAATTACGTCGCCATCTGACGAAATATAAGGAAATCGAGATCCTGCTTCAGGTTGGTGAGTATAAGGCTGGAGGGGATCGAGATGCAGATGCGGCAGTTTCCGCAAAACCTCGGATCGACGCATTTCTAAGGCAGAGTGCTGACGAAAAAACGGTGCCTAGCGAGCTTATCGAGCAACTGGGGCGGGCGATATGACCACCGGAAAAATCGGACAAATTAAACGTCTGCAGGCATTGGCTCAAGCGCGTCTCAAACGAGCAGAAGCGCAACTGTCCGTGGCCCATCAGCTTTACCAACAGCGCCAAGATACAGCAAAGCAGGCAGAAGCGGATTTCGACAGCTTGACCGAGCGTGCGGATAGCTATGTCAGCGAGCGCTTCCTCGACATGGGTGAGACGACCGATCCAGCAAATGCATTTACGGGCATAATTGCAGGTGCTTCTGAAGCACGGAAGGTCGCCGCTAGCGCCGAGCTCACCGCCGTTCGGTCGCAAACCCGGGTGAAGGAAGCGCAAGGCGAGCGCACCAGTGCCGCTCGAATATGCCAAGCATTGAGCAATCGGAGAGATCGGCTCGAACGTCTATCGGTTGAAGAGAAACGCATTCTCGAGCGCCGATTGAATTTGGCTGCAGAGGATGAAGTCGCGGAAATGGCCGGCTGGAGGATGTCATAGTGGGACTTCACGAGGAGATCGACAAAGCGGAGCAGCGTATACGGGGCTTTCGTTGGCCAAAACTCAAGCGGGTTACCTCTGCGGATCAAAAGAGAAACGATGTTCAAGCTCGTCTGAAGGGATTGAGTGTCGAACTCGGTACATCTGGATCGGTTTTGAAAGCGGGGGAGGTGACGTGGACCTCCAAAGGCTGTCTCAAGGTCGCGGGGAGTGTTGGCGACAGATCATTCACCATCGCTATGCCGGAAGATTTCCTGCAGGTTTTGCTGGAAGTATACGGCTGCGATCAGGATATTGCTGTCCTTTGCGAAAAGCGTTTGGCTCTTGTGCTAGAACACCTGCTCTCGCTTCCGATTTCCCGTCTTGAATCATTGCTGGATCTTCCAATCACATTGACGGAGGTGTCGGTCGGTAAGAGACCAAAAAAAGGATTCGGGATGTTTGTGGAGATCCCAGATCGTCCGCAAATTCCGGTCCTTCTAAAATGCGATGACGCTCTTATTGATAGGATTTCGAACCTACTTCCTACCGGTAGAGACCTGCCCATTCCCAAAGCGCTCAACGACACGAAGTTTTCTGTCAGCCTCATGGCTCCCGATCTGACCTTGTCGGTCAGAGACTACGAGGCTCTCGAGCTCGGGGACGCCCTTACGCTCGATCCAGCTTGGCGCAAGCCCTCTGCCTTTCGCCTTCGTGTTGCGGATTTTCTTACGGGTTCCATTGAACCGAAAGACGGAAAGCTCCGGCAAAAGGGGCCGTTTGAATACAAGACATCACACAACAAGGAAACAATGGATATGACGACCTTAGCGGAGGCCCCGGCTCAGCACAGCGCTAGCCCTATCGAAAATCTGCCCGTTACGATCTCAGTGGAGCTTGACCGAAAGGAGATGAACCTGGCGGAGGTCCGCGCGCTCACAGAAGGAGCAGTTTTACCGTTCTCGACCGATCTCCCAAGCGAAGTCACGCTGATGGTGAACGGATCCGCGATCGCGGTCGGCGAGCTTGTCCAACTAGATGACCGGTTCGGTGTTCGTGTGGTTCGTTTCGTCTGAACATGGAGTTTTCCGGCCCTCTCATACTTGGTTTCGTCGCGGGCTTCTTTCTGCTTGCAATAGTGACCCTTACGTCCTTCGCAAAAATCTCGATTGTAATGATGGTAGTCCGGCAGGCATTGGGCCTACAGCAAGTCCCGTCGAACATCATCTTGCTCGCTCTTGCCCTCTTTATCTCGATATTCATCTCAATGCCTGTGTTTTCGGCCTCTCTTGGAGCCGTTATCGAAAGCGATGCCAGTATCGAGACAGTTCAGGGGATGTTCGACCTTTGGAATGCTGGGGTCGCTCCTTTTCAGCGGTTTTTGGTGGCGAACATAGATGCCGAGTACCTTGGTTTCTTCGTTGATATCTCAAACGAAGTCTGGAGCGGATCCGGTATCACAGGGTCGGAGAACGACTTTGTCATACAGGTCCCCGCATTCATGATTTCAGAGCTCACAGAAGCCTTTCGAATCGGGTTTCTACTCTATCTCCCGTTCATTGCGATTGATCTCGCAGTTACAGGCATCCTCATGGCTCTAGGTATGCAGATGGTACAACCCAATATCATTGCTGTTCCTTTTAAACTGCTGACTTTTGTATTTGTGGACGGATGGGCTCGTTTAGTGGAGGGTCTCGTGTTGACCTATACGGCCTGACCCGTGCCTGAAGAGTCTTTCGCGACTCTCTTGATCGCGTTCATGTTGGATGTGGCGATTCTGGCAGGTATTCCGCTCGCCGTTGCGACAGTAAGTGGACTGCTTGTGGCGTTCTTTCAGGCCATCACGCAGATACAAGATCAAACACTATCTCAGACGGTGAAGATTGCCGCCATCGCGATTATTCTGATCTCTTTTAGTAGTGCTCTTGTCGGTCCTCTTTTGACTTCAACTCGAACCGTCTTCAATGACTTCCATATGATTGTTCGATAGCTCGCTATGAACGAAGAGATTGTGGATATCCTCACTCGAAATGGGTTTGAGGGGTTCTATGCGATGCTACTTTATACAGTCCTTCGACCACTCGGATTTCTTTTCGGTTTTTTGCCAATCAGTTGGGGTGTGGGGCAGGCAGTTTTGCTTCGGATGTCTATCGCTCTGGCATTGGGCCTTCCAATGTTTGTCGTGAATGCGCCGGGGGTCGAGGAGATTATCCAAGCGACACTTCCACTATTGTCGGCGCTTGCCGCCGTAAAGGAGTTTGGAGTAGGGTACGGAATTGGTTTTCTTGCGTCATTGCCTTTCTTCGCACTGCAGTATGCCGGCGCGATTACAGACTCTTTCAGGGGAGAGAGCGATGGAGGGCAAACCGATCCGACGGGCGGCACGCTACAGACATTCTCTGTTCTCTATCTCGTTATCGGGTTCTCAGTCTTCTTTTCCATGGGAGGACTATGGGACCTCGTTGGTCTTCTCTATGCAACCTATGGCGTATGGCCAGTATCGGGTGCCTTACCGGCTTTCACGATGGAGGCTGGCTTGGTTATGGTCGATCTTCTGCAAATAACCCTCGTAACGGCGATACAAATTTCAATCCCTCTTTTAGCTCTTCTTGTTACTATTGAGATTGCTATTTCTGTTGCAGCAAGATTGGCTCGGAAGTTCGGGTTTTATGATATGGCCTTCCCTATCAAGAATACTGCCGCCATACTTACCCTGCCTATCGTAGCATGGTTTGTGTCGTCATTCTCTGAAACGAGTGTCGTTGATCTTTCTATCCTTCAAAACATGTTCGAGGCGATTATCGAATGAGCGAAAGTGAAGAAAAGACGGAGAAGGCAAGTGCTCGAAAGCTAAGAAAGCAGCGCGAAGATGGATCAGTGCCAAGCTCGCAAGAGCTGTCTGGTCTTGTAGGTGCTGCAGTCGGTCTTCTTGTCCTAGCTGGCTTGGCGGCTGTTTTTCTTGGGCGAATTCTTGATTTCTATCGATTTCCTTTCGAGATGATGCAGGAGAACTTTCTTGATGCTCTAGATTCTGCAGCATCTACATATTCGAGGCTGATGACGCTCATTCTCGGACCAATACTTGGCTTGAGTATCTTTGTTTCAGTTATAGTTGCCATTATCTACAACAAAGGAATCGTATTTGCATTTAAACCAGTGACTCCCCAAATCGATCGTATTTCGCCAATGACCGGTTTGAAGCGAATCTATGGAAAGCGTGGTTGGGTTGAAACCGGTATCTCGTCTGTTCGTCTTGTCATTTGGCTAACTTTCGCGTCGTTTTGCGCATACCTCATTATTCCAGATCTCTTCAGCCTTTTTAGCTGTTCAATCGGCTGCAGTACAAAAGTAGTCGAACCACTTGCATGGTTCTATGTATTGGGAGCTGTGATGGTTTTTTTGTTATCTGCTGGAGCTGATATGATTGTTCAGCGCTCACTCTTTCTATCGGAGCAGATGATGACCAAGAGTGAGGTCAAGCAAGAGCGAAAGGAGCAAGGTGGAACACCCGAGATCCGGAAGGAGCGCCGTCGGCGTGCATCCGAGGACAGCAAGTCTGCAGATGCCATTGGTCCAGGGCGGGCAAATATGTGCTTCTTCTCTCCCGAGGGAGCGGTCACTATCCGATATCATCCGGAGCATGCGCCGCTTCCCAGGGTGACCGCAAAGGGAACGAGCTCTGAGAAGGTTCGCGATCTCAGAGAGAATGTTCGGGAGCGCGGAATGCCCGAGATGCAGCATGACTTCATTGTAAAGACGTGCCTCAAGAAATCTCCCGGCGATGCGATCGACTCAGAGATCTTCGAGGAATTTGCACTAGCGCTTCGAGCTCTCTTTTCGAAGCGCTAGTCGCTTATGCCGACTTCTTCAAGTCGCCTGACACGCGCCGACGAGTGCGTTCGAGCTTTATTACTTCTACCGGGTAGGTCGTTATCTCCGACGAAAGTTCATGTGGGGCTAGAACCGACATGTGTAGGTTATGCGAGGCAAGGTAGTTCCGGAACCTGCGGCGCAAGTCTGCCGCAGCGACGATAGCGATATGGCGACCACCTTCACCCTCGGATGGGATCAGCGCCCGAAACTGCGTCAAAAGCTCGTCATTTACTTCAGGCTCGAAGATAAGACCGTCGTTCACCACGCTATTGGTTTCGGTACGCTTCGCTTGGGCAAGGCCCTGCCGCGCCAATGTCTCGATGCTCGGATCCAGAAGGGCCACGCCTAAGATCCGGTCAGGCCCGGAGATTCTAAAGCAAAGCTGACGCTTCATGGCACCCCGAAGGCATTCTGCAAGGATAACCGGTGTCGGATTGTTGTTATCGGCATGAAGCCAGTAGTGCAGCGACGTAACGAGGAGGCCGATTGGGCGGATGGGTATCCCGTCCTCAATGAGATAACGCAGGACCTGATAGAGCGCAGGCCGGGCGAGCTTTGCTTCGACTTCTTCCATTGGACCCGGCTCCGCCAGACGAGCGTGTTCGACAACTTCCGAGAAAACAGCTTGCGAAAAGAGCGTTCCGAGATTGCGTTCATAGAGGCGGAAGGTCAGTCGAGCCAGAACCGGTTCGACAGACTCGACCTCGACACCGAGTCCTTCCAGTTCGCTTTTGAAGGCATCGGCAACCCAAACGCCGTGAAAGCTTGGCCAATCGACATCGACCACGCTAGCCGGATCCCTATTCAAGAGCCGCGGCACGTCATTGCCACCCTGAACGAGAATGCAGTCTGGCTCCAAGCTGTTCTGAAAAATGGGAACTTCATCGAGTTCAATAATGAAACCGGTCCCTCCGATAATCGAAGATGTCGTGACCGCGGCGCGGGGGAAGGGGACGCCTCTCGTCGCGGTGAGACGTTGAAAGGCATCGGACAGCTGACGCTCCAAGCTGGCGAGATCGAGTGTCTCAGCTGCATCCTCTGAGAGAATAAGCTTGAAACGATCGCTTACAGACAATGACACTTCGTCCGTGGCTGCCGCAGATCCTGGATCGTCCTGAAGCTCGATCTCTCCGTCGAGAGCCTCTGTCCCGTCTGGCTCGATCGCAGCAAGGCGACGCCGCAAGAGAACGGCCGCTATCACAAGGACCATACTCATCACTGTAAAAACCATAGTCGGGAAGCCGGGAATAAAGCCAATGGCCAGCACGACCATGGCGGCAACCGACGGAACTCTGGGATCAGAGACAAGCTCCTTCGAGATATCTGTACCCAGATCGTCGTTGTCCTTACCCGCAGCGCGAGTAACGATGATACCTGCGCACAGAGACATGAGGAGAGCCGGAATTTGTGCTACAAGTCCGTCGCCGACAGTAAGCAGTGAGAAAACGCCTACAGCTTCTCCAAAGCCATATCCGTGCAAGCTCATGCCAACGGCAATGCCGCCAAGAAGATTGATGCAGATGATGATGAGGCCTGCAATGGCATCACCCTTAACGAACTTCATCGCACCATCCATAGCGCCAAAGAACTGACTGTCCTTATCGAGGCGCTGACGCATGGCGGTCGCCTCATCGGCCTCGAGATTTCCGGCTCTAAGCTCGGCATCGATGCTCAGTTGTTTGCCGGGTAGCGCATCGAGAGCAAAACGCGCGCCCACTTCGGCGACTCTTTCCGCGCCTTTGGTGACAACCAGAAACTGGACAACCGTAATGATCAGGAAAATGACCAGGCCAATGGCCACAGATCCGCTAACGACGAAATCACCGAACGTTTCGATGATCTGTCCAGCATCCGCTTCGCTGAGAATAAGACGTGTTGTACCGACGGATAAGGCCAGGCGAAACGCCGTTCCGATCAGGATAACCGATGGAAAGGTGGAAAAGTCAGAGGGATGCTTCAGGTAAAGAGCGACCATGAGAAGAAGAACGGAAATCGAGATGTTCAACGCCAGAAGAACATCGATTATGTCCTGACTGAGTGGGATGACCATCAGTGTCAACGTAGCGACGATGATGGCAATCAGAAGCAGGTCCTTGCGCATCTTAACTCCCCCGAGATGAACGGTTGGAAAAAGAAAAAGGGGGCGTATAGCCCCCTTCTCGTTGCCTTCTAGTTTTAGCCTTGGACCTTACCAGATTGATCCTTTGCAACCTTAGCGCCTGCAGTATTCTCTTGGAAATCCATGTTCATATCCATGACCTTTAGGTAGAGTTTGTTCGCTCGGTCCTCGAGATCGCTGGCAGCTGCATCGTTGACCTCATTTGGGGATCCAGAGTTGTGTTCAGGTGAATCAACAGTCCCCTCGTCGACTTCAGCAGTTTCTGCCTCGGGCAGAGCTATGTCACGACCTTCGTTTCGGCCGGTATCGATATAGTGACGAGCCGCCGCCTCAAGATCGCCGCCGAAGTACTCGTCAACGTCAGGGTTGGCAGCGAGGTAGTCTGCGCTCGAGAAGGTAGTCTCCCGTCCTTCGACTTCGCCGCTGGAGCTATAGTGGGTCCGGCCCATGTCGGAGTCGGCGCCGTAAGCATCCATAAGGTCAGTGTAACTGGCGATATATTCCAGCGATTGGAGATCGGACCAATCGTCCGATTTGATAGCCGCCTCACCAATCTTTCCAGTCTGACTCGACCATAGAGCAACTCCCGGATCGTCGTAGACAACTAGATTTCCGTCATCTTGCATAGCGAGCGTGAAACTGCGGTTCACGTTCCCCTCACTGCTATAGGTTTCGCTGTTCCACTCAGCTTCACCGGAGTAGTCATAAACTACGAGGTTCCCATCTGATTGAACTACCATTTGTCCAGCAATAGCGTTGAAGTGTGTTCCAGAACTCCATGTCGCCTCCCCTGTCGTGGTATTATACACAACGAGATTACCGTCTTCCTGAAAAACTACTTTGTATTGGCCGTTGTCAGATAGGAGGTAATCACCGGCAAGAAGGACTCCGTTTGTCAGCGTGTTCCCGACATTCTGACCTGGTGTCACAAGAGCCTTTAAGGATTCTCCTTGCAGCGTATCAACGTTAGGCCGGATCAATTCAACAAAATTGCTCAAGCCCTCGAAATTAATGACACCTTGAAGGTCTGTGCCATCGACAAGAGCCTGAACTATCTGTTCAGCGTTATCATAATCATGGTTAGTGGTTGGCTCTGGACTCCCAGCAATCGGGTGGGCCTCACTCATTTTGAACTCCATCATCTAATTCTGGGGATGACGCAACTTCAACATCATCAGGCCAGATGTTATGTGCCCTGAAAGCGTGGACCATAAATCCAGTCCAGAGCAGCGATTGCCATATCTTTCCGGCGATATATGGAGCGCAATAATGCGCTCCATACTCCTCAGTTTAGCCTTGAACCTTACCGGATTGATCCTTCGCAACCTTAGCGCCAGCGGTGGCTTCCTGAAAATCCATATTCATATCCATGACTTTGAGGTACAGCGTATTCGCCCGATCCTCAAGATCTTGGGCAGCTGCATCGTTTACTTCCTCGGGGCTTCCAGCATTGTGCTCTGGTGAGGTAACGGTTCCCATGGTCTTCTCCTTAGTTAGGCCTTTTGGCCGAATGTGCCGGATTTAATCCGGCGATTACGCCCTTTTATATTTAGGGCATTTCGTAAGATATACGGTCTCACGAAGATCGATCTCCTCGAAGTTAACTGTCTGGATCTAGAATACTTTCGAGAGACAATTCAATTCCACGACGAACCCGAATCTTGGGACCAGGCGGTCCGTCTTTCGCAGCAGGAAAGGCCTCAATGATGGTTTCTGCTACTGCTAGCAGCCGAGGCGGCCCCGATAGGGCAACCGCACTTCCTCCTGCGGTGATGTGAAGTGCGTAATCTGTATCGTTGAGGCCGGCATCGGTCAGTGATGCTCGTGCATCCTCTGCCGTCATGTCTCCAAGATGCACAACGCGGGTCTTTGCTTCACTGCGAGCAGAGAGATAGTAGGTGCCGTTAAACTCGAAGCAGTCAACGTCATGACGCGCCTCAATCCAACTCATAATCTCGTCTAGATTTCCGGTGACGCGGCTATTGAAAATTTTAGTTCGGATATTCTCACTGACATTTATCCGGCTACTCGTACTTCCAGCTAAAATAGAGATAAAGTCTTTCAATGACTGATTGACGACAAAGTAATCATGAGGTTGTTGGGCTTCTGCTTCACGTGCGATATTCTCGTCTACCTTGTAAGCTGTGGAGTCATTTGGGTCAGTCAGTTGGCTTTCTACAATGAAAGTAGTGTTCGTTAAGCTAGAATTACTATTATCGGAACCATTCACATCGGGTGATCGAACACCTAAGTTTTGAAACTCATATCGCTCGTTTTTTTGTGTAAGGCTTTCGTTCTGAATTACCGTAAAGATGTTCCCTTTGTCTGGGAGATTACCGATCGTATCATAGGTATAAGGTGTGTCGTCTAGAATTTGAAATGCAGGTATACCCTCCGCCTGTACGACGCTGTTGATGCCAAAAAGACCATAGGCACAGGTTGAAAATGCTTTTGAAACTTGTCTTAACATCTCTCGCCTTCAAGAAATTTGGCTGCTGCTTCATATTAAGAAGAGATGCCACTGCTCTGGTATGCGAAACGGGCGCCACGATCGTGCGCCAACGTTCTGAAAACAGACTCGCGTCCTTAACGACATAGACCGTGACTACGTAGAGAATTACGGACTACGACGGATGTAGATCTCTAGATGTGGGTCGTAAGCTCGCCTCTATGCATCAAGCGACTCGATGCCTTGAAAGGACGCTTCAATGTCACCGCTATCGGTTGAGAACTCGGAAAATAATCAGCTTACACCCGAAGATGAAATTATCTTGGAGGAGGCTTTGTTAGCTATAATTCAGATCGTTGTTGTTGACGAATTTATGTGGGACACGATCAATGAGATGAATGAATAGGGGCATATCATGGACGGAAATGTTGATTCGATCGATGGAGCAAGTAAATCTGATCCTTCCGCGACACAAACACAACTTGCCGATCTGACCCGCGAAGCCTCACGTGAGGCGAAAAGTATAGGTCATCTCAATAGTGCGATGGAGTTGGCGGCAAGTAAGGTCGCTGTGCCGCCGGGAACCGAAGCGTCCAATCAAAACCTTATGGATGAACTGCGTCAGGGATCGGTTGGAGAGGTCAAGAACGAGATGATGTCTGATGTGACCCGTCCTGGTACGCCGTCAAAGGAAGCAACGCCAGGCGAAGAAACTGCAGAGATCGAAGATCGATTTCAGAAGCTCTATCTGGAACTAACAAACTTCCAGGTCGCTTGGGCGATCGCGCGTCGAACACAACAAGATGTCTCTCAGCTTCTCCGAGGTAATTAATAATCTAATGACAGCGCTCAGCACCTATAGATCATTTGTCGGCATAAAACTGGCAGAGATGCGTGGCGATCTAGTCGAGCGTATCTCGGTCAATTGCGCTATCGGGGTACGTATCCATTCTGGACTTCACGAAGGAAGCGAAACCGTACTCAACACTCAAAGATTTCGTATAGGAAGCGAACCGATCTACGATGTGATGCTCGTAGACGAAGAGGTAGTTGGGCCTGAGATACGCGTAGAATGCGAGGCGTCATATCTCGGCACGATTGTTCGTGTATCGACATACCGTGCCGACGCAAAGCTCAACGGAAAGCCGCTAAAATCAGAAACTGAGGTGTGTCTTCCGGCTCGTCTCTTTTTTGGTGGCGTTGAAGTTGAGCTTTTCGACCCCGATACCTCTTTGAAGAAAGATCATCGCGAAGCAGCGCTCTTCGGCAGCCTCGCAGTCATCAGCTGTGTTGCGATGGGGTTCTTCATTTGGCAAACAACATCGTGGCCCGGCGATGCTCTCGTCCGTGAAATTTCGTCTGAACCCGACCCGTCACTTATCCATGAGACCGTTATGAAGCAGAGCGCTCTCACTGTCTTGGATGACCTTGTGACGCGGGCGGGTCTTTCCGACTACGTTGATATCGTTCAGCAACGGCCAGGTTCAATCTCTGTAACCGGAACACTCCCTCCTTCGCGTATCGATGAATGGAACGATCTTCGTGCGAATTATGATCGTCAGGGGTTCGACGATTTCATTCTCTCTGCGGTATCGGTAAGCCGTGACTTGATTGGTTTGCCTGCGATCTCGCTCGTAAAGCTAAGCGGCGAACCTCAGTTGATTCTATCAAGTGGAGAGCGTTTGCGCGTTGGTGATAAAATCATCGATGAGTGGGTCATAAAGGAAATCACACCTGACGGATTGATGCTTGCTCGACGTGGCGAGCAAATGACAGTTGGCTATTGATCTAAGCTTTGGAGAGTGGATAAGCTATGAGCCGGGTTGAGCGAGGTCATCAGGATCTCAGTGGGATTGCATCGGAAAGGGCAGCTCGGGACATTGAAGCGGGAGCTGGACTGACATCAGCTCTCAGCATCCTCATGCCAGAGCCGCTTCCGACGATTTCTTCTACTGTCCGTCGCCCTCCTGAGCTTCAATTTTTCAGAGATATTTCGGAGGAGAACGCTCCGCTTGACGCTATCATGCTGGGTGAGATTGAACCGACGCTGAATGGCGGAACGCTCGATATGGCATATGCCATCGCAGAGTTTGTCGTTCGGCGGGAGGCGGAAGTTAGTGCATCCTGCGATCCTAGCGCACAGGAAGGTCATGCCCTTATGGCAGATCTCGCTAGAATGATGGAATTTCTCTTTATCACATCTCCAAATAGCGGGGTCAGCTAGCAAATGCTTGTCCATCAGACTTCGGAAGAGGACGCCGTTTCTCCTGCTTCCGTCCGTGACCTCACTGATCTGAAGCTCCTGATTTCTTTGGCGGCGACTCACTACACCTTTCATCGCTTCGAGTCTTGTCGGAAGCTTCTCGCTCTCGCGCTTTGGATTAATCCTGAGAGTATCAAAGCGCTTGAGTTAAGTGCTATTGTAGCCTCGCGGTTAAAGAACTATCAGGACTGCCTTCGTGCCTTAGATAAAATCGAGCTCCTGTCTGGAGAGCTTACTTCGCCACTGGAACAACTCCATCTTCGAAGTAAGCTACTTATTGAGCAGTAGGCATATCTAGTGAGAATCTAGGTCAAGAAGTGGAACCTTTAATAAGCTCTGTATTTCCTCTTTAATAATAAGAAAATCGAATTTCGGACCGTTATAAGATAATACGTAATCAAGAGCGAGAAGCGCCACTGATCTCTCGAGTGAATATCTTAAATTAGACTCATTCGTATTCACGCCGTTGGCGATTGCTATATCCTCAATTATAAGTATTAGAGTATCTATCGTTTCGTTTAGAGCTTCCGATAGAGTCAGATCCCCTGCAACAACAAGAACGGTGTCTCTATTTTTCATCTTGAAAGTCTGTGAATCCTTTGAATGACCTAGTTCTATTATTCTCTCTTGACCAGAATCGGAGATAATTTTATTTCGTTGATCTCTTTCAATAAAAATAATCTTAGAGATTAAAGGATTCGCATTATCGAACTCCTGGAGCGTTCTCTCAATGGCTTGAGTTTCGAGATCGTTCCGCTCGTTTGATTGCAAGCCATCAATATCATTTGCAAGGTTCTCTCTACCTTGGTCACTATCAAGCTGTGTTTCTAGTGAGTCAATTACTGCGGCAGTAATATCTTCGATCAACTCATCTTCACCATTGTCGATATCATCCTCATTCTCACTCATTGCTGGTGGGCGACGCTGAGATCGTGAGACTTTCCTATCAGTTAAAGCAAACTCTATCGCGAGCGGATCATCTTCATCGATAATTTCTTGAGATGCGGGATCGAAAGATAGACTGCTACTATTAAATATATCGGACATCGCAATCGTCTCCAATAATCTACGGCGTTATAACTTCATACGCCGGCGTCTACGATCGACCCTTAAGCCGCTGTGAAAAGACCAGGTTTTTGCTTATTGTTTAGTAGTATATATTATCGCAAGCAATGAATAAAACACTACTCCGATATAATATTATTTACCTATATTTGTACGTAAGCATACCTAGGAAGTTATATTGATATATATTTAGAAAATTACTCTGCGGTATGGCGCATACTAATTAAAATAGTTTGTAAAGAAACATGTAGAAGATTAATATCTACAACATGGTTCATGTTGTAAATCATTACTACTTCTACCTTACCGGGTAAAATTTAAAGGATATATCATAGTTAGCTTAATTACACGAATTATTTAAATAATATTTTTCAATCTAGCACATTAATAAGGGGTCTATTTACTTTATTATTTATAGCCGTCTATTTTTAATGGGTATATCTCAAGAAAAGAATTTTTTATAGTTATATTTATTCTTATGAATAATTTCCTACTCTTTGTGTTCCTATAGATATTCTTTATGGTTATCATATGATTTTAGATTAGAATATTACAATTATAAAAAGAACATGTTATATAAAGAGCATATCAAGGATGATGTTAGACATTATAAGATTTCGGATAGTTGATATCTTCAGGTTGATCACTAAGAACCGATCGCTTCCATATGACTAGCGTAAAAGCGTCGTACATCACTTTCCGGTAAGGGTGTTGGTCTGCTTTCCGAAAGACAACTTCTGGTGTGCGCAACCTGAACTGATAAGACTGCTCTTCCTAGTAGATCTCGAACAAGCCAGCGGCCCCCATACCGCCGCCGATGCACATGGTCACGACGCCGAGTCTTGCGCCGCGTCGGTGGCCCTCGCGCAGGAGATGGCCGGTCATCCGGGCTCCTGTCATACCGAACGGGTGGCCAATCGCTATTGAACCGCCGTTTACATTGCAGATCGCATCGTCGATCCCCAGTCTGTCACGGCAATACAGCGCCTGAGATGCGAAGGCTTCGTTCAGCTCCCATAGATCGATATCGGACACTGTCAGACCGTGCCGCTCCAGAAGGCGCGGAACCGCAAAGACCGGACCGATCCCCATCTCGTCCGGCTCGCAGCCAGCGACGGCAAAGCCGCGAAATGCGCCGAGAGGCTCGAGCCCTCGCCGCTCTGCTGATTTTGCATCCATTAGAACCAAGGCGGCGGCTCCATCTGATAGCTGGCTTGCATTGCCTGCGGTTACACACGTTCCGGGGCCGCGTACGGGATCGAGAGATGCGAGACCCTTGAGCGTTGTGCCCGGGCGATTGCATTCATCGCCGACAAGCGTCGCCTGCGTCTCCGTGATCTCCCCGGTCTCTCGGTCCTTGACGGCCATCGTCACATCCATCGGAACGATCTCATCGTCGAAAAGACCGGCATCCTGCGCCTTAGCGATACGTGTCTGGCTGCGCAAAGCGTAAATGTCCTGATCTTCTCGGCTCACATTGTAGCGCTCCGCGACGATATTGGCTGTCTCGATCATAGGCAGGTAAAGCTCTGGCTTGTTCCCGTCGATCCAGTCTTCGCGCGGATCGACAGGCGGCGGTTGAGTGAGCGAAATGCTTTCGACGCCTCCCGCGATCATGGCCCGAGCGCCGTCGGACGTGATGGCTTGGGCTGCCATGGCAATCGCTTGAAGACCTGAAGCGCAGAACCGGTTGACCGTCATACCGGCGACAGTGACCGGCAGCCCGGCCCTGATCGCGGATTGGCGCGCGATGTTGCGACCGGTTGCGCCTTCGGGATAGCCGCAGCCCATCACGCAATCTTCAATGTCGCTTGGATCAATTCCCGCCCGGTCGACAGCATGACGGATGACATGACCTCCCATAGTTGCGCCATGCGTTCGGTTCAGCGTTCCGCGATGTGCCTTGGCAAGGCCGGTCCGGGCGGTTGAAAGAATGACGGCTTCCCTCATCGGGACATCCCCTTATTCAAGTCGGCGAAGCTTTGATCGCTCTGGGCAAGGCGGCTGAGTAATGGAGCGATGGCCCAGAAATGAGGGTCTTCGTCTTGGAGCGTGTGCAAGCTGTCGAGAAGACGTCCTAGTCCTGCCTGGTCTGCCCAATGCATGGGACCCCCGCGCCAGCGAGGAAATCCATAGCCGTAGACAAGGGTGACATCGATATCAAGCGGGCGGCGGGCAATGCCGTCGTCAAGGATGTAGGCCGCCTCGTTTACTATCGCGAGCATGAACCGGAGGACGATCTCGTCGTCGCGAAAGTCGCGCGGGATGATATCGGCCTTGGCGCGTTCCTCTGCGATGATCGCCTCTACCTCCGGGTCAGGAATGCCTTGCGGTGCCTTTTCGGAATAAAGATAAAACCCCTGTCCCGTCTTCCGGCCGAAACGGCCCATCTCGCAGAGCCGGTCGGCAAAGGTCGGAATGCGCTCATAGGGAGTGCGGCTTGCGGCCTTACGCTTTCTTGCGGCCCACGCAATATCGAGGCCCGCCAGATCCGCCACTGCGAACGGCCCCATCGCCATGCCGAACTCGGTCAAAGCGTTATCGATCTGGTATGGGCTCGCCCCGTCAAGAACGAGGTTATCCATAGCCATTCGATAGCGTGACAGAATTCGGTTGCCGATGAAGCCATCGCATACTCCAGCCCGCACTGCCGTCTTACCCAATCGCTTCGCAAACGAGAAACCTGTCGCGATGACGTCCGGAGCCGTTTTGTCGGCGACAACGATCTCGAGCAGTTTCATGATATGAGCGGGTGAAAAGAAATGCAGTCCGATCACATCCTCGGGCCGCGAGGTCCGGGCTGCGATGACGTTGATATCGAGGTAGGAGGTATTTGTCGCAAGGATGGCGCCCGGTTTGCAGATGGCGTCAAGCCGGGCAAAAACCTCGTGCTTGGTTTCCATATCTTCGAAAACAGCCTCTATGATCAGATCTGCATCTGCCAGATCGAGGTCCTCCGCCGTGGTCACAAGCTGGTCCATGACAGGCGCGGCATCTTCCAGCTTCCCCCGTTTGACAGCGCCTTGGATGCTCTGCGCGATCCGCTCGCGGGCGGCATCTGCGGCAGCCCTAGTCCTGTCGACAAGCGTCACAGGAAGGCTCTTCAGCAGACAAGCCGCCGCAATCCCGGCGCCCATCGTACCACCGCCAAGAATGCCAATGGTGTGGATGTCGCGGGGATTGGTCTCCTTCAGCTCGGGAAGCTTCGAAACGGCGCGTTCAGCGAAGAAGGCATGGATCAGCCCCGCGCGTTGAGGGCTGTCCATCAGGGTGAGGAAGAGGTCACGTTCGCGAAGGAGACCTTCCTCAAACGGAAGAGAAGAGGCTGCTTCGATAGCACGGACGGCGGTCTTTGGCGCGCTCTGGCCGCGATGTACTTGTTCCATGCGGCTGTACCAGGCGTCGAAATCCGCGGCATCCGGTTGCGGAAGATCAGATGTGGGTCTTTGCCCCTGTCCTTTGATATTTTCCGCAAAAGCAAGTCCGGCCTCCTTGGGCGGCGCATTGGCAAGATGGTCGACAATGCCCAGCTCTAGCGCAGTCTTGGCAGTCACGTGGCGTCCTGTCGTGATCAGATCGAGCGCTGCCTCCGCTCCTGTCAATCGCGGCAAACGTTGGGTGCCTCCGGCGCCTGGAATGATGCCAAGAAGCACCTCTGGCAGGCCAATCCGAGCGGTCTGTGTTGCAACACGGTAGTGAGCGGAAAGAGCGACCTCCAGGCCGCCACCAAGGGTCGCTCCATGCAGAACGGCAATCACCGGGCAGGAGGATTTTTCGATCCGGCGGCAAAGATCGGGGAGATAGGGCTCCTTCGGCGGACTGCCGAACTCGCTGATATCCGCTCCCGCGATGAAGTCGCGACCTGCGCCGATTAGAACGATTGCCTGTGCGCCGCCCGCTTCGGCTGTGTCGATCATGCGGAGCAGACCGGCGCGAACGGCATGCGAGAGCGCGTTGACCGGTGGATTGTCGATCGTAACGACAGCGATACCGTTCTCTAGATCAAGGCGGACAGGATTGTTCATCTCTGTTTTCTTTCCCGGAGGACAGGGGTCGGGTGACGGCCTGTCCTTCGTTCGTTTGCGTGGAACCAGACTGCGACGGCTTCTGTGATATTGGAAGACCGGTGTGGAGCTAAGCCTGATACGAGCGAAACGTCCTTTGGGTTGGACACAGAATTGGGGGAGCGGGCCCTCCCCTCTGTGCAGAGGCAAACCAGCGCGCTGCACTCGCCCAGCTCTGCAAATTGTAGCTGGCTCAGGGGTATTTGGAGGGCAGAAGCTATCTATGGCAGCACTGTTTATGTGACGCGGAACGTAAGCTTGTCCGATGTCATCTCTTCTCCCAGATCCGCGATGCAAGAGAAGGTATACGGGATCGATTAATACTGATGACGTCTCTGCTCAATTGGCGAAGCATGAGCAAACCAGTACGCTTTCTCATGCTCCGCCATCTGTCATTTGATATGAAATACTTTTAGCGCTGGCTCAGGTCTGCGCGCCGTGGGCGCCGATGAACCAGGCGTCTTTATCGATTGCACGACTGACTTCCGTGAAAAGGTCTGCCGTGTCTTCGTCGCCTGCCTCTCCGGCTTCGTCCATCGCTTTGCGGATCTTCTCGCCAAGGTCCATGAACCGCGCCTTGAGAGCGTCGACATGGCCTTGCAGGTCCTGAAGTTCGACGGGGTACGCTTCGAGGGTCGTCTCCTTTGCCGCAACGTTGAGCGTTCCGCGAGCGTGGCCGCCTAGGATCACGGCTCTCTCGGCCATGAGGTCCACATGTTCACGTAGGCGGTCGGCAACTTCGTCCAGCAGCTCGTGAAACCCGATGAAGCCAGGTCCTTTGACGTTCCAGTGCGCTTGTTTAACGGCAAGGGTAAGATCCACGGCATCAGCCAGTCGCGCATTCAAAAGCGTGGCCATCTTCGTGCGAACCTGGGCGTCGAGCCCTTCGACAAAGGCTTCGGGCATCGGATATCTCCTTTTGCGTAGTCAATGGGCGGGTCGCGTTCAGGAAGTGGCCCACCTTGCCGAGATAGAACTGCGTCATTCGAGGAGAGTTTCATCTGAACCTTATGTTTCTTGTCCCTCTCCCAGAGCAATGCGTCGGCCTAGATAGGACGCGAGGTGTTCGGGGGGGGACTTCAGGAGAGCTTTCGTCGGGACAGGCGGCGCCGCTTGGCCGTCGCTGACCACAATCGTACGGCTTGCCAAACGCAACGCGTCAACAGGATCATGTGTCACCATCAGAACAGTGGCACCGGACATATCGGCCACCTCTGACACGAGGTCGAGCATCTCGTCTTTGAGGGCAGGGCCCAGTGCCGAGAACGGCTCATCGAGAAGCAACACCGGCTTGGCCTGAACGAAAAGACGAGCAAGCGCTGCTCGGCTTTGCTGTCCACCTGAGAGAGCAGCAGGCTTGCGATCTTCGTAGCCGGACAATCCAACGCGTGCGATGGCTTGACGGACTGCCTGCTGTTCGCTGGATGCGAGTTTCCCTTTAGTCCGTATGCCCAGCGAGACGTTCTGCAGAATTGTCAGATGGGGGAATAAGTTGTTGTCCTGAAAGAGAACCGCAACCGGCCTTTGACCGGGTGCGATACGATCAATTCTGTCCTCTTTCCACGAGATATGCCCGGTATGGGGCGTAAAACCCGCGACAACCCCAAGAAGAGTGGACTTTCCCGCGCCGGAAGGACCGATAATTGCGACCCGCTCGCCTTCGGTTATGGCAAGCGTCGCCGTCAGGCGAAAATCGCCGAGGTCAACGGTGACTGCATCAAACGTCAGCATCGATGCGTCCTCCTCGGTCAAACAGCCAAAAGAGCCCAAAGCTCAAGGCCACCAGAATAAGAGAGGCCCCGGCAGCGCCTTCCATCCGATAACTTCCCATCAGTTGGTAGATCGCGAGGGGAAGTGTTGCTTGTTCGGTACCTGCAAACAGGGCGATGACACCAAGATCTCCGATAGAGAGAGCCGCCGCCAATCCTGCGCAAAAACCGATTGGCCGGCGCATCCGTGGGAGGATCAGCCACCTGAGACGAGCGTAGGATGTCAAAGACAGGCTGTCGGCGAGGCGGCCATAGCCGTTTTCGATATCGCGATAGGCAGGGGCCAAGACCCGTACTGCAAAAGGCAGAACCATCGCTGCGTTGACGATGGTCGTTAGCGGTAGGGCAAGCGCGGCCGGAGGCGCGAGAGGCGCCAGCCAAAGATACAGACCGGCTCCCATGACAAGACCGGAGGCCGCCAAAGGAAGCGCGCCCATCGCCTCGATCCAGCGCGCGCCGTGTGACCAAAGGATCAGGGCCATGGCAAGGCCAAGCGACAGAGCGGTGGCCGTTAGGGCAACCACCACTGAGCGCAGCGCTGCGGGCCAGACAACACTGGGCAGATCAGTTAGTCCTCCAAGTCCCGCAAAGGCGATCGCCAGAAGAGGCGCACCGAGAAAGACCGCTCCGAAACCGATCCAGATCCAGTCAAGCGCAGACCGGTCGCGCCGCGGTATGATCCTGTCATGTCCGATTCCAACACCGTCGCCGACAGGAACAGCGGCCGCTAAACCAAGCGCTACGAGGCAAAGCGCGACTTGCACGATGGCGAGGAGGGCCACTCGTCCGAGGTCGAAATCGAACCGGAAGGCCTGATAGATCGCGAGTTCCACCGTCGTGGCACGAGGCCCTCCGCCAAGGGTTAAAGCAACGGCAAAGCTGGTTAGACAGATCAGAAAGATGACGGCCGCCGCTCCCGGCACTACCCGTACAAGCATCGGTCGTTCGAGAAGGGTCCAGATCGATCCGTCGAGACTTTCCGTCAGCCGGAAGCGTTCGAGCGGGATCGACTGCCATCCCTGAAGCAGGAAACGAACCGCAAGCGGCAAGTTGAAGAAGACATGCGCCAGAACGATGCCCTGAAGCCCGTATATCGAGATGTCAGATAGGCCGAGGATACCCAGAAGATCGTTCACCCAACCGGACCGGCCAAAAACGGTTAGCAAACCGAAGATCGCTACGATACTCGGAAGGATGAACGGCGCGCCAAGAAGCGCGACGTAAAGACCGCGACCGACGAAGCGGCGCCGTGTCAAAGCGCGTGCAACGGGAATGGCGAGAACAACCGACAAGATCGCCGACAGGACAGCCTGCCAGACCGTGAAGCGGATCACCAGCCAGTCCGCAGGTCGCAGTCCTCCGGTCCAGTCGGCGCGCCAAGCAATGGCCCCCAATGTTCCGAATACGAGCGCCACGATTAGAAACGCAGCGCTCCATCCTGCAAGACGTCTCACTGCGTGAGCGCGGATCGCCAGGTTTCGATCACATCATCCCGGCGCTCTGCGGCCTCTTGCTCGGTATAGAAAAGCGCAGTCGACGGCTCGGGAAGATTACGGAAAACCTCTGGCCATTGGTCCCGTGGCAACTTTGCCGGGTAGGACCAATTGCCCTCGGGGATGATTTCCTGAAAGGCGGGTGTCAGAATGAAGGCCATGAACTGATCTGCTAGTTCAGGTTGGTCGGTGCCAGCTACCTTGGCCGCGACCTCGGCCATGAAATAATGTCCTTCTTCAAAGATCGCAGCGACCTTTGTCTCATCGCCTTCCGCGCTGATGTGATAGGCTGGCGACGTCGTATAGCTCAGAACCATGTCGGCCTCGCCGCTGGTGAAAAGCCCGTAGCTCTCCGACCAGCCTTTTGTGACCGTCAGGATCTTCGGCTCAAGCTGCGTCCAGGCCTCAGTCGCGCCATCACCAAAGACAGCATCGACCCAATAGGCCAGCGCAAGACCGGAGATTGAGGAACGCGGATCCTGAATGACGATGCGGATATCATCGTCCATCTCAAGAAGCTCGGCGAAACTGCCAGGCGCATTTGATATGACATCGGTATCGTAAACGAACGCGGTATAGCCCCAGTTGAATGGCAGGAACGTCTCGTCGGTCCAGTCGATCGGCAATGTCAGATCCGTTGTGTCCAGCCGATGCGGCGCAAAAAGATCAAGCTCTCGCGCCTCTGCGGCGACATCCGTATTCAAACCAAGGACAACGTCCGCTTCTGTGCGCTCTCCCTCAAGGCGCAGACGCGTCAACACCTCACCGGCGACGAACTCGATCTCGCAGTCGCAGGTTTCCTCAAACGCCGCCTTGATCGCCGGGGTTGGTCCCCATTCGGATCCAAAATAGTCAGGCACATAAACGGTCAGTGAGTCCGCAGCAGCGGCTCCCGCATACAGGGTCAAAGTCAAAGCCAGACGCATGTCATCCTCCAAAACGCCCGGACGAAAGGGGGGCATGAGGATGCCGTCACCTTCCCTCCGCCGGTCCTAGCCGGGTCAGGTTCTACGGGTTCGCTGTCGCATCTCAGCCCTGATGGGCACCCCGAGGTTCATGACGTTTACCTAATCCGGCCTCTTGCCCGCGGCAACCCCGCCCCTTACCAACCCTCTCGCAAGGAGAACGCGATGTCCTATAACACCTTCGGCCATGTCTTCCGCGTGACCACCTGGGGCGAAAGCCACGGCCCCGCGCTGGGCGCGACGGTCGATGGTTGTCCGCCGGGCATCGCGATCACCGAAGAGGCGATCCAGCACTGGCTCGACAAGCGCAAACCGGGCCAGTCGCGCCATACGACACAGCGGCGCGAGGCCGATCTGGTGCGCATCCTGTCGGGGACGTTCGAGAACCGGACGACCGGCACGCCGATCCAGCTGATGATCGAGAACACCGATCAGAGATCGAAGGATTATGGGGAGATTGCGACAACCTTCCGCCCCGGTCACGCCGATATCACCTATCACCAGAAATACGGATTGCGCGATTATCGCGGCGGCGGGCGCTCCTCGGCGCGGGAAACCGCCGCACGCGTTGCCGCCGGCGGCCTTGCTCGCGCAGTTTTGGAAGCGCTCGTTCCCGATCTCAGGATCAAGGGCTATATGACCCGCATCGGAGAACATAAGATCGATCGCAGCAGGATTGACATGGCCGAAATCGACCGCAACCCGTTCTGGACGCCGGATGCAAAATCCGCGCAGGAATGGGAAGGTTATTTGGACGAAATCCGCAAATCAAGGGACTCGGTCGGCGCTGAGATAGAAGTCACTGCGACCGGAGTTCCCCAGGGTCTCGGCGCGCCTGTCTACGCCAAGCTCGACACCGATCTGGCCGCTGCCATGATGTCAATCAATGCGGTCAAGGGCGTTGAGATCGGCGAGGGAATGAAGGCCGCCCAGCTTCGCGGCACAGCCAATGCCGACGAGATCCGTATGTCCTCCGAAGGACCCGTTTTCAGCGATAATCATTCGGGCGGGATTCTCGGCGGCATTTCCACCGGCCAGCCACTTCTGGTTCGCTTCGCCGTCAAACCCACCTCATCCATCCTTACGCCACGCAAGACCATTACCGAAACAGGCGAAGAAACCGAGATCGTTACGAAAGGCCGTCACGACCCCTGCGTCGGTATCCGGGCCGTTCCAGTGGCCGAGGCCATGATGGCCTGTGTGCTGCTCGACCATTTCCTCCTAGATAGGGCTCAAACCGGAGGCCAGCGCGGTAAAATAGGTTCGTTTTCCGCCGAATGAGGACTGTTCTGCATATTGGGCCGCACAAGACCGGCACAACCTCGTTTCAGCACCGTCTCCACGCCAATCGCGATGGATTGGCCAAGGCGGGCATCCTTTACCCAGTCTCGGGCAGTTTCATCTTCGGGCAGCACAGGCTTCCGTTCGCCCTGTTGGATCGGACCGATCCACATCGGGGCGATGTTCCCGACCTTTCGGCAGAGGCGGCTGCTCTGAAAGATGAAATCGAACGGACCAAACCGGATCTTCTGATCCTGTCCAGTGAAGAGTTTTCCGTTCTAAGGTCGGACCATATCGCACGTCTCGCGGAGACGCTCGATCTTGAGACGCCAGAGATCGTCGCTGTTGTGCGGCACCCGGTCGAGTTGCTCTTCTCGGCCTATATCCACCGCATCATCAAGCCAGACAGCACCTTCAAGCAAAACGTTGAGACATTTGCCGCAAATGCTCTGTCCCGGGTCGCAGGGTTAGACATGGACAGATGGCTTGCTGCTTGGGCGACCCGGTTCGGCGACAGCTCGGTGAAACTGGTTCCGTACAGAAAGGGCAACATTGTTGCGGATATCGTCGCGGAGATCGGGATCGATCCCGGCCTTCTCAGGGAGGACCCCGCGCCTCTGGCCAATGCAGCGCTGGACCCTCGCGCGGTCGAACTTGTCCGCCTTGCCAGGCTGGCTGGCTATTCCCAAGAGGATTGCGAGCGTGCGCAGAACTTAGCTGCGGGCTGGTTCACGGACCGCGCAGCCTTGCCGGCGATTACGGTGGAGACATTGCGGCACCTTTTGGAGACGCTTTGCCCTCTCTATGATCCGGTGTTCGAGAAGTATCTCGGACAGGCGAACCCATTCGGGATTGGGAATTTCGAAGATCTCGCGGCGCGTCTGTCACCGGGACTGAACCGGAAGGACCTTGTCAGCTTTCTTGTCGAGACGACGCGTCCGCTAAGCTCGAAAAAATAAAGGACCGCCAATAGGCGGCCCTTCTCGTTCAAAAACTGGTGATCAGCCGTTCACGCTGTCCTTCAGCGCTTTGGCAATCGTCATCTTTACAACCTTGTCGGCCTCTTTCTTGATCTGCTCGCCGGTGGCCGGGTTGCGGACCATGCGCTCGGGGCGTTCGCGGCAATAGATCTTGCCGACACCTGGAAGGGTCACGGCGCCACCATCGGAGACTTCCTTGGTGATGATGCCGGTGATTGCGTCAAGCGCAGCGCCTGCAGATTTCTTGTCAGTATCCATCTCTTCGGCCAGCGCAGCGACGAGTTGGGTCTTGGTCATAGGCTTGGTTGCCATTTTTCTGGTCTCCTTGATCTGCCCGCTTAGGGCCTCAGATGGCTATTTCTAACGGTATCTAGCGGAGGCACACAACAATTAGTGACACATCTGTGGCGCGAAAACCCCATTTTGTATGGGTTTTCTACTAATCAGAGGAAGGCGGTCTCCTCGAAAGAGCGTAATTTCCGGCTGTGAATGCGCTCGAGCGGCATTTCGCGAAGCCTCTCCATCGCCCGAATTCCGATCTCCAGATGACGGGAGACCTGCGTTTTATAGAAGTCAGACGCCATTCCGGGCAGCTTGAGCTCTCCGTGAAGCGGCTTGTCACTGACGCAAAGTAGCGTCCCGTAGGGCACCCGGAACCGGAACCCGTTCGCGGCAATCGTTGCGCTTTCCATGTCGAGAGCGATGGCGCGCGATTGGCTGAGGCGTTTGACGGGCCCGGACTGATCGCGCAGCTCCCAGTTTCGATTGTCGATGGTGGCTACAGTGCCCGTGCGCATCAGCCGCTTGAGCTCGTAGCCTTCAAGCTGTGTGATCTCTGCAACCGCCTGCTCCAGTGCGATCTGAATTTCGGCCAGAGCGGGGATCGGCACCCAGACAGGAAGATCGTCGTCGAGGACGTGATCCTCGCGCAGATACGCATGGGCAAGAACGAAATCCCCAAGCGATTGGGAGTTTCTAAGCCCTGCGCAATGTCCGACCATCAGCCATGCATGGGGCCGTAGAACCGCAATATGATCAGTGGCCGTCTTCGCGTTCGATGGTCCGACACCGATATTAACAAGGGTAATGCCTGCCCCATTCTCCCGCTTGAGATGGTAGGTTGGCATCTGTGGCATCTTCGCGACCGGCGCGATCGAGGCTTCGGGGTCCGTGATCTCGACATTCCCGGTGCTGACGAAACTCGTATACCCGCTTTCGGGATCTGCGAGGACCTTTCGGGCGAAGCCTTCGAACTCGTCCACGTAGAACTGGTAGTTCGTGAAAAGAACGTGGTTTTGGAAATGCGAGGGATCGGTCGCGGTGTAATGCGCCAGCCGTGCGAGCGAATAGTCCACACGCTGGGCCGTGAACGGGGCAAGCGGGCCTGATCCGTCTTCGTTCACGTACTCCATGCCGTTGACGATATCGTCGTTGGTCGTGCTTAGATCCGGTACGTCGAAGATGTCCCGCAACGGGAAGGCCATCGCCCCGTCCTGCGGGATATTGATGGAGGCATCGTTGGTAACGGCGAAATGAACCGGGATTGGCGTTAGCGACAGACCGATCTCGACCGGCACACCGTGATTTTCGACCAGAAGGCCAATCTGCTGAATCAAATAAGAGCGGAACAGATCGGGCCGCGTAATCGTCGTTGAATAGGTTCCCGGCATGGCGACATGACCAAAGCTGAGGCGGCTGTCGGTTTTGGCAAACGTCGTCGTTGTGATCCGTATCTCCGGATAGTAGGCGCGGTATCTGCGGTCGGGCTTGCCATTCACCACGACGTCTGAAAACTGATCGCGCAGGAACCGCGTGCCGCTTTCATAAAGCTCCGCCAGATGATCCACCGCATCGGCGGGATCGCTGAAGGCGCGGGGCGGGCCCAGATCGGGACTGTCGATGGGAAGGTTGGGATCCATGCTTTCCCTTACGATATTCATGTCCCGCCTCGTCTCTTCCATTCTTGATTGCATCCGGCCATAGCACCGTCGCCCGACACGGCCAAGGGATGCTCTGCGGGCTATGGCGTCTCGAGCAGGTCTGTCAGTTCGAACCGTGTCACATCGACGAGGCCAAGATCAGAGATCCGAAGCTCCGGGATGACAACGAGGGCCAGAAGCGAATGCTGCATGAAAGCGTTGTTCAGCGTACAGCCGCAATCGGTCATCGCCGCGATCATCCGGTCGACCTTCTTGGCGACGTCTTCTGCGGGGCTGTCGGACATCAGCCCAGCCACCGGAAGCTCGACCAAGGCAGCCTCGGTGCCGTCTTTCCAGACGCTCACACCGCCGCCGACCTCTCCGAGCCGATTGGCTGCTTGAGCCATCATCGCTGTGTCTGTGCCGACGATGATCATGTGATGGCTGTCATGGGCGACGGTCGAGGCGATCGCCATCTTCCCCTGATATTCAAAGCCTGAGACAAAGCCGTTCACGACGCCGCCGGTCGCACGATGCCGCTCAACCAAGGCGATGCGGCAGATCTCTCCCTCCGGGACAACCTTGCCGCCCTCTACGGCAAGATCGGCAGTCAGTGCCTTAGTCGGCGCCTGATTTTCGACGACACCGATAACCTTGGCCCGGACCCGATTGGCGCCGTCCGGTGCGGGGATATCAAAGTCGTCCGCCGTCAGGACCTTGCCTAGTTTGACGGTCTGGCGCGCATGATCCGGCCAATCGAGATGCGGACAATCGGCAAGGCAATCGCCGTCTTTCGCCACACGCTCCCCCCGGGCAAAGACCTCCTCGATCGGCAGCGCCGTCAGATCGCTAGTCAAGATCAGGTCGGCACGACGCCCGGGGGCAATACTCCCCAATTCCCGCTCCAGACCGAAATGGGTTGCCGTATTGATCGTCGCCATCTGAAGCGCGACCAGCGGATCACACCCGCAGGCGATAGCGTGCCGTACGACCCGGTTCATGTGCCCGTCCTCGACAAGCGTCTTCGCAAAGCAGTCATCCGTGCACAGAACCATGTTGCGAGGGTCGAGCCCCTTTTCGGTCACAGCCGTGATCTGGCGTTCGACGTCGTACCATGCGCTCCCCAGCCGAAGCATCGCGCGCATCCCCTGGCGCATCCGCGCGATGGCATCGGCTTCGGTCGTGCCCTCGTGATCGTCGGCGGGGCCACCTGCGGCATAGGCATGGAACGGCGGGCCAAGATCGGGCGACGCATAATGTCCACCGACGGTCTTCCGTGCCTCCTGCGTCGCGGCAATCTCGGCCAGCATCTTGGGATCGCCTGCAATAACACCGGGAAAGTTCATCATCTCGCCCAGTCCGACGATGCCCGGCCAGGACATCGCTTCAGAGACATCCTCTGCGGTGATCTCGCGGCCCGTCGTTTCGAGCCCGGGCGCCGACGGCGCGCAGGACGGCATCTGAACGAAGATCGAAACCGCCTGCATCAACGCCTCGTCATGCATCAGACGCACGCCGTCCAGACCCAGAACATTCGCGATCTCATGCGGGTCTACGAACATCGTTGTGGTGCCATGGGGAATGACCGCCCGCGCAAATTCGGCCGGCGTCAGCATACCGCTCTCGATATGCATATGCGCATCGCACAGGCCAGGGATCAGGTAGCGCCCTTCGGCCTCGATCACGTCGGTTCCGGCACCGATGCAATGGGAGGCGTCCGGCCCGACATAGGCAAACCGGCCCTTCGCGATGGCCACCTGCCAGCCGTCCAGGATCTCTCTCGTCTGCACGTTGATCAGCTTGCCGCCCCGGATGACGCGATCGGCCGGCGCGCGTCCGGCGGCGACCGCAATCAGGAGAGGCGCCACATCCGGCCAGCTCGGGAAAGGGTCGGGCATGTGCGAAATCTCCGTTCTGGATGAAACCCTGAGGCCGGATAGCTGCGTTAAAACGGGCAAAAGGAGAAAGCCGATGAAGTACTATGTCAACACAGAGGCGCGAGACGACGGCATCCATGTCGTGCACAACGAAGAGTGCCAGTTTCTTCCCAACGAAGACAAGCGTAAGGCGCTCGGCGACTACGCGAAATGCGAAACGGCGATGGATCACGCCCGCGACGCGTTCAGCAAGGTGAACGGATGCGCAACCTGCGCGCCTGACTGCCGCGACTGAGCGCTTGCAGGCAGACCGGTTTCCCGGCACGACAAGATCTATGCCCGGCACCCTTCTTTCCTTCGGTCACGGATATTCGGCGCAAGCCCTCGATGAGCTGCTCCTGCCACAGGGCTGGCGTGTCATAGGAACTACCCGATCCGAGGACAGTGCAGCGCGCCTTCGCGAGAGAGGTGTGGAGCCGCTGATCTGGCCGGGCGAGGATGTTCGCCCTGCATTGGAGGCTGCGACACATCTATTGATCTCGGCGGCGCCAGGAGAGGAGGGCGATCCTGTCCTCATGAATCTGCGCAAAGAGATCGCGGCACGCGCCGCAAACTTTCAATGGGTCGGATATCTCTCAACCACCGGCGTTTATGGCGATCATGAGGGCGATTGGGTTGACGAAAGCGCCGCTCTGACACCGGCCACTAAACGCGGCGAAATGCGCGTCGCCGCAGAGACGGCTTGGGCGTCGGTTCCCGGCTTGCCGCTGCATATCTTTCGTCTGGCGGGGATCTACGGACCCGATCGAGGTCCGTTCTCCAAGGTTCGCGCTGGAACAGCACGGCGGATCATAAAGGACGGGCAGGTCTTCTCCCGCATCCATGTCGAGGATATCGCACAGGTCCTTGCCGCCTCGATAGCGCAGCCCAACCCCGGTGCAGTCTACAATGTCTGCGATGATGATCCCGCCCCGCCGCAGGATGTCATCGCGCATGCCGCCGAGCTTCTGGGCGTCCCGGTCCCGCCCGCCGTCCCGTTCGAAGAGGCGGATCTCTCACCGATGGCGCGCAGCTTCTACAGCGAATCCAAGAAGGTCAGAAACGACCGCATCAAGACCGAGCTTGGTGTGCATCTTCGCTATCCAAGCTATCGGGAGGGGCTGCCTCATCTTCTGACCCTCGAGGCAAAGCGCGCCTGATCGCCCAAGCGAGCCCGGCAAAGACAGCCAGAAGAACAAGCGCCGTCACGATGTTCGTCGCATAGAAACCAAGCCGATCGGTGAGGGCCAGATTGTTCAAAAACGGATAGGGCAGACCACTGGTAACAGAGCCCGCCGGGCTCGAATGCATCGGCTGCACAACAAATTCCGACCACAACAGATAGACCGCGACAATTCCGACAAGCCACAGCGCGGACGTGGCAGGGCGGCGAAAACTGCGATGGATGAAAAGCGCGTCGCAGATCTGCAGCGCTGGACCAAGACCGTGGAGGTAGTAGTCGAGATACCAGACCGCCCGTGTGCCATCGCGGGTTACGGAGGTCGGATCGTCGAAATAGAGACGCCAGTACAGGATGACGACCATCGCATTGATGACGGCGACGGCCGAGATAAAGCCATCCCACCGCCGCTCGCTGCGATACTCCAGAAGCGCCATCATGCGGCTTGCGCAAAAGAACGATCCGATCAGCGCCCAGATCGTCAGATACCGAAGCGGGCCGAGCCCCTCGTCATAGTCGGAAAAGAGGATCATGCGGATCACATATCCGCCGGCCAGCAGAAAGGTGATCCACCGATAGATCGTCACAAAAGGCATCGCTTGGGTCTCCTTTAAGGCAGAGTGCACAAACCCGCCGATCCCAGTCCAGCCTCAATGCCGTGACCTTGCGTGATGCGCTTGCTAAGGAGCAAGCAGCCCACCATATCGCGGCTCAACTCCAAGGTTTGGGAAAATCATGACGCTTCGAGCCCGCATAGACGCCTTCCTTGACAGAGCGGACGTCCAGAACGCGATCATTGCGATCATCATCTTCAACGCGATCCTTCTGGGTATGGAAACCTCGCCGACGATTATGGGCGCCGCAGGCGAGCTGATCTTCACCCTAGACCGCATCTGCCTGGGCATCTTCACGCTCGAGATCCTGGCCAAGATCTATGCGCGTGGCTTCAAGTTCTTCCGCTCGGGCTGGAACCTCTTCGACTTCTTCATCGTCGGTATCTCGCTTTTGCCGCTGGCAGAGGGAATCTCCGTCCTGCGCGCGATGCGGATCCTGCGGCTCTTGCGGGTCATCTCGGTCGCCCCGCGTTTGCGCCGGGTGATCGAGGGTTTTCTCACTGCGCTGCCCGGTATGGCATCGGTCTTTCTGCTGATGGCGATGATCTTTTACATCGGCGCGGTCATGTCCACGAAGCTTTTTGGGCCGACTTTCCCGGAGTGGTTTGGGACGCTGGGCCTGTCCGCCTATTCGCTTTTCCAAATCATGACGCTGGAAAGCTGGTCCATGGGCATTGTCCGGCCTATCATGGAAATTCATCCCGCGGCTTGGGCATTCTTCGTGCCATTCATCATGGTGACGACATTCACCGTTGTGAACCTGATCGTGGGTCTGATCGTCAACTCGATGCAGGATGCCCACCACGAGGAAGACATGGTGAAAACGGACGCCTACCGCGACGAGGTGCTCGTACGCCTCGAAGCGATCGAAAAGCGGCTGAACGAGATGAAGTGACCCGGATCTATGCTCGCTTCTCGAGCGTGGCAACGCCCAGCGTGTCCAGAACCTTCCGCTCGATATCCTCGGAATTCAAAGCGGCGACCTCGTACATGTCCCGGGGGCTGGCCTGGTCGATGAAGATGTCGGGCAGGACCATGGACCGGTAGATCAGCCCTTCGTCGAATACGCCCTCTTCGGCCAGAAGCTGCGCGACATGGCTGCCGAATCCACCGACAGCGCCTTCCTCGATGGTGATGAGCGCTTCGTGATCGCTGGCCAGCTGCAGGATAAGATCCCGGTCGAGCGGTTTCGCGAACCGGGCATCCGCCACGGTCGGTGTGACCCCTTTTTGGGCAAGCGCGTCGCAGGCCTCCGACACCTCCTTGAGGCGCGCCCCGAAGCTGAGCAGGGCGACGCGGGAGCCCTCGCGAACGATCCGCCCCTTGCCAATCTCGAGCGGTTCAGGATCGTCCGGCATCTCGACGCCCACCCCTTCTCCGCGGGGAAACCGAAACGCAATGGGTCCCTCGTCATGCTCCGCGGCGGTGGCTACCATGCGCACAAGCTCAGCCTCGTCGGAAGCGGCCATGACGACCATCCCGGGAAGGTTGGCCAGATAAGCCACATCGAAGGCGCCCGCATGGGTCGCGCCATCCGCGCCCACAAGACCCGCACGGTCGATGGCAAAGCGGACAGGAAGACGCTGCAGGGCTACGTCATGCACGACCTGATCGTAGCCGCGCTGAAGGAAGGTCGAATAGATCGCACAGAACGGACGCATCCCGCCAGCCGCTAGACCAGCCGAGAAGGTCACACCATGCTGCTCCGCGATCCCGACATCGAAACACCGCGATGCGTAGCGCTCCATGAACTTATTCAGACCGGTTCCGTCAGGCATTGCAGCTGTCACGGCACAAATGCGCGGATCCGTTTCAGCCAGATCGATGAGCGCCTTCGCGAACACGCTCGTATAGGAGGGCGCGTTTGAGGGAGCCTTCTTCTGCTCACCGGTGATGACATCAAACTTGCCGACGCCATGCCCACGATCCAAGGCATCCTCGGCAGGTTGATACCCCTTACCCTTCTTGGTGATCGCATGGATCAGGATCGGGCCATCCGCACGAACTTTGACGGTGCGTAGCACGGCCAAAAGCTGCTCCATATCGTGACCGTCGATAGGGCCGACATAGGAAAAGCCAAGCTCCTCGAACAGCGTCCCGCCAAAGGCGAAGCCCTTGACCATGTCTTTGGCCCGGCGCGCACCTTGCTGGAACGGCTCGGGCAAAAGTGAGACCGCGCCTTTCGCGGCGGCCTTGAGCTCTTGGAATGGCTGTCCGGCATAAAGGCGCGACAGATAGGACGACATCGCGCCGACAGGAGGGGCGATGGACATCTCGTTGTCATTAAGGATGACAATCAGCCGCTTGCCCAGATGGCCGGCATTGTTCATCGCCTCATAGGCCATGCCCGCGCTCATCGCGCCGTCGCCGATTACTGCGATGCAATCGCCGATGCCATGTTCGGGACGTCCACCCAGATCGCGGGCCACGGCAAATCCCAGCGATGCGCTGATCGAGGTCGAGCTATGGGCCGCGCCAAACGGGTCATAGGGGCTTTCCGAACGCTTGGTGAACCCGCTGAGCCCGTCTTTCTGACGGAGCGTGCGGATCCGGTCCCGCCGTCCGGTGAGAATTTTGTGTGGGTAGCATTGATGGCTCACATCCCAGATGATCCGGTCGCGCGGCGCATCGAACACCGCATGCAACGCGACCGTCAGCTCGACAACACCTAGTCCGGCTCCTAGATGTCCGCCGGTCTGGCTGACCGCACTGATCGTCTCCGCACGAACCTCATGAGCCAATTGCTCAAGCTGGGCGTCGCTCAGCCGCTTCATGTCGGCAGGGACATGCACGGTATCGAGAAGCGGAGTATTAGGACGGTCGGTCATGGTCTGGCCTTTGTCTTATCGGTCCCGGTCAACGACGAAACGCGCGGCGTCTCTCAACGTGTCAGCCCGGCTGCCATAGGAGCCTAGCGCATCACTGGCCTCCTTCACCAGTGCCGCCGCGCGGGCCTTGGCCCCATCCAGACCAAGAAGCGACACGAAAGTTGCCTTGCCCAATGCCGTGTCCTTGCCCACCGCCTTCCCGACGGAGTGCGCGCTGCCTTCCACGTCCAGAATGTCATCCGCGATCTGGAACGCGAGCCCCAAAGCGGATCCATACCGATCCAGCGGCTCGGGATCTGCCCCGGCCATCCGAGGCCCAGCCATCGCGGACCAGCGCAAGAGCGCCCCGGTCTTGCCCTGCTGCAACTCGGTGATCTCTTCCAGGCTATACGGCGCGGTGCGCGTTTCGGCGAGGATGTCCATCCATTGCCCCCCGACCATACCGTCATGTCCCGCCGCTTTTGCCAGCGAGCGGACCAAAGCGATCTGGCGCGCAGGCGGTCCTATCGCAGGGTCACACAAAAGATCGAAGGCAAGCGTCTGGAGCGCATCTCCCGCCAGAACCGCAAGCGCTTCAGACCACCTCTTGTGAACGGTGGGCTTGCCACGGCGCAGATCGTCGTCATCCATACAAGGCAGATCGTCGTGGATCAGCGAATAGGCGTGCAGGCATTCGATCGCGAGAGCAGCGGGCAGAGCCGTCTCTGGAGCGACATCATGCAAAACCGCCCCTTCCAGGACCAGAAAACCCCGCAGCATCTTCCCGCCATCCAGCGCATAGCGCATCGATTGGGTCAGGTCGTCTTCGCGCGGGGGCAAGACCCTCTCGATATGCTGGCTTATCTGCGATTGAGCGCGGGATAGAGCATCCGGAAAGGACAGGCCTGTGGGCGACTGCACTGCGGCGTCACTCATTCAGCGTCGAGCGGCGCCGTTCCTGTCGGACGCCCATCTTCGCTCAGTGTGATCTTGGCCACCTTCTCTTCAGCTTCTTTCAGCTTCGTCTCGCAACGGGCCTTCAGGGCCGCGCCGCGCTCATAAAGCGCGATCGACTCCTCCAACGGAACGCTACCGCTTTCCAGCTTGCCCACGACTTCTTCCAAAGCGCGCATGGCATCTTCGAAGCTCATCGTCTCGACGTCCGGTTCGCTCATTCGCCTCGCTCCTTCAACACCTCGACATGGGCTGCGGCACTGGCCGCCAGCGCCTCAAGGTCATATCCGCCTTCCAGAGAGGACACCACACGTCCCTTGCAGAGCGTTTGTGCAAGATCGCAAAGACGCTCCGTAGCCCAGCGGAAATCCTCGACCTCGAAGGTCAGACCGGCCAGCGGGTCGTCGCGATGCGCGTCAAAGCCCGCCGAGATCATGAGGAGATCAGGCTTGAACGCTTCGATGCGCGGAAAGACCTGCTGCTCCATCACCTTGCGGAACGCCGCCCCGCCAGTCCCTTCCGCGAGGGGCATGTTCAGAACGTTGTTATGAGCCCCCGTCTCATGAGCGAAGCCGGTCCCCGGATAAAGCGGCATCTGATGGGTGGAGGTAAAGAAGATGCGGGCATCCTCCTCGACAAGATCCTGCGTGCCGTTTCCGTGATGGACATCGAAATCGACGATCGCCACTCGGCTCAGACCGTGATGGTCCAGCGCATGTTTCGCGCCCGCCGCGACAGAGCCGAACAGGCAAAAGCCCATCGGCGTTTCTTTCTCCGCGTGGTGTCCCGGTGGGCGAACGGCACAAAATGCGTTCGCCACCTCGCCTGACAGCACCATGTCGACCGCCTTGACGACCGCCCCCGCCGCGCGCCACGCCGCTTCGAGCGAGCCGGGCGACATGAACGTATCCGCATCGAGCGCGACCAGACCGGTCTCGGGCGCAGCCGCCCGGATCGCATCGATATGCGCCTGAGGATGCACGCGCAGAAGATCGTCCTCCGCCGCCATCGGCGCCTCCCGGCGCACCAGCTCGAGCGGCTCCAGCGCGGCCATCACCGCCTTGAGCCGGCCGACCCGCTCTGCATGACCGTCGGGCGTGACATGGTTGAGGCAAGCCTCATGAGAGATCAGCGCGGTGGCCATGGCGGGATCCTTCCGGAATGGATTTTGGTCAGATCAGTCCGGCGCAAGCATGTAGCCCGCGCCCCGAACGGTCTGAAGATATCGCGGCTGCTTGGGATCGGCCTCGATCTTGCGGCGCAACCGTGTGATCTGCACATCGACCGCCCGTTCCTGTGCCTGACCGTCGTCGCGCCCGAGCTCCTCGACAAGCCGCTCCCGGCTCAGCGCTTCGCCGGGGTTGCCGGAGAAAATACGCATCAACTGGCTCTCCGTCGCGGTCAGACGGACAGGATCTTCTCCCATCCACATCTCGCCGCGCTCGATATCGTACCGGATCCCGCCCAGATGAAGAACCTTCGGCACTGCCTGATCCGGCTCGGTCGCGGGCACCCGGCGCAGGATAGCATTGATCCTCAGCAAAAGTTCTTTCGGCTCGAACGGCTTGGCCAGATAGTCGTCGGCCCCGGCCTCCAGACCGTTGATCCGATCCTCGGTCTCGCCCTTCGCGGTCAGAAGCAGAATTGGCGTGGTCATCTTTTCTCGCAATGACCGGCAGAGCGTCAGACCGTCCTCGCCCGGCATCATGACATCGAGCACGATCAGATCGAATTCCAAACCTGACAGGATCCGGCGGGCATGGTCGGAGTTCCGGGCGGATGTAATCAGAAAGCCGTTGCGCATCAGAAACTTCTGCAGCAATCCCCGGATACGCTCATCGTCGTCGACGATCAGCAGATGCGCTTCATCCATCCTGTCCTCCCTCTTCGGTCAGGGCATCATAGCGCCGGCGCAGGTCGCGATCCATCATCGCTTCAAGCACTTGCCGAAAGCCCGCGACCGCATCGGGACCCGCTGCGCGATAGGCCGTGCGCATCCGGCTGCGCTGGGCATCGCTGAGCTCCTGTTCAAGCGCGCGCCCGTCATCGGTCAAATGCAGATGCCGCTCGCGCTTATCGCGCCGCCCCACCCGGCTTTCCACCAGACCGTCGGCGACCAGCGTCCTCAGGACTCGGTTAAGCGACTGCTTTGTCACCCCAAGAATCCCAAGAAGGTTATTGACGGTCGTCCCCGGCGACCGGTGAATGAAATGAAGCGCCCGATGGTGGGCGCGTCCATAGGATTTATCCGCGAGGATGCGGTCCGGATCGGCCGTAAAGCCGCGATAGGCAAAGAACATCGCCTCGATGCCCTGCCTGAGTTGTTCGTCTGTCAGGAAAAGGAGGCTCTGCCCTCCAGTCGTACTTCCGGTGTCCGGCATGGTCGTCCTCCGTCCTTCAAACTGGAGAATAAGTCAGCGTTATTGACATTCCAAGACTCAACTGATAGCTCAAATCAGATTTTGCGCAATTTTATGACAGATACGGATCAATTTGCGCAATATAGGCAAAGATGGAGGGTGCTATGGCAGGATATGATGATCGCGACGGCAAGATCTGGATGGATGGACAGATTGTCGATTGGCGTTCGGCCAACGTACATATCCTGACCCACGCGATCCACTATGCCTCGTCTGTCTTCGAGGGAGAGCGCGCCTATGGCGGCAAGATCTTCGAAAGCCGCAAACACACAGAGCGTCTGCACGCCTCCGCCAACTATATCGACTTCGAGATCCCTTATACCGTCGACGAGATTGAGGCGGCCAAGCAGGAAGTGCTGACCGTCAACGGCCTGACCGATGCCTATGTCCGCGCCGTTGCCTGGCGCGGCGCGGGAGAGGATATGGGCGTCGCCTCCGCCCGGAACCCGGTCCGGCTCGCTATCGCGGCTTGGGAATGGGGCGCCTATTATGGCGATGCCAAGCACAAGGGCGCCAAGCTCGATATCTCGAAGTGGAAGCGCCCGTCCCCCGAGACGATCCCCTGTTTCGCCAAGGCGTCTGGGCTTTACATGATCTGCACGATGTCAAAGCATGCCGCAGAGGCAAAAGGCTGTTCGGATGCGATGATGTTCGATTATCGCGGCTATATCGCCGAGGCGACCGGCGCGAACATCTTCTTCGTTAAGGACGGCGAGGTTCATACCCCCAAACCCGACTGCTTCCTCAACGGCATCACCCGCCAGACGGTTATCGGCATGCTCGAGGATCGGCAGGTCCGGGTGCACGAACGCCACATCATGCCGGAAGAACTTGAAGGGTTCGAGCAATGCTGGCTCACCGGCACAGCGGCCGAGGTGACGCCGGTCGGGCAGATCGGCGACTACAATTTCGAAGTCGGTCAGATGGCGCGCGATATCTCGGACGACTACGAGACGCTGGTCAGAAGCTAGGCGTCGCCATCCCGTCTCCGCGCGATCGCAAGGAACCGCGTCATGCGAAGCGTCTCGCTCAGGCCGCGCGGTTTGCGGCGGATCATCTGGGTGGCCGGATGCAGTGTCTTGCGATGCGCTTGCTCGAGAAAGTGCCGGGTCCGTTGCCCGGCGCGGGTGTCGTGGCCCCGGTCGACGATATGGCGGGTCATGGTGTGGTTCCCCTCGCTGTTGGCAGGACGCACTATAATAGATTCGCGGGTCTTTCGCAGATCGCCGTTGTTTGCGCTCACATCTCGCCTTTCGCACGCACCTTCCGCTCGGCTGTTCGGCGCAGGCCCAGCTGGCGTTCCCGCAGCACGATCATGACCCCGGCCCCGATGATCAGCGTGGCCCCGGCCAGCATCGGAAGCGTCGGCACTTCGCTGAAGACAAGATAGCCGATCAGCAGCGCCCAGATCATCGACACATAGGTAAAGGGCGCAAGCACACCCGCATCGGCGAACCGATAGCTCGAGGTCAGGAGGATCTGCCCGCACCCGCCCAATAGCCCTGCACCGATCAGCCAGACCCATTCAAGGCCGACCGGCCAGACCCATCCGAAGGGGATCGTCAGCAAGGACAGCGTCGCGGAGGTCAGCGAAAAGTAGAACACGATCGCCGCCGTCTTCTCCTTGCCCGACATGGCTTTCACAAAGGTTTGCGCCAAAGCGGCAAGGCATGCTGAAGCCAGAGTGACGATCAAACCGAACATTTCCCCGCTCGTCCCACCGGCCGAAAATCGGGGAAGCGAAATCACCACAACGCCCACAAGACCGATGAGAACCGCAAGAAGACGAATGAAGCGAAAACGCTCGCCCAGAAACAGGGCGGCAAAGACCACGAGCAAGACCGGCGTTACGAATCTTAGCGCGGTCACCTCAGGCAACGGCAGGTAGCGCAAACCTGCAAAGCCAAGGCCCATGGCGCAGGTGCCTGCGATACCGCGCACGGCATGGGGCCTCCAATCTCGTGTCGAGATGCCATTTGCCAGATCACCGCGCAGCGCCAGCCAGCCAAAAATCACCGGCATCGCAAAGACCGACCGAAAGAAGATCGCCTCGCCCGGCGGGATACGACCCGCAGCTTTGATGAGGGCGGACATGGCCGTAAAGATCGTCACGGCCAGAACCATCAGAAGGATCCCACGTCCAAGAGATTGATCGTGTGTCGTGGGGGCCGCGGCTGTCATAGCGGATGATCTACGGCAGGACGGATCCCTCTTCCAGTGCCGCAATCACCCGGCTGTAATCCGCACCGACATGAACCGGGATGCCCATCCGCTCGATCTTCCGCGCAAAGTCCATGTCCTTTGCATCAGCCCCTGGGCCAAGTGCGCGTAGGATGACCCTGACGATACGCCCCGGATGTCGTTCGACCGCATGCAGGTAGACCTCTGCATCATGCTGACCCGTATCGCCGATCAGGACAAAGCCCAGGTCGGGATTGGCGGCAAGGATACGATCCACCGCACTGCCCTTGTGATCGCCGTGAGTGCCGGTAATCAGCTTTGTCTCGCTGATACCCAGATCGCGCAGAAACTTAGGGCCGCGTACCAGCCCGTTTCTTTCGAAGATATCCTCGAGAAACTGATGCAGGTTCCAGGGAGAGGACGACACGTAGAAAATCGGGTTAAGGTCGCGATGCAGCACCTGCATCAGCTTCACCGCATCGGGAAAGACATGCCGGGTCAGCGCGTTGCCGGTCATCGACGTCCAAAGGTTACGCCACAGCGAATAGGCCCCGGTCTCCATCATCGTGTCATCGATATCCGAGATGACACCGTATTCCGCCTTGGGATGGCTGACCAAGACCGGCAAATGCACCTCGACCGGCTCTTCGACCTTCACATCCGCCCATCCAGGAGACACATCCGCCCGGGGCAGGATAAGAGTGAAGTACCCTTCCTCATCGCTCACGGCGCTGTGCTCGCCGGACCTAACCGTCACATCCGCCACTTCGTCGGTCAGAAAAAGGGAAATCATCTGCCTGAGATTGGTGAACCAACTCTGATCCGCACGCGGGCTCTTGCGCCGGATCGACCCCAGGACACGCCCCCGGGCAACGATCGTATCCGCAGTGCTGTAACCGATATAGGGCTCAATCAGCGGGGCATCGGTCCGTTTGGACGTGAAAAGCGGCTCGATCACTCGCTCCAGCCGGGCCGCAACCGGCGCCAGCCGTGTCTTGAGAGCGCTCATTTTACGAGGAAGAGCTGGGTGCCAGAACGATGATCTCGCCGTTGGGCTCGTCCGTCAAAAGCAGGACGCGGCCATCCGATGTCTGCTCCACATCCCGGACCCGTCCGATATCACGCAAAAGCCGCTCTTCCCCGACAACTGTCTCACCGTCCATCTCGAGCCGGACAAGCGCCCCGGGATAAAGCGATCCGGCCAGCACATCGCCCTGCCAATCGGGGAAGGCATCCCCGCTGTAGAAGATGAACCCGCCCGGCGCGATCACGGGATCCCAGTAGTAAACCGGCTGCTCCATCCCGTCGCGCGCGGTCTCGCCCGCGCCGATCGGTTGTCCGGAATAGCGCTCTCCGTACGAGATCACAGGCCACCCGTAATTCAGCCCCGCCTCCGGCTGGTTCAACTCGTCTCCACCTTTGGGCCCATGCTCCAGCGTCCAGATCTCTCCGGTCTCTGGATGGATATCCGCCCCCTGGATATTCCGGTGGCCATAGGACCAAATCGTATCGATTGCATCGGCCTGACCGACAAAGGGATTATCCTCCGGAGCGGATCCGTCCGGACGAACGCGAATGACCTTGCCATAGGTCTTGTCCAGATCCTGCGCAAAAACGCGCTCCTCCAGCGAGGAATGCTCGCCCGTCGTGATAAAGGCCAGACCGTTCTGATCAAAGATGATGCGGCTGCCGTAATGCATCGATGTGGGGGAGGGGGGATCCTGTACGAAGATATCCTCCACCTCGGTCAAAGAAGCCAGATCTTCACTCAGAACACCCCGCCCGACGGCCGTAACGCTTCTGCCGCCCTCCATCGGTTTTGCATAGGTCCAGTAGATCAGGCGATCTTCGGCGAATGTCGGGCCGACCTCGACATCCAAGAGACCGCCTTGTCCTTGCGCATGGATCTCCGGCAGACCCGAAATCGGATCCGAGATCGTACCATCGGCGGTGACAGAGCGCATGCGCCCGGGCCGTTCCGTCACGAGAAAGCTGCCACCTGGCAGTTCGGCAATACCCCAGGGATGCTCAAGCGGCCCTGCTAGAACGCTTTGCTCGAACTCTGCGTCCGAGGTCATCGCGGGTGCTCTTGTCTGAAGCGGAAAAGCGGGCTCGAACCCGGGTACATTCTTCTCACCCTGCACGACCGGCTCCCCCGTCTGCGCAAGAAGAGGACCAGGCCCGGCAAGACACAGGGCGACGAGAGGCAAAAGGCGGGGTAGCGACATCGGAAAGCTCCGGTTGAACAGCATCTGATAAGGCAACGGCGTGTCACCAAAGCAGTTCCGTCCATGGCAATCACATCATGTCAGTCGGCCTTTGCCAGCCGAACGGCAGCCCAGCGTGCCGCATCCGCCACCGCTGGATCGGGATCGTCGGTCAATTGACCGACCGACGACGCAAGGGACCCATCGCCCGAATTTCCAATCGCATAGGCCACGTTCCGGACAAACCGGTTGCGACCGATCCGCTTGATTGGGCTCCCGGAAAATAGCGTACGAAACTCCGGGTCCGTCAGTGCTGCAAGAGAGGACAGCGACGGCGCCTTCAATTCGGGTCGCATCGACAGGCGCTGGTCCCGGGCGGTGGCCGCGAACTTGTTCCACGGACAGACCGCGAGACAGTCGTCGCAGCCATAGATCCTGTTGCCAAGTGCCGGGCGAAGATCCTCGTCCACCGGTCCATGATGTTCGATTGTCAGATACGAAATGCAACGCCGCGCATCGAGCTGGAACGGCGCCGGGAAAGCCTCCGTCGGGCAAATGTCCAGACAGGCGCGGCAGGACCCACAATGCTCCTCCCCAGGCCGATCGGGAGGCAGATCCAATGTCGTGAAGATTGCGCCGAGAAAGAACCAGTTCCCAAGATCCCGGCTCAACAGGTTGGTATGCTTGCCCTGCCATCCTAGACCAGCCGCCTCGGCAAGAGGTTTCTCCATAACGGGTGCCGTATCGACGAAGACCTTGATCTGCTCTCCGGGCGCCTGCTCCAGCAGCCACCGCCCGACCCGTTTCAGACGCTTCTTCACGACGTCATGATAATCCCGCCCGCCCGCATAGACGCTGATCGCGCCTCGGTCGCGCAGGCTTAGAAGGTCAAGCGGGTCGTAATCTGGTGTGTAGCTCTCGGCCATCATGATGACCGACCGCGCCTCGGACCAAAGAGCGGCCGGATCGCTCCTCCAATGGGTACGCTCGGCCATCCACGCCATTTGACCGTGCCGGTCGGTCTCAAGAAACGTGTTGAGCCGTTCCGGAAGCTGAGGAACCGCCGTCGGACGGCAGATCCCAACCGCGGAAAATCCCGCCTCCAGCGCAAAAGAGGTCAGCGTCGCCTTGAGATCCTCGGACACCGACAGCTCCTGTTGTTGATGGATGGTCTAGAAATCCAGATCCGCATATTGGCGCGAGGGCGGAAAGCCCGAGACCTGATCGGCCAATAAGGACCGGAAAGCCGGGCGTGATTTGATCTTCGCGTACCAATCACGCACCGCTTCCGACCTGTCCCAGTCGACATCCGAGATATAGTCCAGACAGCTCAGATGCGACGCCGCCGCGAAATCCGCAAGGGTCATGACATCACCAGCCAACCAGCGCCGCTGCTCGAGCAGCCAAGCCATGTAATCGAGATGGAACTTGATCGCCTTAGCGCCTTCCTTGACGCGAGTGCTGTCGGGATATCCGGTCGACATCAGTTTGCGGAAAACGCGCTCGCCCAAAAGCTTCGACGTGACCTCATCGTTGAACTTCCCGTCAAACCAAGCAACCAACCGGCGCACCTCGTGGCGCGCTTCGGCCTTGCCGGGCAGCAAAGCAGGGTCCGGCACAGTCTCTTCAAGGTATTCGCAGATCGCGAGGCTGTCGGGCAAGAAGCGGCCATCCATCCGCAAGATTGGCACCTTCCCCGCAGGATTGCGTCTCAGGAATTCCTGTGACTGCTCCCAGTATCGCTCTTCGACAAGCTCCACCTCGATCTTTTTCTCCGCCAGCGTCAGGCGGACTTTTCGGGAAAACGGGGAGAGCGGGAAATGGTAAAGACGATTCATGGGGCCTGCTTGGGGGTCCGGGATCGACTTGTCATGCCGTGGACCCGCGTATTTTTCAACCGTGATGCGCCGATAATTCGGCAGATGGACGGATCACCGCTCGAAGCAGGCCGATCTCCCATCCGCCCGGATCGTCGCCGCGCCGTCCAAGATCCCTGCCGCCCGCCGCCTGACAAATTCCGATGGCCGCGAGGCAGAGCGGCCCTTGGGGTCCGGCAAGATCGCAGCTAGGCGCGCGGCCTGCACGGCAGACAGCTCCATCGCCGAGACGCCGAAGTAATGGCGAGCCGCTGCCTCGATGCCGAAGACACCCGCATCGAACTCGGCCACGTTAAGGTACACTTCCAGGATGCGTCGTTTCGTCCAAACAGCCTCCACCGTGGGCGTCAGAACCGCCTCAAGCGCTTTGCGCGTCCAGGACCGACCATGCCAGAGATAGACGTTTTTGACCGTCTGCTGGCTTATCGTCGACGCCCCGCGCCCGCCGCCACCTTCCAGCGCGGTGCGGATCGCATCGAGATCGAGCCCCCAATGCAGGCAGAAATTCGCATCCTCCGCCGCGACCGCACTGCGGGCCATCACCGGAGCAATCCGCTCCATCGGAACCCAATCACGCTTGAGCGGACCCTCGCGCGACCGCTCCGCTATCATGTAAGGCGTCGCCGGCGGCGGCACGATACCGTAAAGCGCGATAAAGAAAGCGACCACAGCGACAACCGCCAAAACCCCGCGCGCAATCCAGCGGGTCAGCCGCCGCCGCAAACTGACCTTGGTCTTCTTCTTTCGCGTCGGTTTCTTCTTAGCTGCCTGTCGTGCCACGATCTCTTGCCTCTTCTGGGCACCATAAAAAGCAGCAGGCGCCTTTGTCCAAGACGCCCGCTTCGATTCATAGGCAGTTTTGAGCGCGGGGAGGCGCGCACGTCACAGGGACCCGCTACTCCGCAGGCACCCGGATGTCCTCCTCGGTCAGCGGAACGGGTAGGTGAATCAGCATCTCCTTGGGGCAAACCTGAACGAAATGGCCGAGCGCCTCGCTCCAGTTCTGAAGGATCGCCTCGGCCTTGCGGCTTCCCGTTTCGCCCAGATGCCGCTCTATCAGCTCTTTGAGCTGCGTCTCCCAATGCTCCATCGTCACCGGGCAGGTCACCAGCGTCTCCATGTTCATCAAAGGAGCGGTCTGGCCTTCGGGATCGTAAAGATAGGCCATGCCGCCTGTCATCCCGGCGCCGAAATTAGCCCCGATCCCCCCTAGGATCACGGCCACTCCGCCGGTCATGTATTCACAGCCGTTCGATCCGCAGCCCTCGACGACGACCTTGGCCCCCGAATTGCGCACCGCAAAACGCTCCCCGGCGCGGCCAGAGGCGAAGAGATACCCGTCCGTCGCCCCGTAAAGGACCGTGTTGCCAATGATTGTATTTTCATCGGCCACAAGCGGAGAAGCCATCGGCTGGCGCACGACAATCGTGCCCCCCGACAAGCCCTTGCCGACATAGTCATTCGCATCGCCCGACACTTCCAGTTTGAGCCCAGGCGCCGCAAAGGCCCCGAGCGACTGGCCCGCGCTGCCCTTCAGTTTCACCGTCAGATGATCGGGCTGCAGCGTATTGCGCATCCCAAACGCACGTACGATTTCGGACGAAGTGCGCGTTCCAACGGTCCGGTGCGTGTTCTGAACAGCATAGTGAAGCTGCATCTTCTCGCCATCTGCAAGAAAGCGGTCGGCATCGGCCACGATCTCGGCATCGAGCGTGTCGGGCACAGCGTTGCGCGGACGCAGCCGATCATACGAGATCTCTTCGGCCCCATCGATGGTGATTAGAAGCGGGTTCAGATCCAGATCATCAAGGTGCGACGATCCGCGAGACACCTGGCTCAGCAGATCCGCCCGCCCGATGACCTCATCCAACGACCGCGCTCCGATCTCAGCCAAGATCTCGCGCACTTCGGTGGCGTAGAAGGTGATTAGGTTGACCACTTTATCCGCATTGCCGGTGAACTTGTCCCGAAGCGCAGGATCCTGCGTGCAGACCCCAACCGGGCAGGTGTTCGACTGACATTGCCGGACCATGATGCAGCCCATCGCGATCAGCGCCGCTGTGCCGATGCCATATTCCTCGGCCCCCATCATCGCGGCCATCACGATGTCGCGTCCCGTCCGCAACCCGCCATCGGTGCGAAGCGTCACGCGCGACCGCAGATTGTTCATCGACAGAACCTGATGTGCCTCGGTCAGGCCCATCTCCCACGGCAAACCCGCATATTTGATCGATGTCGCCGGAGAGGCCCCGGTGCCGCCGTTGTGGCCCGATATCAGAATGATATCCGCCTTCGCCTTGGCCACGCCTGCCGCAATCGTTCCGACCCCGGAGGAAGCCACCAACTTGACCGTCACCTTGGCCCGCGGATTGATCTGCTTGAGATCGTAGATCAGCTGCGCCAGATCCTCGATCGAGTAGATGTCGTGATGCGGCGGTGGAGAGATCAGCGTCACGCCCGGTGTCGAATGCCGTAGCCGCGCGATCAGCTCGGTCACCTTCATGCCGGGTAGCTGCCCGCCCTCGCCGGGCTTTGCGCCTTGGGCGACCTTGATCTCAAGCTCTTCGCACTGATTCAGATACTCAGCCGTCACTCCAAACCGACCCGAGGCCACTTGCTTGATCTTCGCCGACGGGTTGTCGCCGTTGGGCTCCGGCACGAAATGCGCCGGATCCTCGCCGCCCTCGCCGGAATCCGACTTCGCTCCGATCCGGTTCATCGCGACGTTCAGCGTCTTGTGCGCCTCAGGGCTCAGCGCCCCCAGCGACATGCCGGGCGTGACGAACCGCTTGCGGATCGCAGTGATGCTCTCCACCTCCTCGATCGGGATCGCTTTGCCCAATGGCTTGATGTCCAGCAAATCGCGCAGATGGATCGGCGGATTGCTCTTCATCTTCGCCGAATACTGCTGCCACATCGCATAGGAGGCTTTGTTGCAGGCCGCCTGCAGCATATGCATCGACTGGGCTTCCCAGGCATGCGTTTCGCCTGTGCGCCGTGCCTTGTAGAAGCCGCCAATGGGCAGGATATTAGTCGCTCCCTGCCAGCCCAGTGCATGAACGGCCTCGACCTGTTTTTGCAGACCGCCGATGCCGATCCCGCTGATCCGGCTCTGCATCCCGGGGAAATACTCGGCAACCATGGCCCGCGACAGGCCCACCGCTTCAAAGTTAAGACCGCCCCGATAGGAAGAGATCACCGAGATCCCCATCTTGGCCATGATCTTCAGAAGGCCTTGATCAATCGCATTGCGATAGCGCGCCATCGCCTCGGTCAGGGTGCCGTCAATCAGACCCCGGTCAATCCGGTCGGCGATGGAATCCTCCGCCAGATAGGCGTTCACGACCGTCGCCCCGCAGCCCACAAGAACCGCGAAGTAATGCGGATCGATGCACTCAGCCGAGCGCACGTTGAGCGAACAGAAGGTGCGAAGCCCCTTCCGCGTCAGCCAGGAATGCACCGCCGATGTCGCGAGGATCATCGGCATTGCAACGCGGCTGTCGCTCTGATGCTGATCAGTCAGGATGATATGCCCGGCACCCGACCGCACCGCATCCTCGGCCTCGCCCCGGATCCGGCCCAAGGCTTGCTGAAGCGCCCCCTGACCCGGCTCGAATGTACAATCGATCTCGACCAGCTCGGCATTGAAGCTTTGCATCAGCTCGTCGAACTGCGCGTTCGCGACGAAAGGCGAATCCAGCACGAGGATTTCGGTTTGGCTCGAGGACTGGTCGAGCACATTCTTAAGATTCCCGAACCGGGTCTTGAGGCTCATGACGCGGTATTCGCGCAAGCTATCGATGGGCGGGTTGGTGACCTGGCTAAAGTTCTGGCGGAAATAATGGCTCAGCGGGCGATATTTCTCGGACAGAACCGCCGACGGCGTGTCATCCCCCATAGAGGCCAGCGTCTCCTTGCCGTCCTCGGCCATGGGCGCAAGGATCTGCTCCAGCTCTTCGATGGAATACCCGGCTGCGATCTGCCGCTTGCGCAGCTCGTCACCGGCAAAAATCGGGGTTTCAGTGACTGAGGCAAGACGTGTGTCCAACTCAGTGATCTTACCGACCCAATCTCCAAAGGGCAGCGTCGCGGCAAGCTGGTTCTTGATCTTTTCGTCGTGGAACAGCTTTCCCTCAACCATATCGACGGCAATCATCTGCCCGGGACCCAGCGCTCCCTTCTCGCGCACGACTGCTTCGTCAATCGGCACCATCCCCGCCTCGGAACCTGCGATCAACAGCCCGTCGCCGGTCACCACGTAGCGCATCGGGCGCAACCCGTTCCGGTCAAGGCCAGCGCAGACCCAGCGGCCATCCGTCATGGCCAACGCGGCAGGGCCATCCCAGGGCTCCATCACGGCATTGCAATAGGAATACATATCCCGCCACGCCTTCGGCAGCTCGGTCGCCTGTTTGGACCAGCTCTCGGGCACCAGCATCGTCTTCGCCATGGGCGCATTGCGACCCGCGCGGACCAGCACTTCGAAGACGGCATCGAGAGCGGCGGAATCCGAAGACCCGTTGGCAACGATCGGCTTTATATCCTCCGCCATGTCGCCAAACGCCGAAGAAGCCATACGGATTTCGTGACTCTTCATCCAGTTGAGATTGCCCTTGAGCGTATTGATCTCGCCGTTATGCGCCAGCATCCGGAACGGCTGGGCGAGCCACCACTGCGGGAACGTATTCGTCGAGTACCGCTGATGATACAGCGCGAAGGCGGACTCGAACCGGTCGTCCAGAAGGTCGGGATAGAACTCTGCCACGTCCTGGGCGAGCATCATGCCCTTGTAGATGATCGACCGGCACGACAGCGAGGCAAGGTAAAGCTCCGGGATGGCGGAGGCGGCGGCCTGCTTCTCGATTCGGCGGCGGATGACGTAAAGCTCGCGCTCGAACGTCTCTTCATCCACGCCCTTGGCATTCGAGATCAGGATCTGCTCGATCTCGGGCCGGGTCGCATTCGCCTTAGCGCCCAGAACGCTTGTGTTCACCGGCACGTGCCGCCAGCCATAGATGTAATACCCCATCCGAAGAACTTCAGATTCCACGATGGTCCGGCACTTTTCCTGAGCGCCAAAATCAGTTCGGGGCAGGAAGATCTGCCCGACCGCGATCATCTCGCCCTTGCGCGGCTGATGTCCGGTACGCTCGATCTGCTCCAGAAAGAACGGCACGGGGATCTGCACGTGAATACCCGCGCCATCCCCCGTCTTGCCATCCGCATCCACCGCACCGCGATGCCAGATCGCTTTCAGCGCTGAAATACCGTTCTCCACAACGGCCCGGCTTTTTTTGCCATCAATCGACACGACAAGGCCAACACCGCAGTTCGCCTTCTCGTCTTCGGGCCTCCATAGACCCTCCCGCTCTAGGCGATCCCGCTTCGCATGCTCCGCACGCACCCAGTTTTCATCGTATCTCACGAGGCATCTCCCCCATTACCAAGCCCCATCCGGGGCGGCAGATCGTGTTCGGTTATTGCGCGGTGTCCAGGCTGAAAGAGATTGCCTGAACCGCGCATCCATGGATCGGGGTCAACGACAGAAAGCCCGTCTCCCCCGGAAAGATAAAGTCGACCGGAGAGCTGTCTTCCGTCGCTTCAAACTCGGTATCCTCTTCGCCCGAGGACACCGTCGAAACACCGCCAAGAAAAGTGCGCCAATCCTGCTGAATGAACTCGCGCCCGACGCTTTTCCACATAAGCTCGCCGGTTTCGCTGAACGCGCGAACCTCATATTCCGTCCGATCAAGCACGACATTGTCAATCTCGACCGTCTCGCCCGTCAGCCGGTCCGAGCCGATATAGCGAGTGATCGTCCCGTTGGTCGATTCGGTGGTAAAGTCGAAACTGTCTTCACCCTTCTCGACCAAGTTCGAGAAGGACGCCGGATCTTTCGATTTTAACAACCGGTCGGTCGTATTCGAAAACGGACGGTAGCTTTCGACCCATTGCGTTTCGTTGTCGATCAGACCCGCATAGGTCAGCCCTTCGAGGTCGAAATCCGCACGGCGGCGGCTTCCATCCTCGTCCGCCTCGCAAGTGAAGTGATGCGAGACTGTGCAGTCTTTTTGCTGAACCGTGACCTGCGCGGTGCAGCCTTCGGGCACATCCAGCACATCCTGCGCCAGGACAGGCGCGGGAAGAACAAGGGCAAGCGCGAGCGAAATCTTATGCATATCAAACTCCATTATTCCGCATCGAACGCGACGTCGATCGCGCAACCATGGATCGGCTCCAGCGCCAGAAATCCGTCGTCCTCCGGAAAGACGATATCAACAGGCCGCCGCTCTTCTTCGTGAATGACGGTCCCTTCGGGATCCCAGACCTGGTGCGTACGCGGCAGGTACATCCGCCATTCCCGCGAGATAAAATTCGTCCCCGCTTCCATACGCTGAACCTCGCCCTCACCGTTCGCCACGCGGTTCTGGAACGAGATCACGCCGAACTCGACGCCGTCGATCACCTCGGTCTCTTTCTCAAGCCGGTCGACGCCGGTCCAGCGCAGCTCTTCCCCATCAGCGGACCGCGTCATGAAATCGAACTGATCCTCCCCGGTTTCCAAAAGCTCCGACAACGAAAAAGGATCCGTCTCGCTCACGGTCCGCCGGGCCGTGGCGGCAGGCAACGAAAAGCTCTGCACCCAGCGCGTCTCCCGATCGATCCGGCTGGCATTGCCGCGCCCGTTTCGATCGGTGAAGACGGCCCACTGATGGCCATCGGGATCAACCGCGCACGTAAAGTGATGCGACAGGCTGCAGTTGTCGTATTGCACCGTCAGATAGGCTTCACAGCCCCGGGGCAAGGCAAATTGTCCGGCATGCGCACCGGAGGCGCAGCCCAGGATCAGGCCGACTACCGCATATCTCATCGGCTCACCTCCCAGGATGACAACATCGCTCCGCAATCATAGATGGGCCGGTTCGGAAAGAACCCGGGCTCTCCGGGATAGATGAAATCGACAGGCGAGGAATTCCGAACCAGATCGGGCGCATCCCGCTGCCAGCTCTCGCCGAAGAGAAAGATCCGGTGCGCCTCGCTCACGAATTGCCGGCCCTCCATCTGCTCAAGAATGATGCCATTCTCGGTCATGACATCGAACGCGTATTCAGTATTCCTGAGAACCTCTCCATCGACGACAGTCTCTTCGCCTGTCAGCTTGTCGTAACCCACGTAACGAAGACCGTTGCCGTCCGCGTCCCGGATCGTGAAGTCATAGGTGTCGTAGCCGTTCGCGAAAAGCTCGGTCATATCTTCGGGATCCTCGGCCGGGACGACCATCCGTTCGGTCCGGATCGGACTGAAGTAATGGGTCTCCAGCCATTGGAACTCCGCATCGACCTTGCGCAGGCGGCTCGGTCCGGTCTCGTTGAAAAGGGCCATCCACTGTTCGCCGTCCGGATCGGCTTCACAAGTCCAGATATTGGTCATCAGACAGTTGCGGAATTGAATGGTCAGCTTGCCCTCGCATCCAGCAGGCGCCGAAAACGCCGCCGCCTCGGATGACGCGACCAAAGCACCGATCAGAACCCAGGACCGCACCGAACTCATTCCGCCGCAACGCTGGTCTGAGCCGCAAACTGCGCAAGCATCGCTTCCGCCGCTTCGCGCCCATCGCGAATGGCCCAGACGACAAGGCTTGCACCGCGCACGATGTCCCCGGCGGCGTAGACGCCGGGCAGGTTGGTCTCATGCGTCTGGAAATCAGCCTTGATCGTGCCCCAACGCGTCACCTGAAGCTCCTCGGTCCCCCACAGCGTCGGGATATCCTCGGGCTCGAACCCGAGCGCCATGACGACAAGATCCGCCTCCTCGACATAGTCCGACCCTTCGATGACTTCCGGCACCTGGCGCCCCGTCGCATCGGGAGCACCCAGCCGCATCTTTTCGACCATCACGCCGCTGACCGGACCCGCAACATCGGCCGGGTTGCCTGCATCGGTAACCCGCAGGTCCCCGGTGAAGCCTTTCGGCGCGGACAGCCAGAGAAACTCCACGCCCTCCTCCTCGGCATTCGCAACCTCCCGCTGGGATCCCGGCATGTTGGCGCGATCCCGGCGGTAAAGGCACTTGACCGATGCGGCCTCCTGCCGAATGGCCGTGCGCACACAGTCCATCGCGGTATCGCCGCCGCCGATGACCACGACCCGCTTGCCGCTCGCATCCAGCTCCCCGCTGTCGAACGCCTCGACCGCATCGCCAAAGGATTTGCGGTTGCTGGCCGTCAGGTAATCGATCGCCCGCACGATCCCGCCGGCATTGCGTCCGGGGGCCGCTAACTCCCGGCTCTTATAAACACCGGTGGCAATCAGAACCGCGTCATGCGTCTCGCGGATCTCCTCAAACGAAATATCCTCACCTACATTGCAATTCAGCCGGAACGTGACGCCGCCGTCCTCAAGCTGCGTCATGCGCTGCATCACCACGTCTTTCTCAAGCTTGAAGCCAGGAATTCCGTAGGTCATCAGACCGCCGCCACGATCGTAGCGATCATAAACCGTCACCTGCACGCCAGCCCGGCGCAGCATATCCGCAGCAGCCAGCCCGCCGGGTCCAGCGCCGATAATGCCGACACTCTCCGTCCGCTCCATATGCGGAGCGATCGGCTTGACCCACCCTTCTTCAAAGGCGGTGTCGGTAATATATTTCTCGACGGACCCGATCGTAACCGTTCCGTGACCGGACTGCTCGATCACGCAATTGCCCTCACACAGCCTGTCCTGGGGGCAAATCCGCCCGCAAATCTCTGGAAACGTGTTCGTGGCCTGACTGATCTCATAGGCTTCCTGCAGCCGCCCCTCCGCCGTGAGGCGAAGCCAGTCGGGGATGTTGTTGTGCAATGGACAATGGGACTGACAATAGGGCACACCGCATTGTGAACAGCGCGCAGACTGCTCTTCCGCCTTCTGCCGGGCATAGTCTGCATAGATCTCCCGAAAATCTCTGTTCCGCTCGTCGGCGGCTCGCTTTTCGGGCATGTCTCGTTCGATCTTGGTGAACTTCAACATCGTTTGGCTGGCCATGGGGTCCCTCTTCGTCAGGAGATTGCTGCTTACAGAACTCCTGCGGGGAATAAAAGTCAGCTATGCTGTCCTAAATACAGATTTCTTCGGATGGACAGGCAGAAGATCCAACCGTGAGAGGAGAAACAATATCCGAACCGGACCTATCTTGGGGATTCATCCCACCGGAAAGGCCGTCTACACCGATTATACACGATTCGGGTGAGATCCATGCCTCTGCTCCAGCTTATTCTTGTGGCTTTGATTCAAGGCATTACAGAGTTTCTCCCCGTATCTTCGTCGGGACATCTGATCCTGCTGCCGCAGCTGGCTGGATATGATGATCAGGGTCTGGCAATCGACGTCGCGGTCCATATCGGGACACTCGGTGCGGTTATTCTCTACTTCAGGCAGGATGTCCGGCTGGCCCTGTCCGGCCTACCGTCCCTGCTGAAAGGGCGGATCGATGGCTGGCCGCCCTTTCTGGCGCTCTGCCTGATCGTCGCGACCCTCCCCGTGATCATCGTCGGAGCGCTTCTGACCCTCTTCGACCTGACGCAATACCTAAGATCCATGGCCGTCATCGGCTGGGCCATGCTGATCTTCGGCCTCGTTCTTTATTGGGCGGATCGGCAGCCCGAAACCCGCGCTGCGCAAAGCTGGACGCTGGGCCACGCTCTGCGGATGGGCCTCTGGCAAGCAGTGGCCCTGATCCCCGGCACCTCGCGGTCCGGCATCACGATCACCGCTGCCCGCCATCTAGGCTATGACCGGGAAAGCGCCGCGCGGCTCGCCATGCTGATGTCAATCCCAACGATCCTGGCTTCCGGTACGCTCACGGGCCTTGAGGCCGCACCGACAATTACCAGCGATCAACTACGCGACATCGCAATCGCAACCGCACTTGCTTTCCTCGCCGCTCTGGGCGCCCTGGTGATCATGATGCGCCTGCTCAAAAGCATCAGTTTCACGCCTTACGTGATCTATCGCTGTATCCTGGGCGCCCTGCTGCTGGTCATCGCCTACAGCTAGCGCATGTTCTTGGCGCTTTCCTTGATCTCGTCGTACTGACCCGAAGGTCTGAACCGCCACAGGTAATCCGGCAGGACCGCCTCCATCGCGAGCGGTTCGATCCCGAGATCTGCAAAGGTCTTCGCTCCGTCCGACACAACATTGTCGCGCGCCAGATTGCGCACCTGATCCTGCGTGATCGGTGCCTGCACCAGACCAAGGCTCACCGTTTCGAGGATCCCGAAACCCCATCCCATCAGATTGGCCAGACCGAAGGGAATATTCGCAACCAACCGGTTCCGGCGGATCACCTCCAGCATCTCCTGCATCAGCTCGCGGAATGACCGCACATCCGGCCCGCCCAACTCGTAGATACCGCCCGCGGCCTCCCCCTCGACACCCAGAACGGCGGCCCTCGCAACATCCTCGACATAGACCGGCTGGAACAGCGTATCTGCTCCAACAACAGGCAGGACCGGACCAAGGCGCGACAGACCTGCGAACCTGTTGAAGAACTGATCCTCCGGTCCGAACACGATCGACGGACGCAGGATCACGGCATCCGGCATGTGCTTCAGAACCCCGGCCTCGCCTTCAGCCTTCGTCCGCGCATAATCGCTCTCTGATCCGGCATCGGCCCCGATGGCGGAAAGCTGCACCATGCGGCTCACGCCTGCCTCGGCGGCGATGCGGGCGATCCGTTCCGCACCCTCGTCCTGGACGGCGTCAAAGCTTTGCTTGCCACTTTCGGCGAGGATCCCGACGCAGTTCACGACTGCCCGCGCCCCATGGGTCACGGCCCGGACGCTGTCGTCATCCCGGATGTTGCAAAAGACCGGTTCGACCTGACCGACATCTCCATAGGTGCGTACAAATCCGGCCTCGTTCGGGCGCCGAACGGCAACGCGAATACGCCAGCCCCGATGCGCGAGCTCTTCTGTGATGTACCGGCCGATAAAGCCTGATCCGCCGAATACCGTGACCAGCTTGTCCATGTCGCGTTCCTCACCCGATGCCACTCCGGCGGTTTACCGATGGGCATGAACCCAAACAAGGCGAAAGCGCCCCGAGAGGCGTTGACAGCGACGCAGCAGCCTTCTAAACGGCGCTCTCACGACACCGGCCCAGGTGGCGGAATTGGTAGACGCGCCAGCTTCAGGTGCTGGTGTCTGTATGGACGTGGAGGTTCGAGTCCTCTCCTGGGCACCAAAATTGTTTCGATAGAAGCGAGCAACATCCAAACAATGTTCTGGGCGACAGTCGTTTCGTAGAAACGATGAGAGCTCGTGCTCGAACCGCCTCCGCTTAGGCTCTCCATCTCCCCTCAGTCATTGAAAAATCAAAGACATGGCCGCGCCTGACCCTATCTGCGGGGTGCGCTCCAATTGCATTCGCCCAAAGAAAAAGGCGCCCTTCCGTCGAAGAGCGCCTCTGATCAGATATGATTGACAGCCTTACTCGTCCTTTGTCCGACGCTTGATCGGCGCCCAAAGACGCTTGTTCGTCAAGTAAAGCAGCACGGCCAGCACAGACAGGAAGATCACGCCAGTCAGACCCGCCTGCTTGCGCTGGTTCAGCTTCGGCTCGGCCGTCCACATCAGGAACGCCGCAACATCCTTCGACACCGAGTCGATATCCGTCGGCGCATCGTCCGCATAGATCACATCATCCCCGTAAAGCGGCGGTGCCATGGCGATCCAGCCGCCCGGATAGGCCGTGTTCTCGTAAAGGATCACACCCGCTTCTTCCTTGTCCTCACCGGTATAGCCGGTGAGCAGGGATGCGATGTATTCCGGGCCGCCCATTCCGTTGATGAACTGACTGATCCCGGTTCCGTAAGGGCCGTGGAAGCCAGCTCGCGCTTTGGCCATCAGGCTCAGGTCGGGAGCGTTCGACAGGGAGCTTTGCGGAAACTTGTCATTCGGAGTGGCCGCGCGAAAGTCGCCCTCTCCGTCGAAAAGCGTCGGATCCCAGATCTCGTAGAAGTCGGCATAGGCCGCGACCTGATCCTCCGGCAGGCCAGGGCCGCCTTCATCATGCAGATTGCGGAACGCTACATATCTCAATCCATGGCAGGCCGCGCAGACCTCCGTATAGACCTGAAGGCCCCGCTGAAGCTGCATCTGGTCGTAGCTTCCAAACGGCCCTTCGAACGGAAAATCATAATCTATGATTTTCGTGTCATACGAACCCGCGGCCATGGCGCCGGATGCGGAGAGGCCCAGCGCGATGAGGGCCGCTGTGAACGTGGTACGGATCATCTTGGATACGTCCTTTCTTACTCTGCCGGGGTCGGCGCGGTCGCACCACCCGATCCCTGGTCAGAGCGGTAATGGGCCTTGAAGTCGTCTTCGATCGTACGGGGCTGCGCCAGGGGCCGTTCGATGACACCAAGAAGCGGCAGGATCACCAAGAAATAGGCGAACCAATAGGTCGCTCCGATCAAGGCGATGATCGGATAGATCCCCTCTGCCGGCATGGCACCGGCCCACATCAGGACGAAGAAATCGACCACGAGCGCAGCGAACCACCACTTGAACATTGGCCGATACCGGCCGGACCGCACGCTCGATGTGTCGAGCCAAGGCGCCAGCGCCAGCACGACGAGCGAGCCGAACATGGCAAGCACCCCAAAGAAGGCGGCGTCTACGATGCCAAAGGTGATCCAGCTCGTGAACATCACGATCCAGACATCCGGGGTGAAGGCCCGCAGGATGGCGTAGAAGGGCAAGAAGTACCATTCGGGAACGATATGCGACGGCGTCGCAAGCGGGTTCGCTTCGATATAGTTGTCCGGGTGGCCAAGGTAGTTTGGCATGAAGCCGACAACCGCCATGAAGACCGCGATGATGATCGCCAGGGCGAACAGGTCCTTGATCACGAAATAGGGCCAGAACGGCAGCGTGTCGCGCTCTGCTTCCTCTTTCGAGCTGCGGCGGACTTCCACACCGGTCGGGTTGTTGTTGCCCGTCGTGTGGAACGCCCAGATGTGCACAACCGTCAGACCCAGCAGAAGCATCGGCATCAGATAGTGTAGCGAAAAGAAGCGGTTCAGCGCAGCCTGGCCGACAGCCGGTCCGCCAAGGATCCAGGTCTGCAAGGCTTCTCCGACAAACGGGATAGCACCGAACAGGCCGGTAATCACAGCCGTTCCATGGAACGACATCTGACCCCAGGGCAGAACATATCCCATAAAGGCGGAGGCCATCATGAGCAGGAACATCAGGTTGCCGATGATCCATGTCACTTCGCGCGGCGCCTTATACGAGCCGTAGTAAAGCGACCGGAAAATATGCGCATAGACAGCCACAAAGAAGAGCGACGCGCCGTTCATATGGAAGTAACGGATCATATGTCCGCCATTCACATCGCGCATGATATGCTCGACCGAGGCAAAGGCCATGTCGACATGCGGAACGTAATGCATGACCAGAACGATGCCGGTCACGATCTGCAGAACCAGAGTAAAGGTCAGGACGATGCCCCAGATCCACATCCAGTTGAGGTTCTTCGGCGTCGGGATCATCAGCGTATCATAAGCGATACCTGCGATGGGGAGACGCTTGTGCAGCCACTTCTCTCCCGACGTCTTCGGCTCGTAGTGATCGTGTGGAATTCCGGCCATAAGGGATACTCCTTAACCGAGTTGAATTGTCGTTTCGTCTATAAGTGACGCGACAGGAACAGGAAGATTTCGGGGTGCAGGACCACGGCGGATCCGGCCAGCCAGATCGTAGTGCGAGCCGTGGCACGGGCAGAACCAGCCGTCAAAGTCACCGGCATCGGCCAGCGGCACGCAACCAAGATGGGTGCACACACCCATCATCACGAGCCATTCGCCATTCTCGCCCAGAACACGGTTTTCCTCGGTGGCCTCGACGCCATCCTCGAGATTGGCATTCCGCGCCAGTGGATCGGGTAGGGACGAGACATCAACATCGTTCAGCGTGCCCATCTCTTCCTCGGTGCGCAGACGGATAAAGACCGGCTTGCCCTGGAAGAGGACCGTAATCTGCGTGCCAGGCGAAATGCCGGAGACGTCGACCGGGATAGAGGACTGCGCGAGGACATCCGCCGACGGGTTCATCTGGTTGATCAAGGGCCAGACGGCGGCCCCGGTCACAACCGCTCCGGCACCTGCGGTGGCGTAATAAATGAAGTCCCGGCGCGTCGTATCACTGGTATCGTCTGCGTGAGCCATTATATCGCTTTCGTCCTTGTCGTGCATCGCGGGCGACGGTCCGTGAAACCGTTATATTCCGCAATCTCGCGGCTATGTAGAAGGCGAAGTAGCGCGCGTCCAGACGACAATGCACCACAGGGTCAGTGCCGGATCTCTTAGAGGACGCGTATATTCAGTGCCGAACCGCCTATCCAGTTGTCTTATATACGTGTCAGAGCTAGATCAATTTTTCATTATTCCAATCCAGAAAGTTGGTTTCATGCACCGTCTGCTTTCTATCCCGGCCTTGGTTGCCCTCGCGGCTCCGGCTGCGGCAGAGATCGAGTTGAGCGTCTATTTGGGCTACCAGACCGCTCCGCACAGCCGAATTGAGGGCGACAATGCGAGCGGCGATTTCGACGAACTGATCGAATGGGACGGCAAATCCGGCGAGGCACCGCCTTATTACGGCATTCGTGCAACCTGGTGGCGGACCGAGACGCTTGGCTTCGGGCTCGAGCTCAATCACGCCAAGGTTTACGGCAACGAGGATGACCTGGCCAAGGCGGGGTTCGAGACGCTCGAACTCACCGACGGGCTCAATATCGTGACCGCCAATGTCATGCGGCGCTTTCCCGATGCGTGGGGCGCCTTCACGCCTTATATCGGCGCAGGCGTCGGGGTCGCCGTGCCTCATGTCGATGCCGAGGACGGCACCAACGATACGTTCGAATATCAGCTGACCGGTCCCGCCGCGATGGCGCTGGGCGGTGTCTCTTACGATATAAACGACACTTGGGCGCTCTTTGGAGAATACAAGATCACCTATTCCTCGAACGAGGCCGATCTCGACGGGGGCGGCACGCTGGAAACGGACATCGTGACCAACGCGCTTAATCTTGGGGTCAGCTACCGCTTCTGATCATCCGGGCGGGCGTGTGTCCTGCATCGACGGCCGCTCTGAAAAGGTGCCGTACCATTTGGCAAGTGACGGCCTGCTTCCCCGCCAGTCTTCTGAGCTCATCCTCAGATCGAGATATCCCAAGGCGCAGGCCACGGCGATCTGCCCCATATGCAACGGCCCCTCCAGCATCGACATCCAACGCGCCTCGATCACATCGAGCGCCCGGTCCGCCTTGCCCTTCTGTGCCTCAAGCCAATCGGGGAACTGCATCTTTTTGGGGCGCAACCGCGCTTCGTAGACGCGCAGTATCGTCGCCTCCATCATCGCATCCGCCGTCGCCTCGAGCGTCAGAACATCCCAGATCGACCGCTCCGGATAAAAGGATCGCTCTGTCAGCGTATCAAGGTATCGCGTGATGATCCGGCTGTCATAGATCGCAGGGCCATCGTCGCGCAAAAGCGTCGGGATCTTGCCCAGCGGGTTGGCCGCCACCACGCCGGGATCCGAGGCGGTCGGACTGGTCGAGACGGCCACTTCCTCGACCCGGTCCAGCAGATCGGCCTCCCGCAGCAGAACCCGGACCTTGCGGGCAAACGGAGAGGCGTCGGAGGTCAGCAATTTCATCGAAGGTCTCCTGTCTAGGGTCAGGCCGGGGGATCGGCCATCAGATCCGCCAGCGCATCCAGCTCCGCGCCAATCCCGCCGGAGGAAATCCGCGACGCGGCTCTGAGCCGGACATCATCCGGTTTGTTCTGGTTGAGCTTGAAGGTACTGTCCACCGTCTCGATCGTCATCCGGCAAGGGACGATCTGGCGCATCATCCGCTCGAGCGCAGCCGGTGTCATCTTGGCGGTCGTCCACGGCACCTTGTCGAGACGGGTCTCATAGGCCGCCGACTGACGATCGAGCATCTTGCGCATGTCATTCTGGGGCAAACGTCGCAGTGTGCCGCGCAGGTGGACCGCCACGTAGTTCCAGGTCGGGACCTGATCCGGCACCTCGTACCAATCCGGAGAAACATAGCCGTCTGGCCCCGAAACGGTGATCAAGGCAGTGCTCGGTTCCTCAAGCTGCCGAAGGATCGGGTTGGACCGCACCAGATGCAGATCGAGACTCGACGCATCAGGCGCGATCAGAAAAGGGATATGCGACACAAGCGGGCCGTCCTCGCCGTTCAGGACAAGTTGACCGAACGCGCGCTCCCGCGCCACGGCAAGGGCCGCTTTGGTCCCGGCTTTGCGAAAGGAGGGGTTCGGATGCATCTGGATCGACCGTTCGCGAGAGTGGACAGCGCCGGAGCCTCCGGCGGAGGTATTTTTAGCAAGATGAGGACAGGTTCCGGTCTAAGCCGTCAGACGGGGGCCCTGCAAGCCGGTGACACTTGCCGTGACGATAGTGCCTGTGGGCTGATCCGTGCCTAAGGCGACCTCGGCGAATTGCTCTGTCCGTCCCATGCGAGGCGCTTCCATGAGGATCCGGTGCGATCGGCCCACCTGTGCCTCCAGATGGCGCCGGGCCGCTGCCGACCCGGCCTCGCGCAAACGGGCCGCCCGAGCCTTGATTGCCGCGCCGTTCACCTGCGGCATCCGGGCCGCCGGTGTTCCAGGACGGGGAGAGTAGGGAAAGACATGCAGCCAGGTCAGATCGCAAGCCTCGACCAGCGACAGCGCATTCTCGAAGGCCGCTTCCGTCTCGGTCGGGAACCCCGCAATGATATCCGCGCCAAAGGTCATCTCCGGCCTCAACGCGCGGGCCTCCTCGCAAAAGCGAATTGCGTCGTCTCTCAGATGGCGGCGCTTCATCCGCTTGAGGATCAGGTCGTCCCCATGCTGAAGCGACAGATGCAGATGCGGCATCAGACGCGGTTCGGTCGCGATTGCCTCCATCAGGGCTGGATCCGCCTCGATCGAGTCGATCGAGCTGATCCGCAGCCGCGCCAGATCCGGCACCAGCCGCAGGATCCGCCGCACCAGATCGCCCAGCCGGGGCGCCGATGGCAGATCGGCGCCCCATGACGTCAGGTCCACTCCGGTCAGGACGACCTCGTGATAGCCGCGATCCACAAGCCGCTTGATCTGGTCGACCACGACGCCAGCCGGAACCGATCGTGAATTGCCGCGCCCATAGGGGATGATGCAGAACGTGCAGCGGTGATCGCAGCCGTTCTGTACCTGCACATAGGCCCGCGCCCGCGTCCCGAACCCGTCGATCAGATGACCCGCGGTTTCGGTCACCGACATGATGTCATCGACCTGGATCCGCTCGGTCCCTTCGGTCAGCGCCGTCCAGGTCGACGGAGCCATCTTCTCGGTGTTGCCGATCACATGATCGACTTCGTCCATCGCAGCAAAGGTCTCAGGCTCAGTCTGCGCAGCACATCCCGTCACAACGATCCGCGCGCCGGGGGTCTCGCGCCGGATCCGGCGGATCTCCTGCCGGGCTTTCCGAACCGCCTCCGAGGTCACCGCGCAGGTATTGACCACATGCGCATTCTCGAGCCCTGCCCGCGCGGCGAGGTCGGTCATCGCTTCGGTCTCGTAGGCATTCAGCCTGCAGCCAAAGGTGCTGAACCGGGGCGCCGTGCGATCCATCACAGCCCCCATGTCCCGGTCTCGTCCACTCGTGCGTCGTGCCAGACGCCAGAGAACGGATGAGAGGTCGGCCCTTTCATCCAGACCCCGTCCGCGCGCCAGTCGATCTCGAGTGTGCCGCCGTCCAGATCGATCCGGACGGCCCTCCCGGTCAGGCCCCGCCGATGTGCCGCTACTGCCGTCGCACAGGACGACGATCCCGAGGCCAGCGTGATCCCGGTTCCGCGCTCCCAGACCCGCATTCGGATCCGGTCAGGCCCGGTGATCTGGGCGATCTGAACATTCGTGCGCTCTGGGAACAGGGCGTCTGTCTCTCTTGACGGCCCGAAAGAGGCCAGATCGACGGCTTCGATATCTTCCACGAAGAAGGTGCAATGCGGATTGCCCATGGAGGTCGCGACCGGATCCCCCTCAAGCGGCAGATGAAGCGTATCGACCTTGCGCGCCAATGGGATCTCGTCCCACGCCGTCAGGGGCTCTCCCATACAGACCGACGTAACGCCGCCCTCATTCCTGGCCGCGAGAAGACGATCTCCCGTCAGGATCGACAGGCCATCCCGTTCCGCCTCGTCCATCACCATGCGCGCGATACAGCGCGTCGCATTCCCGCAAGCCACCGATCGGCTGCCATCGGCATTGTAGAAGACCAGTTCCAGATCCGCCTTCTCTGACGGCTTCATCAGGGCGAGCTGATCGAACCCGACGCCGAAATGCCGATCGGCCATGACCCGGCACAAATCCGGCGTCACCGCGTGCGGCGTTTCGCGCGCATCGATAACGACGAAGTCGTTGCCAAGCCCGTTCATCTTCAGGAACGGAAGGCCGGTCTGGGTCTGGGCGATCATGGATGCGCGCTATAGACAGAGTATCACGGTCAATCCAGTGATTCTGGGTTGACCGTCTGCCGCGTTGTTCCTAGAGAGCGCCGCAGTGAGCCGATAGCTCAGTTGGTAGAGCAACTGACTTTTAATCAGTAGGTCCAGGGTTCGAGCCCCTGTCGGCTCACCACTTCACTCAATTTGTTGTCATTTACTCATAAGAGTGCGGATTTACGCATAAGTGTGCAGATTTGGCGCTTCGGCCACTATCGCTGAAGATGGCGTTGTGACCGGATTGGCCGATGTTGCAGCCTGCGTATGGCCAGCTATCCTACCAAAAAATCAGGGAAACTCGGATAGCAACCATGGCTCACTGGTATACTGCTGATACGCATTTCGGTCATGAGAACGTTATGAAGTTCTGTGATCGCCCCTTTTCCTCCGTGGAGGAGATGGACGCCGTCTTGATCGCGAACATGTGCGAGAGGGTTCATGAGGACGATGATCTCTGGATTATTGGTGACTTCGCTTTTGGCCCAAGGTCAAAGGATGCTGGCTATCTTAAAGAGATTTTCGATCAGCTGCCGGGCGCTCGAAAGCACTTGATCATTGGGAACCACGATCGCGAACCGACTTTGACACTGCCGTGGGATACTGTGTCTCCACTTGTTGAGCTACGTGACGGCTCGCTCAAGCAGTCCAACACGCTTTGCCACTATCCAATGATTACATGGAACCATGCCCGACGTAGCGCTATTCAAATGTTCGGTCATGTTCACAACAACTGGCTTGGCTCGAGAAATTCTGTGAACCTCGGGGTCGATGTTTGGGATTTTTCGCCTGTGCAATTCGATGACGTTGCTGCTAGAGCCTTGGAGTTGCCTGAGAACTTGCATTGGAAAGACGTTGAGCCACGCTGAACGTGGGAAGCGGTCGTTCGCTTCGAGTGCGAGAGCTTAGGTGCATCGAGAAGAAAGCTGACCTTCGAGCCGGGCGTGTCGGGCACGCTGTTCAAGCGCCGCCGTACCACCCTATGCTGCCAAGCTGACCACCTTGATTTGACCATCTTCAAAAAGGCCTTTGGAAAGAAGCTCCGCACGTGCGTCGGCCGGGCTTGGTGTGAAAAGGAGAATTCGCAGGTTCAGCTCCGCACGCGAAAAACACACGTAGGCCAGCTTTCTACCGCGATCGAATTGGCCTTCGGTGGGTTCCCCGATCGTTCTTGGGGTTAGCAACTTATTGAAATTGTACTGGCTCCAACGAGCTTCCACATCGTCAAACACCACGACCACATTGGGGTATTCTTCACCCTTCACACCGTGTTGCGTACTAAACGGCGTGTTCTCAGAAATAAAGTCGAAGTACGGGGAAAGCTCTTCTGTGCTCATGGCAAAAAACGCGTCCGCGAGCCAGTCTCCTTTCTCTTGACTATGGAGCTCCTTGTCGAAGGCTTCTGATCGCGGATCTCGGCTGAGGTGCTCAACCAAGCGCTTCGGCATTTGCGCCAACCCCAGATCCTGAGCCAAGAGCAACACTTCTTTGACGGTACTCGAAGCCCAAGTAGCTTCGAGCTTCTCAATCGCATTTCTCGACAGTTCAATCATTTTGCCGAGGCTGAGGTTGCTATTCGGACCATCAGCAGAAAAGCTCGGGCTGTTTGCGCGAAGCAGATCGATGACGCGACGTTGATCTCCGTCCTGTTGAGCTCTGATTAGTGGCAGAATCAACTTAATAAACGGGCGCACTAGAACGTGATCCCCTGCCTCAAAATCATCTTGGGCCCTTGAAGAGGCAAAATCACCAGTGAAAAGAGAATTGAGTTGTTCGAAACCCAATCGGCGGGCAATCATTTGGCGCACCAGGAAAAGCAGCGTGACGTCTTCGCGCGTAGTCCAACCCCAGCTCTCGATAGCTTGGTCCATTTTCTGCAAGGCACGGTCGCGCTGCTCGCTGGTGTAGGTTCTTCTCGGTCCTTCGGGAGTTTCGGCTTCAACCAGAACCATTTCTACACTCCCTTCTATATCAGCGGCTTTGCCGGCTGGAACTTGTTCAACATCGGTTCGAAAAGCGTTCAGGAGACCGACGACTTGCGGGCTACAACGAAAATTCTCGGTTTTGGTAATCGACAAACCTTCTTCAGGAGGCGAAAAATCTCCTGCACGTCCATCATAAATCTGTTGCCAAGGATCACCGAAGTAACCGACCAGGGGTAGCCCCACGCCTGCGCCTAGCTCGTTCAAGCCTTCGACGATCGAAACGAAGGTGTCTTGGGCTTCATCCACAAAAATGAAAGGGTAGCGCGAACCAAGGATTCGTCGAAAAACACTCTTTTCACCAAGGAGATATCCGGCCACTGCGATCACATCGTCGTGACCTAGCAAACCTTCGCTGAAATTGCTGAAGTTGGAGTCATCATACGCCCATGCGCTCGCGTCAGCTAAAGCCTCAAGCTCCCCTTCTAGTTTTTCCGCTTTCTGACGGGCGGCGATAGCCGTTTTGGATGCTCCGCCGTTGTCTTTGTCTCGAGCAGACTCAATGTGCTTTGGAATGACGAAATGGGTCACAGCTTCATGGATATCAACTTGAAACCGCCCTATTTCACCCCAAAGAAAACTATGCAGCGTGGAGACCTCGAACAACTCGTCAAAACCCAACCGTTCTCGTATGACCGCCACAGCTCGTTTGGTGTACGTAATGCAGGCCACACGCTGACCTTGCTTGAGTAGCGACGGGCCAGATTCTTTTCGGACATGCTCCAAAGCCGAAATTAGTGAAGTGGTCTTCCCAGCCCCCGCACCGGCAATCATCGCAAAGCTTCGGCCTTCCTCAAGGCACTGAGCAACTTGTTGGTCGGCTTGGGTTGGAATGAGATTAGGCATGACTATTCAATCTTATGATCATTGTTGACTCGATACAGTCGTTTCCAGCCAAGCGAGGCCTTCGGAGATGTAACTCGGCACCTGCCAGTTTTCTTCGCCAGCCAGGACGTTCATCGCAAAGTCAGTCTTCTTAAATGAGCTGGATTTCACTCGTTCAAATATCGCCTGATATGCTTCCCCAAGTTCTTGAGGTACCTCGATGCCCAAAACCAAGTCGCCGCTACGGATCTTGGAGAAATTCTCATAGGCGAAGCTTTCCTCTAGCGTTCGCGGGCGCATAGTCAACTCAATGTCGTCTTCTGAAACCAAAACATCCAGCTGGTAGACGATCGCTCGATGGGGCGCGTTTTGGCATTTTTCATCAAATGGTCGGTCGATGAGTTCTTGGACGGTGGAAACATCCAACATTGTCTTTAATGAAGCGTTAGAGGTCAGCGCGTTGGGAGTGTCAGCTCGAACCGCTGGATGATGGCCTTGGGGAGACACTGAATCCAGATCGGTAATCACAAGGCATGGGATGTGTAGGAAGCGGATCAACTCATCAAACCGATGGGCGTACGCCCCCCCGATTTCGAGAATTGTGAGGAACGATTTTCTCAGATCTGGAGCCGCCTTTTGGATCATCTCTGGCAAAAGCAGTTTCTCCACTGCTCCTTCCACCAAAATCGCCGCGTCGGCGAAGAATAGGTCACAGTGGGTCAATCGCAGGTAGCGTTCCAAAAACTCGAGAGCTCGCTTTTCAGAGTCTTCACCTTCTCCCAAAGGTGACGGCGCAAAGTCACGCAAACTCTTCACGGTAGACGCGTTCATCACAGGGCAAGTCTCAGGATCATCCGTAGTAAGGTGAGATCTTCTGAAATACCTCACTTTGGAGAAGTCCACCGCATCGAGAATGTGTGACGAATGCGTTGTAACAACCATTTGAGGAACTTCGCCCTCATCACCTTCGGCCTTGGCCGAAGAGTCTAAAACATCCCAGATGTTCTGGATAAAGGTTTGCTGGACCTGAGCATGGAGGTGAACCTCAGGTTCTTCAATGAAGATCACCTGGCACAATGGACGGTCCTTTGGAGTTCGCGCCCATTGCGAGTAGAAGTGCTTTGCTTGGATGGCCATGTAGATGAGGTTTTTGAACCCAAGGCCATTGTACCGCTCTGGCAGCTCGTGTGCCTTATTCTCATCAATGTACAGCAAGTCAGTATTGCCTCGTAAGGCCGTTTCTGGACTTAGGGTTGAGACCAGTTTCAAGTGCCGGTCATTGACGGCGGGAAAGCCTAGCCCTCCGATCATATCCAAAAGAGGCGAGAACTGTTCCTCGTAGTGGTCGGTTAGGTTGTTGTTGTTTTGGTCGATGATCTCAAAGGCCGCTTGAGCAATATCTGCTTGGTCGAGATTTTTCTCATAGTACCCAGCAAAAGCTGCCGACAAACGATTGCTGCGATGGCTGTCGTGGTCATCGATGTTGCGTTGCGCATCAACAAAGTCCACTCTCAACAAACCTTGAATTAGTTTGCGCCCTTCTTGCTTGTCCAGTGGCGTCGCATCAGGATCATCTGTACCGTCAGAAGACAGCGCAAAGAACTGCGTTCCAAAATGTCGTTTGAACATTCCATTGGTTGCAAGGAACTTGGAAAGCTTGTGTTCAGTACCTTCTTGGTCTGCGTCGGGATACGCTGCTAAAAAATCACTCCTAAGCTTTTCGGCGTCGTCTACTACCAGACGAAGGCGCACTCCGAGTTCGTCGAAGTCGTCGGACATTCGCGGCAGAAGTACTGCCGCGCGGCCATACTCTATGCCGTCCGGGTCAACCTCAAACCAAATATCGAGGTCGATGTGGGGAATGTCCTCGGCCTTGCCTGACTTCCCGAACTGATCTACCGATGGGATGCAGCCCACGGAAAAGTCATGGACGCTGAACTCTTTACCACCAAGGAAACAGCGCATGATCGCGGTCGCCGATGTCTTGCCGCTGTTATTTGAGCCGACAAAAACGGTTTCAGTCTCTTCAAAGTCGATCTCAACACTTTCAAGTCGCCGAAAGTTTGTGATCGCTACCTTTTTTATTCTCATAATCAACTACTTTAGGTGTGAAAATACATCTTTAGAGTGTACAGAACTCTCGGCATTCTGTCACCAATAACCCAGGCAAAGGCCTGGCGCAGCCAGAGCAACGCTCAACTGAATGTCGCACCTCTTCCGGCGGGCCACCAATAGCGGGAAGTGCCAAATGCTTTGCTCCGGGTGAAGAGTTTCAGCTTGAGTTCGGCTATGTCGTATGGCCCCCTCATGGTGAGTTCTTTCCATCGCTTCGAATTACGCCAGTAGCCGCCGTGATAGTGCTCTTCCCCATATTCGTCATAGCGCGTGGTTTCTTCTACCCAAGTGTGATGATCCGAGAATTCACAGTTCCAGAAGCACCCTTCAAACGGATCATACATCCAGAAGCCTTTGCCCATGTTGAAACCGCTAATCCAGTTTTCGAAAGGCCGGGCTGAGTATTGCTCAATCTTCCAGCGATCCTTTCCATCCGGGAAGGCTTTGTCTTTGGCGTTCTTGCTCAGAAACCCAATCCAGAGCTGCGCAATTCCAGCCGAAGCGTATGACCGCGCCCGGGTTTCGATGTTGTCCAAGTCAATGGCGGAGTGCTGCAATTTGATAGCGATAGCCTGTCCCGTGTCAGGGTGCCACGTCATTACATCCGCGCGCCGATCCCCTGTTAGCGTCTCCACCACGAATTCAACCTCAGCATGCAGCCCGCGCTCTGTGAGAGCGTCCGCTACCAGCGCCTTGGAGTGCCTGTGCGCGTGGGTCTCACCCTTGCCCCATGAACAGTCGACCGGTGGCTTGTGGGCGAAGTGTGCAATTACCTTGCGCCCACGCTTCAAAACCACTTCGGCATTGCAGCCGGGGCAGCGGTGCTCTTCACCCCGTATGGCATTTCTTGCGTCCACCCTGACGCCATTATTGGAGGCTACTAACATCTTAAATTGCGCCCCTTGTCTCAAAACTTTCATCCGGGCTGACGATGTTACCTTCGCTTTTTTTGCCTGCAACGAACTTCGGCGATACGGGCTGTAACTGCAGCATTCCAATTTGGAGCCAGAGGTCGGCTATGGGCCGCCTTACCCGCACGGTTTAAAGTAGGCTTAGTTAGGATGGGACGAAGACTCTTTGATCCGCATGATAGGGCCGCCTTAGCTAGAACTCTCCAAGATCATGTCCTTCCAAAGGGCTGTCGGTCAAGATCACCGCAATGTCTCCGATCGTGCAACCGGTCTCATGGATCGATGGATTTCCTTCCCATGTTAGACCATCAACCTGAAACTGGCACTCGGATGTGTCGAGAAGGTCGGCTAAAAGCGTATCCATTGACTCCGAGCCCAAGGTCCAAGACAGCGGGAAACCAAATGCCTCAACATCTAGGTTTTGTAGGATAACGGTCTTGTCGTTGGCGGAGAGCCCATGAGGCTGTAGCCAAGAGCCATGTATCTGAAACAATAGGTCGTTTCTTTCAATCGCAGCTCTGGATGACCTTGTGCTCAAAAGAGCGGTTATCGGATCGAAAAAAGACTGATTTTGACTTTGCGAGTAAAGTCTTTGTATCGCTGTCGGGTCAGGCTCATCCCAGTGGTCTGGCTCAGCATATATCACTAAGTGGTAAATGCTCACTGGAACGACACCGGCATCCCAAATTTCTTTTGAACAAGGTCTTTCTGTCCTAGAAATGCATTCAAACGCCGCCAAGTAGGAGGCTGTCTCCAGCCTGAGGTCCCTGCCACCCCAGTCAGGGTTGTTGCCGGCGGTCGAGACCGTCGCGTCCGATGATTGGGCCCCCCGGTCCAACAAAATATAGTTACAGAAGGCTTCAGACTCATCCTTGCAGTTGTAGTCCAAGCCGTGGTTCCAACTGCTATTCAAATCTGAAAGCAGCTGCCTTGTCACACCTATTCCACTGTTATCGAAGTAACCACCGTCCACATATACGTTGTACCGAGTCCCGTCAAAGCCTGCGTCTTCAGATGAAAGTGGCTCAGCAAGCAATCCTGACGGCGTCAAGAATGGAAACCTAGCCGACAGGCTAGAACCGCTCGCAAAACTAAGGTTCGCCGGTACAGACCCATTGTTGGGGCGAAACGCATCGTTGCGTGATGACCCAGTGGTTAATCCTCTGGTAGTCGAAAATGGCGATACAGTCTCGACTCTGCCGCTTGCCAGATTTGTTGTGTTGATCAGAATTACAGGACTATTGCCATCTGGTCTCCAATACTCACCTACACCAGAACCCAATTCCGCAAAGTCAAGCTCGGCGGTGAAGGTGGTTTCGAGAACCTCAGAACTATCGTTCAAATCAAAGACGTATCGGGTAAAGAAGTTGGGAATGTTACCAAACAGGAACGAACCCAAAATGGGTGAAAGAAAGTCCTCTGCGAACTTTTGCGATCGCTCTGAAGACTTAAGGTTACAACTCTCGATTCTAGTGGTTTGGCCGTAACTGCTCTGATCAGCTACATAAGCAGCCGAGCCGACCGAACCGCCAGAAACTGAGCTTATCGAAAAAACATGCTGGCGAAAGTTTGGGCAAGTCTCAGAAAAAATGTCTAACGCTGCATAGGCGTGCGCCGCCGCATAAATTCCTCCCCCTTCGACAGATACAAGGAATACTGGGTAGGGCAGACCGGTCTCTGCGTAGGCTGCAAGATCAGGTCGTGCCATCAGCCACGCAACGAAAGCACAGTTTATGTCCGACCTATACTCACACTCTCTAAAATTTTCATCGGGCCCAAACCAAACTTCCGCGGGTTCAGCGTCTGGCAGCGTTCGAACGTAACTCTCTGAGGGTGCCACTATAACTATGACTAGGATCGCTGTAATAGTTCCTAAAAGTGCTGCAGGTCGGAGAAACCAAATATACGTAAAAACGGCAAAGACCGTTCCTACGAAGATTGCGGCTAGAGCTGGAGCGCCCAAGAAACGAGGAACATCGACTTCAGAGATACCAACCAGTATGACGAGCAACACGTAAGTCCCAAGCCAAGCCATGGCGTTAACGCAAAGAGCCGTTTTGATATCAGAGGATGCCCGAACGGCAAGGTATGCGGTAAGTAGGCTTCCGGCTATCGCTAGGATGAAGAAGCTTACATGAAGCAGATAGTTAAAGCCTGAGGTGCGCGAGAAATAGACCTGCATTGGCTGCAGCAACATCAAGCACAGAAAACAAACTGGAAAAACAAAGATGACTAGCTTCCGGTCAAGGTGAATTCTCATTTCAATAGTCCACAGTAATTCTCAGAATTAACGAAGCGAGTATGTGAGCGAGCCTAAAATTTGCAAAGTGTAAAATGTCCGTCTGTCTGGTCCCGAAGAGTTCATAGTTGGCAGTCCTTACAACCTACCAACTATCCAATCAGCGGATCACTCGAACAAGGCCGGATGCTCCTTTCCAAAGTCCGCTTTGAAAAGCCGCAAAGCAGCATCGTCGACCCATGATGCACGGCAGCATTGGGCTGCGATACGCACCAGACGATTCCCCGTTCAGCCTAGACCGCTGATCCTAGAAGTCCGTCAGAGGTTGGTCTAAAGGTTCTTCATGTTATTCAAGGACTTTGACCAGAAAGACTGGACGACGCGACTTTCAAGTGCTCTCAACAACCTTGAACGGGCACAGCGACCTTTCTTGGACTGGTACTTCAGCGCAAGCGGCTACACACGGATCATTCGAAACGGCCGTGACGAGACACCGTATCCCAGCGATGCCATCCAGAAACTGTACAATGACACTTTGTTCGAGGTTCGTTACAAGAACACTGATCATTTCAAGAAGTTGAAGGCTGCAATTGACCCGGTTCGTGGGGTTCTTCGAGATCATCCCACAATTTCGCGCGCGTTGGGCAACAACCTGGGTCGAGACGAGTTTCAGGTCGGTATTTTGAACCGCACGTCAATGACGACCCTGAGCCAATTGATTGTCGGGCTAATGGAGGCACAGGAAGCGGGATCAAAGGAGCCCTTCATGGATCCAGCCCGCGATCTGAATGCACTTCTGAAACTGCCAATCGAGCAGGACGATAACAGTCAGAAAAACTCACTAAATGAGGCGCTAGATGTCGCCGTGTATCACGGGATCTGCATTAAAAGCGAAGTCGAACTTGGAGAGGGGTACGCGCTTATACCCTGCAAACAGCTGTCTGCACACATTGAACTCGAATGGCTCAAGGACGTGGCTGCGCAACAGGTCAGTTGGCGGCGTCTGGAGCCCGTGTTTGGGATTGCTCGAAGGTTTCCGTGGAGACCAAGGTTTGGAGATTTGCACAATCCCCCAAACACACAAACACTGAACCTTCCCCCACTTTTTGATCGTTGGGCGGACGAGTTGGCCAATCTACTTTCAGTGGATCTGAGCCGTCGCATCTCATGGTTAGCTACTTTTGAAGGATGCATTCCACGCCGCGCTAGTGGCCTACTCGGCTCACATCATGACTCTGCCCAGACCCGTAGCGGCCGTTCAATCAGCCACTTGTTCTCAGCGTTTGAAAAGACCCCGGCAGTTGACGCGGCGCAGATCGAAGTAATCAAAGACCTCTTCGCGCGCAGGCGAGAAACCGAGTATCCAGACATGGCTCCGATCATTCATAGACTTGCCGAAGCCCATCGGCGTGATGGGCGGTTCTCCTCAGAGGACAAGGTATTGGACTTGGCAATTGTGTTTGAGCGCTTGTTCAAACTTCGGGGGCGATCGCTAAGTCGAGAATTGGAGAATGCGGCAGCCGACCTCCTAGCAGCAGACGATGAAAACAAGATAGTTATCAAGGAGCAGGTGAGGCACTTCTACAAGGTTCGTTCCTCCATCATACACGGCCCGCGTGATGACAAACGCAGACGCCTGATCAGTCAGGCAGGAAGGGCCTGGAAGGATGGAGAACAGATAGCTCGTGCAGCGCTTTTAAAACGCATCCAGTGAGCAAACGGCTCGCACACTCAGCCAACATTGGGCAGATCGGTTATGGAAGACAGCCAACGCTCGCTCCGCGAAAGCTACGCTCCAGTCGATACCTATCTGATCTACATCCCTTCTGCGCTAATCCTAGAATGTCGGGAATCGCTAGCTAAAGTTCTGGCGGTTCGCAGTAACTCGATGACAGGTGATGAAGGTCAGCTACTACATATAGTGCTACATCCTTTATTGGTTCGCGTCCGGGCTGATCATGCGATGAACAATCCGAAGAGATTCAATGGGTTGGTAGCGAGTATTCCGCCAGAAAAAAGATGCGCTATTTTGGCCCTGCCAGACATAGCGTAAATTATTGTTTTTATTATTAACTTATGCTGTCTTTGTTGAGCTGGGAACCCAATTCAGAAAGTTCTTGCGCAACGAATCATCTCCATGCAATCAAGAATTCAGGTGTGTAGCTGAACGGCATTTCTTGGGGAGTATTTGACCTTGTTGGTACTAAATATAGACCGCCATAAGCAGATCATTGAGCGCTTACATGAGCGCGGTGTCTCTCTCGGAATGATCAGCCGTACACTGAAGAAGTCGAAGTCCCACGTCACGGCAACCTGCCAAGGACGGACCAAAAGCGCATTGGTCGAGAACGAGATCGCCAGGCAATTGGATTGCGAGCCAAGCGACCTGTGGCCAGAGCGCTATCAGACCACACGGGAGGGCCGGTCATGAGTTAGGCCCAAACGAAAAGAACTCAAAGGCGGCAACCTTTGAGTTCTTCAAATATTCGGGGCATCGAGGATACCCTTTTCTCTATTCCTTCATCCCCGTTTTTGCAGACGCAGTCAAGTGTTTGGCTGCCCTTTTGGGCTGCCGAAACGCCTGACGAAGACATTGGGGATGAGAATGAGCACGCAACTCAATCCGACATTACATCGTGACGGACATAGCCTGTCGCTGACAGGTACAATCAAACCGAGCGGTCGCATACTAGCGCTTACCGTACCGCTCTATGACCGCGAAACTCTACAGTCTTACGTCTCACGCCTGACCAGACGAAACGGACTGGAATATACGCAGGACCTTTGCCGGTTCTTCGATATGAGATTGATTTCGCTAGTGAATGGTGATCCAGCATCCATTGATGCGCTTTCAGACCTTTGTGGTGTCGATGCAAAACGGCTAGGCAAATTTGCCGTCAGATTGGACAGTCATCATATCTACCGTGTGAATGGCCAAGTCCTTTCGTCAGAAATTGCAAAGCGCTATGATCAAAGGCTGTGCCCTGCGTGCATTGCGGCAGATCTCAGCAATGGCAAACACAGAGCATACGGTCGTGCTGAATGGCAGCTTTTGAGTTTTCGTGTCTGTCCTATCCATAAGCTCAATCTCATCACGCTGCCGCGGGCAGCGTACCCCCGATCGCCGTATGATTTTGCAGGTAGGTTGTTCGACCACAGAGTTTGGTGCGACCCGAAATCACAATTTGAGGCGAATGAAGGCGCTTGCCTCGAGATTGAAAACTACATCATTCAGCGCTTGGAAGGCGCGGTTTCCAACCGTTGGATTGATCAACTCGATTTGGATGTCGCGCTAAAGTTCCTTCGGGCCGCAGGTGCGGTTCTTGAGCATGGCTCAGAGGCCCGTCTCTCCAAGCTTAGCGATGATGAGCTAAGGATATGCGAAGAGGTTGCCTTTGATGCAGCAGGCAGGTCTGCGAGAGATCTCTATGACTTACTTGAAGAGATCGCGCTCAGATCAGAAACGGGCCGGCGAAACTTCCATAAGGACTTCGGCGCGATTTCTGCCTGGCTGTCGAGGGTGGATCACCGCAGTCCGAGGCTGGCCGTATTGCTGGACACTTTGTCAGCCTTTGCCTTTGCACATTACCCAATTCCTGTCGACAAGGCAGTGTTTGGGCGCAAGCGCACTACGCGGAAGATCCATCGACTGTCTAGCGCGGCGCGCGAGTTCAGTGTGGATGGCCCTCGGCTAAAGAGGTTTCTGCGAGCCAGTGACTTGCCCCAGGGCTCAATCGGTAAAGGGATGGTTTTTCCGATAGACCGCTATGGCACTGAAATTCAACGGTTCGCGGAGTGCCTTTCGGCAAAGGAGGCGGCCGCAAAACTTGGGATCGGCTACGACGCCTTCAAGCGCCTGCACCGGTCAAAAAAGCTACGGCCACAGTTTGAACTTCCTGGGATTGCACAGTGTTATCACCCCTCCGACATCCTCGAACTTCTGAATCAAACCAAACGCCACGCGAAGATAGTTTCTGGCATCCCCAGCAACTTTGAAGACTTACTGGCGCTCTGTATTCGCACCAAATGCCCGATCGAAGAACTGCAAGCATTGGTGGCTAGCGGCAAGATCCAATCGCTTTGTAGTGATGCATCGGACAGAGGATTCCGAAGCATATTTGCAGATCCCGAAGAGGTCTGGGACGCGCTCCCGTTTGATCCGTGGACCGGTATCACGAAGACGGAACTTAAAGCTCTTCTACGGATCAACGACAGCACCGTGAAATTTCTCGTCGAAGAGGGATTTCTTGAAATGAAAACCATCAAGCGAAGTCGCCATAGGCGCGCTATTGGGATGGTCGGAATTGGCTCGCTGAAACAGTTTGTACAGGGTCATGTCACCCTCGGCCTGATCGCAGCTGATGAAGGTGTCCAAGGCCAAGCAATTTACGCCAAGCTTAAGGGATTAGACCTAATCCCTTTCACTCAAAGCCCAAAGTACAGCCTCATCTACTATCGCTCAGACATCGCTGATTGTGGCTTCAGGGTCAGATCAGGAAATCAACAATTCGAAGCGATGATGACGCGGCTCGACAACGAGCTCCGGACCGTCTCTCGGCCACAAATGTTGACGCAGCCCTACCTTTCGGGGGAGCGCCGATGATTGATGAAAATACAATCGATCATGATACCTGGGCATACGGTCTACCTAAGACCAGATCAGCTGGTAAGATCGAACTGGGGCCCATTCATGGCGTGTTGCCATTTACGGGCGTCCGGAATCCAATCTCCGTCAGTAATACCTCTCAAAAGGTCATGCTTCCCTACAAGACTGAGGCAAACAACTGGATCCCAAGAGTTGGCGCTGCGGAGAGTGCCTCTGAGGCAGCAGTAGCCGAAGAAGCGTTGATTTCACCTGACATTTACGATGTCGAGTTTCAGCCGGTTGAGTTCGCGTACCAGTATCCTGCTGGTCGGAAACGCAAGCATACGATTGACCTGCGTCTGACTTTCAGGAACGGCCTAAGGCGGTTTGTATTCGTGAGGAACCGCACCAGCTTGCGGAAGCCTGAAACTCAGGAAGAGATCGAAGCAATTTGGTTGGCGACGCCTCCATCCGAGGCACATGAATTTGCGGTCGTAGAGGCGGACGCCTATTCAAGACCGCGCCGGGAAAACCTACGCCGCATGCACCGGGCCGTTTGCTTCGAACCGGACCCGATTGCAGATCAAATTGTCACGGACGCTTTGTGGGGCATTTCTGCACTCTGGCGCATGTCCGACATCAGCAAGGTTGTCGACCTGTCGAGAGCCCGAATCTTCGATGCTTGTTTGAGATTGCTCGCTAACGGGCAGTTACGCGCAAATCTGGACAACGTGATTTGTCACCATTCCAGAGTTTGGAAGGCTTCAGTATGAAGAAACCAAACTACACGATTGAAGACCGTACGCAGCTCATTCTTGCTGGACAGACGAGGAGTATTGAGCGCCGCAGCGATGGAGCATACGACGTCTTCAACGAAACGGCAGGGACACACTGCATCTGGAACATCAACGAAGTTCTGAGCTTCTTAAAGATGCCGGGCGTAGCAGCAGCGCAGCTTATTCAGTCTGTCTCTGGTGCCGCAACCGCGCTTCGAGCTGGACAGCGACTTTATAAAGACACGTTGTCGCCTGCTTGTCGTGACCAGATTGATTTTCGCAAAGCACTTATCCTGGGAGTCGATGCCGTCGAAGCTGAAGGCGTCGCCATTTATCAAGCTGCGTTGGACAAGAAAGAGGTAGTGCTTCGCGTTATCAAATTTGCTGAGAAGATCTACACAACCCGTCCAATCGTCTGGCTGCAAACTGAACAGTCAAAGGTAAGAGGAGGATCACGCCGAGACGCCAACTTCGTGCCTGGTGGCCGCACAATTTGGAAGTACCGCGAGCGCTATTACGACCATGATTGCGACGAATTGGTACTGGCGGACAAAGATCACCTAAAGGGTAATCGGTCAAACCATGGTGTCAGCCCGCGCATGTGGGAGGTCATTCGACAGGCTGTCGACGAAATTTACATGGATAAGAAAGGTGCATCCCCAGCTGCGGCACATGCCTACTTGGAAACGCTCTTCATGGATGAAAACGAACGACGTCAGCAAATTGGTCTGGCATCGTTCAAGATGGTATCACAGCAAACTGTACGTCGGGAGATCAAGAAAATAAATCCAACTGCCCGCGCTGTTGCCCGCGATGGGAAGCGAGCCGCACAAAACGACCATTTGCGGGGCTTGACTGAAACACATGCTCTAAAGTTTGGCGAACAGATTGAGCTCGACGAATGTCGTCTCTCATTGATGACAGTGTGCAAAGAGAAGGGCTGGTGGGAGAAATTTTCAAAAGAAGAGAAACTCGTAGTCGAAGAGATTGAGAAGATCCTGACGACCCGGCTTTGGCTCATCGTTGCATTCGATGTTGCTACCCGCTTGCCCCTCGGGTGGACCTTAACCGACAACCCCGGTCACGAGGCGACGCTAGACGTTCTGCGAATGGCCACAAGAGACAAGACGAAAGAGAAAGTTTTGTACGGCTGCGAGTCTGATCCTGCGCCTGCTGTGGGTCTCCTCGCTGTTAAGACGGATAATGGAGCAGGCCTGCGAAACGGACCGGTAAAGATGGCGACGATGGGGATCTTAGCTCAATCAGTCGACTGTCGATCTCATCATTCTGGAGACCGACCTTACATCGAACGCTTCTTCGGTTCTAACGAAAGCCAGGTCTTCAACCTCATTCATGGATATACGGGCCGGAAAGCGGGTCATTTGAAGGGCTATGATCCGATAAAGAACGCCGTATTTGACGCGGATGAGCTTTTTGGGATCATAACCCGCTACTTCGTAGACGAATACCCTTTCCGGCGACATGGCGGTTCAACGATGCGCGGTATGCGTCCGATTGAAGCCTACAACTATGCCAATGACAATTATGGGTGCGTGGCGGCAATCCCCGAGATGACACGTCGGATTCATTTGGGGTGGCGCTCCGAAGCAAGGGTCACTCATGAGGGCGTGAGGGTCTTTGGTCTTCCTTACTCGTCCGAAGCGATACAGGTCATAGCGGAAAGCAAGAATCGGAAGGTCACCGTCTTCTCAGATCCCGATTGCGTTAACGAAGTGACCGTTTTGCAGAAGGGAAATGACACGCCAGTACTTGGTGAGCTGACCTGGACGATGATGAGTGACCTGACGGTGGCAGAGGCTCTAGAGTTTCAAGCCTATGCTTGTTCCGAACCGACCGATGACGCAGCTGACTACGAGACGCGCCTTTTGAAAGCTCGCAAGAGGCGCCACGACGAAGTGAAAAGGAAGGGGCTCGAAGAGAAGCTGCCGAGAAGCTTCATGACGATCGCCGAAGCGGAGACCAAGGCTCAAACGATCATTCAGGTTCGAAATGCCAGGCATGAACCACTGTCTGGTACAGCATCACCTGGTGAGGTTTCCGCGCTGTCTCCCACAGGTGGCGTATTCAAGGTTGGATCTGGGTTCGATGGGCCAATCGACTTTGATAAAGATGAACCACCCGCGACGTCGGAGGCCACCGAGAAGAGGCACTTTGGCCGCCCTAAATCTGAAGGCAACCTCAAGTGAAGTTCGTCGATGATGAAAGGGCTGCGATCCTAAAGAAACTCGCTTCGGTTCACTATGAGTTCCCGAGAACCCGTCGCTTGGAGCGAGTGTTTACACATATTGTGACCGATTATCTAGCGCGGGCAGGCATTCGGGAGCAAGGTGGAAAGAGATTTGAGGCGTTCGCACTACTGCTGATTGGGCCTTCTCGGGTCGGAAAAACGGCTGACCTCGAACAACTGAGCAGAGAGTTCAACTCGGCTCAAATCGTGCTGCCCGATGGCAGAACCGCAAAGATGATCAAGGTGACTCTAAGCGGCCTCGTGACTTGGAAAATGCTCGGTTCGAGCACGCTGACCGAACTTGGTTTTCCAATCCAGGTTCCGCAAAACGCAAATCAAGATGTGATCTGGAACCTAGTTGCAAAACATGCCCAAGAACACGGCGTGGTGTGTATTCACTACGATGAGTGCCAACATATCTTCAAAGACAAGTCCGCCGAGGCCCAGAACATTCTCATCGATAGTTTCAAGTCTCTGCTCAAGAAGCCCAGTTGGCCGCTTATGTTGATCTTCTCCGGCGTAGAGGAGCTTCGAGAATTCATCATGAGGGAAGAGCAGCTTCGGTTTCTGGTCAAGACCGTTACTTATGATGAGATCGACCCGAGCAGCGAAGAAGACTTGCTAGAGCTCAACAGACTCTGCTTCGCTTATGCCGACCGAGTCGAAGTGGACTTTATCGACCTGAGCAACTCGGACTTCTTCCGCAGGTTGGCCTTTGCGTGCTCCAACCGTTGGGGTTTGGTCATCAATCTTCTCTTTGACGCCTTGGTCAAAGCTGTCTCTGCAAAGGAGGCCTCCATAACGTCTGCCCACTTTTGTCGTGCGTTCACCGAAGCACAGGAGCTAAACCCCCGAACTTCTCCGTTCTCGATCAACGAGTATGAAAAGTACTTCGACAGCGAGGCAATACTGTCCGCTTGGCTAAGCAAGTGAGTATCTGAAAATAATATCAACGGTTGAAAGTGAGCCCTGGCGGAGACCTTATAAAGGTTCAGCTCTATCAGCGAAGCTTTCTATTATCTGCATAATCAATGCGAAGAGATTTAACCTCATCGGATATTGAGCGCATCTTATAAAAAAGTGTTAAATCCACGTGTGCATGGTATAATGATGCACTACTAATCGGACGACGCACGGATCTGGGAGTAACCCTGCTGTATTGTGTAGATGGTATGAGGTGGACCATAGCTACTAGAAAATCCAAAAATCTGATTGCTCGGATCAATTAAAATTCTACGAGGATCTCCGAACGTATCAAAGTTATCGATAGTTTGCCCAGACGTTGCTTGAAGCACACTCATTTGTCCAGAGTTGCTCCGAAGTACATAGATTTCTTCACCGTCTGAGGAACCCGTGGTGTGGGACAGCTTATCCACGCGTCCTTGACCAGTCAGAAATTCACGTCTCCAAGTCGTCGAACAGGTAGCGACTTCGCGGCGTTCCACCGTCCAATAGTCTGTGCCAATGATATAGGTCCCCGGGGGAGATAAGACAAATCTCTTCTGCCGGAGAAACGAATCAATCGCGCCTGAATAAAATCCTTCTAATCCAGAAATTCTCTCTCTGGCCGGACTACTTATCGGCACTTTCCCGGGCCTAAGATGTGAGATCCGCGGTTGAGAACTTGCATTGAAATTACATGACGATGCCCCGGAACGGGCCTCAATCCGACTAGTATTTTTCGAGTGGTAGAATAAATAGATATCCTGCTCAGGTAGCGCATCTAGCATAAAGCCGTCAAAAAACTCCAGCGCTACAAAGTTGGAGCGCCTCTGAATATAGGAGGTTCCTGGGGTCGAGCATTCAAAATCGTCATTCGAGTAATGATAGACAAATAAGTCCTGCCGAATCTTGGACAAGGATACTCCGCAGTCTGATGGGAGACTTACAATATGTTCTAGAGAACTCGAATCGTATCCAAATCTATAAATGCCGGGTACGCCTTCTGCATTTCTAGCGAGAAGCCAAAAATACCCATCTAGAAAATCACCATCCTCTGGCGTAATCGCAGTTGAATACTCAACGATTGAATTGGTAAGCAATGGATCGACCGCTTCCAAATCAAACAGCACAAACGCGCCGTTGTCTTCTCGCACGAAGTACCGATCATTGATCAAAACATCAAAAATTCGGCTGGTTGCAAGTATACCTTCAGCTTCTGACCAGAGCTCAATGGTTTCTTCTCGCCCAGAATTCTCAAATCTCGTAACGTTCGAGATGCCTCTATCGAAAATATGAACGTTCCCCTCCAAAAGAAAAACAAATCGGCGCGTTTTCGGAACGTACTTGAGAAATGCAATATCAGCTCCCGTCTCGTCGAGAAGCAAACTGTCGATTTCTTGAAGTTCTTTGGTATAGACCCTTAGAGATGGGCTAGTACTTGCTTCGTCTACCGTCAATAATAAGCCTTCACTAAAGGATGCGCTCTCTACACCTGTTATACGCCTTTGTCTGAAGCCAAGCCTTGGGAGCAATGAATATAGCTGGGTGTTAGCTTCGCTGAATATCCTGTGAAACTTTCCCGGCGCGACTTGAGTATACTGAGCGAGGTTTGAGAGTTCGACTCGGTCGCCCTCCTCAAAAGGTGGGTTTAAGAAATTTGCCTCATTCGGCAATTCATCATTTCTAACTCGAACCCCAAAGCTATTGTCTTCGCTGAACCCAAGGACAGCATTGAAATCTGTTGGGGCAGTTAATCGCAACGTCGGCTGCCCCAAATCAACATCCCATAGTTCTGTATATCCAAGCTCATCAACCAACAGCGCCAACTTACAATCTGAGCTGAGAAATGTGGAATATGGAACGCCTCTAAATGAGAACGCGCGCTGAATCTTGTTTTTTTGTGTATCAAATATAATGGTATTACCATTTTCAAAGCTAAGTAAGGCAGTGTAGCAGCTTGGTATATGGTGAAAGTCCCTGCGTTGTGCGACGGCCGACATAGTTCTAGATCTACCGCCTTCTTCGTCCTCGACGGCACGACCAATGGCGGATATCAACTCTCTGGATTGATCTGCGGAATAGCTATTGATGCTTAGAAAGGCATCTTGAACGAGGTGGTAAGGTAGTAACCGTAACTCTTCGAGATCCAGTTGATGAACGGAGGCATCGTTGGGATCAAGAAGCGAAAATTGCTTACCATTCGAAAGGATAATCTTGCCAACTGCCGGAGCATATTCAAAATAAGATAGGTTCTCAGGTATATTCTCGGTATCTAACGCACTGAGGCTTACTTTGCTGATTGACGGTGGTTCGCTGTTGAGGATAGCGAGCTGATTGAGATCCTGTGTTAGAACGAAGGTTCTTCTTGAGAGCTCGTCGGTTGTTGCCCCAAACGCTCCCTCAAAATCTTCGTCCAGTGTAAAGAAAAAATCGGTTCCAACTATATGTGCCTCGAGGCGGGTAAACCTTCGTGTATCAAAAGTTTTGACAACGCCATTTGATACTTCAAGCTCCGCTAAGGTCAGCAAGTTGACTGATATAAGATGCTGAGTTGAAGGTGAAAAATAGAATCTACCGTCATTGATTTCACGAGGAACGTTTGCCTCATCTATGGAGTTCTCTGAGCGGTGCCTTGTCAGATTTATTGTAGCAATCAGATCGAAGTCATCTGGAAGCGCTTCAAGGGCTTCAACCGCAGCATCGACTTTCGCTCCGGCAAGAGAGAAATCTTGTGTAGATATCGCGAGCTCTGCTTGCTCCAAAAGGGTAGAAATGTAGTTTCTTTGAGCCTCAAGCTCAGCCGCTTCAGAATCTATTCTCGCTGCCATCTCGGCCTCTGCAGATGCGGCTGCTAATTCCGTTGCCACTTTCTCTGCATCTAGAGCTGTCTCTGCGGCAACGCGCTGTCTCTCTGCGTCGCGGCCTGCAAGGATACTTTGATTCCAAAAGTATCCAGCGCCAATGGTTGCCAGGATGAGCACAGCAGCGAGGGCCATCAGTCCACGGTTCTTGGCTTTTAGCCTAGCAAGCTGCTCCAAGTCGGCATGTCGTTGAGCGTCGTCATCTTGTTTCTTCTTCTCCGTGGACATTGAGACGAAAACGTCGAGGTCTTTGCTGAGATCGCTTGGCAGCGCTTTGGCGAGCAAGTCTTCAGCATCCAAGAGAGGCTTTCCTGCGGATATCAAAAACTCGGGGTTTTTGTCGTTCTCGACCCATGCTTTTGCATCAGCTTCGAGCTTGTTTCTGAGGCGGAAGAAGTCTTTGCGGTCTGCAATCCAGCCTGAGAGGGTTTTCCAGTCGTCTAGGAGGGCTTCATGCGCGACTTCAGCGACGATCTCAGCCTCAGTGACGTCGTCCGTTGCCGAACTCAGAACGATCAGACGCGCGTCCGTCTCTGCGAGCTGCCGCAGCAGCTTTCTGGCAGGTTCGTCGAAGTCGGCAAAGGGTAGACGCCGTGACGTGATGCCATTTTCGGATACGTTGGCAAGGCGCGGCAGAACGCGTTTCGCCAGGCCTTGTTCCTCTTTCGACAACTTTCGGAACACATCATCGGCGTGGGCTTCGATTGCGCCCTTGAGACCGTCCATATTGTCATACGTTGCAGTCGTCAGGCTATTCGCTTCTTTGTCGCGCATCTCCCAGAGCTGGCGCAGGACAAACTGGAGATAGGGAAGCGCGCCGTTGTCTTTCCCCAGATCCGCTATTAATCTGGATGTCAGTTCCGGTGGCACTCTTAATCCAGCGACCTCAGCGGGCTTCTCTATCGCCGCCCTGCGGCCGGTTTCACTTAGAGGGCGGAGGATGAGGACAGCGGGTTCCAATACATCGTAAAACTCCGTGCTCTTGCTCACGAGATCATTCATAAAATCGATGCGCATTGTCAGAAGTACCTTGGCAAGACCACGCTCAGCCACGTCCATCAGCTCCCGAACGAGAATGTCCCGATCGTCGTCGTTCTCACGCGTGTAGAGTTCTTCCCACTGATCAACGAAGATCAGGACGCGATGCTGCTTGCCATCAGCCGCAGATGCCCGGCGGCTGATGATGTCTTCGATGTATCTCCGCAGACGCCCGGGCGTTTCGCGCAGATCAGCAACAGTGGCATCAATCTCATCAAACTGGCCTTTGCGGGTCTCCGCTTCCGCCAGCACACCGGACATGGATCGGGCGAGACCATAGAGCGGCTCCTGGCCGGGCTTGAAGGCGAAGATGTCCCAAGCTTCCATCTCGCGTTCTGCAAGAACAGGGATCAAACCTGCATGGACAAGAGAAGACTTGCCCGCACCGGATGCCGCGATCACTCCGCAGATGTCATGATCTCTCAGCTTGGCTTCCAGCTCAGCGGCATCGTCCGCCCGACCGGCAAAGTACTTGGCCTCAGAAGTTCGGAAGGTCTCCAGACCGGGGTATGGGCAACGGGATGGGTCGATGGTCTCCCGGACCGTGACCTTGTCACCTGCATAGGTGACGTACTGATAGACCGTGACATTAGCATACTCGGCTGCGTTGATTGCCAGAGAGCCTCTGCCCGTCGCAACAGCCTTCTGCTCGTTCGAGCTCGTATCGTCACGGTTGGCCAAAGAACTCAGTCTTTCGCCGTGTTGCTAATGCTGATGCTGACGTGAGCATTCTCTTCGGCATTCACAGCCGGCGCGCCCTCGGCCGCAATGGCGGTCATAACTTTCCCAACGCGAGGCATTTCCTCTGCTCCAGCAGAAGCATCTTCCTCTGGTCCGACAAGATCCTCGGCCGACAATTCTTCCCCAAGCAGCTCTCCGAGCCGCTGAGCAATCGCAGCTAGTTTCTGGGTTGTGACATTCTCACCCTTCTCAGCATTCAACAACTGCTTTGCTGCAAAGCCGTAAGGTTGATGGCCATCTCCTTGGTCGCCAGAGACCCCCGTCTTGTTGAGCTGCGGATGCTTAACTAGCGCTCTCCTCACCAACTCCTGAACAAGCTCACCATTCGTTACCGGCACCTCAAATCCCCCAAATCAAATGACTTCAGACAAGCCTAATCAGGCTGTCGATTCGACGCAATTCTAACGCGAACACGCTTTTCCAGCAGCACTGCAGACACCGTTCGGCGCCGATCGCGCCGATCCTTGCCGTTCAAATTTTATCACATGATTATAGAGCTCTAGACGTGCTCATCGGCACCGATCGGCGGCCTAAAGCGCCGATCTCAACACTCCCAACCTCGGCATCGGAACCAACAAATGGAGCTTCCGATGACACACGTTTTCAACGGCCGTACCGCAGTCAACATGGTTGCCGTTGCAGCCATATCCTTTACCACTTCCGGCTGCGTTTCTGGCGATATCGCTACTCGCATCGAACAGCCTGCGCATGTAGTCACCACTAGCGTTGCGACCGAAGATCCCTACGTCAGCCTTTATGCAAAGAAAGGTGCGAAGTACAAAACGGTTGTTGAATGGTCATACTACAACGCTCCAATCGTGGAGAATGGCCAACTTCGCGGGAACTCACGCATCTGGGGTGATGCAACCCAAGCCACTCAGCGCGCCAGCATCAATGCCATTCGTGCGGCGGCCAAGCGGGCATATATGACAGCAGACCAGGAAGCCATGGTGCTTGCAATCGCCTACGTCGAATCCGGTTTTAACCCCGACGCAGCAGCAGGTACTACCAGCGCACAGGGCTTGGGGCAGTTCATCCGCAAGACTGGTGAGGCATATGGTTTGACTAATGCCAACCGTTGGGACGTGCAAGAGCAGGCGCGCGCACTGGTGGAGCACACACTAGACAACTACGCCGCCGCAAAGCGTGCTGGTCTTGGTGACGAGTATGTCTACGCACGCCACCACGATGGCAGCTTCACCAACAATTACGGTGGCGTTGATCTAGCAAGATCCCGTGTGCTTCCAATGCTTCCGAAGATAGAAAAAGCGCTCGCCGCGGCACAGTAAGGTAAAGCGCGGGCCGGTCATTGCGCCGGCCCGCACTCCGGAAATTCTATGTTACCCCATTGTAAATGAATGAATTTTTCTCGTGTCAGAATGCTCTAAATCTTTCTCGCCGTATCGCGATCAATTTCTAAATTGAGCTCTACAGGTCGAAAAACTGCAAGGTTATCGGTTACGCTTGTAAGCTTATCAGAAAACCAAGAAATTCGGTTCATTTTTCTTAATTTTTTCCGCCAGTTACAAGTGATCCATCTTTGAGATAGGACCGAAGTTGCACTCTTATGAGGAACTGACATTTGTGACGACCCGTGATGTTTGACCATTCGGGTCATGTTTTTCGTCATTCTGGTTACTCGCCAAGTTGAGAGCGAATTTACATGGTCATGAGGTCGGCGAATTCGTTTCAACCATCTGACAGTAAAGGAGCAGTTGTTTTTTCTACCAAGAGGAAGTGTCAGTTTAGGGATATCTAAATGCTGTCCTTAGGAATACAGACTTTCAATACATTGCCACTTGGCTCGTTGCTGATGGGACAAAGCAGCACTTTGTTGCACGGATCATGACGTTTTGATCCCTGGAATGAGCCTACTTATGGAGCTTTCGCAATCGAGATCAACGAATTCGAGCGATGCCAGGTATCTATCCTCCTAGCGTCCTTGACGTGGCAATCTAAGCTCGGCCCGAAGGCCGCCCTCAGCGCGATTGACAAGGCGTAGCGTCCCACCATGGCTTTCAGCGACAGCGCGCGCGATTGCTAGACCGAGACCAGATCCGCCTGTCTCGGCGCTCCGGGACGCCTCTCCTCTCACAAAGGGCTCCGTGATATCGGTGAGATGCGCCTTGGATATGCCGGGTCCCTGGTCCTCCACAGCGATCACGGCCTCTCCGCCTTCGGCAGTCAAGGACACAGTCGCAGTCCCGGCATAGCGTATTGCATTGTCGATCAGATTGCCGACAGCACGCGTGACAGCGACGGGACGAATATCGACATCGAGGGCGGTGGTCTGCCCCAACGTCGCACCGCGCTCCTTTGCGATCCGGCTGAGGAAGCTAGCGAGATCGGAGCGCCGTGTCGGCTCGGCGTCGCTCGTGTCTCTTGCGTAGGTGACAAGGCCGTCGGCCATCACCTCCATGGACCCGAGGGTGGCGAGCATGGCCTTAGCCTCGGCGGCTGCTTCGCCCTTCTCGTTTTCGGCCAGCATCTCGGCCCGAATGCGCAAAGACGTAATCGGCGTTCGCAAATCATGTCCGACGGCCGCCATCGTTCGCATCCTCTCGGACTCGAAACGAGCTACGCGGCTTTGCATATCGTTGAAAGCGATCGCTGCCTCTCTCACTTCCCGGGGACCTCGCTCGGGGACGCGCGCGGACCGGTCGCCTCTGCCAGCAGCCTGTGCCGCGTCGGCAAGCGTTCCGAGGGGGCGGGTCATCCGCCTTGTAATAAGAAGCGTGGCTCCAAGGACGCCAAGCAGCGAGAGGCCAAGAGCGACCACGAAGTCCTGCTGGCGGCGCTGCGAGACGCGGCTGCCAAACGGAGAGGACACGAGGTTCAACCAGTTTCCCGAGCGTCCTCCAGGATCGGACAGGGCGATGGACACTATCACTGTCTCGACATCTCGCGCGCTGTGACCACTTTTCCGAGGTCGAACGCTCGCCCGGATCGTACGACCGGGCAGCGCGTTCTCCAGAGCCGCTCGTAGGCTGTTGGACCGGCGATCGCTCGAGGTCGAGGCGAGTCTCGGCAGGTCCTGCACCCTCAGCCGGGTCCGCCGGGTCGAGGCTAGACGGGCGATGTCATCGCGCTGATTTCGTGCGACCGCCTCCAGCGCAGGGACAAGCGAGGCGGCCCGTTCCACCTCGCGCTCGGCGCGGGCCTGCCGGTCAAGCCTGTCCCGCTCCAGCGAGAGCAGGGCCAAGGCCACAAAGTTCGCGGCGACCAGTATAGCCGCCAGCAGCAGGGCGAGACGCGCTCCGATCCCGTCCGGCCATATCCGCCTCAGCATTCAGCGTCCACGTCGGTCGCGAGGGCATAGCCGCCGCCCCATTCGGTAACCAGCAGACGCGGATTCGCGCGGTCATCCTCCAGCTTTCGGCGCAGACGTACCACAGCGTTGTCGATGGTCCGATCATAGATCTTCGCTTCTCGCCCCTGCGTGAGATCCAGGAGACGCTCGCGCGAAAGGATCGCGCGAGGATTATCGAGAAAGACGCGAAGAAGCCGCGCCTCGCCAGAGGTCAGCGTCGCGGTTCGTCCGTCCTGATGTGCGAGCATGCGTGAAGCTGGATCAAACGACCAGCCCGCGAAGCGCCGCGTCTCCAGCGCGATTTGGGAGCTAACCGGCTGTGTCCGACGCAGAACAGCGCGGATGCGTGCAAGCAGCTCCCGCGGTGAGAACGGCTTTACGACGTAGTCATCGGCGCCGAGTTCCAGCCCCAGCACGCGGTCGGCTTCCTCGGCCATGGCCGTGAGCAGGACGACCGGCGGGCCGCCCCGGTCGACCAGCCAGCGCGTCAAGGACAGCCCATCTTCGCCCGGCATCATCACGTCCACCACTGCTAGGTTGACAGCCCGTTCCTCAATCGCCTGCCGCGCTACTGCAGCGTTTGCCGCTAGGCTCGTGCGATGGCCATGTCCGCGGAGGTAACGGCCGAGCGGCTCGCGAATCTCGCGGGCATCGTCGACGACGAGAATATGAGGCTCTGTATTAGTCACAGGGACAATCTACCGGCCTGCGCAGGGCCATGTGCAGATTTTTTTGTCGCGAAATGTATCAGGCCATAGGTCTAGCGACAAACAGCGACAACGCCCTGCTCGGCAGGGCCCTCGATGCATGGCAAGCCGGTTTCAGATCCGGCGGACCGGCTGCGACGACCACGGGCCGATCCGCCTCAGATAGGAGACATCTATGCGAACCCTCACCCAATATATCCTAATCGCAACTACACTCGTAGCCGGACGCGCAACGCTCGCTGTCGCGCAAGGGCTGCCCGGTCCTGACGCCTCAACCCAGGGAAGCCCCGCCCCAGAACTGAATAGAGCACCTGCAGACGCGCGGTCGGCGCCCGCGCAGGCACGCGGCCAACGTTCCGGCGACGTCAGAGCTGGGCGCCGCGGTCGAAAGCAAGGTGGCGGTCTGGTTGGCGTGTTTGGCCCTGGCGACCTTCGTACGCTCTTTGCCGAACTCGATGCGGACGGAAGCGAGACTGTCTCGCAGGAGGAAATCGACGCCTTCCTCGCTGCCCAGATCACAAGCGCCGATGCGAACGGCGACGGCAATCTCTCTCTGGCAGAGTTCGAGCCGATCTACGTCGCCCGCATCGAGGAACGGATCGTCGATCGGTTCCAGCACCTTGATGCCGATGGCTCCGGCGCGATCACCGCAGAAGAGATCGACGCCCGCTTCGGCGATGCGGTCGTCCGCCTTGACCGAGATGGCGACGACGCTTTGACGCTTCAGGACCGTCCTTCACGACGGGACCGCGACTGACCTGCTCTCAGCTTTGACAAGGAAGGATAGCCTATGCGCCTCGTTTCCATTGCCCTTTGTCTGCCAGCCTTGTGTCCGGCCATCTCATGGGCTGAGACGTTTCAGGCGGACATCTGGGCCGATAACTGGTTCGACATGCGCATAGACGGCCTCTCGGTTGCCGAGGATAGCGTGCCAATCACCACTGAACGATCCTTCAATGCGGAGAGCTTCGCCTTCGCGGCGGAGCGTCCCTTTACCATCGGCCTCGTTGCCCGCGACTTTATCGAGAACGATACTGGACTCGAATACATCGGCACGCGCCGCCAGCAGATCAGCGATGGAGGAGTCATCCTTCAGATCATCGATGCTGCCGGTCGCCCCGTTGCCCTATCCGGCGCGGATTGGCTGTGCCGCGTCATTCACGCCGCCCCACTCGATCCAGCCTGCGCGGCAGAGGCCAACCCTGTCGCGGGGGAAGGGGCGTGCGGCTTCGACATCGCAGAAGAGCCGGACGGATGGGATCTGCCCGCCTTCGATGCCTCCGCCTGGCCCGAGGCCACGATCCACTCTCCAGCCGCAGTCGACCCAAAGGATGGCTACGACCGGATCTCATGGTCCCCCAACGCCCAGTTTATCTGGGGCCCGGACCTACAGCGGGATAATACGATCCTCTGCCGCCTCACCGTCGAATGAGGCCGCCTCACGAGACCAAAGCCCCACCGGATGAAGGAGCACCGCAATGATCAATCGCTACCTCCTGATCGCGATCCTCGGTGGCCTCGCTTTTTCCAATGCGGCGCAGGCCCATGGCGACCATTGCGAGGCGATTGCCGCCTCCGTCGCTGACGCCGGATTTGACGACAGCGTCACTGTCACCTGCACCGACGCGCACGCCGTCCTTCGATCGGACACGTATCCCGACCACGAGATGATGACCGGCATCACCGGCACGAACGAGCAGGTGCCTGTCCCCGCCGATTACGCGGCTCCAATCCTGCTCGATCCGGTGCCGGGCATGATGCCGCTCACCCGCGACTCGGCCCTCGGCGTCGCCGTAAACGGGGTGCCCATCTTCGACTACACGGCAGGCGGAGAAATGAGCCAATCCGATCTCGCACACCACCAGGCGCATCATGACACCATCCAGACCGGCCAGCTCGATGTCTGCGGCGGCCATGCCGGGCGCGGCGACGACTATCACTACCACGCTGAGCCGACCTGCATGATCGCGCAGATGGAGAATTCCGGCCCTGGCGCAGTTATCGGCTGGGCCTTCGACGGCTATCCGATCTATGGGCGCTTGAACCCCGATGGCACTGCTATCCCCGAGGGCGCCCTCGATATCTGCAACGGCCAGCCAGACGAGACGTTCGGCTATCGCTACCACACGTCCGAGGATGCTCCTTACATCGTGCAATGCCTCATGGGCGAGGTAGCGGCCTTCGACACGCTGCCCCGTGTGCGGGTTCTGACGGCGGTGGACGGCGGTAGCGTATCCCTAGGACGGCCTCCAAGCGGCGGCGTCGAAGGCCTCGCCTTTACCGAAAGTCCTGACGGCCAGCGAAGCATGGACTACAGCTACGAGGGCGAAGACTACTACATCCGCTACGCTCCCTCCGAAACGCCCGGCTGCTACGACGTCACGACGCGCACCGTCACGAATGCTGGCGAGGTCGTAAGCGGCGAGTACTGCCGATGAAATGCGGACTTCGCCGAACGGACCGCGATCCGGGTCCACCAGGTATCAGGGCAGATCCTGATCCTCGTCATCGCCTCCGTCGGCGCCTCTTCTACCGGTGTGTTCTGCCCAGTGCTCCTGAACGCTCAACCCGCCACGCTCGTCGATTGGGACGGCATCCCACCGACCGCCCTGTCGCCGAGGATCGATTGATCGAAGTCGAGGCCGGTCCGGTAGAGATCGACATCGCAGAGCTCGAGCCAAGCGAAGTCGCTGTCATCGCGCGCCCGACCAACCGCCCGGCCTGCTCAAAGACTGGAATGATCCAATACGTCGCCGTCCATCGAAGGACCGGCGCACAGGGTCCTGTCGGCATGGCAAATGACCGCGCGGGTACCGTGCAGGACCCCGCTACCCGGTGGTCAGGCTCGTCTGCACCCACGAATGGCTCGCGACCTGTGAAGCTAGCCTAATGGGCGACCGTTTCCATACGCTTCAGCGACGACCTCTGAATGAAGAAGGCCAGGGCGATCATCGCGGGCCATATACGCCGCTGCTGACCGAAATGACGGCCCGATGATCTTAGCATGACAACAGCCAGAAAACAGGAGACGAGGCCATGAACGAACAGACCCATCAAGACTTTGAACCCGTTCGATATTTATCCAATGACCCGGAGGTCAGCATGAAAACCCTTGGCGCCATGCTCGCTCTAACGCTTTTGACCAGCGGCGCGGCTCAGGCGCATGTGACGATCACCTTAGAGGGCGACCGGCGCTGTATTACATCCGACGGCGTGCCGGATCATGAAACCGGCCCTTGGCGCGCCTGGGCCACAGTGCAAGAACAGAACCATCAATTTTGCCTGGATGCGACACCAGAGCTGACTGGCACCGTCACCAGCAGAGTTCGTATCTCGGGCGTTACGGTGACCGGCATCCCCTTGCGCCCGGGCACTGCGGAATACTATGATCCGTCGTCCGAAAGGGGCTACTCGCGCGATCCCTCTTCGGGATGGAACGTCGAAGGGATCGGGGGGCTCGTCATGGACGCCCAGAATGCGCATGTAGACGGGGATGGGATGTATCACTACCACGGCATCCCTTTCGCAGTGACAGGCGCGCTTGACGGCACGCTCTTCGGCTATGCCGCGGACGGGTTCGAAATCCACTACGTGGGCGCTGAGGCACAATCATCGTGGCAACTGAAACCTGGGGAGCGTGCCTCCGGTCCGGGTGGCGCCCACGACGGCACCTATGTGCAGGACTACGAATTTGTCGCAGGCTCTGGCACTCTGGATGAATGCAACGGCGCCATGTTCAACGGTCAGTATGTCTATTTCGCAACCGACACCTATCCGTTCTTTCCACGCTGCTTCAAAGGAACCGTGTCGAGTGACTTCATCGGCGGACGCGGCGATCGACACCCCCGGGGGGCAGCCGACCTCCGATAGGTGACGACGGCTAAAGAATGGTGCTAGATGAAATACTGCGATCAACGCGGAGACTGACGCATTAGCCGACGCCCATGCAGAATCCGACATCAAACATCCAGCGCGTCCCTATGGGGTCCGTTCGGGGCCCTGACGCACTACCCCAAGCACCTCTAGAGCCTTTTGGGACGCCCCACCCCCCAGCTCCTCGATAACACAATCCGCCATCTTAATGTTGCGCCCGTAGTCCGCATTTGATCCACTCGCGACAACGGCGAATGCCGCCACCCTTTAGAGACCGAAGGCTCGAACTACGCTGCCATTCGACCCGCTGAACCGAAGACGCTATTTTGTACAGTCTTCCAGCGACTAAACGCACTGTAGCAGGTCAAGATCGGAGGTCTGGATAGAAGCGAGACGCGGCAGACATCGCTTCGAAAAGACGTTTGTGCTGCAATCCCTTAGTCTTACGATTTCAAAATGTCGGCCAGTCCGCGAGACAGCGTTCCGTCATCTACCGGTTTTGTCAGGATCTGGATCTCTTCCAATTCCGGAGGAACGTCGATCCGTGATCCATAGCCGGTAACAAAGATGAACGGCACGCCTTCCTTCCTGAGCCTCAGCGCCAGATCAAAAGCAACCTCGCCGCGCAGGTTCATGTCGAGCACCGCAAAGTCAAACTCGTGATGATCCAACAGTTCAAGGCCGCTTTCGATCGTTCCCGCAGTCTCAATCTTCTCGGCTCCAAGACGCGTGATGCTCTCGACCATATCCATGGCGAGCACCACGTTGTCCTCCACGATCAACGCGGTTTTTCCCGTCGCGACATGTTTGATCTCGCCGACTTTCATGGCCAGCTTCGGTTGGGTCTCCTCGTCGAGATCGACCAGGTTTCGCGCAGGTAAATCGAAGCTGAACTTCACGCCTGCAGGATCATAGTCGAGCGAGACCGAGCCATCGAATTCGTAGGGAATAGCCTTCTCGATCAAAGACCGACCGAAGCCATGCCGGGACGGCGCCTCGACAGGTGGGCCGCCAATTTCGCGCCAGTTGAAGGTCAGACCATCCGGATCGACCGACCAGCGCGCCTGCACGATGCCGTCAGTTGTCGAGAGCGCTCCATACTTGGCCGCGTTGCTGACGATCTCATGGAACACCAGCGCAATCATCGGAGCCACGTCCGCACGCAGGCCAACGATCGGACCGGAGAGGACGACCTGGGCTTGATCGTCCCTCAAATACGGGCCCAACTCGGTATCCAGGATGCCGCGGAGAGAGACACCGCGCATGGAATCGGACACCGCAAGGTCATGAGCCGCTGCAAGGGCTGCAATCCTCTGCTCAAGGGCCAGAGCGTAACTCTCGAGCGACGCGGAAGACGCCTTGGCCTGACGTGACAGGGACCGGATGAGGGCGAGGATGTTTTTCACCCGGTGGTTCAGTTCAGCGATCATCAGATCCTGCTGGCGCTGGTGACTGACCAGATCCTTGTGCCGATCCAGTTCCTTTCGCTCTCCCTTTGCCGTGATCTGGGTGAGCATAATCTGGATCTCGCGGGCCGCGGACAGGTCGAAGGGCGTCCATGGCGCTGACCTGTCGCGCAACTCTTTCAGATAGGCCTCGAACGACCCCCGCGGCGTGATACGAGAGCCATAGGGCCCTTTGTCGTATTCCTTTTCCGGCTTGCCCGCCCAGCGAACCGTCTGAACGATCTCATCGCGAAAGAACAAAAGCTGTAGCGGAAAGGCCGCGGTTGCGCGTACCAGCATACATCCTGCGGACTTGTTCAGATCATGCCCTTCCCCGAACCCGTTCTCGTGCCAACCAGCTTCGGCAAGAGAACTCGTTTCTCGAAGAAGGTTTTCGTCCGAAGCCGCCAGGCCTCCGATAGCCCGGATCGCGTCGGGCGAGGGAACGGATCCATCTGTCTGAAGCCGGTCTTCGCGAAGCACGGCGAGACCATCGCACTCCACCAGGTTTCGAAGCACCTTTGCCACTGCCGGAAACGCGTGAAGCAGATCGGTGGTCGCATCCGATTTCGCAATGATTTCCTGACGGGCGCTCGCTGTCTGGGCACGGGCCTCTGCCTGTTCGTTCTCGATCCGCTCCTTGATCAGCAGCGATATCATCTGCCCGAAAAGCTCTGCGGCAATGCGGGTATCGGATTCGATCACACGAGGGCTCATATGATGGCAGGCGAACATCCCCCACAACTTGCCGTCCACGATAAGGCCGATCGTCAGCGTCGCGCCGACACCCATATTGCTGAGATATTCGACATGGATCGGAGAGATGCCGCGCAGATGCGCAAGCGACATATCAAGAGCGGGCGCGCTCTGGTCTTGTGCTAGAAGCGGGATCGGCTCCTGCCGGACATCTGACAGCATCCGTAACGGGTTTCTGACCTGCAAAGCTCTCGCTTGCGTGGGCACGTCCCATGCGGGATAGCGCAGCCCAAGAAAGCTTGGCACGCTTCCATTCCGCGCCTCTGCTATGACCTCCCCGCTGCCATCCTCAGCATACCGATACGCTTTGACGCGATCATAGCCGGTGATTTCGCGCAATCCGAACACGGCGATATGCATAAGACGGTCGATCTGCCTCATGCTCGACGCCTTTGCGAGGAACAGCCGAGCCTGCTCGATCGGAGCCCGCTTTCCTGCCAGCGGATCCTCTAGGCCCGACTCAAACTCAACAATGGCGTGATTGTTCGCGGTCCGGTGGGCATAGATCTCGACCTCGCGATCGTTGACGGCATACCGGCCGACGCGTTCCCGCTGACTGTCAGCAGTGGAATAGGACAAGATGTTCCGAACATCGTGAATGACATTGCTCGGAAGAAGCTCGCCAAAGGATGTACCCAGTACATCCTTGGCCTCATATCCAAGATGATCGGCCAGATTGGCGCCCGCATACTCAATCGCAGAGAGGGACGGCGCCCCGGCCAGCAGTGTGCCGAAAGGCTGGATCTGGCCAGGCGTATGGATCGGCTCTCGATCGCAATTGTCGAGACTGAGGGCTTCCCCATCAACTGTTTTAAGCATGCCTTGTCTCTCTCGGTACCGTTCAAATCGGATGAAAAGCGTGATCCCCTTTGACCACTACAGGGCCGCCGGTCCGCTGGCAAATCACCACAGCGTCGCGGACAGGGACACGCTATCAATCGGGCGACGTGTGAACCACGGAGCCACACCCGAGATCCTCTTTTTCCAGGCCAAACCCTCGAAAATGTCCGTCAGCTACAAGTCAACGCCTGACCTCATTCAAAGCCACCTGCCATCTGGTATCGGTGCCAAGCACTGCGGTAATCTCGGCAACACACGGTCGCCACCGGCAGGAACACCAAAAACGTTGATCTTGCGATCCACAATCAAAAACCGTGAGGCGCCCGTGCTTCATCGGTCTGCATCTACTCCCGAACCCAGTCCAACGTCTCAAAGCTCTGTCCGGGAACCTTAAGGACGTCGGGTGTCTAGGCAGTCGAGCCTCAAGGATCCTTGGGTCATGGCGTATCATGTTGTACCGCGGCCATTGATAAGCCCGGTTGCTCGCCCTTGCTGATGTATCTTCCGCTCCCTGAGCAGGTAGCGATAACGCGAAAGGAACGTAAACCGGGCCAACAGAGACCAGCGAATGCCGCGCAGCCAATGACTAATATTGGCTTTGTCTGACAGCACAGACAGCTTATAGTTATCCTCCAACGCATGGGCCAAATACTGCACTGTAGCGCGTAGAACTTGCCATTCGCTATAAGCGCCAAATCACGGTCTAATTGCTCGGTCGCGCCGCCGACAGCATAGGCTTTAGCTGGCCCGGCTGCGAAGATCCAATCTCTTACTATAGTCATAAAACCAATTATTTCGATGGCGTATGTCTGTGAAGGATAAACTGCGCGAGTTCAGACTGTCCTCTCAGATCCAACTTCGCGTATGGACGCTCTCGGAATAGGCACACCGTAGTCGGTTCGACCCCTAAACGATCGGCGCCCTAGCGAAGTCGGCGCGTCTCTCGTCAAACCGAGAACGAGATCTGCCTCGCTTAGGGTCAACCGGAGTGCAACGCTCATAATTCCGACCGTCCGTTCGAGGAGTCGTGGAGATTGCACTACAGTGCACACCATCCTTTTCAACCGATACAACGGCCTTGGAGCCATTTGGATCTGCATAAGCGGGTTAACCTAACGCAAGACTATTGAGACAATGCGCACCTATTGAATTGGCGTTGAACCCAGGCATGAAGGCCGATGCACGTTCTGACTTCCTGAGTAACGGACATCGTTCAATCCGAAGCAGTAAGCGTTCGTCAAACAGCGCGCCGGTTGCAGAGTTAACGTATCGTATTGTTCCGTGAAGCGTAAGGAAAATTACGACGTCAGGTGCCGTACGATCAAGCCTGGCGCGAGCGCGGTCTGTTTCCATGATGAAACGACGGCGGACCATGCAAGCAAGAGCATCGAGCATTGACTCGACAAACTTCGATTTGCACTGACTAACCAGCACTAACCGACAGCTAAGCCGATTACCATGTGGAAGATAAATTAGTCCCGGACCGGGAAGATAAACGATGCCGCATAGTCAAGGCTTACGGAACTTCAGAATTCTCGGTAGAAAGCGCTTTGCCGCACTGCCTCTGTTTGAACAAACTCCATTCAAACCTAAAAAGGGAAATAAGGCTTAGATGATAAATTTCTTGTATTCGAAGAACTTATTTTAGTGCAGATGGCTCTAGTCAAAGTTTGTAAAATACGCTAGCTACCGCAAAGGCTGTTAGCTTTGTAGTAATGAGAGTGCTATCTGACCTTGCGGTAGAACTGCTGCCTCAGCCTCGCTCCTAAGCAGAAAAAGTCGGATTAGCTTTTCGGTCTGCTCTTTCTGGGAAATCGATGCCAGGTTTGTATCTCCAAAGAGCGATCGACTACGGTCTTTAAGGACTTCAAGTTGTTGATCTAGATCGATTTGCGCGAATGATGAGGGAAGTCCGAAAGCAACTTCGAAAACTTTGCGAAGAGGGGGCGTTCCCATGACCGAGAACCACTGAGCATCGATATCGTTGCTGCGCTTGAGAATCTCTGCAATGGCCGGTTCTACGTTGAGCGATAGACGGAAATCATCATTCTGATCCCCGACAGCCCGCTCGAATTGTCTTGCTTGGTATTGCTCGATAATATCTGACGCAAAATCTGGCTCGATCGTCTTTGGTATTTGATTGGCACCAAAGCCAAAGGCATCTGCAAAATTGCGATATCTCACATCGCTTAGCCGATTTGAAAGAGCAGCTGGGTCAAGAGTGCCGTCCTCAAGAATCCTTCTGATGAAGAAGGTATTTCCGATGTCCTCATCCAGCCCAAAGGCCCCAAGCGCAACCTGCAGGAGATCTCGATCTTCAACAAGTTGTCCTGCTGTGAGCACTGTTCCGATCTTTTCTTCGAAAGCTTCCGTAAGGCGTTTAACAACAGGGGTCTCTTGGAACGTATCCCTTTGTTGGTCGAGGGTTCGCTGTAAGAACTGCCATCCCCCATAGCCCTGTATTGGAAGAACCGGTTGAAACATCAGTCTGCGGACGCCTGCAGGAGCCTAAGTTCACGGGGAACAAGGGATCGGAGAGCCTTTAAAGCGCGATAGGGGTTTTGATCGATCATCGCGCTCGATGCACTGTCCAGATATCCCTTACTGTCCGGATCTGTAAAAATACGGCTCAGCGTTTCGATCCCGTCAAGGATCTCCTTTTTGGCAACTGCACCCTCGCGATCTCCGGATAAGATAAGTTGAATATGATAACATAAACGCGTCACTGGTGTCGTCGCCTCCTCCGGATGGATCGCATCCTTTAGGCGTAGGATCCGAGCGTTTGGTGTCATGATCCTGATCTTGCTGCGCTGTTCGCCATTTTCAAGAACAGCTCCGTTGATCAACAGACGCTCGTTGGGCGTTAGTTTGAGAACCAGCCCCGCCATTATGCCGCATCCCTTATGGGGCGAAGGCCGCGCATGATCGCCGTATTCACTTCAATAATGGAATCTACCGAACCTTTCTGACCAAGGACAAGCTTCGTCTGGTTTGTCGAAAATTGTGCCAGATAGAAAAGACGGCCTCGCAATTCGGCGGATAGACCGTTGCCTTCATCTGCGACATCCATAGCCACAAGCGTCCAGAGCCTCTGATTGTCGTAAAGAGCTTCTGCAAGCTCCGCGAAGTTAAATGGATTGGCATCCCGCGCCTTGCAGATGCGTTGTGTAATCTTACTAAAAGCCGCGTGTTCCGTATCGCGTGCAGATCGTATGGGGCCGCCAGGCGCACCATACGCCTTCAAGGCCAAGTCATGAGCGTTCATTCTGAAACCTCAGAGAAAATATTCAATAATAAGTGCCGGAATGAGGGAGCCTCTATCGGAGGCTCCCTCGTGGATATTAGCGGAAGAGCGACAGGATCGACTGGGGTGCCTGGTTGGCGATAGACAGAGACTGAATCCCCAACTGCTGCTGTACCTGCAAAGCTTGAAGTCGGGCAGACGCAGCCTCCATATCGGCATCGACAAGGGATCCGATCCCCGACTTGAGGCTATCGGTCAGATTGCTGATGAACTCGCTTTGCGAGTCGATCCGCCCTTGAACCGAACCGAATTCAGCAGCTGCATTGATCGCAGTCTGGATCAGCCCTTCGATGTTGGCGAGTGCATTTTGGGCGCCCTCGGTTGTCGTCACATCAATGCCGTCGAGACCGATCAAACCACCCGAGGCAATACCGCCAGCGCCGTCATCAACCGTCAAGGTAACTGCAGAGGCATCACTATTGTCGATCTGAATCGTTGGAGCGGAAAGAACAGGATCATTAACGGTATTTACTTTCACCGAAATTCCCGCGACGCCGCCGGCATCAATCACACGTTTAAGACCGCTTGCAACATCGTTAAGCGTATCGCCTGCTTTGGCCACATAGTTGAATGTGTTGCCACCCAATGCGATCTGGTAACCGTCTCCTTCGTTGACGGCACCTCCATTCTGGCCGCCGAGTGAGATTGTCTCGGCACGTGCGATCAGCGTATCGCTTCCGGCCCCGTCTCCTGCGACCGTTACCGTCGTTGTCGGAGAGCTTCCTGAAATGGCAAAGGATTCGAACGCATTCGTCGAACTCAGCGTGATCTCTCCAGCACCGGTAACGGAGGTGGTGACGTTCTCAAGTCCAAGGCTACCAAGACCTGCCGCGACCACGTCCTCAAGATCGGCAATGGCCATAGCCGACCCGTCACCATTGAAGTCGTTGTTGGTATACGTGAATTGCTGATCTCCGACATTGATTGTCACCGTATCACCGTTGTTCAGATCCGTCGCCAGTGTCACAGTCGCGGTATTGGCGGTGTTTTCGAGGGTTGCTCCTCCGCCGATCGTATAGGCGCCGGCATCGTCAACACTGCCGATCCGATTGATTGCAGTCGCGGTCTCCAGCGTACCTGCATCTGTTGTCAGGTTCTGCCCAGTGAAAGAAATAGATGCCGCGGTCACTGTTCCATCGTTGGCTCGATCCAGCGAGGACAAAATGCTTGCCTCGTCGAAGTTATCGACAAGGTTCTGGCCGTTGAACTGAGCCGCGCTCAAAACAGATTTGATCTGTCCCGTAAGGGCTTCGACATCTGTCTGGATCTTGCCGCGGTCAACATTCGACTGCTGTGAAGCGACGATCTTGCCTTTGATTTCGGTCAGCAGGTCGGTGACCGTTTCCGAGGCATTTCGTGCAACTGCCACTGTGGACTGCCCAAGGGAGAGACTGTCCGAGATGTTCTGAAAGCCCTTAACGTCTGCCTCCATCACCTTGGAGATGGCCCAGACAGAAGCGTTGTCCCGGGCTGATCCAACCTCTTTTCCGGTCGAGATCATGGATTGGGTTTTCGAAAGATCGCTATTGATCGATTTGAGAGTCTGAAGCGCGACCATTGCGCTGTTGTTTGTCAAAATGCTGGACATACCAAGCTCCTTGTTTGCGGGACCTTTGCCGCGGGTCTCTTGATCCGTTTGGATCACCATATCATTCTGACAAAATGCAGATATCGCTAAGATGTCTGCGTTTTCCGTTCTGGTATTTCTTCTTCACTTCACGAGCTTAATATTGAGTTACTACCGCAAATAAGACTACGAGGCATTTTTGTATAATTAGAGCTTTCTTTCCAATAATAACCCAGTAACGGTAACGTCGACACGCTGACCAATTTTGTCATAGGTGGAAAGCGTGTCTGCGACCGTCCTCAGGTGCTGTAGCCTGGCGCGTGCGTCCCGTATGCCGTCCAGCGCTGCGGTTATGAGGGTTTGATTGCGCGTCGCCATATCCCGCAAAAACTGAAGACCATCCTGGTCGATGCCCGGTTCCAGCCGCCTGTCAAAGAGGCGTTCGATACGGTCCGAAATAGCCGGAAGATCGCTGAACGAACCCGATAGCAGCGCGGCCCGCTCGGCCTGAAGGAGTGTCAGAACCTCCGATGTCAATCTACTCTTTGGCATGATTTACCCTTGCTATCAGGGAATTAAATATGGTTTCCGACAGGCCGATGCCACCAGCGGCAACAATCAGGCTCGCCTGCTCCCTCACAAGAAAAGACGCAAACTGATTTTCACCAGCTCCTCCTCCGAAATCAGCCGGAGCGCGACCAAGGCCCGCCTCCTTCAGCATCTCGGTCAGAAAGCTGATCTCGAGATCATCGGAGGCAGCGCGCAGACGCACCTCGTTCTCGCGGTGGGAGGCTGCAGCAATTTGACCGATATCCATCTCGAATCTCCTTCACTCAAGCCGAATTTAGGTATCGCGGGTAAAGAAATCGTAAGCCTTTGGATGATAGATCAGCTGTATGAAGTCCGGAGCTATAACAATGTATGATTATTCCACACAGGAGATTCCTACGCCTTCGGGTATCTCTCGATCGGAAGGATTGATCGAAATCCTTGATAAGGATATCGTTTCAAATTTCTCGAATATTTTAGCCAATATTGAAAAAGAAATACCTCAGAAGCCAAAAGATAGAAGCCTCGCGGATGGGGTTTTTCCTCAAACAGAAGAACTAGAGACAACATCTGATCTGGAAAGTGCGCAGGATTTAGAGCTTCCGACTACCAAAAAAAAGAATGAACTGAAAAGAAGTGGGGATATCGCGATATCGAACGGTATCGAACCCGGTGATAGGCGGATAGATGAGACAAAACGGACGCCTCTCGCTAGCGATGCCGGGAAAAGCTCTGAGGATGGCACGGTAGAACCGCTGAACGCAAAGTCAGCGCAGGACGTCTCTCGGTCACAACAGCCGACTGAGCCACATCATATTCTATCGGCAGACATGTCTCGTCCTCAGAACCTGCATGTCGGTTCCCATCAACGGCCCCCGGACCCCTCGAATATATCGCGGGCCAATCCATCCGGTGAGGACCTGAAAAACGTTGTCGCGCGGGTTGATCTCCGAACGTCTCCTGCTCCGACCGGCGAGGCGTCCAAGTCCTCTCCGCCCGTCGCATGGAATGTCGCGGTCCACGAAATGAAGTCACCAACCGAATCCCGAAGCGCGCAAGCGACGCCTAAGAGTATAGAAATTTCGACCGTTCTGGCGCCAACTCGGCCAGGGTCCCCGTCGCCGCATTCGATATCTCTGCCTGCTGTGCCTCTTGCCCCTGTGACGTCTGCTCCTCTTCCGGTCCAGATGTCGGACGACAGCGCGGCCGCCTTCGCAGATCTGGGCGCTGAAGGACAAACATCTGAAAGAGGATCCACGATCCTTCGTACTGGTCTCGAGGCGGCTCCGCGAGGTCTTCAGCCGGTGCAAGCCGATCCTGCCGGCGTCGTGCGTCAGATTTCTGCGGCGCTCAGCACATCCGCTTCGGGTCAGATCGAGATTACCCTTTCACCTGAAGAGCTGGGACAGGTTCGCCTCCAATTGACCCAACAAGAAGGAAAGACCGTCATGCTCGTTACTGCCGACCGGAGCGATACGCTCGATTTGCTAAGGCGGAATGCCGATTTGCTCCTCTCCGACTTTACCCAGATGGGATATGACGGGCTCGATCTTCAGTTTCAGGACCGGCAGACGTCCCCAGATGCCGAGCCATCACTGGAAGGTGACGCCTCTCCAGCGACCGAGGAGACCGCCCCTCAAGCTGCCACACCCCCCCAACGATACAGTCTCTCGGACCGACTTGACCTTCGCCTCTGACCAATAGGACAGCCCATGGACATTCAGACCGACCTCTCGACGCCCCAATCGGGTCGCACCCAGACATCGACCAACTCGGTCATCAGTTCGGATTTCGAGACCTTTTTGAACCTCCTCACCGCACAGCTGCAAAATCAGGACCCGTCGGATCCTGTCGATTCTGACGACTATGCGGCGCAACTCGCCCAGTTTTCATCGGTCGAACAGCAGGTTCTGACAAACGATCTGCTGACCCGGCTCACGCAACAATCGCAGGTATCGGGCCTTGGCCAGATGGCAGGCTGGGTCGGGATGGAGGCGCGAACAACCGCGCCTGCCTTCTTTGATGGCGCTCCTTTGACGCTTTTGCCCGAACCGATCGCGCGCGCCGACACCCGCGCACTCGTTGTCTACGACGCTCGCGGCACAGAGGTCGCGCGCGAATCGCTTCCCGCAGAGCCTGGGCCGATCGATTGGGTCGGACGGGATGCGTCAGGCGCGCCCCTGCCTGCGGGCGCCTATACGTTCCGCATCGAAAGTCAGCTCGACGGACAGATCGTGCAGCGGGATCCCGTCGCACATTACGCACGGGTGACCGAGGTCCGGGTCGAAGATGGAGCCAATGTCGCCATCATCTCAGGCGGCGCGGCGGTGCCTGCGGGCGAGATTACCGCGCTCCGATCTTAAAGCAGGCTTTCAAACACCATCCCCAACAGGACCAGACCGCCCCCCACCAGCATCATGATGAGCGGATGCGTCCAGCGACGCGTGCGCGTGGGCGCCTTGGGATTGGTCTGCCGGATCAATGCGGCTTCCGCCATCTGGGGCAGCCGGGGCCCAAAGCGAGAGACGATCCGGACAGTCTTTGCCAGATCGCCTAGCAGCGCCTTCGGCCCGATATTGTTCGTGATATAGGATTCGACCACCGGCTGAGCGACTTCCCAGATGTTGATATGCGGGTTCAACGACCGGGCCACGCCTTCGACCACTACCATTGTCCGCTGCAGCAGGATCAACTCGGTTCGCGTCTCCATCCCGAACCGTTCGGTCACTTCGAAGAGGTAGGTCAAAAGCCGGCCCATCGAAATCCGGGTCGCATCCATGCCGAAGATCGGCTCGCCCACCGCACGCAACGCACGCGCAAACTCGTCCACGTCCCGGTCCGCAGGCACATACCCCGCCTCGAAATGGACCTCCGCCACACGCCGGTAATCCTTGCGGATGAACCCAAACAGGATCTCCGCATAGACCCGGCGCGTATAGGCATCGAGCCGTCCCATAATGCCGAAATCGATTGCGATGATGTCCCCGTTCGGCGCGACCTTCAGATTCCCCTGATGCATGTCGGCATGAAAATATCCATCGCGCAAAGCATGCTGGAGAAACAGCTTCAGAACCCGCTCTCCCAAGGCGCGGCGGTCATGCCCCGCCGCATCGAGCGCATCGTTATCGCCCGCCGGGACACCCTGCGCCCAGCCCAACGTCATCACCCGGCGGGAGGACAGGAACCACTTGATCTCGGGGACCTGAAATCCGGCATCGCCTTTCGTATTGGCGGCGAATTCGGCGGCAGCCGAGCTTTCCAGCCGGAAATCCAGCTCCCCGTTCACGACACCTTCGAAGTGTTCGATGACCTCGGTCGGATGCAGCCGCCGCGAACCCGGAGAGAAGATCTCCACGATCCGGGCGGCCAGGTAGAACGCATCGATATCCTTGCGGAATGCTTTTTCGATCCCAGGCCGCAACACCTTGATCGCGACATCCTCGCCGCTCTCGACCAGCTTGCCGCGATGAACCTGCGCGATGGATGCCGCCGCAACCGGCGGCCCGATCTCGGCAAAGGCGGCCTCGACCGGCATCTGCAATTCGCTCTCGATCGTCTCGCGCGCCTCCTCCATGGAGAACGGCGGCAGCTTGTCCTGAAGCACCCGCAGCTGCACAGCCAGCTCGTCGCCCACGACATCGGGCCGCGTCGACAGGATCTGCCCGAACTTGATATAGGCCGGCCCCAAAGCGGTCAGCGCCCGCGTCGCAGGCGGCATGCTCGGATCGCCCTTCAGCCCGGCCCATTTGAACGGCCAGCCCAAGGCCTTGGCCACGATCCTAAGCGAGGGCGGCGCCTGAAACGCATCGAGCACGACGTTCATCGCGCCCGTCCGCTCCAGCGTGGCGCCCGTCCGGATCAACCGCCAGATATTGTGAGGACCCCGCATCTAGATCTTCCAGCCGGAATGCAGCGCCGCAATTCCCATCGACAGGTTCCGGTAGCTTGCCCGCTCGAATCCCGCCTCGCGGATCATCCCCAGAAACATCTCCTGATCCGGGAACTTTCGGATCGATTCGACCAGATACTGATAACTCTCGCGATCTCCGGCGATCATCTGGCCCATGCGCGGGATCACGTTGAACGAATAAGCATCATAGGCCGCCTGCAACGCCGGATTGGGCAGTTGCGAGAACTCCAGAACCATCAGCCGCCCGCCGGGCCGCAGCACGCGAAAAGCCTCGGCCAGCGCATCGGCGGGACGCGTCACGTTCCGAATCCCGAACGAGATCGTATAGACATCGAAAGACGCATCCTCGAACGGCAGCGCCATCGCATCGCCCGCGATCCATTCGATCGACGCGCCTTCCGCCTCAGCCCGCTTGCGTCCCGCCGCCAGCATATCCTCTGTCAGATCCAGCACGACCGCCTCGGCGGCCCCGGCCCGCTTGAGAAAGCGAAACGCGATGTCGCCGGTCCCGCCTGCCACATCAAGCAACCGTTGCCCGGCTCGCGGCGCGAGCCAGTCCATCATCGCGTCTTTCCAAAGCCGGTGAATGCCCGCGCTCATCACGTCGTTCATCACGTCATAGCGCGATGCGACCGAGGTAAAGACCCCCCTGACCCGGTCCGCCTTTTCCCCTTCCGGAACCGTCTCGTTCCCGAAATGCGTCGTCTTCTCGTCGTCGGTCATGGGCCCGTCCTGCTAGTCGCTCCCTCGCGATATAGGCTGCGCGCGCAAATCACAAAGGCCGACAAGGCCGCACCTGTTTGCGAGAGGCGGCCGCGCGCCCTATATCCGCACTCTGCCCCTGGAAAAGAGCAAAGACCTTGCCCGAACTTCCCGAAGTCGAAACCGTCCGGCGCGGCCTTGTGCCCGTCCTCGAAGGCGCGCGCATCGCCCGGGCCGACGTCAATCGCCCTGATCTGCGCTGGCCTTTCCCCGATCGAATGGCCGAGCGTCTGACCGGCGCGCGGGTCGACCGTCTCCGGCGGCGGTCGAAATACATCCTCGCCGATCTCGACACCGGCGAGACGCTGCTGATCCATCTGGGCATGTCGGGCCGGATGCTGATCGAAAGCGCCGCGCCTGGCGTCTTCCATCACGCGAAGCTTCCGCAGGCAAAGCACGATCACGTCGTCCTGCAGACCGAGAATGGCGCTCGCATCGTCTTCAACGACCCGCGCCGCTTCGGCGCCATGGATCTTGCCCCTACGGACCACATCGACGCACATAAGCTGCTTGCCAAGCTTGGCCCTGAGCCGCTGGGCAACAGCTTCGATGGCTTCTCACTCACCACCGCTCTCGAAGGCAAGGCCACCCCCATAAAGACCGCGCTCCTCGATCAGCGCATCGTTGCGGGCCTTGGCAACATCTATGTCTGCGAAGTGCTCCATCGCGCTCGTATCAGCCCGCGCCGCAAAGCACGCAACCTGTCAGCCAAACGGATCCACAGCCTCGTGCCGATCATCCGCGACGTGCTCACGGACGCGATCGAGGCGGGCGGCTCGTCCCTGCGCGATCACCGCCAGACAAACGGAGAGCTCGGCTATTTTCAGCACACCTTTCGCGCCTATGACCGCGAGGGTGCGGCCTGCACCAGCGATGGCTGCACCGGCACGATCCGCCGGATCGTCCAGTCCGGCCGGTCGAGCTTCTATTGTCCGACCTGCCAAAGATAGCTTGAAAGCTCGGCACCGGCTGTTAAGCACGAAGTCTGTCAAACCGAAGCCAGAGGATATCATGGCATTCGAAACCATCATCGTCGACATCGGCGATCACGTGGCACTCATCACCCTTAATCGTCCCGACGCGCTTAATGCGCTGAACGCCGCCTTGCTCGGAGAGCTGGCCCAGGCGATCCGCGAGGCGGGCGAGAACGACAAGGTCCGCTCCATCGTTATCACCGGTTCGGACAAGGCTTTTGCCGCCGGTGCCGATATCTCGGAAATGGCGTCCAAGTCCTTCGTGGATATGTTCACGAGCGATTACATGGGCACCCAGACGCGCGATTTGCTGAATTGCCGCAAGCCGATCATCGCCGCCGTCGCGGGCTACGCGCTGGGCGGCGGGTGCGAGCTTGCGATGATGTGCGACTTTATCATCGCCGCCGACACCGCCAAGTTCGGCCAGCCCGAGATCAATCTCGGCGTCGTCGCCGGGATCGGCGGCAGCCAGCGGCTCACCCGCTTCGTCGGCAAATCCAAGGCGATGGACATGCACCTGACGGGCCGCTTCATGGATGCCGATGAGGCCGAGCGCTCCGGTCTTGTCTCCCGCGTCGTGCCCGCCAAGAAACTCAAGGACGAGGCCCTCGCCTGCGCGGGTAAGATCGCCGAGAAAAGCCAGATCGCCACGATGGCCGTCAAGGAAGCCGTCAACCGCAGCTACGAGACCACGCTCTCCGAAGGTCTGCTCTTTGAACGCCGCCTCTTCCACGCGCTCTTCGCAACCGAGGATCAGGCCGAGGGCATGGCCGCCTTCATCGAAAAACGCGAGGCCCAGTTCCGCGACAAATAGCGGATAGGGCTTGACCGCAGGCCCGACTTCGCTCAAAGACCGCCGCCAGACATGCGCGTGTAGCCCGCTTCTCAGGCTCGATTCGTCCCGGCGACCGACGTTCCGGATTTGGCGGGTGACGTGCGACTTACATCAACCCGGCAAAGGGACACCGACACATGGCAAACTCCGCCCAGGCTAAAAAGCGCGCCCGCCAGAACGAGACGCGCTTCCAGATCAACAAAGCACGCCGCTCGCGCATCCGCACCTTCCTACGCAAGGTCGAAGAGGCGATCGCCTCCGGCGACAAAGAAGCGGCGACCGCGGCCCTGCGCGCGGCTCAGCCCGAACTGATGCGCGGCGTCACCAAGGGCGTCTACCACAAGAACACCGTCTCCCGGAAACTGTCCCGCCTGTCGGCTCGCGTCAAAGCCATCGGCTAATCGCGCCGCCGGTTGGATCGGACCACGATGGCCTCGCAGGGAAATCTGCGGGGCCATTTGTCGTTCCGGGGGAGGGGGGGAGCGAGGCGCCGGATCCGCCGGGTGGCAGAGTCTGGCCGACCCTTCCATAGGCGCACACTTTTGAAACAGATTAGTGACAAAAACGGCGCGACCAGTGCGTCGGGAGTCTCGCCAAACGGGCAGTCTGCCAAGGATGCTCCCGCGGCAAGTCTTTGATGGGATTACGAGTTCGAGATTCGATTCAGCATTTGTTTAGTCAAGGGTGTTGTTCATCTTGCGAGGTCCGCAGCGCCCTTGCTAGCTTGCCCCATGCGATTCACATCGTCCTGGGGGGACATGGTGAAGAGACAGACCTCAAAGTCGGCATCGTCGGTTGGGACGACTGCGCGGACACTTCGTTTTGGGGTCTGTGATTCACGGTGAGGCAAGGTCCGGATCGGCCACGGAGGTCGCTCGCAAGATCAACGCTTCGCGTCTGCAGCTGACGATCCGTCGCGGTTCGTCATAGCAACAGACATGTCCGAACGGGTCCGTTGCGCGGGACCGAGGCATCGACAGATGCCCCTCCATCTGCGCAGGCGGGCTCTTCGTCAAACGCCGGTCAAGGCGTACCGCGTGCAACGGGGTTGCACCGGACATGGCCGGTTTTGTCCTGCGAAAAGGATGAGGAACCGTTGGGAACAGGGCGGCGAACGAGGGCCGTCCGAAGGGGGGAAATATCCACCCTTTGGTGAAGATCGAACGGGAACAGGCGCAGGTGGGAATGACGAAGGATCAATGGGGAGTAGTCCGCAATGAGCTCAAGAAAACGCTCGGCACAAGCCACTATACAAGCTGGATCGAGCCTCTCGTCTTTCGAGACCTGAAAGACGGCGTCTGTACCTTCGGTGTCCCCACGACCTTCATCGGCAACTACGTCTCGCAGAACTTCGCGGACCAGATCATCTACCAGCTCAACCGCTCCGGAGAGAGCGTCAAGCGCCTGGCTTTCGATGTCGCCAACGTCGCAGCCGCGCCGTCCGGCATTGCGACCGTCCCGTCCCCCGCTCTGGAAGAGCGCTTTACCTTCGACCGCTTCGTCGTCGGCAAGCCGAACGAGCTGGCCTATGCCGCCGCCAAACGCGTTGCCGAAGGCGGTCCGGTCAGCTTCAACCCGCTCTTTCTTTATGGCGGCGTGGGTCTTGGTAAGACGCACCTGATGCACGCCATCGCCCACGAGCTGCGCCAGCGTCAGCCAGAGCTCAACGTGCTCTATATCTCCGCTGAAAAGTTCATGTACGAGTTTGTCCGCGCCATCCGCGACAACACGATGATGGACTTCAAGCACCTTTTCCGCTCCGTCGACGTGCTGATGGTCGATGACGTCCAGTTCATCGCCGGCAAATCCTCCACGCAGGAAGAATTCTTCCACACGTTCAACTCGCTCATCGACGATCAAAAGCAGATCATCATCTCCGGCGACCGCGCGCCGGGAGAGATCAAGGATCTCGAAGACCGCATCAAATCGCGCCTACAATGCGGCCTCGTCGTCGATCTGCACCCGACCGATTACGAGCTGCGCCTCGGCATCCTGCAATCCAAGCTCACCTCCCATCAGAACACTGACCCCGACGTGGTCGTCGCCGATGGCGTGCTGGAATTTCTCGCTCACCGCATCTCGACCAATGTCCGCGTCCTCGAAGGCGCGCTGACCCGGCTCTTTGCCTTCTCCTCGCTCGTCGGCCGCGAGATCACGCTGGAACTCGCGCAGGACTGCCTCGCCGACATCCTGCGGATTTCGGAACGCAAGGTCACCGTCGAAGAGATCCAGCGCAAGGTCAGCGAATACTACTCGATCCGCCTCAGCGACATGATCGGCCCCAAGCGCAAACGCGACTATGCGCGCCCCCGCCAGGTCGCCATGTGGTTCTGCAAACAGATGACCTCCCGCTCCTTGCCCGAGATCGGGCGCCGGTTCGGCGGACGCGACCACACCACCGTCATCCACGGCGTTCGCCGGATCGAGGATCTCAGGATCAAGGACAGCCAGCTCTCGGACGATCTGGAAAATCTGCGCCGCCAGCTGGAAGAGTAGGCCCGGGCGCAACAGGTTACAGCCCCGTCACAAAAACCTCTTGAGGCTCCCCCCGAAACGGCTACCGTCGCGGTCCCGGCTGGGGCCGTCGGACCCGGGCACGTCAAAAGCAGGAACAGGGATATGAAGATCAGCATCGAGCGGGCCGCCCTTCTCAAGGCCGTGGCCCAGGCCCAATCCGTTGTCGAACGCCGCAACACGATCCCGATCCTCGCCAATGTCCTGATCGAAGCCGAAGGCGACCGTGTCACCTTCCGCGCCACCGACCTCGATATCGAGGTCGTCGATCGCGCCCCCGCCCAGGTCGAACGGGCAGGCGCCACGACGGTCAACGCCGTCACGCTCAACGAAATCGTCCGCAAGCTGCCTGACGGCGCGCTCGTCACGCTCGCCGATGACGGCACTACGGGCCGCCTCGCCATCGAGGCGGGCCGCTCGCATTTCCAGCTCGCCACGCTCCCGCGCGAAGACTTCCCCGTCATGGCATCCGCTGATTACGACACGAACTTCGCCGCGCCCGCCCCGATGCTGCGCCGCCTCTTCGACAAGTCGAAATTCGCGATTTCCACTGAAGAGACGCGCTATTATCTCAACGGCGTCTATATGCATGTCGCCGACGGCGAGGGCGGCAAACAGCTGCGCTGCGTCGCCACCGACGGCCACCGCCTCGCCCGCATCGATGCCGACCTGCCCGACGGCGCCGCCGAGATGGCGGGCGTCATCGTCCCGCGCAAGACGGTCGCCGAACTGCGCAAGCTGCTCGACGATGACGACGCCCAGATCGCCGTCTCCGTCTCCGAAACCAAGGTCCGCTTCGCGACCGAGGATATCACCCTGACCTCCAAGGTCATCGACGGCACCTTCCCCGACTACACGCGAGTCATCCCGCAGAACAACACCAAGCGGCTCGAGGTGGACGCCGCCGACTTCGCCAAGGCCGTCGACCGTGTCGCCACTGTCAGCTCCGAACGCTCCCGCGCCGTCAAGATGCAGATCGACGAGGATCGCCTCGTCCTCTCCGTCAACGCGCCCGATGCCGGCAATGCCGAGGAAGAGCTTGCCGTGGCCTATGGCGACGAACGGCTCGAGATCGGCTTCAACGCCAAATACCTGCTCGAAATCGCGGGGCAGGTGGATCGTGAGAACGCCGTCTTCCTCTTCAATGCCAGCGGCGATCCGACCCTGATGCGCGAAGGCAATGACGAAAGCGCGGTCTATGTCGTCATGCCGATGCGCGTCTGAGGCCGCCCGGGGCGCATGACCGCGCTCACCCGCCTCACCCTCAGCCATTTCCGCTCGCACCATCGCACGGTGCTCGACCTTGATCCGCGCCCCGTCGCGATCTTCGGTCCCAACGGTGCAGGCAAGACCAACCTGATCGAGGCGGTCTCGCTGCTCTCTCCCGGTCGCGGCCTGCGCCGCGCCTCCGCGCAAGAGATGACGCGCCGCCCCGAGGCGATCGGCTGGAAAATCACTGCCGATCTGACCGCCCAGGGACGCACCCACGAAATCGAAACCTGGTCCGAGGATCATGCCGCCCGCCAGACCCGCATCGACGGCAAAACCACCAGCCAGACGGCGCTGGGTCGCATCGCCCGCGTCCTCTGGCTTATCCCGGCGATGGACCGGCTCTGGATCGAGGGCGCCGACGGCCGCCGCCGGTTCCTCGACCGCGCCGCTCTGTCGTTCGAGCCGCGCCATGGTGAGGCGGTCCTGACCTATGAAAAGGCCATGCGAGAACGCAACCGCCTGCTCAAAGATCAGGTCCGCGACCCCCACTGGTACGCCGCGCTCGAGGCGACGATGGCTAAGGCGGGAGCCGAGATTACCACCAACCGCAAGGACACCATCGCGCAGCTCACCGCCGCCCAAGAGGCGACCGAAACCGCCTTCCCCACGGCGACCCTCGCGCTGGACGATGACGCCCCGGACGCCGAAGACGCCCTCCGCGCCGCCTTCGCGACCAGCCGTCCCCGCGATCTGCCCGCGGGCCGCACGCTTGTCGGCCCACACCGCGCCGACCTTCTCGCCACCTTCGCGGCCAAGGACATCCCCGCCCGCGATTGCTCCACCGGAGAGCAGAAGGCCCTCCTCATCTCCCTCATCCTCGCCAATGCCCGCGCCCTTGCGGCCCAGATCGGCACCCCGCCGCTCCTGCTTCTGGACGAGGTCGCCGCCCATCTCGATGCCGGTCGCCGCGCCGCGCTCTATGACGAGATCATCGCCCTGAACGCCCAGGCCTGGATGACCGGAACGGGCGCCGAGCTCTTCGAGGATCTGGGCGACCGCGCCCAGCGGATCGAGGTTCTGGAAACCGATGGCATCTCGCGCATCGCCCCCTGACATCACCCCCACCAAGGCACACAAAATATAGCGCCAAAGGGTGACATTCGCCCCCACACTTCGTATATAGGGCCATCAATAATTCGGGGAAAATCCCATGGCAGATGCCACTCCCGCGCCGGAGGACTACGGCGCAAATTCCATCAAAGTTCTCAAGGGGTTAGAGGCGGTTCGCAAGCGCCCCGGTATGTATATCGGCGACACCGATGATGGCTCGGGTTTGCACCATATGGTCTACGAGGTCGTGGACAACGGCATCGACGAAGCGCTCGCCGGTCACGCCGACCGCGTCACCGTCACAATCCATGCCGACAGCTCTGTCTCTGTCTCCGATAACGGGCGCGGAATTCCCGTCGGCATCCACGAAGAAGAAGGCGTCTCCGCGGCCGAGGTCATCATGACCCAGCTCCATGCGGGCGGCAAATTCGACAGCAATTCCTACAAGGTCTCCGGCGGTCTGCACGGCGTCGGCGTCTCGGTCGTCAACGCGCTCTCCGACTGGCTCGAGCTGCGCATTTGGCGCGAGGGCAAGGAACACGTGGCCCGCTTTGAAGGCGGCTTCACGACCAAGCATCTCAAAGTGCTCGGCGACACCGACCGCACCGGCACCGAGGTCCGCTTCATGGCCTCGACCGACACGTTCTCGAACCTCGACTATTCCTTCGAGACGCTGGAAAAGCGCCTGCGCGAACTGGCTTTCCTCAATTCCGGCGTCCGCATCCTGCTGCGCGACGAACGCCCCGCCGAACCGCTCGAGACCGAGCTCTTCTACGAAGGCGGCGTCAAGGAATTCGTCAAATATCTCGACCGGTCCAAGACCGCCGTCCTGCCCGAGCCGATCTTCATCGAAGGCACGCGCGACGATATCGGCGTCGAGATCGCGATGTGGTGGAACGACAGCTACCACGAGAACGTGCTGCCCTTCACCAACAACATCCCGCAGCGCGATGGCGGCACCCATATGGCGGGCTTTCGCGGCGCGTTGACCCGCACGATCAACAGCTACGCCCAGACCTCCGGCATCGCCAAGCGGGAGAAAGTCTCCTTCACCGGCGACGATGCCCGCGAAGGGCTGACCTGTGTTCTGTCGGTCAAGGTGCCCGACCCCAAGTTCAGCTCCCAGACCAAGGACAAGCTCGTCAGCTCCGAGGTCCGCCCGGCGGTCGAAAATCTGGTGAACGAAAAGCTCGCCGAATGGTTCGAGGAAAACCCGAACGAGGCCAAGCAGATCGTCGGCAAGATCGTCGAAGCCGCGCTCGCCCGTGAGGCCGCCCGCAAGGCGCGCGACCTGACGCGCCGCAAGAACCCGATGGACATGAACTTCCTCAGCTCCAAGCTCAAGGATTGCTCCGACAAGGACCCCGCCAATACCGAGATCTTCCTGGTCGAGGGCGACAGCGCCGGCGGCTCCGCCCAGACGGGCCGGGACCGCAGGACACAGGCCATCCTCCCCCTCAAGGGCAAGATCCTGAATGTCGAGCGGGCCCGCTTCGACCGCATGCTCGGCTCTCAGGAAATCGGCAACATGGTCATGGCCCTCGGCACCGGCATTGGCCGGGACGAGTTCGACATCTCCAAACTGCGCTACCACAAGATCGTCATCATGACCGATGCCGACGTGGATGGCGCGCATATCCGCACGCTCCTGCTGACCTTCTTCTTCCGCCAAATGCCCCAACTGATCGAAGGCGGCTATCTCTATATCGCTCAGCCGCCGCTCTATAAGGTCAGCCGCGGCAAGTCCGAGGTCTACCTCAAGGACGAGGCCGAGATGCAGGACTACCTCATCGACCAGGGCATCGATGGTGCGATGCTGCGCCTTGGCGACGGCTCCGAGATTACCGGTCAGGACCTGCGCCGCATCGTCGATGAAGCGCGCCAGCTGCGCCGCGTCCTCGATGCCTTTCCGACGCATTACCCGCGCCACATCCTCGAACAGGCGGCCATCGCGGGCGCCTTCGTGCCCGGCGTGGTCGACAGCGACCTGCAAGGCACCGCCGACCGCGTCGCCCGCAGGCTCGACCTGATCGCGCTGGAATACGAACAGGGCTGGCAAGGTCGCATCACGCAGGATCGCGGCATCCGCCTTGCCCGCCTCCTGCGCGGCGTCGAAGAGGTGCGCACCCTCGACGGCCCGATGCTCCGCTCCGGCGAGGCGCGCCGCACCGGCAGCTTCACACAGTCCCTGCAAGAGATCTACGCGACGCCCGCGACGCTCCACCGCAAGGAGCGCACGCAGCTCATCCATGGCCCGTTGGACCTGCTCAAGGCGATCCTCGAAGAGGGCGAGAAGGGGAACACCCTCCAGCGCTACAAGGGCCTCGGAGAGATGAACCCCGACCAGCTGTGGGAGACCACGCTCGACCCCGACGCCCGCACCCTGCTGCAGGTCAAGGTGGAGGACCTTGCCGATGCCGACGATCTCTTTACCAAGCTAATGGGAGACGTCGTCGAACCCCGCCGCGAGTTCATCCAGCAGAACGCGCTCTCGGTCGAGAATCTCGACTTCTGATCCGGCGCCTCCCGGCCCATCTTTGAGGGGGCGGGAGGCGCTGAAACAATCCATGTCTTAAAGGATGGATTGTAGATCCCCGTTGCGGAGGGGGCACCGTGCGCAGCGTTAATCCGCCACCGCGCGGCGAATCCTCCGACCAGATGCCGACGGCACTCCGACCGGATGCCGCATGCCCAAATTTCGGAAAACCGGCGTGTTAACCTTTGTTTTCCGTCAGACCCTTCGAACCCGTCCTCCAGCGAGCCTCAAATCCTATCATCAGACACGAAAAAACCGCCCCCGGTTTCCCGAAGGCGGCTCAAAATCGTTTCGAAAGAGGGGTTTAGCTGCCTTCAGCCGTATCCGCCTCAAAAGCTTCCAGCTTTTCGCCTTCCAGGACCGGACCAACCGATGCGAGATAGGCAAAAAGATCATAGGCTTCCTGCTCGTCGCGCACCTTATAGCTCATCTTGCCCCGCGCCCGGCGATCATCCAGCGTCTCGCGGATCCAGCCGGTGGGGTCCTGAACATAGGCCACAAAAGCGTCCTCGGTCCATCGCTGACCGGTCTCGCCGATCGCGATCAGACCGTCGGAATAGCGGAAATCTTCTTCATTTCCAACGAGTTCGTAGGCCAGACCATACTGGTTTGGGCCGGTCCGGGCATTGCGTCCGGCAATCGTTTCGCCTTCCTCGTCGACCACCACGTGGCACGCCACGCACTGCCGGTTGAACTGCTCTTCTCCGGCGGCTGCATCACCTTGCAGGCCGCTCAGATCGATATGACCCTCCGCATGAACCGGAGCCGTCAAAAGCGCCGCCGCAGCGGCAATGGCAAGATGTTTCATAGGAACTCCCTTACGATTTTTCAGTAATCCATAGACCACATTGTGTTGGAACCTAGCATGTCTCGATAGCTGGTCCAGACAAAGCGCATCTCGACTTGTCATACAATATCACGCAACCGCATGATTGATCGCGCACTGCTTCCATAGGACAGAAAGCGCCGAGACCAGATGCTCGATATCGGCATCCGAATGCAGCGGAGACGGCGTAAACCTCAATCTTTCCATGCCTTTAGGGACAGTCGGATAATTGATCGGCTGCACGTAGATGCCCCAATCGTCCATCAGGATATCGGCCAGCATCTTGGTCTTCACCGGATCCTTGATCATCACCGGCACGATATGACTGTCGTTCATCAGATGCGGGATCCCCTGCGCATCAAGCCGCGATCTAAGCAGCGCCACCTGACGCCTCTGACGCGCTCTCTCCGAATGGCTGACCTTGAGATGCGCAATCGACGTCCGCGCCGCCGCGGCCACTGCCGGAGGCAAGGCCGTGGTAAAGATGAACCCGCTGGCAAAGCTTCGGATAAAGTCGCAAAGAGCGACCGATCCGGTGATATATCCGCCCACCACACCATAGGCTTTTCCAAGCGTTCCCTCGATCAGAGTGATCCGGTCGGCCACGCCCTCCTGCTCGGAGATCCCGCCGCCGCGAGGCCCGTAAAGACCGACCGCGTGGACCTCGTCCAGGTAGGTCATCGCGCCGTATTTCTCTGCAATTTCAACGATTCTCTGGATCGGAGCAATATCGCCATCCATCGAATAGACGCTCTCGAAGGCTACGACTTTGGGCACGTCCGCAGGCAGCGTCCGCAGCTTGCGCTCCAGATCCTCGACATCGTTATGCTTCCAGATCACCTTGGTTGCCCGGCTGTGCCGGATCCCCTCGATCATCGAGGCATGATTGCCCGCATCGCTCAGGATCACGCAATCCTTCAGCCGCGATCCCAACGTCGACAGCGCCGCCCAGTTCGACACATATCCGCTGGTGAAAAGAAGCGCCGCCTCCTTGCCATGAAGATCCGCCAGCTCTGCCTCAAGAAGCAGGTGATCGTGGTTCGTCCCAGAGATATTTCGCGTCCCGCCGGCCCCCGTACCGCAGCGCTGAACGGCCTCGCACATGGCCTCCATCACTGCGGGATGCTGCCCCATTCCCAGATAATCGTTGGAACACCATACGGTTACGTCGCGCACGCCATCTTGATGGTGGTTCGCGGCTCGCGGGAATTTTCCACATTGCCGCTCCAGCTCTGCAAAGATCCGGTAGTTGCCCTCGGCCTTGAGCGTGTCGAGCTGGTCTTGAAAAAGCGCGTCGTAATTCATGATCTGGGTCTTTCGTCTTGAGAGGCAGGCAGAGGCGCGGGAAGCATCCAGCGCCAGAGTTTCGCATCGGCCAGCGGCACCACCATCAGCCAATGTTCGAGGGTTGCGAGCACCGCCATCGCCGCCAGAAGCGCCCATGTGGCCGCCTCCGCATCGGTCTCGGCGAGGCTGAGCTGAAACAGGAAACATGCCGCCGCAAAGGTCAGCACCGTGATCCCGATGGGAAAGGCCGCCGTGACCGATCCTTTGCGGAAATAGCTGGCCATATGGGACAGCGGGCGCGGGATAAATTCGGTCGTCATATGCGGCACGCCGAAAAAGAGGTTCAGCTTGGCCGAGATGCGCGCAACGAAGAGGATCACGTAGGTCCACAGACCCACCTGATTTTCAGCGCCGCTCGAGACGATAACGATCAGCAGAAGACCCATCGTCAAAGCCAGTTCGTGCCAGGCAACCGTCCCCCAAGCCTTTGAAAACCGGGCCAGACCCGACAATCCCGGAGGGCAGGGCGCCCGTTCGGGTCCGGTGATGATGCCGGTCAGGAACGCCAATTCGATCCAGCCCCAGATCGCTAGAGCCGCCGCAAATCCAACGTAGACGCCGCCGATCCCGTCCCAGGCCAACGACTGCCAAAGACCGATCACCCCCAGCACCAAAAGCGGCACAGCCATGATGAGAAGCTGCCGATGCGCCCATCCCCCGGCCCGGTCGGCCCGCCGCACGAGCAGCAGAAGCGCGCCGGTCGAGAACCACCAGAGAAACAGCGCCGAAAGCGCGGCGATCCACGGCGAGAGGCTCATGAGCATCCCCCCGTGAGGCCCGGCCATAAGCCGGAACCTTTGGCTGCGAAGAGCCGCGCGTTTATAAAGCTGCTAAGACTCAATAAGCTGGCTCCAACCGGGTATCCTCGGGGATGTCATGCTTGATTGCAGGAATGGTATAGAGCGACACGAACGCCGCCGCAGCCTTCGCCATCCCGGCCATGCGGTTCAACGACCCCCCCAGGCCACCCGACACTTTACCCTTGGCAATCTGCCGGTTCGCCACTTCGAGCCGGTCCAGCCCCTTGCGCCAACGCGGATGATCAATGTCGAGCGTGATCGGAAAGACCTGCTTGGAAATTTCGGACGTCTTGCGGAACACCTCCTGCCCATACCACGTCGTATCGACGCCAAGCGCCTCGTGGAAGGCAGGCCGCTGATGATCGCGCACCCACATTGTCGAATAAACCGCCGTCAGGAAGAACTTGATCCACAGCTTATTGCCGCCCGACGTTAGCTTGGGATCGGTTTTCATCAGCAAAGCAAAGGCTTCGCCATGGCTGAACTCGTCGTTGCACCATTCCTTGAACCATTTGAAGATCGGGTGGAAGCGGTGCTCAGGATGCGCCTCAAGATGGCGGAAGATCGTGATGTAACGGGCATAGCCGATCTTCTCGCTCAGATAGGTCGCGTAATAGATGAACTTGGGGCGGAAATAGGTGTACTTCTTCTGCTGCGTCAGAAAGCCGAGGTTCACAGCGATTCCGGCTTCGCGCAGCGCATCGTTGATAAAACCCGCATGCCGCGCCTCGTCCCGCGCCATCAGCTGAAAGAGGGTCGTAATGTCGCTGTTTGACCCGCGCCGCTTCATCTCTTTGTACAGGACGCAGCCTGAAAACTCGGCCGTGCAGGATGAGATCAGGAAGTCGATGAATTCGCGCTTCAATTCCGGATCCATGCCGTCCCAATCGACCTGATCCCAGTCCTCGTTTTTCTTGAAGTGACCCTTGTTCGGATCCGAGGTCATCCGAGCGATCAACGCATCCCAGTCCTCGCGAACCGGGGTCACGTCGATCGCATCCATCTCGTCGAAATCGGTCGTGTAGAACCGCGGCGTCAGCAGCGTGTTCTGCATCGCGACTTCGGTTGCCGTCTTGCTATCGACGGGCATCGCCATGTTATCGGCAGCGAGACCTTCCTCGGCGGTCGCGGCATCGGCAGAGTGCTTCTTGGCCTGGACATTCATGACATCACCTCTTCGGAGAAGCTGAATTCGCACAATTCCATGAACTCGAAATCACCCGTCGCGCGCGTCCAAAGCCGTTCGAGCTTGGATGCCCGCGTGATCGTGGCCTGGCGCTTCTCCTCGATGACCTCGCCGTAGGGCGCCATGATCTCGGCGCCGTGGACCTGAACGCTGTCACCGGGATGCACGACGGCACCATTGTCGAACCGCACATGCGCCGACAGTTCCTCGAAGCGGTGGCTGACCGTTACGGTACAGGGGGCCGTCTCCTTCTCTCTCGTCAGTAGTCCCATCAGGTTCCCTCCTCTGATGTTGCGATCCAAGACGACGGTGGCTGGCCGCCGCCTTGATGTCAGTCAATCAACCGCTGGAATGCGGCTACGTTGTCTTTTCCGTATCCGATCAGCTCGACCGAAAAGTCGGTCGCGTCGTCGATCACGGAAACATGCCCGTTCTCGAGCAATGCCACCCGGACCGGAGCATCCGGATCCGCATCGTTGAGCATCCGCTTGCGGTCGAGCATCCGCCACATGACGCTGATGAACCCGTTACGGCTTTCGTCCGAGCGGGCAATTTCCACACCATCGGTATTAAAGACGGTGACCTTCCCGTTTCGGTCTCCCTTCATCAGGATTGTGACATCTTTAACGATGGCGCTTCCGGCAAGAACCCCGACTTTTGGTCGGTCTGTCAATGTGGCGAAGGTGACCATCGCAAGCGACAGGGCCATCACGGAGAACATTGCAAAGACAAGGATCCGGGGGACCATCTCCTTGTCGCGAAGACGCATCTGGCTTTCAAGATTGCTCATATCCGTTACTCCGCCGCGATCTGCTGAATGTCTGCGACCCGTTCGATCTGTGGCTCGGACAGCCGGGTTTCGGCGGCCTCGGCAAAGATCTCAGCGACCCGCGCGGCATTCGGAACGCAGCGCAATGCGGGCTCGGTCTTGCGCATCCGCCATGGTTTGAGATGCGGCCAGCACAGAATGTAGCTGAACCGCGTCTCACCGATCAGCTCGAAGGCGATAGTGCCATGGCCCGACTTGCGCTTGTCGAGCTCCGCATTGGCGATCTGCGTATAGGGCAGGTTCAGCGTCATTGTCAGCGCCGCTCCAATCCGCATCGCGACCCGCTTGTTGGTCAGTGTGTAGACCGTCGCTTTCGCTTGAATGAGGGCGATCAGCATCAGCACCGAACAGGCGACCGCGCCAATTACGAGAAATGGAATGGCATGGGCCATTGCGAGGCCAAACGGTTCGGTGGTGGAGGACACACCCACCCGCCAAACCGCCAGCAGCGCAAAATACCCAGCGACCCAGTAGAGCCCGAGCGCCTCGCGGGCGAGCCGCCATGGCGAGGGTGCACCTTGCCAGAGGATCACCTCCCCGGGAGGCAACGCCTCGGGTAGTCCCCTTACGGGTTCGAACTTGAAATCGTCGTGGTTCATCGCGGGCTCCCTCCTCGCGATTGGGCCGGGCGGCTGGCGAGGCCGCCCCGCAGGTTTCCCTTAGAACTGCGCTTCGAGACGCTTGGGCGAGGCATAGAGCGTGCCGCCCGCATACCAGGCCATGATCTTTTCCTCTTCGAGCTTGGTGATCTCGCGGTCCGACTTGATCTGCGGAATCCCCTCGAAGTTGTGCTCGTAGAGCGACCGGATCTTCACCCGGTCGGACTTGATCCGGCACATATGGATCGGGGCAAGCCGGGTGCGCCCGGTCCCCTCAGGATTGAGGTCGATGGTCAGGAACCGCACCATCTGCTCGGGTACGTCGACCCACAGATCGACAACGCGGCCCACGACCTCTCCGTCACCAGCCTGAACGGGCAGGCCGCGCGGATCGCGCCCGGCGCTGATGCCGAATTCGCTTTCGACCATCGACAGCGGCTGGATCTTCGGATGCCCGTGACCATCCAGCTCCGGTAGGTCCTCGCGCGGCGCCCAAGCCGCTGGTCCGACACCGTCGACCATCGGATCTCCGGTCGGCACAAAGGGCGAACCCGCTGCGTGGGATGTTCGGGCAAGCGCCACATCGCGGCTTTCGGGGGCCATCGTCGGCACCGTCAGCTCGCCGCGCCCGTGAGGCAATTTGAACGTCTTGGGCTTGGGCAGCGGAAAGGGTCCCTGATTGGGCGCGAGGTTCCCCTCGTCATCTTCCAGTGGATAGCCTTCGCGCATATTCTCGACCTGCAAGTAGTAGATCAGCCCGGCAAAGAAGATCCAGAAGAGCCAGATCGCGGCGCTTGCCAGATCGAAGTTTCCGAAAAATTCCGTTCCAACCATTTGGGTGTCCTCCGTTGGTCAGGTGGGGAAGTCGGCAAGCCCGAAAGAGCCCTCCGCCTGCCCGGTCAGCATCCGGCGCCGCACCAGCGGCCCCAAAGCAATGAGTGTGATGAAAAGCAGCCCGATCTCGAGGTGATAGACCGCCGAGTATCCTGTTGCGGGAGTGGCCAGAGCCTCTCCGAACTGTCCGTTCGCCGTCAGAAGCGTGACGAGATCCCGGATCGCGCCGCCTAGGAAAATCGACAGACCCGCCGCCGTTGCCTGCGCCGCGCCCCAGGCGCCAAGGGCAAGCCCGCGCCCGGCATGTCCTTGGACCGGCAAGGCCATGGCCGCTGTCAGGGTCGACACCGCAAAAAGCCCTCCGCCAAATCCGATGAGCAGCGCACCGACAAAGAACATCGGCGGCGACCCAATGGGCGCCGAAAATATAACCAGCGTGAAGGCAAGTAGCCCAACCAGGATCCCGCCTCCCGCCAGCCGGTGTGCATCCCGCCCCAACGCCAGTCGATTGGCCGCGAGCGCGAAGCCGCCCAGTGCCCCGCAGGCCCAGGCCGCCGTCAGGAGCGTCGTTGCAGAGACCGACAGGCCGAGGATCTCTCCTCCATAGGGCTCCAGCAGAACATCCTGCATGTTAAACGCCATCGTTCCCAGAAAGATCACGACCAGCAGCCGCATCGTGTCGCCCTGCGCGAACTCCTTCCATACCAGCCCGAAGTCGGGCCGAGGAACCTCGCGCTCGGCCTTTGTCATCGGAGCCATTCGCTCCTGCTTCCACAATGCGATGACATTCAGAACGATCGTGACAACCGCGGTCCCTTGCACAACCTGCACCAGCCGCAGCTGGCTGAAATTCTGGAGAAGCCCCCCGACGATCAGGGCCGAGACGCCCATCCCGACAAGGAACATCACGTAAAGCAGGGCCACGACCTTGGGCCGCGTCTCCTCAGTCGCCCGGTCCGCCGCCAGCGCCAGCCCGGCGGTCTGGGTCATATGCATGCCAATCCCGGTCAGCAGGAAAGCGAGCGCCGCGCCGACCTCTCCGGCCCAGCTTGGCCCCGTGGCTTGCGACCCGGATAGGACAAGCAGCCCCATCGGCATGATCGCAAGGCCGCCGAACTGCCACAGCGATCCGAACCAAAGATACGGGATCCGTTTCCATCCGATCGCGCTGCGATAGGTGTCCGACCGGAACCCCAGCACGGCGCGGAAGGGTGCGACAAGGACGGGGATCGCGATCATCGTTGCGACCACGATGGCCGACACGCTCAACTCGACAATCATCACGCGATTGAGCGTGCCCAGAAGCATCACCGCTGCCATGCCAACAGAGACCTGGAACAGCGACAGACGCAATAGCTGCGCCATCGGCAGATCTGGAGAGGCTGCATCCGAGAACGGCAGCATCCTCAACCCCATCTGCTTAATGGCGCCCTTCATCATGGTGCGACCTCAAGGGCGGTGGAGATGTAAAAGCCCGAGGAGATCCGGTCGATTTCGCGCAGAGGCGCCGCTACTTTCGCGCGGCGCAAGGCCGATGAGATCCCGGCGGCCGTCTGCGGCACCATAGCCGGCGCACGGTCGCTGCGCGGGAAGAGTTTCCCGATCCGCCACATCGTCATCAGAAGCGGTGTCCGGGGCGCGGCGGTAAAGAGGAGCCCGCGCTCTAGACGCGGCAGGATCCGCCCCATCATGGCCGCCAGATCGTCGGCGGAATAGTAGATCATGCTGTCCATCGCGACGGCACGGTCAAACCGCCCAAGCGCCGGATCGGTCATGTCGCCGGAGGTAAAGGTGATCCGGCGCGCCAGACCCTTCGGGCATCGCGCCTCGGCAATCTTCACCAGCTCGGGAGACAGGTCGACGGCCACGACATCCGCCCCGCGCGCTGCAAGCTCGAAGGAAAGCGCCCCTGTTCCGCATCCGGCATCGAGGATCCGCCGTCCGCTCAGGTCCGGACCAAGCTGAGATAACAGCACCTCCCGCATCCGGTCCCGCCCCGCCCGCACGGTCGCACGAATACCTGAGACGGGTGCATCTGATGTCAGCTGTTCCCACACCCGCGTCGCCGTCCGGTCGAAATAGTGTTCGACCCGGTCCCGCGTCTCGCCGTATCCGGGGGCCAGAGGTCCCGGATCAAGCCCGGGACGGCGCGGAGACAGGACACTCATCAATCGAATCCCAGCAGTTCGAAGATCTCGCGGTCCGGAAGAGGCGCGGGTGCCAGGGGATCCGTGCCGTTCCAAAGCGTTTGGGCCAGCCGCACATATTCCTCGCGCACCGCAAGGATGTCGTCGTCAGCCTCCATCTCGAAGAGCGTCTTCTTCTTGAGCCGCGATCGCCGGATGGCATCCAGATCGGGCATATGCGCGATCCGATTGAACCCTACCGTCTTGCAGTAGCGGTCCACCTCATCCGTATCCTTGGACCGGTTCGCGACGCAGCCGGCCAGCCGCACCTTGTAGTTGCTCGCCTTGGCCTGCACCGCGGCGATGATCCGGTTCATTGCATAGATGCTGTCAAAATCATTGGCCGTCACGATCAGCGCCCGGTCGGCATGCTGCAGCGGCGCCGCGAAGCCGCCGCAGACCACGTCGCCCAGCACATCGAAGATCACGACATCGGTGTCCTCCAGCAGATGATGCTGCTTGAGAAGCTTTACGGTCTGGCCCACGACATAACCGCCACATCCTGTGCCTGCGGGGGGACCGCCGGCTTCCACGCACATCACGCCGCCCCAGCCTTCATGGACAAAATCCTCGGGCCGTAGCTCCTCGGCGTGGAAATCGACCTCCTTAAGGGTGTCAATCACCGTCGGCACCAGAGATCCGGTCAGCGTGAACGTGCTGTCATGCTTGGGATCGCAGCCGATCTGCAGCACCCGCTTGCCCATGGTTGAGAAGGCCGCGGACAGGTTCGACGAGGTCGTCGATTTCCCGATTCCCCCTTTTCCATAAACCGAAAAGACCTTGGCCCCCTCAATCTTGGCAGAGGCGTCCTGATGCACCTGCACAGATCCTTCCCCGTCCTGACCCCGCAGAACCGGAGGGCTTTTGATATCGAGCGGGCTCATAGGGCCCTCCTTTCAGTGGGGCACAGCCGCCCCTCTTCATCTGGCCAAAAATACTCAAAACGGCGCGGCGCAGCCGCGCCCTCCGCCCGCCGCAGGCGCGGCAGGATTTTCAGTCCTGCCTTCTTCACGCGACGCCCTCCATCCGGTCTTCGATCGCATCCGCCGCATCCTGAAGCGCGGCCAGTGTGTCCGCGTCCGGTGCCCAGTAGTCTCGATCCGACGCTTCCAGCAGACGGTTCGCCATCCGCATCGAGGCTTGCGGATTGAGCTGGCTCAACCGCTCGCGCATTGCCTCATCCAGAACGAATGTCTCCGACAGCCTTTGATAGATCCAAGGCTCGACCTGACCGGTCGTCGCCGACCAGCCCACGGTGTTAGTGATATGCGCCTCGATCTGGCGCACGCCCTCATGACCATGCTTGAGTAAAGGCTCGTAGAAACGTGGGTTCAGGGAACGCGACCGGGTCTCGAGTGCGACCTGATCGGCCAGGGTTCGCACCTTGGCGCCGCCTCGCGTCTGATCCCCGATGTAGACCGGCGTGTCGGCCCCGCCCTTGGCCCGCTTCACGGCGCGTGCAATTCCCCCCAGCGTGTCGAAGTAGTGATCGACCGTCGTCACCCCAAGCTCCACGCTTTCAAGGTTCTGATAGGCCAAATCCACATCCTTTAGCGTGGCTTGCAGAAGCTCGGGATTGGCAGTGGCCTTCCCATCGACCCCGTAGGCGAAGCTCTTTCTGGCCTCATAGGCATCGGCCAGTTCGTCCTCGTCCCCGAAGGCCGAGCTGTCGACCAACTGGTTGACGTTCGAGCCATAGGCGCCTTCCGCATTCGAAAAGACCCGCAAGGCTGCGTCGGCCAGGGAACAACCCGTCCGCTTGGAATAGGCCCGCGCATGGGTCGCGACGAAGTTCATCTCATCCGGCTCATCCGCGCTTGCCGCTTTGAAAGCAGCTTCGGCCAGCATCTTGGTTTGCAATGGCAGCAGATCCCGGAAGATGCCCGACAGGGTCATAATCACGTCGATCCGGGGCCGCCCAAGCCGCTCCAGGGGAACCACATCCGCGCCACAAAGCCGTCCGTACGCATCAAAGCGCGGCTCCGCTCCGAGAAGGGCGAGCGCCTGAGCAATCGGCCCGCCGTCACTCTTGATATTATCCGACCCCCAGAGCACGAGCGCGACCGTTCTCGGCAGGCTTTCGTGGGTCTCGAGCAGCGCCTTCGCCTGTTTGGCTCCGTCTGCCATGGCGAAGGCAGTCGGCATGCGGAAGGGATCGAAGGCATGAATATTGCGCCCGGTCGGCAGAATCTCGGGATTGCGAATAAGATCGCCCCCCGGCACCGGCTTGATGAACCGACCTGACAGGGCCCGCATCAGGGCAGGCAACTCGGTCTCGTCGGCCAGATGCGCTTCGGCTTTCTGCAGCGCTTCTTCGGAATGCCCTTGCATCAGCGATAAAGCATCGGCGCGCGCGGCCGCGCTCATCGGACGGCCGACCACGTGAAGGCCATCCGTAATCAACGCATCCTCGGTTTCCAGCAACACCAGCCAAAGCCGCTCTGGATCGCGTCCGTTCAGATCGACAGCGACCGCCTGATCGCGGATCAGCGCCTCAAGCTCCGACCGATCCTCGCCTGCCGGGGCCTCGCGCCAGCGCCGTAAGCTGTCCTTCAGCTCGGCCAGCCCCTTATAAAGCCCTGCCTGCGCAAGCGGAGGCGTCAGATGTGTGATTGTCACCGCGTTCGAGCGCCGCTTGGCCAGGGTCGCCTCGGAGGGATTGTTGGCCGCATAAAGATAGACGTTCGGCAGCCCGCCGATCAGCCGATCAGGCCAATCGGCTCCAGAAAGCCCTGCCTGTTTACCCGGCATAAATTCGAGCGCGCCGTGCATTCCGAAATGCAGGACCACATCGGCACCAAGCTCTTCCTTCAGCCACAGATAGTAGGCAGAGAAAGCATGCGTGGGCGCGAACCCGCCCTCAAAGAGCAGCCGCATCGGGTCGCCCTCATAGCCGAAGGCTGGCTGCACTCCGACGAAGACCTTCCCGAACTGCGCGCCCAGAACGAAGACACCGCGACCGTCTGCCTGATGCCGTCCCGGCGCCGGACCCCAGACCGCTTCGATCTCGTCCAGCCAAGGCGTTCCCGCGACGATCCGATCGGCCGTCACGTGAGCCGCGACATTTGCCTGCTGCCCGAACCGGGAGGCGTTACCCTCCAGCATTGCTGCGCGAAGCGCATCGACGCTTTCCGGTGGTTCGAGGTCATAGCCCTCAGCAGCCATGCGGTGCAGCGTATTGAAGAGGCTTTCGAAGACGCTCAAATACGCTGCTGTCCCGACAGCGCCCGCATTCGGCGGGAACCCGAAAAGCGTGATCGCAACGGTCTTCTCGGCATTTGCCTTGCGCCGCAGATGAGCTAGCCGCACGGTCTTGTTCACCAGGGCTTCGATCCGTTCGGGGCAAGGAGCCATCGCCTTGCTTTGAGGCACCGCGCGGCATCGCCGCTTGCAGCCATCGCATCCGTCAACGCCATGCCGTCCGGCAAAGACGGATGGATTTGTCGCGCCGTCGATCTCGGGCAGGGCAACCAGCATTGTCGTCTCGACCGGCCCCAGACCCTGCTTGCTTTCGGACCATTGCCGGAGCGTCTGGAACTCTAGCGGCTGTGCGCTGACATAAGGCACATCGAGCGCGGCCAGCACATCGACCGCAGCGTCGCTGTCATTGTAGGCGGGCCCGCCCACGAGGCTGAACCCTGTCAACGAGACCAGCGCGTCGACGTCCTGCATATAGGTTTCGATCGCGGGGCGCCCGTCGAGCCCTCCGGCGAAGGCGGCCCGCACCGAACATCCTGCCGCTTCGAAAGCGCGGATAACCGCGTCGTAATGCGCCTTGTCCGAGGCCAGGATGTAGGACCGCAGCATCAGCAGACCCACGGTCGGACCGTCTTTTCGCGGCAGATCGGCAAGGTCGGTAGTGATGTGATGGCCAGGAAGGTCAGGGTGATAGAGCCCCAGCTCTGGATAATCGATCGGGTCAGCTGCCGCGGCACCGTGCCATTCCGCACGATCCGCGTAGCGCGAGATAAGGAAGCGCACCATCTCGCGGATATTATCGTCTGAGCCGCCGAGCCAGTATTGCATCGATAGGAACCATGCACGCAGGTCCTGTGCCTTACCCGGGATAAGCCGCAGAATCTTGGGCAAGCGGCGGAGCATCCGCATCTGGCTCGCGCCGCTCGATGCGCTCTTGGTCTTTGGCTTGAGCTTCTTCAGCAGAGCCATCGCGCCCGAGGCGGGCTTGGACATGTCCAGATCGCCCATCTTGGTGAGCTGAACGATCTGCGGATCCGCGATCAGACCGACCACGGCATCGCAATGCGGGCGACGCTCGATGAGGTCGGGGAGAATTGCCTGAATATGCTCCTCGAGGAACAGCAGGTTGGCGATGATGATATCCGCCTGCGCTACCGCGTCCTTCGTCGCGGTCAGGGCCTCCGGATGCTCGCCCCATTCCGCAGCCGGGAAGACGTTGATCTCGAGCCCCGGAAAATCGGCGACAAGATCCTGTATGGCCCGCGCAGCGGGGCCTGCGGAGTGGGCATCGAGCGTGATCACGCAGATGCGGTAGGGGCGGATCATTTCATCGCGCATAATGGGCCTTCGCTTCGTAGAGCGTGTCGCGGCTGATCTCGGTCAGACCCCGTTCAACCGCGAAGGCCTCAGTATTGCGCCGCGCCTTGCCACGTACGAAGAAGGGGACTTTTTTCAGCTCCCGTTCGGCATCCTCGAGCCATTCCAGAACGGGCCCGTCCAACGACCCCATCGAGGGGTCGCCAGCCGGCATCGGCGTTGCCGATGCGCGCCCCGAATCCGAGGATTGCGGCCGGGCGGATCCGTGCCCGTGATGTGACGGACCGGCTGCATCGTGGAACTCGAAATCCTCGCGGAACATCGTAAGAAGATGCTCTTCGAGCCCCATGACAAGGGGATGCACCCAAGTATCGAAGAGGACGTTCGCGCCTTCGATCCCCATGACCGGAGAATAGCGGGCGGGGAAATCCTGGACATGGACGGGGGCCGAAATCACGGCACAGGGAATGCCAAGCCGCTTACCGATATGACGCTCCATCTGGGTGCCGAGTATCATCTCCGGCGCCAGGCGTTCTATCTCGGCCTCGACCTCAAGATAGTCGTCAGTAATCAGAGCGGGAACGTCGTAATCTTTCGCCGCAGCCCGGACGGCGCGCGCCAATTCACGGTTGTAACAGCCCATCCCGGCCACTTCGAACCCCATTTCGTCGCGGGCAACCCGCGCCGCTGCAATGACATGGCTGCCATCGCCGAACAGGAAAACGCGCTTGCCTGTCAGGTAGGTTGAGTCCACGGACCGCGACCACCAGGGCATCCGCAGGTTGGTCTCGTCGAGAACCAGCTCCCGCCCGAGGATCTCTGCGATCTCAGCAACAAAATCACGGGTTGCGCCGACGCCCATCGGAACAGTCTTTGTGAAGGGCTGACCATGGGTCCGCTCGAGCCAGCGCGCGGCCGCTTCGCCGGTTTCAGGATAAAGCAAGACGTTAAACGCCGCCTTGGGCAAACGCGCGATATCTGTTGGTGTCGCGCCCAATGGTGCGACAATATTGACCGTGACGCCAAGGCTCTCGAGCAGTTTGCGGATTTCGGTGACATCATCGCGATGCCGGAACCCCATCGCGGTCGGTCCGAGAATATTGCAGGTCATCGGAACCTGCTCGGCAGGCCGCGTGAGATGCCGGACGATCTGGAAGAAGGTTTCGTCCGCCCCAAAGTTTTCCTTGCGCTGATAGGACGGAAGCTCGAGCGGGATGACGGGGCAGGGCAACCCCATCGTCTCGGCCAAACCTCCGGGATCGTCCTGGATCAATTCCGCTGTGCAGGAGGCGCCGACAATCATCGCTTCAGGCTGAAAGCGCTCATAAGCTGCTTGCGCTGCATCCTTGAAGAGCGTGGCGGTGTCCGACCCCAGATCGCGGGCCTGGAAGGTTGTGTAGGTTACCGGCGGGCGGTGATCGCGCCGCTCGATCATGGTGAAGAGCAGGTCCGCATAGGTGTCGCCCTGCGGTGCATGCAGAACGTAGTGCAGACCCGTCATCGCCGTCGCGACACGCATGGCTCCGACATGGGGCGGGCCCTCATATGTCCAGACCGAGAGCTTCATGATACCGGCTGGGGGCTGTCTGCCCCCAGACCCCCGAGAGTATTTTTTGCCAGATGAAGACGCGCCTTGCGGTTCAGGGGACGGGCGAAGAGCGATGCCAGATCGCCGGCCTGTTCATAGAAATGGACCGGCGTGAACACGAGTTCGATGGCCCATTTTGTCGTCAGCCCTTCGGCTTCGAGCGGATTGGCAAGGCCAAGGCCGCATACCGTCAGATCAGGACGTGCCTTGCGCACCCGGTCGAGCTGCCGTTCAACGTCCTGCCCTTCGGAGATCTGTGGTCCTGCGGGAAGCAGATCTAGATCCGGTCCGACAATAGCGTCATGAATGAAGGGAGAGCCGACCTCGACCGCGTCCATGCCGCATTCGCGGGTGAGAAACCGCGCGAGCGGCACCTCAAGCTGACTGTCGGGCATGAAGAATACGCTTTTGCCCTTTAGCGGCTCGGAAGCCTGGGCAATCGCCTTTCGCGCCCGGGCACGCGGCGCGGATATCACAGCCTCGAACCGCTCTTGACTGACGCCGAATTCTCTGGCGATTGCAGCGAGCCACGCGGTTGTACCTTCATCACCAAACGGCATCGGCGCTTCGATATGGCGGGCGCCGCGGCGGATCAGGGCGGCATGGGTATCGCCTAAGAAGGGCTGGGTGAGAGCGAAGACGGTATTCGGTCCCACGCTAGGATCGAGATCGGCGCAACGGGCAGGCAAGGTGCGCACAGGGCCAATCCCCAAAGCCTCAAGTAGCTCGAGCATCTGATCCTCGACGACATCAGGCAATGCACCTGCCACCAAAAGCTCCCGCGCTTCGGTTTCGGGCAGGACAGGCACCATGGAGGCCAGGCAGGCATCCTCACCCTGAGTGAAGGTCGTCTCGATCCCAGAACCCGAAAAGTTTAGCACCCTTACGCGCGGTGCGTGGATCTCGGTGAGGCGTTCAGCCGCACGCGCTAGGTCCAACTTGATCACTTCAGACGGACAGGAGCCGACAAGGAAGAGCTGCCGGATGTCAGGCCGACGTGACAGGAGACGGGCGACCTCGCGGTCAAGCTCCTCATGGGCATCGGCCAGACCGGCCAGATCTGTCTCCTCGAGAATCGCCGTTCCGAACCGCGGCTCTGCAAAGATCATGACCCCGGCTGCGGACTGAAGCAGATGGGCGCAGGTACGGGAGCCGACGACCAGGAAGAACGCGTCCTGCATCTTGCGGTGCAGCCAGACGATGCCGGTGAGGCCGCAGAAGACTTCCCTTTGTCCCCGCTCCTTGAGCACGGGCGCGTTTCTGCATCCGGCGGATGGGGGAGGCGCGAGATCTGTCATGCAGATGCCGCGAGCCGGGCGGTGCGCAGTTTCCAGACAAATTGCGCGGCGTTGACAACGTAGATGGCATAGGCGGCGAGCGCGATGAAAAGCAGTGCATCGGCGCTCGCCCAACCACTGAAAAGTCCAATGACATATAGGGTATGGAGGGCAATCACGCCAAAGCTGACAACGTCTTCCCAGAAAAAGGCGGGTGCAAAGAGGTACTGCCCGAAGACAACCTTTTCCCAAATCGCTCCGGTGATCATGATCGTATAAAGAACCGCTGTCTTGAGCAGGATGGACCCGGTTGCCAGTGCATAGCCTTCGCCGGTTGCGAGAGTTCTGAGCACCAACCCAAGCGAGATCAGAAAGACGGCGAACTGAAGCGGGGCCAGTACCCCTTGGACGGTTGTCCAGACGGTCGCGTCACGACGCGCCCTCTCCTGCGGAGTGTATAGCGGTCGAGCAATCGGTCTGGACAGCGAGGAAGGAGTCGGATCTGCCAACATGAAAAAAGGATACGTGTCGCTCTGCAAAAGTGTCAACTTAGATTTACACTTGCTCAGAGTTTTCAATCAGCGTGCTGGATTGAGAATCACGCAAGGAAAATTGGCATGTTTCGGTTGTGCACCCAATTGGCTTGGCTCAGATGTCAATTGTCTTTGACATAGACAGGTCATCGGGGAACAATGGACGCCAGATGGAGACTCAGCCCTCGTGGACTTGACTGCGGATGCTGAGCCTTCGCGGAGATCCATCATGTCGAACTTCTCCAAGTCGGATGCCGCACCTGCCTCGGATGAAGAGAGCGGCGGGGTTGCCCGCCTTGCCAACCAGGCGCTTTCAGTCCTCGCATCCCGCAAAGGAGGGACCTTGCCTGCCCTCCATGATCATTACATCGGTCAGCTGACGGACGCTGCGAAGGCAACAGACCCGAGCGATGTGATGACCATCCGTGATCGTATGCTCGCCGACGGGATCGAGCCGATCGATATCTCTGATGTCTATATTCCCGCAGCCGCACGTTTGCTTGGCGAGGCATGGTGTTCAGACGAGGCGAGTTTTGCGACGGTGACGATCGGTGCCTCACGTCTTCAGGGTCTCTTGCGAACTCTCGGGACAGAGTGGTCCAGTAGCGATCTATCCAGAAGCGACGCACCTGCCTCTTTGATCCTTCTTGCGAAGGAGGCCTATCACACGCTGGGTGCGGTTATTCTTGCCGGTCAATTGCGCCGGCGCGGACTGGCCGTTCGGCTTATCATTGGCCTGGAATTGGAAGAGCTGGAACGCCTTCTGGAAGCTGCCCGATACGATGTCGTGATGATATCCGCTTCGACAAGCGAACGGCTTGAGCCTCTGAGTACGCTGGTCCATAAAATAAAGAAGCGAGCCAATCCGCCACCTGTAGTTATCGGCGGGACGGTTCTGGAACAAAAGGTCGACGTGAAGACTTTGACGGGCGCGGACTGTGCCACGAGCGATTTGGATGAGGCACTAAAATATTGCGGCCTGACGGACTACCTAGCAAAACCGGCGCATCAGGCCGGACAACGTTAGATGCGACGCCTGACCTCTCTGATGGCGCAGCACGCATGACGTCGCGCGGCGCCAAATATTGGTCAAGCGGATCGATCCCCCTGATAGGTCCCGATATCCTCGGGGACATCATTGCGGCTGTTGCCGATATCGCTCTCGTCATATCGGAAAACGGCGCAATTCTTTCCGTTCTCGTCGATGCCGAAAAGACGGATTTGTCTACCCTCGATCATTGGGAGGGGGAGAATATGCGCTCTCTTCTCACAGTCGAGAGCGTTCCGAAATTCGAGGACCGTCTTGCGGAGTTTCTCGACGATCCTGCTGTTTCGCGATCCGTTGAACTCAACCATCTGGATCAAAAGAGCGAATGGGAATTCCCAATCCGCTACAGCTTCCACAGAATCGGGCCGGACGGTGCGATCCTGATGCTGGGCCGGGACCTTCGTCTTGTTTCGGAGCTTCAACAGCAGCTCGTGAAAACTCAAATTGCGCTTGAGATGGATTACGAGTCTCAACGCGACACCGATACCCGTTACCGGGCGCTCATGTCCGCAACGCGGGACGCCGCGGTCTATGTGTCTATGTCGAAGGGGCGCATCGTCGACGCCAATGCGCCAGCGCTCAAACGGCTTGGCTTATCAAGAGAATCTGTACCCGGAACAAGCTTCCTGCAGGTGTTTGACCCTGCCCGGCGTGACGGACTTCTCGATGAGCTGGCCGATGTAGCCTTGTCCGGCGATCAGCGCACCGTTTCGGTGGCTCTGGCGAAAACAGGCCGGGAAGTTCTCCTCGTTCCGAAAGTGTTCCGGACCGCCGGGGAAAAGATGATCCTGTGCCGCATCGATTTGGATGATGATGTCGCCAATGAAGGAGATCCGACCTCGGATCGGGCGGCGGCGCTCTACGAGACCGGGATCGAGGCGATGCTCTTCGTCGACAAGTTCGGATCGATCCTGTCTGCGAACGATGCATTCCTCGGCCTGACCGGTTTTGCACATGGGCTTTCGGTCAAAGGACGACCGTTGTCCGATTTTCTTAGCAGGGGGAGTATCGACCTCAAAATCCTGCTTGATAATGCTAAGCGGTCCGGACATATGAAGATGTATGCGACCCGTTTGAAAGGGGCGTTTGACGCGGAATGCGCCGTCGAGATCTCCGCAAGCATTCTTGATCAAATGGCCGAGCCTGTTGTCGGTATGATCCTGCGGGATGCTTCCCGGAACGATGCGGTTCGAGCGCCTCAACGCAATGAAACCGACTCTCGATCCATTCGGGATCTGATGGGGTCTGCCACACTGCGGGATATCGTTGCTGAGACAACCGACGTTGTCGAGAAGATGTGCATCGAAACGGCGGTTGAACTGACCGGAAACAATCGTGTAGCCGCTGCAGAAATGCTCGGGCTTTCGAGGCAGTCCCTTTATGTGAAGCTTCGGAAATACGGCCTTTTGAACAAAGGCGGCGATACCTAGCCGAAGCGTTCTTTTAGTATCTCGATAAGCCGATCACCGATCGTCGGGTCGATCTCAAACCCCGGACCTTTAGGATCCTGGCGCAAAGCGTTTTGGAAGTCGTCTAGCGAGATCGTATCGAATAACGTTCTACCCACTCCACCGCAATAGTCCGCGAACTTGAAATGATGATCCTTATGGCTTTCCAGATCGAGCCAGACACATGGTATGTTATAGCTGTCAGCAACGATAAGTCCGTGAAGGCTAGATGATATGATACCTTCGCAAGCGGAAATAGTTTTCACGACACGGACGTGATCCCAAGTGGGATCAATCAGAATTGCATCATCAATCGCTGAAACTGGATCTTTGACATAGCTCTTGTTTCGATGAGTGAAGTGCGGAACTACGCCCCAGCGATACATCTTGCTGAAGGCTGGCTTGATATAGCGCGACACAAGAATACCCGGATCACCGAGCGGTACGTCGGGATCCCCGTCAATCAGCTTTCTGGTACGGGGGCCACGGACAGCGCCTAAAGTAAGGATTGAGGGTATTTTTTTGGACTGGTTCTTTAGAAGACCACTTCCCCAAATAAAAAGGTGATCTGTCCTTCCAGATCGCTTGGCCTCACTACTCGTTTGGGCCAGCACACTCCCAACCGAGACGACATCTGCATCTGCGACATCGGACATCTCAACGGACCGTTCAAGGATCTCGCCGACCAAAAATGGACCAAGCTCATCCCCAAAATTAAGCCCTGTTCCGCCCCGTCTGAACCAATTGACCTTCAAGGGAACAGGAGACTTAAAACGATCAAAGCCGTATTCCCGTCTGTCCAGATCCACGAAGGATTTATTCGCTTTTTCCCTAAACTGCTTTCCTGCACCTTTTTGCTTGAGGCGCTCCAGACCTTCATCGAAGGAGTCTCTCGCAGATCTCGGGAACCCATGCTCGACTAGAAAAGAGTGAACCTGCTCTCGGTGCGCATCGAACTGTTCGAGGTCAAAGAAAAATACCGGCTCCTGATGATGCGCGTTTTGATACGCATTCAGAGATACGACCGGGTCGTCGACAAAACCCAACGAGATCAGATCGGACAGGATCTCGGATCTAGACTGTCCCTTTGTAGAACTAAGCGCATCAAGATGATCCATCTCATTCTTCTCGATCAGAACATCAGAGTAGCCCGACCGAATGGCGCCACTACTCCTCGTGAAAACGACCGTCGCATCACTGGAAACGCCCCAGCTGTTCTTTATCTCGGCTTTCTTGTATTTGCCAAATAACCGAAAGACCGTCTGTTCGTGGGCGTCACGGAATCTCGCCTGCTTGATTGCTTCGATTATTGAAGATACGCTCTTGCGAGAGAAGTTGTGCTCGTGAACAAAGTAATCGCCAGTCTCCTTTGATAAAGCCTTAAAAGTATTAAACACTTTCTTCGCAACGGGTAGATCACTTGTCGTGATGTTAATGAAAGACAACTGGAAGCTATTATCCAATAGACCTTCCAGCTCTGCCAGTCCGGGATCTTTCGGGGAAAGATCCTTTACGATGTGCTTGGCTCGTTCAATATCAGCCTCAGATAGCGATTTATCAGTGCTTCGTTTCAAGATATCTCGAAGCTCGCTCGCACCCGGCTTGGAAAGTACGCCTTCCAAGCGAATATGTTGTCGCTTTACTGCGCTGTCATGGAGTTCGCGCAGCTCTGCGTCTGATTTGAGATCGTCTAGAACGGCCTTCATCGCTACAATATTGTTGCTGTCAAAGCCAAGATCGGTGTTGGTATTCTGATCGGCGTGGCTCCAATAGCCTATCCCATGCCGGTTCGAATTCATCATTCCATCGCCGCGAAAAATCTTCAGCATGTATTCGTCAAGGCTCTTACACATGAAATGAGCGATCTCGGCGTAGTCTCTGCCACCTCGGCCTTTACTATTGTTCCAAGTCAGCGTGTCGACGTTGATCGCTTCGCCGCTTCCATTGACCCAGTTTTGTTGGGATAGATCCTTTATCGGTACGCCGTTCTTAGTAAGCGAACGCGGATAATGAATCCCGATATGGAGCCCCTGAGGATCTTTGAATAGCGTCTTTACCCCTTCCTTGCTTTTAGGAGCAGAGCAATGCTTAAACTTCTCGGTGACCAGCTCTTCGCTTAACTCAACTTGCCCTGACGAGCCGAACAAGCGCCAAGAGATGACCAACGCATCCCAACCCTCGCTGTCCATAAGCTGAGTGAGATCGTCTATCTTGTTATCGCCAACTTTCGGGATGAGAAACTCGTCTGCGTCTAGGACAAGGACGAAATCAGCTTCCTTTACCAGCGGATGTGCGTTCGCGAGGCCCATAGCTGCGGAATGCGGCTTTTTGTGCGGAGGGACGATGTTCTCCAGGTAAGTACAATAGTCTAGGTTATCGAGTCGCTTTAAAATCTGATCCGTTCCATCCGTGCAATCATTTGCAAGGATCAGGATATCGTTGAAGCCGAGAGCATGATGATAGGCAACCCATTCCAACACATAAGGAGCCTCATCCTTCATCGAGGTAACGAGAGTCGTCTTCGCAGTACTCTTTCGCGTGGCCGTATTCACTCTTTTGGTCGAAGTAGACATACGCGTCATTGTCAGGGCTCTCCAAGACTTCCTTGGAGCGTTTTGCCCCAAACCAATCGGGTCGGAGGCCGTTTGCTGTTCGAACGGCCATTGAGTCAGCACGGTTCTAGGTGAGAGCAAAAGCGATTGCGAGGCAGGATTGTGCCGTATGGCTGATTTCGGCCTCCCTTGGCGGGAAGCTGCGACGGAGCGCCTCGGTGTAAGTCAGGCTTTACACTTGCCGACTCCGTGACTGTCTCGATAAGCTGACAGAATGAGTGTTACCTCATCTGTCTCTGGTCGTCAGTGGCCCGAACCATCTGCGACGTTACGGCTGATCAAGCCGATCACGTGGTTTCCGCCAATCTGGGCATATCTTTGCGGCGTGATATCGTCCGGTGCCGTCCTGACCGGTCAGTGGGGCCTTGTCCTACTAGGTGTGCTGCTGGCGGGTCCGATTACGTGCGGAATGAGCCAGGCGGCCAATGATTGGTGCGACCGGCATGTCGATGCGATCAACGAGCCGGATCGCCCTATTCCATCAGGGCGCGTTCCGGGACGCTGGGGCCTTTGGATTGCTCTTGCGATGACGGGGTTGGCCCTAATTGTCGGCATGCAGCTCGGTCCTTGGGGATTCGGCGCCACGGTCTTTGCGGTTCTTGCTGCCTGGGCCTACTCGGCGGAGCCGGTGCGTCTAAAGCGATCAGGCTGGTGGGGGCCGGGACTTGTCGCGCTTTGCTACGAGGGTGTGCCCTGGTTTACAGGCGCGGCTATTCTGAGCGCGGGCGCCCCTTCGATGCAAATCATTCTGATCGCTGGCCTCTACGTTGTCGGAGCGCATGGGATCATGACGCTCAATGATTTCAAGGCGCTTGAGGGTGACCGTCAGACCGGCGTGGCATCGCTTCCCGTGACGCTCGGTCCCGATCGCGCCGCCAAATTGGCTTGCTGGATCATGACCTTGCCGCAGGTCGGGGTAATCGCTTTGCTGACGCTTTGGGACCGGCCTTTTCATGCACTCGGGGTTGCCGCTCTTCTTGGTGCACAGGTCTGGGCGATGAATACACTGCTCAAAGACCCGAAGGCGAAAGCGCCATGGTATAATGGGACAGGCGTTCTCTTCTACGTCTCGGGCATGATGATAGCGGCCTTCGCCCTGCGAGGTTTGTCATGACCCTCACCTGGATCCAGATCGCGCGGCTTGGTCTGGTCCAGACTGCGCTCGGCGCGATTGTCTTGCTGACAACTGCCACGCTGAACCGGTTGATGGTGGTAGAGTTGTCGCTGCCGGCGCTTCTTCCCGGTCTGCTTGTCGGTCTCTATTATGGAATTCAGATTACGAGACCTCATTGGGGCTTTCGCTCAGATACCGAAGGGCGAAGGACCCGCTGGATCATCGGGGGGATGGCTGTCCTTGCCTTGGGCGGTATGGCCGCTGCTGTCAGTGTCGTCGTGATGGGCCATGCCTTCGGTCCGGGGGTCCTGCTCGCGGTTGTCGCATATGCCCTCATCGGGCTGGGTGTGGGCGCTTGCGGAACATCGCTTCTTGCCTTGCTCGCGACAGCAACGGCTCCAAACCGGCGTGCGGCGGCGGCGACTATCGTCTGGCTGATGATGATCTTTGGGATTGCAGTGACTGCGATCCTCGTCGGTCTCCACCTCGATCCGGAGAATGCAGAGGCCACCGGCTATTCACCTGTGCTTCTTCTCAGGATTGTCGCAATCGTGACAGGCACCGCCTTTCTGGTCACAGTCATCACGGTTCAGGGTATTGAAACCCGCGTGGCCGCGACGCGAGAGCCCGATCCGGTGCCGTTCCGGGAAGGTCTGGCCGAAGTCTGGGCTGAGACCCATGCCCGCCATTTCACCATCTTCGTTTTCCTGTCGATGACGGCCTATTTCATGCAAGAGCTGATCCTCGAGCCCTATGCAGGTCTCGTTTTCAACTTCACACCCGGCCAATCAACAGCATTGGGCGGCCCGCAGAACGGCGGCGCCTTCATCGGTATGCTATGTGTCGGTATCCTTGCTTCGGGCCTTAAGATCGGAAGTCTCCGTGCTTGGACGGTTGCGGGATGTCTCGGCTCTGCGGCAGCACTTGTCGTCATAGCTCTGCTCGGTCAGATCGGTCCCGGAGCACCTCTGGTCCCGGCTGTTGCCGCCCTTGGCATCTTCAACGGAATGTTCGCAGTCGCTGCAATCGGATCAATGATGGCGCTGGCCCATAATGGCCGAGAGCGGCGCGAGGGAACGCGCATGGGTCTTTGGGGGGCGGCACAAGCTATCGCAGGCGGCGTCGGCGTGATCCTTGGGTCAGGACTTGTGGATCTCGCGCGCCTTACACTTCCGGATGCCCAGGCTTTCGGTACGGTCTTTTTGACCGAGGCTGCCCTTTTCCTTGCTGCCGCCACGATGGCGGCCCGCATCATTGGCCGACAACCAGTCCAACCTACCGTCTTCGCAGGAGAATGATCGATGTATGATGTCGTCGTCATAGGCGGAGGCCCCGCTGGAGCTACCGCCGCTGAAGATCTCGCCCGGTCGGGCCACAAGGTTGCGATGTTGGATCGCGCGGGCCGCATCAAGCCCTGCGGAGGTGCCGTTCCCCCGCGTCTGATCAAAGACTTCTTTATTCCCGATAGCCAGATCGTCGCCCGTATTACGACGGCGCGCATGATCTCTCCGACGCAGCGCCACGTCGATATTCCGATAGAGAACGGCTATGTCGGCATGGTCGATCGCGAGCATTTCGACGAGTTTCTTCGGGATCGCGCTAACGACGCCGGCGCGATGCGCCTGACGGGCACTTTCCTGCGCATCGAACGTGATAGTGCCGGAACGCACGTCCTCTATCGCGACAAGGCCACCGGCGACACAAAGCAACTCACGACGAGGCTTATCATCGGTGCCGATGGAGCCCGTTCAGATGTCGCACGGGCCGAAGTCCCGGGCGGGGACGAAATTCCCTATGTCATTGCTTATCACGAGATCATCGAAGCGCCTGCGCCAACTGCGAGCTACCATCCGGATCGGTGCGATGTGATCTATGACGGTGCGATCTCGCCGGATTTCTACGGCTGGGTCTTCCCCCATGGCGGACAAGCGAGCGTCGGAATGGGCACAGGGATTGACGGTGTCGATCTTAAGCAAGCGACTGCCGCGCTGCGGGAAAGCTCCGGTCTTGCTGGGTGCAAGACCATTCGCAAGGAAGGCGCCCCGATCCCTTTGAAGCCGCTTCCCAAATGGGACAACGGCACAGATGTGGTTCTGGCCGGTGATGCGGCTGGCGTTGTCGCGCCGTCCTCCGGCGAGGGGATCTACTACGCGATGATGGGCGGCCGTGTCGCTGCGACAGCTGCGTCAGCATGCCTCGCGACAGCACGCCCCAAAGACTTGCAGCTCGCTCGCAAGCTATTCATGAAAGAGCACGGCCAGGTCTTCCGCGTCCTCGGCGCTATGCAGAATGCGTATTACAGATCTGACGAGAGACGCGAGCGGTTCGTCTCTCTCTGTCACGATGTTGACGTCCAGCGACTGACCTTCGAGGCTTACATGAACAAGAAACTCGTCAAGGCGCGACCGCTCGCTCATCTCAAAATCGGCGTCAAGAACCTCGCGCATCTCACGCGGCTCGTTTCTCCGTTGCGGACATGACCTCTGATCTGATCCCCGCCTGGGTCGATGGCACGCTGATGCCGGTCGACAAGCTTGAGGTTCACCAACGTGGTCTCAAGCACAAGGCGGTTTCGGTCTTTGTCACCTCGGGCAGCCGTGTGCTGATCCAGCGCCGTGCCCTTGGAAAGTACCACTCCGGGGGCCTTTGGGCGAATACCTGCTGTACGCATCCAGGCTGGGATGAAAGCGCTGCCGATTGTGCCGTTCGCCGCCTGAACGAAGAGCTGGGCATCACTGGCCTTTATCCGGCTTGGCGCAATCAGGTCGAATATCGCGCCGATGTAGGAAACGGTCTTGTCGAACACGAGGTCGTCGAACTGTTTCTGGCACAGACCCCGCCTACATTGGCGCTCGCACCCAACCCGTCCGAGGTCATGGAGACCCGGTGGGTTGATTTCTACGAACTGTCAGCAGAGGTTCAGCGCCACCCTAACAGGTTCACAGCATGGCTGCGTGTCTATCTAGAAGAGCATAAGGACACGATCTTCGGCAGCTTTCTCGCAGCCGGAGAGTGAGGCATCGTCCCACGACAGTGCGCGATTGTCGGCAAGCGTGGCGAGACCGGGTTCCAAACTGGTTTGAATGGTAGCGGAGGAGGGACTTGAACCCCCGACACGCGGATTATGATTCCGCTGCTCTAACCACCTGAGCTACTCCGCCGACGCGCGCGGTCTATGGCAGGCCAGATCGTCGGTCAAGTTCAAACGTTGCCGACCGCCGCTGCAATTCATATCCTGACGCCATGTTGGACAAACCAGACTTGACCGAGCGCCTGGCGCAGATCGTTGGACCGAAACATGTTCTGACGGGATCGGATGCAGAGCCCTTTTCCCGTGACTGGTCGGGGCGCTACCGGTGGAGTCCTAAGGCAGTGGTCAGGCCTGGGGATACAGCGGAGGTGAGCAAGGTTCTCAAGCTGGCAAATGACGCGGGCTGCCCCGTCGTGGCGGTCTCCGGGAATACGAGCGTCAGCGGTGGAACCACGGCGGATGGCGCAATCGTTCTGTCACTCTCGCGGCTGAATAAGATCCGAAAGATCGATCCACATACCCAGATTGCCGTCGTCGAGGCCGGGGTCATCCTGTCAAATCTTCACGATGCCGCAGACGCCGAGGACATGATCTTTCCGCTGACCTTCGGCGCCCGGGGATCTGCGCTGATTGGCGGGTGTCTCTCCACGAATGCAGGGGGATCGAACGTCCTGCGCTATGGCAATACGCGGGACCTGTGTCTGGGGATCGAGGTCGTCCTGCCGGACGGCCGGATCATGGATCTCATGAGCGAGCTGCATAAGAACAACACCGGCCTTGATCTGCGGCATCTGATGATCGGGGCAGAAGGCACGCTTGGGATTATCACGGCCGCCGTGCTCAAGCTTCACCCCAAGCCCAAAGCCGTGGCGACCGCGATGATCGCTCCGCGTGATCTGCGCGTGGCGCTGGAGGTGCTCAACAAGTTGAACGACGCGACAGGCAGGGGGGTCGATGCGTTTGAATACATGCCGCGCTCTCACATCGAAGGCCATCTCGCCTTGTCGAAGGGCGCGCGCGAGCCATTCGAGGACCGCCATGAGGTGAACGTCCTGCTCGAGGTGTCATCGACCCGGCCCGTCGACGCGCAGGTGGATGCCGATGGTACGACGGCCCTGACCGGCCTGCTTGAGGCGGAGCTGGCCCGGCGTCTTGAAACCGGCGATATCGCGGATGCCGTCATCGCGCGCTCAGAAGCCCAGAGACGCGAAATGTGGGAGCGCCGGGAAGCCGCCGCGGAGGTCGCCTATACCCGAGAGCCCCGGGTTGACAGCGACATCGCCTTGCCGCTCGATAAGGTCGCCGGTTTCTTTGATGAGGCGATGATGCGCCTGCGCTCTCTCGACCCCGAAGTTTCGAATATAAGCGTCACGCATCTGGGGGATGGCAACATTCACTACTGCGTTTATCCCAGTCGCGATGACGAGACGCTGAAGGATGGCATTCGTGAGACGATCGAGCAAATCGTCGCGGAAAGTGGAGGGTCCTTCTCCGCCGAACACGGAATCGGGGTCCACAAGCTATCCACCATGAGACGTCGCAAGGACGAGGTGGCGCTTGACGTCATGCGCGCGATCAAGACCGCGATTGATCCCAAGGGTATTCTCAACCCGGGAAAGGTCTTTCCTGCGCGGAATTAGCGCCAATCGAAAAAGCCCGGCCCGGCTTCCTTGAGAAGGCGACCGGCAAGCTCTTTCCCAAGCTCGGCCCCATCAGAGATCGGGGCATCATCGGCGGCCTCTATCACCTCGGAGCCATCCGGGCGCAAAACCTCTCCGCGTAGGGTGATCCGCCCGTCTTTCAATTCGGCGAGGCCTGCGATGGGCGTCTCGCACGACCCGTCGAGCGCTGCCAGAAATGCCCTTTCAGCGGCAAGACGGTCCCCTGTCTCCCGATCATGGATCGCCTCGAGAAGGCTCGCCGTCCGTGTATCGTTCTGCCGCCACTCAATCCCGATCGCTCCCTGGCCCACGGCCGGCAGCATCTCGGTCACATCGATAGCCTGCCGTTTCACCTCGTCCATCCGAAGTCGCATCAACCCGGCCATGGCCAGGAAGGTCGCACTAGCGACGCCGTCTTCCAACTTTCGCATCCGGGTCTGAAGGTTACCGCGGAACTCCACGACCTCAAGATCGGGACGCCTGTTCTTGAGCTGCGCCTTGCGCCTCAGGCTGGAGGTGCCGACGACAGCGCCCTCCTCGAGATCTGAAAACCCTTTGCCATCGAGCGTGACGAACGCGTCGCGGACATCCTCGCGCGGCAGGTATGTGCCAAAGATCAGCCCCTCTGGCTGTTCGACCGGCATGTCCTTTGTCGAATGAACAGCAAGATCGATCTCGCTGGAGAGCAGAGCCTCTTCGATCTCCTTCGTGAACAGACCTTTGCCGCCCACCTCTTTCAGAGGCCGGTCTATGATCCTGTCACCGCTCGTTTTTATCACGACGATCGTAAAGGCTTCGAAGGGTAGATCCCATGCGCGGGCAAGACGATCCCGGGTTTCGTTCGCTTGCGCCAGGGCAAGAGGCGATCCGCGAGTTCCGATTTTCAGGGCGGCGCGCGGGGAGGGCAGATCAATCGTCATAACGCTCACCTTTAGATGTGTCAGCGCAGGCTGACAATGCGCGCTTGACAACCTTTGGCGACCTCCGCACCACAAGAGCGCACCAAAGGAGAGGGCCGATGACCGACAAGATGATTTTACGCGCCCTCGCGGGGGAGACCCTGCCCGTTCCGCCGATTTGGATGATGCGGCAGGCCGGGCGCTATCTACCGGAATATCGTGCGACCCGTCAGCAGGCCGGAGATTTTCTGTCGCTTTGTTACAACCCCGAACTTGCTGCCGAAGTTACGCTTCAACCGATCCGGCGCTACGGTTTTGATGCCGCCATCCTTTTCGCGGATATCCTGCTCGTCCCGCAGGCGCTGGGTGCGGATCTGTGGTTCGTCACAGGGGAAGGCCCGCGTCTGTCGCCGATTGAGACGCAATCGGACTTCGACAAACTTGTGCCCGCCCACGCGATTCACGATCACCTCGCTCCGGTGTACCAGACGGTTCGGATCTTGCGCCGCGAGCTGCCCGAAGAGACGACGTTGATCGGGTTTGCGGGCGCGCCTTGGACCGTCGCTACCTACATGATTGCCGGGCGCGGCACACCGGATCAGGGGCCAGCTCATAAGATGCGCCAGGAGGCGCCCGAGCTGTTCGAGAAGCTGATCGACCAGATCGTCCATGCGACGATCGATTATCTCTCCGCACAGATCAATGCCGGGGCCGAGGTGGTCAAACTCTTCGACAGCTGGGCCGGATCGCTCGAGGGCGAGGCGTTTGAGCGCTGGTCCATCGCGCCTCTCACACGGATTACGGCGGCCCTGAAGGCCCGCCACCCAGGCGTTCCCGTCATCGCCTTCCCGCGCGGTGCCGGAGAACGCTATGCTGGCCTACACGCCAAGATCGGAGCGGACTGTATCGCGCTGGATGACGGCGTGACGGCGACTTGGGCAGCAGAGGCCGTTCAGAAGGATGGCTGCGTTCAGGGCAACCTCGCCTCATCCCACATGGTGACGGGCGGTGATGCCTTGGTTCAAGAAACCCGCGCAATCGTCGATGCGTTCTCCGGCGGACCGCATATTTTCAATCTTGGGCACGGGATCACGCCGGATGCAGATCCCGAGAACGTTCATCTGATGATCGATACGGTGCGGAACGCCGCCTGAGCCGTCAGACCCATTTGGCAAGCGGAGGCAGGCTCATAAGGACGGCATTCGCGTCATGCCCCGTCTCGAGCCCGAACTTCGTGCCCCGGTCATAGACGAGGTTATACTCGGCATAGAGCCCGCGATGGACGAGCTGCGCGTGTTTGTCCTCCTCGCTCCAGTCTTGAACACGCCGCTTCTCAACAAGCGGTAGGAAAGCGGGTAGAAAAGCACGTCCCATATCCTGCGTCAGAGTGAAGTCCGCGTCCCACTCGCCGGTGCAATAGTCATCCATGAAGACGCCGCCGACGCCACGTGGACGGTTGCGGTGCGGGATGAAGAAGTACTCGTCCGCCCATGTCTTGAAGCGGGGATAGTGGTCCGCCCCATGCGGATCCAGCGCCTCTTTTTGAACAGCGTGGAAATGCTCGGTATCCTCATCGTATTCGATCGCCGGATTAAGGTCGGATCCACCGCCGAACCACCACGCATGCGGTGTCCAGAACATGCGGGTGTTCATGTGAACGGCAGGCACATGCGGGTTCTGCATATGTGCGACAAGGCTGATCCCGGAGGCCCAGAACCGCGGATCGTCAGCCATGCCAGGGATACCCTTGCGCGCGGCCATTGCTGCCTGGGCCCGCTTTCCCAATGTGCCGTGTACGGTGGAGATATTGACGCCGACCTTCTCGAAGACGCGGCCGCCGCGCATCACGCTCATCTCTCCGCCGCCCGCATCGCTGCCGTCATCCGAGGCACGGTGCGTCTTGCTCACCTCCACGCGCCCTGCTGGAGCGTCCGATAATGGGCCCGAGGAATGACTATCCTCGAGCGCATGAAAGGCGCTGACAATATCGTCGCGCAGGGTCCTGAACCACGCGCTCGCCCGCGCTTTCTGGTCGGAGAATGGATCTGACATGAATGAGGTCCCCCTTAATCGAGGATTAAGTAGCAGGCTTCAAAATGGGTCACCACATGATAGCGTGGCAGGCGAAGGAGAGATTTCATGCGGATCGCTGTCGTACTGGTTTTGATGGTTCTAAGCGGTTGCGCAACGAAACAGCAAAGATGCGTGCAGGAACAGGCGCGCGATCTGCTGGTCATCAATCAGCTGATTGCCAGCACGCAGGCCAACTTGGATCGTGGCTACGCGATCGAAACGGAGCGGGTGCCGGTGCGGCGATACGGGTTCTGCTCGGAACGGCTGAGCGACGGTCGCATCATTCGTCTGCCCTGCAGCGACATCGACTACTATACCCGGCGCAAAGCCGTTGCGATCGATCTGGAGGCCGAGCAGTCCAAACTGAACCAGCTTTTGGACCGTCAGCCTATCGCACTGGAACGGGCCCGGGCTGGTCAGGCCGCCTGTATCGCACAATACCCCGAAAGCTAGTGAGCAGGCGAGCTAACCGGATCGATGAGCGTCCTGCCGCCATCCACGGTCAGGATCTGTCCGGTCACGAAGGCGGAAGCGTCTGAGGCAAGATATTGCACCGCATCCGAAATCTCTTCGGGCCCTGCGATCCGGTGCAGAGGTGTATGGTCGACAATATCTTCGCGATACTCCTCATTTTCCTTCAACGATCCTTTCAGCGACGCACTCATGACACTTCCGAAGGCGACGGCGTTTACCCGGATGCGCTTGGGCGCGAGAGCAACCGCCATCGACCGCGTCATCTGGTCAAGCGCCGCGCAACTGACAGAATAGGCAAGCAGCTCGGGCTGTGTGCGGCGCGCAGCGATAGAGCTGAGATTGATGATCGATCCGGCCGATCCGTCCTCATCCTCGCCTGCCTGCTTGATCATCCGCTTCGCGACGCCCTGCGTCAGGCGCAATGACGTCATCAGGTTCTGCGAGAGCATCTGTTCGATCCCGTCTTTCTCGGAGTCAAGCGGATCTGACGGCAGGATTTGCCGGCTTGCATTGACGAGAATATCGACGCGCTCGAACGCATCGATCGTCGCAGATAACAGGTTGGCAATCGTCAAACGCTCACGCAGGTCTCCGGTGAAAAGGCGGATGTTCCCCTCCTCCCGCGCTCGGTCTCCAAGCTCCTTGGTCAGCCTGGCTTCGTCCATGTCGGCGAACATCACATTGGCATCGGCCTCGATAAAGCGCCGACCAATCGCAAGACCGACCCCATTGGCCGCTCCGGTCACGATGACCGTCTTTCCTGAAATGGAGAATGACATAACAGACCTTTACATCCGAGAAGGTTATCTGCGCGGCCGCGTGCCTCTGAGGATCTTGTAGGCCGGATCGCCGTCGATCTCTTCCACATCTTTGAAGTGCTCGACCAAGGCCGCTTCGTAGGGCAAATGCCGGTTTGCGACAAGAAAAAGCGACCCCTTGGGCGCAAGGATCCGGGCGGCCGATGTGATGAAGGCGATCCCCAGATCCGGCTCTGCCTTGCGCCCGGTATGAAAGGGCGGGTTGCTGACGACCACATCGACGGCGCCACTTGGTCTCCAGTCCCTCGCGTCGGCCCAGTGAAAACTGGCGCGCGGATCAGGCACGTTCAGTTTCGCACAATCGAGCGCCGACTTGTCCGCCTCCACCAGATCGAGAATGGACACGGAATTTTGAACGAGAATGTGATGGGACAGGTATCCCCAGCCTGCGCCCAGATCGACGACATGTCCCACCAGCCGAGGTAGCGCGGCCGCAAATAGTCGAGAACCGGGATCGATCCGGTCCGCTGAAAAGACCCCCTGCCTCGTATAAAACCCGGTCGTCGTCTTGCGCGGGGCAGGATCAAGCCATCCTGGCAAGGCCGCACCGGGTTCTAGCACGACGGTCTTGCCATGGGCTTTGGCAAAGCTGTCAATCACGGTCCCCATCGTGCGAAGCTCTCTGGCAAGGCTGTCGATCCCGTCGGTTTTCTGACCGTCAACGATGACTCTACTTTTCGCAATCTGCATGGCCTGCGCGATCCAGTGACGCGCCAAGCCTTTGCTGCGGGGCAGAAGAACGACGGCGATATCGGCGGTATCGGGTGCATCGACCACCGTTTCAAATCCTCGTTGGAGAAGCGCCTTGTGGTCCGGCCACATCCCTTGAACCACCGTTGTCTTCGAGGGGTCGAATGACGTCAGATCGTCACTGGCGCGCGCGCCGAAAATAACGGTGGCGGCATCGCTCGCGTCGAACAGACCGTCTTCAGCGGCAAGAGACAGGCGGGAGGTCATCGTGGAGGCAGAACGGTTATTCCCGCTCCATGGTGCATTGCAGCGGATGCTGATGGCGCTGGGCGAAATCCATCACCTGCGCAACCTTGGTTTCGGCGATCTCGTAGGAGAATACTCCGACCACTGCCAGACCCTTCTTGTGCACTGTCAGCATCAATTCGAACGCCTGCGCATGGGAAAGCCCGAAAAACCGCTCCAACACCATGACGACGAATTCCATAGGTGTGTAATCGTCGTTCAGGATCATCACCTTATAAAGAGGCGGCCGCTTGGTCTTTGGACGCGTTTCAAGAGCGACGCCGAGGTCGCCCTCGCCATCCTTCGGTTTGTCCGCCATCAGATGATCGTCTTTGCGCATTGCACGTTCCCGAGGCCGCGTGCCATCTCTGTCTTGAAGCGCTTGTATATAAGCCTTGGGGTCGCTCTGAAAAGGGGGCGCAGCCCGACCTGGAGAAGAAGTTGGGAAAACTTGAAACGATTGGGTTCGATGCGGACGACACGCTTTGGCATAACGAGCGGGTGTTCCGTCTCACGCAGGAGAGGTTTGCCAATCTGCTTGCTGGTCATGCTGACCGAGAGCGACTCGAGGCAGAGCTTCTCGACGCCGAGACCCGGAATCTTGCGCATTACGGATATGGGGTGAAGGGGTTTGTTCTGTCGATGATCGAAACGGCGATTGAGGTCACCGACAAAACTGTGCCCGCAGGCGTGATCGCGGAACTGCTCGAGGCAGGGCGCGATATGCTGGATCACCCGATCGAACTCCTTCCTCATGCAAAAGACGCGGTCGGCGCCTTGTCCAAGCGATACGATCTGCTTTTGATAACCAAGGGCGATCTTCTGGATCAGGAACGTAAGCTGGCGCAGTCTGGTCTGGGCGAGTTGTTCGATGGGGTCGAAATCGTGAGCGAGAAGACAACGGCGTCCTATCGCGCGATCTTTGATCGGCATGGCGTGGCGGCCAAGCACAGCATGATGGTCGGCAACTCGATGAAGTCCGACGTTCTGCCAGTGATCGAGGCCGGAGGATGGGGCACGCATGTGCCGTCAGACCTGGAATGGGATTGGGAGCATGCTCCCGCTCCGGAGGGCCATCCTCGGTTTCATGTTCTCGAGGATCTCGGTGGATTGGCTGATCTGGTATCCACGATTTCCTGACGGGCCAGATCTGCCAATTGCCACGTTAACTAAAAACCTCACTCACTTGATAAATAAGGTGTTTGCCGGAAAGCCCCCGCGTGTTACGGTCCTCGCATAAAATGGCCAGTCGGATAACCGGCGGTCTTTGAGGCAGTGTAAAAAAACGAGGCAAGCGACGTGGCAAGTCGTCTAGGGAAGCACGCCCGTATCGTGCTGATCGCATCCTTTGCGTGGATATTTTGTGGTGTCGTGGCAGTGGCGGCGCCTTATGCGGCGATGGTCATCGATGCACGAACGGGAGAGGTGCTGCATTCGCGAAATGCGGATACCCGGCTCCATCCGGCGTCTTTGACCAAGATGATGACGCTTTATGTGGCGTTTGAGGCGGTGGAGAATGGCGAGCTTAGTCTCGATACCATGATCACGATCCCGCAGGTCGCAGCGAACGAGCCTCCTTCAAAACTTGGGCTGCGCGCGGGTCAGAAGATCAAGCTGCGTTACCTGATCCGGGCTTCTGCGGTCAAATCGGCAAACGATGCCGCGACAGCGATCGGAGTTGCGATCGAAGGGTCGGAGGCGGCTTTTGCGCGGCGGATGAATCGCACGGCGCAGTCGCTGGGGATGACGCGGACGACGTTCCGCAATGCGCATGGTCTGACCGAGAGCGGGCACATGTCGACGGCGCGTGACATGACCATTCTGGGGCGGCATGTCCTGTACGACTATCCGCAATATTATAACCTCTTTTCAAGGCGTTCCACCCATGCAGGGATCAAGGAAGTGGCCAATACGAACCGGCGTCTTCTGAACTCCTATCGCGGCGCGGACGGGATCAAGACGGGCTATACGCGGGCTGCCGGATCGAACCTTGTCGCGTCGGCTGAGCGGGGGAGCGAGCGAGTGATCGCGACGGTCTTCGGTGGGCAGTCGAGCGCATGGCGCAACCAGCGGGTAGCGGAGCTTTTGGATATGGGGTTTGAGCGGTCGCCGACGCGGGCGGCGATCCGGCATCCGGGACGTCCGGCCTATATGGGATCGCAGCGCGGAACCGTGGTGGCGAGCGCCGATACTCCTGTCGTCGTGAACCGGGGCGGAACGCGTCTAGCGGGGCGGACGATCCGTGTCTCTGGGGCGGTCACGCGCAGCTTGCGGCCAACGGGCCGGCCCGTGGAGGCGCCCGATATTCTTCTTGTTTCCCAAAGCGATATCCTCAAAGCAGTCGAAGAAGCGCAGTCGCTGTCCATCGCGGCGGCGGTTACGCCCGAGGTGCGGCCCCCCGAGGCGCAGCCGTCGGCAGAGCAGGAGGTTGTGACGCGAGTCTCGACATCCGGCGGGCGGCATTGGGCGGTCAATGTCGGGCGTTACGGGTCGAAATTCCGGGCACAGCAATCGCTATTGCAGGTCGCTTTGATGGAGATGGGATCGCTTGATGGATCGACGCGGAAGGTGGTGAAAAGCCCGCAGGGCTTCGATGCGCATTTCGTGGGGCTGACCCGGGAGGGTGCGGATCTGGCTTGCCGCAGGCTTCAGGCGCGAGGCAAGACCTGCTTCATGGTCGGTCCAGCGGAAGGCTGAGCGGTTAACCCGATAGAAAGGTAAGTGCAGGAAACCTGCGCTTCGCCGCGCCGCAGAGATTTGGCGTAAGCCATTGATATTTCGTTGGTTAAAAGAGTGTGAGCGCTGCGGTATCCGGTCGGTATCACGTCGGTATCCGGGGAGTGCCGCAGCGCAGAAAGTCCGGATTCCCGTAGGCTAAGCAACGGACGGGGCCCGCTTTTCGCGCAACTGTAGAGACAATGTGGCTCGCTCAGGTCGGATTGTTTTCGACATCTCACCAGGGATGTCCATCGCCGGTGAGGGAAGACCGAACCGATATTGCTCCTGATCGTTTGCTCGCGCGGATCGAGAAAGAGAGGTCCCGGATCAAGTCCGGGACGGCCCAGCTTCGGGATGGCGAAGGGTGTGCCTAGTCCGGAGGGATGTGCTGCCGCATTTGCTTTCGCGGACGCTAATCGACACCCGTCACACAGGGTGCATGTGACGTTTACTCCGCCGCGCGGACCTCGGCGGCGAAGGCGGCGGCCATGAGGGCCTTGGTGTAGTCGGTGCGGGGGCGATCGAAGATCTCCTCGGCCGGGCCTGCCTCGACCACGTCGCCCTGTTTCATCACCATGACCTCATGGCTGAGGGCGCGGACGACTTTGAGGTCGTGGCTGATGAAAAGATAGGCGAGCCCGTATTTGCGCTGAAGATTGCGCAGAAGCTCCACGATCTGGACCTGCACGGTCATGTCGAGCGCCGATGTCGGCTCGTCCAGGACGACGAGTTTGGGGCGCAGGATCATGGCGCGGGCGATGGCGATGCGCTGGCGCTGGCCGCCGGAAAACTCGTGCGGATAGCGGTCCATCGTCATCGGATCGAGACCGGTTTCAACCATGATCTCGGCGACCATCTCGCGCTTGCTACGGCCCGGTTCGGTGCCGTGAATGCCGAGGCCCTCGGCGATGATCTGTTCGACCGTCATCCGGGGCGAAAGAGAGCCATAGGGATCCTGAAAGACGATCTGCGTGTCCTTGCGCAGCGGCCGCATCTGGGAGGTCTTCAGATCGCTGATATCGCGGCCCAGAAAGGTGATCCGTCCCTTGCTTTCGATCAGCCGCATGACGGCGAGCGCGAGCGTCGTCTTGCCAGAGCCGGATTCGCCGACGATGCCAACGGTTTCACCCTCGCGCACGGTGAGCGTCGCCTCGTTGACGGCTTTGACATGGCCGACCGTGCGCTTGAGCAGGCCGCGCTGGATCGGGAACCAGATGCGCAGATCCTCGGTTTCGGCGATCGTCCGGGCGCCGTGCGGCACAGGATCGGGCAGACCGGTCGATTCCGCCGAAAGCAGCTTTTGCGTATAGGGGTGCTGCGGATTGGCAAAAATTTCAGCGGTGGGGCCGTGTTCGACGATCTCACCGTCCTTCATGACGCAGACGCGGTCGGCGATCTTGCGCACGATGGTCAGGTCATGGGTGATGAAGAGGAGCGACATATCCTCGTCGCGCTTGAGATCGGCGAGCAGGTCGAGGATCTGCGCCTGGATCGTGACGTCAAGCGCGGTGGTCGGCTCGTCCGCGATCAGCAGGTCGGGGCCGTTGGCGAGCGCCATGGCGATCATCACGCGTTGGCGTTGACCGCCCGAGAGCTGGTGCGGATAGGCGCCGAGCCGGGTTTCGGGATCGCGAATACCGACCTTGTTGAGCAGCTCGATGATGCGGACGCGGATGGCGCTGCCGCGTAGGCCCTGATGCAGCTCGATGCTCTCGCGTAGCTGCCGTTCGAGCGTGTGGAGCGGGTTGAGGGAAGTCATCGGCTCCTGAAAGATGAAGCTGATATCGTTGCCGCGCACCCGGCGCAGGTCATTCTCGGGCGCATCCACCATCTGCGTGCCGTCATAGGTGATCGAGCCCGTCACCTCGGCGCTGTCACCCAGAAGCTGAACGGTCGAGAGGGCAGTGACGGATTTGCCAGACCCGGATTCGCCGACGAGGGCCACCGTCTCGCCCTTGTCGATATGGAAGCTGACATCGCGGACGGCCCGCGTCACCTTCCCGTCCTGCCGGAAGGCCACGTTCAGGGTCTGCACGTCGAGGAGGCGGCTCACTGAAACGTCTTTCTGGGATCGAAGGCGTCGCGTAGGCCCTCGAAGATGAAGACGAGGAGCGAGAGCATGATGGCGAAGGTGAAGAAGGCGGTGAAGCCGAGCCAGGGGGCTTGCAGGTTCTGCTTGGCTTGGAGCGTGAGCTCTCCGAGGGAGGGGGCCGAAGAGGGCAGGCCGAAGCCGAGGAAGTCGAGCGTGGCCAGCCCGCCGATCGTGCCGGTGATGATGAAGGGCAGGAGCGTGAGCGTAGCGACCATGGCATTGGGCAGGATGTGGCGGAACATGATCGTGCCATTGCCGACGCCGAGCGCCTTGGCCGCGCGGACATATTCGAAGTTGCGGGCGCGCAGGAATTCCGCGCGCACCACGCCCACAAGAGACATCCAGCCGAAGAGGATCATCAGACCGACAAGGAGCCAGAAACTTCGCCCCAGGATCGCGAACATGATGATGATCACGTAAAGGGAGGGTACGCCGGTCCATATCTCGATGAAGCGCTGGAAGAGCAGATCCGTCCAGCCGCCGAAATATCCCTGAACGGCCCCTGCGGCGATGCCGATGATCGAGGCGCATGTTGTCACGAGCAGAGTGAAGATGATGGAGAGGCGGAAGCCGTAGATCACGCGCGCGAGCACGTCGCGCTTGGTGTCGTCGGTGCCGAGCCAGTTGTTGCTGTCGGGCGGGCTGGGGGCGACGCCGCGGATATCGACGATCGTGTCGTAGCGGTAGGGGATGGGCGGCATGAGGATCCAGCCCTTCTGGAATTCGGGATCCTCGATCATTCCGAGCCGCGCTTGCTGGATCAACTCGGTCGGTTCGTCGAAACAGTCGAGCAGCCCGCCGGTTTCGATCAGGCAGCGGACCTCGATCTCGTTATAGACGGCCTCGGTCGGGAAATCGCCGCCGTAATCCTGTTCGGAGTAGAACTGGAAGACCGGGAAACGGATATCGCCGCGATAGTTCACGGCGATGGGTTTGTCGTTGGCGATGAACTCCGCAAAGAGCGAGAGGATGAAGAGGATCAGGAAGATGATCAGCGACCAGAAAGCGCGACCGTTGCGGCGGAAATTGCGCCAGCGGCGTTTGTTGAGCGGGGAGAGGAACGTCTTTGGCCGCTCGGGTGCCGGGGCACCTGCGGCGGGAGTTGGTTCGGGGATGATCGGAGGCGCTGGATTGAGGCTCATGTTCGGGCCTCGAAATCGATGCGGGGATCCACGAGGACATACATGAGATCCGAGAGGATCCCGACGAGAAGCCCGATGAGCCCGAAGACAAAGAGCGTGCCGAAGACGACCGGGTAGTCGCGTTGGACCGCCGCCTCGAAGCCGAGCCGCCCGAGACCGTCGAGCGAGAACAGCACCTCGATGATGAGCGATCCGCCGAAGAAGATGCCGATGAAGACCGCCGGAAAGCCTGCGATCACGATGAGCATGGCGTTGCGGAAGACGTGGCCGTAAAGAACGCGGCGTTCGGTCAGGCCCTTGGCGCGGGCGGTCATGACGTACTGCTTCTTGATCTCGTCGAGAAAGCTGTTCTTGGTCAGTAGCGTCAGCGTGGCAAAGCCCGAGATGCTGAGCGCGATGGTGGGCAGGGTGATGTGCCAGAAGTAGTCGGCGATCTTGCCCATGAGGGACAGCGTTTCCCAGTCGTCGGAGGTCAGGCCGCGCAGAGGGAAGATGCGATAGTACGAGCCGCCCGCGAAAAGGACGATCAGCAGGATCGCGAAGAGAAAGCCGGGGATCGCGTAGCCGACGATGATCGCGCCGGAGGTCCAGGTATCGAAGGGGGAGCCGTCCTTGACGGCCTTGCGCACACCGAGCGGGATCGAGATGAGGTAGGCGATCAGTGTCGACCACAGGCCGAGAGAGATCGAGACGGGGAGCTTTTCGATCACGAGGTCGACAACGGAGATAGAGCGGAAATAGCTCTCTCCGAAATCAAAACGGGAGTAGTTCCAGACCATGTTGAGAAACCGCTCGATCGGCGGCTTGTCGAAGCCGAATTCACGCTCGAGCTCTTCGATGAAATCGGGCGGAAGCCCGCGCGCGCCTGCATAATCGGAGGTGCCGGTTTCGATTTCGACATCGCCCGAGCCGCCGGTGACGCTTTCGAGGACGTTTCCGCCCCCTTCAAGTTCGGCAATGATTTGTTCAATCGGTCCGCCCGGGACAAACTGGACAAGCGCGAAGTTGATGATCAAAACGCCCAGCAACGTCGGGATGACGAGGAGGAGCCTTCGGAGGATATAGGCTCCCATCGGACTAGAACGCTCCTGCCGCCTCAAGTTCTTCGTAGCGGTCCTCGTTGAACCACCAGAAATCGAGCTGTCCAAGCGCGTAGGGCGGAATTTCCGGATGCTCGAACATGTTGTAGTAGGCGACCCAATGCTGGTCATTGTACCATGTGGGGGTCACGAAGCGCTCGGCGCGCATGATGCGATCGATGGCGCGGACGCCGATCTTCATCTCTTCTTCGGTCTTGGCGGCAATGACATCTTCGATCAGCTTATCGACGGCAGGGCTTGAATAGCCTGCCGGATTGAAGATCGAAATCTCCGCTCGGTCGGAGCCGTATCGCTGGCCCAGACCCCGCGCCTCCGCGAGGCCGTTGATGTAGCCGGACAGGATGATGTCGTAGTCGAATTCATTGCGGCGGTTGGAGTATTGTGCGGGATCGACCCGGTTATAGGTGGCATCCACCCCGAGACGCTGGAGGTTCTGGATGTAGGGATTGATGATCCGGTCGAGTGTCGGGCTGTCTTCGAGGAACTCGACGCTTAGCGTCTCGCCATCCTTACGGCGGATGCCGTCATCTCCGACGATCCAGCCTGCCTCATCGAGAAGCGCAGAGGCGCGGCGCAGATTGCCGCGGTCGAGCTGCCGCTCGCCGCTTTCATGCGCCATCACGGCAGGTTCGGTCAGGATCGACGGATCGATCATGTCAGCCACGCTTTCCAGAAGGGCCAGCTCTTCGCCTTCGGGCACGCCTGTCGCGGCCAAGTCGGTGTTTTCCCAGAAGGAATGACGTTGCTTCAAAAGGCCGTATTGCAGCGTCTCGTTGGTCCAGGTGAAGTTGTACATCAGGCCCAGAGCTTCGCGGACGCGGATGTCCTGAAAGAGAGGCCTGCGAAGGTTGTAGAGGATACCGACCGCGTTCGGCAAAAGTCCGTTTGGCAGTTCGGTCTTGGTGACCCACTCGTTATCGAGTGCGGGGAAGTCGTACTGGGTCGCCCATGTGAGGGAGTTCGACTCGACCCGGAAATTCACCACACCGGATTTGAACGCTTCGAAGGCGGCGGTGTTGTCGGCAAAATATTCCAGACGGATGCGGTCGAAGTTGTGACGCCCGGCATTGACCGGATGATCCCAGCCCCAATAGTCCTCGCGCCGTTCATAGACGATGCGGCGCCCAGCCTCGACTTCAGTGATTGTGTAAGGGCCGGTGCCCATGATCTCGGTCAGGTAGCTTTCATCGAGACGGCGATCGTTCTCCTCGAAGAACGCCTTGGAGAAGACAGGAAAGGCTCCGGCTTGCGGGATGAGGGCCTTGCGGTCGACACCCTCGGCGAAGGTGTATTTGACCCGTCTCTCGTCAAGCACCTCGTAGCTTTCGAAGTAGGTCCTGACGCTTTGGGCGAAGGAGGGGAGGCCCTGCTCGAGGAAAAGATCGACGGTAAAGACCACGTCTTCGGCGGTCATCGGCGTGCCGTCCGAGAACGTTACATCGTCGCGCAGGTGGAAGATGATCCAATCCTGGCTTTCCGGATATTCGATCTTTTCGCAAAGCAGGCAGTAATAGCCGTAGGCGTCGTCAGCGACCTCGACGAACATCATACGCTCGGTTGTCAGGGCGACCGTACCGCCCGGGTCACCCTTTCGGGCATAGGGGTTCAGGCTGTCAAAGCTGCCGACAACCGCCTGCGCGATCTCTCCGCCTTTGGGGGCATCCGGGTTTACATAGTCGAAATGCTCGAACCCTTCGGGATACTGCAGCTCGCCGAACGTGTTGAACCCGTGCGAGATGATGATGTTTTCATCCGAGGTCGCAGAGGCTTCCTCGTGGCTTTCGCCGAAGACCTGTGTGGCGATGAGGCCGATGCCGAGAGCTAGGGCGCCGAGCGCTGTGCCTGCCTTGCGGTTGCGGTCTTGGGACCGGGCTAGGGCGATGGCGCGGGCGGGGCGGCGGGGGCTCTTGATCATGTATCGGCTCTCCTGCGGCGAAGGTCAGAGGGTGACGTAGAAAATGTAGCTAAAAGGCGGGCTGTCCAATGATCAAGGCGAGATTGCATGAACTCGCCGTGAGCAGCCCCTATGAAAAAGGCCGCATCGGGGGGTGCGGCCTTGGGAATTGCGAGGGCGGATCGGTCGATGTCAGCTGCCGATGCCCTGAAGATAGGCGATCAGGTTCGCGCGATCCTCGACCTTGGGCAGACCGGCAAAGCCCATGGAGGTGCCGGGCGCATAGCCGCGGGGGTTTTCGAGAAAGCCGTTGAGCGCCTCAGGGCTCCAGACGTCGGCCGCATCTGCAAGTGCGCCGGAATAGCCGAAGCCTGCGACGGCCGCGACCTCGCGTCCAACAACGCCGTAAAGATGCGGGCCGGTGCCGTTTGCGCCATCCTCGAGCATGTGACAGGCGCGGCATTTGCCCCAGACGCGTTCGCCGGCGGCGGCATCGGCGGAGGCGAAGACCTCCTCAAAAGGCACAGCCTCTTCCGCCTCGCCCTCATCGCCGCCTTCGACCTCGATGGAGTAGGCTTGCTCGTGGTCGTCGTGGCCGCCATAGGCACCATAGACGATCTGCGCGGTCCAGCCGCCCAGAAGGAACACCAGCAGGGCACCACAAAAAGCACCGACGATCTTGGTGAGGGTCATTGTGTCGAACATGTCGCGTTCCGTACCGTTCCGATTTTCGCGCCATCTATCCGCTTCACCGGGCCGGTTGCAAGGTGATAAGGCGCGACCAAACGCCCGGTAAACGGGCCTCGAGCGGATCTGGGGGGAACGCTTTGATATGACCGCGCGGATCGCATTTCAGGGAGAGCTTGGCGCCTATGGGCATCAGGCCTGTCTCGAGACCCGGCCGGACCTTGAGCCGCTGCCCTGCCCGACCTTTGAAGATGCGATCGAGGCCGTGCGCAAGGGCGATGCCGAGCTGGGAATGATTGCGGTCGAAAATTCTACCTATGGTCGCGTGGCGGACGTCCATTCCCTTTTGCCGGAAAGCGGTTTGCATATTGTCGAGGAGACGTTCGTGCGGGTTCACGTCAACCTTCTGGGGAAACGCGGCACCCGTCTGGACGGCATCCAAAGCGCGATGGGGCATCCTGTGATCTTGCCGCAGGCGCGATCCTTCCTGCGGGAACATGGCATTACGCCGGTGAATTGCTCGGACAATGCGCGCGCCGCACGGGAGGTGGCCGAGGGATCGGATCCCAGCATCGGCGCGCTGGCTTCGGATCTGGCGGCCGAGATCTACGGGCTGGATCTTTTGGCGCGCAAGATCGAGGACGAAGGGACCAACACGACGCGGTTCTTCGTGATGAGCCGGGATCTCGATCTCAAGCCGCGCGGTAAGACCGGGATGATGACGGCGTTCATTTTTCAGGTACGGAACATTCCGGCGGCGCTTTACAAGGCGATGGGCGGGTTCGCGACGAACAGCGTGAACATGACAAAGCTGGAAAGCTACATGATCGGCGGGCGGTTCACCGCAACGCAGTTCTACGCCGAGATCGAAGGCCACCCCGACGACCGGAACGTGCGGCTGGCCATGGAAGAGCTGGATTACTTCACCTCCGAAGTGCGCCTTTTGGGGGTCTTTCCGGGGGACGCGCGGCGGCGGTAGATTGAGCAGTGTTCATATACATGACGAGAGCGGTGTTCAAACTCCTGGATAAGGTGGGTGCCGTATCTAACGGATATATCGTTTCTCTCGTCGTCTTCATCGCTTTAACTGCCCTTTTATCGAGCAGGGAACTGTCGCTGTTCTTTGCGATCGTGACGTTCGGGTTGGGCTTTTTCGTGAGCACTTTCATCGTGAACGTTACGATCATCCTGCTTGGGTTTCTGCCTTGGTCCGCCATGTCGGGGACGACGCTTGCGGGTGGCGGGAAGGCCCTGACTGCTTTGCTGATTGCGGCGGCTTTCCTGGGACCGGGGGTGATCGCGCGTGCGCTTCCGGAGCCTGCGGGGCCGGATATCCCGACGGTTGCGATGAGCGAGCTGTCCGGAATCCGCTCGCTCGAGATCGACCAGTCAGTTGGTGAGCAAACGAGGAGGCCGCATGGAACCCAGGCCGTTCTAAATGGTCTTTGCGGCCCGGAATGCGAGGCGCTTTTGCGCGGGGGCGATCTGGACTGGATCCGGGTTGTCGGGCGGCAAGGACATACGGTCGAGCTGTCGCTGGCTCCCGCACAGGAAGGGTGGGAGTATCGCGAGCCGCTAAACCGGATGATCGTAAGCGGACCGAATGACCGCCGGGCGGATGTGCGGATCGTTCGCGAGCAAAGGAGCGCGAGGCTCCGCGAGATCCGCGCGTCCTTTGCGATCCGAGGCGATATCGTCGTAACGGATGTTTTGCAGGTCATCGATCAAAGGGACGGGGACCGGCTGGTCTATTCTGGTGCGCGCTGGGTCTGGGAAGAGGTCGCGCCGCTTTCCGCTGTCATTCCGAACTTCAACTGGAATGCTGGAAGCGGTGCTGTCACCCTAACAGCCTGGGGATGGAACTCGAGGCGGCATGCGCGCGGTGAGATTGATGCGGCTGAGGTCTATGGAAATTTGGGGCTGCTCCGCGTGGATCGACCTGAATTAAGCAAGCGGCGCGCTGACGTCGATGCGACCGACGCAGAGGACCTGGCGCTGATCGAAGAGATGTTCCTGCATCGCGACGAGGTTCCGGTGGAGAAGCAGCCGCCGGTTTCGGGCGTTCTGAGATCGTTCCTTGGGTTTTTTTCAGGTTCGTACAAAGCCAAACGACCGGGTGTGACGGATCCAGCATTGGCGCGCCGAATGGATGAGACCGCGCTGACAATAGTTGCCGACGAGCGGTCGAACGATTTGATCCGCGGCATGATCGCCGAAGTGGCGTTTCAGGTGCCGGAAGTGAAAGCGGCGCTCCGCCCGGTGCTGGTCGATCTGCTGGCGCAAGGGAACGAGACGGTATTGCGCGAGATCGTGGAGGATGCGCCTGATTTCTTTGCCGATCCCGAGGGCCGGGCGCTTCTGACCACCGCCATGCAGTCGGCGCCGGCGGAGCGCCGGTTCACCTTTGCGCCTTGGTTTGCGCTTGCTGGCCTTGATCCAGCCGCCGCCTATGCCGCAGCTTTAAGCGGGCCGTTGGAGGCGTCTTCGCTGAGCAAGACACTGACGGCGATCATTCAGGATAAGAGCGCACCATCCGAGCGGGTCGCCGAGGTCGTGCGCGCCTGGATCAGAGACAATCCGGATCTGCTCAACCTGCCTGATCCGACATGGGGACGGCCGCGCAGCTATAACCGGGAGCTACCTTTTATCGCGCTGCATATGCATGGCGCGCCGGGAGAGGTGCCAGCGCTGATCCGGCGGATGGTCGAAGCGGAGGAGCTGACGCCGTTCCGGAGCAACCTTGCCAGAGATCTAGAGGATCCGGCCGGCAAATGGCGGCGCTACTTGCGACAGTAGATCAGCCTGCCGCGCGCCCGGCGGCGCGGCCCGAGAAGATACAGCCTCCGAGAAAAGTGCCTTCGAGTGCGTTGTAGCCGTGATAGCCTCCGCCGCCGAAGCCAGCGGCCTCTCCGGCTGCGAAAAGGCCGGGCACGGGGGTGCCGTCCTCGCCGAGGACGCGCGATTGCAGGTCGGTTTGCAGACCGCCCAGCGTCTTTCGGGTGATGATATGCAGCCGGACAGCGATCAGGGGGCCGTTGGCCGGATCGAGGATCGCGTGGGGCTTGGCGGTGCGGATCAGCTTGTCGCCGAGATAACTGCGCGCGCCGTGGATCGCGGTGATCTGCGCATCCTTGGAGAAGGGGTTGGACAGCTGGGCGTCGCGCGCCTCGATCTGGCTGCGGAGCTTGTCGGCCTCGAGCAGGCTGCCTCCGGTCAGCTGGTTCATGCCCTGCACCAGCGCGTCCAGATCGGACCGGACGACGAAATCCTCGCCTTTCTCCTTGAACGCCTCGACCGCCGGGGTCGCGCCTTTGCCGAGGCGGGATTTCAGGACCTCGGCCCATTTCTTGGATGTCAGATCGGGGTTCTGCTCGGAGCCCGAAAGCGCGAATTCCTTCTCGATAATCTTTTGTGTCAGGATGAACCACGAGTGGTCATGGCCCGTTTGGCGCAGATGCCTGAGGGTCGAGAGCGTGTCGAAGCCAGGCAGGCAAGGCGCTGGGAGGCGGTCTCCGCGTGCGTCGATCCAGATCGAGGACGGACCGGGCAGGATGCGGATGCCGTGATTGGGCCAGATCGGATCCCAGTTCTTCACGCCCTCGGTATAGTGCCACATGCGGTCTTCGTTGATCGTGGTGCCTCCGGCACTGCGGGCAATGCCGATCATCTTACCGTCAACATGGTGCGGCACGCCTGCAATCATCTCCTTAGGCGGCTCGCCTAGGCGGTCCCTGGGCCAGTTGGCGCGGACAAGGTCGAGGTTATGCCCGATGCCGCCCGAGGTGACGATAATGCTGCCCGCGGCATATTCGAAGGCGCCCTCCACGTCGCGATTGCTTTGCTGTCCGCGCAGGGCATCGGTGGGGGCAAGGACGTCGCCGGAGACGCCGGAGGCCGCGCCTGCCTTGGTGTCGATTTTTGTGACGCGGTGGCGAAAGGCAAAGGTGACGCGGCCCGCCTCGGCATGGGCGCGGGTGCGCCGCTCGAACGGCTCGAGCACGCCGGGGCCGGTGCCCCAGGTGATGTGAAAGCGCGGGACGGAATTGCCGTGGCCCGAGGCGAAGGCGCCGCCCCGCTCGGCCCAGCCGACGACGGGGAACCAGCGCATGCCCATCTGGTGAAGCCAGCTGCGCATCTCTCCGGCGGCGAAATCGAGATAGGCGCGCGCCCATTCGCGGGGCCAATGATCCTCGGGCCGGTCGAATTGCGCCGATCCCATCCAGTCGGAGAGTGCAAGGTCGTGGCTGTCCTTGATCCGCAAGCGCCGTTGTTCGGGGGTATCGACCATGAAGAGCCCGCCTAGCGACCAGAAGGCCTGCCCGCCGAGAGACGCCTCATGCTCCTGATCGAGGATCAGGACGGATTTGCCGCGGTCACCCAGCTCGGCCGCCGCCGCGAGCCCGGCGAGCCCTCCGCCGACGATGATGGCGTCGAAGCGATCCATGATGCGTCCTCCCCTGCTTGTGGAAGGATCGCAGGTCGGAGGCGGAGAAGGAAGGCGCTGGGGTGCCTATGGGCGGAGCAATGATGGCGTCTTGTTACGCCTCCAGCTCTATCTTTGCCGACAAAGGATCCGGGTTTGCAGCGCATGTCGCAGCAATTTTCGGGTGTCGAATCGGCGATTCGGGGGCTGATTCGCACAGCCGACAGAGAACCATCAATCTTCGGTAATCATATGTTTTTCTGAATTCGACCTTGCGTAGGCAATACGTCTGATGGGTCTGCGTTTCTGACTTATACCTTCGTCTCACACGAGATGGAAAACGGCGAATGCCTAATTATTGGACATAATCTTGTCGTTTTTCGTAGATCTCTGATTCTGGTGTGAGAGAGATATAGTTAGTGGGACTTAATACGATGATGGTTATTAACCTGCCCAAGCGGCAGATCTTTGGCCTTTCCTGGGCGGTAGCGATGGGAATGGGGATCCTTGCCGGCACAGCTGGAACAGCTCAACAGACAGCTCAGGTGGTTTTGAAATCGGAAGACGGGGCCGTCTCCGTTTCGGGCAATCTTCTTAACTATGACGGCGAATTTTATCTGCTCGACAACAAAGAGCTCGGGACTTTGCGGATCCAGGCGAATGCGGTGGTTTGTACCGGCCTCGTCTGTCCGGTGAATAACAATACCGGACCGGAATTCGGGATCTACGGATCGCGAACGGTGGGGACAACGCTGATCCCGAACCTTCTGCGGGGATACGCGAAGTCGGTCGATGCGACATTCGAGATGACGCCGACCGAGGATCCCGCGGAACGGATCGTTCGCCTGACGAATTCCGACGGAAGTTTGCGCGCCGAGATCGATCTGCAGACGCGCGGGTCGGGAAGTGCGTTTCCGGCGCTGGCGGACGGCGTCGCCGCTATCGGCGTGGCCGACCGCCGGATGAAAGACAGCGATGTCGAAAAGATCGCGCCCGCAGGCATTCCCGACCTGCGCGACACGGCGAACGAAACCGTGCTCGGTGTGGACGGGATCGTCATGATCACCCATCCCGACAACCCGGTCCGTAATCTGAGCGCGCTGGACGTCGCGCGGATCTGGTCGGGCGAGGTCACGAACTGGCTTGAGTTCGGGGGCGGCGATTATCCGATCACCGTCAATTCCTTCAGCGAAAGCTCGGGGGACCGCGCGGTCATGATGGATGCGCTCGTGCGGCCCAACGGCCGGGACGAGACCGCTCGGGTCACCCGGTGGAGCGCCTATCAGGATATGGTCGATGCCGTGATCGCGGATCGCGGCGGGATCGGCTTCGTGGGCCGCTGGCTGGCGCGGACGAACGATGTCAATCTGCTCGATATCCGGGAGGAATGCGGGCTTCTGTCGCCGCCGACGGATTTCCGGATGAAGATCGAAGGCTATGCGCTGTCCCGCCGTTTATACGCCTACACGACGCCGGGCCGTGTTCATCCCGAGGCTCAGGCCTTTCTCGACTGGACGCTCACCAAGGAGGCTCAGCAGTACATCAAGGAAAGCAACTTCATCGACCGCGAGCTGGAGCGGATGCGGCTTGAAGATATGGGCATGATGCTGGTTCACACGGCGGCGGTCGAACCAGATTTCGATGGCCAGCAATATTCAGACATGATGCAGCAGCTGCGGGGTGCGGATCGTCTGAGCGTGTCGTTCCGCTTTAACACCGGCTCGAGCATCCTCGACGTCGAATCCGTCCGCAATATCGAAGAGCTGGCAGAGCGGATGGAAGCTGGCGAATTCGACGGCCTCGAGGTGTTGCTGGTCGGTTTCGCCGATTCCATCGGAGACCGGACACGCAACACGGCGCTGGCCCAGGCCAGGGCCGATGCGGTGCGCGAGATCCTGGCGCGGTCCCTGAACCCCGATACACGGCGGCGCCTTGGACTTCTTCCGCTGAGCTACGGCGAGCTGCTTCCGCTTTCGTGCAATGATGGTGATGTGGGCCGCGCCCGCAACCGCCGGGTCGAGGTCTGGCTGCGCCTGCCCAACAGCCGGTCGAACCTGCGCTAGACGGATAAAGCTACGCTAGAAAGAGGGCCCACCGCCACCGGTGGGCTCATTTGTTTTGTGGGAGAGATCTCGGGTTTCCCAGGAAGAGGGAGGCTGACCGCCCGGTCTAATCTACGGCGCCTTGGATGCAGGTTAGTCCGTGTCTCTCACAACAGGTGCCCAGACTTCGCGGCCTTGGTGGCAAGGTAGGCGGTGTTCTCCGGGGTCTGCCCGACGCGGAGGGGGACGCGGTCCGTCACGGTGATGCCGCAGCTTTCCATACGGGCGATCTTGGCGGGGTTGTTGGTCATCAGGCGGATGCGGCCGACACCGAGCTGACCGAGCAGAGCGGCGCCGAGGCGAAAGTCGCGTTCGTCATCCTCGAAGCCAAGGCGGTGGTTCGCCTCCACTGTATCAAAGCCCTGATCCTGCAGGCTGTAGGCGCGCATCTTGTTGGCGAGCCCGATGCCACGACCCTCCTGGTTGAGGTAGAGCAGGATCCCTGCCCCTTCACCGGCCATAGCCGCGAGGGCGCCGCGCAGTTGCGGGCCGCAATCGCATTTAAGCGAGCCGAGGAGGTCGCCGGTAAAGCAGGCCGAATGCAGGCGGGTGAGGATAGCATCATCGCGGGACGGGGATCCGATCTCGATCGCGTAATGCTCCTCTCCCGCCGGATCGCGGTAAATGTGGAGCCGGCCCTCGGGATGGACCGAGAGAGGAATGCGGGCGCTTGCGACCTTCGTCACACGCGGGGCCGTCAGGTCGAGCGCCGCGTCGATGGAAAGGGTGAGCGGGCCGTCCGGAAGTTCGGTCAGCGGGGTGACAAGCGCGGCAGGCAAGAGGCGCGCGGCTTTGGTCAGGGCGATGGCGGCGCGGTGAGCGCGGGCTTCCCCCTCCCTGGCGGTGTGGATCGGCCCTTTCATCGGGTGGGCCAGATCGCCTGACGGGTCGGCCAGTGCGCGGATCCATCCTGTCGTCACATCGGCCGGGAGCGTGACTCGGGCCAGATCGCCATCATAGGCGCGCGCCTTGAGCGTGCGCGCCCGCCAGTCGGTCAGCGCCAGCGTCGTCTCTCCGAGAGCGCGGGCGGCGGACAGACGCTCCGGCGTCAGCGTCTCGGCGGCGAGGATCAGGGCGGGGGTCTCTCCGGTCAGGATGACAGGCAGGCCAAGGCGCAGATCGTGACCGGCGCGGGCGCGATATTCGGCGGGAGAGGGCGCGAAGGACATGAGAACTCCGTCTGGGGTTAACCTGAGATACGTCAGAGTGGCGGGGATTGAAACATATCCCGCTCATCCGACACGTCGGCGTGAGGCCGTTGCAGCATTGCTTGCTAGGGCGCGCGCGCGTCCTCACCTCACGCTAAAGGTCGGTTCAAGGAGATATCGATATGGCACAACTCAAGAAGATCCTGCTGGTCGACGATGACGACGATCTGCGCGAGGCGCTGAGCGAGCAGCTGGTGATGACCGAAGATTTCGACGTGTTCGAAGCTGCCGACGGCGCGGGCGCGATGGATCGCACGAAAGAGCAGCATTACGATCTGCTGATCCTCGATGTGGGTCTGCCCGATACTGATGGCCGCGAGCTGTGCCGTCTTATGCGCAAGCAGGGCGTGAAATGCCCGATCCTGATGCTCACGGGTCACGATAGCGACAGCGACACGATCCTGGGTCTGGATGCGGGCGCCAATGACTACGTGACGAAGCCGTTCAAATTTCCGGTCCTTCTGGCGCGGATCCGCGCGCAGTTGCGCCAACACGAGCAGTCCGAAGACGCCGTCTTCCAGCTCGGGCCCTATACGTTCAAGCCTGCCCAGAAGATGCTGATCACCGAAGACGAGAAGAAGGTGCGTCTGACGGAGAAAGAGACGAACATCCTCAAGTTCCTTTACCGTGCCACCGATGGCGTGGTGGCCCGCGATGTGCTGCTGCACGAGGTCTGGGGCTACAATGCGGGTGTGACGACGCACACGCTGGAGACGCATATCTACCGGCTTCGCCAGAAAATAGAACCAGATCCGTCCAATGCCCGCCTTCTTGTGACCGAATCCGGTGGTTACAGACTGGTGGCGTAGCAAGCAGTAACGAGTGTTCGGAACCTCTCGCGAGGTTCCACGTTCACGACCAAGCCCAGATGTCGGGGATACGGCATCACCTCCCTGTTGGACTTGCCCGGGCCTTTTGGTCCGGGTTTTTTTTGGCATGTCGGAACGGCTGTTTGGGGGGTCGGATCGGCGGTTGGCGGGATAGCGGCATGACCCTGTCGTCGCTGACCCGCATTCTACGAGACTTCGGAGGATGGAACGCGTAGGCTTTGCATATCCTGCAGAGACCGGGCCGATCATCGGTCTGTAGATCCTGTCGCGTGGGGTAACGGGGGCGGCACTCATCACAGATCTCATGCAACTCATCTATCACTCGGAGCCCTTCGGATACGACGAGCCAACGCTGAGCGGCATCCTGCTTGATGCCCGGCGGTGCAACGAACGGGACGGCATCACAGGGGCCCTTGTGTGCCGGCATGACATCTATCTTCAGCTGCTGGAGGGACCCGCAGCGAAGGTAGAGGCAACATACGAACGCATCATCCGCGATGACCGGCATGCGGCCCCCGAAACGCTCGTGAGCCGCCATATCGCAGACCGAATCTTTGCGGATTGGGCGATGCTGCACGATCCTGCGAAGTCGCTGATTTGGTCGAGGGAGGAGGTCTCGGACGGGGCGATTGCGCGAGCCTCTGAGGGTGACCTGCTGACGGTCTTTGAGGACCTTGCGGCACACGTCAAGCATGGCTCGCCCCAATAGAGACTGTCGGTGCCAACCAAGTCGATAGAGGCAGATCCCTCGGTGACTTTTGGCGGGGCGCGATATGGCATGATCTGTCTGCCGGGTAGATCCTTCGTGGATCTTCCCGCCTCGTAACCCGAGCGGGTCGCCCCTATGTGGAAAAGGCGGGCCTGCGCCATCTGAAGGCGCGCCCGCGAATGCTCTTTTGAGGCGATTTGCCTCGTGATAGGCCGGATTCATGCAACTCGCTTTCGCAAAAACGAAATCCTGCGATGTCTGTCCGATCCGCCACCGCGCGGTTTGTGCCAGTTGCAACCCGGACGAGCTGGCGGTGCTCGACAGTATCAAGACCTACCGCACGTTCGAAGCCGGGCAGCCGATCCTGTTTGCAGAGGACCGAATGTCCTTTGTCGGATCGGTTGTCTTTGGCACGGCGACGCTGGAGCAGATGCTGGAGGACGGGCGCAAGCAGACGCTGGGTCTGTTGCTGCCCTCCGATTTCATCGGGCGGCCGGGGCGGGAGCGGGCGCCTTACAACGTCATGGCGATCACGGATGTGACCTTATGCTGCTTTGAGAAGCGCAAGTTCGAGGAATTGATCGCGTCAACGCCCCATATCTCGCAGCGGCTTCTTGAGATGTCGCTGGACGAGCTGGACGCGGCGCGGGACTGGATGCTGCTTCTGGGGCGCAAGACCGCCCGCGAGAAGATTGCGACGTTCCTCGTGATGATCGAAAAGCGAACCTCGGATCCACGGGACGGGCAGGGGATAGTGGCCCGCCGGATCGAGCTACCCCTAACGCGCGAGGCGATGGCCGATTATCTGGGTCTGACGATCGAGACGGTGAGCCGCCAGTTCACCGCGCTCAAGAAAGAGGGCGTCATCGCGCTGGAGGGCAAGCGCGGCGTGGTAATCCCGGATCTGCCGCGGCTGACCGAAATCGCGGGCTTCTAGGCAGCCTTCAGCGCGCCATCAGGACCGGCAGATCGGCGATCTGCAGCATGTCGCGCGTTGCCCCGCCGAGGATCGCCTCGCGCAGGCGCGAATGGCCATAGGCGCCCATCACGATAAGATCGATATCGCGTTCATGCGCGCGCCGCAGAAGCTGCTTGGCCGGTATGTCGCCGCTGCCGGAGATGACATTGATGTCAGGACGTGTGCCGTGCCGCGCCAGGTACTGCGCCAGCCGGCCCCCCGCATCCGAGCGATCGGGGGCGGTGGTCGGCGGATCGATGATGGTGATCTCGGTCGTGTCGGCTCGTTGCAGGACCGGTACGGCGGCCCGCGCGGCGGCCAGCGCCTCTTCCCCGTCGTTCCAGCAGACCATGACGGCGTCAAAGCGCATCTCGGTGATCCCGGGTGGCACGACAAGAACGGGCCGGTTCGCGCCGAAGAGGCAGGATTCGAAGATCGAGATATCGAGCGTATCAGGCGCCTCGTTATAGGGCGCAGGCAGCACGATCAGGTCGTGAAAGCGCAGATCGTCGGCCAGAAACCCGTCGAGCCCGGCGGGCATGACCGTGATTGCCTGCACGTCCCAGGACAGATTCTCTCGCGCGAGCCGCTTGCGTACCTCGGTTTCCAGAGCGACGGCATCCTCTTGCGCCTGTTCGAGGTTTTCCTGAACCACGATGGCCTGCGCGCCTGCGTAGTAGAACCCCGGCTCGACGTAGTTCACGCCGGTGCACAGAACATGAAGATGCGCGTTCCACCGGTTCGCGGCATCGATGGCCGCTTCAAGCGTGCTGTCCCGCAAGTCGCGCCGATGCAGTACGGTCGCAAGCGATGTGTAGCCCATATCCGTCTCCTCGCGATGTGATCTGCGTCAGGCTGACACGGGCGGGCAGACGTCCTCTTTGACATGGCTCAAACCGGGCGGCGCTAAAAAGCTTGATCCAGATCAAGGCACCGGCCCGGGACAGCGGTCAGAGAGGTCGGGACTTTGGATCTGCGCGGCTTGCTCCTGTGCGATCGACCAATCGGGACCGTACCATGATCGACTATATCAAGCTTATCGCGCTCGGCATCATCGTGCTGGTGGCGGCTTTGGCCGCGAACTTTGCCCGGGATCTGGCCTATCAGGTCCATGCTTTGCTGATCCTAGGGCTGTCGTTCGGGATGTTCATCTGGGTCCTGCGCGGCATCGACGAGCCCAAGCCCCAGGTCGATACGAGCGGCTATATGGATGGCGTGATCCGCGCGGGTGTCATCGCGACGGGTCTTTGGGGCGTCGTCGGTTTTCTGGTCGGCGTCGTGATCGCTTTTCAGCTTGCCTTTCCGGCGCTGAATTTCGACTGGGGGCAGCCCTATACGAATTTCGGGCGGCTGCGGCCCCTCCACACCTCGGCGGTGATCTTTGCCTTCGGGGGCAATGCGCTGATCATGTCATCTTTCTATATCGTGCAGCGGACCTGCGGCGCGCGGCTTTGGGGCGGCAACCTCGCCTGGTTCGTCTTCTGGGGCTACAACCTTTTCATCGTGCTGGCCGCGACCGGCTATCTGCTCGGCGCCACGCAATCCAAGGAATACGCAGAGCCCGAATGGTATGTCGATATCTGGCTGACCATCGTCTGGGTGGCCTATCTGGCCGTCTATCTCGGCACGATCTTTGTCCGCAAGGAGCGGCATATCTACGTCGCCAACTGGTTTCTGCTCAGCTTTATCGTGACCGTGGCGATGCTGCATATCGTCAACAATATCAGCATTCCGGTCAGCATCTGGGGCAGCAAGTCCGTGCAGGTCTTCAGCGGCGTGCAGGATGCGATGACTCAGTGGTGGTATGGGCATAACGCGGTCGGCTTTTTCCTGACAGCGGGCTTTCTTGGGATGATGTATTACTTCGTACCCAAGCAGGCCGGGCGGCCGGTCTATTCCTACAAGCTGAGCATCATCCACTTCTGGGCGCTAATCTTTCTTTATATCTGGGCCGGACCGCATCACCTGCATTACACGGCGCTGCCCGACTGGGCCTCGACGCTGGGCATGGTGTTCTCGATCATCCTCTGGATGCCCAGCTGGGGCGGCATGATCAACGGTCTGATGACTTTGCAGGGCGCGTGGGACAAGCTGCGGACCGACCCGATCATCCGGATGATGGTCGTCAGCCTCGCCTTTTACGGGATGTCGACCTTCGAAGGGCCGATGATGTCGATCCGGGCGGTGAACTCGCTGAGCCACTATACCGACTGGACGATCGGGCACGTGCATTCGGGTGCGCTGGGCTGGAACGGTATGATCACCTTCGGCGCGCTTTACTTCCTGACGCCCAAGCTTTGGGGCCGGGCGCGGATGTATTCGATGTCGGCGATCAACTGGCACTTCTGGCTCGCGACAATCGGGATCGTTCTTTACGCGGCCTCGATGTGGGTCAGCGGGATCATGGAAGGCCTGATGTGGCGCGAGGTCGATGCGCAGGGTTTCCTCGTTAACAGCTTCGCCGACACTGTCAGCGCCAAGTTCCCGATGTATGTCGTGCGGGCGCTGGGCGGCGTGCTCTACCTCGCGGGCGGCGTGATCATGGTCTGGAATATGTGGATGACGATCCGGGGCGGCGCACGCGCCCATGCGCCGGTCGGCGTTCCCGCAGAATAAAGAAGGCGCAGGCATATGGCCGACAATCCGAAGATCACCCCGCCCGAGCAGGACCCCAAGGTCAGCACCCTGTCGGACCTGCCCGGTGACGTGCCCAACGAGATGCAGCATCACTCCAGCTTTCTGGCGCGGCACCATATCATCGAACGCTCGCCGACGCTGCTTCTGGTCCTGTCATTTCTTGTCGTGACCATCGGCGGGATCGTGGAGATCGCCCCGCTTTTCTACCTCGAGAACACGATCGAAGAGGTCGAGGGCATGCGCCCCTATTCGCCGCTCGAGCTGGCGGGGCGCAACATCTATATCCGCGAGGGCTGCTATGTCTGTCACAGCCAGATGATCCGCCCGATGCGCGACGAGGTGGAGCGCTACGGGCATTACTCGCTGGCCGCCGAAAGCATGTATGACCATCCGTTCCAGTGGGGCTCCAAGCGGACGGGCCCGGATGTGGCGCGGGTCGGCGGGCGGTATTCGGATGCCTGGCATGTCGATCACCTGATGGATCCGCAATCGGTCGTGCCAGAATCGATCATGCCGAAATACGCGTTTCTCGCCAGTGCCGAGATCGACGGCGAACATGTTGAGGATCTGCTCAGGACGCACCGGTTCGTGGGCGTGCCCTATACCGACGAGATGATCGAGGCGGCGCGCGCCGATTTCCTCGCGCAGGCCGATCTGGACGGGGATTGGGACGGCGTGGAAGAGCGCTATCCCGGCGCCGTCTTCGGTAATTTCGACGGCCAGCCCGAGTTGACCGAGATGGATGCGCTGATCGCCTATCTGCAGATGCTCGGCACCCTTGTCGATTTCTCGACCTTTACCCCCGATCCAAGCCGCTGACGGAGGCCCATGATGGACACCTATTCCTTTCTGCGCGAACTGGCCGACAGCTGGGTCCTGCTATTCCTGACGCTCTTCTTTCTAGGCACGATTGCATGGGCCTTCCGCCCCAAGAGCCGCGCGATGCATGACGATATCGCCCGGATCCCGTTTCGAAACGACACATTGCCGTGCCAGAACAACTGCCCGGACTGCGTCTGCAAGACGGCCTTTCAGGCCCGGCTGGAGGAGCGCGCGTGACTCGGCGCGACACCGATATCGACCAGGAAACCGGGATCGAGACGACCGGGCATGAATGGGACGGCATCAGGGAGCTGAACAACCCGCTTCCGCGCTGGTGGCTCTGGTGCTTTTACCTGACGATCATCTGGGGCGTGGGCTATACGATCGCCTATCCCGCCTGGCCTTTGATCTCGCGCGCGACTGGGGGCCTTTTGGGCTATTCCACGCGGGCCGAGGTGGTCGAGCAAATCGATGCGTTTGAGACGCAGAACGCGTCGCTGACGACGGCGCTGACCGAGGTCGATCTGGCGGTTCTGGACGAGAACCCGGAGCTGCAGCGCTTTGCCATTTCGGGCGGCGCGTCGGTCTTTCGCAGCCATTGCTCGCAATGCCATGGCTCGGGCGCGGCGGGCGGGATCGGTTATCCCAACCTGCTGGACGATGACTGGCTCTGGGGCGGCACGCGCGATCAGATCGCCTATACGGTGCGGCACGGTATCCGCAACGAGGTCGATCCCGACGCGCATTGGTCGCAAATGCCCGCCTATGGCGAGATTTTCGAAACCGGGGAGATCGACGATGTGGTCCAGCATGTGCTGGCCCTGTCCGGTCAGGACCATGATGCGGCCATGGCCGAGAGAGGGTCGGTCCTTTTCGCCGATCAGTGCAGCGCCTGTCACAACGAGGACGGGCGCGGCAACCGCGATTTCGGCGCGCCCAATCTGACTGATGCGATCTGGCTTTATGGCGGGGATCTGCGGTCGCTGACCTATACGGTGACCAATTCGCGCTTTGGCGTCATGCCGCCCTGGTCCACCCGCCTGACCGAGGCCGAGGTGAAGGCGGTGGCCGCCTATGTCCATCAGCTTGGCGGCGGCGAGTAACTCCCGCGCCCGGCCCCGAGATACCTGTGCTTCGGAGGAGGAGCACAGGTCGCCCCGACCCCAGGATTTGTTCGCACCAGACCGGGGTCGGGGCATTTTTACCCCCCCTTGATCTGAATCAAGGGCGGCGGGGTACGGCGCCGGTAAGGCAGGCGGGCGAACAAATCCGGATAACGTCATGAGCAGCTCCGACCCTCCCCCCCTCTATGCGCCGCAAGAGCCGATTTTCCCGCGCCGGGTATCGGGGTTCTACCGCTCGCTGAAGTGGTGGATCATGGGCGTGACGCTGGGGATCTACTACCTGACGCCCTGGATCCGCTGGGACCGTGGGCCGTCGCTTCCCGATCAGGCGGTTCTGGTCGATCTGGCGAACCGGCGGTTCTACTTCTTTTGGATTGAGATCTGGCCGCATGAATTCTATTTCGTGGCCGGTCTGCTCATCATGGCGGGGCTGGGGCTCTTTCTTTTCACCTCGGCGCTGGGCCGGGTCTGGTGCGGCTATACTTGCCCGCAGACCGTCTGGACCGATCTTTTTATCCTTGTGGAACGCTGGATCGAAGGCGACCGCAACGCGCGCGTGCGCCTGTGGGAGGCTGACTGGACCGCGCGCAAATGGCGGCTGCGGCTGACCAAGTGGACGGTCTGGCTGCTGATCGCAGTGGCGACCGGCGGGGCCTGGGTCTTTTACTTCACCGATGCGCCGACGCTGCTGCGCGATCTGCTGACATTTCAGGCCCATCCGGTTGCCTATACGACGATCGCGATCATGACCGGCACGACGTTCCTCTTTGGCGGGTTCATGCGCGAACAGGTCTGCATTTACATGTGCCCCTGGCCGCGCATTCAGGGCGCGATGATGGACGATCACACGCTCACCGTCGGCTATCGCGACTGGCGCGGAGAGCCGCGCGGCAAGAAGCACGAGAACACCGCCGGCGACTGTATCGATTGCATGGCTTGCGTGAATGTCTGCCCGATGGGGATCGACATCCGCGACGGGCAGCAGCTGGAATGCATCACCTGCGCACTCTGCATCGATGCCTGCGACGACGTAATGGAAAAGATCGGCAAGCCGCGCGGTCTGATCGACTACCTTGCACTGTCGGACGAGCCGCTGGAGCGTGCGGGCCAGCCGCCGCGTCCCGCATGGCATCACATCTTCCGGTTCCGGACGGTGCTTTACACCGCGCTTTGGTCACTGATCGGGGTGGGGCTTGTCTTTGCGCTGTTCGTGCGCGCCGATATCGAGCTGACAGTCGAGCCGGTGCGCAACCCGACCTTTATCACTCTGTCGGATGGGTCGGTGCGCAATGTCTACAACGTGCGGCTGCGCAACAAGCTGGGCGAGCCGCGGGAGTTCAGGATGTCGCTGGCCTCGGACGATATTCTGCGGATCGACGTGGAGGGGGCAGACACCAATGTCGTGGCGGTCGATCCGGACAGCACGACGCTGACGCGGGTCTATGTGACCGCGCGGCCGCAGGATCCGGCCAGCACCGAGGATCGGACGGATCTCAGACTTTGGGTCGAGGATGTCGGCAGCGCCGAGCGCGCCTATCGCGACACGGTTTTCAACGGAAGGGCAGGATGATGGACGAGGTAACGGACAAGCCGCTGTCGGGCCGGAAGGTCCTTTTGATCGTGTGCAGTGCCTTCGCGGTGATCATCACGGTCAACCTGACGCTGGCCTTTCAGGCGGTCGCGACCTTTCCGGGGCTGGAGACGCGCAACTCTTATGTCGTCAGTCAGTCGTTTCAGGAGGATCGCGCCGCGCAGCTTGCGCTGGGCTGGGATGTCGCGGCGGTGGCTGACGGGGGTGTCGTTCGCCTGAGCCTGCGCAAGGATGGTCAGCCGGTGCAGGCCGAGATCCAGTCGGCGGTGCTGGGGCGGGCGACGAATGTGGCGCAGGATCAGGACCTTGTCTTTGCCTATGACGGGCGGGATTATGTGGCGCCTGCCGCGCTGGAAAAGGGGAACTGGAATCTGCGGTTGGTGGCCGAAGCCCCGGACGGCACGCTTTTTCGCCAGCGTGTCATCGTGACGGCCGCCAGATGAGCGCCGTTTCCGCCTGTCCGGCCTGCACTGCCGCCCCTTTGGCCGAAAGGGCGGCGAGCGGCGCGATGATCGAAGGTGGAACGATCCTGTCGCTGCCGACGATCCATTGCGCGGCCTGTATCGGAGCGGTCGAGCGGGCGCTGATGGCAGTGCCGGGCGTCGAGGGCGCGCGCGTGAACCTTAGCCGCAAGCGCGTGACGATCGCCGCGCCCCGCGTGCCAGTCGAGGATTTGATCGCGGCGGTCGAGGGCGCGGGCTTTGAGACGACAGAGCTGGACCAGACGCTTGTCGCGGCATCCGATACTGACGAGGTCGGACGCGCGATCCTGCTGCGGCTGGCCGTGGCGGGTTTTGCGATGATGAACGTGATGCTCTTTTCGGTTGCCGTCTGGTCGGGTGCGACCGAGGCGACGCGCAACCTGTTCCATTGGATTTCAGCCGGGATCGCGGTGCCGACGCTGATGTTTTCGGCGCAGATCTTTTTCACCTCCGCCTGGTCGGCGATCCGGGTCTGGCGGCTCAATATGGATGTGCCGATCTCGCTGGCGATCATCCTGGCTGCGGCCCTGTCGGTGTTCGAGACGGCGATCGGCGGGCACGAGGTTTACTTTGATGCGGCCCTGTCGCTGACGTTTTTTCTGCTGACGGGCCGGTATCTGGATCACCGGACGCGGCAGGCCGCGCGATCGGCGGCGCAGGAGCTGAGCGCTTTGGAGACGCCGCGCGCCACGCGGATCCTGGACGGCGCGCGCGAAAGCGTGCGGGTGCAGGAGCTGGTGCCGGGCGATATGATCGCCTTGTCTGCAGGGATGCGCGCGCCGGTCGACGGAATCGTCGCGAGCGGCAGGTCGACCATGGACCGGTCGCTTCTCACCGGGGAAAGCCGGGCCGTCTCGGTGGTTTTGGGGGATGTTGTGGCCGCCGGAGAGGTGAACCTGTCCGGCGCGCTGACGCTCGAGGTGACGGCGGTGGGCGAGGACACGACGCTGCGCCGCATGGCCGCCCTCGTCGAGGCAGCAGAAGGCGCGCGCAACAGTTATACCGCGCTGGCAGACCGGGCCGCGCAGATCTATGCGCCTGCGGTGCATCTGCTGGCCCTGGCGACGTTCATCGGCTGGATCCTTGTGGGATCGGACATCGCACCGGCGCTGAATATCGCGATTTCAGTGCTTATCATCACCTGTCCCTGCGCCCTTGGGCTGGCGGTTCCGGCGGTAATGACGGCGGCGACCGGGCGGCTGTTCCGGCGGGGGTTTCTGGTTAAGAACGGAACCGCTTTGGAGCGCCTGGCCGAGGTCGATACGGTGATCTTCGACAAGACCGGCACGCTGACCGAGGGCCATGCTAGCCTGTCGGTCGCGGAGATGACGCCCGAGGCGCTGTCCGTGCTGGCCGCGTTGGCGCGGGCGTCCGATCATCCGGTGGCGCGGATGATGGTTGCGGCTTTGCCGCCGGCGATCGCGCCTGTCGATCTGGGCGATGTGACAGAGCATCCTGGCCTCGGGGTCGAGGCGACATGGCGCGGGCAAACCGTCCGGCTGGGCCGCGGATCCTGGGTCGGGGCTGCGCGCTCTCCGGCCTTGGCGATTGGGGAGGGACCTGCGATCCCGCTGGCGATCGCTGAGACGCTGCGCGAGGGCGCGGCAGAGACGGTGCGAGAGCTTCAGGCGCTTAGATATGGCGTGCGTTTGATCTCGGGCGACGAGCCCGAAGCCGTCGAGGCGGTGGCGACGCGTTTGGGCCTGACCGATTGGCAGGCGCAGGCGCGACCCGATGAAAAGGTTCGCGTGATCGAGGCGCTGGAAGAGGCGGGGCACCGCGTTTTGATGGTCGGCGATGGGCTCAATGATACGGCGGCGCTGGCGCGGGCATATGCGTCGATCTCTCCGGCCTCGGCGCTGGATGCGTCGCGCACGGCGTCGGATATCGTCCTGTTGAGCCGCAGCCTGTCGGAGCTGGTCGATGCCGTCCGGACCGCCAAGGCCGCGCGGCGGCGGGTGATCGAGAATTTCGGGATCGCGGCAGGCTATAACTGCATTGCCATCCCCATCGCGGTGCTCGGCTTCGCTTCCCCGCTCGGCGCGGCGATCGCGATGTCGACCTCGTCGATTACCGTCCTGCTTAATGCGCTTAGAGTGAGGTAGACCGATGAATGTTCTGCTGATCCTCGTTCCCGTCTCGCTGGTTCTGGCCTCGCTGGGGCTGCTGGCCTTTCTCTGGTCGCTCAAGCACCGGCAATACGAGGATCTGGAAGGCGATGCAGCCCGGATCCTGCTGGAGGAGGACGACACCCCCCGGTCCTGAGGTTGCAGCGGCCGGGCCAAGCGGGCATCAGAGGGGTCACGGTTGCCCGGAGACTGCCCATGCCCTTCACGCTCGCCACCTGGAACATCAACTCGGTCCGGCTGCGCGAGCCGCTGGTGATCGATCTGCTGAAAGCCGAGGCGCCCGATGTGCTGTGCCTGCAGGAATGCAAATCGCCCGTCGACAAGATCCCGCGCGAGGGGTTCGCGGCTTTGGGCTACGAGCATCTCGTGGCGCGGGGTCAGAAGGGCTATAACGGTGTGGCGATCCTGTCCAAGCTGCCCTTGGAAGAGGTGGGCGCGGAGGATTTCGCGGGCCTCGGCCATGCGCGGCACGTGGCGGCGCGGCTGCCGAACGGGGTGGTGATTCACAATCATTACGTCCCGGCGGGCGGCGACATCCCGGACCGCGAGAAGAACGAGAAGTTCGGGCAGAAGCTGGATTATCTGACGGATATGACGAAGGCGTTCGAAGCGGACCGGCCCAAGGATGCGATCCTTGTCGGTGATCTGAACATCGCGCCGCGCGAAGATGACGTCTGGAGCCATAAGCAGCTGCTCAAGATCGTCAGCCATACTCCCATCGAGGTGGAGCATCTGACGGCGGCGCAAGAAGCGGGCGACTGGGTGGACGTCACGCGCAAGGACATCCCAGAGGGGCCGCTTTATTCGTGGTGGTCCTACCGCTCGCCCGATTGGGACAAGGCTGACAAGGGCCGCAGGCTGGATCATGTCTGGGCGACGCCCGATGTCGCGCGGGCGGCCTCGGGCAGCCGTATCCTGCGCGATGTGCGCGGCTGGGAGAAGCCGAGCGATCACGCCCCGGTCTTTGCGCATTTCGATCTGTGAGCCATGCCCTTTGACATTGGGGCCGCTCTTTCACATATGACCTTCTGACCCTCCAAAAGGAGCGAGATGATGCTGGAATTCGGCCAAGACACGACACAACCCGCAGGCGACCTGATCAAGGACGCGACGGAAGAGACCTTCATGCAGGACGTGATCGAGGCATCCCAGACGGTGCCGGTGATCGTGGACTTCTGGGCGCCCTGGTGCGGCCCGTGCAAGCAGCTGACGCCCGCGATCGAGGCTGCGGTGACCAAGGCGAAGGGCCGGGTCAAGCTGGTGAAGATGGATGTCGACCAGAATCAGGCGATTGCCGCGCAGCTCAGGATCCAGTCGATCCCGACGGTCTACGCCTTCTGGCAGGGGCAGCCGGTCGACGGATTTCAGGGCGCGCTGCCCGCCTCCGAGATCGATGCTTTTATCGAGAAAGTCGCCGCGATGGGCGGCGAAGGCGAGGATGGCGGTCTGGCCGATGCGCTGTCCGCCGCCGAAGAGATGCTGACCGAAGGCGCGGCGAGCGATGCGGCGCAGACCTTTGCGGCGATCATTCAGGAGGACGGCGAGAATGCCGCCGCCTATGGCGGGCTGGCGCGGTCCTATCTGGCGCTGGGCGATGCCGATCAGGCCGAAGCGATCCTAAACGGCGCGCCCGCTGCCATCTCCGATGCGCCCGAGATTGAGGCTGTGCGCGCCCAGCTCGAACTGGCGCGACAGGCGGAAAATGCAGGCCCCGTGGCCGATCTGCGCGCCAAGGTCGAGACCGATCCGGCGGATCTTCAGGCGCGGTTCGATCTGGCGACCGCGCTCCATGCATCGGGCGATGCCGAAGGCGCGGTGAGTGAGCTGCTGGAGCTCTTCCGGCAGGATCGGGAGTGGAACGATGGCGCGGCCAAGGCGCAGCTCTTCACGATTTTCGATGCGCTTCCGCCGCAGGATCCGGTCGTGCTCAACGGTCGGCGGAAACTCTCGTCGCTTATATTTGCCTGACCTGCCCGCCGGGCTACTTTGCCGGTATGATGCAAGCTGCCGACCTGCCGGACACAATACCGGTCTTTCCGCTGCCGGGAGCTCTTTTGCTGCCGCGAACCCGGTTGCCGCTGCATATCTTCGAGCCGCGCTATCTTGCGATGCTCGACGACACGCTCAAGACGCAGACCCGCCTGATCGGCATGATCCAGCCCTTCGAGGCGCCGGGATCGAAGGAAAGCAAGCTGCATCACATCGGCTGCGCCGGACGGCTGACCGCGTTTTCCGAAACCGAGGACGGGCGTTATATGGTCACGCTTAGCGGGATGTCCCGTTTTCGCGTGGTCGAGGAGATCTCCGGCTTTACGCCCTATCGCCGCTGCGAGGTGAAATGGGACGGGTTCGACCGTGACCTTGGGCCCGTCGAGGCGGACAAGACCTTTGACCGCAAGGCGTTTCTGGATCTTCTGGGCCGGTACTTCGACGATCAGCAGCTCTCGACCGACTGGGACAGCCTCAAGGAGGCGGAGGACGAGTTGCTTATCAACTCGCTGTCGATGCTTTGCCCGTTCGAGCCTGAGGACAAGCAGGCGCTTCTCGAGGCCCCGTCGCTGTCGACCCGCCGCGAGACACTCGTTACGCTGATCGAGTTTGCCCTGCGCGGTGGATCGGCCGAAGAGATCATGCAGTGAATGACGCGACACCCATGCAGGAGCCGCAATTCGATCGGCGGATGCTGGAATTTCTCGTCTGCCCGCAGACGCATGGGATCCTGACCTATGATGCCGAGGCGCAAGAGCTGATCTCGAAAGCTGCGCATCTGGCCTATCCGATCCGCGAAGGCCTGCCGGTCATGCTGATCGACGAGGCGCGCCAGATCGACTGACGCCTAGGGCAGCTTGCCTTTGAGAAGGTTCGGCAGATCGCCCGTCAGCCCCGCCGCCTCCTGCACAAAGCTGCGACGCAGGCGCGGCAGCGCGTCGATGGCCCCCATCCCGAAATCCCGGGCGGCGCGCAGGATCGGATTGTCGTTCGAAAAGAGCCGGTTGAACGTATCGGTCGCCAGCGCCAGAGACGCCACGTCGAACCGGCGCCATTGCTGGTAGCGGGTCAGCACCGGCCTGGTTCCGATATCCTCTCCCCGTCTGCGGGCCTCTGCCAGAACCTCGATCAGGGCGGCGATATCCTTGAGCCCTGCATTCAGGCCCTGACCTGCGATGGGATGAACCCCATGCGCGGCATCGCCGACCAGAGCCACGCGATCTGCGATCATCTGGTGCGTCAGGCTTAGCCCCAGCGGGTAGGCATGGCGCCCGCCGATCAGACGGATCGAGCCAAGGAACTCTCCGAAGCGCGGCGCGAGTGCCTTGAGAAACGCCGCATCGTCTGCAGTTGCAAGCGGCGCGGCGACGGCATCGTCCTCGCTCCATACGATGGAGGCGCGGTTTCCGGTCAGCGGCAGGATCGCGAGCGGCCCGCCCGGCATGAAGAACTGGTGCGCGATGCCGTCATGCGGTTTTTCATGCTCGACCGCGCAGACAAGGGCGGTTTGCCCGTAGCCCCATTCCATCCGCCGGATCCCGGCGCGCCGCGCCGTGCCGGAGCTGCGCCCGTCGGCCCCGATCAGCAGGCGGGCGGTCAGCGTCTCTCCGGTGGAGGTGTCGACCTCGACCCCGGTCGGCGTGACACGCTGGGCGGTGACGGTCTGCCCGTAGCGGGTTTCGACCAGATCGCTCTCGTCCAGCGCGGCGCGGGCGTGATGGCGCAGGTGACGATCCTCGACCATGAAGCCCATCGGCTCCTCGCCCAACTCGGACGCTTCGAAATGCATCATCCAGGGCGCCGGACCCTGACCGGGGCGCCCGTCGGTGACCTTGATCTCGGTCATCGGCTGCGCCTCAGCGGCCAGCGCGGGCCACAGGCCAATCGCCGACATCAGCCGTTGCGAGGCCAGCGCGATCGCATAGGCGCGCCCGTCGAAGTCGGGGACCCGGCTGCCCGGATCGGGGGCGGCATCGATCAGCGTGACGCTCAGCCCGATACGGGAGGCGGCAAGGGCGAGCGCGGTGCCATTCAGGCCGCCGCCGGTGAGGAGCAGATCGGTCATGGGGCTGCATATGCCGCTGTCCGGACGATTGTCCATGCGCCGCGAGGCCGCTACCGTCGCCGCGAGGCGAAGGAGAGACCGATGGCAGAGTGGCAGGGCAGGAGCGCGGCGGATCTGGGACGTCTGATCGGGACGGGCGATCTGGATCCGGTGGCGCTGACCGAAGAGATGCTCGGCGTCGCCTGCGAGCACCCATTCGGGGAGCGGATCTACGCGCGGATGACACCAGAGCGGGCTTTGGCCGAAGCGGGCGCGGCCCGGGACCGGGCGCAGGCGGGGCGGCGGCTTGGCCCGCTCGACGGGGTGCCGGTTTCGTGGAAGGATCTGTTCGACACCGCTGGGGTGGTGACCGAAGCTGGATCGAAGGTACTCGAGGGGCGGGTGCCGGAGAGAGACGCCGAGGTCGTGCGTCGGGGAACCGCTGCGGGCCTCGTCTGCCTTGGCAAGACCCATATGACGGAACTGGCCTTTTCGGGTCTCGGGCTGAACCCGATGACCGCCTCGCCGCCGAATGTGAACGACGCGGAGGCCGTCTCGGGCGGCTCGTCCTCGGGGGCTGCGACATCGGTGGCGTTCGGGCTGGCGGCGGCGGCGGTCGGCTCTGATACCGGCGGATCGGTGCGGGTGCCTGCGGTCTGGAACGATCTGGTGGGGCTCAAGACGACGGCGGGACTGCTGCCCAATGATGGTGTGGTTCCGCTCTGCCGGTCCTTTGACACGGTCGGGCCGCTCACACGGACGGTCGAGGATGCGGCGCTGATGTTCGCCGCTTTGGGCGGACAGGGCGTGGATCTGCGCGGCGCATCGCTGGCCGGGCGGCGCTTCGCAGTGATCGCGACTGTCGGGATGGAGGATCTGGAGGAGGCCCCGAAGGCTGGGTTCGACCGGGCGCTTGAGGCGTTACGAGACGCAGGCGCAGTGATCGAGACCGTCGAGATGCCATCCCTCACCGATGCTTTCGATCTGGCCGGGCCGCTATACACCGCCGAGGCCTATGCCGAGTGGCAGCAAGCGGTCGAGCACCAGTCCGAAAAGATGTACGCGCAGATCGTCGAGCGGATCATGGGCGGAAAGGGCGTCACGGCGGCGGCGTATCTGCAGGCCTGGGCGCGCATCCGCGAGATCCGGGCGGACTGGGCGGAGCGGATGGCCGGCTTCGATGCGGTACTGTGCCCCACCTGTCCGATCGCGCCCCCGAATGCGGAGCGGCTGGCCACTGATGACGCCTATTTCAAGCGCGCGAACCTGATGACGCTCAGAAACACGCGGATCGGTAACCTCATGGGGCTCTGCGGGCTGACGATCCCGGCGGGCGTGCCGTCGGCGGGGATCCTGCTGAACGGGCCCCCTGGGTCGGAAGCGCGGCTGTTGCGGCTTGGGATGGCGGCGGAGGCGGCTTCGGGGGAGGGCTGAGCTATGCCCTCCGGATCGGGACAAGCCGAAGGCGCCGATCCATCGCCAGCCCGCCCAAGCGGGCTGGTGATTTGGCTGATCTTGGCGCGACAGGTAGGCGGCGCGATATCCTCGAGCCATAAAGCGCCTGGGAAAAAGCGAAGCATCGCCATCCCGCGGACTGGCGATAGATCGGCTGGAACGCCATAAATATCACAAAACACTCGCCTTTGTTCTTTTTTCGCCGCGCGGCGGCTGGACAGAAGCGGTCTCGGCTCGCTATTTTGATCCTCAAGCGGGACGAAAGCGATCCTGCATATTGAGGCAGTCATGATGTACCCCGAGCGGTTTTCGAACCTACCGGACTATGCGTTTCCGCGCCTGCGGACATTGCTGAACGGCATCCAGCCGGGCGGCGATCCCGTTGTCATGACCATCGGAGAGCCGACGCATCCCTTTCCGCAATGGGTTGGGGAGGAGTTGTCGGCAAACCTTGCGGGCTTTAACCGTTATCCGCCCAACCCCGGATCTGACGAGCTGCTCAGCGCAATCACAGGCTGGATCTCGCGGCGTTACGGCGTGCCCGAACCTGCGGCGATGGCTCTGAACGGCACGCGTGAGGGGCTCTACAATGCGGCGATGGCGCTTTGCCCCGAGGACAAGAACGGGCGGCCTGTCGTCCTGACGCCGAACCCGTTCTATCAGGTCTACATGGTTGCAGCCCTGTCCGTCGCGGCCGAGCCGGTCTTTGTCGATGCAACGGCCGAGACGGGGTTCCTGCCGGATTACACCGCTTTGCCCGACGATATCCTGAACCGGACGGCGATCGCCTATATCTGCTCGCCCGCGAACCCCCAGGGCGTGGTGGCGAGCCGCGACTACTGGCGTGATCTGCTCGCGCTGGCGGAGCGGTACGATTTCCGCATCTTTGCCGATGAGTGCTATTCCGAGATCTACCGCGATGACGCACCCGTCGGCATTCTGACCGTCGCGCATGAAATGGGCGCTGATCCCGAGCGGGTGGTGCTTTTCAATTCGCTCTCCAAGCGCTCGAACCTGCCGGGGCTGCGCTCCGGCTTTGTTGCAAGCGGACCCGGGGCCATCGCCCAGATGCAGCAGCTTCGTAACTATGCTGGAGCCCCACTGCCGCTGCCGCTCCAAGCCGTCGCCGCCCGCGCTTGGAGCGACGAAGCGCATGTGGAGGCGAACCGGGCGCTTTATCATGCGAAATACGCGCTGGCCGATGAGATCCTGGGCGATGTGCCCGGCTATATGAGCCCTGTCGCTGGGTTTTTCCTCTGGCTGCCCGCCGAGGATGGCGAGGCGGCGACCGTGCGGCTCTGGCGCGAGACCGGCGTGAAAGTGCTGCCCGGCAGCTATCTGGCGCAGGACGGGGCCGCCGGGAACCCGGGACACGGATATATCAGGGTCGCGCTGGTCGCGGCCCAAGACGACACGCGGCGCGGGCTGACGGCCCTGCGCGACAGCCTTTACGCATAGGGATACCCGATGGCTTCTTACCAGACACGCACGCGCGATCCTCTTCTCGACAGCACCATGCAGGCGGCGATCGAGAAACGCGGGGCCGAACTGGTCGGTCTGGCGCTGATCGCGCTGGGCGTGATGGCGGCGATGATGATCGGATCCTACACGCCGGACGATCCAAGCTGGCTGTCAGCGACGGATGCGCCGGTGGAGAACTGGCTGGGACGGCTGGGCGCCTCGATCGCGGCGCCGCTTTTCATGATCGTGGGCTGGGGATCTTGGGGGATCGCGGTCGTGTGCCTCGTCTGGGGTCTGCGGCTGGTTCTGCATCGCGGCAAGGAGCGGGCGGTCGGTCGGCTGATCTTCGCGCCGATCGCGATCGCGCTGGTCTCGGTTTATGCCTCGACGCTCGCGCCGGGGGCGGGCTGGACCCATTCCTTCGGACTGGGCGGGCTCTTTGGCGATACGGTGCTAGGGATCCTCTTGACGATGTTCCCGTTCACCGCGGCCTTTGGGGTCAAGGTGATGTCGCTGATCGCGGCTTTGGCCATCCTCGCACTCGGAGCCTTCGTTCTGGGTTTCACCCACGCCGAGCTGCGCCAGATCGGGCGGTTCCTGCTGGTGGGAACGGTCGTCCTTTACGACGGCGCGCTGCGCCTTGTCGGCCGCGGAGCCGGCGGCGCGATGCAGGCGGCGGCTGCTTTGAAAGAGCGTCGCACACTAGCCGAGCCCGTCGTACGGGCGGAGCCGCAGGCCGCGCCTCTGGTCGCCGATCCACGCCCGGCGCCAACGAGCGGTCTGGGCTCGATCCTGCCGCGTCTGCGCGGGCAGCCCATGCCGGAGCCTGAACTGGTGGAGCGCGAAACCTTCGACGGACCCGAGCCGGGCGCGCCGGATGATGATCGGATTAAGGCCAAGATCAGCGATGTGATCAAATCTCGTGTGAAGGCGCCTCTGGTGGCGCAACGCGGCTCTCTGACCGAGGGGCGCGGTCCGAAGCCGTTGATCTTTCGCGAAGAACCTCCCGTAACGGAAGAGGCAGCCGCCGAGCCGATGCTCGATGTGGCCGAGCCTGTCCTGAGCGCGCCCTCGATCCCGGTGGAGGAACCCAAGCGCGTTGTGCAGACACCGCCCGCCCGCGTGGTGCAGCCCTCCAAGGCCGCCCGGGCCGAGGCGCAGCCCGCGCTGAAATTCGAGGACAAGGAGGCGAGCTACGAGCATCCGCCTCTGTCGCTCCTGACCGATCCGGCGGGCGTCGAACGTCACCATCTGAGCGAGGATGCGCTGGAGCAGAACGCGCGGATGCTGGAAAGCGTGCTCGACGATTATGGCGTGAAGGGCGAGATCGTGTCGGTCCGCCCCGGGCCGGTCGTGACGATGTACGAGCTGGAGCCCGCGCCGGGTCTGAAGGCAAGCCGGGTGATCGGTCTGTCGGACGATATCGCGCGGTCCATGTCGGCGCTGTCTGCCCGCGTTTCGACCGTGCCGGGGCGCAGCGTGATCGGGATCGAACTGCCGAACGAGAAGCGCGAGAAGGTCGTCCTGCGCGAGATCCTGTCGGCTCGAGATTTTGGCGATACGAATGCGCGCCTGCCGCTGGCGCTGGGCAAGGATATCGGCGGCGAGCCGGTGGTGGCGAACCTTGCCAAGATGCCCCACCTTCTGATCGCGGGAACGACCGGATCGGGTAAATCCGTGGCGATCAACACGATGATCCTGTCGCTGCTTTACCGGCTGTCGCCGGACGAGTGCCGCCTGATTATGATCGATCCGAAAATGCTGGAACTGAGCGTTTATGACGGCATCCCGCATCTGCTCTCGCCTGTGGTCACGGACCCCAAGAAGGCGGTCGTCGCCCTTAAATGGGTCGTGGGCGAGATGGAGGAGCGCTATCGCAAAATGTCCAAGATGGGCGTGCGGAACATCGAAGGCTACAATGGGCGGGTGAAGGACGCGTTGGGCAAGGGCGAGATGTTCTCTCGCACCGTGCAGACCGGTTTTGACGACGAGACGGGCGAACCTGTTTGGGAAACCGAAGAGATCCAGCCAGAGACGCTGCCCTATATCGTCGTCATCGTCGACGAGATGGCCGACCTGATGATGGTCGCGGGCAAGGAGATCGAGGCCTGTATTCAGCGCCTCGCGCAGATGGCACGGGCCTCGGGCATTCACCTCATCATGGCGACGCAGCGCCCTTCGGTCGATGTCATCACGGGCACGATCAAGGCGAACTTCCCGACCCGGATCTCTTTCCAGGTCACAGGCAAGATCGATTCGCGAACCATTCTGGGCGAGCAGGGGGCCGAGCAGCTTCTGGGCATGGGCGACATGCTTTGGATGTCGGGCGGCGGCAAGATCCGGCGCGTGCACGGGCCGTTCTGTTCGGACGAGGAGGTCGAGGAGATTGTGACCTACCTCAAAGGCTTCGGTCCGCCCGAATATATGTCAGGTGTCGTTGACGGGCCGGACGATGACAGCAGCAGCGATATCGATCTGGTACTGGGTCTGGGCGGCAATACCGACGGGGAGGATGCGCTTTACGATCAGGCGGTGGCGATTGTTGCCAAGGATCGGAAATGTTCGACCTCTTATATCCAGCGGAAACTGGCGATCGGCTATAACAAGGCCGCACGGCTGGTGGAGCAGATGGAGGAGAACGGTCTTGTGACGCCTGCCAATCATGTGGGCAAACGCGAGATCCTCGTACCCGAACAGTGACTTGAGCCGCCGGGTGGCACTCGCGCGCCTCTACGAAGCCCGCATCGCCCACCCGCCGACCCAAGACGAAGACGTTATTGGAACGCGAGCGCCGGTTATCGCTTATCATTGGGCGGGCCGGCAAAGAGTGCCTATGTTGACCCGAACCGAAACAATGCAGGCAATCTGACATGACCAGATATCTCATCGCTCCGATCCTTTGGCTGATCCTGGCCTTGCCCGCGGCGGCCCAGCAGATCCCGCTGGGAGAGTTGTCGCGCTATCTCAATAACTTGCAGACAGCGACCGGCGAGTTCACGCAGGTCAATGCCGACGGGACGCTCTCGACCGGTACGATCTATATCAAGCGGCCTGGTCGGGTCCGGTTCGAATATAACCCGCCCGAACAGTCTCTTGTGATGGCGTCGGCCGGAACGGTCGCTGTCTTCGACCGCAAGTCCAATGCGGGCCCCGAGCAATATCCGCTGGCGCAAACGCCGCTCAAGATCATCCTCGAGCGCAATGTCGATCTGGCACGGGCCGGTATGGTCACCGGTCATTCGACCGACGGGACCGCGACGACCGTGCGCGCGCAGGATCCGCAGCGCCCCGAGCTTGGTCATATCGATATGAAGTTCACGGCCAACCCGACCGAGTTGCGCCAATGGGTCATCACCGATCAAAGCGGATCGCAGACGACGATCATCCTCGGCGATCTGACCAAGGGCGTGGCAATTGCTGACAGCCAGTTCAACATTCAGCGTGAGATCAACCGCTAGATCTGGCCTCGACCCCCGGTCTGCTTGCGGAGCCGGGGGCCCTGGCTGCCCTCTGTCATGCTGCGAGAATTGCAGGATCATTTGTAAAGATCGCCTCGGTCGGACCGGCGGAGGCGTTCTTGCGAGCCGAGGTCAAAGACCGACCCCCAGCTCGCTTCAATCGGGCGGGTCAGAACGCTCTCTATCTCAGCCCAAACGAGGAGAGCGCCCGCGTCGCCCTACGCTCCTATGAGATCGGTGAGAGCCCTGAGCGAGTGCTTTTGACCTACCAACTCGAGACGTGCACGCTTTTTGATCTGCGAGGGCCTGAGGCTTCTGATCTCTACGCCCGAGCTCGCCAACCGTGGCGGGTGGCGCTGGAAGCTGGCGAAGAGCCACCCTCGTGGGCGGCGGCGGACGAGATCCAGGCGGCGGGTTATGTGGGCCTGATCGACCCCTCCCGGCAGAAGTCGGGGCTTTGGCATGTGGCCATCTTCCGTTGGAACGAACCGGGCGCGCCCGGAATCCGGGCCGTCGGCCAGCCCATTCCGATTGTACTTCGCCCCGAAGCATGAATCTGGGAACCCGGCAGTGCGCCGGGTCGCTGCCTTTACCGGATCTTTCCGCAGGCCCTGAGCTGCGTGCCGTAAAGCACCGCGCGGTCGTCAAGCTCGGCGGCGACGCGCATCAGCCAGGCCTTGCGCGTGTAGCTGCCGCGCCGATAGCCCGAATGCCCTTCGTGATAGGCCAGATACTGGTTTCGGGTGTCATAAAGCGCGATCCCGTTCCGCTCTTGCGTGCGGGTCATGTACCAGCCCATGAAATCCGTCGCATCGAAGATGTCATCCCTCTTGGCGCGGCGTTGGCCGGTTTCCTCAAGGTATTCCTTCCACGTCCCATCGAGCGCCTGACTATAGCCATAGGCGGAGCTTTGACGCCCCGCCGGGATCACACCAAGCGTGAACCGGTAGGGGGTGCGCGCATTCCCGATGAATTTGCTTTCCTGATAGATCGTGGCCATCTGAACCTCGACCGGAACGCCCCATTTGCGCTCGGTCCGCTTGAATGCGCGCAGGTAATCGGGGTTCTGACTGACGATGCTGCAAGCATTGTCGAGATTATCGGGCGCCGCATAGTTGCTGCTGCCGCCGCCGCATCCTGCGACAGCCACACATAGAACCAGGGCGCGAAGGGATCTGCTCATCTCTGCCTCGCTTTTTTTATCTTGTTTTCGGCAAGTATACCGCATCTCTGGCCATTCGAGAATAGGCAAAAAACCGGCGGGCCAAGGTTGCTTGCCAGCCGGTTCACAGAGTGTTTCCACGCAACTTTAGGACGACCCGTAGACTTATGCGACTAGCGGAACTAGCTCTGGGTCAGGAGCCTCTCATGTTGAAGACGCGTGCGAAATATCATCTGGGACAGATTGTCCGGCACCGGAAGCATCCCTTCCGGGGGGTGGTCTTTGACGTGGACGCTATGTTTGCCAATACCGATGAGTGGTACGAGGCGATCCCCGAGGACAGCCGCCCGAAGAAGGATCAGCCGTTCTATCATCTTTTGGCCGAGAACGACCAAAGCTACTACGTGGCCTATGTGTCCGAGCAGAACCTGGTAGCTGATTACAGCGGTCAGCCGGTCGATCATCCCGATCTGGATGATCTGTTCGGGCCGTTCGAGGATGGCCATTATCCTCTGCATTTCGCGTTGAATTAGGATCAGTATCCCAGCGCGCAGCCGTCCTTTCTGGGATCCGACGCTCCTTCGAGTACACCGTCCCCGTGGATCGCGATGGCCTGCGCGCCGCCGATCGCGACCTCGGGGATCTCGATCTTGTGGCCCAGATCGGTCAGTTCTGCGCGGACGGTGTCTGGATAGCCCCGCTCGACCTTCAGGCTGCCTGCATCGGCAAACGCGCGGGGCGCGTCGATCGCTGTCTGCGGATCCATGCCGAAATCAGCGATGTTGCTGACAAAGCGGGCATGACCGGTGGACTGGTAGGCGCCGCCCATCACACCGAACGGCATGGTCGGGCGGCCCTCTCCGCCCAGAAAGGCCGGGATGATCGTATGCATGGGACGCTTGCCCGGCCCCGCCTCGTTCGGGTGGCCTTCGGCCAAGGTGAACCCGGCGCCGCGGTTCTGGAACAGGATCCCGTATTTCTCAGAAGCGATCCCAGAGCCGAAGGAATGGAAGATCGAGTAAATCAGGCTGACGGCCATGCGGTCCCGGTCGACGACGGTGATATAGATCGTGTCCTTGTGAACCGCTTCGCTCAACGGCGCAGGATCGGCCATCGCCCGGGCCGGATCGATCAATGCCGCAAGCCGCTCCGCGGTGTCCTGTGCCAGCATATGCGCAAGCCGGGCTGTGTGATCTGGATCGGCAATCAGCCGGTTGCGGGCGTCATAGGCCAGTTTGGTCGCTTCGGCCTCGATATGGACGCGCTCCGCGCCCAGCGGGTCCATCGACGTGATATCGAACTGTTTGAGGATGTTCAGAAGAAGCAGCGCCGTCGCGCCCTGTCCGTTCGGAGGATGCTCGGTCAGATCGGCCCCTTTGTAGGTGCCGCTGATCGGGTCGGTCCAGGTTGACGCGGCAGTCGCGAAATCCTCCAGCGTATGCATGCCGCCTGCCGCGTTCAAAGCGGCAACCATATCCTCGGCAATTTCGCCTTCGTAAAAGGCGGCCCGTCCATCCTGAGCGATCTGGCGCAGGACCTCTGCCTGCCTGGGGGCGCGGAAGATCTGGCCGGGGCGCGGCGCAGTGCCTCCGATCAGGAAGGCATCGCGGGCAGAGCCTTGCAGCGTTTCGGTCGCCAGCGCCCAATCGAAAGCGGTCCGCGGCGCCACAGGTATGCCTGCTTCGGCGTAGTGAACGGCGGGGGCGAGCGACGTGGCGAGGCCCGCACGGCCATATCGCTCGGACAGGGTGCAAAAGGCGTCGATCGCCCCGGGCACCGTCACCGCATGCGCGCTGGTCAGCGGGATTTCGGTATGCCCTTCGTCGCGCAACCGGGCCGCGTCGAAGGCGGCGGGCGCCCGCCCCGAGCCGTTGAGCGCGAGGATCCGATCTTCGCCGGGGAGCTGAACCAGGGCGAAGGCATCCCCGCCGATCCCGGTCATCTGCGGCTCGCAAATCCCCAGAAGGACCGCGCCCGCAATTGCGGCATCGACGGCATTCCCGCCCGATTCGAGGATCTGGATTGCGACCTTCGCGGCCAGCGGGTGGGAGGTCGCGCACATTCCGTTCATGGCCAAAACCGGCGACCGGCCGGGAAGGTGATAGTCTCGCATCGGGCGTCCTTTCAGGGGCGAGGCGGAAAATGACCGCCTGACCGAAAGGTTGCAAGGCCTGGGCTCTGATCCGCGCTTGCAGAGGCGCTATCTGGAAGGGAAAACATGGCAACAAAGGCCTCGACGCCGCGCCTTGGGTGGGGGCTATTAAGCGCAGCGCCGAGGGAAGCTTTGTAGCTACGGTGACATGTTTGACAGTCCATTCAGGCGGGGCTTGGGACGAATTCGGGCATCATTGCGACCATTTCCGCGAAACGGAAACAGTCCGTCACACCCCGCCGATCGCCATGCGAAAGCGCAGATGGTTCCGGCCCGCGCGCCGCTCGTAATCCAGATCCCGGGTCAGATCCTTGATCAAAAGCCAGCCGAAGCCGCCTTCGGGAAGATCTTGGGTCGGAACGTTGAGATCCTGAAAAAGGCCGCTGGGCAGTTTGCCCCCCGGCATCGCCTGCCCCTCATCCGTGATGCGGCAGGAAATCCCATCGGGTTGGGGGCGCACCGATATCTCGATCCAGCCATCAGGCCGACCACTATAGGCATGCTCCGCGATGTTGTTCACGATCTCGGCCAGGACCAGCTCCAGCGTGCTGCGCTCGTCCGGACGCAGATGGACAGGATCAAGCTGGAGGATCACCGACTGAACCGCCGCGCGCACCTCTTCGGGCGCGCTATTGAGAACCAGCCGGATCAGGGTCGATCGTTGCGGTGCCGGACGTGTGGGTGGGTCAATCGACATGGGCACGGATCGCGGTCTGAACGTCCGGATAGATCGCAAAGACGCTGTCCATCCGCGTCAGGCGAAAGACCTTGTCGACGATTGGGGCGAGGTTCGCGAGATCGAGTTGCTGTTCGGGCGACAGGACTTTCATCACCGCAACGATTGCACCCAGACCGGACGAATCGATAAATTCGACGCGACTGAGATCCAGCACCACCTGAGATGGGCCGCCACGCGCCGCTGCCGCAACCTCGTCCTTGAAACGGATCGAGGAGACGGCGTCGATCCGGTCGTCGGTCACGGCAAGCACAAGGGCGCCGCCCATTTTCTGCTGTCTCAACGGCATATCCCGATCCCTGCTGCCTGCCTCGTCTGGGAAATCTAGATCGCAATCGTTACCATTCCGTTGAGGGCAAGTCGCAAAACGGAGAAAGACCGATGGAAACCGTCGTGATCGCAGGGGCCAAACGAACGCCAATGGGCGGATTTCAGGGCGCTTTTTCCGGGGTTCAAGCGCCCGAGCTCGGCGGCGTCGCGATCCGGGCGGCGCTGGACGAGGCCGGATCGCCTGAGGTCAGCGAGCTGCTCATGGGATGCGTTCTGCCCGCCGGTCAGGGTCAGGCTCCGGCGCGGCAGGCCGGATTTGCCGCCGGCCTGGGCGAAGAGGTCCCGGCGACGACGATCAATAAGATGTGCGGATCGGGCATGAAAGCCGCCATGATGGCCTTCGACCGCATCGCGTTGGGCCATGCACCGGTCATAGTGGCTGGGGGGATGGAGAGCATGACGAACGCCCCTTACCTGCTTCCCAAGATGCGTGGCGGCGCCCGGATGGGCCATGGAGCGGTGGTCGATTCGATGTTTCTCGACGGGCTCGAGGATGCCTATGACAAGGGCCGCCTCATGGGCACCTTCGCCGAGGATTGCGCAGAGACGTACCAGTTCACCCGCCAGGCCCAAGACGACTATGCGCTGGGCTCGCTCGAACGGGCGCTCGAGGCTCAGAAAAGCGGCTTCGACGCGGAAATCGCCGCCGTGACCGTCCGGACCCGTAAAGGTGAGACCGTCACGCAGGAGGACGAGCAGCCCGGCGCGGCCCGGCCTGATAAGATCCCTCATCTCAAACCCGCCTTTCGCGATGGCGGCACGGTGACGGCGGCGAACGCCTCCTCCATCTCGGACGGTGCAGCGGCCTTGGTGATGGCTGCCGAAAGCGCAGGCCTGCCGATAAGGGCGCGCGTCAGGGGCCATGCCAGCCATGCGCAGGCGCCGGGCTGGTTCACGACGGCCCCCGTTCCGGCGGCGCAAAAGCTGCTGAAAACGCTCGGCTGGACGGCAGACGACGTCGATATATGGGAGGTCAATGAGGCCTTCGCGGTCGTACCGATGGCTTTCATGCACGAGATGGGGATCTCCCGCGACAAGGTAAACGTGAATGGCGGCGCCTGCGCTTTGGGCCACCCGATCGGAGCGTCCGGAGCGCGCATCATCGTCACGCTTCTTCATGCGCTGGAAGCGCGGGACCTCAAACGCGGCATCGCCGCGATCTGCATCGGCGGCGGCGAAGGCACCGCCATTGCGATCGAGCGGCCATGAGCGGGGCCAGGGCAGAGGCCCCGGATCAAGTCCGGGGCGCCTTGGACTATGATGGTCTGGTGCAGCGCGTCGCAGCTTTGGTCGAAGGCGAAACCGATGTCATCGCCAAGATGGCCACCGTCGCCTGCGAGGTCCATTGGGCCGATGACCGCTTCGACTGGACCGGATTTTACCGCGTCGTGGCGCCCGAACTGCTGAAGATCGGACCCTATCAGGGCGGTCATGGATGCCTTGTGATCCCGTTTTCGCGCGGGGTCTGCGGGGCGGCGGCGCGGACCGGCGAGGTGCAGCTGGTGCCCGATGTCGACGCCTTTCCGGGCCATATCGCCTGTGCCAGCACGACCCGGTCCGAGATCGTTCTGCCGGTCTTTGACAAGGACGGCCAGCTTCTAGGGGTCTTCGATATCGACAGCAACCGGCCCGACGCCTTTGATGACCGGGATGCCACCGGTCTGGCGCGCCTTCTGGACGTGGCCTTTGGAGGATCAGATGCGTGAAGGATCCTGCCTTTGCGGCGCGGTGACATTTACGGTCGAAGGAGAGATCGCAGGCGTCTCCGTCTGCCATTGCGGGCAGTGCCGCAAGCAATCGGGCCACGTCTGGGCCTCCGGCTGGGCGAAGGACGAGGCGGTCACGATCAGCGGCGATGTCCGCTGGTTCGATGCGGTCGGCACCGCGAAACGGGGCTTCTGCCCGACCTGCGGCAGCTTCCTGTTCTGGGTCGCGCATGACGAGGACACGATCAGCTTTGCGATGGGAGCGCTTGATGGCGCGACCGGGTTGTCGCTGGGAAAACACATCTTCGTCAGGGACAAGGGCGACTACTACGACATCACCGACGGGCTGCCTCAGCGCGCCCAATGAGCTCCTATGCCCCGCCGACAGATCCGCTCGCCATCCTCAGAGCGGACGATCACCTGCTCTTCGTGGACAAGCCCGAAGGTCTTCTCTCGGTGCCCGGGAAAGGTGCCCATCTGGCCGATTGCCTCCTCGCCCGACTCGAGGCGGATTTTCCAGGCGTTCTGCTGGTGCATCGGCTGGATCGGGACACATCGGGGGTCATGGTCTTTGCGCTGACGCCGAAGGCGCAGCGGCATCTGGGGCTGCAATTCGAGAAACGGATCGTGGAAAAGCGCTACATCGCGCGCGTGGCTGGCCGGATCGGCGAGGGCGGGCGGTTCGACGGGCCGCTGCGCGCCGATTGGCCGAACCGGCCCCGGCAGATGATCGCCCCGGACGGGCGCGCGGCGATCACCGATTGGGAAAGGATCGAGGTCTCCGAGCAGGAGAGCCGCGTCGCCTTGCGGCCTCTGACAGGGCGGTCCCACCAGCTGCGCGTGCATCTGGCTGAGGCGGGGCATCCGATTCTAGGCGATCCCCTTTATGACGGGCCGCCAGCCGACCGGATGATGCTGCATGCAGAACGGCTCAGGCTGCGGCACCCCGATGGCGGCGCCTGGATCGAGGTGATCTCAAACGTGCCCTTCTGATCCTCCCGGCGGAGGGCGGGAGGTCCCGGCTCGAGGTCGGGACAGGACGGCGCGGGGCTGAAATGGACTGTTCGGATTTCGGGCCACTTGGACTATGTCAGAAGATCTGACCTGCCGAAGGAATGTCATGGATCGCGCCGGCCTCAAGATCACGCTCCTCTTCGGCGCATCGCTGACAGTGATGTCGGGCGCGACGATTTCCCCGTCGCTGCCCGCGCTCAGAGACCAGTTCGCGGAGACGGCCAATATCGAGGTGCTGGCCCGGCTCGTCCTCACCCTGCCTGCGCTGTTCATCGCGATCACGGCCCCGCTTTCAGGCTGGGCGATCGACCGGCTTGGGCGGCTCAAGATCCTGATGGGCGGCTCGGTCCTTTATGCGCTGGCGGGCATGTCGGGACTGGTCGTCGACAACATCACGGCGATGCTCGTTGGGCGCGCTGTCCTCGGTGTCTCGGTCGGGCTGATGATGCCGACGGTCACAACGCTGGCGGGCGACTACTTTCAGGGAGAAGAACGCGGGCGCTACCTGGGCCTGCAGGCCGCCTTCATGGGGTTCGGCGGGCTGGTCTTCGTCACCGGAGGCGGCTTTTTGGCCGATCTCTACTGGCGCGCGCCCTTCGCGATCTACGGTGCCTCGCTGCTCCTGATCCCTATGGTTATCGCCTTTCTGCCAGAACCGCCGCGCAAGGTCGCACCCGAGATCAAGACCGGAGAGGGGCGGATCCCCCCGGTCGTCTTCGCGATCTACGGCGTCGCCTTCTTTTCGATGATGGCCTTTTACCTTGTTCCCACCCAGCTGCCTTTCCTGTTGAGCGGCGTGATACAGATCCCCGAGCCAAGCCGGGCCGGAATGGCCATCGGCGTGGCGACGCTCTTCAGCTCAGCGGCCTCGCTGCTGTACGGGCGGATAACGGGGCGGATGCCGGTGGCGCTGTTCTTCTCGGCGGGGCTGGGCCTGATGGCGGTCGCCTATGCGCTGGTCTGGCTGTCGGCGGGATACGGCGCGATCCTGATCGCCATGATCGCTCTCGGGACCGGCATGGGAACCATCATGCCGGCGCTGAGCGTCACGCTGCTGTCCGCCGCGCCAGAGCACATCCGGGGGCGGCTCGCGGGCGGGCTGACAGCCTCGATCTTCCTGGGACAGTTCGTCTCGCCAATCCTCAGCCAGGGCCTTGCAGGCGCCATCGGCGGGTTGCAGGGCGTCTTTGCCGCCTTCGCGCTGGCGCTCGCCTTGGCCTGCGGTCTTGCGCTGATTGCAGGCCTCCGGCGATCCGCAAAGGTGGCCCCTGTCCCGGCAGAGCGTTAGACTGTCCACAAATCCAGCACCAAAGGAGTCCTCCCATGGGTTTGCGCATCAACGATACCGTCCCCGATTTCACTGCCATGACCGATCAGGGAGAGATCCGCTTTCACGACTGGATCGGCGACAGCTGGGCGATCCTGTTCTCCCATCCCAAGGATTTCACGCCGGTCTGCACGACCGAATTTGGCGCCGTCGCCCAGCTTAAGGACGAATGGGAGAAGCGCGGCACCAAGGTGATCGGCGTCAGCGTCGACGGGGCCGAGGATCACAAGAAGTGGAAAGGCGATATCGAGGCCGTGGCGGGCACGCCCGCAGGCTTTCCGATCATCGCGGATGAGGGGCTGGAGGTCTCGAAAGCCTTCGACATGCTCCCCGCCGAAGCCTACCTGCCCGACGGTCGCACACCGGCGGACAGCGCAACCGTGCGGTCGGTCTTCATCATCGGGCCGGACAAGCAGCTGAAACTGTCGATGACCTATCCGATGACCGTCGGCCGCAACTTTGCCGAAGTGCTGCGCGCGCTCGACGGGCTACAAACCTCGACCAGCCGGGGTGTGGCGACGCCCGCCAACTGGGAAGTGGGGCAGGACGTCATCATCCCCGCCACGGTTAGCGACGAGGATGCCGAGGCTAAGTTCGGCGCCTTCGACAAGAAGCTGCCCTATCTGCGGACCGTCAAGCTTAAGGAGTGAGATCCGGACCGCCTATAGGCGGCAAACTCTCCAGTGGAGAGTTTGAGGATCGAACGGGCAGAGCCCCGCTCCGGTCCGCCGATAGGCGGCGAGCCGTCCAGTGGACGGCTCGAGAGCTGAACGGGCGGAGCCCAGAAGATCAAACGGTCGCGTGGGGCAAAGGGAGAGGTCCCGGGTCAGGCCCGGGACGGACAGGGCTGGTCGGCGACGCGCCCGGAGTTGCCACCGGGTGACCGCCGCAGTTGCGTTGCAACCGCTTATCGGCACGCGTCACATGCAGAGCATGTGACGTTCACGCATATGTCGTCACACGGGTGCCAACCGGCACACGCATGTACAGATCCGCCACATGTTCGTTCAGCATGCGGATGCACCCCGAAGACACAGCCTGCCCAATGCTCCACGGCTGGGGTGTGCCGTGGATGCGGTACATCGTGTCGCGCCCGTTCCGGTAGAGATAGAGCGCCCGCGCGCCCAGCGGGTTGTCTGGACCGCCGGGCATTCCGGCCTTGTACTGCGCGTATCTCTCGGGCTCGCGGCGGATCATATTGGACGTCGGTGTCCAGCTTGGCCACTGCGCCTTGCGCTGGATCACGGCGCTTCCCTTGAAGCGGCGCCCGTCATCGCCCACGGCCACGCCGTAGCGCAACGCCCGATTGCCGGGCAGGATGAGGTATAGGAAGAACTCCGACTGAACGACGTGGATCTCCCCGGGGCGCAGGCCGAAATCGTCGCGCACCGGCACGATCTGTGCGCGATAGGGATCGGGAAGCTCCCACGCCGCTTCGGCAGAGCGGGGCAAGACAAAGGTCGCGGCCGCAGCAGCGGCGGTACCGGACAGGAAAGAACGGCGGGTCAGCATGGGATTTCTCTCGTTGGCAGACGACTATGAGTATCCGCTAACGCTGCGCGATCCGTTTTTGTTCGATCCTAGGCCTGAACCGTGATCCGGGTGCCGACGGGAACCAGATCGTAGAGGTGGTTCATATCCTCGTTCCTCAGCCGCACGCAGCCCGACGAGAAACCCTGCCCGATCGTATGCGGCAGGTGTGTTCCGTGAACGCGGTAGAACGTGTCCCGCCCGTTCTGATACATATAAAGCGCGCGCGAGCCGAGTGGGTTCATCGGATGCCCGCCGGGCAGACCGTTGCGATAGGGGCCGTAGACCGCAGGCTCCAGCTGCACCATGTTGGCGGTCGGCTTCCAACTGGGCCATTCCGCCTTGCGGGCGATGAATGCATCGCCGGTAAAGTTGCGCCCGTCGGCGCCCAGCGCGATCCCGTAGCGGATGGCGCGGGCATTGCCGAGCGTCCAGTAAAGATGAAAATCCGATTGCTTTACGATCAACAGGCCGGCGGGGACGGCCGGATTGATATCGACCTCTCGCCGGCGCAGATGACGGGGCAGCTTCGGCGTCACGGCCTGCCCGGTCTGGGCGGCGGCGCCGGAGGTCAGAAGCGCCGGAGCGCACAGGGAGATTGCAGCCCCGATCAGGAGCCGACGTCTTTCGATCATATTGGCCTCAATCTTGCTCTTGCTGGCAATGTTGTGGTCGATTTTAGTGAAGAGACCGTTAGCAAGGATCCGCCGAAAGCGATATTCCCGAAAGCGTGAACGGTGCCAAGAGCTTAGCGGCTGTTGCCCGCTTGCGTCAGGAGCGCCAAATGCAAAAAGGCCCCGACATCACTGCCAGGGCCTTTCCGATCTGAACGCAAAGCAGCCTATTCGGCGGCCTCTTCCTCTTTCTTCACTTCCTCGCCGGTCTCCTGATCGACGACCTTCATCGACAGGCGCACCTTGCCGCGATCGTCGAAGCCGAGCAGCTTGACCTTGACCTCCTGGCCCTCCTTAAGGACGTCCGAAGGATGGTTCAGGCGGCGGTTCTCGATCTGGCTGACATGGACAAGACCGTCGCGCTTTCCGAAGAAGTTCACGAAGGCACCGAAATCGACGATCTTCACCACGGTGCCGGTATAGACCTTGCCCTCTTCCGGCTCTGCCACGATCGAATAGATCATGTCATGGGCCTTCTTGATGGCCTCGCCGTCGGAAGAGGCGATCTTGATCACGCCATCGTCGTTGATATCGACCTTGGCGCCGGAGACTTCCACGATCTCGCGAATGACCTTGCCGCCCGATCCGATGACTTCGCGGATCTTGTCGGTGGGCACGGTCATCGTCTCGATGCGCGGGGCGTGTTCGGAGAAACCCTTGGTCTCGCTCAGCGCCTTGTTCATCTCGCCGAGGATATGCAGACGGCCTTCCTTGGCCTGAGCCAGCGCCTTTTCCATGATCTGCGGCGTGATACCGGCAACCTTGATGTCCATCTGCAAGGACGTGATGCCGTTCTCGGTGCCCGCGACCTTGAAGTCCATGTCGCCGAGGTGATCCTCGTCGCCAAGAATGTCGGTCAGGACCGCATATTCGCCGTCATCCTCGAGGATCAGACCCATCGCGACACCGGCAACCGGCGCTTTGAGAGGCACGCCCGCATCCATCATCGACAGCGAGCCACCGCAGACAGAGGCCATTGAGGACGAGCCGTTGGACTCAGTGATCTCCGACACGATGCGGATCGTGTAGGGGAAATCCGTGGCAGCAGGCAGGACGGCCTGAAGCGCGCGCCAGGCGAGCTTGCCGTGGCCGATCTCGCGCCGTCCCGGAGGACCGAAGCGGCCAACCTCACCGACCGAATAGGGCGGGAAGTTGTAGTGCAGCAGGAAATTGCTGCGATAGGTGCCCTGCAGCGCGTCGATCATCTGCTCGTCGTCACCGGTGCCGAGCGTGGTGACCACAAGGCCCTGCGTCTCACCGCGCGTGAAAAGCGCCGACCCGTGGGTCCGGGGCAGCAGCCCCGTTTCGGCGACGATCGGACGGACGGTATCCAGCGCCCGGCCATCGATTCGCTTGCCTGTCTTGACGACATCGCCGCGCAGAACGGACGCTTCGAGCTTTTTGATCGCGGAGACGAGGTTGGGATCGTCCCGCTGCTCTTCGCTGAGCTGTTCGATAATGTGATCGCGGGCCGCATTCTGCGCCGTGGTGCGCTCCTGCTTGTCCTGGATCTCATAGGCGGCGCGGACCTTCTCTTCGCCCGCGGCCTTGATGGCGGCATAGAGGTCCGAGTAATCCGGCGCCTGGAAATCGAACGGCTCGTTCGCGGCATCCTCGGCCAGATCAATGATCAGATCGATCACCGGCTGGATCTGCTCATGGGCAAAGGTGACCGCGCCGAGCATCTCTTCCTCGGTCAGCTCGTAAGCCTCGGATTCGACCATCATGACCGCGTCCTTGGTGCCCGCGACGACAAGGTCGAGCCGCTGATCGGGCTTGGACTTGAGGTCGTGCATGTCGTCAAGCTCAGGGTTGAGGATGTATTCGCCATCCTCGAAACCGACGCGCGCACCGGCGATCGGACCCATGAAAGGTGCGCCTGAAATTGTCAGCGCCGCAGAGGCCGCGATCATCGCGACGATGTCAGGATCGTTGACCAGATCGTGGCTCAGAACGGTACAGATCACGAGGACCTCGTTCTTGAACCCTTCGACGAAAAGCGGGCGGATCGGACGGTCGATCAGACGACTAGTCAGCGTCTCTTTCTCGGTCGGGCGCGCCTCGCGCTTGAAGAAGCCGCCCGGCACTTTACCGGCGGCGTAGTATTTCTCGTTGTAGTGAACGGTCAGAGGAAAGAAGTCCTGGCCCGGCTTGGGCGCCTTGGCAAACGTCACGTTGGCCATCACAGAGGTCTCGCCATAGGTGGCGATGACGCTGCCGTCAGCCTGACGCGCAACCTTGCCGGTTTCCAGCGTCAGCGTTTCTTCGCCCCACTGGATGGATTTTTTCACTTCATTAAACATATGCGTTTCCTGTAAGGGGCCCAGCTCGGCGGTCCGAGTGCCCCGTTTGAATGGCGGCCCCATTGCCGCCGACCCCTGTTCCTTTGCACGACGCCGGGATCGGTGCGTCACGTCTCAGATTGGGCGCGCATACACGAGTTTAAAGATCTTTGAAACCGGCAAAGGGTCGCGCGTCTTGACGGGGCGCGCAAGTAGAGGGTCGCGCGCCCCGTCAAGACGCAAGGACGCGCCGGGGCCAGCCCCACCCCGCGACAAAAACGAGGAAAAGCGCGGCGATCGCATTGATCCCGGCGGCCATGATGAAGGCTTGGCTCAGCCAGCCGATATCCGACAGCAGCCCGGTCAACAGGATGATCGGCGGCATCCCGATCTTGAAGATCGCGCCTGTAATCCCGGCCACGCGCCCCATATGGGCGGCCTCCACGGTCTCCTGCCGGTAGGACCAGATCCCTACGTCGAAGAACAGCGTCAGCGCCCCGATCACAAAGCTCAGTGTGCACAGGATCAGGAAGGCCCCGCTCGCGGCCACCGCAAGATAGCCCAGCGCCAACATCCAGATCGGCCAGAAAAAGGCAAAACGATAGCCCAGCCGCCGCCGAAGCTTTGCCGCATAAACCGAAGCCACCATCGACCCCGCACCGGCACAGGCGATCACAACGCCGATCTGCGACGGATCGAGCCTCAGCTCGGCCTTGAGCTTGAGCAACAGCGCCACACTGAACGCCCCCTCGGCGGCATTGGTCAGCACGATGACGACGGTCATCATCACCAGCTCCCGATTGGCGCGAAAGACCCGCCAGCCTTCGGCCAGCGATGGCCAGAACCGTGCAGGCTCAGGCAGCCTCTCGTCCGGCGCCACGGCAAAGGCCGCAAGGCAGGCCAGCGCCATCGTCAGGGTCATCGCCCCGATCACGCCCTCATGCCCCAGCCAAAGCAGAGCAAACCCTCCGATCGCCGGACCGACCGTTGCGAGCGTCGCATAGACGCCGCTCACAAGCGCGGTCGCATCCGACAGCTTGTCATGGGCCACGGTCAGCCGGATCAGCGTCATATGCGCATTGCCCAGCGCATAGCCGATCCCGTTGAAGACAATCATGAAGAGAACCAGCGCCGGAACCGAGATCTGCCCGCTCCGCACCCCCAGCCAAAGCGCGACCAGCGCCACCAGAAGAAGGGCCGAATAAAGCCGAAAGCTCACCCGCTTGCGGATCCGGTCGTTGATCACGCCGATGAAGACCGCAAAGACGATGTTCGGAACGAAGGCCACCCCCCGGATCAAGGATAGATCGACCCCGGCCTCGTTCAGATCGAAGGCCAGAAGTGGCAGCGTGAACCATAGGATCGTCTGCGCCATCACGAATAGACTGACGACAATCAGTGACAGCAGAAACGGGCGGCCATAGGCGGACATAAAGCAAAGAGATGACCGAGGCGGGCGCGAAACAAAAGCGGCAATCGAACCAAGCATCGGCGTGCAAGAATTTTCTAGAAAATTCTTAAGACCAAATCCTTCTAGAAGGATTTGCGCCCCCAAAATCTTCTAGAAGATTTTGCCCCGTCCCGCCGCTCTGCAATCGGCAGGCCTTGCCCCTCTGCGATGGACAGGATTATGTCGAGCGGAACCAGAGGACCTGCCATGGATCTGATTGCCGACTTTCTCCTGCGCGTCCTCGGTCAGTTCCAGTCGCCATCTCTCGCCTTCTTGCTGGGCGGTATGTTCATCGCCGCCATGGGCTCGCGGCTCACCATCCCTGATGCGGTCTACCAGTTCGCCGTCTTCATGCTGCTCATGCGGATCGGCTTGAACGGAGGCATGACGATCCGCGAAAGCGATCCTGCCGATATCATCCTGCCCGCACTGGCGGCGATGGGGATCGGCGTAATGATCGTTCTGATCGGCATGGTGGTCCTCTCCTGGCTGCCGGGCATCAGCCGCCCCGATGCTATCGCGACGGCGGGCCTTTTCGGAGCGGTCAGCGCGTCGACCCTTGGCGCCGCCATGGTTGCGCTCGAGATCGAGGGGATGGATTACGAGGCCTGGGTGCCCGCGCTTTATCCCTTCATGGATATCCCCGCACTGATCCTCGCCATCGTGCTGGCCGGTATGGGAGAGGCCAAGGATGCCAAGCGCCGCATTACGCCATGGATGATCGTCAAGGATAGCCTGCGCGGCTCTGCCCTCTCGGCGCTTCTCCTCGGGCTTCTCCTTGGCCTTCTGACCCGGCCCGAACAGGTCTTCGAAAGCTTCTACGATCCGCTGTTCCGGGGGCTTCTCACCGTCCTGATGCTGGTCATGGGCATCGAGGCCTGGCAGCGCCTGGCCGAGCTGCGCCGCGTCGCCCACTGGTACGCCGTCTATGCGTTCTTCGCGCCGATCGCGCACGGCTTTCTGGCCTTCGGCGTCGGCTATCTGCTGAACATGGCGACCGGTTTCAGCCCCGGCGGGGTCGTGCTTCTCGCGCTTCTGGCGGCCTCGTCCTCGGATATCTCGGGGCCTCCGACGCTCCGGGCGGGCATCCCGAAAGCCAATCCGTCCGCCTATATCGGATCCTCGACCAGTGTCGGCACACCGATCGCAATTGGCGTGTGCATCCCGCTTTTCATCGCGCTGGCGCAGGTGGTGTTCAGTTCACCTTGAACTTGGTCGGGCGCAGGATCTCGACCGGTTCGACATAGACGATGCCGGAGTAATTCTCGAAGAACCCCTTCGCCAAAGCCTCGGCGATGGCGTCGGCGATATCGTGACCCGAAACGATCACCTCGATCTTCACATTCGTCTGCAGCCCCGACACCTGAGCGCGCATCTGCGAACGCTTGCCGCGGCTGCCCTTCCCGCCGACACCGCTATAGGTGTAGCCCGTCGCGCCCATCTCATCGATAAGCGCCGTCACCTGATCGAGCAGGATGCGTTCGGTGATGATGACGAGCTTGGTCGCGTGATGCATGGCGGATCCCTCCGGATGCGACCATCCCCGCTTGAGGACCGGGACGCAAGAGGACGCATCGACCGGGCCTGGCCAAGCGCTTCGATCGCCCGGGTGAGGCGGCGGGCGACATCGGGGGCGATACTGCTCGACAGGTGATATCCGTCGAAAAGCGTGAAGCCGCCCGCGTCGGTCAGGATCGGGCAGGGCGCGCCCTCGCAAAACAGATCCAGACCGCTGACCCGCGTGACATCGAGCGTCTGGGTGGCCTCGAGGATCTGCGCATGGATCCGCGCGGCAGAGGCATAATCGGCGCTGAAATCACCCTCGATCCCGCGATGCCGCATCTTGCGATACCGCAGGAACGTCTCTTCGCGAACCATCGGATGCGGGGTAAGCAGGACAACCGCGCGGCCCGCATGGTCCAGCTCGGCAATCGTGGCCGCGAGCCGCTCCGCCACGAAGCGGGGCTGAGAGGCATATTGCGAACCGGGGCCCTCGGACACCAGGATCGGCTCTCCGGCCATATTCGTCTCGCTCGCATACCATTCATAGGCGCTGTTCAGTACCACGATATCATAGTCGCCCGTCCGCAGCTCCTCCATCGATGCGCGGGTATGCTCAAGGCAATCGTGCTTGAAGGCAGGCCCCTGCCGGGCATCCTCGTTGCGCAGAACCCCGGTGAGCGACGGGCAGGAATGGCGGATGAAAAGCGCCAGGCTGATGCCGTCTTCATTGAGCTGCCGACCGAGCGATGTTGAAAAGGCATCGGCAAAGCTGTCACCCCACAGTGCGACCTTGAGCGGCGCCTCCTCGATCTCGAAACAGCGCCCGCCATTGTAGTTGCACGCCCCGCCATAGGTCTCGCGCAAAAGATCGTCGGGAGGGGTCGCCGTCCACAGAACCGCACCGGCGGCGGCCACGGCGGCAAGACCCGAGGCGGAACCGGCAAAGACCATGCGCCGCGGCATCGCCCCGGGGCCGCGACGGCGAAACGGGCGCTCGACAAAGCGCCAGCTGAGCCAGGCGAGTGGAAAGCTCGCCAGCGCCAGCCCAAGCATCAGCGGCAACCCGGGCGGCTCAAGGCTGCCGATCCGCGCAAAGGCAAAGAGCGGCTGATGCCAGAGATAGGCGCTGTAGCTGATCAGACCGATCCCGGTCAGAAAAGGCAGACCCAAAAGGCGCGCCGCAGGGGTGTTGTGACCGTAAAGAAGAACAAGGACCGTACCCGCGACCGGGAGGAGCGCGGGAAGCCCCGGCACCGGAACGGTCTCGTCAAAGGTCACGAGTGCCGCGAGGATCAGAAACAGTCCGGCCACCGCGATGGCGCCGTTGCTCTTCAGGCCGCTTCGATGGACGTGGAGCGCCGCGATCGATCCCGCGAACAGCTCCCAGGCGCGGGTCGGGATCAGATAGAAGTTGGCGCTCGGCGCGGTGCGCCATGCCCACTCGCTCAGGGCCAGGCTGGCACCGGAAAGCGCAATCAGGATCCAAAGAACGCGGCGCGGCCCGCTGCGCCAGATCAGGAGCAGCAGAATCGGGAAGATGATATAATACTGCTCCTCGACCGCGAGGCTCCAGGTATGAAGGAGCGGTTTATCCTCGGCTGCTTCCGAAAAGTACCCGCTCTCGCGCCAGAAGAGGATATTCGACGCGAAAAGGCCGACAGCGACGAGGCTTTGCGAGAAATCCCTGAGCTGCTCCGGCAGCATCCAGAGCCAGGCGAATGGCAGGCAGGCCGCGCAGACGAAAAAGAGCGCGGGCAGGATCCGCCGGGCCCGCCGTTCGTAGAACTCCAGCAGGCTGAAGCTGCCGCGCTCGATATCCTCGATCAGAAGCGTGGTGATCAGATAGCCGCTGATGACGAAGAAGATGTCGACGCCGATAAACCCGCCGGAAAACAGGCCGAGGCCGGAATGAAACAGGATAACGGGAACCACCGCGACAGCGCGAAGCCCATCAATCTCCGGGCGATACAACATAATGAACTCGAAACAAAAAGGTCTTAATTCGAGCTTTGTACACGAAACTCGGCGGTGCGCCAAGCCGGGATGCCGGATGACGCGACCTTGAGGCATCCGGGCAGGCGAAGCCTGAACGCAAAAACGCCCGCACGAGGGCGGGCGTCATAGCTGAACTGCGACCGGGTGCCGGATCACGCTTTTCGCAAAACGCTTATCCGCACAGGTCGATAAATCGAAGGTTTATCGACGGAGGCCGAGACGCTTGATGAGGTCCTGATAGCGTGCTTCGTCCTTGGCACGGACATAGTCGAGCAGCTTGCGGCGCAGGGCGACCATCTTGAGAAGGCCGCGGCGACCGTGGTTGTCCTTCTTGTGGATCTTGAAGTGCTCGGTCAGCGTCGCGATGCGCGAGCTGAGGATTGCAACCTGGACTTCGGGCGAACCGGTATCGCCGTCCTTGGTCGCGTATTCCTTCATGACTTTTGCTTTTTCTTCGACTGTGATCGACATCGGGGTCTCCTTTGGGTTTGAGGAATGGCGCAAGCCGGGATGTCGTCCAGCAGGGCCCGTGGAGGAATCGCCATTCGGTCAGGCGAAGCGCGCGTATAGGAGAGACCGCGCGTAATGGAAAGGGGTTACGCCGCCTCTTCGCTATCTGACGCGACGATGTCGATCCGGTCCAGCGTCAGCGGCCCGTCGTGATCGATCCGGGCAAGGGTCGTCCCATCGGCCCGTAGCTCCGTTCCGGTTTCGGTCGGGCGCAGATCCACGGACGGGGCAGGGCCTTCGGCGTCATAGACAATGAGGATCCGGTCCTCCTCCACGTTAAAATCCTGGATATGGGACGGGCCGCCAGAGGCTCCCGCCTCTTCTCCGGATGTGTCCACAACGAAGGTATCGGCCCCGCTGCCGCCATGCATCAGATCGCTGCCATCGGTCAGCAGCCGGTCCTCCCCCGCACCGCCATTGAGGAAGTCCCGCGCCCCGTCGCGCCCGTCGAGCGTGTCGTTCCCAAAGCCGCCGAACAGCGTATCGGTCCCGGCGCCACCCACAAGACGGTCATCGCCCCCATCTCCGGACAGGCGATCGTTCCCCGCCTCGCCCAGAAGAAGGTCGTCGCCGCCGCCGCCACCCATCCTGTCATCACCATCGCCGCCGATGATCACGTCATCGTCGTTGTGCCCGTACAGATGGTCATCATCCGGGCCTCCGTTGATCCGGTCGGCTTCATCATTGCCGTGGATCATATCCTCTCCCGCGCCGCCGATCAGGATATCCGCGCCCCCGTCGCCTTCGATATGATCGTCCCCGCCCGCGCCATCGATGTAATCGGCCTCCTCGTCGCCGAAGATGATGTCACGCTCCTCGGTCGGGGCCGCTTCTTCCCCGTCCTCGGGATCCTCTCCCGTCAGATCGATATAGTCGGTCACCTGGCCAGTCTCTTCGTCCGAAGTGTTGTCCTGCGACGGTTCATCCTCCGCCTCGTTGCGAAAGCTGTCCGTGACGAAAGCGCCGGCAGCGGCAGCGCCCATGAGGGTCAAAAGGGTAGCAAGCATGGCGAGGTCCTGATGAAACGGATGACCTTCTACCATGTGTCCTGCGGAAAATGGTGGAATTTCGGTACTTTAGGTTAATGCCCCGTGAAGAAAGGCAGGACGGCGGCCAGCACCTCTTCCGGCGTTTCTTCCATCGCGAAATGGCCTGACCGGCAGGTCGCGGTCGTCAGATCGCGGCACCATCGCGACCAGAGCCCTGCCGGATCGCCCGACCGCGCGGGAAAGCCGCCCTCGGCATAAAGGAACAGCGTCGGCGCCTCGATCCGGCCCGTTTCCGCCTCGTCGATGCGGCGGTCCGTTGTCGCTCCCGCACGATAGTCCGCGCACATCGCGTGACGCCGCGCCGGATCGGCCATCTGCGCGCGGTAGCTCTCCAGCGCCTCGGGCGTGAAGGGCGACAGATCCTTCGCAAAGGTCCAAGTTTGCAACGTGTGGTCGAGATATCCTTCCGGATCGGCCGAGATCAGCGTCTCCGGCAGCGGGGCGGGCTGTGCCAGGAAGGTCCAGTGATAGGCCGCCATCGCCAGATCGGCTGTCCAGGCGGCCCAGAAATCGCCCGTCGGCACGATCTCGATAATGCCCATCCGCGCGATCCGCGCCGGATGGTCGAGCGCGAAGCGATAGGTCACCCGCGCGCCCCGGTCGTGGCCAAGGATATGGGCCTGTTCGATGCCGAGCGCCTCCATCAGCCCGGCAATGTCGCGGGCCATGGTTCGCTTGGAGTAGACGGTATGCGCCGCGTCATCCTCGGGCGCGTCTGACGCTCCGTAGCCGCGCAGATCGGGGATGATGACGTCGAAATGCTCGGCCAGCGCCGGAGCGATCCCGGCCCAGCAGCGATGGTTCTCCGGATAGCCGTGCAGCAGGATCAGCGGATGGCCCGCGCCCGCGCGATGGACCGACAGGGTCACCTCGCCGGTGTCGATACGGGTCTGCTCGAAGCCGTCGATCATGTGGGTTCCCAGGGTTCGGGTTGCTGACTATAGGCGATGTAGAGCGGGTGTTTGGGATGCCCGGCCTGACTGAGGCCCAGATGGCTCAAAGCGTGGCCTGCGCCTCGCAAAAGTCGCTCGACCTCCGGCCCGCGATCCAGATAGGCGCCATGGGTACCCCAGGCCGCGACGATGCTATCGGCCCAACCCGCGCCCGCGAGAATCGCCTCGTCATTCGCGGGTCCGACCGGATCGGAGGCCCTTCTGAGCGCCCGCGGATCGGTGTCGCGCCAAGCGAAAATGTTGCAGACGCGGAAGGCCCCGAAGCCCAGCGCCCGGGCGCGCCTCTCGCAGCGCTCGACCGTGGGGTCGTTCTGCACTTCGGTCGCGATGGAGGGGTTGAGCATAACGAAAAGGACCTTTTGCCCCGCCGGATCCCAGATCCGCGTCAGCGCGTATCGATAGCGCTCGCAAGCGGAATAGGTCGCCTCTGAGGGGGCGTCGCCCTTTTGATGGGTGCGAGTGATCATGGGGCTGTTGTCGAACGGAGCCGCTGGCGCGGCAAGTGATTATTTGTCTGGCGCCTCTGGCGGGCGGAGCGGGTCGTTTTGGAGGTCTTGCTTCTGGAGCGGGCAGGATGCCTCCGGCGGGCATATTTATAACAAGATGAAGAGGAGCCGCGCTCAAAGATTGAGGACACGGCTTGGGTGAAGCTGGCCGGCGCGGTAGGTGCCGATCGCGATGGGCTGGCCCTGATGGGAGGCCCAGGCCGTATCGCCGAAATTCGCGGTCGAGGAGAGGACCTCGGCCGGGTTGCCGTTGCGCAGGCGCATGGCGGCCAGTTCCGTGCAGGGCAGCTCCGGCAGGTCGGTGAGCGCGACCTCGACAGGCAAAAGGCGCGCGTCGAGAGCCGGGGTTCGGGCCTCCGCTTCGATCGTGTCAAAGCGAACCGCATCCTCGAGCGTGAAGGGTCTCGACCAGATCCGGCGAAGCGTCTGCACATGAGCGTGGCAGCCCAGCGCCTCTCCCAGGTCGCGTGCGATGGATCGGACATAGCCGCCTTTGCCACAGGTCATCTCGAGCTCTACGTGGTCCGCATCCGGGCGGGCGGTCAGGCGCAGGTCCGAGACATGGAGAGGGCGGGCGGCGATCTCGAACTCTTCGTCGTCCCGGGCCAGCGCATAGGCGCGTTCGCCGTCGATCTTGACGGCGGAGAATTTGGGCGGGATCTGCTGGATATCACCGGTAAAGGCGGGCAGGGCGGCCTCGATCTCGGCATCGGTGGGGCGCAGGTCCGATGTGGCGATCACCTCGCCTTCGGCATCGTCGGTATTGGTCGCGGCGCCCAGGCGGATGGTGAAGCGGTAGGCCTTCTCGGCCTCGGTGATGAAGGGGATCGTCTTGGTTGCCTCGCCCAAAGCCACGGCCAGCAGGCCCATCGCCGCCGGATCGAGCGTGCCCGCATGGCCGGCCTTCTTGGCCTCCAGCGCCCAGCGGATCTTGTTGACGACCGCCGTCGAGGTCGGCCCGGCGGGTTTGTCGACGATCAGCCAGCCCGATATGTCGCGTCCCTTGCGGCGGCGTCCCATGATGTTCTCCTCGCTGGCGGTACGGCGCAGTAGCGCCGTTCGGCGGCCGCGGTCAATCGGTACCGGACGGGTCCGTCACGGCGACGATCGGCCCCATCAGCGGCCCGAAATCCGACCGGCCCATCTGCGGCGCATGCAGCCGCGAGACATTGCCGTCGAAATAAAGCGCCTGCGGCAGCTCCAGCCCGTCGCGAAAGAGCCGCGCAAAGGTGTGGAAATTCACCGGCACATCCGAGATGGCAAAGACCGCGCGATCGCCCCCTACGCTCGTCCCGACGCCGTTGCGGATATAGAGGCTGTCGGAGCCTTCCAGAAACCGCGGATGCAGCGCCCCGTCGATCACCAGCATCGGCCCTGACTGGGTTGCTCCGCTGCAAACGGGCGCCTCGTCCAGAAAGCGCAGCGTCTCGATCACCTGCGCGCGCCCCTCGGCGAGGCACAGGATTCCGTTCGGCAGCAGGCCGAAATTGCCCGGCCCGTCGCTTGAGATCACGCGCATCTCTTCGGTGCCATCGGCGATGAAATGGCCGACCGGACGGCGGTCGCCATGGTACATGCCCGCATTCATCGCAAAGACCAGATTCCCCTCGGTCGCCGCGTCCAGCCGATTGAAATGCCCGTGCAGCGCGCCCTCCTCGTCCTTAAGGAACAGCCCCAGCCGGTCGGTCCCAGGATCCACCTCGCAGATGGTGAAGGGCTTTCCGTCGAACCGGATCTGGTCGCACTCCACGGCGGCGGCCGGTCCCGCGAGGACCAGTAGGGCAAGAAGAGGCCGGATCATGCGCTCTCGTCGCCCGCATCAATATCGCGGCGCACCGTCTCTTCAGAGAGCAGGCGGCGGGTGTCGTCCATCCGGTCGAAGGTCTCGTCGATCTGGAACCGGATCTCGGGCGAGAATTTCAGCGTCAGCCCCTTCGACACCGCGCGCCGCAGCTCATGCCGGTTGCGCCGCAGCGCATCGAGCGCGGCCTCCCGGTCCTTGCCGCCGAGGGGCAGCACAAACGCAGTGGCGACGCGCAGATCGGGAGACGTGCGCACCTCGCCCACGGTGATCGACATCGCGTTGAGGTCAGGATCGTGGATATCGCCGCGATTGAGCACATCCGACAGGGTGCGCCGGATCAGCTCTCCCACCCGAAGTTGCCGTTGGGAGGGGCCCGCGCCCTCGTGATGTCGGTTTCTGGCCATGGGCCTGATCTAAGCCCTTGTCGGGGGCTTGCCAAGCGACCGCCTCGCCCGGTTTAACCGCGAGAGCCCGGGATGGGCAGATCGGACAAGGAGAAGCGCCATGGTGGGCATCGCGGTGGCCGGAGGATCGGGCCGGATGGGACAGATGCTGATCCGCGAGATTGCGGACCATGCGGATGCGCGGCTTTCGGCGGTGATCGAGCGGGCCGGGCATGACTGGATCGGCCAGGATGCGGGCACGGCGATGGGCGGTGCGGCGCTGGGCGTGGCAGTGACGGATGAGGCCGATACGGCGATTGCGGGCGCGGATGTGCTGATCGATTTCACCTCGCCGCAAGCAACGGTGGGCTTCGCGGACCTGGCTGCCAAGGCGGGCACGGCCCATGTCATCGGCACGACCGGGTTCGAGGCGGCGCATTTGCAGGCCATCGCCAAGGCCGCTGAAAAGATCGCCATCGTGCGCGCCGGGAACATGTCGCTGGGGGTCAACCTTCTGACGATGCTGACCCGGCAGGTGGCGGCGGCCCTGGGCGAGAGCTTCGATATCGAGATCGTCGAGACCCATCACAACCGCAAGGTCGACGCCCCCAGCGGCACCGCCCTGATGCTGGGCGAGGCGGCGGCAGAGGGGCGTGGACACAGGCTCGAGGACATCGCCGACCGCGCCCGGGACGGCATCACAGGCGCGCGCAAACCGGGCGATATCGGCTTTGCTGCCCTGCGCGGCGGCGATGTGGTCGGAGAGCATGACGTGATCTTCGCCGGACCCGGGGAGCGGATTGTCCTGAGACATATCGCCGATGACCGCTCGCTCTTCGCCAAAGGGGCGATCCGCGCCGCGCTCTGGGCCAAGGATCAGTCCGCCGGGGAATACGACATGCTGGACGTGCTTGAGCTTCGCTAGATACGCCCTTGGGTTGAAGCACTTTTTCGGGATACCCCGAAAATTTTTCGTGTAGCTCCATCGGAACTGGAGTATGGGTGCCCTATATTAACTCGACACAGCATCTGGAGTACTCGGGATGTATCGTATTTTAGCTATTGTTGCGGTCGCGCTTGCGCCCGTGGTTTCGAACGCACAAACCCTGATTTCCGACCGCGACGCCTTCGTTCAGGCGGTCGGCGGCAAGACCTTGTCGCGTCCTCTGCAACGTTTCATCCTTGGCCCCAACGGGGAAATCCAGGGCACCGCTTCGGGCCGTGACCTCACCGGCAGCTGGAACTGGCAGGACGGCATGTTCTGCTGGGATCTACGCTGGGGCGGCCAGATACTCGAGAATGACTGCCAGCAGGTCGCCGTCGAGGGCTCGACCGTTTATCTCCGCAAGAACCGCGGAGCGGGCCAGCAGGCCAGCTACAGCATCGAATAGCGGGGTGCGCGATCAAAAATCGATCGCGATCCCTTTCTTTTCCCAATCGCCGTAGCGGACCGGGTCCGGTCCGTCGCGCCCGCCTAGCTCGGTTGGGCGCGCCTTTTCCGCCGCATCGCGGGCCTTGCGCCGCTCTTCGGCTTCGGCCAGGGCGCGCCGGGCTTCGGGCGGAAGCTGCCGCGTGTCAGGCTGATCGGTCATGGCGCAGGTCCTTGTTGCTTGCTGCTGCCTGATATAGAGGGCGCGGGTTTACCGCGACAAGAGGACCGAATGACCCGGATCAGCTTCCGATGAAACCTGGCCTGCCCGCACGCCGCGCCGCCCTCTACCTTCTGACGGGGGTCACCGAGCATAATCGCCTGATGTCCGAGCTGATCGGCGGCGGCGCGCTCGAAAAGCTCGAACCGGCGGATCGCGCGCGCGCCCAGCGGCTGGCGGTCGCCGCGCTCAGACATCTCGACCGCGCGGACCGGATGCTCAAACCTTTCCTGCGCAAGCCGCCGCCTCTCGCGGTTCAGAACATCCTCCGGCTCGGCGTGGTCGAGATCTGCGGCGAAGGCGCCGCCTCCCATGCCGTCGTCGATGCCTGCGTCGATCTGGCGGCGCAGGGCAAGCACACAGCCTCGCTCAAGGGCCTCGTCAATGCCGTCCTGCGCAAGGCCGACCAGCCGGCCCTGTGGGAGAAAGCGGGCCAGTCGCGCCTGCCCGATTGGCTCAGGGACCCTCTGATCGCCGCCTATGGCAAAGACCGCGTCGCCCGGATGGAGCAGGTTACCGCCAGCGCTCCGCCGCTCGATCTAACGGCCCGCAAGGATGCCCAGGCGGTGGCCGAGGCGACAGGCGGCACGCTTCTGCCGACCGGATCGGTCCGGCTCACCGATCCCGGCCAGGTCTCGCGGTTGCCCGGCTATGACACCGGCGACTGGTGGGTGCAGGACGCCGCCGCCGCGCTGCCCGCCCGTATCCTCGCCCCGGCCAACGGCGAAAGCGTGATCGACCTTTGCGCCGCGCCCGGCGGCAAGACGCTGCAACTGGCCGCCGCCGGGGCGACCGTGCTCGCCGTCGACGCTTCCGAGACCCGCTTGGCGCGCGTTTCTGAAAACCTCGCCCGCACCGGCCTCACTGCCGAGCTGCAGACCGGCGACGCCCGCGAGGTCACGCAGACCGCAAGCGCGATCCTCCTCGATGCGCCGTGTTCGGCCACCGGCACGCTGCGCCGCCATCCCGATCTGCCCTATGCCAAGGACGGATCGGAATTTGCCGCCCTCATCGATCTGCAAACCCAGATGCTGGATCATGCAATCTCCCTACTCAAGCCGGGCGGGCGGCTGGTCTTCTGCACCTGCTCACTCCTGCCAGACGAAGGCGAGGTCCAGGTCGAAGAGGCACTGATCCGCCACAAGGATATCTCCGCCGACAGCGAGGCGCTCAAGCTGCCGGGCATCGATCCCGCTTGGATCACCTCCGAAGGCGGCCTGCGCCTCACCCCCGACCAGCAGGCGGGCATCGGCGGCTGGGATGGATTTTACATGGCCTGCCTCAGAAAGGCCGGGTGACAGCCCGACCGCGTCGGCATATTATCGCTCAAACGAGAGGCGGCAGGCCCGCCCGAGACCGAGGCGACGCACCATTGGCAGTCTCTGACGCCCAACCCCAAGTCCCGCTGCGTGTGGGATTTCTCGACCGGGTCCATGCCCGCTGGGCGACGCGCGGCTCCGTGCGCGGGACCTTCGCCGTCTCGCCAGAGCCGCGCAGCATCGGGCACCTGTCGCGGGGCCGCCAACTGGCCGCCGGGGATTTCCTCTTTGCCGGGGACCTCATCCGCCAGCCCGGATCGGACCTATGGCAGATCGATCCGCCCACCCCCCGGTTCGAGGCCGAGTTGCACCGCTTCGGCTGGCTTGCCGATCTCGCCGCCTTGGGCGGTGCAAAAGGGCGCACCATCGCCCAGCGCTGGGTCCTTGGCTGGATCGACGCGTTCGGTGACGGAACCGGCCCTGGCTGGACGCCGGAGCTGACCGGGCGGCGGCTGATCGAATGCGTCCACCACTCGCAGATGCTCCTGCGCAAGCTCGAACCTGCCGACGCCGACCGGATCCGCGGCTCGCTCCGGCAGCAGGCCGTTTTTCTGGGCCGCCGCTGGACCTCCGCGCCCGGCGGCCTTGCGCGGTTCGAGGCGTTGACGGGCCTTCTGATCGCCGCCTGCGCGATCGAGGGGCTCGACCGCTTCATCGGTCCGGCCTCCGACGGTCTGTCCCGCGCGGCGACCAAGGACATCGACGCCGGCGGCGGCATACCGACCCGCAATCCCGAGGATCTGCTCAGCCTCTTCACGCTGTTGCAATGGGCCGAAGGCGCGCTGGCCGAGGCCGGGCACGAACCCCGCGCCGGGCACCAGACCGCGATGGAGCGGATCGCCCCGGTCCTGCGCGCCCTGCGCCACAGCGATGGCGGTCTGGCCCGGTTCCACGGCGGCGGGCGCGGCGTCGAAGGGCGGCTGGACGAGGCCCTCGCCGGATCGGGCCTGCGCGCGGCCATCGGCGACGGCCCGCATATGGGCTATGCCCGCCTTGCATCGGGGCGCACGACGATCCTGGCCGACGCCGCGCCACCGCCAATGCGCGCTTTCTCCCTCAAAGCCCATGCCGCGACCTGCGCCTTCGAGATGACATCAGGGCGGCGTCCGCTGATCGTCAATTGCGGCCCCGGTGCCGATTTCGGCCCGGTCTGGAGCCGCGCCAGTCGCGCCACGCCCTCCCAGTCGACGCTCGGGCTCGAAGGTGTCTCCTCCTCCCGCATCGCCAAACGCCAGAACGGCAACCCGCTTGTCGAAGGTCCCCAGGAGGTCGGTGTCCAGTTCCGCAAGCACCGCAACGGCACCCGGCTTGAGCTGTCCCATGATGGCTATACCGAAAGCTACGGCCTGACCCATCGTCGCAGTCTCGAGCTGTCGCGCGACGGCCGCTCGCTCAGCGGAGAGGACATGCTCGTCGCCGCCCAGAAGATGCACGAGATCCGCTTCGACCGGATCATGAAGGAACTCGACCAGCAAGGCGTCGGCTTCACCATCCGCTTTCATCTGCATCCCGATGTGCAGGCCTCCCTCGACGAGGATCTCAACTACGTCCGCCTGACCCTGATGAGCGGGGAGGTCTGGAATTTCGGCTTCGAAGGCTACGAGACGCTGGCGCTCGATCCGTCCGTTTATCTCGAGCGCGGAAATCTCAAACCGCAGACAACGCAACAGATCGTCTTGACGGGGCGGGCGATGTCCTATTCGACGCGGGTGCGCTGGATTCTGGCCAAGTCGCAGACGACGCCCGATGCCTTGCGCGATCTCAATATCGAGATGACCGATGCCGACGAGTAAAAAGGACCTCGCCCCATGACCGACATCCGCCCCGTGCGCCGCGCTCTTATCTCGGTCTCCGACAAGACGGGGCTCAAGGCGCTGGGCCGCGCGCTCGCGGATCGCGGGATCGAGCTTGTCTCGACCGGCGGCACCGCCGCCGAGCTGCGCGCGGGCGGGCTCGAGGTGCGCGATGTCTCGGATCTGACGGGCTTTCCCGAAATGATGGACGGCCGCGTCAAGACGCTGCATCCGGGCGTGCATGGCGGGCTTCTGGCCCTCCGGGACAAAGACGACCACGTCGCCTCCATGGAGGAACACGGCATCGCGCCCATCGATCTTCTGATCGTCAATCTCTATCCGTTCGAGGAAACCGTCGCCAGAGGCGCGGACTGGGACGACTGTATCGAGAATATCGACATCGGAGGCCCCGCCATGCTCCGCGCAGCGGCCAAGAACCATGCCTTCGTCGCCGTCGTCACCGATCCACAGGATTACGAGCCGCTTCTGGGCGAGCTTTCCGCCCATGACGGCACGACGCTCGACTTCCGCCGCAAGCTGGCGCTGAACACCTATAGCCGCACCGCCGCCTACGACACGGCGGTCTCCACCTGGATGGGCGGCGCGCTGGACGAGGCGCATCCCCGGCGCCGCAGCTTCACTGGCACGCTGGCCGATACGATGCGCTACGGCGAGAACCCTCATCAGGCCGCCGCCTTCTACACCGACGGCACGAACCGCGCGGGCGTCGCCACAGCCCGGCAGCTTCAGGGCAAGGCGCTCAGCTACAACAATGTTGCCGACACCGATGCCGCGTTCGAACTGGTCTCGGAATTCGACGCCCCCGCCTGCGCCATCATCAAGCACGCCAATCCCTGCGGCGTGGCCACCGGTGCCACCCTGCTCGACGCCTACCGCGCCGCCTTCGATTGCGACCGCACCAGCGCTTTCGGCGGCATCATCGCCACGAATCGCCCACTCGATGCCGAGACGGCCAAGGCCATGGCCGAGATCTTCACCGAAGTCGTCATCGCCCCCGGCTATAAGGCCGAGGCGCAGAACGTCCTTTCGGCCAAGAAGAACCTGCGCCTCCTCGTCACCTCCGCCATGGCTGATCCCGGCGAACCGGACCTCATGGTCAAACCGGTCGCGGGCGGTTTTCTGGTGCAGGACAAGGATACCGGACGGCTCGACCCGGTGGATCTGAAGGTCGTGACGGAACGTCAGCCTTCCGAAACGGAATTGAGCGACCTCCTTTTCGCATGGCGCGTCGCCAAGCATGTCAAATCCAACGCCATCGTCTATGCCAAAGGCGGTGCAACCGTAGGTATAGGCGCCGGACAGATGAGCCGGGTCGACAGCACCCGCATCGCAGCCCGCAAATCCGAGGACATGGCCGAGATTCTGGGGCTTGACGCCGCGCCGACAAAAGGGTCGGTAGTGGCATCAGACGCGTTCTTCCCCTTCGCTGACGGTCTGGTCGCGGCAGCTGCCGCCGGTGCAACGGCGGTGATTCAGCCCGGCGGTTCCATGAGGGATGACGACGTGATCGAGGCTGCCAACACAGCAGGACTCGCCATGGTATTTACGGGTATGCGGCATTTTAGGCATTAGCGGTCCGCGACAGCGGCCGGACACGAGCATAGGGAACGGGGCGATGCGCCTGACATTCTGGACGGGTTTTTGGGTCTTCCTGATCGATCAGATCAGCAAATATGTCGTCGTGCATATGCTCGATCTGCAGACCCGAAAGGCCATCGACGTTGTCCCGCCGTTCCTCAACCTCAGGATGGCATGGAACGAAGGCATCAATTTCGGCCTCTTCTCCACCGACTCCAACACGATGCGCTGGATCCTCATCGGTTTCGCCCTCGCCCTGTCGGTCGGCGTCCTGATCTGGATCGCCCGCGAGGCGCCCGGCAAATGGGGCTATGTCTCCGCCGGGATCCTGGTCGGCGGCGCGCTCGGCAACGTGATCGACCGGATCCTCTACGGCGCCGTGGCCGATTTCCTCAACATGTCCTGCTGCGGCATCGACAACCCGTATGCCTTCAACGTCGCCGATATCGCGATTTTCGTGGGCGCCATCGGTCTCATCCTCTTCACCGGTGAGACGAAAGAGACCCGGTCCTCCTCCAAGGTCGCAGGCAAGAACGGCACGTGACGTCGCCGCCGCGTCTTGCTAAAAGGCGCGAAAGACGAATGAGGACGGCAGTGATGCGTGCATTGATGGGGTTGGTGGTGCTGGTTGCCCTGGCGGGCTGCGGCAACAGGAACGGCCTGCACGAAACCTACGACAACCGAAGCGAGGGACCCGACGAATTCGCGGTCCTGCCCGCGCGCCCGCTCGAGGTGCCGAAGACGCTGAACGTTCTGCCCCCGCCGACCCCCGGCGGCGCCAACCGCACCGATGCGACGCCGCGCGCCGACGCTGTTCTCGCGCTGGGCGGCACGCCCAATGCAGGTGCAGGCGCCCCGATCCCGGCGGCCGACAATGCGCTGGTCGCCTCCGCCACGCGCTACGGAGTGCCGCAGGGCATCCGCACGCAGCTGGCGCAGGAGGATGCGGATTTCCGGTCCCGCGCGCCTGGCCTTCGTTTGCTGACCCGCAACCGCTATTACACGCTCTATCGCCAGCAAACGCTCGACGCCTATGCCGAACAAGAGCGGTTCTCCCAGCTCGGTGTTGGCGTGCCATCGGCTTCCCCCTCTCCCGAGCGGCGCAGACGGCTCTTTGGCCTCGTGAACTGACATCTCCCTCACGACCGCGTGGCCGCCGCTTGAACCTTTCGCGGATTACGCCACTTTATTCGTCAGGTTTTCACCCGTCCGGAGGTCCCATGCTGCGCCTGATCGCTGCCTGCATCTGTCTTACCCTGCCCGCCATTGCCGCCGCCGACGAGACGGTGACCAACTTCACCCTCGATAACGGGCTCGAGGTCGTCGTGATCGAGGATCACCGCGCCCCTGTCGTCGTCCAGATGGTCTGGTATCGCAGCGGATCGGCGGATGAACCGGTTGGATCCTCCGGCGTCGCGCATTTCCTCGAACACCTGACCTTCAAGCAGACCGAAAACCTCGCCCCCGGAGAGCTGTCGGCAACCGTCGCCGCCAATGGTGGATCGGACAACGCCTTCACCAGCTACGACTACACCGCCTATTTCCAGCGCATCGCCGCCGACCGGCTCGAGCTTGTGATGTCAATGGAAGCGGACCGGATGGAGAACCTGTTGCTCAAGCAAGAAGACATCGCGACCGAGCGGGACGTCATCCTCGAAGAACGCTCCCAGCGCACCGATACTTCGCCGGGTGCGCTTCTCAACGAACAGATCCGCGCGGCCCAGTTTCTCAACCATCGCTACGGCGTGCCGATCATCGGTTGGCGTCACGAGATGGAAGCGCTCGACATGGACGATGCGCAGACCTTCTACGAGACGTTCTACGCCCCCAATAACGCGGTTCTCGTGATCGCAGGCGATGTCGACCCCGAAGAGGTGCGCGCCCTGGCCGAACAATATTACGGGCCCATCCCCGCCAATGCTGATATCCCAGAGCGCGTCCGCCCGGCAGAGCCGCCGCAAAACGCGGCCCGCCGCGTCGTCTTCGAGGATCAGCGCGTCGCGCAGCCCTATATCTCCCGCAGCTATCTCGCCCCTGAACGCGATCCCGGCGCGCAGGAAGATGCCGCCGCCCTGACCGTTCTGGCCCAGCTTCTCGGCGGGTCGAACTTCACCAGCGTTCTCAACGACAAGCTGCAATTCGAAGAACAGATCGCCGTCTACACTTCCGCCTTCTACGACGGGCAGGCGCTCGACGACACCAGCTTCTCGCTCGTCGTCGTGCCCAGCGATGGCATCACCTTGGACGAGGCCGAAGCCGCGCTCGACCGCGTCATCGCCGAATTCCTCGACGAGGGCGTCGATGCCGAGCAGCTCGACCGCATCAAGATGCAGCTCCGCGCCAGCCAGATCTATGCCCGCGACAACGTGCAATCCGCCGCCAACCGCTACGGCTCTGCTTTGACCAGCGGCCTCACGGTCGAGGATGTGCAGGCCTGGCCCGACATCCTGCAAGAGGTTACCGCCGGCGACGTAATGGAGGCCGCCCGCGTCGTCTTTGATCCGCGCGCCTCGGTGACCGGTATCCTCAAGGCCCCCACCACGGAACTCTCGGAGGTCAGCCAATGATCCGCTTTCTTGTTCTCGCCTTCGTCCTGATCGCCGGACCCCTCCGCGCCGAGATCGACATCAAGGAGGTCACCTCCCCCGGCGGCATCACCGCCTGGCTGGTCGAGGATCACGCCATCCCCTTCACCGCGCTCGAGATCCGTTTCAAAGGCGGCGCCTCGCTCGATGCGGGCGGCAAGCGCGGCGCCATCAACCTGATGACCGGCCTGATCGAGGAAGGCGCGGGCGATCTGACCGCGCAGGAGTTCCAAGCCGCCCGCGAAAGCCTCGCCGCCAGCTACAGCTTCAACGTCTACGACGATGCGCTCTCCATCGGCGCGCGCTTCCTGACCGAAAACCGCGACGAGGCCGTCGATCTTCTGCGCCTCGCCCTGACCCAGCCCCGCTTCGATGAGGACGCGATCGAGCGTGTGCGCGGCCAGGTCATCGCGGGCATCCGCTCCGACACCAAGGACCCGAACGAGCTGGCCTCGACCGCCTTCTCCGCCGAAGCCTTCGGCACCCATCCCTACGGCACGTCTGAAAGCGGCACGATCGACACGGTCAGCGGCCTGACGCGCGATGATCTGATCGCCGCGCATCAGGCCGTCCTCGCCCGCGACCGCATCTTCGTCAGCGCCGTCGGCGACATCACTGCCGATGAACTGACGACGCTTCTCGACACTCTCCTTGGCGATCTGCCCGAAACCGGCGCCCCCATGCCCGAAGAGGTCGAGGTCGCGCTCGAACCCGGCGTCACCGTGGTGCCCTTCGACAACCCGCAATCCACAGTCCTCTTCGGCCACGAGGGGATCACCCGCGACGACGAAGACTTCTTCGCCGCCTATATCCTCAATGTCATCCTTGGCGGCCCGAACTTCGAAAGCCGCCTGATGCGCGAGGTCCGCGTCGAACGCGGCCTCACCTACGGCATCTACACCTACCTCGTGCCCAAGGATTACGCCGCGCTCTATCTCGGCTCCGTCGCCTCCTCGAACGACCGGGTCGCCGAGGCGATCGAGGTCATTCGCGACCAATGGGCCGGTATGGCCGAGACCGGCGTCACCGAGGACGAGCTCGAGACCGCCAAGACCTACCTCACCGGTGCCTATCCCCTCCGATTTGATGGCAACGGCCCCATCGCCGACATCCTCGTCGGCCTCCAGATGGAGGATCTGGGCCTCGACTATGTCCAGACCCGCAACGACAAGGTCAACGCCGTCACGCTCGAGGAGATCAACCGCGTCGCCGCCGAGATCCTGCAACCGGACGCCCTGCACTTCACTGTTGTCGGTCAGCCAGACGGGCTTGAGACAACGAACTAGGGTTCCAGAATCGCGCAGCGCCATGCTACTCCTTGTGGCATGGCGCTTCCCGACCCCAATATAAGCGATAGCCGCCCGGTCATCCGTCAACTGGACGAGGCCGCGATCAACCGCATCGCCGCCGGCGAGGTGGTCGAGCGCCCCGCCTCCGCCGTCAAGGAACTGGTCGAGAACGCCGTCGATGCCGGCGCCACCCGCATCGACATCGCCCAGGCCGATGGCGGCAAGAGCCTGATCCGCATCACCGACGATGGCTGCGGCATGAGCGCTGAGGACCTGCCGCTCGCCCTCTCGCGCCACGCCACCTCCAAACTGCCGGGCGACGACCTGCTCGATATCCACACCTTCGGCTTTCGCGGCGAGGCGCTGCCATCCCTCGGCGCCGTAGGCCGCCTCACGATCACGAGCCGCGTGACCGCCGCCGAGGCCCACCGGATCACCGTCACCGCATCACAGATCGCTCCCGTTAGCCCCGCCGCCCTCAGCTGCGGCACCGTGGTCGAACTGCGCGATCTTTTCCACGCCACACCCGCCCGGCTCAAATTCATGCGCTCCGACCGGGCCGAGGCGCAGGCGATCACCGACGTCGTCCGCCGCATCGCCATGGCCGAGCCATCGATCTCGTTCACCCTGCGCGACATCACCGACGGCGGCGACCGCATGATCCTGCGCGCCGATGCCGAAAGCGGCGCGCTCTTCGATGCGCTGCACGGGCGGCTCCGCACCCTAATCGGCGCGGATTTCGCGGACAATGCCCTCAAGATCGACGCCGAGAGGGACGGCATCCGCCTCACCGGCTACGCCGCCCTGCCGACCTATTCGCGCGGATCGGCGGTCACGCAATTCCTTTTCGTCAACGGCCGCCCGGTCAAAGACCGGATGCTGCACGGCGCGCTCCGCGCCGCCTATATGGATGTGCTCAGCCGCGACCGGCACCCCGCCGCCGCGCTCTTTATCGATTGCGATCCGCATCTTGTTGACGTCAACGTCCACCCCGCCAAATCCGAGGTCCGCTTCCGCGATCCCGGCACGGTGCGCGGCCTTATCGTCTCGGGCCTGCGCCACGCTCTGGCCGAGGCGGGCCACCGTGCGTCCTCGACTGTCGCGGCAGGCGTCCTTGGCGCGATGCAGCCCGAGCCGCAAAGCGCCCGCATCTACCAGATGGACCGTCCGCGCTCTGCTCCGATCCCGCAGCCAGGCTTCGCCGAAACCGCCCCCGTGTTTGCCCGCATCGACACCCCCGAAGAGCCGCCAGAGGAGAACCACCCCCTCGGCGCCGCGCGGGGTCAGGTCCACGAAAACTACATCATCGCCCAGACCGCCACCGGCATGGTCATCGTCGATCAGCACGCCGCCCACGAACGCCTCGTCTACGAAAAGCTCAAACAGCAGCGCGCGGAGAACGGCGTCGCCGCCCAGCAGCTCCTGATCCCCGAAATCGTGGAGCTTCCCGCCGAGGAGTGCGCCCAGCTTCTCGCCATCGCCGACGATTTGAACCGCCTCGGCCTCACCATCGAGCCCTTCGGCGGCACCGCCATCGCCGTCCGCGCCACCCCCGCGCTGCTCGGAGAGGTCGCCGCCGCGCCGATCCTTAAGGACATCCTCGACGAGCTGGCCGATACCGGCGACAGCCAGCTGATCGAGACCCGCATCGACGCCATCCTCAGCCGCATCGCCTGCCACGGCTCCATCCGCTCGGGCCGCCGGATGCGCGCCGAGGAGATGAACGCGCTCCTGCGCGAGATGGAGGCGACGCCGCTCTCGGGCCAATGCAATCATGGACGCCCGACTTACGTCGAACTCAAGCTCTCCGACATCGAACGGCTCTTCGGGCGGACATGATCGAGATCGGCGGCCAGACATACGCATTTGACGATCCGCGCGTTCTCGCTGCGGTTTTCCTGTTCGTATTTGTCGTCGCCCTCTTTTGGCTTTTGATCGCATCGGTCCGCCGCGCCGGGCGCTCGGCCACAGCGGTCGAGGATATGATGCGCCAGGTCGGACGCCTTAACCACGATGTCCAGTCGCTCGCAGGCGGGCAGCAGCAGCTCGCCGGATCGCTGCAATCGGTCAGCGAAACCCAGACCGCCGCCCAGCTCGGCGTCGTTCGCACGATGGAGGAACGCCTCTCTGCCGTTCAGACCCAGATGAACGAGCAACTGGCGAACAACGCCCTCAAACAGGCCCGCTCGCTCAGCGACCTACAGGAGCGGATGAAGGAAACCCTGCACGGCTCGTCGGAAAAGACCACCAAGTCACTGACTCAGCTCCAGGAACGCCTCGCCGCCATCGACAAGGCGCAGGACAATATCGAAAAGCTGTCGGGCGACGTGCTCTCGCTTCAAGATATCCTGTCGAACAAGCAGACCCGCGGCGCGTTCGGAGAGATCCAGCTCAACGATATCGTCTCCAAGGCGCTGCCCGCCGACGCCTATGCGTTCCAGCCGACACTCTCGAACGGCAGCCGCCCCGATTGCATCATCCACCTGCCGAACCCGCCGGGTCCGATCGTTATCGACGCCAAATTCCCGCTCGAGGATTACGAGCGCCTCGTCGCCGCCGAAGGCAAGGAGGCGCAGCTCAAGGCGCTCAAGGTCTTTGCCGCCTCGGTTCGCACCCATATCAAGGCGATCTCGGACAAATACCTCATCGAAGGCGAGACGGCCGACGGCGCGCTGATGTTCCTGCCCTCCGAAGCCGTCTATGCCGAACTGCACGCCCGTCTTCCCGAGGTTGTCCGCGACGGGTTCTCCGCCCGCGTCTGGATCGTCTCGCCGACCACCTGCATGGCGACACTGAACACGATGCGCGCGATCCTCAAGGATGCCCGGATGCGCGAACAGGCCGGCGCGATCCGCAAGGCGCTCAAGCAGCTTCACCGCGACGTCGAGATCATCGGCGAGAAGGCGGGAAAACTCGAAACCCACCTGCGGCAGGCGGGCGACGACGTCTCGGGAATCACCACCGCCGCCAGCCGCGCGGGCAAGCGCGCCGAGCGGCTCGACAGCTTCGATTTCGAAGAGCTTGCCCCGGACCAGACCCCCCTTCCGCTCGCCGAAAAGACGTCCTGACCAATCGCTGTGATTAGGAAGTCATTGTTTCTGCCGTTGCGCGTCCAGACCCATCGAGCGTCCGGTTAACTGCGGGTCGTCCATGAAAAACACCGACCAAATACCGACGTGTTACCGACCGGATACCGAAACCTCGTTTTCCCCAGATCGGCACTCTTAACCCTGGCCCTGTCAAACTGCGATTTGAACCGCTCGGTTCAACAGGTGTTGTCACAAAGGGGCTTGCCCGTTAGCGTCCGCCCCGAGGTCCTGACCGGAGAGATCCTGATGCGTAAGATCCTGTTTTCATTCGCCGCCTGCCTTGCTTTGACCGCCTGCGCGACCGTCGATCAGGCCGGTCTGCAAACCCGCAACGACATTCAGAATTTCGTCTGGGACAAGCAAGGTCGCCCCTTCGCCGACGGCACCGTCTATATTGTGGAGCCGGGTCCCCACTGGATGCGCGAGGTGATCCTAACCCCTTGTCGCAACGGTCAAATTTGCCTCGGCGGCGTCCATGGCCGCCCCGTTGGTGTGGGCCAGAGCGGTGAGTACACGGTCATCACTGGCGTCGCCCCCGGGCGCACCTATTACCTCACACCCGGCGGTCATGGCTTCTTCGTGCTCGGAAATAATCGCGCGATCCCAATCGCTTGGGATGGCGCGCTCGACCCCGAATCGCCTGCCTAGCCGCCGCTAGATCTTGAAGAACGGCTGCACCAGACGCGGCAGCATCGTGCTGAAGCGAAGCGGCGCATCCGTGGCCGCAAGGCAGATGCAATCCTCGCCCTCTTCAGCCACCGGTTTATGCGTAAGGTGTTGATCTGCTACCTCAATATCGCCCGCGCCGAACCGCTCTTCCTCGTCCCGGAACGCGCCTTTCAGAACCAGCGTCAGCTCGGTTCCCTGATGCCCATGGTCAGGCAACTGCCGCCCCGCCGGGATATGCAAAAGCCGCGCCGTCGCGCCTTTCGACGTCTTCAAAACCGCTTGCGAAACACCGCCCCCGATCTTGCGCCAGCGCACCTCGCCCAGCCCCCCACCGACATAGGAGGTCAATGGCTCCGGCAGGTCCGATCCGACCGCTTTCGCCACCGTCCGCGTCGGCGCCCAGTCGGCATTGGCGATCCGTCCCAGACAGGCCTCGAGCGCGCCGTCATCCATCGCAACACGGCCTGATCTCTCAAGCACGGCGCCACCCACCGCATCGAAACTTTCAAGCCGGGCGCGGCATTCATCGCACAGCGAAATATGGCTCGCCACGACAAGGCTGAAGGCCTCAGGAAGCGTTCCGGCGGAATAGCCCATCAGCAGGGCATCGGTCAGGTGGTGATTGATATCGTTCATCTTTTGTCACTTCATCACATGTCTAAGGCGCTCCAGCGCCAGACGAATTCGGGATTTGATCGTGCCGAGCGGGAGGCCCGTCTCGGCGGCAATTTCGGCATGGCTGAGATCGCCGTAATAGGCCCTCTCCACCAGCTCGCGCTGTCTTGCCGGAAGGGCGGCGATGGCAGTGCCAAGCGCATCCGCCTCCTGCTGAAACGCGATGGCATCGGCCTGATCCGGCTCGGGTTCAGGTCCCCAAGTCAGGTCTTCCGGCTCGGGCCGCCGGTCCTTGCGCAGCACGTCGATCCGGCGGTTCCGGGCGATGGTAAAGATCCACGTGGCCACGCTCGCCCGGCTGGCATCGAACATGTGCGCTTTGGTCCAAAGAGTGACGAGTACGTCCTGCGCCACATCCTCGGCCTGCCCGGCATCGGCGCCCGATTTAATTAGGAACGCCTTCACCCGTGGCGCAAAATGCCCGAAAAGCTCTGCAAAAGCCGCTTCATCGCGCTCCTCCCGGATCCGCCGCATATGCCCGGTCCAGGAAGGGCGATTTCTGTCGTCAAACGTCATCCAGGAAGACCCGATCCTTCGCGTTTTTTGCGCAGACGGAGACATGGAAAAGGAGACCGCCGCAGCTCCCCTCGTTTTCGCCATAGGTTCTGGTGTCGTCAACATGCGAGGGCTACGCCCAAGGTCGCGGTCCGGATCAAAAATTTGCAGGCTTTCCGACGCTTTTGTTGCTGCTATGTCCCACTCAAGATCGCAATCGGGAGCGAAACATATGGACGACGGGGCGAAACGGCAGCGGGTTGCCGTGATCGGCGCTGGCATATCGGGGATGGGCGCCGCCTATTTTCTGTCGGAGGACAGGGACGTTACGCTGTTCGACAGTCGCCCCCGCCTCGGCGGACATGCCCGCACGAAATGGGTCGGGGAGACGCCGGTCGATACCGGCTTTATCGTCTTTAACCGCCCGAATTATCCAAACCTCGTCTCGCTCTTCGAAGAGCTGGACGTCCCCGTCGTCGAAAGCGATATGAGCTTCGGGGCGTCCTTCAATCAGGGCCGCCTGCAGTTCGGGCTCAAGACACTGAACGCCGTCTTCGCCCAACGTCGCAACGCGCTCAGCCCCTCATATCTGCGAATGATCCGCGACATCCTGAAGTTCAACAAAAGCGCGCTCGCCGCCTCCAGTGAGGCCGGGCTGACGGTCGAAGGCCTGCTGGACCGGCTCGGCACCGGGCCGTTCTTTCGCGATAAGTACCTGCTGCCGCTGACCGGGGCCATCTGGTCCACACCTCTGGACCGGATCCTCGATTTTCCGGCCCATGCCCTGCTGCGGTTCATGCAGAACCATGCTCTGCTCTCAACGTCAGGCCAGCACCAGTGGTACACGGTTGAAGGCGGCTCGATCCAGTATGTCGACCGCGTGCAGGCCGAACTGAAACGCAGAGGCGTCCAGATCCGCCTCTCCGCCCCGGTTGAAAGCGTCAGCAGAACCTCCGGCGGCGTAGTCCTCCGAACCCCGGGGGCCGAGCCCGAGACGTTCGACGATATCATCTTCGCCACCCATTCGGACGACACGCTCCGCATGATCACGGATGCCAGCGATCACGAGGCCACCTGCCTCGGCGATTTCGGCTATCAGCCTAACGAGGTCGTCCTTCATACCGACGCGTCCATCATGCCGTCGATGCGCAAGGTCTGGGCCTCCTGGACCTATGTGGAAACCGCGCGCGATCCCGAAGCGATTGATCTGACCTATTGGATGAATTCGCTCCAGCCCCTTCCCGCGGGGCAGGACATCTTTGTGACGCTGAACAGCCAGCAGCCGATCCGCGAGGAACTGGTTCACGACACAACCACTCTGCGCCATCCGGTCTATGACTTGCCCGCACTGGCCGCTCAGGAGAAGATCGCCGCTAGAAACGGCGAGAGGCGAACGTGGTTCTGCGGCGCATGGATGAAGAACGGCTTTCACGAGGACGGTCTGTCGAGTGCCGTGGACGTGGTGCAGGCGATGCGTACCCGCGACAGTCAGGTATTGGCCGCAGAGTGAGCGTCGACCACATTGCGGGCACTACGTTTCATGGCCGCCGGGGCGCCGTGCGCAATGCGTTTCGCTATTCCATCGACTACGTGTTGCTCGATGCAGAGGCACCGCGCGCAGGGCCAACGCTCTTTTCAAGGAATCGGGCGAATGTGGCCACGCTTCGGGATCGCGACCATGGCGGCGCGCCGAAAGACGGAACCGGCGCTGCATGGGTGCGAGAGATTCTGCTGGAACGCGACCTGCCAGCGCCAGCGCGAATCGAGCTTCTGGCGCAGCCGCGCATTTTGGGGCACGTCTTCAACCCGGTGAGCTTCTGGCTGTGCCGCGACGCGGAGGACGCGATCTGCGTTGTCATTGCGGAAGTCAGCAACACATTCGGCGACCGGCATTCCTACCTGTGCCATCGAGATGATCTGCAGCCAATCGGCCCGCGCGACATTCTAACGGCGAAGAAATGCTTTCACGTCTCGCCCTTTCAGGAGATCGAGGGCAGCTATCGCTTCCGCTTCACCATAACCGACGCGGCTATCGACATCCTGATCGATCATACCCGCCCCGGAGGCGGCGTGGTCGCGACGCTTCAGGGGCCGCGCCGCCCGCTGACCAACCGCTCGATCCTCGCCGCCTGCCTGCGCCGTCCGTTCGGATCGCGCAGGGTGCTGACGCTGATCCACTGGCAGGCGCTCAAGCTCTGGTGGAAAGGCGCCCGCTATCGGCCCCGTCCCGATCCGCCTAAAACCGAGGTATCGCGTTGAGTGCGCTCGGTGCCGCCTGGCGCGAACGGCTTCCCGCCTATTCGCTCTTCGCAGCGATCCTGTCGGGAGCGGGACTTCCGATTTATATATATGCGCCAAAGTATTACGCGGACAATTACGGCGTCAGCCTGACCCTGCTCGGTGCGGTTCTCTTCGCGCTTCGGCTATTCGACGTGGTGCAGGATCCGCTCTTGGGATGGATCAGCGAACGACTGGCCAAAGGCAAAGCCATCGCCCTGACCTTCGGCGCGGCGGTTCTGGGCGCATCGATGATCGGCCTTTTCGCAATCGTGCCGCCCATCGCGCCGGTCTGGTGGTTCGGACTGACGATCACCGGGCTCTTTACCGCCTTCAGCTTTCTGAACATCAGCTTCTATGCCCGAGGCGTCGCCAAGGCCGGATCGCAGGACGGCGGTCATGTTCGTCTCGCCGCATGGCGCGAATCCGGCGCCTTGTTCGGGGTCTGTCTGGCGGCCGTCGTCCCCACGCTTCTGACGGGAACGGTCGCCCGACCCTATGCGGTCTTCGCGGTCGGCTTCGCGAGCGTGGTGGTCGTGGCGGCCATCGCCATGTGGCCTGAATGGAAGGGCCGGGCTAAGACCGAAGCCAGCCCCATTGGCCGTATCCTCGAAGACCGGATCGCCCGCCGCTTGCTCATCCTCGCCTTGGTCAACGCAACACCTCTCGCCGTCGCATCGACCGTCTTTCTTTTCTACGTCGAAAGTCGCCTCGAAGCGCCGGGCTGGGAAGGGATACTGCTCGTCCTTTTCTTCTTCTCGGCTGCCCTGTCCTCTCCCGGGTGGAGCCTTCTGGCCCGCGCGAAAGGAGAGAAAAGGGTTCTTTTAAGCGCCATGGTCGTCGCGGTTATCTCCTTTGCCGCAACGCTCTTTTTGGGATCGGGCGACGTTCTGTTCTTCGCGGTGATCTGTGTGCTTTCGGGCGCAACGATCGGAGCGGACCTGACGCTTTTGCCCGCGATGTTCGCCAAACGGATGGCCGCGATCTCTCCCAATGGTGGACAGGGCTTCGGCCTTTGGTCGCTGGTTTCGAAGTTCACGCTGGCTTTTGCGGCGGCCACGCTTCTACCGCTTCTCGAGATGTCTGGCTTTCAAAGCGGCACCGACAATCCGCAAAGCGCGCGGGTCATGCTGACTGTTCTCTATGCCCTCGTCCCCATCGTTTTGAAATGCGTGGCGATCCTCCTGCTTTGGGCGCTCACGCTCGAAGATCCCGGCGCCGAACCCAGCGAGGTCGCTGTCCAAAAATAGACCGCTCCGATGCTGGACAGGCGAAGCTCTCGCGCCAGATCAAGGGCAACAAGGCGGACCATCGGCCGCCAGCAATGCGAGAGGACGACGCGGTGAAGGACTGGCAAGGAAAACGGTATTGGTTGATCGGTGCAAGCGAGGGTCTTGGACGAGAGCTGGCCTTTTCCTTAAGCCGCGTCGGCGCCGAGGTCATCGTCTCCGCCAGATCCGAAGATCGCCTGAAAAGCCTGGTTGAAGAGCTTCCGGGAAAGGCGTCCTACGAAGTGGTCGATGTCACCGATCTTGCACAGGTCGAAGAGGTTGCGGGCCGGATCGGCGACATCGACGGAATGGTCTATCTAGCAGGCGTCTATACGCCCATGAAAGCCGGAGAGTGGGACAACAAAAAAGCCGATCTGATGGCGCAGGTGAACTATCTGGGCGCCTCCCGCTCTGTCGGGGCGGTCATCCATCCTATGCTCAACCGCGGCAACGGACACATCGTGCTTGTCGGATCCCTGTCGGGGTTCAGGGGGCTGCCGGGCGCAATCGGATATTCGGCGTCCAAAGCGGGGCTGATGGTGCTGGCGGAATCGATGCATGCCGATCTGCGCAAGACCGATATCCATGTTCAGGTCGTCAACCCGGGCTTCATCAAAACGCGACTCACAGACCAGAACGACTTCTCCATGCCTTTCATCATGGAGCCGGAGGAGGCCGCGCGCGAAGTCTTTGAATTCATGAACACGGACGACTTCAAGAAGAGCTTTCCACTGCTCTTCTCGCTCCTGTTCCGGGTCGGACAATTCCTTCCCGATTCGATCTACTACCGGATGTTCCCCCTGCGCGACTAGGCGACGGGCGGATCGTCAGCCTCCGATATGCTCTTGAAACAGCGCCTCTACTCTCGTCCACGCCGGATCAGTGTGGAAGGCCAACAAAAGCGGAAAGAGCTGTTCGGCAAAGTCCTCTGACACATCCATGGGAAGAAGGGCTGGCAGGTTGTCGATAGCCATGATGTCCAGCGGTGGCTTGTCCTGCACCCGGACCACCGGCTCTTTCCAGCTTGTCGCCCCATCATAAAGTGGGATCGGATTGTATTCGCTACCAGGATCGCAGGCGATATCGCCGATCACGGTCAGGGCGCGATCTTTCGTCAGAACCTCCTCCGAGACAAAGACAGGCGTCTTGGGCCCTGCCAGAACACAGTTGAGAAAGATCTCGTGTTTCAGGATCTGCGGGAACGGTCCTCCGCCTTGTGTCTCCTCCAGATCCCATGCCGTCACGGGCACGCCAAGCGCGGTGCATAGATCCGCCGCTCCCGATCCGACCCGTCCTTTCGCGCCGATCACGATTGCCGAGGGCCGGGTCCCGCGGGCTTCGGTCATGCGGCCCTGTAGCCCGGCGAGCAAGGGCTTCGCTCCGTCCCACGGCTCTACCGGTTCCATCGGGCGGCCTCTTTGCTGTGCAAGCCAGGCCAGCAGGCTGATTGCCGCGCCGACATAGCCGGCCCAGTAGCCGAAAGCGGCCAGACGACGGCCTCTTTCGTTCGTCAGGTATTCCAGATCCAGCAGGGTTCCGCCGCCTTCCTTGAACCGCTCGAGCAAGGCAGGACCGTCCGGTTGGCCTTTGTAGGCATGACCGAACATCACGTGATGATGGCGCAGTGGCGGACCTTTCGGGTCCAGCTCCTTCAGCCCAAGAACCACGGCGTCTTCCGGCGCGTCATGCCAGTCTTGCGCTTCGACCATCGTGCAGCCGACGCCCGCATAGGCGCTGTCCGGTATGATCCGGCGGCGGCTCCGCTCAACGGTCACCCGATAATCCGCGGCCAGCAGCCGCGATGCTCCTTCGGGGGTCAACAATGTGCGAGCTTCTTCAGGTCGATCCTCGGCACGAAGCCAGAAATGAGCCATCGTCTTGTCCTTCCCAGATACTTTCACATGGCATCACGCACCGCAGATTGCGGCAAAACAGAACGATACATCGACCGTAATCGAACCGGCTGGCGCGAAACGCTGTCGCGGTGTCGCGTCGGGACTTTCGATTGCCGGACAAGTCTGATTGTCTCAGATTTGCCCGAGGAGAGAACCCCCATGCCTGAAACGATCCGTTTCACACTCGACGGTCAAGAGGTCGAGGCCGGTCCAGGAGAGACCATCTGGGATGTCGCCAAGCGCGAAGGGACTGCGATCCCGCATCTGTGCCATCGCGATGCCCCGGGATATCGCTCGGACGGAAACTGCCGGGCCTGCATGGTCGGGATCGAGGGTGAGAGAACCCTCGCCGCCTCCTGTATTCGCGCGCCGTCTGAGGGCATGGTTGTCACGACCGATCAACCACGAGAGGTCGCCGCCCGCCGAATGGTGGTCGAGCTGCTCCTCGCAGATCAGCCCGAAGAAGCTTACGACAAATCCTCGAGGTTCCACGAAACTGCCGAAGCCCAAGGCGTCGCGGAGAGCCGGTTTCCGGCGATGGCGCCACAAGAGGTGCCGCTTCTCGATAACAGTCATGTGGCCATGGCGGTTAATCTTGACGCGTGTATCCAGTGCGGTCTGTGTGTACGGGCCTGCCGTGAGGTTCAGGTCAATGACGTAATCGGCATGGCGGGGCGCGGTCACGCAGCCTTTCCGGTCTTCGATCAGGACGACCCGATGGGCGACAGTACCTGCGTGGCTTGCGGGGAATGCGTTGAGGCCTGCCCGACCGGTGCTCTCATGCCGCGCGGTGCCATTCCCGACCGATCCGACATCGACCGGGAGGTGAAATCCGTCTGTCCCTATTGCGGCGTCGGGTGTCAGCTGACCTTCAAGGTCAAAGACGACAAGATTGCCTGGGTCGAGGGTGCTGAGGGTCCCGCCAACGAAAACCGCCTTTGTGTGAAGGGCCGGTTCGGGTTCGACTATGTGCATCATGATCACCGCCTGACGGTGCCACTCATCCGCAAGGATGGCGCAGAGAAGGGGCTGAACGTCGATCCCGGGAACTGGTCGACCCATTTCCGCGAAGCAACGTGGGAGGAAGCGCTCGATGTCGCGGCCAATGGCTTGAAGGGCCGGGGCAGGGAGGTCGCGGGGTTCGGCTCTGCCAAATGCTCGAACGAAGAGGCCTATCTTTTCCAGAAGCTCATCCGCCAGGGCTTCGGGCATAACAATGTCGATCACTGCACAAGGCTGTGCCATGCATCTTCGGTCGCGGCGCTGCTCGAGAATGTCGGATCCGGCGCGGTCACGGCGACCTTCAACGAAATTGAAAATGCGGACGTGGCGATTGTGATCGGGGCGAACCCGACTGAAAACCATCCTGTGGCCGCGACCTATTTCAAACAGTTCGCAAAACGCGGCGGTCAGCTTATCGTCATGGATCCACGGGGGCAGGGCCTCAAGCGGCATACCTCGCATATGCTTCAGTTCAAGCCCGGTGCGGATGTCTCGATGCTTAACGCGATCATGCATGTGATCGTCGATGAAGACCTCTATGACCGCCAGTATATTGCGGCCATGACCGAGAACTGGGAGGCGATGAAGGCGCACCTCGCCGAATTCCCGCCCGAGAAGATGGAGGCTATCTGCGGCATCCCCGCAGAGACGCTGCGCGACGTCGCGCGCGTCTGGGCAGGTGCCAAGTCAGGCATGATCTTCTGGGGCATGGGGATCAGCCAGCACATCCACGGTACTGATAACTCGCGCTGCCTGATCTCGCTTGCGCTGATGTGCGGGCAAGTTGGGCGGCCCGGAACCGGGCTTCATCCGCTGCGAGGACAAAACAACGTGCAAGGCGCGTCCGATGCCGGTCTGATCCCGATGTTCCTGCCGGATTATCAAAGCGTCACCGATGATGGCGTCCGTTCTGCTTTCCACGAAATCTGGGGCGAGGGCGAGGTCGCGCCCGAGAAAGGTCTAACAGTCGTTGAGATCATGGACGCGATCCATGAGGGCGACATTCGGGCCATGTATATCCTCGGTGAAAACCCGGCGATGAGCGACCCCGATGTCGATCATGCGCGGGCAGCACTCGCCAAGCTCGATCATCTGGTCGTGCAGGATATCTTTCTGACCGAGACTGCGAATTATGCCGATGTCATTCTGCCGGCCAGTGCCTGGGTCGAGAAGACCGGCACCGTGACCAACACAAATCGTCAGGTTCAGATGGGTCGCCCGGCCGTTCCCTGGCCGGGGCAGGCTCGCGAGGATTGGTGGATCACGACCGAGCTTGCCAAGCGACTTGGTCTTGGATGGGATTACACCCACCCGCGCGAAGTCTTTGCCGAAATGAAGCAGAGCATGGCGAGCCTCGACAACATCACTTGGGAGAGGTTGGAGAGCGAGGCGGTCACTTATCCGTCCTCTGGTCTGGATGATCCGGGCGCTGCCATCGTCTTTGCCGATGCCTTCCCGCGTGATGGCGGGCGGGCGCGGTTCACACCTGCCTCGGTCGTGCCGCCCGACGAGGTTCCCGATACCGACTATCCATTTGTCCTGATCACCGGGCGTCAGCTCGAACACTGGCATACCGGGGCCATGACGCGGCGCGCGAGCATGCTCGATGCGCTCGAACCCGAGGCGAACTGTTCGCTTCATCCGCGCACTCTGCGCAAGCTGGGTGTCGAGCCGGGAGACCTGGTCCGGCTGACGACGCGGCGCGGCTCGATCAAGGTGATGGCCCGCGCGGACCGTGCGGTAGCCGAGGACAACGTCTTTCTGCCCTTCGCCTATGTCGAGGCATCTGCAAACCTGCTTACGAACCCAGCTCTTGATCCCTACGGAAAGATTCCCGAGTTCAAGTACTCGGCCGTTCGTGTCGAAGCTATTGCGCCCGCCGACGTCGCTTGATGCGTGATGAATTGAACGGTCGTTCAGAAAAACCGTTTGACGCGATGCGATCTTCTCCGACAGTATGAATTGACCTGCTATTGGCAGGGCAGCGTCGACTGGAGATCGACGGGGAGGATATCGTGCTCGAAAGGACCCACAACGCGGCCGAGAAGGCCGTTTCGATGCCCGCTTTGCTGGCTCGCAATGTCGCGCGCTATGATGGCAAGCCAGCCTATCGCGAGAAGGAATTCGGGATCTGGCAGTCCTGGAGCTGGGCCGAAGCCGCCGAGGAGATCGAGGCGCTGGCTCTGGGGCTAATGGCCGATGGCGTCGGGCCGGGGGACTATATCGCGCTTTTGGGGCGCAACCGGCCGCATCTTTACTGGTCGATGGTGGCCATTCAGATGACGGGTGCCGTTCCGGTGCCGCTCTATCAGGACGCCGCTGCCGAAGAGGTCGCCTACGCCCTTGATCATTGCGGCGCGCGCTACGTCATCTGCGGCGATCAGGAGCAGGTCGACAAGGTTTTCGAGATCCAGAGCAGCCTGTCCGGGCTGGACCGGATCATCTTCATCGACCCGCGCGGGATGCGCAAATACGAGCAGGGCCATCTGGTCTCGTTCGAGCATCTTCAAAGCGAGGGCCGTAAAGCGGATACAGCGGCCAAAGCCGAGCTCTCGCGGCGGTGGGAGGCGCTGGGATACGACGATACGTGCGTGATGCTTTACACATCGGGAACGACCGGGCGTCCGAAAGGTGTGGTTCTGTCGAACCGCAACATTATAGAGACCTCCAAGGCCTCCTCCGAGTTCGATGGTCTCAAGACGGGCGATGAAACTTTGGCCTATCTCCCAATCGCATGGGTCGGTGATTACATCTTTTCGATGGGCCAAGCCTATTGGACGGGGTTCTGTGTAAACTGTCCCGAAAGCGAGCACACGATGATGACCGATCTGCGCGAGATCGGTCCGACCTATTATTTCGCGCCGCCTCGGGTCTTCGAGACGCAGCTGACGACCGTAATGATCCGGATGGAAGATGCGGGACGCCTGAAGAAATGGCTTTTCGATCGATATATGGACGTTGCGCGTCGCGTTGGACCCGCGATCCTTGATGGCAAGGACGTCAGCGCGATGGACCGGCTGCGCTACAAGCTGGGGAACGTGCTGGTTTACGGTCCGCTCAAAAATACGCTGGGGCTAAGCCGCGTTCGGGTCGGCTATACGGCAGGGGAGGCGATCGGGCCGGAGATCTTCGATTTCTATCGCTCGCTCGGGATCAACCTTAAGCAGCTCTACGGTCAGACGGAGGCGTCTGTCTTCATCACGCAGCAGCCTGACGGTGAGGTCCGCTCGGACACGGTCGGTGTGCCGTCGCCAGGCGTGGAGCTGAAGATCGCGGAGAATGGAGAGGTTTTCTATCGGTCGCCGGGCACTTTCGTGGAATACTTCAAGAACGCGGACAGCACTGCCGACACCAAAGACTCCGAAGGCTGGGTCGCCACAGGCGATGCAGGCTTTATCGAAGACAGTTCAGGCCATCTTAGGATCATCGACCGTGCAAAGGATGTGGGCAAAATGGCAAGCGGGGCGCTTTTTGCGCCGAAATATGTCGAGAATAAGCTGAAGTTTTTCCCCAATATACTTGAAGCCGTCGTCTTCGGGAGCGGACGCGAGATGTGCTGCGCGTTTCTCAACATTGACCTGACGGCGGTCGGAAACTGGGCCGAGCGTAATAACATCGCCTATTCCAGCTATCAGGAACTGTCCCAGCACCCGCGCGTGCTCGAGATTATCCAAGATCATGTGGAAGAGGTGAACCGGTCCATTGCCGAGGACGAAATGCTATCGGGCTGCCAGATCCACCGCTTTCTAGTGCTGCACAAGGAGCTGGACGCCGACGACGGAGAGCTCACCCGGACGCGCAAAGTGCGGCGTAAGATCATCGCAGAGAAGTTCAATGATCTGATCGAGGCGCTCTATAGCGGCAAGTCCGAGATCTATACCGAGACGGAGGTGACCTACGAAGACGGGCGCAAGGGAAAAATCAAAGCGACGCTCGATATCCGCGATGCCAAGGTTGCGCCCGCTCAGACGAAGGTTCTGGAGGCCGCCGAATGAGCCGTCGATACGGCGCTCCCGCTGCGCGGATCGCCCCGCCCGCCGTCCCATATCGGAGAGGCTCATGAAAGACAGCGTCGAGCCCTATGTGACCGCTGACGGCCGGACCATCGGCGACCGGATGATGGAGATGCGCAACATCACGCTTCGGTTCGGCGGGGTCGTGGCGATCAAGGATATCTCGTTCGATATTCGGGAAGGTGAGATCCGCGCGATCATTGGCCCGAACGGGGCAGGCAAGTCCTCGATGCTTAATGTGATCTCGGGCTTTTACCATCCGCAAGAGGGCGAGGTCTGGTTTCGCGGCGAGAAACGCCCGTCGATGAAGCCCTATCAGGTCGCACGGCAAGGCGTTGCGCGGACCTTCCAGAACATCGCACTTTTCAATGGGATGAGCGTTCTGGACAATGTCATGACGGGGCGGCTTCGCCAGATGAAGACAGGGCTCTGGTCTCAGATGATCTGGAAAGGGCCCGCCGAAAGGGAAGAGGTCGAGAATCGGGAAGCGGTCGAGAAAATCATCGATTTTTTAGAGATCCAAGCCATTCGAAAAACACCTGTGGGCCGGTTGCCCTATGGTCTGAAGAAGAGAGTGGAGCTGGCACGTGCTCTCGCCGCCGAGCCGGATCTTCTGCTTCTCGATGAGCCGATGGCGGGCATGAATGTCGAGGAGAAAGAGGATATGAGTCGCTTCATCCTCGACGTGAACGACGAGTTCGGCACGACCATCGCCCTGATCGAGCACGATATGGGCGTTGTCATGGATCTGAGCGACCGGGTGGTGGTGATGGATTACGGGCGCAAGATTGGGGATGGCACGCCCGAGGAGGTCCGCAACAATCCCGACGTGATCGATGCCTATCTGGGGGTGGCTCATGACTGAGCGAGATCTGATCACGATGGCGGAGCAGATAGCCCATGTCTGACCAGTTCTATTACGGTATCGAAGTGCTCCTGAACGGGCTCATGGCGGGCGTTCTATACGCGCTTGTCGCGCTTGGTTTCGTGCTGATCTACAAGGCGTCCGGGATCTTCAATTACGCGCAAGGCGTGATGGCGCTTTTTGCGGCCCTCACTCTGGTCGGGATCATGGAAGGCCAGATCCCGTTCAGCCATCTGATCAACGCAGTCTTCGGCACCGATCTGCACCATTTCGGCTGGGAGGTGCCGGCCCTGTTTGCGATCCTGCTCACGGTCGGAGTGATGGTGCTTTTCGCGATTGCGGTGCAACGGTTTATCTTTCGGCATCTTGTCGGGCAGGAGCCGATCATCCTGTTCATGGCGACCATCGGACTTGCTTATTTTCTTGAAGGCGCCGGTGATCTGATGTGGGGCTCGGACATCAAGACGCTCGATGTCGGAATTCCGCAGGGTGGGTCGTTCTGGATCGAGGATATGACAAGCGGGCTGGGATCCGAGAACTTCTTTGGCTTCTTTATCGACCGTCTTGATATCGTGGCGACGATTGTGGCCATCATTCTTGTCGCGGCGCTTGTCGTCTTTTCCCAGTATACCAAGCAGGGCCGGGCACTGCGGGCTGTGGCGGACGATCACCAGGCGGCGCTGAGTGTTGGGATCTCCCTGAATTTCATCTGGATCCTCGTCTGGTCGATCGCCGGATTCGTGGCCCTGGTCGCCGGGATCATGTGGGGCGCTAAATCCGGGGTGCAGTTTTCGCTGTCCCTGATCGCGCTGAAGGCCTTGCCGGTTTTGATGCTGGGCGGCTTTACCTCAATCCCAGGCGCGATTGTTGGCGGGTTAATCATCGGGGTCGGCGAGAAGCTTTTCGAGTTCCTGATCGGGGCGCCGTATCTAGGGGGCGCGACGGAGAACTGGTTCGCCTATGTTCTGGCGCTGATCTTTCTTGTCTTCCGGCCGCAAGGCCTGTTCGGGGAGCGGATCATTGAAAGGGTATAGCGAGGTCCCGAATGTGCGACTGCGTGCGCCTGCGGCGCACGGCACCCGCCCACCCGAAACCTCGGAGTGCCTCCGGCGGAGGTATTTCTGGCAAGATGAGGAGGGGCGATGCTCTCGCGGGTCCTGAGCCTTCTCGGGCTCCTTCTGATCGCAGTGCTGATTGTGCTGTTGCTTGGTGGCTCGCCTCTTGTCTGGCAAGAAGTCGCTCCAAGCGGGCGCGAGCTAATCTGGCGAAGCGTCACAGGCATGATCGCCGCGGCGATGGTGCTGTTTCTTCTGGCCGCGCGGCTGGCGGGTAAGGACTGAGGAAAGGGCTGAGATGCTGTATCGTGAGGCAGGCGACTTCAAGACGTCCTATGTAGAGGATAGTCAGACCTTCCCGATTGCCTTTGATCGCTACAGGTACTGGGCGGTTCTGTTGGTCGCGTTTCTGGTCATTCCGCTTGTGATCGACGACTATTGGGCAAACGCTGTTTTCGTGCCGTTCTTGATCTATGCAATTGCAGCGATAGGGCTGAACATCCTTGTCGGCTATTGCGGTCAGGTTTCCTTGGGAACGGGCGGTTTCATGGCTGTGGGCGCCTACGCCTGCTACAAACTAATGACCGCGTTCCCGGATATTTCGATCGTGATCCATGTGATCCTTGCCGGGGGGATCACCGCGGCCGTGGGCGCGCTGTTCGGACTGCCAAGCCTTCGGATCAAGGGGTTTTATCTGGCTGTGGCCACGCTGGCGGCGCAGTTTTTTCTTGTCTGGCTCTTCAATAAGGTCTCGTGGTTCTACAACTACTCGGCCTCTGGTCAGATCAGCGCGCCGGAGCGGAGCGTTTTTGGTATCGCGGTGACGGGTGCGCAGGTTGCGCCTTGGGCCCAATACATGATTTGTCTCGTCTTCTGCACAGTGTCTGCCATCATCGCGCGTAATCTGACGCGTGGATCGACAGGGCGTAAATGGATGGCGATCCGCGACATGGACATCGCCGCCGAGATCATCGGAGTGAACCCCTTGCGCGCCAAACTGAGCGCTTTCGCGGTATCATCGTTCTTCGTCGGCATATCGGGGGCTCTCTTTTTCGCGGTCTACTTGGGGGCGGTCGAGGTTGGTGAAGCCTTCGGGATCCAGAAGAGTTTTCTCGTCCTTTTCATGATCATCATCGGCGGGCTTGGCTCGATCTTCGGCTCTTTCGCGGGGGCGGCTTTTATGGTGCTTTTGCCCGTTGCCTTGAAGGTGGTCGGTGTCGACTGGCTCGGATTTCCGACGGACACTGTCGCGCATTTCCAGCTGGTCATCGTCGGAGCGCTCATCATGATCTTTCTGATCGCGGAGCCGCATGGGCTGGCTCAGCTCTGGCGTCTGACGAAGGAAAAACTGCGATTATGGCCGTTCCCGTATTGAGGAGCGGCTCAAGACGAAGGCGCGCAAAGACGCGCACGAAACGAACGAATGGAAAATCCACTTGGGAGGATACGGACATGAAAAGATTGACAACAGCTGTTCTGGCAGGAGCGGTTCTTGCGGGGCCGGTTGCGGCGGATCTAGTGATCCCCGATCTGAGCTATCGCACCGGGCCCTATGCGGCGGGCGGCATCCCGTTCTCGGACGGGTACCAGGATTACTTCACCCTTTTGAACGAGCGGGATGGCGGTATCGGCGGCGTTCCAGTTCGGGTTATCGAATGCGAGACGGGCTACAACACCGAGAAGGGCGTTGAGTGTTATGAGGCGACCAAAGGCGAGGGCGCTTTGGTCTATCAGCCGCTGTCGACCGGCATAACCTATCAGCTGATTCCCAAGGCCGCAGCGGATGGGATTCCGATCCATACAATGGGATACGGACGAACCTCGGCTGCAAACGGCGAGGTGTTCCGGAACGTATTCAACTACCCCGCTAATTATTGGGATGCTGCGTCGGTCGCCGTGAACCATCTGCTGGACGAAAACGGCGGATCTCTGGACGGCCAGACCATCGCTCTGGTCTATCACAATTCCGCTTACGGCAAGGAGCCGATCCGGACGCTCGAGGAGCTGTCAGCCAAGCATGGCTTCACGCTCAACACGATTGCGGTTGACCACCCGGGCCAGGAGCAGAAGTCGCAATGGCTACAGATCCGGCGTGAACGTCCTGACTATGTCCTGATGTGGGGCTGGGGTGTCATGAACCAGGTCGCTATTCAGGAAGCCGCGAACATTCGCTTCCCGATGGAGAACTTCATCGGAAATTGGTGGGCCGGTGCTGAGCACGACGTCACGCCAGCCGGTGCGGCTGCGAATGGCTACAAGTCGCTGAATATGAATGCCGTCGAGGATATGCCGATCTTCGAGGAGATCCAGAGCACAGTCATCGATGCAGGGATGAATGCAGGGGACGGCTCTAATCTGGGCTCGGTTCTTTACACACGCGGCATGTATGCCGCGATGCTTGCCGCTGAAGCGATTGCAAAGGCACAGGAGATCCATGGTGAGGCCGACATCACTCCGGCCATGATGCGCGATGGCATGGAGGCGCTCGAGATCACCGAGGCGCGGATGGCCGAACTTGGTATGCCAGGGATCGGGCCGGAATTCACGGTGTCTTGCTCCGATCACGGTGGATCGGGGATGGGACTGGTTCAGCAGTGGAATGCGGAAGAGGGGAATTGGGTGGTTCTGACGGACTACATCGCCCCCGATGAAGAGGTCATCGCGCCCTTAATCGAGGCGGACTCGATGGCTTTTGCGGAAGAGAACGGCATTACGCCAGGCTGCGAATAAAGCGCCAACTAAGCTAGGACGGGTGGCTGCTTTGTTAGCCGCCCGCCCTCATATGAGGAGATCTATCGATGTTGGACACGGACAAGACCGAAGCGGCGACGCTTCTCGATGTGAACAATATCGAGGTAATCTACAACCACGTCATCCTTGTCCTTAAAGGGGTGTCGCTATCCGTTCGGGAAGGCGGAATCACGGCGCTTCTCGGAGGAAACGGGGCAGGCAAAACCACAACGCTCAAGGCGATATCGAACCTTTTGCAGTCCGAGCGCGGGGAGGTGACGAAAGGCTCAATCCTGTACAAGGGGGACCGGATCCAGGATCTGTCGCCCTCTGACCTGGTCGAGCGAGGCGTCGTTCAGGTCATGGAAGGGCGACACTGCTTCGAGCATCTCACGATCGAGGAGAACCTTCTAACCGGGGCCTACACCCGTCGGGATGGCTCCGCCGCGATCAAGGCGGACCTTGATATGGTCTATGGCTATTTCCCAAGGCTTGAGGAGCGGCGGGGATCTCAGGCGGGATACACGTCGGGTGGTGAACAACAAATGTGCGCGATCGGACGGGCGCTGATGTCGAGACCGAAGATGATCCTTCTGGACGAGCCATCCATGGGGCTCGCTCCGCAGCTCGTTGAGGAGATCTTTGGCATCGTAAAGTCTTTGAACGAAGAACAGGGTGTCAGCTTTCTTCTTGCCGAACAGAACACCAACGTGGCCCTCCGGTTTTCCCACTATGGTTATATCCTCGAAAGTGGGCGGATTGTCATGGACGGACCTGCAGCGGAGTTGAGGGAAAATCCTGACGTGAAGGAATTCTACCTCGGCATGAGCGACGAAGGCCGTAAGTCCTTTCGCGATGTCCGTAGCTACCGCAGGCGTAAGCGCTGGCTGAGCTGACACTGTCTCAGCAGCGTAAAGACCCGTGCCGACGACCTCGAACGAACCTGATATTGGATAACGGCAAGGGGTGCTCCACATATCCCCCTATCCCGAGGGGGGAATGATGACGACTTACTTCGACGCATTCGAAACGCAGAGCCAGGACGAGCGCGAGGCGCGACAACTGGCGGGTCTGCGCCAGCAGATCGAGCGGGTTCGTGGCTTTGCGAAGAGCTGCCTTCCGGATATCGAGGTCAACGATCTCACAGATTTGAGGAAGTTCCCGGTTCTCAGAAAGTCGAAGCTCGCGTCTTGGCAGGCCGATGCACCGCCCTTCGGTGGGATTGAGGCGTCGAACGTCACGCATATCTTCCAGTCACCTGGCCCCATCTACGAGCCTGGAGGAACTAGCGCTGACTGGTGGCGTTTTGGCCGGTTCCTGCATGCGTGCGGGATCGGATCCGATGATATCATTCAGAACTGCTTTTCCTATCATCTCACGCCGGCGGGGCTGATGTTCGAGAATGGCGCGCGCACCGTCGGAGCGAAGATCCTTCCAGCGGGGATCGGACAAACCGCCCTTCAAGCGCGGGCCGCGCGAGATGTGGGCGTAACGGCTTATGCCGGAACGCCGGACTATCTGAAGGTTATTCTGGAGCAGGCCGATCAGGATGGGTTCGATCTCAAGATCGACAAAGCCGCGGTATCGGGAGGAGCGCTTTTCCCCTCTCTTCGCGCCTACTATGCGGATCGGGGTATCTCTTGCCTTCAATGCTATGCGACCGCCGATCTGGGACATATCGCATATGAAACCGAGCCCGATGCCGGAATGATCACAGATGAAGGCGTGATCCTCGAAATTGTCACTCCGGGTACAGGCGATCCAGTGCCGGAAGGCGAGGTTGGCGAGATTGTGGTGACGACCCTCAACCCGGACTATCCCCTCTTGCGCTTTGGCACTGGCGATCTTAGCGCAATTCTGCCGGGAGAGAGTGCCTGCGGGCGCACGAACCGGCGGATTAAGGGATGGATGGGCCGGGCCGACCAGACCACAAAGATCAAGGGCATGTTTGTCCGTCCCGAGCAGGTGGCCGATCTGGTAAAAGGACACGCCGCCATCGAACGTGTCCGAGTGATCGCAGATCGAGCAGGTGATGCCGATGTGATGGTCGTCCGCGTCGAAAGCGAAACACCGGACGACGGACAGTTCGCCGAAGCCGTTCAGGCGCATCTTAAGCTCAAAGGTCAAATCGAGGTGGTCCCCCCGGGTTCGCTGCCGAGAGACGGCATCGTTATTGAAGACAAACGGGTCTACGAGACCTGACAAAGACACGGAGATCGATATGAAGCGGATCGGACTGGCAGGCCTTTTGAGCCTTCTTCTAAGCGGCAGTCTTGCAGCTGACCAATCTGTGCTTCTCATCGGCACCGAACGATATCGGTATCTGAACAATGTCGCCGGTGGAACGAATGTCGTATCAGCCGCCGACACATTCGAAGATGCCGGGGCGCGCGTCCTGATTGCGGAAGACGGCGAGATATCCGTTATCCGAGATCGATTGGACGATTTCGCCGATGTCGTGAGCGAAACAGATGCTGTCCTGATCGCGATGGTTGGTCAGTTCGTCACCGACGGAACGCGGACTTGGTATTTGGCTCGAACCACCGGTACACCGGATCATTTGCTTGAAGCCGGGCAAGACGCAGTCTTGCTTGAAACGGTCCTGACCTATCTCGGCCAGCTTGAGGGCCCTTCGGTTCTCGCTTTGGGACTACGCCAGTCCGATGAGGACTATATCGACGGTCTGTCCCAAGGATTAGGCCCACTCGACGTTCCAGAGAATGTCACCGTGATCCGAGGCGGTCCCAATTATATCGCCGGTTTTCTGGGGGAAGAGATCGCGCAGCCCGGCCGAGATCTTGTCGAGGCCGTGACGGAAGCGGACGGCGCAAGCTTTATCGGGGAAGCGCCGGACCGGTTGGTCTTTGTCCCGAACCGGCCGTCCCGCGAGCGTGATAGGCCCAGAATTACATTGCGACCGGGGGATGACGAAGATCGGTCTGATGTCCTCCGGCTTGTGAACGAGCGGCGCGATGCCCGGGCGTGGGAGACTGCGTCCGAAAGCGATACGGTGGAGGCCTACCGCGCTTATCTCGATCAGTTTCCCCGCGGGCGACGTGCGACCGATGCTCGTATCGCCATCGACCGGATCCTCTCCCAGCCGGAGCGTCAGGCGAGGCTTGCCGAAGAGGCGCTCAACCTGTCGCGGGACGAGCGGCAGCAGATCCAGCGCGATCTGACGATCCTTGATTACAACACACGCGGGATCGACGGGATTTTCGGTCCCGGCACACGCGGAGCGATCACAAACTGGCAGCAGCAAAACGGGTTGGAGCAAAGCTCTTATCTTACGACGGTTCAGATCCGCCTGCTTCGCGAGCAAGCGCAACGGCGCAGCGATATTTTGGAAGCAGAGGCCCAGCGTGAACGCGAGCGCGTGGAGCAGGAAGATCGCGCCTACTGGCGGGAAACTGGCCGGAATGGAGGAGAAGGAGATCTTCGCCGTTATCTGGAGCGTTATCCAGACGGGCTTTTTGCTGATCAGGCGCGCGACCGCTTGAACCGGATAGAGGAAGACGCGCGCGCAACGGCCGCAGTCGAAGAGCGCCGTGTCTGGGACCGCTACCGCGAAGCGGATAGCGCGGCAGGCTACCGTGAATACCTTGAGCGCTACCCAAACGGCAGCTTCCGCGGACAGGCGCGAGAACGGCTGACTGCGCTTGAAAACGCTCAGTCTGGACAGGCGGATCGGGAACGCGCCGAAGCTCAAGAAAGAGCGCTTGGCCTCAATGCGATTACAGCGCGCCTGATCGAAGCCCGGCTTGCCGATCTCGGTCTGGAGCCGGGAGCCGTGGATGGCCGCTTTACCAACGATACCCGCCGGGCCTTGCGCCGATATCAAAGGTCGCGAAATCTGCCGGTAACCGGTTACATGAACGAGCCGACGGCGGTGCGCCTTCTTGCGGACAGTATCCTACGTTGACTTCTCATGCGGGATGAGACCGGCATTGCGGTCTTGTCCCGGATCAGGCGAAGTCTACGAACTTGTCGAACGGCATTTCACGCAACCTCTGGCCAGTTGCAGCAAAGATAGCGTTCGCCAAGGCGGGTGCGGCCGGTGGTACGCCCGGCTCTCCGATACCCTTGATCGTATCTCCGTTCTCCAGAATGCGTGTCTCGACCTTCGGACATTGATCGAACCGCATCGCAGGATAATCGGGGAAATTGGTCTGATCCGGCGCCCCCCCTTCCGTATAGGTCAGCTGGCAGTTCATCGCGTGACCCAGCCCAAAGATCATCCCGCCGGAAAGCTGTGCATCGATATTCTGCGGATCGAGCGCTGTGCCGACATCCGCAGCGGCAAAGCCGCGGTCCAGCCTCAGGCCCCGCTCGGTTTGTGTCACTTCGACCACCTGCGCGCAGGGCACTCCGAAGGATAGGCAAAAGCCCACACCGCGTCCCGATCCTTCCGGAAGCGGGCTGCCCCAGTTCGACATCTCAGCTACAGCTTCGAGCACTTTCCGGCTCGGCTCGTGCCAGCACAGGCGGATCCGTTCCTCCATCGGATCCAGGCCGGCGGCGTGGATCAGCTCGTCAAGAAAGCAGTCATGGAAGAACCCGTTGCCCGACGCCCCCACAGATCGCCAGGAGGACACTGGGGCGACTTCGGGTGCGCGGTGGCCGGTCATCCGGTAGTTCGGAATCGAAAACGGCTGATCCCAGCCGCCTGCAACGATTGCCACATCGGGCCCGGGAACGGTCAGGCCCAAGCGGCTGACCTGCGAGGCGACGACGGAGGGATAGGCAAAGGCTCCATCAAAGCTCTCGATCTGTCCGTCTGCAACGCGCCCTTTCATCCGGGCCATCCCCATAGGCCGGGGGTAGTCATGTGAAAAGTCTTCCTCGCGCGTCCAAGTCATTTTGACCGGGCGCCCATCGGCCTCCATGGCGAGTTCGACCGTCTGTGCAATAAAATCGAATTCAAGCCGCCGTCCGAAGGATCCCCCAGCTATCGTTGTGTGCAGGGTAATCGCGTTCTGTGACAGTCCGGTCAGATCCTTGGCGACATCAACTACGTAGGTCGGTACCTGCGTTCCCGCCCATATGTCGAGCTTGCCATCCCGCAGCCATGCTGTCGCGTTCATAGGCTCCAGCGGAGCGTGCGCAAGGAAGGGCACGCGATATTCCGCTTCGATCAGGGTCGAGGTCTCCGACCCGCTTTCGACATCACCATCATCTCGGAACCGGCTGTCGCGCGCTTCATCGGTAAAGCTCGCGGCAAGCGCCGTTGCCATGTCTTCGCTGGTCTCGGGATAGGGCGAAGGCGCCCAGTCAAATTCGATGAGCTCTGCCGCCCGGAATGCGGTCCAGGTTGTGTCAGCGAGCACACCGGCTCCAGTTTTCAAAGGAACGATCTTGACGACACCCTTCACATCTTGAGCTGCCGTGGCGTCATAGTTCAATGCTCCCGCACCTTGGGCCGGGTTGCTTCGCACGGTAGCGAAAAGCATGTCAGGCAACCGGATATCGATGCCGAACGGGGCGGTCCCGGTGATCTTCGGTACCATATCGAGACGAGGCTGGCTTTGCCCGAGATACCGCCAATTGGCACGCGACTTGAGCTCCACATCACTCGGGATATCGAAGGTCGCGGCATCTGCCGCTAGATCTTCATAGGCGATCCGCAGATCATTAGGGCCGACGACATGCCCCAACTCCGTCCACAGACTGCCTGCGACGACACTCTCGCGTTCGGCGGCGGCGCGGATCATGACGAGACGTGCAGCGGCCCCTGCCTGACGCATCTTTTCAAATGCGTCGGGGATCGATGTCGATCCACCGGTGATGTGTAACCCCATGAACTTGCCAACGACATCTCCTGCGCCGCGTGCGGTTCGGGCCATAAAACCGGTATCGGTCGCAGCGACAGGCATTCCTTCGGCAGAGACGACACCGTTGTAATAGGCAGGACTAGGCGGTCCATGGTCTGTTCTCACCTTTGCGAGATCGAGATCCATTTCCTCGGCGACCAGGGCCGCAAGGGTTGTTGTCGTTCCCTGACCCAGCTCTGTCCGGGGTGTTATGATGGTCACTCCATCCGCGTCGACCTTGATGTAGGGAGTGAGCGTCACCTCCCCCTCGGCAAGCTGGTTCTCGAGCGGATTGTCATAGGGGGTTCTGTAGCGCCAAACCCCGAACGCGACGCCCCCCGCGATGGCGGCCGAGCCGATCAGAAAAGTCCGTCGCGCGATCGATCCTATGCTCATGTCACGCATCCCTCATTTTCTGGGCCGCTGTCTTTACGGCCGCCCGGATCCGCGGATACGTCCCGCATCGGCAGAGATTGTTGCCCATAGCGGCGTCTATGTCCTCGTCGGTCGGATCCGCGACTTCCGCCAGAAAGGCAGCGGCTGTCATGATCTGGCCAGCCTGGCAGTACCCGCATTGTGCAACCTGATGCTCCTGCCAGGCTTCCTGTACGGGATGGAGTGCATCTGACGATCCGAGCCCTTCGATCGTCGTGATCGGTCCATCGACGTCTTGGATCTGCAATGAGCAGGATCGAACAGGTTGCGCGTCGATATGGACGGTGCAGGCCCCGCAATAGGCGATGCCACATCCGAATTTAGGACCAGTGATACCGAGGACATCCCTCAAAACCCAAAGAAGAGGCATTTCTGGGTCCACGTCGACATCATGGTCAGCACCATTGACAACGATTCTCATGATTATCCTCCTCTATGCGTGTCGAGTATGCCGCCGAGCCTGACTCTCTTCAAACCGGATTGGCAGGCTTTAACGTCTTGGCAACGAAAAAGGCCGCCCATTTCGGCGGCCTTCATCCAACTCAGCAAGCGAAGTTCTTACCCCTGACGGGCCTTGAACCGCCTCTGGGTTTTGTTGATGACGTAGACGCGGCCCTTGCGGCGCACGACACGGCAATCGCGATGGCGGTTTTTCAAAGACCGCAGCGAGTTCCTGACCTTCATGGCCGTCTCCTCATGTCGCGGCGCGGATCGCGCCAGTTACAAAGCCCCGATAGATCGAGGCGGCGAATATGGTGGGCGATACTGGGATCGAACCAGTGACCCCTTCGATGTCAACGAAGTGCTCTACCGCTGAGCTAATCACCCCATCCTCAGCGATGCCCGATGTCCCAAACGAAAAGGGACGCGGGGCAAACCGCGTCGGTCCGGCGGTCTATAGACGCGGCAGAAGAAGGGATCAAGGTCTTTTGGATCTTTCCGGTTCTGCGCTAGATTACAGTGCGTAAAGGGAGTGCCGATGACCGAATCCACCTGCCGGATCGAGCGACCAGTTCATCGGTCAACGAGCGTCGTATTTTCATCGCCACATAGTGGCCGATGTTATCCTTCCGATTTTATCGAGCAATCTCTCCTGAATGAGCAGGAGATCAGATCGTCCGAAGACGCGTTCATCGATACGCTTTTCGCACGCGCACCAGCCCAAGGGGCACCCTTGATCACCGCCCGTATGCCGCGCGCGTTTGTCGATCTTAATCGAGCGCCCGATGAGTTGGATCCGGCGCTGATCGGAGGAGTTCGCAAAAGCGGACATAATCCTCGGATCGCGAGCGGTCTTGGTGTGGTGCCGAGAGTGGTCGCCAATGGTCGCGCAATCTATCGCGGCAAGATTTCCTTGGACGAGGCGAAGGCGCGGGTGGATCAGGTCTGGCATCCTTACCACGATGGGCTTCAAACGTTGATCGATGAAAGTCGGTCACTCTTTGGGCATGCTATTCTTATCGACTGCCATTCGATGCCTCATGAGGCCATCGACTGCGTAAGCCAGCCCGGATTTCCACGTCCCGATGTCGTTCTCGGCGATCGATTTGGGGCCTCTGCCGGGCAAAACATCATCGATCGGATCGAAGCTGTCTTCACCAATGCAGGCTTGCGCGTTGTTCGGAACATGCCATTTGCCGGGGCCTACATAGTCCAGCAATACGGTCGCCCGTCGAGGGCTCAGCACGCTGTTCAGATCGAGATTGATCGCGCTCTTTACATGGATGAGGCGCGGATTGTTCCGAACGAGAACTTCGCTGGCTTTCAGAAATTGATCGACGAGGTCATAGTCGATATTTGTGACATTGGCCGTATCGAGCATAAAATGGCGGCGGAGTAGCTACCTCAGACTACGGCCTTTCAAGATCGCATCAGAGCCGAACCTGTCACGAATGGCATCTGTTGCGCGTTCCGCCTTTGTCCGGATCTCAGCTTGCGGATCTAGGAGATCTCCGCTCAGGTCAGCGGTATCGGCGGACACGAGATCCGAGATCCCGACGCCAAGAAGACGGTAGGGCCCTTCCGCCCCGGTCTGATCGAACAAAGCCCGCGCTGTTCGGTAGATCAGGTCCGCGAGCTGTGTCGGGTGACGAAGCGAGACGCGCTTGCTGAGCAGTTTATGGTTCGCCTTCTTCAGTTTGAGCGTGACGACGCGCCCTGCGATGTCTTTTGCTTTTGCGCGTGAGGAAACCTTCTCTGCCATGCGCCAGATATGACCATCGAGAATGTCGGGATCGTTGGTATCCACGCGAAAGGTTGTCTCGTTGGACAGACCCTTGACCGGCCGATTAGCAGAGACAGAGCGATAGTCAAGGCCGCGCGCGAGATGCCAAAGGCGATCTCCCATTCCGCCAAAGCGGCTCCGCAGATCCTTGATATCCCATCGGTGAAGGTCATCAAACGTGCGAATTCCGGCCTTTTCGAGGGTTTCCTGTGCTGCGGGGCCGATTCCCCAGATAAGGCGAACGGATTTCGGGCGAAGGAAGCTCTCTGTTTCTTCTTTCCCGATAACTGCAAATCCATGCGGCTTATCGAGATCGGAAGCGACCTTTGCCAGAAACTTGTTATGCGACAACCCGATGGAGCCTGTGAGGCCGAGTTCGGACTTCATCCTCTTGACGAGAAGCGCCAGCATCTTAACCGGAGGCGCACCATGCAACTTGGCCGTTCCCGTCAGGTCCATGAAAGCTTCATCAAGTGAAAGCGGTTCGACCGCAGGCGTCAGATCATCCATCATCGCCCTTATCGCGCGAGATGCCTCAACGTAGGCATCGAAGCGTGGTCGGACGATGACCGCGTCCGGACACAGCTTGAGCGCCTTGAACATAGGCATCGCGGACTTTACGCCCCGGATCCGCGCGACATAGCACGCGGTCGAAACCACACCGCGTCTGCCGCCGCCGATAATAACGGGTTTGTCGGCAAGATCGGGGTTGTCTCGCTTTTCGACGCTGGCGAAGAAGGCATCACAATCCATATGCGCTATGGAAAGATCATAAAGTTCTGGATGTGAAAGGCAGCGCGGCGACCGGCAAACCGGACAGCGAGAGCCGGTATCGAAGGTGTTCAGACAATCACGGCAGAGGGCAGGCATAGTGCGATTTAGGTCCCAAAAATCAGAGCGGATATGCAACGCCCGGTCAGCACCGGGGCTTCATCTGTTCGAAGTGAACGGAGCATGAACGAAAACGAGGAAGAGTTCCACGGCGCAAAGGTCGCTGTCTTTATAGCAGATAAGCTCGTGGTGATATTGCGGGACGATCGTGCTGACATTCCCTATCCGAACATGTGGGATTTTCCGGGGGGAGGGCGAGAGCGGCTCGAGACGCCCGAGGAGACCGCAATTCGCGAAACGCGGGAGGAAATCGGTTTGTCTTTAGAAGCGGAGCAGCTTGTCGGACGAAGCGATTATTTCACCGAAAGGGGCAACAGGCTGTTCTTCTTTGCGGTCCACTTGAGCGCCGAAGCAAGTCATAGCCTTGCACTGGGCGATGAAGGGCAACGGCTGGAACTGGTCAGTGCTGAGGAGTTCTTGGCCCTGCCTGATGCCATTGATTTCATGAAGTCGAAGTTATCAAGCTATCTACGAATGCAGACCGGATGAGCAACTGCGTCAGCCCGCTGACGCGGGTGACGACACCCGCCCACCCGGCCTCGCATCGCATTGCTCCAAAGCCGTGCCTTGTCCGCACCGTGTCCTTGCGCCAAGGTAACTCCCAGACGGATCGAAGACATCCGCATCAGGGAGATGACAGATATGAACTGGAAAATGACAGCGGCCATCGCGGGCCTGACCGTAAGCTTCGCCGGAGAGACCTTCGCCGAGCAATGGAATGTGTCCCTCTGGGGTAAGCGCCGAGCTTTCACCGAACATGTGGAAAAGCTCGCAGAACTCGTGAGCGAAAAGACCGATGGGGAATTTACTCTAAATATTTCTTACGGTGGTTTGAGCAATAATCGCGAAAACCTTGACGGGATATCGATTGGTGCATTCGAGATGGCCCAGTTCTGCGCAGGGTATCATGCGGACAAGAACCGGGCGATCACAGTGCTCGAACTGCCGTTCCTCGGTGTTGAAACGTTGGAGCAGGAGCGCGAGATTTCCCAGGCGGTCTATGAACACCCCGCGGTCGTCGAAGAGATGGCCCAATGGAACGCGACGCTTCTCATGCCTTCTCCATTGCCGCAGTACAATCTTGTCGGCGTTGGAGATGCACCGCAGACCCTGTCCGATTTCGAAGGGCTGAGCGTGCGCGCGACGGGCGGAATCGGTGCGGCGATGGAGACGGTTGGCGCGGTTCCGACCTCGATGTCGGCAACGGAAGTGCGTCAGGCGATGGATTCGGGCGTGGTGAAGGCGGTGAGTTTTGCGCCCCACGCGCATATGTCTTTTGGAACGGTCGAAAATGCGACCTACTGGACAACGAACCTGAACCCGGGAACTGTGAACTGTCCGGTCGTGGTCAACACCGATGCCTTCGAAGGCCTGTCGGATGCCCATCGCGAAGCGTTGATAGGATCCGTCGACGAGGCGCTTGATTATTATCTCGACTATTATGCGAACAACACGATGGAGGCTTGGGGTCCTCTTCTCGAAGAGAAGGGTATTACGCAGGTCACATTTTCGGATGAGGAGCTAGCGGCCTTTGAAGAGGCGGCAGCTGCCCCGGCAGCGCAGGCCTGGATCGAGGAGAACTCTGCGGCGGGACTTCCCGCGCAAGAGCTATACGATCTCGTCACAGGCATGGTTTCCGGCGAGAGCTGATCGAGATGGGCCCCGGACATGCTCCGGGGCCTCTCTTCCTTTGACTGAAGGAGACCCCGAATGGCGGGAGCGGCCTCGGTGCTCGAGGATGGATCGGTCTTAAGCCGGCTCGACCGGGGTCTTTTCCGATTCGAGACGATGCTCGCCTTGGTCAGCGGGCTGGCGGTCTTTGCGCTTATGATCCTTGCCGTCATCTCAGTCGCAGGGCGGAATTTTCTGAACTCGCCGGTGCCGGGCTACGTAGACTGGATCGAACAGGCAATGCCCCTGATTGCATTCATGGGAGTGGCGTATACCCAAAGGCTCGGCGGCCATATCCGAATGGACATCTTCGTCGGTGCGCTGAAAGGGCGGTTCCTTTGGGCGGTGGAGTTTTTGACGACGCTCCTCGTCCTTGTGCTCATGCTATTGCTGGTCTGGGGATCATGGTCGCATTTCGAACGGTCTTTCGACTTCGGGGCTCCTCTTTGGAGCAGCGACAGCTCGATGGATATCGGTCTTCCGATCTGGCCAGCAAAGCTCTTGGCCCCAGTGGCCTTTGGCGTGCTGTGCCTTCGTCTTGCCTTGCAGCTTTGGGGCTATGGCCGAGGGTTTATCCTTGGTCTGAGCGAACCTGTCGCAGTACCGCTTGTCGAGAGCGCTGCCGAAATCGCAGCGCGCGAGGCGGCGACCGTGTCGGGTAACGACTGATGGATCCTCTTGAGATTGGCCTTTGGGTTACCGGTGGGCTGCTTGTCTTGGTCGTTCTCGGGATGCGCGTCGCCTTCGCCGCAGCAGGTGCGGGCTTGATCGGGCTGATCTGGATCTTTTGGGCGCGCAAGGATTTCGCGGGAGACGAGTTCTTTTGGGCGCTTGAAGTCGCAACAAAGACTGCGGGGCAAGTCCCCCATTCCAAGGTATCGAGCCAGGCTCTGAGCCTTATACCCACCTTTATCCTTATTGGATATCTGGCCTACTACGCGGGTCTGACCAAGGCTCTGTTCGAGGCGGCCAAGCGCTGGGTCGGATGGCTGCCCGGAGGGCTTGGTGTCTCCACGGTATTCGCGACGGCAGGGTTTGCGGCCGTGTCTGGAGCGAGTGTCGCGACTGCGGCGGTTTTCGCACGGATTGCGATCCCGGAGATGCTCAAGATCGGCTATGACAAGAGGTTCGCGGCGGGCGTTGTCGCTGCGGGCGGGACACTCGCATCGCTCATCCCGCCATCCGCAATCCTCGTGATTTACGCGATCATCGTGGAGCAGGACGTGGGTAAGCTGCTGCTTGCCGGATTTCTGCCCGGTATCTTCTCGGCTTTCGTGTACGGTGGATTGATCGTGGGTCTTGCGCTGGTGCTCAAGAACTTCGGACCGCCGGTTGGCGGGTTCACCTGGCGCGAGAGGATCGTCTCTCTGGGACCGGCTTTTCCGATCTTCTTTGTCGTCATCATCATTTTGTTTTTTGTATACAATCCGATCCCGGCCGCGGTGACACTCTTCGGTGTAGAGGTGCCGACCTATATCGGCGGCGATGCATGGGGCACTCCGACCGAAGGCGGGGCGCTTGGAGCCTTCGTTGTTCTGCTGATGGCGTTGGCGCGCGGAATGCGCTGGCCCGAGCTGAAATCGGCACTTTTGGAGACAGCGAAACTTAGCGTGATGATCTTCACGATTATCTGGGGGGTCCTGATCTACGTCCGCTTTCTCGGGTTTGCCGACCTGCCGGGTGCTTTCTCGGACTGGATCACGTCACTCGAGCAGTCTCCGATGCTGACGCTGGTCATGATCTTGTTGGCCTATGCGATCCTTGGCATGTTCATGGACGCGATCGGGATGCTGCTGCTGACGCTGCCGGTTGTATATCCCGCGGTCATGGCTCTCAACGGGGGAGAGAGCGTGACCGCTGCCGAAAGCGCATTCGGGATGTCCGGCCCGATGTGTGCCATCTGGTTCGGGATCCTCGTGGTCAAGATGGCAGAGTTCTGTTTGATTACACCGCCAATCGGGCTCAACTGCTTCGTGGTGGCCGGTGTGCGCGACGATCTTAGTGTGGGTGACGTCTTCAGGGGCGTGACGCCATTCTTTATTGCCGATGGCGTGACGATCGCGTTGTTGGTCGCATTTCCGTCTATCGTCCTTTGGCTGCCATCTCAGATTTGATGGTGCAGAACGGTGGAACCGTCGGTTTGCGGGCACCTGACCGAGTACAATGTCTCACAATAGTAACTTGATCGAGTTTAAAGTCTGACTTGGATCGCCAGCTTTCAATCCGTCTGCATTCTGACGGTTGTGGCGCGTTCATCGAGAGCAACTTAGTCTGACAGCATATGCCTCCTCGACGGCACCTCGTTAGCTTCCAGATTCTCCCCATTGGACCGTCAAGCGACTCACCTCAGCTTACCTCGGACACGAAATTCCAAAGCATCTCATATTCGATGTCCTCGTTGGAGGATTAGTCTGGATGGTTCAACCTGCGTTGCCCGGTCACCTGACAGCAAGGTGATGAGCAGGGGCGTCGGGTCTGCCTTATCTTGCCTAAAATGCCTTTGCGCATTGGCGCAAATGCGCTGGCATCGTTTGACTTCTTCTTAAACTGGCGTCCCTTTCAGACAGGTCTCACGCTTTGGTTTTCTATAGACCGTTACGACCTGATTCAGGGAGATGCTGTGCCGTGCAAGAAACTGATATTGTCATTCGTGCCTTGCGAGCTTGGGTCAAGATGGCCAAATCGCTTCGACTTCGTCCGGATGCGTTTGCCCACACGGTTGTGACGGAGCGCCATCAAGAACAGTTCAGCTGGTGTGTGCTACGTCTCGAAGACGGCCAACAAACGTTCTACATCAAAAAATTCGTAGGTGACCGGTCGGATACGCAGCTTCGACGCATCTTGACGGCTATCTCTGCAGCGAAAGAGGCACTCGAACCGCTTTCCAATCTGGAGGTCGTTGATGTTGTTGCTGTTCAGGAAAAAGCTGCCGCCATTTTGACAAGCAGCGTTGATGGAATGCTGCTGAGTTCCTTCGACCCTGTCGAGCAGCTTGGTAAAGCGGCCTACCTGCGAACGGGGGCTTGGCTGAAGGGGCTACACCGGCAAACCACGGAACAGCCGGAAGATATCAATTTTCGTCAGGTTGAGAGGAACCTCAATCGTTGTGCGGATGTCATCGACATCGCCTATGCCTCGCGTTTTCAAGCTTTATCTCGGGAAACGAGGGATCTTCTCGAAGATTTATCGCTCGCATGGGTGCCGCGGTCACGCATCCACGGCGATGCACATGCAGGCAACTTTTTGATCCAAGGTCAAACCGTTACGGCGATCGATCTGGAACGCGTTGCCCTGTCTTACCCCGCAATGGACTTGGCCAATATTGTCGTGACGTCCGTAATGGAGAAGGGATGCGAGCCTCGCGACGTCATGGATCCATTGGCCGAAGGGTATGCTCCAAGCGGCGATGTTCTGCAGACACTGCCTCTTTTTCTTCGGCTTGCTTTGCTGCGGCGCTGGAGCCGTCTCTCTCAAACAAGAATCCTAACAGATCGAGGGGCATTGCGCTGGATGGACCGCCTCCTTTTCCTTCGGTCAAAGCTGGGTGCTGTGATCTGAAGTTATGTGTCGGCGCAGGCACAATCTTTGTACCACCAATCTTCTGAGGCCGTTGATTTACCAGAGAAACATCATGGGGCCAGTGCGCTGAAAGCGGGAATACTGGGTGTTGTCGCTGTGCATCTGCCGACGGGAAAGATGCCTGCGCTTCCCTTGGAAAATCTTTAAAATGGCACAATCGGCTCATATCTGCCTTTGACATAACAAGGGGAAAGATATGGATTTTGAACAAATTATTAGCCGTTTGATCGGCGAGAACATCGTCCTGATCCTGCTGGCTATTCTGATCATAGTCGGTATTGCAGCCGCCGTTCGGATCGTGCCGCAGTCCGAAAAGCATGTCGTTGAGCGGTTTGGACGTTTGCGGGCCGTCTTGGGGCCGGGCATCAACATCATCATTCCGTTTCTTGATCGGATTGCCCACAAAATCTCGATCCTCGAACGCCAGCTGCCCACGATGACGCAGGATGCGATCACGTCCGACAACGTGCTGGTCCAGGTCGACACGTCCGTTTTTTATCGCATTACCGAGCCGGAAAAGACGGTCTACCGGATCCGCGATGTGGATGGCGCAATCTCGACCACGGTCGCTGGCATGGTTCGGAGCGAGATTGGGCGGATGGAGCTTGACCAAGTGCAGTCGAACCGCTCGCAGCTGATCATGGCCATTCAGGAACAGCTCGAGGCGCAGGTCGATGATTGGGGGATCGAGGTGACGCGAGCTGAAATTCTGGACGTAAACCTCGATCAGGCAACGCGCGATGCGATGCTGCAGCAGCTCAATGCGGAGCGTGCGCGGCGGGCTGCTGTGATGGAGGCCGAAGGCCAAAAACGGTCGGTTGAACTGGCCGCGGATGCAGAGCTTTACTCGGCGGAGCAGATCGCGAAGGCCCGCCGTATCCAGGCCGATGCCGAAGCCTATGCGACGCAAGTCGTGGCCGTCGCTATTGCAGAGAACGGCCTTGAAGCGGCACAATATCAGGTAGCGCTCAAACAGGTGGAGGCGCTGACGGCCTTGGGCCAGGGCAACGGCAAGCAGACCATCGTGGTGCCGGCTGATGCCATTCAGGCCTTTGGCAATGCTTTCAACATGTTAAAAGGACGTTAACGATGGATCTTGCGACGCAATGGTGGGTGTGGTTGTCCGCAGCATTGATGCTCGGAATTCTGGAAGTCCTGATCCCCGGTTTCGTGGCTCTTGGCTTTGCCGCCGGAGCGTCGATAGTGGGTGTCTTGCTGGCCATTGGCTTCTTCAGCGGGTTGTCGCTGCCTTGGCTGCTGGTCATCTTCGCTGTAATCTCGCTGGCTCTCTACGTCGGGCTTCGACATTTCTTCAAGCTTGAGCGAGGACAGGTGAAGTACTGGGATCGCGACATAAACGAGTGACCGCTGGGTCGCTTACAAAATAAAGGCCGCTGCGGAGGGACACGCAGCGGCCTTTATTTCAAGCGTGATTGAGGGACTAGATCACGCTCATAATGGAAGCGCCTACGCCAGATTGACGGCAAGCCTGACGAGCAAGGGCTTCACGGATAAGGGTCGGCTCAGTTGTGAGAGGCGCTTCGAAACTGCAGGGATACCGATAAGTTACGCCGTTCTTCTCAATATCGACGCGGGCCTCGAAGGCGGAATTGCGGGCGTTGTAGCGGATTTCACCAAGGCTCAAGCTCATTTGACGGCTCCGATTTAGGCGAGTGATAAGGCTCGCAGATCTCGTTTCTGTCCCGCCAACGCCACAGCTTGCGAAAAAGTTGCGCGAATTGTGAGAGGTTTCTTCGAACTGCCTTGACAGGAAGGCCCAGGGCCGTGGTTGGCCTATTTGTTCGGTGAAAGCGCCTGAGGAGACTGCAGCTCCTTCTGAATGGTAATTGCCGCCGACTTCGGATCCGGGCTCCGCCAGACCGGTCGGCCAACAACCACATGATCGGCGCCTTCTGCGATGGCCTGGGCCGGGGTCATGATCCGTTTTTGATCGTCCAGATCGCTCCCGACGGGGCGAACGCCCGGTGTCACAATCAATCTGCCTTCCGCTTCGGGCAACCTGCGGATCGATCCCGCCTCCTGAGGCGAAGCGATGACACCATCGGCACCAGCTTCAAAAGCCCGGGCCGCGCGGATCTGCACGATCTCAGGAATGTCTCCATCCGAAATCAAGCCGGCATCAAGATCAGCGCGGTCAAGCGAAGTCAGGATCGTAACGGCGAGGATTTTCATCTTTCCTTTCGCCTGCGAGGCAGATCGAACAACATGGGGATCCCCGTGAACCGTGAGAAAATCCAGATCGAACTGCGACAAGCCGCGCACGGCCGCTTCGATTGTCGCTCCGATATCAAAAAGCTTCATGTCCAGAAAGATGCGCTTGCCGTGGTCGTCCTTGAGTTCCCGAGCGAGCGCAAGGCCGCCACCCGTCAGCATACCGAGACCAATCTTGTAAAAAGATACAGTATCGCCCAGCCGTGTAGCGAGCTCGAGCCCGGACAGAGCATCCGGAAGATCAAGGGCCACGATAAGTTTGTCTGACATAGCTGACCTCTCCTCTGCTCGACAGAGTGAGTGCCGGGGACGGCTATGAGCGTCAAGTGTGCGGAACCTCACACCGGGGCTGAGGTTGTCCTGCTGAATGCGAACCCGAGGGAGTGATCTGGATGGCAGGTATGGATTTGAAAACGACGCGCAATGACCGAGGGGTCAGCGTCTTTTGGATGATTCTGGGTCTGGGAATAGCGACACTGATCTTCATCGCCATCCTCCTCATGTTTTCTGAGAGAGACGCTGAGGTACAAAGCAACCCCGATCAAACCGAAGAGCCTGTTCCGCCGACCGGTGCCGGAACAAACCCTGACGGCACGGCCGATAAGGCGAGTGAGGGACTCGACGATACCGGAGAAGAGCAATCGATAATCGAAAACGGTGCGAACACCGAGCTTGACGAGGGTGTTCAGGGAGCCGGTGATGCGGCCGATCCTGGTGCCAATGACGAAGTTGGCGGCAATATCGCAGAGGATGCTCCCGATGAAGTGGCCGATCCGCCTGCCGAGCAACTCGAGGGAACCGGTGCAGAGATTGCGCCCGAAGCCAATGATGAGGGTGAACCTGTAGAAACAGACACCTCCGAAGAAAGCGCGCCAGCCGAAGAAGATGCGCAGACTGAAGAAGAGGATAGCTCTTCCGATGCGTCGGAAACGCAAGAAGACGCGACAGAAGGTGATGTCTCTGTCGATATGGAAGCGAGCACGGAAGAGACCGATGCAGCTGAATCCGAAGCCCCAGACAGCGGCGCTGCACCTGCTGCAGCAAATCCGTCGGTTCAGGAGAACGAAGAGGTCGAGGTAATCGATGGCATCGAAGCGCAAGGCACCACGACGGACGGTGAGCCTGTTCCGACCGAGCGCCAGGGATCCGGCGATACAACGCTCGAGCCGGTGATCGACCCAAATGATGGCGCCCCCACCGATCCCGATGGCGGTGCAGATCCGTTCGTCCCGACGCCGTCCGGTCCCGAAGGACGAGACGACGATCCACTGACCGGCCAGTAAAGCAAAGGGGCGAGCGGTATGTGGAGCCGCTCGCCTCATGGTCGCCTTGATACATCGAGGAAATAACAGCGATACTTATGGGCGTGGTCTGAGCTTCTCAGCATTGATCGGGCTCTGCCCCATAAGCAGCGATAGCTTTTTCGCCCTGTGGCCCTTGTGCAACGGTAGTGCTGATCCCATCTCTTTTCCGAAGGCTCAAAGGACCCGTGCCGCCAAGCGGGCGGGTGCTGCGATGAGCGCTTAGACAAGGAGAGTTAACATGAACTTGGAGAAGTTCACCGAGCGGTCGCGAGGGTTCGTACAGGCCGCCCAGACCATCGCAATGCGCGAAAGTCATCAACGGCTTGCGCCCGAACACCTTCTCAAAGCCTTAATGGATGACGAGGACAGCTTTGCCTCAAACTTGATCGCGAGAGCGGGGGGCAAGGCGGACCGGGTGCGGGATGCTGTTGATCAGGCGATTGGAAAGATCGCCAAAGTGTCCGGGGATGCCGGTCAGGTCTATCTCGACAGCGCTACCGGCCGCGTCATTGATGAAGCCGAAAAGGTCGCGAAGAAAGCCGGAGATAGCTTCGTGCCAGCAGAACGTCTGCTGACTGCGCTGGCGATTGTGCGGTCTGCCGCAAAGGATGCCCTCACCGCCGGAGGCGTGAGCGCCCAAAAGCTTAACGAGGCGATCAACGATGTTCGCAAGGGCCGGACAGCCGATAGCGCTAGTGCCGAGGATCAGTACGAGGCACTGAAGAAATACACGATGGATCTGACCGAGCGCGCCGAGGAAGGGAAGATCGATCCCATCATTGGTCGCGACGAGGAAATTCGCCGGGCGATGCAGGTTCTTAGCCGAAGAACCAAGAACAATCCTGTCCTTATCGGAGAGCCGGGCGTCGGTAAGACGGCCATCGCTGAAGGTCTTGCGTTGCGGATCGTCAACCGCGACGTGCCCGAGAGCCTGCGTAATAAGCGTCTGCTCGCGCTCGATCTGGGCGCCTTGATCGCGGGAGCGAAGTATCGCGGTGAATTCGAGGAGCGGCTCAAGGCGATCTTGTCCGAAGTCACTTCGGCTGCTGGAGAGATCATTCTCTTTATCGACGAGATGCACACCCTCGTGGGTGCGGGCAAAGCCGATGGCGCAATGGATGCGTCGAACCTTCTCAAACCTGCCCTCGCGCGGGGAGAGTTGCACTGCGTTGGTGCCACGACTCTCGACGAGTACCGCAAGCACGTCGAAAAGGATGCGGCGCTTGCGCGGCGGTTCCAGCCCGTCTTGGTACAAGAGCCGACCGAAGAAGATACCGTGTCGATCTTGCGCGGCATTAAAGAGAAGTACGAACTGCACCACGGTGTGCGGATTAGCGATTCCGCTTTAGTTGCGGCGGCGACGCTGTCGAACCGCTACATTACCGACCGCTTCCTGCCCGACAAGGCGATCGACCTCATGGATGAGGCGGCGTCACGGCTGCGGATGGAGGTCGATTCCAAGCCAGAGGAGCTCGACGCGCTCGACCGACAGATCCTGCAATTACAGATCGAAGCAGAGGCGTTGCGGCTCGAGGATGATCAGGCGTCGAAGGATCGGCTTGAAAAGCTCGAGAAAGAGCTTGCGGACCTACAGGAGCAGTCGTCCGAGATGACCGCCAGGTGGCAGTCTGAACGCGACAAGCTGGAAGGCGCGCGCGAGCTGAAAGAGCAGCTGGATCGCGCACGGGCAGAGCTCGATATCGCTAAACGGGAGGGCAATCTCGCGAAGGCTGGTGAGCTGTCCTATGGCGTTATCCCTGACCTTGAGAAGAAACTCGGTGAGGCCGAGAGCAGCGAGAGCGGCCTGATGGTTGAAGAGACCGTGCGGCCCGAGCAGATCGCGCAGGTGGTGGAGCGTTGGACCGGTATCCCGACCTCCAAGATGCTGGAAGGCGAGCGCGAAAAGCTGCTGCGCATGGAGGAAGAGCTGGGCAAGCGTGTGATTGGTCAGCGTCAGGCGGTCACAGCCGTCTCGAACGCGGTGCGCCGGGCGCGGGCCGGGCTGCAGGACGAGAACCGGCCATTGGGATCCTTCCTGTTCCTTGGGCCGACCGGTGTGGGTAAGACGGAGCTGACAAAGGCGTTGGCCGAATACCTCTTCGATGACGACAGCGCGATGGTCCGCATCGACATGTCAGAATTCATGGAGAAGCATTCGGTCGCCCGCCTGATTGGTGCCCCTCCGGGCTATGTTGGTTACGACGAGGGCGGCGTGCTGACCGAAGCCGTTCGGCGCAGACCCTATCAGGTGATCCTGTTCGATGAGGTCGAGAAGGCGCATCCAGAGGTCTTTAACGTATTGCTCCAGGTATTGGACGACGGTGTTCTGACCGATGGGCAAGGACGCCGGGTGGACTTCAAGCAGACTTTGATCGTTCTGACGTCGAACCTTGGATCGCAAGCGCTGAGCCAGTTGCCTGATGGATCGGATGCCGCAAAGGCGAAGCAAGATGTGATGGATGCGGTCCGGGCGCATTTCCGGCCGGAATTCCTGAACCGTTTGGATGATATGATTATCTTCGATCGTCTGACGCGGGATGACATGGATGGCATCGTTGAAATCCAGCTGGGTCGGCTCAAGGCACGGCTTGCGGGCCGCAAAATCGAGCTTTCGTTGGATGAGGGCGCGATGAAGTGGCTTGCCGATGAAGGCTATGATCCGGTCTTTGGAGCGCGGCCTCTCAAGCGAGTGATCCAACGTGCCCTGCAGGATCAGTTGGCCGAAATGCTGTTGGCTGGAGATGTATCCGATGGCGACACGGTTCACGTCATCGCAGGAGCCGACGGGCTGCTTGTCGGGGATCGCGTCTCATCCTCTAGCAGGAAGCCACCAGCAGATGCGGTGGTTCATTAACGAAACAAGAAAGCCCTGCCTCTCTGGCGGGGCTTTCTACTTCGTGGGCGCGGCCGTTCTTCAATACCGATGCAGGCCATCAAAATCCGCCTTCCCGATAGTCATTCCACCGTGACGAAGCCCGCCATAGGCCAGGCTGAGATGAAAGATCATGTTAGGAAGGGCAAAGCGGGCGATGTAATCCGCCACGTCCTGCCGCAACTGAGCATCGTCCGCTTGATGGGCAACCGGGTGAACCAGATCAGAGGCGGTTATTGGCGCGATGTGCTTGTGGACGTCTATCCGAAACGTAGCAAGGCTCTCGCAGGTATAGACTTCCGGTATCTCTGGAATGTCCATTCCCGCAGGAGGACAAAGGGCGCGTGCGGCGAACTGGATCGAAACGGCAAAATTAAAGCCTGTATCGAACATGTCCGGTGCGAGCCGGATCGCAAGCAAACGGTCGGTATCCTCTTCTTCGGAGAGACACGTCAGGATATCTCCGATCCGGTCGAGGTAATGCCGAACTGAAATGATGCTGGCTTCGGCAAATGTTGAGGGCATGGCAAAACCGAGGTCCTAGAGAACTACGACATTCTTTATCAGCTTTTTTCCAGAAACGAAGAAGGCCCGGGATTAGCCCGGGCCTTCGCTAATATTCCCTGTGCGGGCTTTAGCTTTCCGGCGGCAGGATCACTTGGTCAATCACGTGGATCACACCATTCGATGCCATCACGTCCGCGCTGGTTACGGTCGCATCGTTCACCATCACACCATTGTCGAGGTCGATCTCGACCGTGGCGCCATTGACGGTCTCGGGCGTCATGCCATCTTCGAGCTGCGTGGACTCAACGGAGCCCGGAACAACATGATAGGTGAGGATAGCGGCAAGAGCTTCCGGGTCGGCGAGCAGGCTCTCGACTGTGCCCTCTGGCAGGGCTGCAAATGCCTCGTCCGTTGGTGCGAAGACAGTGAACGGACCTTCACCCTTGAGCGTTTCGACCAGACCTGCAGCTTCAAGCGCCGCGGCCAACGTTGTGAAGTTTCCGGCCTCAACGGCGGTATCCACGATGTCCTTTTCGCCTGTAGTGGCGAACGCGCTTGTTGCGATGGCAGCTGCGGCGATGGTCGAAATATAGAACTTACGAAGCATTGTCGTCTCCTTTGTTAAGAGATGCTGAGTTACGCATCGAAAGGGTAACGCTCGAGATCCGGAAATGGATGTGTAAAATTTGCACACGATCAATCTTCGGGGCGATTTTCTGCCGATCCTCATGCGGGTCTCTGCTTGAGACTCTGACAGCTTCGTGAGGCCGCAGTTTAGGACTGACCGTTATGTCCGACGGTGCTTATATGAACGGGTTGGTCCGGGGGAGGACGCGTGATGATGCCAGCGATGGAGTTTGCCGGTGAGGTGCTGAGGTATCTCGCGCTCGGCTTTGTATTCTTTGTCGGGGTCGCCTGTGCTGTTATCATCGTCCTGTTCGTAATCGATCGACGCCAGCATGCAGATGCTATCCGCCGTAACTACCCGGTCATCGGACGCTTCCGGCACTTATTTTCGACACTTGGAGAGTTCTTCAGGCAATACTTCTTTGCCATGGATCGTGAGGAGCTTCCATTTAATCGGGCGCAGCGCGAGTGGATCAAACGCGCCGGAGAAGGCAAAGGAAACACCGTTGCATTCGGCTCGACGCGGAACCTTACAGTGCCCGGCACGCCCATCTTTGCCAACGCCGCCTTTCCGCCGCTCGACGATCAATATGCAAGCTCAGAAGCCCTGGTGATTGGTCCGGGATGCCGTGAGCCTTACACGGCCACCTCTATCTTCAACATCTCCGGTATGAGCTACGGCGCGATTTCAAAGCCCGCCGTTCGCGCCTTAAGCCGCGGGGCCAAACTGGCAGGATGCTGGATGAATACCGGTGAGGGCGGCTTATCCGAGTATCATCTGGAAGGCGGCTGCGACATCGTCTTTCAAATCGGAACGGCGAAGTACGGTGTTCGGAATGCACATGGCGGTCTGGACGATGCCAAGCTGCGAGACATCTCTGCGCATCCACAGGTCAAGATGATCGAAATTAAGCTGGCGCAGGGGGCGAAGCCGGGTAAAGGCGGAATTCTCCCCGCGTCAAAGGTGACGGCCGAGATTGCCCGCGTGCGCGGTATTGCAGAGGCACAGGATTCTATTTCGCCGAACAGGCATGACGGCGTCGACAACTGGGAGGATCTCCTCAATTTCACTGCTCATATCCGCGATGTCTCCGGGCTACCGGTCGGGATCAAGACGGTAATGGGCGATGCCGATACAATCAAAGGCCTCTTCGATGCGATCATAGCAAGAGGCGAGCAAAGCGCGCCGGATTTCATAACTCTCGATGGCGGGGAGGGAGGCACTGGAGCGTCGCCGATGCCATTGATCGATCTAGTCGGAATGACCGTCCGTGAAGCCCTTCCTCGGCTGGCTGACCTGCGAGATGAAGCGGGTCTCAAAGAGCGTATCCGGATCATCGCGTCAGGCAAGCTCGTCAATCCAGGTGACATAGCCTGGGCCATGTGTGCCGGAGCGGATTTCGTGACATCGGCGCGCGGCTTCATGTTTGCTCTTGGCTGCATCCAGGCTTTGAAATGCAACAAGAACACGTGCCCGACCGGGATCACGACACATCAGAGGCGGTTTCAAAAAGGGCTGGTCGTCGAGGACAAAGACAAACGCGTCGCAGCTTATGCCAGGGGGATCGTCTCTGACCTTGAGACGATCGCTCATTCCGTCGGCGTCTCTGAGCCGCGCAAGCTGCGGCGCGATCACATCAGAATTGTTCAGGCGGATGGAACTTCAAAACCGCTTTCGACGCTACATTCTCAGACCCACGCGCTGGAGGTCGGTTAAGTTCGACATACGTCAGCGAGACTTTTGAATGAGTCCGACCTATATCAAACCGAGGGCATAAAGGAGTACTCCAATGGCACGACGCTGGACGAACCGTCTGACCCGAGATGATGTGACGCCGAAATCGGCGTTCATGAACCGGCGTCAACTGATCGCCAGTGGTGTTGGTGCGAGCGCTCTGTCGATTGCGGGCGGATTGCAGGCGAGCGAGACGCTCGAGCCTAATACGTTCGAGCAGATTACGACCTATAACAATTTCTACGAGTTCGGGACGGGTAAGGACGACCCCTCCAAGAACGCGCATAATCTGCAAACAGAGCCGTGGTCGATCGAGGTCGATGGTCTTGTCGAGAACCCGCTCACAATCTCTTTTGATGAGATCGCGTCGGAATTCGAAACCGAGGAGCGGATCTACCGCTTCCGCTGTGTCGAGGCATGGTCAATGGTCATCCCTTGGAACGGCTTTGAGTTGGCCGATCTGCTGGACCGGGTCACACCATTACCCGAGGCGAAGTATGTCCAGTTCGAAACCGCTGTACAGCCGGAAAACATGATCGGGGTGAAGCGAGGCGTTCTGGACTTCCCGTATCGCGAAGGCCTTCGCTTGGACGAGGCCCGTCATCCACTGACGCTTTTGGCCACAGGGATCTACGGGGAACCTATGCCGAACCAGAACGGCGCGCCGATCCGCATCGTTGTGCCGTGGAAGTACGGGTTCAAATCGATCAAATCCATCGTGCGGATCACCTTTACCGAGGAAGAGCCTTTCACGACGTGGGTCGACCTCAATTCTCGTGAATATGGCTTTTATTCCAATGTTAATCCAACCGTGGATCACCCCCGCTGGAGTCAGTCGACCGAGCGTCTGATCGGTGGCGGGCTGTTCAATGCGCGTCAGGACACGTTGATGTTTAACGGATATGAAGAAGAAGTCGCGAGTCTTTACGAGGGTATGGATCTGACAAAGCAATTCTGATGGCCGTCGCCGACCGGATAAACCAAGGCGCGCGAAAGATGCCGATCTGGCCGCTTTACCTCCTCGCTCTCGCCTATGCGGGATACCAGTTCTGGCTTGGACTGTCCGGAGTTTGGGTCGAACCCATCAACACCTTGGAACGTCAGTACGGTGAAGCGGCGCTGACCATGTTGATCGTCAGCCTGACTATCACACCAATACGGGAATACCTGCGGATCAATCTGATCAAGTTCCGACGCGCTCTTGGGCTAATTGCGTTCTTCTTTGTCGTCGCTCACTTTCTGGTCTGGGCGTTGCTCGACGTGCAGAGCGCAAGTCGCGTATGGGCTGACATCGTCAAACGGCCTTACGTGACGGTCGGAATGGTGGGGTTCGTGTTGCTGATCCCGCTTGCGGCAACATCCGCAAACCGCATCATACGCAAAATCGGCCCAATTCTTTGGCGGCGGATCCATAGTTTGGTCTATCCCGCCGTTTTGCTTGCATGTTTGCACTATCTTTGGCTGGCAAGGGGTTTTCAGATCGAGCCCATCGCCTACCTCGTTATAACGATTGGATTGCTCGTCCTCCGGCTAAAGCCGGTGAAAAGACGCGTCGCCGCCTGAAGGAGAAATTGGAATGAACCGTTTGATATCGGCCGGTATGGGGCTCTCGCTCGGAGTAATGGCAAGCATGGCCACCTCTCAGGAGGGGGAGGGTTTACAGGGCAATGTCGGCCAAGTCTCAACTCATATGGGCGAGATGAGTGTCACGATGCCTAACGGTGAAGACGCGGTGCAGGATCGCCTACGGTTCGAGCCGTTCCAGATGGTCGAGGAGCTGTTCCTAAGAGATGATATCGTCTTCTTGATGCGCCACGGCCCAACCGATTGGAGCTTTTTGGATAAGAAGGACGTCGACCCTACTGATTGCGAAAATCAGCGCATCATGAACGAGGAAGGCCGCGCAGCGATGCGGGCGCTCGGAACGCTCTTGGCCGCAAACGAAATTCTA
>NZ_JBFONW020000001.1:550000-1300649 GCF_040783535.2 Aestuariibius insulae
AGGGTCTGACGCCTGCCCGGTGCCTGAAGGTTAAAAGGAGGGGTGCAAGCTCCGAATTGAAGCCCAGGTAAACGGCGGCCGTAACTATAACGGTCCTAAGGTAGCGAAATTCCTTGTCGGGTAAGTTCCGACCTGCACGAATGGCGTAACGACTTCCCCGCTGTCTCCAACATCGACTCAGCGAAATTGAATTGCCTGTCAAGATGCAGGCTTCCCGCGGTTAGACGGAAAGACCCCGTGCACCTTTACTACAGCTTCACACTGGCATTAGGCCGAACATGTGCAGGATAGGTGGTAGGCTTTGAAGCGGAGACGCCAGTCTTCGTGGAGCCACCCTTGAGATACCACCCTTGTTCTGCTTGATGTCTAACCGCGGTCCGTTATCCGGATCCGGGACCCTGTGTGGCGGGTAGTTTGACTGGGGCGGTCGCCTCCCAAATAGTAACGGAGGCGCGCGAAGGTTGGCTCAGAGCGGTCGGAAATCGCTCGTTGAGTGCAATGGCAGAAGCCAGCCTGACTGCAAGACTGACAAGTCGAGCAGAGTCGAAAGACGGCCATAGTGATCCGGTGGTCCCGAGTGGAAGGGCCATCGCTCAACGGATAAAAGGTACGCCGGGGATAACAGGCTGATGGTGCCCAAGAGTCCATATCGACGGCACCGTTTGGCACCTCGATGTCGGCTCATCTCATCCTGGGGCTGGAGCAGGTCCCAAGGGTACGGCTGTTCGCCGTTTAAAGAGGTACGTGAGCTGGGTTTAGAACGTCGTGAGACAGTTCGGTCCCTATCTGCCGTGGGTGTAGGATACTTGAGAGGAGTTGCCCCTAGTACGAGAGGACCGGGGTGAACGATCCACTGGTGGACCAGTTGTCATGCCAATGGCAGTGCTGGGTAGCTATGATCGGAAAGGATAACCGCTGAAGGCATCTAAGCGGGAAGCCCCCCTCAAAACAAGGTATCCCTGAGGACCGTGGTAGACCACCACGTCGATAGGCCGGAGATGTAAGCGCAGCAATGCGTTCAGTTGACCGGTACTAATTGTCCAATAGGCTTGATTTGATCCAGTAGAAGCAAGGTCTTCGCTGGTCAGAAGTCATACACACCAAGGTTGGCTTGGACGCCTGATGTTGAGTTTCTTTCTCGGTTTGGTGGTCATAGCACGAGTGAAACACCCGATCCCATCCCGAACTCGGCCGTTAAGCACCGTTGCGCTGATGGTACTGCGTCTTAAGGCGTGGGAGAGTAAGTCACCGCCAAACCTAGTAAGAAACTCAAACGTATCTCTCTTCGATGTTGCCTCAGTTTCTGTTCACATAATCTGAGGCGTCAGTTGGCGCGGGATGGAGCAGCCCGGTAGCTCGTCAGGCTCATAACCTGAAGGTCGTAGGTTCAAATCCTACTCCCGCAACCAACCTGTAACGCAAACGGCCCACCCTTGCGGTGGGCCGTTTGCGTTTGAGCCATTTCCTAAGCGACAAACACCAGGGATGGGTTTCGTATCGATTGAGATGATGGACTACATCTTGCTCTTTTGTTGACTGACCAATCAATTAAAAATACAAACAGGGAAGCGAAATATAAGGGCGCCTAATGCCAAAAACCGGAATGAGACCGATCAGGACAACTTCGGTCGTCACAGCTACGATCGCTGAGGTCGGGCGCGTCGGATCGCTCGATGTAACGGTGAGCCAGATCGCCGATAAGGCTGGCGTCTCGAGCGCTTTGGTTCATCATTATTTTGGCGGCAAGGAGGATGTGTTTCTCGCTGCGATGCGTCATATCCTGACAGCTTTCGGAGACGAGGTGCGCGAGGCATTGGCCGCTGCCACAACCCCGAGGGAGCGCTTGGACGCAATTATCCGGGCCAGCTTCTCGCTAAGAAATTTTCAACCCGAGACCATCAGCGCCTGGCTCAACTTTTATGTCCTAGCGCAAACATCAAGCGGCGCATCGCGCCTTCTAAGCGTTTACCACAAGAGGCTGTCCTCAAACCTGCGCTACAATCTCCGGCAACTCACGGACCGTGACCCCGAACCGGTTGCACGCGGAATCGCAGCGATGATTGACGGTCTCTATCTTCGATATGCTCTGCGTCCCCGCGAATTGAACGCAACGGACGCGCATGAGGTCGTCAGCGCATATCTCAATGACGCATTGGCGAGAAGTAAGTCAATTGACTGACTTCGCTAGCCCCCTGCGCATCCGAAGGCTCGCAAAAGAGGTGACATGGGTGGTCAATGACCGCGAGGCAAGTTTGCAATGACCCAACCTATTGCAAGCCACTTCATCAACGGCGCTTACGTCGAAGATACCTCCGGCACGCAGATCGATGTCATTTATCCTGCAACCGGCGAGATCATTGCGCGAGTTCACAGCGCTACGCCTACTATCATCAACGAGGCCATAGTCTCCGCGGCTGACGCGCAGACGAAGTGGGCATCGATGACCGGCACCGAGCGGGGACGGATCCTCCGCCGCGCCGCGGATCTGATGCGCGAACGAAACCGCGATCTTAGCGTTCTAGAGACGCGAGACACCGGGAAGCCGCTTCAGGAAACGCTCGTCGCAGACGCCACCAGCGGTGCAGACGCGCTGGAATATTTCGGCGGTCTCGCAGCGAGTGTAACCGGAGATTACATCCCACTCGGTACAGATTTTGGCTACACGATCCGCGAACCATTGGGCGTCTGCGTCGGGATCGGGGCGTGGAACTACCCGACCCAGATCGCCTGCTGGAAAGCAGCTCCCGCCCTCGCCTGCGGAAACGCAATGATCTTCAAGCCTTCGGAGACGACACCTCTTTGCGCGCTTAAGGTTGCCGAAATCCTGTATGAGGCGGGCCTTCCGGCAGGTTGCTTCAACGTTGTCCAAGGCCTCGGCGATGTGGGCAATCAGCTCGTGACCGATCCGCGCGTCGCCAAGGTATCGCTGACCGGATCCGTCCCGACAGGGCGGGCGGTTTATGCCGCTGCCGCGGCCCAGATGAAGCACGTGACGATGGAGCTTGGCGGCAAGTCGCCTCTGATTGTGTTCCAGGATGCCGACATAGACGATGCGGTCAGCGGCGCCATGCTCGGGAATATGTACTCGTCAGGTCAGGTCTGCTCGAATGGCACCCGGGTCTTCGTGCACAGCTCGATCAAGACGGAATTTCTAAAGCGCTTCGCCGAAAGGGCAGCCAAAATCCGTCTTGGTGATCCGCTGGATGAGACAACGCAAATGGGTCCTCTCGTCAGCGAAGCGCAGCTTCAAAAAGTGATGGGCTATATCGAGATCGGTCAGAAAGAGGGGGCGACCCTTGTCTACGGCGGCACGCGTCCGGCGGATTTGGTCGGATACTTCCTTGAACCAACCGTCTTTGCCGATGTCACCGACGAGATGACCCTGGCCAAAGAAGAAATCTTCGGACCGGTCATGTCAGTTTTAGACTTCGAGACCGAGGAAGAGGTCATCGAACGCGCAAACGCGACCGAATTCGGCCTGTCGGCAGGCGTCTTCACGCGGGATCTGGCGCGCGCGCACCGGGTGGTCCGGGCGCTCGAGGCGGGGACCTGCTGGATCAACACCTATAATCTTGCGCCGGTTGAGATGCCGTTCGGCGGAACCAAAGCCTCGGGGATCGGACGCGAGAATGCAACGGCGGCGATCGAGCACTACACGCAGACCAAATCTGTCTACGTCGCGACCGGTCCAGTCGACGCGCCGTATTGAAAGCGATGTTAGAGGCGGATTACGTCATCGTCGGCGCAGGCTCAGCAGGCTGCGCGCTGGCCTACCGTCTATCGGAAAATGGCCGCTACAGTGTTCTGGGGATCGAGTTCGGTGGGACAGATGCCGGTCCCTTCATTCAAATGCCCGGCGCGCTGTCCTATCCGATGAACATGAAGAGATACGATTGGGGCTTCAAAAGCGAGCCCGAGCCGCATTTGAACGGGCGCAGGCTGGCCACGCCGCGTGGCAAGGTGATCGGCGGATCATCTTCGATCAACGGGATGGTCTATGTGCGCGGCCATGCGCGCGACTTCGACCATTGGGCTGAGAGTGGCGCGACAGGATGGGCCCATGCGGACGTTCTGCCCTACTTCCAGCGGATGGAGAGCTGGGATCCGAACGATCATGGGGGAGATCCGGGGTGGAGAGGTCAAACCGGACCGCTCCATGTCACACGCGGGCGGCGCGACAATCCTCTCGTCACCGCCTTTGTCGAGGCGGGTCGGCAAGCAGGCTACGAGACGACCGAGGACTATAACGGCCAGAAGCAGGAAGGCTTCGGCCCGATGGAGCATACAATCCATCGCGGTCAAAGATGGTCAGCCGCCAATGCCTATCTCAAGCCTGCCTTGAAACGTGACAACTGCCGTCTTTTCAGGGCATTCGCCCGCAAGGTCGTCATCGAAAAAGGGCGCGCGGTCGGTGTCGAAATTGAGCAGCGTGGACGCATAAACACCATTCGGGCCCGCCGCGAAGTCATCTTGGCGGCGTCCTCCATCAACACTCCGAAGCTGCTCATGCTGTCCGGGATCGGGCCCGCGGACCATCTGGCTTCGCTTGGCATTCCGGTCGCGGCGAACAGGGCTGGGGTGGGGCAGAACCTTCAGGATCACCTTGAGCTTTACGTCCAGATGGCAAGCCTTCAGCCGGTCACGCTTTACAAGCATTGGTCTGCCCTCGGAAAAGCGTGGGTCGGGGCGCAATGGCTCTTCAGCCGGTCGGGGCCCGGGGCGACAAACCAGTTCGAGTCTGCAGCTTTCATCCGATCCGCTGCCGGTATCGACTATCCCGACATTCAGTATCATTTCCTGCCTCTCGCTGTGCGATACGACGGTAAGATCGCCGCGAAAGAGCATGGATTTCAGGCCCATGTCGGGCCGATGCGATCCCCCTCGCGCGGAGAGATCACCTTGCGCTCATCAGATCCCGCGGTGCCGCCCCGGATCGTCTTTAATTACATGAGCCATCCTGAAGACTGGGAAGTCTTTCGCAAATGCATCCATCTCACCCGAGAGATTTTCGGTCAGAGCGCCTTCACCCCCTTCGCGGGCAGAGAGTTGCAGCCCGGGGAGCATATGCAGTCGGACGCCGAGCTTGACAGCTTTATCGCCGATCATGCTGAAAGTGCCTATCACCCCTGCGGAACCGCCCGGATCGGGGACCTGAGTGATCCGATGGCCGTGGTCGATCCGGAGTGTCGTGTGATCGGCGTGGATGGGCTCCGCGTCGCCGACAGTTCAATCTTTCCACGCATCACGAATGGCAACTTGAATGCCCCGTCGATCATGGTCGGCGAAAAAGCAGCGGACCACATCTTGGGCCGGGATCCCCTGCCACCATCCAATGCAGAGCCTTGGATCCACCCGCACTGGCGAACCGAACAACGCTAACCAACAGTTAGAACGCCCGGAGCAGACTTAACCGAGCGCTCACTTGGATCAGGCGGTTTGAGACACCATGTCCGACGCATCGATCCCCGCGACGGCAACCGGTTTCTTCATTGCATCTCGACGGAACGGCTCGCCAAGCTCCTGGTTAATCATCGCTTCAATCAAAGTGGTGTTCCCATGCTCCATCTGGTCCGTGATCGCCTGTCGCAATGCTTCGGTCAGCTCCTCCATCGTCCGCGCGACAACACCCTTTAGGCCGCAAGCCTTGGCGATCCCGGCAAAGGATACCTCTTCGTCCAACTCGGTTCCGACAAAGTTGTCCTCGAACCACAGGGTCGAATTCCGTTTCTCGGCACCCCATTGATAGTTGCGGAACACAATCTGCGTGATCCCCGGCCACTCGCCGCGCCCGATTGCCGTCAGCTCGTTCACCGCAATCCCGAACGCGCCGTCTCCGGCGAAGCCGACAACAGGCACCTCGGGGCAGCCGATCTTTGCGCCGACAATGGCGGGAAGGCCGTAACCGCAAGGGCCAAAAAGACCTGGTGCGAGGTACTTCCGGCCAATCTCAAAGGACGGATACGCATTTCCGATCGCGCAATTATTACCGATATCCGAGCTGATAATCGCGTCTCTGGGCAGCGCGCTTTGGATGGCGCGCCAGGCCATACGCGGGCTCATCCAATCGGGTTTTGCGCCGCGCGCCCGCTCGTTCCAGGTCGTGCCGGGATCGTCCTCTTCATGATCCATCGAAGACAGCTGCTGCGCCCATTTCGACTTGGTCTCGGCGATCTTCGCTTTTCGGGCCTCTCGCCCATCATCTCCCGCAGTCTCGGAAAGCCGACCCAGAATGCCTTCCGCAACCCTGGCGGCATCCCCGACAATCCCGACCGTCACTTTCTTGGTCAGCCCAATCCGGTCGGGATTAATGTCAACCTGAATGATCTTCGCGTCCTGCGGCCAATACTCCATTCCATAGCCAGGCAGCGTCGAAAAAGGATTAAGACGGGTTCCTAGGCAAAGGACGACGTCAGCCTCCTTGATGAGCTCCATCCCGGCCTTTGACCCATTATAGCCGAGCGGTCCCGCGAAAAGCGGGTGCGAGCCCGGGAAAGCATCATTGTGCTGGTAGCCCACACAGACCGGCGCATCGAGCCGCTCAGCCAACGCCTTGCTGGCTTCGATGCCACCCTCGGACAGAACGACACCCGCGCCATTCAGGATCACCGGATTCTTCGCCTCCGATAGCAGTGCGGCCGCTTTAGCGACGGAGTTCTCACCGCCCGAAGAGCGTTCAAATTCGATCGGGTCAGGGATCTCGATATCGATCACTTGCGTCCAGAAATCCCGCGGTACGTTGATCTGCGCCGGAGCAGATGTCAGCTTGGCCTTTGAGATGACGCGCGCCAGAACCTCGGCCATGCGGGATGGATCGCGCACTTCTTCTTGATAGGCGACCATGTCCTCGAACAGCTTCATCTGCTCGACTTCCTGAAAGCCGCCCTGACCGATGGTTTTGTTGGCCGCCTGAGGTGTTACCAAAAGAAGCGGCGTGTGGTTCCAATACGCCGTTTTCACCGCAGTCACGAAATTCGTGATGCCCGGCCCGTTCTGGGCGATCATCATCGACATTTTCCCGGTCGCCCGCGTGTAGCCATCTGCCATCATCCCCGCGCTACCCTCATGAGCGCAGTCCCAGAACGTGATGCCTGCCTTCGGAAAAAGATCGGAAATCGGCATCATGGCAGAGCCGATGATCCCGAATGCATGCTCGATCCCGTGCCGCTGCAGGGTTTTCACAAAGGCTTCTTCGGTGGTCATTTTCATGGATTGCGATTCCTTCTCGGCAATCAGTATGGCGTTCAGGCGACGGCGCGATCCGGGCCTCGTTTCTGGTCTTCGAGGATCATGTCGGATGCTTTCTCACCGATCATGATCGCAGGGGCATTCGTGTTTCCGGAGACGATTTCCGGCATAATTGAGCAGTCAGCGACCCGGAGTCCATCGACCCCCTTCACGCGAAGGCGGGCATCGACGACCGCTTGCGGATCAGAGCCCATCCGGCAGGTCCCGGTCGGGTGATAAATCGTTGTCGAGAAATTGCGCGCCCAGTCAAGCGTGCCGTCGTAATCATCCATCTCGAGCGATGCGTCGGGACGGAATTCCTCCGAAATTTTCGACGTCAGGGGAGCGTGCCTCGCAATACGTCGCGCGATCCGGATTCCGTTGACGATCGTCCTGCAGTCGGTGTCGGTCGACAGGTAGTTCGTTTGGATCTTCGGATGGTCGGACGCCTTGTTCGAGGAAAGGCGGATCTCCCCGCGGCTTTCCGGGCGCAGCTGGCAGACCGACATGGTAAAGGCGGAAAACGGATGAACGCCCTCACCCGGACTATCGGCGGACCAGGGCTGGACGTGAAACTGAATGTCGGGCGTCTCCAGATGCGGTTCGGTGCGCAAGAACCCCGTCGCGAGACTTGCTGCCATCGCCATCGGACCGGATCGAAACATCGCGTAGCGCACCGCGATCCGCACCTGGTTGGCGAGGCTTCGGACCTCGTCGTTGAGCGTGGGTTCGTTGCATTTGTAAACCAGCCGCGCCTGCAGATGATCTTGCAAGTTTTGCCCAACGGCCGGTTTGTCCTGATGAACATCAATACCAAGATGGCGGAGATGCTCTCCATCCCCGATACCAGACAGCATCAAAAGTTGTGGTGATCCGATTGCCCCGGAAGAGAGGATGACCTCCCCACGCGACCGAATCGTTTTCTCCTCGCCGCCTCGGCTCCGATAAATCGCTCCGACGGCGCGCCCGTCTTCGATTAGAATACGCTGTGTATGTGCGTGTGTGATGATTGTCAGATTTGAACGCGCCCTGACTGGGTTGAGAAAGGCGACCGCGCTCGAACACCGGCGACCCTTGCGGGTTGTCAGCTGGAAGTACCCGACCCCCTCCTGCTGCACTCCGTTGTAGTCGAGGTTCAAAGGATAGCCCGCAGCCTGCGCCGCCGCGACCCAGGCATCGCAGATCGGCCGCTGGATTCGCATATTTGACACCGACAACGCCCCGCTATCGCCGTGATATTCGTCTGCGCCGCGCTCCTGACATTCAGATCGTTTGAAGAGCGGCAGCACATCGCTCCACCCCCATCCCGGATTTCCCATCTGCTGCCAGCGGTCATAATCCTGCGGCTGCCCGCGAACATAAAGCAGACCATTCAGCGACGACGATCCGCCTAGAACCTTCCCGCGGGGCCAATCAAGCCGTCGCCCGTTCAGCCCCGGGTCCGGCTCCGTCTTGTAGCACCAATCGACTGATGGATTGTGCATCGTCTTAAAGTAACCGACCGGAATATGGATCCATGGGTTCCAGTCGCGCCCTCCCGCTTCGAGCAGGACCACGCGATTTCTCGGATCGGCAGACAGACGATTCGCCAGGACGCAGCCAGCGGATCCGGCGCCCACGATCACGAAATCTGCCACCTCATCAGTCACTTGCGGATGCCCCTGCTTGGATCCAAGGCAATTTAAGAAAATCCTTGCCAAAAAAATCCATAGATGCCCACTATTGAGACCTCAAGTCTCAATGACTTCAGTGGGGAGGATGCAATGAAAGTCTCGAAAGCCTTGAATGCCATTTCGCGCAGGGATCTTTTCAAGCTGAGCGGTCAATTCGGCCTCTCATCGGTGATGATCGGAGCGGGGACGCTTACGGGGGCCATCACGCTTCCGTCCCTCGTGGCCGCCGCCGAGTCGACCTACAACAAGCGGTTCGCCAATGAACCGAAACACACGCTTAAGCTTGGCGCCGCCGGCTTCAACCAACGTAATCTGCTGATCGAGCGCGCGGGCGTCCTGGAATTCGCCCGTGATCTGGAGGAGCGGACCGAAGGCGAGATCCGGATCGAGTTCATCGGGGACAACCAAATCTGCGGACAGCTCAATTGCGTAGAGAAGGCCCAGCTCGGCGTCGTGGACATGTATGCCGCCTCGACCCAGAATTCCGCGGGCGGTGCCCCGTATCTGAATGTGCTGGACTACGCCTATATGTTCCCCAGCCGCGCAGCGCAGTACTATTTCCTCTATAGCCCCGCCTCCCAGAGGGTCTTGCGCGACCCGTTTGAAAAGCGTCATGGGCTCAAATTCCTCTTCAGCCATTGCGAGCTGCGCGGCATCCATATGGGGCAGTCCTTCGCGGACAAGCCGACCGTTACCTCGCTTGAGGAGATCTTCGGCACGAAGAACCGCGTGACAGGCACCCAGCTTGGTCGCATCGCGATGCAGCTTCTGAACCTCAATCCTGTGCCGGTCGCCTGGGAAGAGACACTCGACGGCCTCAAGCAGGGCCTGATCGATGGCGCTGAGACGTGGGCCTCCGCCGTAGCCTACGCCAATATGGCTCCGGTCGTCAGCCAGTCCGTCGATCTGAGATTCTTCTGCGGAACCGAGCACACGGCGATGTCCGCGAAAGTCTTCGACGGGATGGAGCCGCATCTGCAGGATGCCATCATGGAATCCGCCTATCTCACGCAAGTCCACGTGCAGGCTGCGAACGAGGCGGCGCTCGTCAACACGGTCGGCTATACCGATCCGCAGCTCCCCGGCACGATCTTTGCCGAGAACGGCGTGCGCCCCGCTTTCCTCGCCGACGACCAGATCAAGATGGCCGAGGAGATGTGCTCGCCCGAATTCAATCCCGAGCCATGGGCGCAGTGGCGCGAGCGGCTCAACGGATGGTCTGGCGGTCTCGATACCTATCAAGAGATCTACGACGTTGCGCGCGAGATACCGGTCGATACCAAGGCTGAGAATGTCGAGCCGCGCCGCTGGTGGCGGTCCGCCTGATTGCACGTGAACCTCACGGCTCAGTAGATCCTATATCCTTGGGAAGGGAACTGGCATGACCGGTTGGTTCGACGGCATAGCTGAGATCCTGAGTGCCCTGTTCTCTGGCGACTCGTGGATGCTGAGCGAGGCGCTGCGCCAACCGGCAGTCTGGCCATTTGGTCTGATCGTCATGCTGGCAGGTGCGACCCTCATACTGCTGATCTACCGGTTCATCCCGTGGGTTGAACGCAATCTGGAGGCGACCATCATGGTCGTCTCCTACCTCGCTATAGGCGGGATTATCTTCGTCGAGGTCTTCCGCCGCTTTGTCCTGCAAGAACAGGCGCCTTGGTCGACCACCATTCCGCCGTTCCTCTTCCTCATCATGACGTGGTTCGGCTGCAGCTATAACGTCAAGCTGCGCACCCATCTGGCCTTCGCCGAGTTCCGGACAATGATGCCCCGCGCAGGCCAACTCGCTTGTCTGCTTCTGGATGCCGCGCTCTGGATAGGGTTCTGCTGGATCGTCGTCATCACGGCCACGCGCGTCACGGTCAATTCCGCAATGAACTTCCAGATCATGCTCGGCACCGACAATCTCATGCAATGGTGGTTCCTGATTTCTGTGCCGCTGGCCTTTATTCTGCTGGTCGCCCGTGTTCTCGAAAACCTCATAATCGATCTGGCGAATTACAGATCAGGCGATGTCTTGATCCGTCCCGCCGTGATCGGCGGCGACTAAAATGGCCGACAACACCATCATCACTCTTCTTTCGGTCGGCGTCACGATCCTCTTTATGCTGGGCGTGCCCGTCTTTCTGGTCATCGGCTACTGGGTCATCGGGATGTCCTTCCTTCTGGGCCTGCCGCTCGACAATATCGGAGCTGCACTCGCCGACGTCTTCACCGATGGCTTCGCGCTTCTCGCGATGCCACTCTTCATCCTGACTGGAGATCTCATCAACCGCTCCGGGATCGCCCGGCGTTTGTCTGACTTCGCCTATGCCTGCCTCGGCTGGATCCGGGGCGGTCTGGGCATGGCCTCGCTCGGCGCCTGCGGGCTCTTCGCCGCCATCTCGGGATCGAACTCCGCAACGACCGCAACCATCGGATCCATGCTCCACCCCGAGATGGTCAAAGGCGGCTATGACGAACGCTTCTCCGCCGCCACCGCAGCGGCAGGCGGAACCGTCGGTATTATCATTCCGCCTTCCATCATCTTCATCGTCTATGGCTTTCTGTTGAACCTGCCGATCTCGGATCTCTTCGTGGCGGGGATCATCCCCGGCGCAATGATGGTGGCCGGCATGATGCTCGCATGCTTCATCATCTGCTGGCGCAACGGCTGGGGCTATCTCATCCCGCTCAGCCTTTCGCGTGTCTTCAAAACCGCGATCGGCGCATGGCTCGGCTTTTTCACAATCGGCCTTGTGCTATGGGGGATCTATACCGGGAAATTCTCGCCAACGGAGGCCGCCGGAGTAACTGTCGGCTTCTGTGTCATCGTCGGCTTCATCTCCCTGCCACTGCACAGGATGATTGGAGGTCGGGCGGATGCCGATCCTTCCGAAAAATCCATCGGCCAGATGCTGGTCGTCGAAGGCTTCAGCCCTCTCGAGCTTCCGAGCATCACCATGCGCTCGGCGCAGATCACAGGCATCCTCGCTCCGCTCATCGCCGTTTCAGTCGTCATGCAGCAGCTTCTCTCGGTCCTTGGCGCGCAAGAGGCTATCAGCAATTTCGTCACCTCGATGGGCGGCTATCACGCGATCCTCTTCACCTCGATGGCCATCGTTTTCGTGTCCGGGATGGTTCTCGAAAGCCTGCCGGTTACGATCATCCTTGCGCCCATCCTCGCCCCCATTGCCCATTCCATCGGGGTAGAACCGGTGCAGTTCGCCGTCATCTTCCTCGTCGGCGCGTCGATTGGCTTCATCACGCCACCTTATGGCCTGAACCTCTACGTCGCCTCAGGGGTCACCGGCGTGCCCTATTTCCGATTGTTGCGCTATACGGTGCCGTATCTCATCGCGCTGATCTCCGTTTGGTTTGTCGTCGCCCTGGTCCCGGAACTGTCGACGGCTCTCCTGCCGCAACGGTAGGAGCAAAGCATGGCTGACGGCAAAGGCGAGACCATCCCGACCAACCTCAGGCTCCTAATCGTGATCGAAGAGACTGCGCGCGCCGGGGTGCCCGTCACACCTACGACGGTCAACGCCAAACTGGGATTGCCCAAACCGACGATCCACCGGCTCTTCTCGACGCTGGAAGAGGAGGGATTTTTGCAGCGCGACCTCGATGGCCGAACCTATTCGCCCGGCCCGAGGTTGCGCCGGATGGCAGGCAGCGTCCTGTCATCGCTTCGCATTCGAACGGCGCGTCAGGCCCTTTTGAAAAAGCTCAGCCGCGAGATCGGAGAGACCTGTAACATCGCGCTGCCCGACCGCGATGCCATGATCTACCTTGAGCGGGTGGAAACCGAATGGCCCCTTCGGATCCAGCTTCCGGCGGGCACGCGTGTTCCGTTTTACTGCACGGCAAGCGGCAAGATGTATCTCAGCTCGCTGACCCAGAACCACCTGCAGCGATACCTCGACGCCACAGAGCTGACGCGGCGAACCGAGAATACGATCTGTGATCCGCACGAGCTCCTCAAAGAGATCAAGCAGATCCGCACACAGCACTATTCGCTCGACCGCGAAGAATTCATGGAGAATATGATCGCCCTCGCAGTTCCCATCTACGACCACAATGAAAGGTTGATGGCGACCCTGTCGTTTCACGCTCCTACTCCGCGGTTCGATACGCAAAAGGCCATTCGATTTCTCGCCCCCCTACAACGGACGGCGACGGAGTTGTCCACTCTGGTCTCGGACCAAACGATAGCTGACTATAATTAAAGCGCTTTCTTTCTTGGCGAGCGGGTAAGCTCGCCCCTCCATGCTCCCCCTAGAGTTCGACGAGAGAAAAGGAAGGCAATATTTGGCTTATCCTCAAATGTTCCTGTTGTGTTCCTATCTATCTTGAGTAGAAAATGGGCCTATGCAAAGCTCGTTCTTCTTCCATAACTCTGACCGCATTCTCGCCGATATAGATGAGCGGCTGGCAGAGAAATTCGGTCGTCCGCACCGGGCTCCGCTTCTCGATCCAATCAGTCAGCTGGTCTGGGGCATCCTCAGCGGCCGCACCTACACCCACGTCACCCAAGAAAGCCTTCAGGTCCTTCGGACCAGGTTCGGGACGTGGGAGGCTGTGCGCGATGCCCCGGTCCGCGAGATCGAGCACGCTATTTCAAGCGTGACCTTTGCCGACGTCAAAGCACCGCGTCTCAAATCCGCCCTCGAACAGATCACGGGTCTGTTCGGTCGCCTGACCTTGACGCCGCTCTTGGACAAAACCGATTCAGAAGCCCTCTACTGGCTTGAACAATTGCCTGGCGTCGGACGGAAGGCATCTGCCGCGACCCTGAATTTCAGCATGATGCGCCGACGAACGCTCGTCATCGACACGCATCATCTGAGGATCCTCAAACGGCTCCGCCTTGTGCGGCAGAACGCGGATCTCGCCGAAGCATATGACAGGATCATGCCCGCACTGCCCAAGGCTTGGTCCGCTGAAGATCTGGATGCACACCATCAGATGATGAAGCTGCTCGGGCAAACGACGTGTCGCCACGGTCTGCCGCAATGTCGATCCTGTCCGTTAAAGGATCTATGCCCGACCGGAACCGCGAGCGGGCAAGGAAAAGATCGACCCGCAGTCACCCAGAGCCGTCAAGCCGACCCGTCGCGCCGCCGACAGGCACGCGGTTAGCTAGGTCGCCAGCGTGATGACGACCACCATGATGATCGAATAAAGCGCAATGCCCCCGCCAATCAGGAAATAGGGCCAGTTCCGCCCCACAGTGGCAGAGGCGATACTCTTCATCTGGTAGATCAAATCCGGCCATGTGTAGCTGACGAAATCGCCTTGCGTGAACACCGCCTTGATCCGTCCATCGGCATCGACGACAGGCAACCGGCGGAAGCGCTCATTCGACATGATCCGCAGCCAATCCACCATATCATCCGTCTCCCGCGCCAGACGCGGATCGGACGTCATGATTTCCGACAGCTTCGTCGTCTTGGCATCCAGCCCCTTACCGACGATCTTGGTCATGATGTCCCGCTCGGTCACGACGCCCACGACCTTTTCATCTTCGTCCACGATAATGACCGATCCGTAATTCCGATCGGACATGGCGCTCACCGCTTCTGCCACCGTTCCGTCCGGGCCGCGCGTGAGGGGGCGTTGCTTGGACTTGTATTCCGGGCGGTCCATGAGACGCGTCCCGGGGCGTTCTCCGGCTTCGGGCATAGGCGAGCTCCTTCTTAGGCTTGTCTAGTGCTTACCTAGACCGCCACCTCGGCAGGGCAAAAGCAAAGCCCGCGCGTGACGCCTACCCGGGAGCGATTGCATGACGCGATCCAGCCGCTAGGGTGCACCGATAATGGAGGGCCGATAATGGCTGCAATCGTTTCGGTAGAAAACCTGACGAAGACCTACGGGAGCGGGTTCGAGGCGCTCAAAAGTGTCTCGCTCGCGATCGAGGAGGGCGAGATCCTGGCCCTGCTTGGCCCGAACGGAGCGGGCAAGACCACACTGATCTCCACGATCTGCGGGATCATCACCCCGTCGAGCGGAACCGTGACGGTCGGCGGGCATGACATTCTCTCGGACTTCCGCGCCGCCCGCAGCCTGATCGGCCTTGTTCCGCAAGAGATTAATCTTGAACCCTTCGAGCGCGTGATCGACACGGTGCGCTTCTCGCGCGGTCTCTTCGGCAAATCCCGGAATGACGCCTATCTCGATGAGATCCTCGGCAAGTTATCCCTGTCCGACAAGAAGACCTCCAAGATCATGGAGCTTTCGGGCGGCATGAAACGGCGCGTGATGATCGCCAAGGCCCTCAGCCACGAGCCCCGGATCCTCTTTCTCGATGAGCCGACAGCCGGCGTCGATGTCGAGCTTAGACGCGACATGTGGGATACCGTGGCCGAGCTGAAGGCAGACGGCGTCACGATCATCCTGACAACCCACTACATCGAAGAGGCCGAGGCCATCGCCGACCGGATCGGCGTCATCAACAAGGGTGACATTCTGCTGGTCCAGAACAAGGCCGAGCTCATGAGTCAGATGGGCCAGAAGCAGCTTCGCATCTCTCTCGCGCAGCCAACGACAGAAATCCCGCCGGAGCTCAGCGAATTCGATCTGACGCTCAGCGAAGACGGCGAATGTCTGGTCTACACCTACGACACGCGCGGCGAGAAAACCGGGATCACCAGCCTTATGGCGAACCTGCAGAAGACGGATCTGCAACTCGCCGATCTGCAGACCGAGCAGAGCTCGCTCGAGGATATCTTCGTCGGTCTCGTGAAGGAGCCAGCATGAACATCCATGCCATTCGCGCCATCTATAAATTCGAGATGGCCCGCTTTTTCCGGACGCTCACCCAGTCCTTCATCTCGCCCGTGATCTCCACGGCGCTCTATTTCGTCGTCTTCGGCGCTGCCATTGGCTCCCGGATCGATCAGGTCGAAGGGATCAGCTACGGCGCCTTCATCGTCCCCGGCCTGATCATGCTCTCAGTTATGACACAGGCCACATCGAACGCCTCTTTCGGGATCTATTTCCCGAAATTCATCGGCACCATCTACGAGCTGCTCTCGGCGCCCGTAAACTTCATCGAAATTGTGATCGGCTATGTCGGCGCGGCGGCGACCAAGGCACTCTTCATCGGTCTGGTGATCCTCGGCACCGCCTATTTCTTCGTGGACCTGACGATCGCCCATCCGGTCGCGATGCTTCTGTTCCTCGTCCTCACCTGTCTTAGCTTCGCCCTTCTGGGGTTCATCATCGGCATATGGGCGGGCAATTTCGAACAGCTCCAGCTGATCCCGCTTCTGGTGATCACGCCGCTCGTCTTCCTGGGCGGTTCCTTCTACTCCATCTCGATGCTTCCGCCCGTCTGGCAGACGATTACGCTGTTCAATCCGGTGGTCTATCTCATCTCGGGCTTCCGCTGGGCCTTCTTCGGCCAGGCCGATGTCGATATCTGGCTGTCGCTTCTCGCAATCGCCGGTTTCACCTGCCTGTGTCTCGGCGTCATCTGGTGGATCTTCAAGACGGGATGGAGGATCCGGCAATAGCGGCGGTTGTTCCCGGGGGAGGGGCGGCCTATGTGGGACGGAATGAAAAGATGGATCCCTTTCCTCAAGACCCCGCCCTCGGTCTCGGTCATCCGCCTAAGCGGTGCAATCGGGGTAGGCGCCCGCGGCATTGACTTCGCAAGCCTCCGCCCTGTCATCGACAAAGCCTTCCGGTCCAAACCGGATGCCATCGCGCTCGAGATCAACTCGCCCGGCGGAAGCGCCGTGCAGTCTTCGCTGATTGCCGGTCATATCCGCAGCCTTGCCGATGAAAAAAAGATCCCGGTGGTGGCCTTCGTCGAAGACGTCGCGGCGTCCGGCGGCTACTGGCTGGCCAGCGCGGCCGATGAGATCTTTGTCGATCACAGCTCGGTTGTCGGTTCGATCGGCGTCATTTCGGCAGGCTTTGGCTTGCATGATTTCATAGACCGCTACGGGATCGAAAGGCGCGTTCACACTGCGGGAGAGAGCAAAAGCATGCTCGATCCGTTCAGACCGGAAAAGAAGGAAGACGTGGCGCGTCTGGAAACCCTTCTTGAGCGCATTCACGAAGCGTTCAAAACTCAGATCCGTTCTCGCCGCGAGGGTAAACTCGCCGAGGCCGACCTCTTTACCGGAGAAATCTGGGTCGGCGAGCAAGGCGTCGAGGTCGGTCTTGCAGATGCGACCGGTCATCTTGTTCCAGAGATGAAGCGGCGGCTCGGTGACAAGGTAAAGATCCGCCGCTTCGGTCAGCGCAAGTCTCTCCTCAGCCGCTTCGGCGCCGAAGTTGTTGACGGAGCCGTCGGCTCGTTCGAGGAACGCGCCGCCTATGCCCGGTTCGGCCTCTAGTGATCCTCAAGATCGTCAGCCTCTTTCTGATCGGCATGGGCGTCCTCGCTATGTTCGGCCGCTTGAAGATGCCTCGGCTGACATCGTCACGGTGCTCAAAATGCGGACGCCCCAAGATCGGGCGCGGCCCATGCGATTGTAGGAAAGGTGTGTGATGGGTTTGCCTGAAGGGCCGCTACTCGATTGGGGGATGACCCTCCTGGGCCTCGTCATCCTCGTTCTGGCTGGCGATGCGCTTGTGAAAGGAGCGGTCAATCTTTCGCTCAGGCTTGGCGTTCCCGCTCTCATCGTCTCGCTGACCATCGTCGCCTTCGGAACATCCGCGCCAGAGCTCATCATCTCCATAAACGCGATCCTCGACGACGTCCCCGGCATTGCGCTGGGCAATGTCGTTGGATCAAACACCGCGAACATCCTTCTCGTCCTCGGCGTGCCCGCTCTTCTGGCCACCATGCACACAAGTGAATGCAAGACCCGCAAGAGCTATCTGCAAATGCTCTTCGCGACATTCCTTTTCATCTCCATCTGTTTCTTCGGCCCGATCCGCTGGTGGCACGGCCTGATCCTGCTCGCAGGTCTGGTCATCATGCTGATCACAGCCTTTCTCGATGCCAGACGGCATCGGAAGAACGGAAAGACGGAAGAAGAAGAGGTGGAAGGCGCAGACCCTTCCATCTCCGGTCGGCGGATTGCCATATACCTTGTGCTTGGGCTCGTCGGCCTGCCGCTCGGCGCAGAGCTGTTAATCAGTGGCAGCGTCAACATCGCCCGTACTTTCGGTCTCAGCGAAAGCGTGATCGGCCTGACGCTGGTGGCGATCGGAACCTCTTTGCCCGAACTGGCCACCACCGTCATGGCCGCCCTGCGCCGTCAGGCGGATGTGGCACTCGGCAATGTCATTGGGTCCAACATGTTCAACCTGCTGGCCATCATCGGCATCGCGGCCCTTGTTGGACCGATCCCCGTCGATCCGGCCTTCCTGGCCTTCGATCTGTGGATCATGCTCGGCGCAGCCCTTTTGTTGATCCCCTTTGTCTTCCTCAAGAAAGACATCACTCGCCTTTGGGGCATCGCGCTAAGCGGCCTCTATCTGGCCTATATGGTCATCGTGCTCACCTGATGCGCGCGCTTGTGACAGGCGCGGGCCGCCGGCTCGGACGAGCCATGGCCGAATATCTCGGCACACGCGGCTATGATGTGGCGATCCACTACGCCAGCTCCGACAAAGGCGCAAAGGAAGCGGCAGAGGTCATCCGTGCTTCAGGCCAGAAAGCGGTCCCGCTCCAGGCCAATCTTCTGGACGAGAGCGAGACTGCCGCGCTTCTTTCTCACGCGGCTGACGCACTGGGCGGCCCGATCACGTGCCTCGTCAACAACGCCTCGATCTTCGAACCCGACCGGATAGCGTCCGCCACCAAGGAAAGCTGGGACCGCCACATCGGCTCGAACCTGCGGGCGCCCTACATCCTGATCCAGCAGATGGCCGCGCAGGTCCCCGACCCTGACACCGACACGAATGGAGAGCCGGTGGCCAAGGGTCTCATCATCAACATGGTCGACCAGCGCGTTCTCAAACTGACGCCGCACTTCTCAACCTATACGATAGCCAAGATGGGTCTCTGGGCGCTCACCCGGACCGCAGCTCAGGATCTGGCCCCCCGGGTCCGGGTCAATGCCATCGGCCCCGGACCAACCATGCAGGGCGACCGGCAAAGCAAAGAGCACTTCGAAGCGCAGCGACAGGCGACAATCCTCAAACGCGGCGCCGATCCCGATGGCATCATTGCCGCGCTCGGCTATCTTCTGGATGCCAGGGCCGTGACCGGTCAGCTGATCTGCGTCGATGGCGGTCAGCATCTCGCGTGGGAAACGCCAGATATCATCGGTCCGGAATAGCAGGGCCGGGGTTCAACCTTTACTTGTCCACTCTGTCACAGGACATTCACATAAGGGTGACAGTTTCCCTGTCTTTTCAGTCATTTGCCGCATGAATAAAAATTAATAATAAGAAAACAGATACTTATAGATACGCCTAATTTTTGAGCATTTTAACGAAGCACCCGTTCGATAACGGAAAATTCGATATCTGCTGAACTTTCCCACGACGTTATCCACAGAAGTCGTGGACGCAATTCCTCTTGAGCCTGGCTGCGCAGGATTGCAGCGCCCGGCGCAGAATCATATCTGAGAAGCGATGGCGCATAACAACAACCTCTCCGCCGAACAGTCTGGCTTCGCCTCGGGGCCGACGGGTTATGCCTGCATCGAACGCTATGTCCGGCAGCTGGACAGCTCGCCCGGCGTCTACCGCATGCTCGATGATCAGGCCCGCGTTCTCTACGTCGGCAAGGCGCGCAATCTCAAAGCCCGGGTGACCAGCTACAGCCGCCCGTCCAATCAGCATTCCGCCCGGATCACCCGCATGATCCGCGAGACGGCAGCGATGATGTTTTTGACGACCAAGACCGAGACAGAGGCCCTGTTGCTCGAGCAGAACCTCATCAAACAGCTCAAGCCGAAATACAATGTTTTGCTGCGCGACGACAAAAGCTTTCCGAATATCCTCGTCAGCCGCCAGCACGACTTCCCTCAGATCAAGAAGCATCGGGGCGCCAAGAGCGAGAAAGGCGACTACTATGGCCCCTTCGCGAGTGCGGGGGCCGTGAACCGGACCATCAATCAGCTTCAGAAGGTCTTTCTGCTGCGCAATTGCTCGGATGCGACCTTCGAAAGCCGGACCCGGCCCTGTCTACTCTACCAGATCAAGCGCTGTAGCGCGCCTTGCGTGGGATATGTCTCGGAAAGCGAATACGGCGCGCTCGTCAAGGATGCGGACCGGTTCCTGCAAGGCAAGACGACCGCCGTTCAGGGACAGTTGGCGCGCGAGATGGAAGGGGCCGCCGAGGCGATGGAGTTCGAGCGCGCCGCCGCCCTGCGCGACCGCATCCGCGCCATGACGCAGGTGCAATCGGCTCAGGGCATCAATCCGCAAGGCGTGGCCGAGGCGGATATCGTGGCTTTGCATCTGCAGCAGGGTCAGGCCTGCGTGCAGGTCTTCTTCGTTCGGGCGAACCAGAACTGGGGCAATCGCGACTACTACCCCCGCGTCGGCGACGATGTAGACGCGGCCGAGGTGATGCAGGCCTTCCTGCTTCAGTTCTACGCCGACAAGGAACCGCCGCGTCTGGTCCTTACCTCCCACGGCGTCGATGACGAGGATCTGGTCTGCGACGCGCTCGCCCAGAAAGCCGGACGCAGGGTCGATCTCGCCGTGCCCCAGCGCGGGGAGAAAGCCGATCTGGTCGGCCACGCCTTGCGCAATGCCCGCGAAAGCCTCGCCCGCAAGATGAGCGAGACGGCCACCCAAGCCAAGCTGCTGCGCGGTCTGGCCGAAGCCTTCGATTTGCCCGAACCGCCCGAACGGATCGAAGTCTACGACAACTCCCATATTCAGGGTCAATTCGCAGTCGGCGCCATGATCGTCGCAGGGCGGGATGGGCTGGAAAAGAACCAGTACCGCAAATTCAACATCCGGGGTGAAGAACTGACGCCGGGCGATGATTTTGGAATGATGAAAGAGGTCCTGACCCGCCGGTTCAAACGGCTCCTCAAGGAGGACCCAGAACGGCAGTCAGGAACCTGGCCCGATCTTCTGCTCATCGACGGCGGGGCCGGACAGGTCAGCGCCGTGAACGAGATCATGCGCGAGCTGGGCGTCGAGGATATCCCGATGATTGGCGTCGCTAAGGGCATCGACCGGGATGCGGGCAAGGAGGAATTCCACCGCACCGGACAATCGGTGAAGGCGCTCCGGCACAATGATCCGGTTCTTTATTTCGTCCAGCGGCTGCGCGACGAGGCGCACCGTTTCGCAATCGGCACGCATAGGGCAAAGCGCTCTAAGGCGATAGGAGCGACACCACTCGACGAGATCGCCGGGGTCGGAGCGACCCGCAAGAGGGCGCTGCTGACCCATTTCGGATCGGCCAAGGCCGTATCCCGGGCAAACCTGTCAGATCTGACGGCGGTCGATGGGATCTCGGCCAGCCTCGCCCAGAAGATCTACGATCATTTCCACGAAAAGGGCTGACAGTTAAATTGAGGCTCGCTGACGCGAGCCACGACATGTTTTGTCAGCCCGTGATCGACCGGCTCGCATTGCCTGAAAGCCACTGGCCGACATCGGTCCGGTTTCCTCCGATTGACCCGCAGAGCCTCGTCCCGCTTTTGTCTCCTGCAGGGACGCGCTACATCACTGGAATGATATGGACCCTGCCTAACATCCTGACGACCCTGCGGCTTCTGGCTGCGCCGGGCGTCGCGGTACTGTTTCTCTTCGTCGCCCGCCCTCTGGCAGACTGGCTGGCGCTGATCTTCTTCGCAGGCGCCGCGATAACCGACTGGATCGACGGCTATCTTGCCCGCTCTTGGGGGCAGGAGAGCAAGTTCGGCGCCATGCTCGATCCAATTGCCGACAAGGCGATGGTCGCCATCGCCCTTCTGGTGCTTTGTGTCTTTTCCACGCTGGGCTACACGATCCTTCTGCCTGCCGTCCTGATCCTCTTCCGGGAGGTTTTTGTTTCGGGTCTGCGCGAGTTTCTGGGGGACACGGCCGGAACGCTGAAGGTCACTCAGCTTGCCAAATGGAAGACCACCGCGCAGATGGTCGCCATCGCAACGCTCTTCGCGCATGGCATTCTTTTTCACGCCCGCATCGAAGCGACTGCCGGAATGGATCCCGCGATGATCGAGGCGATCCTTTCGGGACTAGAGCCGGACGAAGCGGGCTTGCGCCTGCGCGAGATGGCCATGACAGGCATCGGCTGGCTCGGGGTCGCGTTGCTTTGGCTGGCCGCCGCGCTGACGGTGATCACCGGCTTTGACTATTTCCGCAAGGCGCTCCCATTTCTAAAGGGCGCAAAATGACCGTGGATCTTCTTTATTTTGCATGGGTGCGCGAACGGATCGGCTTGCCGCGAGAGACAGTGACGACCGAGGCCGCGACGGTCGAGGATCTCGTCACCGAGCTTGCATCGCGGGAAGAACGCTATGCTGCGGCCTTCTCCGATCGGCGCGCGCTCCGCGTCGCCCTTGATCAGGAGCTGGCCGAATGGGACAGCCCGCTGACCGGCGTGCGCGAGGTCGCGTTCTTTCCGCCCATGACTGGGGGCTAGGGCCATGGACGTCCGTGTTCAGCAGAAAAGCTTCTCGGCGGGCGACGTGCTGGATGCCTTCACCGCCGCGCAAGAGGGGGCAGGCGCCATCGTCAGCTTCACCGGCATCACACGCGACATCTCGGGCGGGCTGACCCATATGGAGATCGAGCACTATCCGGGCATGACCGAACGCGCACTCACGCAAATCTCCCAAGAGGCTGCCGACCGTTGGCCTCTGACCGGCAGCCTGATCCTGCACCGCTACGGACGCTTGGCGGCCGCCGAGCCGATTATGATGGTGGTAACAGCCTCTGCCCACCGGGCCGCCGCCTTCGAGGCCGCAGAATTTCTGATGGATTATCTGAAATCCCGCGCGCCCTTCTGGAAGAAGGAAGTCACAGAGGGCCGGGAAAGCTGGGTTGCGGCAAAGAACGAAGACGAAGCCGCTCTCGCGCGCTGGTCCAAGCCCTAGGAGGCGTTGCGCTGTCGCTCGATATAAGAGCGCAGCTCTTCCGCTTCTTGCCGCGCATCTCGCAAACCGTCCATTGCCGCCCGCAGCTCTGCTTCGGTCTGGGTCAGCTGATTGGTGATTTCCGCCTCGCGCTGCTGCAGATAGGTAATTGCCTGATCGCGGGTTTCCTCGGCCTCATGAAGGGCCTGCGCCATCCGGTCGAGCTCTCCGATCTCGGCTTGGCTGACGCGGGTGAAACGGTAGATCAGCCAATTGGCGAACCATCCGACGCAAAACGCGATGAACAGGATGACCGCCGTCGCGAGGATGAATTCAGTTCTGTTCATCCGGGGCCTCGTCTTCCGGTTCGTCGGTCTGAGCCGCCTCGGGCGTCTCGCTCGGTGCTTCCTCTTGGACACTTTCCAAAGGCGGTTCAAGCTCTTCGAGAGCCGTCGTCTCGTCGATAGGCTCTGGCCGGATCAGGCGGAACTCGATCCGGCGATTGGCCTCGCGACCCTCTTCGGTCCCGTTATCGGCAATGGGATCGGCTTCACCATAACCGATCGCCGTGAACCGCCCGGTCGGCACGCGCCGCGCCCTGAGGGCGTTCAGAACTGCCTGGGCGCGCTCCTGGCTCAGCTGCTGGTTCATGACCTCGCGGCCCTGACTATCCGTGTAACCGGCAATCTCGATCCGGTTGTCCGAACAGCGCTGGAAGATCGTGGCGAGGTTGTCCATCACCGGAAGACCCGTCGCATCGATTGTCGCCGAGCCGGGCTCGAAGCTGATCTTGGCGGTCGCCACCACCGATTCGATCTGTTCGATACACTCCTCCGGCGTCGGCAGACCAGCAATCGGATTGAGCTGCTCGACATAGGTTACGTCGATCTCGAACTCCTCGCCATCCCCCAGCTTGTCCGTCAGAAGGCCGGCGATCTCCGCATTCGCCTGCGTGTTCCCAGTATTGCCGCGAACCGTGACAATATCGGGCTGAACGATAACCGATCCGTTCGACAGCTCCGCCAGGGCTTCGATCCCCGCCAGAACGCGAACCGACCACCCGGGTGGTACGTCTTCGGAAATCCGCGTGCCCATCGTGATCTCATCAGTCCCGAGCCGCGCAAGGGCGTAGGTTTCCGTCGCCTGGTTCATCAGCTCGTCCGAGACGCGGCCCCGCAACTGCACCAACCCTTCCGGAGACCGGATTGCGGTGAATTCGGGGATTTCCACGGTGTCATCCGACGGGGCGACCGGCAGAACAGGGAACAGCTGGTAAAGCTCGGGAAGCGCATTTTCCAGCTCGCCGATCTCACGGTCAAAAAGATCCTGAGGCGTGCCCTCCGCAGCCACCAATGTGACATCGGTGTCCGAGAAGGTGACGCTGCCCCGACCGATGCTGGCCAGCGACTTGATCGCCATCGAAACGGCAGCCCCCCAGGTCCGCGACGGCATACCCAGCCCCTCGGTGCAGGCATTCGTCCCGCTCCATCCCGATTGCCGTGCAGCGCTTTCGATCTGCCGCTGCGTTGCCACCGCATCGACCGAGCAGGCATCGAACCGAGCGCCGTTCTCGTCGATGACGAAGCGCAACGTGAACGGCGTGATAACCGGACGCGGCGCCGAAATATCGAGCGTGACATCGACCGTCCCCGGGATCCGGCGTCGGAGTTGATTCTCGAAGCGGAACTTCTGCTCCTCATTGTCGCTGATCGCGGTCACGGAGACTTGGCCCGCCTCCACCGAGATTTTGGACCGGGGTAGCATCGCCAGCGCGCGCAATCCGTAATCGAGCGATTCGGTCCAGCCGTCCCGCGCGGTATGGCTCGCCGTCTCCAGCAGATCCGTCACCGGGATGCCGTTCACGCTGTCCCGAACCTGGGCCACGATCCCCTCGCGGTCATCGCTCGCCGGGATCAATCCGATTAGGGAAACCCCGCTGGCATTGCGCAGAATCTCCACCGAAAAGCGTGGCGGCGCCAGAACGCGCGGCTCGTCGACATTGATCGTGCTGAAGATCCGCGAGGCATCGACAATGCTTCCCGCCGTCGAAATCGCGCGGAACCGCATGGCCTCTGAGGGCGCTGTGCCTTCCAAAATGACCTGCAGCCCGTCACCCTGGGCCGAGACCCAGTCATAGCCTTCCTCTGCCAATGTTGCGCTGACCGCCTCGACCGACATGGTCTCGACCCGGTCCACCGCCACACGGGCAGCAAGAATCGATCCTCCGGCTGCCAGCAGGAAGGCTAAAAGAACAACGAAGACAGAGGAGAGGCGCATATCTCGGATGGCTCGCTAAGGGTTCGACCTATCTAGTCGCGCAGGTCCGGGGGTGCAATCAAACGAGCAGCGCACCGGCGAAAAAGAGCACGGGGATAAGACCCGCCGTCCTGTTCGATCGAAAGAGTTTAAGAAGCTTCGGATTATCGTCCGCGTCGAAGCGCACCAGTTGAAGGGCCAGATGCCACCCCATGACCCATGCCCCGCACAGGCCGAGCACCAGGGACAGGACGGATCTCGACAGCGCGACACTCATCACCGCGGCGGTCATCAGCACGACGGCCATCACAAGAAACCGTCTGAGCCAGGCCGGGGTCTTCTCTCCGAAAAGGCGGGCGGTGGATTTCACTCCGATCAGCGCGTCATCTTCCGAATCCTGATGTGCGTAGATCGTGTCATAGAACAGCGTCCACATGATCCCGCTGAGATAAAGCGCGACGGCAGGCCAGTTCAGCGTGCCCGCATGCGCCGTCCAGGCCAGCAGCGCGCCCCAGTTGAACGCCAGACCCAGAAAGACCTGAGGCCACCAGGTGAACCGCTTCGCAAAAGGATAGATCGCGACGGGCAGGATCGCGGCAAAGCCAAGCAGGATCGCGGTGCTATTGAAGGTCAGCAGGATGAGAAGCGCCAGAAACGACTGCACCAGCATCCAGCCAAGCGCCATCCGAACGCCGATCTGCCCTGAGGGGATCGGTCGCGAGCGGGTCCGTTCGACCTGTCCGTCGATGTCCCTATCCGTGATGTCGTTCCAGGTGCATCCGGCACCCCGCATCAGGAAGGCTCCGACCGCGCATCCCGCCGCGATCCACAGATCGCCCCACCCCGGCCGGCCCGTCGCCATCATCGCCAGCAACAGGCCCCACCAGCAGGGCAGCAGCAAAAGCCATGTTCCGATGGGCCGGTCTGCCCGGCTTAGCCGCAGGAACGGGCGCGCCCGAGGCGGCGCATATCGGTCGACCCAGTTGTCGGGCACCGCATCGAAAACCGCGTCGCTCGTCTCTGGCCTCTGCCCCGTCCCGGTCATAGAAGATCTCTCATGGTATCCGTCGTCCGCCTCTATGTAGATCACCCACTGGCCGAGGGACACCTCGTCCCGTTGGAGCGTGACCAGGCGCATTATCTCGTGAATGTGATGCGGCTCTCTGCAGGCGCGACCGTCGCAGTCTTCAACGGCGCGGACGGAGAATGGAGCGCAGAGCTGACCGACATCTCCAAACGCGCCGCCAGCTTGCGCGTTATGGCTCAGACCCGCCCCCTCAGACCCCCGCCAGATCTTTGGCTCCTCTTCGCTCCGATAAAAAAGGCGCGGACCGACTTCATCGTCGAAAAGGCGACCGAACTTGGCGCGGCGCGGATCCTCCCCGTCCAGACCGATCACACCAATTCCGAGCGGATCCGTCAGGACCGCCTCCAGACCCACGCGATCGAGGCGGCCGAGCAATGCGGCGGCACCTACGTGCCCGAGGTTGAGGGCCTGCAAAAGCTCTCCGCCCTCCTTGACCGCTGGCCAGAGGAGCGCCAGCTGCTCTTCTGCGACGAAGCCCTCGCCGAGGATGACGGCTCGTCCGGCTTCGCCAAAACCCCCGGCCCCTGCGCCATTCTGATCGGCCCCGAAGGCGGCTTCTCCGCAGCCGAACGCACACGCCTCGCACGTCTTGGCACCGCAATCCGCCTCGGCCCCCGCATCCTGCGGGCCGACACCGCTGCTGTCGCGGCGCTCACCCTCTGGCAGGCCGCGGCTGGAGACTGGTCATGACCCCGATCCGCCCCGAGCTTCAGGCCACCATCGTCAAATGGCGTGAGCCCATCGCGCTCACAGTCGCCTGCCTCCTTGGCCTCTGGATCGCCACACGGTCAGGCACCGCCATTACCATCGTCGGCCTTGCGCTGATCGTCACTGCCGCAGCGCTCCTGATCCCGGCCATCCGCCGCGTCCGTCTTGCCTCCGACGAAGACGGCGCGGGCGTGGTCGAGATCAACGAACGCCAGCTCGCTTATCTCTCAGCCGACGGGGGCGGCCTGCTCTCCATGGATCTTCTGACCGAAGTACGCCTGGCCCAAGGCAGATGGCACCTGACCGACAGCGAAGGCAATCGGCTCGACATCCCGACCGACACCCGCAACGCGCATGATTTGCTCGAAGAGATCCTGCTTCTGCCCGGCCTCGACGCTGCCCGCACCGTCCGGGCCCTCCGCTCGCACGAAGATGTGATCCTCTGGCAGTCCGATCGCACCGCTCGCCCCAGCCTCTCCGCACCTCCGCATTGACAGCCCGGGGCCAACGGGTCACCTCTTGCCATCTCGAAACACGGCTCCGGAGCAGCGCCCATGTCCATTCCTCAATCCGGCGGCGGCCCGATCGAACGACACGAGCAGCTCGCCGAATACCTCGCATCGGGCTGCAAGCCCAAGGACCAGTGGCGCATCGGGACCGAGCATGAGAAGTTCGGTTACTGCAAGGACAGCCTCATGCCGCTGCCCTATGATGGCCCCCGCTCGATCAAGGCGATGCTCGAGGGGTTGCGCGACAGCTTTGGCTGGAGCGCTGTCGAAGAGGCCGGCAACATCATCGGGCTCGAAAAGGACGGCGCCAATGTCTCGCTCGAACCGGGCGGCCAGCTCGAGCTTTCCGGCGCCCCGCTCGAGACGATCCACGAAACCTGCGACGAGGTGAACACCCACCTACGCGAGGTCCAGACCGTCGCCGACGGCATCGGGGCGCGCTTCATCGGCCTCGGCGCCGCGCCGCACTGGACGCACGAGCAGATGCCGGTGATGCCCAAGGGCCGCTACAAGCTGATGACCGACTATATGGGCCGCGTCGGCACCCACGGCACGCAGATGATGTATCGCACTTGCACGGTTCAGGTGAACCTCGACTTCGAATCCGAGGCGGACATGGTGCAAAAGCTGCGCGTGGCCCTTGCCCTGCAGCCTGTTGCCACTGCCCTCTTCGCCAACTCCCCCTTCTTCGAGGGCAAGCCAAACGGCCATAAAAGCTGGCGCTCCCGCATTTGGCGCGATCTCGACGCGGACCGGACAGGAACGCTCCCCTTCGTCTTCGAGGACGGGTTCGGCTTCGAGGCTTGGGCGGAGTACGCGCTCGATGTGCCGATGTATTTCGTCTACCGCGACGGCGAATATATCGACGCGCTGGGCCAGTCCTTCCGCGATTTTTTGAACGGCGAACTGCCCGCCCTGCCGGGGGAAACGCCGACCCTCAGCGACTGGGCCGACCATCTGACCACGCTCTTCCCCGAAGCCCGGATCAAGAACTATATGGAGATGCGCGGCGCCGATGGCGGCCCTTGGCGCCGCCTCTGCGCTTTGCCCGCGCTTTGGGTCGGCCTGTGCTACGATCAATCCGCGCTCGATGCCGCCTGGGATCTGGCGAAGGGCTGGTCCACCGAGACCCGAGAGGCGCTCCGCATCGCCGCCTCCGTCGACGGCCTGCAGGCGCAGGTTGAGGGCGTCCGGATGCACGATTTGGCGCTAGAGGTTGTCACGATCGCCGAGGCAGGCTTGAAAGCCCGCGCCAGACCTGGGGCAGGGGGCCTCGTCCCGGACGAGACCCACTTCCTCAATGCGCTCAAAGAGAGCATCGAAACCGGTCAGGTCCCCGCCGACGAACTTCTGGCAAAGTACCGCGGGGACTGGAGCGAAAACGTCCGCCCCGTCTTTGCGGAATATAGCTACTGACGGGGGCTGGACCGCTCAATCATGGGCAAGAATGATCTTCAATCGGTAAAGGGCCAAACCATACCCAAGACCTATCCCGACAAAAGCCACGCCCAGAGCTAGAGTGAGACCGACGGGTCCACCGACAGGCACAAGCACTCCGAGCAGCATAAGCGCTCCTATCCCTACGACGAGATAAGACACGCTTGCCGAAAATGCCGCCAAAGGTCTCAGTCCGGGCTTGCACCCCTCCATTCGGCATCCCGTCAGATAGAGCGAGATCGCCAGGATGAAGAGAACGCTACCGGATACTGCGAGATACATCATCATAGTCGTGGTCATAGAGTATATCCTTTATTTTGGTTGAGATTGTGGGCGCTCAGTCGTCCGATAGAAAACGGCAAATAAAGCTCCCCAGATGAAGGCGAAGATCGTTCCGAAGCTCAGATAGAGATCGACGTCTTCCCCACTGAGAAAAATGGAGGCGCAGAAGACCGCGTTGGCAAAAACGGCGACAAGTCCAATACCAAGCCAGTGTCGCAGCCCGAGCAAAAGCGCGCAGAGAAATAGTGGCGTGCCAAGAATGAGGTAGGGAACGACGCCAAGATAGACTGCAACGATCGAGATCAAAGCCACTGCGACAAAAGCCGGATACAAATCGATGCCCAGGACAGCGGCGGTCGGAGCTAGAGGGGCGGCAACCAGCGCAAAGAAGAACGCTGCCGGATCGATCTTTCGATCATGAAAGGTCAGTCTTTGCCACATTTCCAGTCTTTCCAAAATTTCTGTAATTAAAGAAATACATTGTTAAATAACTACTTAGGCAGTAGACGAGCAATCCGCCCTCCCAAGTTAAGGGCGGCCATCTGAACACGCCTCGGCAGCTTCGAGACGTCCTGATACCATCCGTCGAACAGCTCCATCGTCTGCAGCGTCTCGTCGATCCGTTCCTTCACGTCCTGCGGCGTCGCATCCTGTTCTGCCTCTTCCCGCACCCGCTGAAGCGCCGCGAGGGTGGGCGCAAATTCCCGCGCCCGCCGCTCCTCGATCACCCGCGTGACCAGCTCGAACATATCCCGCACCGAATGGAAGCGATCACGCCGCTCCCCGATCTCCCGTTTGCCCTCGACAAGGTTCCAACCTTGCAATTCCTTGAGCCCCGTGGACACATTGGACCGAGCCAGGGACAGAACTTCGCTGATCTCTTCAGCCGTCAGCGGCTCCGGCGCGATATGCAGCAGCGCATGGATCTGTGCCACCGACCGATTGGTGCCCCATTTTGCACCCATCTCCCCCCAGTGAAGGATGAAGTCTTTCATCGCCGGCGTAAGATGCATCTTCAATTTCCAAAGTTTCTGTTAATACAGAAATAATCGAATGCGCCGGAAAGGCAAGCGCTATCCGCTCTTCGCTTTCCCGATCTTGGGTTCTGTCCCCACGCGAAGCCGGGAGATGTTGGCCGAATGCCGAATATAGACCAGCACACAAAGCGCCATCAGCAGGACCACCCCGGCGCCGTATCCCAGAATGATCGCCCAGACCGGTGCAAGCCCAGCGGCCAGCAACGCTCCCATTGATGACCAGCGAAAGATCGCAACCACCGCAATCCATGTCACGCTCACCGCGATCCCGACCGGCCAAGACAGCGCATAGATAACGCCGATGAACGTCGCGACGCCCTTGCCGCCCTTGAACCGTAGCCAGACCGGAAAGCAATGGCCCAGAAAAGCCGCCAGCCCGGCCACTTGCGCGGCCGCCTCTCCCATCGCGGCCTTGGCGATCAGAACCGCCACTGCCCCCTTTAGCGCATCCAGAACGAGCGTTGCCGCCGCCGCTGACTTGTTGCCGGTCCTCAGAACGTTCGTCGCCCCGATATTGCCCGACCCGATCTGGCGCACATCGCCCAGCCCGAACATCCGCGCCACCAATAACCCGAACGGGATCGACCCCAGAAGGTAGGCGGCCAGCGCCACGATCCCCAGAAGGTAGGTCTGTTCAGGGATATCAGGCATCGCTCATCTCCTCCGGAAACACCCGCCGTCCCGCGACCCAGGTGCCCAGCACCCGGCCCTCCATCCGCTGACCATCGAACGGCGTGTTCTTCGATTTCGACCGCAGCGTGAACCGGTCCATCACAAACGGCGCGTCCGGATCGAAAAGCACCAGATCCGCGGGAGCGCCCTTGGCCAGCCGCCCACCCTCCAGGCCCAGCCGCTGGGCGGGGTTCAGCGACAGCGCGCGCCAGAGCGTCGGCAGATCCAGATGCCCGCCATGAACCAGCCGCATCGCCGCGGGCAGAAGGGTCTCCAGACTCACCGCCCCGCTCGCCGCTTCCTCGAAGGGCAGGCGTTTGCTCTCCTCGTCCTGCGGCGTGTGCATCGAACAGATGATATCGATCAGCCCACTTGCCACGGCTTCAATGATCGCGAGCCGATCTTCCTCGGATCTCAGAGGCGGCTTGATCTTGAAAAAGGTCCGGTACGCCCCGACATCCAGCTCGTTCAGCGTCAGATGATGGATCGACGCGCCCGCCGTGATGTCCAGCCCATTTCGCTTGGCCCGCTCCAGCGCGGGAAGGGCGCGCGCTGTCGTGATCTGATCGGCATGATAGCGCGCCCCCGTCATCTCGATCAGCGCGATGTCCCGGTCCAGTGCCATCCGCTCGGCCATCGGCGACACTCCCGGCAGCCCGCGGAGCGAGGCGAACTTCCCGCTCGTTGCGGCAGCCCCCGCACTCAGCCCCGGATCCTGCACATGTCCGATCACCAGCGCCCCCAGCGCGCCTGAATAGCGCAGCGCCCGGCTCGCCACCTTGGTATCCGCGATAACCCGGTCGCAATCGGTAAAGGCCGCCGCTCCCGCATCGCGCAGAAACCCGATCTCGGTCATCTCCCGCCCGGCCCGCGCCTTGGTGAGCGCGGCCATTGGCACGACCCGCACGACGCTGTCCTCCGCGGCACGGCGCGAGACGAATTCCAGCACTTCGGGCGTATCGATCGCGGGCGTCGTGTCCGGGCGCGTCACGATCGTGGTCACACCGCCTGCCGCCGCCGCGCGCCCGGCACTGGCAAAGCTTTCCTTGTGGCGTTCCCCGGGTTCGGAGACCTTCACGCCAACATCCACGATCCCCGGCGCCAGGCATTTTCCGCTGCAATCCAGAACCGGCCCGTCTCCGCTCCAGTCGCCGTCCACGATCTCCGAAATCCGGCCAGCCTCGAGCGCGACGGCGCCAAAGATCTCGCGCCCGGCCTCCGGATCGATCAATCGCGCGTTCGCCAGAACCGTTCTCATGGGCGGCGCTGACTCATACGGCCACCCAGATCATCAGCGCCACCAGCACGAACAGCACAAGAAGTGCAATCGTCGCCACGCGCCCGCTCATCTTGGCTTCCGACGGTGGAGCCTCCGCCGTCCCGCTGATCTGTCCCTCCGCAGAGGCCGACCGCAGCGGCTCGGAGACAAAAGAGCCACCCGGCCCTGAATACCGCGCGATGAATGTCAGCTCCGGCCCCGGAAGCAGCGTCTGCGCCGTGCCCTCGAAGGCGCTCGCATGGATCAGAACGACATGCCCAGACAAGGCCGCGAGCCGTGCCCGGTCCGCCTCGATCGCGTCGGGATCCATGCCGCTGCCTTCAATGAGATACCCTGGCAGCCCGACCCCCGTCAGATCCTCCACCCGGATCACGTCGACCCCCGCCGGATCCAGCGCCTCTGCGCCGAGCGCCTCTTTCAGTGGCCAGCGATCTTGCCCCGCCTCGACAAAAGCCGGAACCTGCTCGGGCGGCAGGTTCAACGCGAAGACATGAACGCTGTCGTGAATATGGGCCGATATCGTCAGATCTTCGATCATATCGCCACCTCTCTCGGTCCTGCGCGGCGCACGCGCATCAGAAGATCCATCGCCGCCATCCGCAATGCTACGCCCATCTCGACTTGCTCCTGAATAACCGACCGGTTGATGTCGTCCGCGATTGTCCCGTCGATCTCGACGCCGCGGTTCATCGGCCCGGGATGCATCACGATCGCGTCGTCCTTGGCATGGGACAGCTTCTCGGCATCCAGACCGTAGCGGTGATAGAACTCCCGCTCCGACGGGATGAACCCGCCATCCATCCGTTCTTTCTGCAACCGCAGCATCATCACCACATCGACCCCGGCAAGCCCCTCGCGCATGTCATCGAAGACCTCGACCCCGAATTCCCCGATCCCCGCGGGCATCAGCGTCGGCGGTCCGATCAGCCGCACGCGATTCTCCATCTTGCCGAGCAGCATGATATTCGACCGGGCCACCCGGCTATGGGCGATGTCCCCGCAGATCGCGATCGACAGCCGGTGCAACCGCCCGCGCGCCCGCCGTATCGTCAGAGCGTCCAGCAGCGCCTGCGTCGGATGCTCATGACGGCCATCGCCTGCGTTCAAAACCGCGCAATTCACCTTCTCGGCCAGCAGATCGACCGCGCCGGACTGAGGATGCCGGACCACCAGAATATCAGGATGCATCGCATTCAGCGTCAACGCCGTATCAATCAGCGTCTCGCCCTTCTTGACCGAAGAGGCCTGCATCGCCATCGACATCACATCCGCGCCCAGCCGCTTGCCCGCCAGCTCGAAACTGGCCTGCGTGCGGGTAGAGGCCTCGAAGAACATGTTGACCTGCGTCAGCCCCGCCAGCGCATCGCTGTGCTTCGTGCCGGACCGATTGAGCCCGACATAGTCCTCGGCAAGATCCAGAACGTCGGTGATCTCGTCCGGGGCAAGGTGTTCGATGCCCAAAAGATGTCGTGCGCGAAATCCCATCCCGGCCTCTTATACGCAGCCCGTCCCGCGCGGCAATCGTTCCCGTTGCCCTTCGGCCCGCGCGGGCATAGCGTCCGCCCATGACCGACACCTATTGGAGCGATCTGGCCGCCCTCGACTGGCAGGTCGAGCTTGGCGCGGACGAGGCGATCCTCGACGCGCCGGTAGACCGCTATGCGCTCGAGGACAAGGCGCCCGCCAAGGCCAAACCACCCAAAGCCGCCCCAGCCAAAACCCAGACGTCGGCAGCCCATACGCCCCCTACCGAGGTCGACTCCGTCGCCGTCGCCCGCGCCGCGGCAGAGGCCGCCTCGGATATCGAAGGGCTGGCCGCTGCGATGACGGCCTATCCCCATTGCGACCTGAAAGAGGGCGCGCGCAACTTCGTCTTCGCCGATGGCAACCCGGCAGCGCGCGTGATGATCGTCGGTGAAGCGCCGGGCCGCGACGAGGATCTCGCGGGCCTGCCCTTCGTCGGCAAAGCCGGTCAGCTGCTGGACCGGATGCTCGCGGCCATCGACATGGACCGCGCGCATCCCGAGGCTGCCCAATCCGTCTACATCACCAACGTCTTGCCCTGGCGTCCTCCGCAAAATCGCACGCCCGAGCCGTCCGAAATCGCGATGTTTCTGCCGTTTCTCGAGGCTCATATCCGCCTCGCCGCGCCCGATCTGCTCGTTCTGATGGGCAATACGCCCTGCCAGACCCTGCTTGGCCGCGCCGGGATCACCCGCCTGCGCGGCAACTGGACCGACGTTCTGGACCGGCCCGCCTTGCCGATGTTCCACCCCGCCTACCTTCTGCGCCAACCGGCCGCCAAACGCGACGCCTGGGCCGACCTTCTGTCGCTCAAGGCCCGCCTGAGAGAGACCAAATGAGCCTCGACACCACTCGCGATTTCATCCCCGTTCGCATCGCCGTCCTCACCGTATCGGACAGCCGCACGCCTGAGGATGACCGCTCCGGCGACACGCTCGCAGCCCGGCTGGAGGACGCGGGCCATGAACTCGCCGCCCGCGCCATGCTCCACGACGAACGCACAGAGATTGCGGCCCAACTGCGCGAATGGTGCGCGGATCCGGCCATCGATGTTGTCCTCTCCACCGGCGGCACCGGCCTAACCGGCCGCGATGTCACGGTCGAGGCCCACCGCGACGTCTACGAGAAAGAGATCGACGCCTTCGGCACACTCTTCACCCATATCTCCATCGCGAAGATCGGCACCTCCGCTGTGCAGTCCCGCGCCACGGCAGGCGTCGCCAATGGGACCTACCTCTTTGCGCTTCCTGGATCCCCCGGCGCCTGCCGCGACGCCTGGGACGAGATCCTGCTCTTTCAGCTCGATTACCGCCACAGACCCTGCAACTTCGTCGAAATCCTGCCGCGCCTGACCGAAAAGCAGCGCCGCAAATAGCCCCTCAAATGTACAAAATTGTATCAGAACGACGTGATCTATCTTCACGTCGTCCAACTTCTGTTATCTTGGATACTCACGAATTTGCCTTACCTCCCAAGGCAAGCAACCCAGAGGTCTCATGCGCTTCCTTCGCCGCAGCCTGATAGGTGTCTTTCTTCTCGCACTGACCGTCGCGCTTTTTGCGGTGGCTGGACGCACCGTGATATCCGCCGTTCAGGAACAGATGGCCGATGATCGCCCCGGGCGTCAGGCCGAGGAACGGGTCTTCGCCGTCAACGTGGCCGAGATCACGCCGCAGATGATCACTCCCATCCTCACCGCCTTCGGAGAGGTGCAAAGCCGCCGCACCATCGATCTACGTCTGCCCGTGGGCGGCACGATCATCGAAACCGGACCCGAGGCGCTCGACGGCGGCACCGTCAATCAGGGCGATCTGATCCTCCGCCTTGACGGCGCCGAGGCCGAAGCGGCCCTGTCGCGCGTGCGCGCCGACGTGCAGGACGCAGAGGCCGGGCTCAGGGATGCCGAGATCCGTCTGGTTCTCGCCGAGGACGAACTGGCCGCCGCGCAGGATCAGGCCCGCCTGCAGGAACAGGCTCTCAACCGCCAGCGCGATCTGGCCGAACGCGGCGTCGGCACGACCGCCGCTATCGAGGCGGCCGAGATCTCCGCCTCCTCCGCCGATCAGGCGGTGCTGTCCCGCCGTCAGGCGCTCGCGCAATCGCAAGCGACGCTCGATCAGGCGCGAACCCGCCTTGACCGCGAGCGTATCAACCTCTCTGAAGCCGAGCGCACGCTGACCGACACGACCCTCACCGCCGCCTTCGATGGCACGCTCGCCGATATTCAGGTTGTCCCGGGCCTGCGGCTGACCGCAAACGAGCAGATCGGAAGCCTCATCGATCCGACCCGGCTCGAGGTCGCCTTTCGCGTCTCGACCGCCCAATATGCCCGCCTGCTCGATGACAGCGGCGCGCTCATCGGCCTGCCGGTCGAGGCTTCGCTTGATGTCGGGGCCGTCGATCTGACCGCGAGCGGAGAGATCACGCGCGAAAGCGCTGCCGTCGGCGACGGCCAGACCGGGCGCCTTCTTTTCGCGCGTCTGGATGAAACCCGCGGCTTCCGCCCCGGCGATTTCGTGACCGTCCGCATCGCGGAGCCGCCGCTCGAGAATGTCGCCCAAATCCCCGCCTCCGCCCTCGGCTCGGATGGCTCGCTCCTTCTGATCGACGCTGACGACCGGCTCGAACTGGCCGCTGTCACCCTCATGCGGCGTCAGGGCGACGACGTTCTGATCCGCGCTCCGGATCTGGCCGGACGCGAGGCCGTAGCCGAACGCTCGCCGCTTCTGGGCGCGGGCATCAAGGTCCGCCCCCTGCGCGACGATGCCGCCCCCGAACAGGCGGCGACCGTCATCTTGACCCCCGAACGCCGCGCGCGCCTCGTCGCTTTCATCGAGGCCAATCCCCGCATGCCCGCAGAGGCAAAGGCCCGCGCCCTCTCCCAACTCGAAGCGGACGAGGTGCCGGTCCGTATGGTCGAACGCATCGAATCGCGGATGGACGGGTAGCGGATGGCGCGGGATTTCAAGGCAGGCGGGCTTCTCTCCTACTTCACGCGTCACCGAACGCTGGCCAACCTGCTCCTTGTCCTCATGGTCGCGGGCGGCCTTGCTGCCTTCCCGAACATGCGGGCGCAATTCTTTCCTGATGTCATCGTCGACAGCGTTTCCGTCAACGTCTCCTGGGACGGGGCAGGGGCCGAGGATGTTGACGCCGCCATCGTCCAGGTTCTCGAACCGGCCCTACTCGCCGTCGAAGGGGTTGAAAACTCTACCTCCACCGCCCGCGAAGGCCGCGCCTCTGTCGATCTCGAATTCGAACCGGGCTGGGATGTCGCCCGCGGCGCGGAGGATGTGCAGCAGGCCGTCGATGCGCTGACCACCTTGCCTGACGATGCAGACGATCCGACAGTCCGCCGAGGCGCCTGGCGCGACCGTGTCACGGACATCGTCATCACCGGCCCGGTCGGCGTCGATCAACTCGGCCGCTTCGCTGACGAGCTGACGACCCGCCTTTTTGCCGCAGGCGTCACCCGCACAACGATCCGGGGCATCGCCGCGCCCGAGATCCTCATTGAGGTGCCGTCTCTTTCGCTCATCCGAAACGATATCACGATGGCCGAGATCGCCTCCGCCGTCGCCTCCGAAGCAGATGCTGATCCCGCCGGCGACGTCCCCGGCGCTGAACGGATCCGGACCGGCACCGCCCGCAGAACGGCCGAGGATATCGCGCGCATCACCCTGCGCACCAATCCCGACGGCTCCTCCCTGACCGTCGGCGATGTCGCCTTCGTGTCCGGCCAGCAGATCGACCGCTCGGACGCCTATTTCGTCGGCAAAAATCCGGCAATCACCCTGCGCGTCGACCGCTCCGCTCAAGGGGATGCGATAGATATCCAAAGCACCGTCGAAGAGGTCGCGGCAGAGCTTCAGGCGACCCTGCCCAGCGGTGTCTCCATCGATCTGATCCGGGCGCGCGCCGAATACATCTCCGGCCGTCTCGAGATCCTGCTCGACAACGCGCTGGTCGGCCTCGCGCTGGTGATGACGCTGCTCTTTCTGTTCCTAAACGCGCGAACTGCGTTCTGGGTGGCCGCGGGCATCCCGGTCGCGCTTTTGGCCGCCATCGCCCTGATGTGGCTGGCAGGCCTGACGATCAACATGATCTCCCTCTTCGCGCTGATCATCACGCTCGGCATCGTTGTGGATGACGCCATCGTCGTCGGCGAACATGCCGATTTCCGGGTCACCCGGCTCGGAGAGGATCCCGTCACCGCCGCCGAAAACGCCGCCAAGCGGATGTTCACACCGGTTTTCTCCTCCACTCTAACCACGGTCATCGCCTTTTTCGGCCTTGTCGTGATCGGGGGCCGCTTCGGCGATCTGATCGCCGATATCCCGTTCACGGTGATCGTGGTCCTCATCGCCTCGCTGATCGAATGCTTCCTGATCCTGCCCAACCACATGAGCCACGCCCTCGCGCGGCGCGAAGATAAAGGCAGCCCCTGGAACCTCGCCCTCGCCATTCTGCTGATCCCCGCCGCAACCGCCCTCGCCACTGTCGCGGTCCTGCACATGGTAGCGCCGCAGATCGTCCCGGCCTGGACCAGCGCACAGGCGCTCACGGCAGGCTCCATCGCATTCGCCGCACCCTTCGCCCTCTTCCTGATCCTGCCGCGCCCCCGCAAACTGCGCATCGTCGAGGCCCTCCGCCGCGACTGGTACGACTTCCCGTCCCGCCGCATCACGCGCGGCTTCAACTGGGCCCGCGAACGCGCCTTCCGCCCGCTGATCCGCGCCGTCATCTGGGCGCGCTACCCGGTCCTCGCCGGAACCGTCCTCGTCCTTTCCAGCCAGATCGCCCTGTTTCTATCGGGCGAGGTGCAGTGGCGCTTCTTCAACTCCCCCGAACAAGGCTCGATCACCGGCAACTTCGCCATGGCGAACGGCGCGACCCGAGAAGACACGTTGGCGATGATGCGCGAAATGCAGCGCGCCACTGAAGAGCTTGGTGCCGAATACGAGGAACGCTACGGCCTCAACCCCATCGACTTCGCGATGGGGCAGGTCGGTCGCAATGCGGGCCGGGGCATGTCCGGCACCGACAACAAGGACGCCGATCTGCTCGGCGGCCTCTCGATCGAGCTGATCGACGCCGATCTGCGCCCCTACAGCTCCTTCGCCTTCACCGGAGAGCTTCAGGACCGCGTCACCCGCCTTCCGCTGGTCGAAAACATCTCCTTCCGCTCCTGGCGCGGCGGTCCCGGCGGCGACGCCATCGACGTCCAGATCTACGGCGCCAATTCCGATACGCTCAAGGACGCCGCAGAGGCTCTCAAGACCCGTCTTGCCCTCTTTCCCGAAGTCTCGGCGCTTGAGGATAGCCTTGCCTATGACAAGGACGAGCTGATCTTGAACCTGACCGCCCAAGGCGAGGCACTCGGCTTTACCATCGAGGATCTGGGCCGCACCCTTCGCAACCGCCTCGCCGGGATCGAAGCCGCGACCTTCCCCGATGGCCCCCGCTCCGGCGCGATCCGGGTCGAGCTGCCTGAGGATGAACTCACCGCCGATTTCCTCGACCGCACCCAACTTCGCACCGCAAATGGCGACTACGTGCCCCTCGCCGATATCGTCTCGGTCGAGCGGCGCACCGGCTTTTCCACGATCACCCGCGAAAACGGCGTACAGCTGATCTCGGTCACCGGAGACCTGAACGAGGACAACGCCGACCGCGCCGCCGAAATCGCCAGCCGCATCGAAGAGGTGATCCTCCCCGAGATTGAAACGCTCCACAGCGTCGAAACCCGCCTTTCCGGCCTCTCCGAACAGGAGGACGAGTTCCTCGCCGATGCGCGTCTTGGCCTCATCTTCGTCCTTCTCGGGATCTACCTGACCCTCTCGTGGATCTTCGCCAGCTGGACCCGGCCCGCCGTCGTGATGGCGATCATCCCTTTCGGCCTTGTCGGAACGATCTTCGGCCATTGGATGCATGATGTGCCACTCTCGATGTTCAGCGTGGTCGGCATCATCGGGATGACCGGTATCGTCATCAATGACAGCATCGTTCTGGTCACGACGATCGACGACTATGCCGAAGATCGGGGGATATTGCCCGCCATCATCGACGGCGCCGCCGACCGCCTCCGCCCCGTCCTTCTGACGACGCTCACAACGGTTCTAGGCCTCGCTCCGCTCCTGTTCGAGCGGTCATCGCAAGCGCAGTTCCTCAAGCCCACCGTCATCACGCTGGTCTACGGGCTTGGCTTCGGGATGCTCCTCGTTCTTCTGGTCGTCCCCGCCCTGATGGCGATGCAGCAGGATATCGGAAAGATGCTGCGCGCCAGCCGCCGCGCCTCTCGCGCCATCGGCAGACCCTCGGCCGCCCGCGCGGCCCGGCCGGTTCTCGCCGCGCAAATCCTCGCAGCCCTGCTCTTCGCGCTGATCCTCGGCCCGCCGCTCGTTGCGGGAACCGCCCTCTTGCCAGCCTTGCCCGCGGCGCCCCTTCAGGCCGCCGGCCTCTTTGCCGCCAGCCTCGCTGCGTCGCTCGTTGTGATCTACGCCCTTGCGCTAACGATCCGCCGCCGGGCCTAGCCCGCCGTGCAACCCCGGATATCGACGCCCTGACCACCGGCCAGCAGCGTTAGCCGCACATCGCTTCGGTCCAGAACCTTGGCTCCAACCAGATCGGCCCCAACCGTCAGCGTCCCGCCGGACCGCATCACATCGGGCTCCGACACCCAGATGCCGGGACCCGCCTCGACCACGGCCAGCTCCTCGTCTCCGATCGGTGCCATCTCGACCTTCGCCGTCAGGCGCAACCCGTCCGCCAGCGGAGAGAAGCGGCAGGTCACACCCCGCACGCCCGCCTCGTCTGCCGTCATCGGCCTGTCGACCAAAGCTGCCACGATAGACGCATCGCGCGCCCCGCTATCGGGCAGGATCGCTGAAAACTCGAAGAAGGCCGGAATGCAGATATCCTTGCAGATCCCGATCTGTGCCGATCCTGCAAATTCGATCTGTCCCGGCCCGCCGGGCGTAATCTCGACCGGCAGCACCACCTGGTCCGCATAGCCGACCGACCGCATCCCGCTGGTCTCAAAGACGTCGGGGATTGGCCAGTGCCACGCCACGCCGGTCATGTTCTGCGCGCCCTCGAAGGTGAAATCCGGCGGTATCCCCGCATCCCCCGGCGCGCGCCAATAGGTCTTCCAGCCGGGCGCCAGTCGGATCCGCACCGCTGCGATATGCCGGCCTGAGGTCTCGCGCCAACCAGTCAGAACATCCAGCTCAGCGACATCGCTCAGGCGCTCGGCCGCAGCAGCGACCGGCAGGAGAGCCAGCAGAACGGCGGAAAAGAGGGCAGATCGGGTCATTGCGTCCCCATGCCACGGCCTGTGCTGACGATAAAGTCACGATGGGGCGAGCGATCCCTTGAAAGGCCCCGCCGCGCCCGCCATCCTCAAAGGATGGACGGTCCGACCGATCTCACAGGCTCTCTTCTCATCGCCATGCCCGCGATGTCCGATCCCCGATTCTACCGATCGCTGATCTATCTCTACGCGCATTCCGAAGACGGCGCCTTCGGCATTATCGTCAACAAGGTCTCCAACACCGTCAAGTTTTCGGACGTTCTCGACACGCTCGGGATCAAGACGACGCGGCGCCGCTTTCCGGTTCATTTCGGCGGCCCGGTCGAGATGGCGCGGGGGTTCGTGCTCCACGACAGCCCCGATCCCGAAGCGGAGGAGAAGTCCGGACCATTCGGTCTCAGCGCGTCGCTCGAAACCCTTCAGGAGGTTGCGGCAGGGCAGGGGCCGTCACGCGCTCTTTTTGCGCTGGGCTATGCAGGCTGGGCGCCGGGGCAGCTCGAATCCGAGATCGCGCGAAATGACTGGCTGACCTGCCCGGCCGAAACCGACCTCGTTTTCGATAAGCCGATCGAAGAGCGCTGGAACGCCGCCTTGGTCGCGATGGGAATCGACACTCTTCTCCTCTCGAGCGAGGCCGGACACGCTTAGGTTGAGGGCGCGGTATACTTTTGAGAAAATGTCAACGCATCGACGCAGTTTTATGTCACACTTCCTTCGTATACGTGCTTTGTGTGTTGGAATCGCAAACAATTCCCGTCTAAATCCGGGTATTAGGGGCGTCGAAAAAACAGATTAGGATCACGCTTTAGCCTGATTTGGTTTCGATAAGCGCGAAAGCCTTGGTGTACGAGTGTCAGAGTCAGTGTTTCTCAAGAACCTGGATATGAAATGGTAACTGCGCAGAAAGTCGATCAGTCGGGAGATCCAGAGGACGTCGTTGACGAACTCGAACCCGGCACGAAGCTCATGCATGGGCAATATACGATCGAGTGCTTCCTGAACGCAGGCGGCTTCGGCATCACCTACCTCGCGCGTGATAGCCTGGACCGGAAGATCGTCATCAAGGAATGCTTTCCGGGTGCCTTCTGCCGCCGCAGCCGCGCCATCGTGCAGGCCCGCTCCCGCGCGCATCAGTCCGAACTGAAATCCATCGTCAAGCTTTTCGTCCAGGAGGCGCGCAGCCTCGCTAAGCTGGACCACCCGAACATCGTCGGCGTCCACCAGGTGTTCGAGGATAACGACACCGCCTACATGGCGCTCGATTTCGTCGAAGGTCCGGACATGCTCGACCGGATCGAGGATTCGTCAGACCCGCTCAGCCCGGCCGAGATCGAGGATATCCTCCGCCAGCTCCTCGATGCCGTGGGCTTCATCCACAGCCAGGAGATGCTGCACCGCGACATCTCCCCCGATAACATCCTGCTGGACAACAACCGCAAGCCGGTCCTCATCGACTTCGGCGCCGCCCGCGAACAGGCGACCAAGGCGACGCGCGTGCTGTCTGCCATGCGCGTGGTCAAGGACGGCTATTCCCCTCAGGAATTCTACATCGCTGGCAGCGAGCAGGGCCCGTGGAGCGATCTTTACGCCCTCGGCGCGTCGTTCTACCACGTCATCACCGGCGAGGTTCCGTCCAACAGCCAGGCCCGCCTCGCGGCCATCGCCTCGGGCGACGCCGACCCCTACGAGCCTCTCGTGGGACGGTTCGACGACTACCCCGAGCCTGTCCTCGCATCCATCGACAAGGCGCTCGCCGTTCTTCCCAAGAAGCGGCTACAATCGGTCAAGGACTGGATCCGTATGATGGACGGGGAAGAAGCGATCGTGCTTCCCCTCGCTTCGGACCAGCCCGCCGACGCTGGCGCACCCAAGGCCCAGGCCGAAAAGCCTGCCCCAGAGCCGGAGAAGGTATCTCCTCTTGCGTTTGTCGCCGATCTGCCGCGTCCCGTTCTCATGGCCTCTGTCGCTGCCATCGCGCTGATCGCCATCGGCGGCATTGCCCTGACCCAGTTCGGGGATAGCGAAGCTCCGCCGGTCCAGCCTGCCCCTGCCGTCGAATCCGCTCCAGCCCCGGCTGCCGTCGAAACCGCTCCCGTCGACGCTGCCGCGATAGAGCAACCCGCTCCCGCCACGCCCGCACCCGCCCCGGCTGCAGAACCCGAGGCGGCGTCAAGCCAGGCCGCGCCCGAACAGTCGGCCATCACCATCCTGGCCCCCGAACCGGACGCCAGCGCAGCTGCGCCGCAGCCCGCGACATCTCCTATCGAGGGCAGGTGGGGCGTCGTCCTCCCGTTCGAGCTTGCAGGCGACAATGTGGTGTCCGAACTGCGTGCTTCTGCTCCGGACTGGGCATCTGTCGGGCAGCGGATCGTCTCCTTCAACGGGATCGCCCTGGGCAACAACACCCCGCTGGCCCCCGCGATTGCAGAAACGATCGCCCTCGCGGACCAGTCCGAGACGTCCGTCAAACTGGGCGTTCAGGACCCCTCCGGGCAGGCCCTGTCGAACGACACCGTCCTGCCGGTGGTCTACGAAACCTCCATCTACGACGCAGCGCGCTTCCAATCGCGCTTCGACGGGGAGACATGGATCACAACGGTCACGGCCCTCTCAGAAGGGATCGAAACCGATCTTGCCGTGGGGGACGTTCTCGTCGCCTACATGCCGACTAATCGTCGGATCACCGAGCCCGAAGCGGTCGAGTCCATCGCAAAGCGCGAACTCTCGTCCTCGCTCGACCGGCTTACTTTTGCAGTTCAACGCGAGGGCTCCATGTGGGTGGCGTCGCTAAATATTCCGAAAGGCGCTATTGAGTAGTATGGTCCGGGATCCCCAAAGATCACGTCCCGACCCCGCTCAGTCAGAGGAGATGTAACGATGAAGTTCATTCGCCAGTTGATCGCCAAGAAGTCGTCGCCCAAAAAGGATGTCGACGACAGCGCGATGTCGCGTCGGCTCGAACCGCAGGCTCATCCGACTGTTCGCGTGCCTCCGCACACGACAATCCCGCCATTCGTGGGCGAGCAGAAGTCGACCGAGGTCATCGGCAAGGTCAGCGCCGAAGTTCAGGACGACAAGCCTGCCGCACCCGTCGCGCCCGCCCCGGTCAACATCTGGGACATGGACGGCGAGGAAAGCGATGCCCTGCCCGAGCCGACCTCGGCCGCGTCTGCGCAGGATACCGTCAGCATTCCCGAACCCATTGCAGGCCGCAGCCGCCGCAGGCCGGGCCGCGCCAAGACACGTCTCATCGGGTTCGAAAAGTCCACGACCGATGTCGTCGATCTCTTCGATCCAGAAAGCACCGTCCGTGTCACCCAGCGCGCGACCTTCCCGGTCGGATGGGTCGTCGTCACCGATGGTCCTGGCCGCGGCGAATCCTTCGCGCTCTATTCCGGGATGAGCCAGATCGGACGCGGTGAAGATCAGACCGTTCAGCTTGATTTTGGCGATACCGCCATCTCGCGTACCAACCACGCTGCCATCGTCTACGATTCGGAAACGCACAAGTTTCTGCTCGGCCATGGCGGCAAATCGAACATCGTTCGCCTGAACGATGCCCCCGTCGTCAGCACCGAACCGCTGACCGACGGCGACTCCATCAAAATCGGGGACACGACGCTGCGTTTCGTCGGCCTCTGCAACGAGACTTTCAACTGGTCCGACAAGCCAGACTCCAAGGAGAGCGACGATGTGGCGATCGCCTGAACCCCGCTTTGATGTCGCCTCGGCGATAGCCCAGGGCGGACGTGACTACCAAGAAGACGCCATCATCACCGACTTCCCGTTCGGTGCCGATACCGGTCTGGCCGTCCTGGCCGACGGTATGGGAGGGCATGCCGCCGGTGATGTGGCCAGCAAGATCGTCGTGACCGAGGTCTTCAGCGAGCTGAAGTTCCAAAGCGCGAACCTCTTCCAGCTGGAACACCAAATCCCGGACATGATGACCGAGGCGGCGACGATCGCGAATGATTGCGTCCGCAGCCACGTTCAGGAAAATCCCGAAACGCGCGGGATGGGCGCCACGCTCGTCTCCCTCGTTCTGGTCGAGAACCGCATGTACTGGATGTCGATCGGGGATTCCCCGCTCTATCACTACCGCAGCGGCAAGATGAGCCAACTGAACGAGGACCATTCGATGGCCCCTCAGATCGACTTCATGGTCCAGTCCGGCCTGCTCGATCCCGAAACTGGTAAAAATCATCCGGACCGCAACTGCCTGACCTCGGTCATTCTCGGTGAGAAGGTCGCGCGCAGTGACTGCCCGAAAAAGCCGTTCGAGCTCAAGCTGGGCGATATCGTCGTCGTCTCCAGCGACGGTCTGCAATATCTCGAGGAAGCCAAGATCGAGAAGATCCTCCACCGCTACCGTCGCCGCCGCAGCGCGGAGATTGCAGGCTACCTGCTCGAGGCGCTCGATGGTCTGGCCGATCCCGATCAGGACAATATCTCTTTCTCGGTCATCAAGATGAACCACATGAAACCGACCGAGCAAAAGGTCGCGCCCAAGCCCATCGATTATGTCGAGGCCAGCGCCGCAACCACGCGTCTCGTCACGCCCGAGGTCGCGATCAAGGTCGATCCCGAGGCCCCGATCGAGCGGAAGGTTCAGACCCCGCCTGTCTTTGCCTCCAACGCATCAGAGCCAACCGGCAAGGCCCCACCGATCCAGGTCCCTCCCGTCTCGGCCCCCCCGCCCGAGGCGAAAGAAGAGGCCGCAAGCGACAATGCCGCTGAAGAGCCCGAGCCCGCAGAGGCCGAGGCAAGCACCGAAGTCCAGTCCAAAGAGCCAGCCGCTTCCGGCGATGCGCCTGTACCTGCACCGACGACCGAAGCAACCGAGGCTCCGGCCGCGGAGACATCGGCGAGTGACGAGCCGGTAAGCGACGAGGACGTCATCCAGTCCGAAGAGGCCCCGCTGCGCGTGGCCGGAGGAACTAAATGAGCGCAGCCAGATCCGAACAGGACATCTGCGCAGCCCTCGACAAGGGGATACAGACCGGGATCTTTCCTGATCCCGTCGCCGAACAGGCGAAGCTTTACCTGATGCACCTGCGGGACCCTGTCCGGCTGTCGGTCATGGGCCTGCCCGGCACCGGAAAATCCACGCTGACGAACTTCCTGACCGGCGCCTCCGTGGTTCCCGAAGGCATCCGCCTGCCAAGCCTCTGGGTCGTCCGGGGCGAGCGCAATCGCGCGATCTGCACCCTGCGCGACGGCACCGAAGAGGTCATCGAACCCATCGATGCAGGCGAGATCGCCGCCTGTGCGCCCGTCTTCGTTCGCCTCGAAATGCGGCTTCCTGCGCTCGACAAGATCTCAGTGCTCGAGGTCGTCATGGGCCCGGAGATCTCCGACCGCCGCCGCGCCCTTGGCTGGGCCGCGCGCCGCACCGATATCGCGATCTGGTGTTCCCAGGCCTTCGATCATGAGGAACAAGAGCTTTGGTCCACCATGCCGGACCGAATCAAAGACCACGCGTTCCTCGTTATCAGCAAGGCCGATGAGCTTGCATCCTCAGGCATCCTGCAGGACCGCCTCGCCGATCTCGGCGCGACAGCGGCCGAAGACTTCCAGGGGATCTATCCGATTGCGACGCTTCAGGCACTGGACGCCCGCGCGCCCGACGGATCTGTCGACAAAGCCAAGCTCACATCGAGCGGGGGGCGCGCCCTGATCGGAGCCATCCTCCGGATCGTGGAACAGGGCCGGCAGTCGGCCCTCGACAATGCGGGCATCCTGCTGCGCCAGTATCAGGACGCCCTGTCCCGGGCGATCGCTCCGACCCCCGCACCGCCTCCGGCGGCGGCAACCCCGATGCCCGAGCCGGATCCGGAGCCTGAGGCGGACGAGGAGAAAAGCAAAACGCTCGATCCCCGGACCCGCAGACGCCCGCGTCAAAAGTCGGACCTTCGGATGCTGCTGCGCATCGCCGATCAGGTTCAGGTCGCCCAACCGGTCGAAGAGCCGGCGCCGGAGCCTGAGCCCGAGGACGAACCGGCCCCTGAAATCGAGGTCGCCGCCGAGACCAAGGAAGATGCATCCCCCTCCAACGTGGTTGAACTGCATCCCGAGACCCGCGAAGCCTTCGAAAAGGCGGTGGGCTATCTGGCGAACAAGGGGCAGGAGTTGGCCGAGGAACTCCCCAAGATGGGACCGGCCGCGCCGAAATGGATCATCGACGAGACGATCGAGATCGCGAATGAACTGGTCGATCAACTGGGCATGCTCGGCATGCATGACGATCCTGCCTTGGCGAAAGCTGCCGAGATGTCGTTCGATGCTGCCGACCTCCTCCAGTTGATGCAGATCGAAAAAGAGGATAATGCAGCGGTCGAAGCACTCGCTGTCCTGCTGCAGATGAAGCGCGAATTCGAGTCGCGGCTGGCCGCCTGAACGTTGCGTCCCAGAAGACGCGGATGGCCGCGCAGACATAATCTTGCCACGTTTAAGCCTTGTTTTTCTTGAAAAAAGAGGCGATTAACCGGGCTGATCAAGGTTTTGTCGTTCGTCGTTCACGAATCGGTAGGCCATTTGCCACTAAGATCGAGGATGGAGCAGAAAATGAAAGACCTGAGCCAGCCACAAGCGATGGATATCGTAAAGCCGAAGGCCAAGCCGCAGACAGCTCTGCTGTCGATTGGGCTCGATAAACTCGAGGATTTCCGCGCCGAGATCGCCGATCTCGAGGATACGCTCAGCACGATTGCCGAAATCGGCGGTGAGGACGTGTCGAAGAAGACGCGCAAATTGTCGCGGACCCTCAGAAGCATCGAGCCCAGTATCGCGATGATCGGCCAGATTAAGGCGGGTAAGACCTCGCTCGTCAATGCCATGATCGGTCGCCCCGACTTCCTGCCTGCGGACGTCAACCCGTGGACCTCGGTCGTCACCTCGCTGCACATGAACGCCCCCGAATCCGAGGACAGCCCGATGGCGTCCTTCCAGTTCTTCGACCGGAACGAGTGGGATCACCTTGTCGAAAACGGTGGCCGCCTGGGCGAGCTGTCGAGCCGCGCCGGCGCGGATGAAGAGCTTGAAAAGGTCCGCCAGCAGATCGCCTATATGCGCGAAAAAACCAAGGAACGTTTGGGCCGTAAATTCGAACTCCTTCTCGGTCAGAAACACGATTACGGCCATATCGACGAGGCGCTCGTCCAGCGCTACGTCTGCATGGGCGACGATTTCGACGAGGAAAGCATCCGCGACCAGCAGGGCCGCTTCGCCGACATCACCAAGTCCGCCGACCTCTATCTCGAGCAGGACGAATTCCCGATCCCGCTTTGCTTCCGCGACACCCCGGGTGTGAACGACACGTTCATGATGCGCGAGCAGGTGACGATCAACGCCCTGCGCGACAGCCGCATCTGCGTCGTGGTCCTCTCCGCCCACCAGGCGCTGACCTCGATGGACATGGCGCTTATGCGTCTCATCTCGAACATCAAGGCGCGCGAGGTCGTGATCTTCGTCAACCGGATCGACGAGCTGTCAGAGCCGAGCACCCAGATCCTTGAGATCCGCGAAAGCATCCTCGAAACGCTCGCCGCCAATGACGGTCCGGACAACCCGGAAATCGTCTTCGGCAGCGCCTACTGGGCCAATATGGCCGTCTCCGGCGACCTGCACGAGATCGTCGATGACAGCGCCAATGCGATGTTCAACTGGGCAGAGGTCATGCTCGGCGATGCCGCCGCCAGCCTTTCGCCCGCCGAGCTGGTCTGGCAGCTTTCCGGCATCCCGCACCTCTTCGACGCGCTGTCCGAACGCGTGATTGAAGGGCCGGGCCGCGACGTGCTGGAAAACGTGCGCAAGAGCGCGCTCAACGTGGTCAACGGTCTCATGACGTCGTCCAAGGTCGTCTCCATGCGGCTCGAAAGCGATACGATTGCCCCGCTGGACAAGACCGCGCTCAAAGAGCGGCTCGACCTGATCGAGGCGAACGCCATCAAGGTCCTGCACGAGCGGCTCGATACTGTCTTCGCGCAATTCTCCAGCCGGATCGATCAGTCGCACAAGCGCTTCCTCGACCGCGCGCTCGAATCGCTGATCACGCATCTGGAAACCCATGGCGAGAACGAGCTGTGGCAATACAGCCCCAACGGCCTTCGGATGCTCCTGCGCTCCAGCTATCAGGTGCTCCGCCGCAACTACACAGCCACCTGTGAAAAGGTCTTCTCCGAAGCCGCCTTCGACGCCGCCGCGACCTACAAGGACGTCTGCGGCGTCTCGGTCGAAGGGTTCGCGATCTCTCCCCCCAGCGCTCCGCCCGTTCCCGCACCCGTTTCGCTGGGCCAGACCATCGCGCTCGATCTGCAGACGGCGTGGTGGAAAGGCTGGTGGCAGCGCCGCAAGGGCTACCGCGCCTTCGCCGAAAGCTTCTACGAGCTGATCGAAGCTGAAACCTCGCCCATCGTCGAAGAGCTCAAGCAGAAACAGACCGAGGAAATTCGCCAGGCCGCCTATGAGGTCCTGAACGATTTCATCGACGAACAGCGCGAAATCCTGATGGATATCAGCAACAAGGCCGATGTCAGCTTGGACGAGCTCAACAGCCTTTTCGGCGTCACCGCCCAGCAGGAGCGGGACGAACTTCTCGGCATCATGTACGAGGAACTGGGCGGCGTTCAGGCCGAAGAACAAGCCGAGGCCTGATCGATGAGCGATACGGAGATGCAGACCATCGCGGACACGTCCAGCAGGAAGCGCAAACCGCGCATCGCCCTGATGGGAGAGTTCAGCGCCGGCAAAAGCACCCTCTCGAACCTCCTTCTCGGCGCGCGCCCTTTGCCCGAAAAGGTCACGGCGACCCGCCTGTCTCCCGTCTGGATCGCCCATGGCAACGATCCGGCCTATCGCGAGACTGTCGACGGCGAGCTATACGAGGTCTCGCTCTCCGATATCGGGCAAATCCCGGTCGAGGAGACGCGCGTCATCCGCCTCTTTCTCGAGGCTGACATCCTCGAAGTCTGCGATCTGATCGATTTCCCCGGTATTTCCGACCCCAACATGTCCGCCGATGTCTGGCAGCGCATGTTGTCCGAAGTGGATGCCGTGCTCTGGTGCACCCACGCGACCCAAGCCTGGCGCCAAAGCGAGGCAGGCGTCTGGGAGACGATGCCAGTCAATGTCCGCGCCCGCAGCGCGCTGCTCATAACCCGCTGGGACAAGCTTCTGACCGACCGCGACCGCAACCGCGTCCTGGGCCGCGTCAAACGAGAGACCGACGGCCTGTTCGAAGCGGTCTTCCCGATCTCCCTGACCCAAGCCCTCGCCGCTGGCGAGGACGAGCAGAAATGGGCGGCCAGCGGTGCCAACGCCTTCGCCGACCACCTCATCGATCTGGTGATGCGCCTGACGGAGGTTGTCTCGCGGAGCGTCGCCCCCCTCTACGCGGCAGAGCCGCCAGAATCCCGGCTGCCCCCCACGCAAACCCGCCGGATCCAGCCGCTCAAGCAGTCCAAGCCCGGCGCGCTCAAAGCCGTCCGCGAGGAGGATATCGTCACGCCCCGCCGCGTTCGCGCAACCGGCGAGCGAACCGCCCGACCCCGGCGCGAGTCAGAGGATACCGCCGGCGCTCTCAAGATCGGCGCCGAGGCACAAGAGCCCCCTCGCGAACGCCCGCAACGCCCATCGGCAGAGCTGTCGGGCCTTCGGTCCACATTTGCCGAAACCAGATCCGAAGACGACAGCGAAGCAGCCTCCAACGACAGGTGACAGGGCCGGGGTTTCAAACGCCGTCCGTTTGACATATGCGAGGGGAGTAGACCCCCTCTGTAATGGTATCCATGAGCATATCGGACGACCTTGACAGCTTGAGAGAGCAGTTCCCCGAATGCAGCGCCATCGCCTTTGCGGACCTGTCGGCCCGGATGGTCCTTGTCACGAGCAGCCGGAAAATCCTGCGCCAGGAAGCGCTCGACGCGTTATGCGCCGAGGCGTCGCTGCTATTCGAAGGGGCGGGCGGCACCTCCGCGCTCTCTGTCACCGGCGACGTCTCCGACACGGCCGTCGTTGCAACGCCAGATGGAATCAATCTCTTTCTCCGGGCAACGGCCGAACCGGCCGATCTGCTTTGCCTTCTTTGCAGCCCCGAGGTCGATACCGCGGGCCTCCTGGCCCAGGCGCGGCCCAGCCTCGACCGCATCAGCAGCGGCGAGGTGGGATGATGCGGCGCTTCACCTCCGGCCGGGTCTGATCCCATGGAAGAAAATGACGATATCGCGCGCAAACTCGCGGCTCTCGCCGCGACAACGACGCAATACCGCGAGGATGGCGCCCGCGTGCTGTCTCGCGGCGTCATTCCCCCGCCGCTTCAGGCGCTCCTGACGGAAATCGACGAAACGGTCCTCCTGCGAAAGCTCGTCTTCCGCCGCGCCGGAACGACGCTCTCCCTCCTCGTCGCAGGCCGCCGCCTTCTCGGCATCGCCGAGACGAGCGAGGACATCGCCACAGCCGAGACGACAGAGCTGATCATGGTACCGCTCGAAAGCGGTGACCGGGCGCAGCTTGCGGCCCTGACGGCCCTCGTTGATCGCTTCGAGAATGCCTCCGGCCCGCTGACCGTGCAAACCGCCGAAACCGAACGCCCCGGCAGCCAGGTTGAAAGCGGCCTCTCCGTCCAGTCGCTGGCGCAAGCCTGGTCCGTCGATCTCAATGCCGAACCGGGCTCGCCTCTGGGCACGTTTCTTCAGATCTGCGGCCGCCATCTCGAGGGGTCTCTCCGCCGCACGCCCGACGGCAAGATTGAGGAAACGGGCAGCACCGCCCATGGCCCTCAGCTCAAAACGATCCTCCAATCGACCGGACCGGCGCTCGCGCTCGGCATTTCGGGGATCCGGCGCGGCCTGCCGGAGGCCCGCCTGATGATGTGCGGGACATCCGCCGACGGGGCCGTTCAGGTCGCCTTCGCCGAAACCGCAGACGAAGCGGCAGTGCTCGTCTTTCCCTCCGGCAGCATCGGGTCAATTCTCTCGGCATGGTCGGAAACCCAAGGGTAAAGGAAGACGCCCGGCACGGTGACCATGGTCTCAGCATAGGGTCCTCTTGAGATTGAGCACGTTGAAGAAAGCGACAATCTTAACGATAGGCCATCGCGCTGCACCCGTCGCATCTCAATCCTGACGAAAAACGACGAGAAGAAAGGATCCGCGCCGTCCTGCCCCGCAGGCTTCAGGTCGTCTGTCAGGGAGTATCATATGCGTTTTCCAAGCTCCCGACAGCCTCGGGCCGCAACAGGAATCGGACTTGCGATCCTGCTTGTGACCACCCCGATCTCGGCAGAGCGGTCGGCTTTGCCTCTCGCGAAGATGCCAGTTCCCCATGACATCGGGGGAAGCGAGCGTGTCGATTTCTCGGGCAAGCTTCGGATGCTATCCCAAAGGATCGCAGCGGCGGCCTGCAATCTGTCCGCTGGGAACAAGACAGCTGCGGCCAAGCAGATCCTCGCCTCTACCGTGTTCGAGTTCGAGGTCATTATTAGCGCTCTGGAGTTTGGAAATGCCGATCTGAATATCATCGGTACCGAGCAGCGCCATGAAACCCGTCTCGCGATCACCGATCTGCGCGAGCAATGGGGCCCGATCAAGCAGGCCGCTGAGACGATCACACTGAGTGGTTTGTCCACCGAAGATCTGGATGCAATCTTTTCGGGCAACCTCGCTCTTCTCGAAAAGGCGCAGCATCTGGTGAGCGAGATGTCAGCACAATATTCGGATCCGGCAAAGATGCGTCGCTCCGATGCGCGGCTCATCGATCTATCGGGCCGGCAACGCATGCTCACGCAGAAGATCTCCAAAGAAGCCTGCTACCTGTGGAGCGAGGACATCGCACAGGCGTCGACCGATGACCTGAAAGCCACGATGTCCTTGTTCGAAACGTCGCTGGCCGCCCTCATGACCGGAGCACCGGAGGAAGATATCGCGCCTCCGCCAACGCCCGAGATCGAGGCCGGTCTTGCGCGAGTGGAAGAAAAATGGACCGCCACCAAAGTCAAACTCAATCGCCTCGCAGCAGGCGGAACGCTCACCGCCAAAGAAACCGAACAGATCTTTGATGAGCTCAATATATTGCTGAGAGACATGAACTCCGTCGTCTGGCTCTATACAAACTTCGCAAAGCGGGCGCTCTGAATGATGCGAACACGGCGCCGCATTCTCAGCGGGCGGCGCTGACCGCCTCCTCCTCGCGCGGGGCTGCGGCCCGCCGCAGCCTGTCATTGATCGCCCGGCCCAGCCCTTCATCGGGCACTGGCGCCACGGCAATCTGCTCCGCCCCCATCGCATCGAGCCTATGCAAACAGTCAAAGAGCTGCGCTGCCGCCTCCGTCAGATTTCCGGTCGCCGACAGCGTCAGATCGCCTGCCACGGGGCCAAACCCCAGATGTGTTTCTCCCGGCTCGGCACTCTCCGCCTCCAGCCGCATATGTCCCTTCGGCGCGTAATGCGAAGCAAGCTGCCCCGGCGCGGTCGGTACTTCCCCGGGAAGGGGCGCAACCAGCGGCAGACGCAAAAGCGCTTCGATCTCCTCGACCGGCACCCCTCCAGCGCGCAAGAGCCGGGGCGTCCCGTTCAGATCGATGATCGTCGATTCCAGCCCAACACGGCAGGTCCCGCCATCGATCACGGCATCGATCTTTCCGCTCAGACCGGCAAAGACATGGGTGGCCGTCGTCGGACTGATCCGTCCGGACGGATTGGCTGACGGCGCCGCAATCGGCCCGCCGAACGCCTCCAGAAGCCGCCGCGCCACACGGCCCGCTGGCATCCGCACCGCAACGCTCGCCAGTCCCGCCGTCACCAGTGATGACAGACCGGAGCCTTCCTTCACCGGCAAAACCAGTGTCAGCGGCCCGGGCCACAGCACCCGCGCCACGGCCTTCGCCGCGCCGCCCAGCTCCGCGATCTCACCCGCCGCCTCAAGGCTCGCCACATGGACGATCAGCGGATTGAAGCTCGGCCGCCCCTTCGCCTCGTAGATCCGGGCGACCGCCTCACCATTGCGCGCATCCGCGCCCAGCCCGTAGACCGTCTCGGTCGGAAACGCGACCAGACCGCCGTCTCGCAGGATCTCCACAGCCTGCGCCAGACCGGCATCATCCGGCCCAAGCCCCAGCGTCGCGGAGCTATGACGCTGCGTTTCGGTTGCGGGGTCGCTGTCCATCTTTACCCTCTCGTCAAGCCCCGTAGTTACACGCCGTCCGAAGGACAAACCATGCCATATCGCGCCCCCGTTGCAGACTTCCGCTTCCTGATGGACCATGTCACCGGCTTTGACCGCGTCACCGCGACCGACCGCTTCGCCGAGGCAACGCCCGAACTCGCCGATCAGATCCTGACCGAGGCCGCCAAACTCTGCGAAGAGATCCTCGCCCCTCTTCAGCGCAATGGCGACACCGACCCCGCCCGGCTCGAGAACGGCGTCGTGCGTACCTCCAAGGGCTTTGGCGACGGCTATCAGGCCATCGCGGAGGGCGGCTGGATCGGCATGTCCGCCGATCCCGAATATGGTGGAATGGGCCTGCCGATGACGCTGACGACGGCGGTGAACGAAATGATGTCGTCCGCCTGCCTGTCGCTTCAGCTTAACCCGCTGATGACCCAAGGCCAGATCGAGGCGCTCGAGCATCACGCCTCGGACGCCATCAAGGACCTCTACCTGCCCAAGCTCATCTCCGGCGAATGGTGCGGCACCATGAACCTGACCGAACCGCAGGCCGGATCCGATGTCGGCGCCCTCCGCTCCAAGGCGGAGCCGAACGATGACGGCACCTACCGCATCTCCGGCCAGAAGATCTACATCAGCTGGGGCGACAACGACTTCACCGAAAACGTCTGCCATCTCGTCCTCGCCCGCCTGCCGGACGGCGTGCCGGGCACAAAGGGCATCTCGCTCTTCATGGTGCCCAAACGCCTGCCCGACGAGAACGGCAATGCGGGCGTCGCCAACGATCTCAAGGTCGTCAGCCTCGAGCACAAGATGGGCCTGCACGGATCCCCGACCGCGGTCATGGAGTATAACGAGGCCAAGGGCTGGTTGATCGGCGAGCCGCATAGGGGCATGGCCGCCATGTTCACCATGATGAACAACGCCCGCCTCGGGGTCGGCGTCCAGGGCGTCGGCGTCGCCGAAGGCGCCTATCAGCACGCGCTGGCCTATGCCGTTGACCGCAAGCAAGGCAAGGCGCCCGGCACCGGCGCGATCATCGAACATGCCGATGTGCGCCGCATGCTCTCGGCCATGAAGGCCGACACCTACGCCGCCCGCGCCATTAACCTGTCTTGCGCCGTCGCGATCGACATGGCCACCGCCACCGATGACGCCGACTGGCAGGCCCGCGCCGCCTTCCTGACGCCGATCGCCAAATCCTTCGGCACCGAGGTCGGCATGGAGGTCGCCCATGAGGGCGTCCAGGTCCATGGCGGCATGGGCTTCATCGAGGAAACCGGCGCCGCGCAATATTCCCGCGATGTCCGCGTCACCGCAATCTACGAAGGCACCAATGGCATTCAGGCGATGGACCTCGTCGCCCGCAAGCTGATGGATGGGGGCGATGCCGCCTTCCGCCTGATCGACGAGGTCATCGACTGCGCCGAACACGCCCGCAAGACTCACAAGGAATTGGGAGAGGCTGTCTGGCAGGCCGCCGAATCCCTGCGCGAGACCACCGAGTGGCTGGTCGGGCAATCGGATCTAAACGAGCGCTTCGTCGGCGCGACCGCCTATCTCAAGGCCTTCGCCCGGATCCTTGGCGCGCATTATCACCTCGCCTCTGCTCTGCACGGAGACAACAGCCGCCAGCGCCTCGCCGCCTTCTACATCCGCCGCCTCCTGCCCGAGCATACGGCGCTTCTCGCCCAGACCCGCGACGGAGCCGACGCGATCTTTGCCCTGACAAACGACGATCTGGCGGCGTGATTTTGGTTCGGGTGAGATCCGGCTCATCTGCTCATAGCTTCTTCCGGGGCGTCAGCCCCGGATCGCACCCGACCCGCCCCCCAGGGCGGGTGCGATGCACCCACCCTCGGGCCGGGCGCGATCCTCACCGCATTGCAGCGCCGTCACAGATCCTTTCGTCCCTGGTCGGTTTCGCATGACCATCCATTACCACTGGGACACGCCCCCCACCGGCCCCGACGGGATCGAGGTCGCGCCCGGCATCCTCTGGTTCCGCCTCGCGCTTCCCATGGCGCTCGATCACGTCAACGTCTACGCGCTCGATGACGGGGACGGCTGGACGATCATCGACACCGGCTTCGCCTCGCAAAAGACCCGCGACCTCTGGACCGCCATCCTCACCGGCCCGCTTGCAGGCAAACCGGTCCACCGCCTGATCGTCACCCATTACCATCCTGATCATATCGGCCTCGCCGGCTGGTTTCAGGAGCAGGGCACCGAGCTTTGGACCACCCGCACCTCATGGCTCTACGCCCGGATGCTGACGCTGGACGAGCAGGACCGCCCTAGCGAGCAAGCCCTGACCTTCTACCGCCGCGCAGGAATGGCAAAGGACATCTACGAGGACCGCGCTGCCTCCCGCCCCTTCAACTTCGCCGACGCCGTGGCCCCCCTCCCGCCCGGCTTCCGCCGCCTTCAGCAAGGCGACCGGGTCGAGGCGGCAGGCCGCACCTGGCGGATTGAGATCGGCCATGGTCACGCCCCCGAACATGCCGTTCTCTGGTCCGAGACGGATAACCTGATCCTCGCGGGCGATCAGCTTCTCCCCTCGATCTCGCCCAATATCGGCGTCCACCCGAACGAGCCCGAGGCCGATCCTCTCGACGAATGGCTCACCTCCTGCCGCTACTTCGCGACCTTGGCGCAAGACGATCACCTTGTCCTCGGCGGTCACAAGCTTCCCTTCACCGGACTTCCCTTCCGGCTCAAGCAACTCATCGACAACCACGAGAACGCTCTCGACCGGCTCGCGCTTTTTCTCGAAGAGCCGCACAGCGCCGCCGACTGCTTCCCCATCCTTTTCAAGCGCGAGATCAAAGGCGGTGAATACGGCCTTGCTTTGGCCGAGGCGGTCGCGCATCTCAACCACCTCCTCGCCACGGGACGTGTGACCAGAACGTTAACTGGTGACGAAACCTGGCTTTGGCAGCGTATCACCGGCTGATTGTCGCAAGCTAAGAAACAGATCCCTGTAACACCCGTTGCGGTGATGTGTTGTTCAGATTCATTCGGCGCCTCCAATTCGTTCGTAAGATCAAGGCCGAGACTACCGGACGGTGTCTTAGGAATTGGTAAAAGCACCAGGAAATCCACCGACCAAATACCGACGCGATACCGACCGGATACCGAAGCGACAATTTCGCCCTCGCCCCGCCGCGCAACACTCCATTAGACTGACCTTCCGACCCCAAGCCGGAGCGCCCATGACCAGCCCGATCCAAACCTCCGCCGAAGCCCTCGAAGCCGACGCTATTCCCAAGATTCGGGAGGTGCATGTCACCCCCGAAGGGCAATGCCCCGACGTGCCCGAAAAGCTGAAGAAATCCGCCGAAAAGAAAAGCCCCGCACGCTGGGCCTATGAAAGAATTATCTTTTATATCAAGAAATTCGAGGAAACTCTCGACAACGAGCACGAGTTGGCCATGGGCTTTGTCGGCTCCACCAGCGGCACCCTCAAGATCGAGGGGATGGGTTATTTCGACCCCGATATCGTTACCTACTACGGCACTGATCCAACCGGCGCCAAGACCCAGATGATCCAGCATGTCACCCAGATGAACGTGACGCTCCGCGCCTTGCCTAAACATATCGATGCTGCCGAACCCAACCGGATCGGCTTTCGTCTCTTTCAAGAGCTGGAAGAAGAGCAACTATCTGAAAACAATGACGTTTCAACGGCGTGACAGAGCTGCCGGAATCGTCTAGAGACCTCTGCAACACCCGTTTTCAAGGAGCCTGACCCGTGGCCGACGATTACAAAGAAGGTGAGATGGACATCACCGAGCAGGAAAAGACGTTCGAACGCTTCGTCAGCTTCACCATGTGGAGCGTCGGAATTATCGTCGGTATCCTTGTTTTCCTGGCGCTTTTCGCTTCCTGACATGACCGGCTTTCGTGCGGTGACGGCGCTTTGCGGCGTCCTTTTGCTTGCGGCCTGCGGTGGGGCAGAACCCCGCTGGGCCAGCGACGACGTCGTGTCCCGGGCCGTCTACCAACACCCCGGCCCCACCTCGATCACCCTCTTCACCGCCCGCGGCCGCGACGGCTCCGGCGCCCACACCGGGCTTCTCATAAACGGCTCCCAGCGCGTTGTCTTTGATCCCGCTGGCAATTTCGCGCATGCATCCTTTGCCGAACGCAATGACGTCATCTTCGGCATGACCGACTCGATGCTCGAGACGTATATCGCCTTCTATACCAATGAAAACCTTGAGCTTTTGTCCCAGACGCTCATCGTTCCGCCGCAAACCGCTGAGCAGATTATGCAAGCTGCAATGGCCTATGGCGCCGTCCCAAAAGCCCATTGCGCGCAATCCGTGACCGACATCCTTCAGGACATTCCCGGCTTCGAAAGTCTGCCCCGCACATGGTTCCCCATGCGCCTTCACCGCGCCTTCGCGGAGCTTCCGGGCATCCAAAGCCGCCTCTACGAACGCGACATCGCCGAAGGTATCGAAGCGCCGCGCTAGATAAGGCGCAGGGCGATCTGCACGATGTAAAGCGTCGACAGGCCCCCCATGATCGCCGCCAGAATATTGCGCGTCAGAAGACCTAGGATCACCGTAAAGCCCGCCGCGAGAAGCCGCGCCGGATCAAGCTCTCCCCCGGTCGCCTCAGGCCAGAAGATCAGCGGTGCGACCAGACCCGGCAAAACAGCCACAGCCGTATAGCGCAAATGGCGCAGCAGCCATTCGGGCAAGGGCCGTCTGCCCACGATGCCCAGAAATGAAAACCGGATCAGGAAGCTACCCGCACCGAGCGCGAAGATGACCGTCCAGACAAGGCCATCATCGGCGATCACGTACGCCGCTCCAGTTCCGCTCCGATCGCCATCGCGCTGACGGCCGCAATGAGAAGTCCCAGATTATAGGGCAAAAAGGCAAAGACCAGCGCCAGCACGATCGACGTGACAGCCGCCGCCAGATGCGGAATTGTCCGCAGCATCGGCGCAATCAGTGCCAGGAAGGTGATCGGCACCGCAAAATCCAGCGCGAGCCATTCCGGCAGGGACGTTCCAATCAAGGCTCCGACGACGGTCATTACATACCACATTGGGCAAACGAGGGTGATCGCTCCGAAGAAGTAGGAGACCCGCGTTGCCGTACTCCACTCGGGATTTTCCTCAAACCGAACGATCGAACAGGCATAGCTCTGATCGACTAGAAAATACGACACGAAGGCCCGCGTCAAAAGCGGCGCGTCGCCCAGATAGGGCGTGAGAGATGCCGAATACATTGCCATTCTCAGGTTCACGGCAAGTGCCGTCACCAGGATTATGAGGGTCGGCGCTTCCTCTATCATCAGTTGAAGCGCAGTGAATTGCGCGGCCCCAGCAATGACCACGACGCTGAACGACAGAACCTGCAAAAGGTCGAGCCCCGCCTCGGTCGCAACCACACCGAAAAGGACGGCGAAGGGGATCACGGCGATGATGAACGGAAAGCCATCCTGAAGACCCAACGCATAGGCCGATTTCGAGGTGGTGACGGTCATCCGAAGACCTTAGTCTGGCGTGACATGACCGACTGAATATCGACCCCAAGACGGAACCGCAATTGGCAATTTCTCACGATCTCGATGGCGTTTTGATCGCGCCCAATCCGCAGGCACCGGGCCTGACACGTGCCGTTACCGGCATCGATGCGCAGGGTGAGCCGGTCGAAACGTCGGTCGTCGAGGAGCGTCCGCTGACCATCTTCCTCAACGGCACCGAGATCGTGACGGCCATGACGATCGGCGATTATCCGGCCTATCTGGCCCTGGGATTTCTCCTCAACCAGAGGATGCTTTCCCCGGACGAGACCATCAAGGGCGTCGACTATGACGAGGAGCTGGAAACGGTCGTCGTCCGCACCGATGGAACGACCCGCCATGAGGAGAAGCTGAAGAAGAAGACCCGCACCAGTGGATGTGCCGTCGGCACCGTCTTCGGCGACATGATGGAGGGGCTGGACGAGGTGCAGCTCCCTCAGACGACGCTGAAGCTCTCCGATCTTTACGCGCTCTCCGCCCGGATCAACCGGATGCCGTCCCTCTATCTGGAGGCAGGCGCGATACACGGCACCGTCCTTTGCAAGGATGCGCAGCCTCTCGTCTATATGGAAGATGTCGGACGCCATAACGCCGTTGACAAGATCGCGGGTTGGATGCTGTCCGAGGGCGCAACCGCGTCGGACAAGATGCTCTACACCACAGGCCGCTTAACTTCGGAAATGGTCATCAAGACCGCCCTGATGGGCATCCCGATCCTCGCCTCGCGCTCGGGCTTTACCGCCTGGGGGGTCGAGATCGCCCGGCAGGTCGGCCTCACCCTCATCGGACGCCTGCGCGGTGAGCGGTTCGTCTGCCTCTCCGGCGAACAGCGCCTGATCCGCGACGTAGCGCCGCGAGATAGGAAGGAAGACCCCCGCCAGATCCGGAAAGGTGCGCAATGACGCACACTCTCGGCACCGCAAACCCGCCGCTCGGCGTCGTCCTCGCGGGCGGTCAGGCCCGCCGGATGGGGGGCGGGGACAAACCCTTGCTAAAGCTCGGCGAGAGCTCAATCCTCCAGCGCATCCTGGACCGCCTCGCCCCGCAGGTTGGCGGCCTTGCGATCAACGCCAACGGCGATCCCGGTCGCCTCGCCCGCTTCGGCCTGCCCGTCCTGCCTGACAGCGTCGCGGATCATCCCGGCCCTCTCGCGGGCGTCCTCGCCGGTCTCGACTGGGCTGCCTCCCACGGCGCCGAGGCCATCGTCACCGTCGCCGGCGACACCCCGTTCTTCCCCTGCGATCTCGTCCCGCATCTGACGCAAGCCTGCGAGGCCGGCGCCCCCATCGCGCTCGCCGCAAGCCCCGGCGGACGCCATCCGACCTTCGGCCTCTGGTCTACCGCCCTCCGCGACGACCTGCGCACAGCCTTGAAGGACGGCACTCGGAAAGTCGTCCTCTGGACCGACCGCCACAATGCGGCGACGGCAGACTTCCCGGATGATGCGGCCTTCTTCAACGTCAACACGCCCGAGGACCTGACCAAAGCCGAGGCCATGCTGTGATTATCTTCGGCGTCGTCGGCTACAAAAACTCCGGCAAGACTGGACTCATGGAACGCCTCGTCAGCGATCTGACCGGGCGCGGCCTGACCGTCTCGACCGTCAAACATGCTCATCACCACTTCGATCTCGATCAGGAAGGCAAGGACAGCTATCGCCACCGCACCGCCGGGGCGGGTCAGGTGCTGCTCTCGTCCGCGACCCGCTGGGCGCTGATGTCCGAACTGCGCGGCGCGCCCGAGCCGCCGCTTTCTAATCTGCTGACCCGGCTCGATCCGGTCGATCTGGTGCTGGTCGAGGGCTTCAAGCGCGACAGCCACCCCAAGATCGAGGCGCATCGCGCCGCCACGCGTCAGCCCTTGATCGCGCCGGGTGATCCCACGATCCGCGCAGTCGCAAGCGACAGCGCTCTCGACCTCGACCGCCCGCTCTTCCATCTCGACGCAACGCGCGAGATTGCCGATTTCATCCTGCGCGAGACCGGTCTGTGACGCCCGACACGATCCTCATGGTCGACTGGTCCGGCGGCAACGACACCGGCCCCACCCCGCGCAAGGACGCGATCTGGATCGCCATTTGCCGGGGCGGAGCCCCCACTGAGACGCTCTACCAACGCAACCGCCAGATCGCCGAAGAGACGCTGGCAACCCTGCTGGACGAGGAGACCAAGGCAGGCCGCACCGTCCTTGCAGGCTTCGATTTCGGCTTCGCCTTCGCGACAGGCTTCACCAAGGCCCTCACCGGCGCGGACGATCCGCTCACGCTCTGGGACTGGTTCGAAGAGCGGATGCAGGACACGCCCCAATCCAACAACCGCTTCGATCTCGCTGGGGAGATCAATGCCCGCTTCCCTGGCATTGGCCCATTCTGGTTCAACGGCCTATCCCGCGACATCGAGAGCCTCCCAAGGAAGGGCACACATCGAGAAAATCATGGCCTGCCAGAGAAGCGGAAGGCCGAAACACTCGCGACAAGCTCCTTTCCGTCTTGGCAGATGGGCGGGGCAGGGGCCGTCGGCAGCCAGATTTTCACCGGTCTGCCGGTCCTCAACCGCCTTCGCCACCGCTTGGAGGGCAAGGTCGCCGTCTGGCCGTTCGAGCCGCTGGATCGCCCCGTCGCCTTTGTCGAGATCTGGCCGTCGCTTCTCTCCAAGGCGATCACTCCCCAGGTCAAATCCGGCGACATCAAGGACGAGGTGCAGGTCCGTATCCTGGCCGAGACCATCGCCCGCCTTCCGTCGGATCGCCTGACCGATATCCTGAACGTCGAGCCGACCGAGGAAGGCTGGATCTTCGGGGTCGGCCACGAGGATGAGCTGAACGCGCTCGCCGCGCAAACCAGCCCCCTCAAACCGCCGCCCCTTCGCGACGACTGTTTCGCCATGCCGCGCGGCGCGCACTGGACGCCGGTCGATGACGCGCTCGCCCATCTCAGGCGGACGATGACCCCGGTGACCGCGACGGCCACGCTTCCCCTGCAGGAGGCCGCCGGTCGCTATACCGCAACGCCGATCCACGCGCGCCGTGCCCATCCGCCCGCCGCCAATTCGGCGGTCGATGGCTATGGCTTTTCCGCATCGGTTCTTAGGCCTGACGACAATCACCTCCCGCTCGCCAAAGGTCGCGCCGCCGCTGGAGCGCCCTTCGATGGAACGCTGCCCGAGGGTCAGGCCCTCCGCATCCTGACCGGAGCCGTCCTGCCCGACGGCGTCGATACCGTTGTTCTGGAGGAGGATACGACCACCGACGGGCACGCCATCGCCTTTCGCGGCCCGCTCAAACCCCGCGCCAATACCCGCCCGGCGGGCGAAGATGTCGAGCAAAACGCGCAGATTTTCGAGGCCGGTCATCGCCTCGCTCCGCAGGACCTCGCCCTCCTCAGCGCAACGGGCCATGGCACCGCAACCGTCCACGACCGCCTGCGCGTCGGTGTCCTTTCGACCGGTGACGAGCTGCGCGCCTCGGGCAGCGATCTTGCCCCTGGCCAGATCCATGACGCCAACCGCCCGATGCTGCTCGCGTTGCTCGACCAATGGGGCTTCGACGCCGTCGATCTGGGCTGCCTGCCCGACGATCGCATCGCGATCCGCGACGCACTCGACACCGGCGCCGCCACGACAGACGCCATCCTCACCAGCGGCGGCGCATCGGCGGGCGACGAAGACCATATCTCGGCCCTTCTCGAGCAGACCGGCGCGATGGAGCTTTGGCGTATCGCCGTCAAACCCGGCCGCCCTCTCGCGCTCGCCCTTTGGGACGGAACGCCCGTCTTCGGCCTGCCCGGCAATCCGGTCGCCGCGTTCGTCACGACCCTTATCTTCGCCCGTCCCGCGCTCGTCCGTCTTGCAGGCGGCGCTTGGCCTGAACCGCAGGGGATCGACCTGCCCGCCGCCTTCTCCAAGCGCAAGAAAGAGGGCCGCCGCGAATACCTGCGCGCCCGCATTCGTGATGGCCGCGCTGAGGTCTACCCGTCCGAAGGCTCGGGCCGCATCCGGGGCCTTACCTGGGCGGACGGCCTCGTGGAGCTGCCGGATGAGGCCCGCGATTTCGCCCCCGGAGACCCCGTCCGCTTCCTACCCTTCGGCAGCTTCGGGCTATGACTCGGATCACCCCCGGCTTCGACGAGACAGAACGCCCCGCCGTAGCCAAGCTTTACTGGGGCGCCTTCGGCGGCAAGCTGGGCCGCGTCCTTGGCCCCAAGCGCCTCGCCCTCAAGTTCATCGTCGACAACCTCAGACCCGATCATGCGCTGGTCGCGAGATCCGAGGCCGGGCAAATGCTCGGTGTCGTCGGCTTCAAGACCTACGAAGGCGCGCTTGTCGGCGGCGGGTTCCATGATCTGCGGCGGGTCTACGGCATCCTTGGCGCCACCTGGCGCGCCGCCATCCTGATGCTGCTCGAGCGGGATACCGACAATGAACGCTTCCTGCTCGACGGTCTTTTTGTCTCGCCGCAGGCGCGCGGGCAGGGCATTGGCACAGCCCTTCTGAACGCGATCTGCCAAGAGGCGCTCAGCCGCGGCTACCGCAAGCTGCGCCTCGACGTGATCGACAGCAATCCACGCGCCCGCGCCCTCTACGAACGCGAGGGATTCGAGCCGAAAGGCACCACCGATATGGGCCCCTTTAGCAAGCTCTTCGGCTTTTCCTCGGCCACCACGATGGTCAAGACGCTGGCCTAATCGAACGTCCCTGAGGCCCGCGCGATCAGCATGAAGGCCCGCGCCGACCGCGTCTCGGCCATCACTGACAGCTCTTCGTCGCTCGCTTCCGCCTCGAAATCGGTGACGAACTGATCGAACCGGCGCAGGAAATGATGCGCTGTGTCGCGAAAGATCATGTCGTCCCGCATCCGTGCGGCGATCTTGTCCAGGCTCCGTTGGTCGCGGATCCCGCCTACATCGCCCACGGCGCTCCCCCGCTCTCCGGCGGCAAAGCGCCGCCATAGTTCGATCCGGGCGCGGTCCGGCGGCAGATCGTCCATATAGATCCCATCCTGACTGAGCAGCGTCAGCAGATCCTGGCTTGACCGGACCAGATTGCCGAAGTCCCGGTCCCGCAGCGCCTTGGCCAGCGCGGAGAACCCGACTTTGTCCTCGGCCGTATCGGGAAAATTGAGCGCCCGGATCACCTCGACCGTCGTCAAAGGCGCGGCCTTCGGTGCAGGATCCAGCGGCAGATCCGCCTGCACTTCAAGCGGCGCGGCTTCAAGGCGCGGCGCCGAAACGGGGGCAGAGGCGGGGCGGATCGCTCCGACGCTGCTTTGCCGGTCAAGCAGGTATGTCTGCCTCAGCGCTGTAATCGCCGCGCCCAGCCGCTCCGCCTCTTCGGCGGCGAGCCTCTGCGCGCGAAAAGCAATGGCCAGGGCGGCAATGCAGATCGCCGGGTAAATCGCGATCGCGACCACCAGAAAGATCCGCCCGATCCCGCTGTCGATCCCCCAAACCACAAGCAGCAGCACCGACATCACCATCCACAGCGCCGCCGCCCCGCCCGCGATCAACTCGGCGGGCGATACAGCGCTGACGGCGGGGGCGTTCTTCAGGAACGCCGCATTCGCCTTGTCACTGGAAGAGGACTGCTCGGCCAACCCGCCTCACCCGTTACTTGTAAACGATCTCCAGGATCTCATAGGACTTTTCGCCGCCCGGCGTCCGAACCTCGACGCTGTCGCCTTCATCCTTGCCTATCAAAGCGCGCGCAAGCGGTGATTTCACGTTCAGCTTGCCCTTCTCGATGCTGGCCTCGTGCTCGCCCACGATCTGGTAGGTCTTTTCTTCGTCCGTATCCTCGTCGACCAGCTTGACCGTCGCGCCGAATTTCACCGTGCCAGACAGCTTCGCCGGATCGATCACATCGGCGAGCGAGATCACAGCCTCAAGCTCCTTGATGCGGCCTTCGATGAAGCTCTGCTTTTCCTTGGCCGAATGATATTCCGCATTCTCGCTCAGATCGCCATGCTCGCGCGCTTCGGCAATCGCCCGGATGATCGCCGGGCGTTCCTCGCTCTTGAGCTGTTTCAGCTCTACATTCACCGCGTCATACCCGGTCTTGGTCAGCGGGATCTTGTCCATTCCTCGTCCTCTGCACGTCTGTCGATCCGGCTGAGCCTATCAGCCCGTTTCGGGAATCCCAACGAGAAGCGTGGCGGCAGGCGACATTCCCGCCAGACCGCCCGCCACGGCGTCTCAAGGTCGCGGAAACGGCTTTTAACGTCCCGTTCCGATTGACCCCGCGCCCCCGCATCCCTTTATACCGCTCAAAACGTTGACCAACTATGACCAGCGCCGCGCCGCGCGACAGGAGAGCCAGATGAGCCAGATCGAACGCGAAGCGATGGAATATGATGTCGTGATCGTGGGGGCAGGTCCCGCGGGCATCTCATCGGCGATCCGGCTCAAACAGATCAATCCCGATCTTTCCGTCGTCGTGCTCGAAAAAGGCTCCGAGGTTGGCGCGCATATTTTGTCGGGCGCGGTGCTGGATCCCATCGGCCTCGACAAGCTGATCCCCGACTGGAAGGACAAAGGCGCCCCGCTCGATGTGGCGGTCAAGGACGACAACTTCTTCATGCTGGGCGAAGCGGGCAAGATCCGTATCCCGCTCTGGCCGATGCCGCCTTTGATGAAGAACCACGGCAATTACATTGTCTCCATGGGCAATGTCTGCCGCTGGCTCGCCGAACAGGCTGAGGCGCTCGAGGTCGAGATCTTCCCCGGCATGTCCTGCTCCGAACTGGTCTACGGCGAAAACGGCGAGGTCAAAGGCGTCGTGGCGGGCGAATTCGGCAAGAACCCGGATGGCACGCCCGGCGACGGCTATGAGCCGGGGATGGAGCTGCACGGCAAATACGTCCTTCTAGGCGAAGGCGTGCGCGGCTCGCTTTCCAAGCAGGTGATCGCGAAGTACGCCCTCGATGCCGACTGCGACGTGCAGAAATATGGTCTCGGCATGAAAGAGCTGTGGGAGATCGACCCCGCCAAGCACAAGCCCGGCACCGTGACCCATACGATGGGCTGGCCGCTGGGCAGCAATGCAGGCGGCGGATCCTTCATCTACCACCTCGACAACAATCAGGTCTATGTCGGCTTCGTCGTCCATCTCGGCTACGAAAACCCCTATGTGAACCCCTACCTGTCCTTCCAGCAGTTCAAGCACCATCCGATGGTCAAGGAGCTGCTCGAAGGCGGAAAGCGCGTGGCCTACGGCGCGCGCGCTATCTCAGAGGGTGGCTGGCAGTCCCTGCCCAAGCTGGAATTCCCCGGCGGCGCACTGCTCGGATGCTCCGCCGGCATGGTCAACGTCCCCCGGATCAAGGGCAACCACAACGCCATGCTCTCCGGCATCGCCGCGGCCGAGGCTGTCGCCGTGGCCCTCTCCGAAGATCGCAGCGGGGATCTCCTGAACGGCTACGACGCCCTCGTGCGCACCGGCGAGATCGCCAAAGACCTCAAGCCTGTCCGCAACGTCAAACCGCTCTGGTCCAAGCACGGCCTGATGGCGAGCCTTGTCGGCGGCGGCGTCGATATGTGGACTAACACGTTCGGCTTCTCCCTCATGGGCACGATGAAACATGGCAAGACCGACGCGGAAGCCACCGGCGACGCCGCAAATCACAAGCCGATCGACTACCCCAAGCCCGACGGCACGATCAGCTTCGACCGCCTGACCAATGTCGCCTTCTCCTTCACCAACCATGAAGAGCAACAGCCCGCCCACCTCACGCTGAAAGACGCGAGCGTCCCGGTCGACGTGAACCTGCCGAAATATGCAGGCCCCTCACAGCGCTATTGCCCGGCGGGCGTCTACGAATTCGTCGAAGAAGAAGGCAAGGATGCGCGTTTCGTCATCAACTTCCAGAACTGCGTGCACTGCAAGACCTGCGACATAAAGGACCCCTCCCAGAACATCGTTTGGACGGTTCCGCAGGGGGGTGACGGGCCTAACTACCCGAATATGTGAGTTAAAGCCTGCCTCTTTCGCAGGCATATGCCCCGATCCGTTGCGTAAAAGCAGCGCGCCCCCCGGAATTCACGCATCTCCCCGGTTGTCGCCCAGAAATCGCCTCACTAGGCTGAATTCTGGGGGAACCAACGACATTCAGCCGAGGGGACGGTCCGAATGACAATATATAGAAGGGGCTCGTGGAGCCTCGGAGCAGTGTTTGCAATTGCGTTGACGTCGGGAGCGACAGCGCAGGACGGGGCAGGGGCCTACCTTGCCGCCAGACAGGCCGGGCTCGATAAGAACTTCGAAGCCGCCTCGCGCTATTTCGTGCAGGCAATGCTCGAAAATCAGGGCCACCTTGAGATCATGGAAAAAGGCATCGCGGCCCAGATGGCCGCAGGCCGGGTCCCCCAGGCCATCTCCATCGCAGAGCGGTTGCGCGCCAGCGGCGGCACCAGCCAGGTCGCCTCCATGGCGCTCGCCGCAGACGACATTCTCACCGGCAACTACCGGGAGATCTTCACCTCTCTTGAATCCGGCCACACCGTTGGCCCGCTGGTCGACGGTCTTCTGCAAGCCTGGGCCTTCATTGCCGAAGGCAAGATAGATGCCGCGATCGACGCTTTCGACGAAGTGGCCGATACCGAAGGCCTGACCGGCTTTGCGCTTTATCACAAGGCGCTCGCCCTCGCCTCCATCGGCCGGTTCGACGCGGCCGAGGCCGTCATGACCTCCGAAACCGGACAGATCATCGCCCGCAGCCGCCGGGGCGCCATAGCCCGCGCGCAGATCCTCAGCGAACTCGACCGCGACGTCGAAGCCGCCCAGCTCCTGACCGAGGTCTTCGGCGCCCGCCGCGACCCGCTTGTCCTCAGGATGCAGACAACGCTCGCCAAGGGCAACGGCCTCAGCTTCGATCTGATCCCCACACCCCGAAGCGGTCTGGCCGAAGTCTTCTTCTCCGTCGCCACGGCGCTCGATGGCGAGATGGCCGACGACTACACTCTGCTCTACACCCGTACCGCCGCCCATATCGATCCAGGCCACACCGATGCGATCCTGATGTCTGCGCGCCTTCTCGACCGGCTTGGCCAGCACGGCCTTGCGACGGCCGCTTACGACACGATCACCCGCGACGATCCCGCCTTTGCCTCGGCCGAGATGGGCCGCGCCGAGGCGCTCCGCCAATCGGGTCAGGTCGAGGCCTCGATCGAGGTGCTGCGCCAGCTCACCGAAACCCACGGCGCCCTGCCGCGTGTCCACGCATTGCTCGGCGATACAATGCGCCGCCTCAGCCGCTATGACGAGGCAGGCCGCGCCTATGATCGCGCGCTCAATCTGATGGGCGATGCCGCGCCTTGGACAATCCTCTACTATCGCGGCATCACCAAGGATCGCAGCGGAAACTGGGCCGAAGCCGAAGCCGACCTTCGCGCCGCGCTCGACAAGAATCCCGACCAGCCGCAGGTCCTGAACTATCTCGGCTATTCGCTGGTCGAAAAGAACGAACGTCTGTCCGAAGCGCTCGACATGATCGACCGCGCCGCCCGCGCGCGGCCCGATGCGGGCCACATCATCGACAGCCTCGGCTGGGCGCTCTACCGCCTTGGCCGCGTGGAAGAGGCCGTGGGCCAGCTCGAGCGCGCGACCGAGCTCGAGCCGACCGATCCGACCATCAACGATCATCTGGGCGACGCCTACTGGTCCGTTGGCCGCGCCAAGGAGGCCCGTTTTCAGTGGCGCCGCGCCCTTTCCTTCAAGCCCGAGCCCGAGCTGGCGAGCGAGCTTCAGCAAAAGATCGACCGGGGTCTCGACTTCACGGGCGGAGCCGAACTCGACACGGTGCAGCGGTTGGCAGCGGAAAGATCGTCCCGCGACGATGGCTAGGGCCACGACCCAGTGACGCGGTCCGCCCGCGTCTTCGCTCCGGCCAAGATCAACCTCGCGCTTCACGTCACCGGGCAGCGCGAGGATGGCTATCATCTACTCGACAGCCTCGTTGCCTTTGCCGGGATCGGGGACTTGCTCACGGTCGATCTCTCAGGTCCGTCGGGGCTCGAGGTCACCGGCCCTCGAGCCGAGGGTGTGCCAACCGACGCCCGCAACCTGATCCTTCAAACCCTGACCGCGATATGGCCAGGCGTGGAGGCGCGGATCACACTCGACAAGCACCTGCCCGCCATGGCCGGCATCGGCGGCGGCTCCGCCGATGCCGCCGCGCTTTACCGAGCGATGGCGGCCCTCACCGATGCGCCTCCCAAGCCCTCCCAAGCCGATCTTGCAAAGCTTCTCGGCATCGGTGCCGATATCCCCGCCTGCATCGCCAGCGCGCCCACCCGCATGCGCGGCATCGGCGAGGATCTGACCCCGCTCCAGGACATCCCGCCGCTCCCGATCCTGCTCGTTAATCCTGGCGTAACCATCCCGACCCCCGCCGTCTTCGCCGCGCTCGAAACCAAACAGAACCCGCCGCTAGATTCCCTCCCGACGGGAGAGCTGCTGCTCGACTGGCTGAAAACCCAATGCAACGATCTTGAGGCCCCCGCGATCTTGCGCCAGCCGATCATCGAGCAGACGCTCACCGAAATCTTCGAAACCCAAGGCTGCCAGCTCGCCCGCATGTCCGGCTCCGGCGCGACCTGCTTCGGCCTCTACGCGTCAGAGGGCGAGGCACAAGCCGCCGCCAACACCCTCTCCGAAACGCATCCCGACTGGTGGATCGCCCCGACTCGCCTCGACGGGCAAGCCAAGGCCGCCCCTCAACTGATCCGCGCCACCACGTAATCAGCCAGATCGACCAGCATCCCGCGCAGATCGCTCTCCGGCAGCGTCGCCATCGCCGCTTTCGCCGTGGCAACCCAGCCCAAAGCATCGGCCCGCGCCGCCTCCATCGCGCCATGCCGTGCCAGCAGCTCCAGCGCATGTTCCAAATCACCGTCCCGCTGGTCGCCTTTCTCGATCACGCGCACCCAGAATGCCCGCTCCTCACCCGTTGCAGCCGCGACGGCCTTGATGACCGGCAGCGTCAGCTTCCGCTCACGGAAATCGTCGCCGATATTCTTGCCCGTCGCATCCGAACCGCCGTAATCCAGCAGATCGTCCACGATCTGAAATGCGATCCCCAGCGCATCGCCATAATCGTAAAGCGCCCGCACCTCCGCCTCGGACCGCTCCGCGATCACACCGCCGACCTCCATCGCCGCCGAAAACAGCGCCGCCGTCTTGCCGCGCACGATCTTGAGATAGACGCCCTCATCCGTTCCCAGATCTCGCGCCGCCGACAGCTGAAGAACCTCACCTTCCGCAATTGTCGCCGCCGCATTCGCGAGGATATCGAGAACCCGAAGGCTCCCTGTCTCGACCATCAACTGAAACGACCGCGCGAACAGATAATCGCCGACCAACACACTTGACTGGTTGTCCCACAAAAGGTTCGCCGTGGGCCGCCCGCGCCGCTGCTCGCTCTCGTCGACCACATCGTCATGCAGCAGCGTCGCCGTGTGGATGAACTCCACCGTCGCCGCCAGATGGATGTGATAGGGTCCGGCATAGCCGCACATCTTCGCCGCTGCCAACGTCAGCATCGGCCGCAGCCGCTTGCCTCCCGCCTCCACCAGATGTGCCGTCACCTCAGGGATGCGCGGCGCATGCTCGGATGCCATCCGGTCGCGGATCAGCGCATTGACCGCGCCCATTTCCTCGGCCAGCGCCGCCGCCAGACGGTCATGGGGTTTCTGCGAGGGCTGATCGAGGCTCATCTGACACTTTCGTCAATGTGGCTCGACAACCGGAGGGCCAAGCCACTACGTCATGAATATGAAAGAGCTTCTGCGCAGCAACGACCCGACGATCATCGCCTTTGCCAAGGCCCTCCTGGACGGGGAGGATATACGGTGGTTTGAGATGGACGTAAATATGAGCGTCCTCGAAGGCAGCATAGGCGTTTTGCCGCGCCGCCTCATGGTGCGCAGCGCCGACCTTTTCATGGCCGAAGCGGTCCTGCGCGATAACGATATCGATCTGGGTCGGTGACGGTCTTTCCCGAGGACTACCTGACCGAGAACGCCTTCCTGGGCGGTGCGCTCCGCCTGCTCCAGCCCAAAGATGGCTACCGCGCAGGGATCGACCCGGTCCTGCTCGCCGCTGCTTGTCCGGCCAAGGCGGGCGACACCGTCCTCGATCTAGGCTGTGGCGGCGGCATCGCTGGGCTTTGTCTCGCCCGCCGGGTCCCCGGGATCGACCTGACCGGGGTCGAGCTGCAACCGGCCTATGCCGATCTCGCCCGCCGCAATGCCAATCTCAACGCCATTCCCGCTACCATCGTGGAGGCGGATCTGCGCGATCTGCCTGCTGCCCTGCGTCAGCGGCAATTCACCCACGTCATCGCCAATCCGCCCTACTTCGAACGCTCGAAAACCACCCCCTCGACGAACCCGGGCCGCGCCACTGCCCGCTCTGGCGAGGCCACGCTCGCCGACTGGATCGACACCGCCGCCCGGCGGCTCGCTCCGCGAGGCGCGCTCACGCTCATCCAAAAGCCCGACCGACTGCCCCAGATCCTCGCCGCGCTGGAGGGGCGCCTGGGGAGCATGCAGATCGCCCCTCTCGCACCCCGCGCCGGTCGCGACCCGAACCTCGTCCTTGTTCGCGCGGTCAAGGACGGCCGTGCGCCCCTGCGACTTGCCGCGCCCCTCCCGCTCCATGACGGGCCCGAACACCTCTCGGACACAGACGATTACACCCAGACAATTTCCAAAGTGCTGCGAAAAACCGCACCTCTCCCCCTTTGGAATTAACCCTACGTCAACCTATGTTATGATTTCGTAATCAAGGCCGCCCTGCGCTGCTCTGCGGCGTGACTTGGTTGCCGTTCTGTGATCCGCTGAGGATCTGACACCAAAGCATAGGAGGATGCCCATGAGCCTGACATCGCATGTCGAGGAACTGAGGAAAAAGCACGAAGCCCTCTCCGCACAGGTCGAAGAAGCGCAACGCAGTCCCGGATACGATGATCTCGCCATCGCGAGCATGAAAAAGCAAAAGCTCCACCTCAAGGAAGAGATCAGCCGCCTCAGCGCAGGCTAGGTCTCGTCCGCGCCGCCGAAATCGCGCGTCGCGGTCAGCTCGTCGATATCCTCGACCTCGCGCGTGATCAATTCGATGAACCGCGCGACCGGAGGACGGGTCTCCGCCCCCTCGGGGCAGATGATCCGGTAGGTCGCATTGGCCCAAAGCGCCCGGGCGAAGGGCATGACAAGCTGCCCTTCGCGCAGATGCGATTCCGCTAACGACACCCGCCCCAGAACCACACCGGCCCCCGCAAGCGCGGCGTTGACCGCATGATCGGCTTGGCTGAAATGTGGCCCCGCCATCTCGGGTGGCTCCACCCCGACCGCCCGGAACCAGGCGGGCCAACCCATTGGCGGCTCAAGAAATCCTATATCGTCCTGATGGATAAGCGGCAGGTCGAGCAGATCCTCAGGCGCCCGAAGGCCCTTCGCCATCTGCGGCGTCATCATCGGCGTCAGCCATTCCCGGATCAGCGTGCGGGAATAAAGCCCCTCATCCCCGCCTTGACCGAACCGGATCGCCAGATCCACCTCGTCCCGGTCGAAATCCATCAGCCGCAGGCTGGCTGAAAAACGCAGCTCCAGATCCGGATTCTCCTGCGCAAACTTGAACAGCCGCGGCGCCAGCCATTTCGACGTGAAGCCCGGCCCCGCCGTGACAGTCAAACGCTTGGTATCGTTCAGCTTTCGCGCCACCCGCCACGCGCCGTTAAGCGCCGCGAACCCCTCCTGCATCCCAGGCTGCAACGCCCGCCCGGCTTCGGTCAGCTCCACCGCGCGGTTCAGGCGGCGAAAGACCGGCTGACCCAGATGCTCCTCCAGCGACTTGATCTGAAATGACAGCGCCGCGGGGGTCACTGACAGTTCCTCCGCCGCCTTGGCAAAGGACAGATGCCGCGCTGCTGCCTCAAAGGCGCGCAGCGCCGTCAACGGAGGTAGGCGCTCGCTCATGATCACATAAGTAGAACTTAACCGAACGCTTGAAAAGTCTCGTTTGTCAGGCGCCGCGCCCAAGCGCATCTTAAGCGCAAGTCACACGTCACCCCGCCAAAGGAGTCCACCCATGTTTGAGATCGAAACCGACACCCGCCTGCGCCACGCCATGAAAGCCGCCCACAAAGCGCGCGGCGCCGTCTTGCGCAGCGTCTGGACCCGCCTCTTCGGCTGAAAAAGGACGGGGCTGCTAATGGCCCCGCCCGAACAGGTCAGACCATATACTGACCGCCATTCGCGCTAATTGTTGATCCGGTTATGAACCCGGCTTTGTCCGAGGCCAGAAACACCACGCAGCGCGCGATTTCCTCTGCCTCGCCGAGCCGCCCGACGGGGATCGCGGGCAGGATCACATCCTTCATCACCTCGTCCTTGATGCCCGCCATCATGTCCGTGTTGATATAACCCGGGCACACAGCGTTCACTGTGATCCCGGCCCGCGCGCCTTCCTGTGCCAGCGCCTTGGTGAAACCCAGATCCCCCGCCTTGGCCGCCGAGTAATTTGCCTGCGCGAACTGACCCTTCTGCCCGTTGATCGAACTGATGGAAACGACGCGCCCGAACTTCCGCTCGCGCATGCCGCCCCAGACGTTATGCGTCATGTTGAAAAGCCCCGTGAGGTTCGTGTCGATCACTTCGTTCCACTGCTCCGGACTCATCCGGTGGAACGGCGCATCCCGCGTGATCCCGGCATTGTTCACCAGAATATCGATCGGCCCCAGATCCTCTTCGATCTGCGCAATCCCGTCCTTGCAGGCCTCATAGCTGCCGACATCCCATTTGTAGGTCTTGATCCCGGTCTCGTCCATAAAGGCCTTGGCCTTCTCGTCATTGCCCGCATAGGTCGCCGCGACTTCGCAGCCCGCCTCCTTCAACCCTTTCGCGATCGCCGCTCCGATACCGCGCGATCCTCCGGTCACGATTGCCGTTCTGGCCATGGTCTCTCCTCCCTTGAATTCAGCCACCGCGATGCGCCGCAAGCCACGTCGCACCATCCTCCTGTCCGAGCCGCCAGGCCTCCTCAAGCTTGGCGGGATCGGTAAAGTCAATCTTCTGATCCAGAACCGGTTCCGACGGCTCGACAAAATCGCGCTCCGACGCATGAGGCAGGTCGCTGTAGCTGCGCGTCGATAGCACCAGGGTACGCCCCTCATCAGGATCGGGAAACGGCGTCTGGTCGACCATGCCCCCGTCGATCACCGGGGCACCCTCCCAGTCGGGTATCGAAAAGACCGGCGGGATCGTCGCCGCCGCTGCCACCAGATCCACAAGTCGGCCCTCCTTCGCAGCCGCTCGCGCATCGATCCGCTCGCCGGTCAGCCCGAATTTGACCGACCAGTCCGACGTCCCGCGCGCAAACAGGCGTTTCTCCAGCTCGTAGGCGCTGCCGCCCAAAAGCGCGGCGAGATCCGACAGCGCTCCTTCGGGCGGGCGACCAAGAAAGACCTGAAAGGCAGGCCCCTCCGCGATCCGCGCCTGTGCGGCCTGGTCCAGAACCTCCTCCACGACCGAGCGATAGACCCGCTGATGCGGCGTCAGTCCGTTCTCTCCCTCAAGATCATGCCATGTGACATTGCTCGTCTCGCGCGAGAATGCCTCGGACATCACGTCCAACAACGTCCGCTCCCGCCCGGCCAGCCAGGCCGCGCCCGACAGCGCGCCGCCAGAGACGCCGATCACGCGGGCAGGCTTAAGCGCCCGCCCTGCCGTCACCGTTTCGATCCAGCCACCATGCCAGAAACAGCGGATCCCGCCGCCCGAGAAGACCAGCTGCTCGTAAGGCAGGGGAGGCCCAGCGCTATCCGTCATGCCGCGCGCGCCGATCAAAACAAAGCAAACAAGCGCTCCATCGAGCCCCCGCAATCACGATCCGGATACCCGATCCGCCAAAGACCCGGATCAGTCCCGCTCGACACACATCGCGACACCCATCCCGCCGCCAATGCAAAGCGTGGCGAGACCTTTCTTGGCATCGCGCCGCTTCATCTCAAACAAAAGCGTGTTCAGAACGCGCGCACCAGAGGCACCGATCGGATGTCCGATGGCGATCGCGCCGCCATTGACGTTCACCTTGTCCGTATCCCAGCCCATATCCTTGTTGACCGCGCAGGCCTGCGCGGCAAAGGCTTCGTTCGCCTCGATCAGGTCGAGATCCTCGGGTCTCCAGCCCGCCTTTTCCAGCGCCATGCGGCTTGCCGGGATCGGCCCAGTACCCATGATCGACGGGTCCACCCCGGTCGTCGCAAAGCTCACGATCCGTCCGAGGGGTTCGATCCCGCGCTTCTCTGCCGCCTCCGCCGTCATCAGAAGCGTCGCGGCCGCGCCGTCGTTCAGGCCGGAGGCGTTCGCCGCCGTCACCGATCCGTCCTTGGCAAAGGCCGGGCGCAGCTTCTGCATACCTTCGATCGTCGCGCCATGACGGATATATTCGTCCTGATCGACGACCGTATCGCCTTTGCGGCCCTTGACCGTATAGGGTACGATCTCGTCCCCGAACTTGCCCGCCTTCTGCGCCGCCTCGGCTTTGTTCTGCGAGGCGAGCGCGAATTCGTCCTGCTGCTCGCGACTGATCTGGTATTTCTCGGCGACATTCTCGGCCGTCTGGCCCATGTGATAGCCGTTGAAGGCGTCCCACAGACCGTCCCGGATCATCGTGTCGATATATTTGACATCGCCCATCTTGTGACCGGCCCGCAGATGCGCCGCATGGGGCGACAGCGTCATCGATTCCTGACCGCCCGCAATCACCACCGCCGCATCGCCCAGCATCACGTGCTGCGCGCCCAGCGCCACCGCCCGCAGGCCCGATCCGCAGACCTGGTTGATCCCCCAGGCCGCGCTTTCGATCGGAAGGCCCGCATTCACATGCGCCTGGCGCGCTGGGTTCTGGCCTTGCGCCGCCGTCAGCACCTGACCCAGGATCGTCTGCTCGACCTCGCCTTTGTCGATCCCTGCGCGCGCAACGACCTCCTCAAGCACTGCTGTCCCCAGGTCATGGGCAGGCACGCTGGCGAAAGATCCACCGAAGCTGCCAACGGCAGTCCGGGCGGCAGAGGCGATTACGACATTGGTCATGGCAGGGCTCCTTGTCCGTCCGCGCGAAGGCACTCGCCGCCCCCGCAGTCGCATCAGGTTTAGGCATTGGAGCTCAGAGGCGCAATGTGGAAGGGCAAACGCCCCCCGGGCTCAGGCGCTCTCGAGATGTTCGGCGCCATAGCCCGGAGCGCTCAACCGCGGCGGTCCGTAATAGAAGCCCTGAATGCAATCGATTCCGACACCCGCCAGGAATTCGGCATCCTCCGCCGTCTCGACCCCTTCGGCGATGGTGAACATATCGAAATGCCGCCCGATCGAGACTAAAGCCTCCACCAGCACCTGATTATCGGCGCTCTCGTGCACCCCGTTGATGAAATCCTGATCGATTTTCAGGATGTCGAAGTAGAAATCCCGCAGATACCGGAACGCGGTATAGCCCGCGCCAAAATCATCGAGGGCAAAGGCAATTCCCAGATCCTGCAGCTCGGCCATGAAGGCGATGACGATCTCGGGCATCAGCATCGCGGAGCTTTCCGTAATCTCCAGGATCAGCCGCTCGCCGATATGCCGGTCGCGCGCCAGACCATCATCAAGAACCCGCCGCCAGGGACCATAGCCGATCGACCGCGCGGACATATTCACCGCCAGCCGCAGGCTCGCATCGTTGCGCAGGGCGACCAACCCGTGCCTAAGCGCCTCCACATCGATCTCGCGCCCAATTTCCGTCGCCTCTACGGCCGGCATGAACTGATGCGCCGGGATCGGCCGCCCGGTCGGGTCGATGATCCGGATCAATCCCTCGTAGAACGCGACGCGCCGGGGGTCGGTGTTGTAGACCACCGGCTGAAACGCCAGCTGCGTCCGATTGCTCGACAGTGCATCGCGCACCATCTTCAACACGCCCTGATCGCGCCGGTCGACCGCATAGCTCAGCGGATCGGACGGGATCGTATCGGTCACGGGGACGAAAGGGTCGCTGTCGCGCATGATCGGGTCCTTCAAGGCCGGGGAATTGCTCCTTGCGAGCGATCCTTGGGGCAGACATCCTAAGAGGAGGTAAAAGATCGCATTTGAAGGATCCCGCCGATGAGCCGCTGCGACTGGGTCGGGAACGATCCGCTCTACATTGCCTATCATGACACCGAATGGGGCGTGCCCGAACGCGATCCCGTCCGGCTCTTCGAATGCCTCTGCCTCGAAGGGTTCCAGTCCGGCCTTAGCTGGATCACGATCCTGCGCAAACGCGAGGGCTTTCGCGCCGCCTTTGCGGGCTTCGATCCCGAAACCCTCGCCGGATGGGGCGCGCCCGAGATCGACCGCCTCGTCGCCGATCCCGGCATCGTCCGCCACCGCGGCAAGATCGAGGCAACCCTCGGCAATGCCCGCGCCTATCGCGCCATGGACGAGCCCTTCTCCGACTTCATCTGGTCTTTCGTGGACGGAGACCCTCTCCAACCCGCCCGAACGGACATTTCGGACGTCCCCGCCAAAACGGACACCTCCACCGCCCTCTCCAAAGCTCTCAAGTCCAAGGGCTTCAAATTTTGCGGCCCTACGACCGTCTACGCCTTCATGCAAGCGGTCGGCATGGTGAACGACCATGTAGTACGCTGTGAAAGATATGAAGCTTTGGCTTGAGGTCTGGCTGCTTTGGAAAACGTGCACGGTCTCGCAATGACCGATAGGCGGACTTTGCTGCCGTTGACATTTCAATGATGAAAGTCTGGTTCGATCAGCGATGTAGATGACTGACTGTGTCAGTTGCCATATACAAGAACGAGCTTTCAAATGAATACACACGGTTTAAACCTGAATGCTCATTTGGCGTCTCGGAAAACTAAGTTTGGTGGGGAGTCTAGGATTCGAACCTAGGTGGGTTGCCCCAACGGATTTACAGTCCGCCGCATTTGACCGCTCTGCCAACTCCCCTGAGTTGGTGCCTCGGCACCGGCTAAACTACCGATCAGCACGATCTCAACATGCTACAACGATAGTTAAAGCTACCAAGGCAATAGATGGGTCTAGCAGCGTATTGGAGTATGAAACAATCAACCAGCACCCATCATTCGGGCACTTTCGCGCCCGTTAGATATAATAGGTGTAATGATAGTTCATCTGTTTCATGTGGACGCGATAGTATGAAAGAAACTTTAGCGCAACCCCTGAACCGGACATTGGCTGCATTGCGGAATTTCAGTACTTTGGGCTCCAAGCGGACCTTGGCCCAAACTCCCCTCACCACCCCAAAACCCCTACCGCGCCATCACCGCCCCAATCATCGCCTTCGCACTGTCCGACGCCCAGTTGGCGTCACCCTGCAGCCGCGCGATCTCGCGGCCCTCGCGGTCCAGCAGCACCGTCACCGGCAGGCCCAGCACGCCCGCCCCTCGGGCCAGCTTCTGGCGGGGATCGCGGTGCAGCGGCAGGTTGTCCACGCCGATCTCTTCGAGAAAGCGCACCATGCCTTCGGGCGGGTTGCGGCCCGTCGCGACCGTCACCACCTGAAAATCACTCCCGCCCAGCTCGGTCTGTAGCTCCGACAGGTGCGGCATCTCCTTGCGGCAGGGCGCGCACCAGGTCGCCCAGAAGTTCAGCAGCACGACCTGCCCTTCATACTCGGCCAGTGTCATCTCGGACCCGTCCTCGCCGGTGAACGTCGCCTCCGGCATGGCCGCGGGCTCGGAATGGACGACCAGCTTGCGCATGTCGCCGTCCTTCAGGGCCTCCAGCGCCGGGTCCGCATTTGCACCGGCGGTCAGCCCCATATAGAGAGCCGCGAGAACGATTAGACGCATGTGACCTCCGAAAGATTACGTTATGACCGACACCTCGAACCAGATGTGGGGCGGACGCTTCGCCGATGGCCCGGACGCGATCATGGAAGCAATTAATGCCTCGATCGGGTTCGACCAGCGGCTCGCCCGTCAGGACATCGACGGCTCGCGGGCCCATGCGCAGATGCTCGGCGATACGGGCATCCTCAGCGGTAGCGATGCCAAGGCGATCCGGGAAGGGCTCCTCACGGTCTTGTCAGAGATCGAGGGCGGCACATTTCAGTTCTCCACCGCGCTCGAGGACATCCACATGAACGTGGAGGCCCGCCTGCGCGAGCTGATCGGAGAGCCCGCAGGACGCCTTCACACGGGCCGGTCCCGCAACGATCAGGTGGCGCTCGATTTCCGGATGTGGGTGCGCGACCAATGCGATGCGGCCACGCAAGGAATCACGGCGCTGATGCACGCGCTGCTGGCGCAGGCCGAGGCGGGCGCCGACTGGGTTATGCCCGGCTTCACCCATCTGCAAACCGCCCAGCCGGTCACCTGGGGCCACCACATGATGGCCTATGTGGAGATGCTCTCCCGCGACCGCGCCCGCTTCGGCGATGCCCGCCGCCGCATGAACCTCTCTCCGCTGGGGGCGGCGGCTCTGGCGGGCACGTCCTTCCCCATCGACCGGCATGCGACAGCCAAGGCGCTGGGCTTCGATGCGCCCGCCGCCAACTCGCTCGATGCGGTCGCCGACCGGGACTTCGCGCTGGAATTCCTCGCCGCAAGCTCGATCACCGCGATGCACCTCTCCCGATTTGCCGAGGAACTCGTGATCTGGTCCTCCGCCCAGTTCCGCTTCGTCACCCTCAGCGACCGCTTCTCCACCGGCTCTTCGATCATGCCGCAGAAGAAAAACCCCGACGCCGCCGAGCTGATCCGCGCCAAGATCGGCCGCATCCTCGGCGCCAATGTCGCGCTACTGACCGTGATGAAAGGCCTGCCGCTGACTTATTCCAAGGACATGCAGGAGGACAAAGAGCAGACCTTCGACGCCGCCGACGCCCTCATGCTGTCGCTTGCCGCGATGACCGGCATGGTCTCGGACATGAATGCCAACCAGGACGCCCTGCGCGCCGCCGCCGCCTCGGGGTTCTCTACAGCCACCGATCTGGCCGATTGGCTTGTGCGCGTCCTTGGCCTGCCCTTCCGCGAGGCGCACCACATCACCGGGCGGCTCGTCGCCCTCGCAGAGGCGGAAAACTGCGACCTCCCCGATCTGACGCTCGATCAGATGCGATCTGTCCATGACGGCATCACCGAAAGCGTCTACGATGTCTTGACGGTGGAGGCGTCTGTTGCCTCCCGCACCTCCTATGGCGGCACCGCGCCGTCCGAGGTCCGCAAACAGATCGCTGCCTGGAAGGATCGCCTGTGACACGTTCCATCGCCGCCGCCCTCGCCTTGCTCACCCTCGCCGCCTGCGGCGCGGACGGCGCGCCCGAGCCTCCGACCTATCAGCAGACCCGGACCTACGGGCCGAACGTCTCCATTGGCATCGACAGCCGGGGCAACACCGATGTCGGCGCCAGCATCGGTCTGGGACGCGGGCCCGTCACAGTCTTCGTTGGCCTCTGATCGCAATGTCACCTCTACGCATGATCTACCTCGCCCTCGCGGTCTGGGGCGCAATCCACCCGATGTACTACTTCGTCTCCTGGTTTCAGCAGAACGGCTGGCACCTGCAACCGATGATCGACGCGTGGTACGTGAACGACGCGACCTCCGGCCTGGTTTGGGATCTGACCATCGCCGCCATCGCCCTGACCATCTGGATATTGGCCGAGGTCTTCGCCCGCCGGAACTGGCTCGCCCTCATCGCCATTCCGGCAACCTTCGGCATCGGCGTCAGCTGCGGCCTGCCGCTCTATCTCTTCCTGAGAACCCGCATCACCGAAACGGCTTGACCTCAGGGTCAACCGTCGCCCGAACCTGCGCCTTTCGCTTTGCGGCTGCGAAAGAGCCGGGCCACCCTGATGGGAACGGCAAGGGTGTTCCGTCCCGGCTGCCGCAGGCCGCGCATAAGGATATGGCCAAGCTGAAAGCTCGCGCTGCCCCGCACGGCCTCCAGATCCGATGTCAAAACGGCGATGTGCCGGGCGCGGCTGGCCTTCACCGCCCCAATCTCGCGGCTTAGTGCATCCACCTTGCGGCGTAGGCTGTCTCGTGTCTCCATCGCCCGCTGCCGATGCCCCCGATGCTCCTCCGCCACCGCTTGCCGAGCGGCCTGCAGACGTTCGATCCGAGCTCTTGCTTGCTCCAGCTGAGACTTTGCACCATCAATCTGGGTGGCCTGAAGGCGGCTCTTGGCGACCGCCTTGTCCCGCTCCCGGCGCATCCGGGCAGCCTCCGCAACATGGGTATTCCGCTCTGCCGTCCGGTCGTCTAGCTTGCTCTTCAGCGCAGCCTTGGTGCCCTGAAGCGTCGCGATCAGCTTCGCCTGCTCCTCGGCCCGCTCGAGCCACTGCGCCCGCTCGCGATAGATCTGCTCCAGCCAGCCCCGCGCCGCGTTCAGATCGGTCTCGATCGCCTTGACCTCGGTCAACAGCGCATCCCGGTCGAACTCCGCGCCCGATATGGATTGAAGCGCCGTCCAGAGCCGCGCGACCAGCGGATTGGAGCAGGCCTGCCCCGGTGCCGCGCTCCGATTGAGCGCCGGATCGATGAAGGGACTCGTCTCTCTGTCCAATTCCGGCTCCAGGCCGCAAAAGGACAGCAGAGCCGCGCGGTGATCCTCGTCCCCTGCAACCAGCCGCTCGTAATGGGCGACGAAAACCTCTCCATTCGTGTCCCGCAAGGCGGCCAGATATTTCGTCAGCCAGAACATCTCGGCAATCGCGGCCTCGGTTCCATAATGATCCGCCATCGACGCCATGACCGCCACCGGATCGCGGACGGCAAGAACGATCCGAGGCGTGATGTGCTCAGCCTCGAAGATCCGGCTCCATAGAGGAAGGGTGTAGGCCGTGTTCGGATCCTTGAAGCCCCAAAGTGTCGCGGGATCCTCTTGGATGGCCGCGACGACATGAGATCTCAACGCAGCTTCTGTCTCCAGTACCGTTGGATCGGAAAGCCAGCCTTCGGGCGGCGGGATCTTCGGCGGAGCAAACCGGGCCAGCATATCGCGCTGAAGATGCAGGATCGTCCGATCCTCAAAGGCGCCTTTCGGGTTCTGTTCGCTGGCGCCGATCAAGTCTTCCGACAGGCGCAGCCCCGCGCGGCTCAGAAGACCCGTTACCATCGAGGTTCCGGATCGCCCCGCCCCGGTCACCACGACACAATTGCGCATAGCTGGTCTCCACCGAACACTCCGCCAGGCATCCTGCCGCCAAGACGCGCCGCAGGCAAGCGATGCCCTTTCGCCGATTGAACCTTGCTTGAAACGGGTGTTAGCTGGTCCGATGACAAAATCTGGGACTGGGAGGTCTACCATGAACCGACGTCACTTCACGATCATCGGGGCCATCGCGATGGGTCTGGCCGCGGGCGGGGTCGCTCTGGCCCAGGCGCCGCAATTCTTCCGCATCGGCACCGGCGGCACCTCCGGCACCTACTACCCGATCGGCGGCCTGATCGCGAACGCGATCTCCAACCCGCCGGGATCGCGTCCATGCGAAGAGGGCGGCTCCTGCGGCGTGCCGGGTCTCATCGCCACCGCGCTTTCGGCCAATGGATCGGTTGCCAACGTGAACGCCATCGCGGGCGGAACGCTCGAATCCGGCTTCTCCCAATCGGACGTCGCCACCTGGGCGCAGACCGGCACCGGCATCTGGGAAGACCGCGAACCGGTCGAGAACCTGCGCGCCATCGCCAGCCTCTACCCCGAGACGATCCACCTCGTCGCCTCCGCCGACAGCGGCATCTCGACCGTCGCCGATCTGGCGGGCAAGACCGTCTCTCTCGACGAGCCGGGATCGGGCACGCTGGTCGATGCGCGTATCATCCTCGAAGCCTACGGGCTCAGCGAAGATGACGTTGACGCCGAATACCTCAAGCCAAACCAGGCCGCCGATCGGATGCGCGACGGCGCAATGGATGCGTTCTTCTTCGTCGGCGGCTTCCCCGCCGGCGCCATCGCAGAGCTCGCCAGCCAGGACGACATCACCCTCGTTCCGATCTCGGGCGCCGAAGCCGAAGCGATCACCGGCGAATACACGTTCTTTGCCGAGAACGTCGTCCCCGGCGGCACCTATGAAGGCGTGGCGGATGACGTGACGACCCTTTCGGTCGGTGCGCAATGGATCACCAGCGCCGATCAGCCCGAAGAGCTGATCTACGAGGTTACCGCCGCCCTCTGGAACGAGAATACGCGCAAGCTGCTCGATGCGGGCCACTCCAAGGGCCGTGAGATTACGCCGGAAACGGCGCTCGACGGCATCGGCATCCCGCTCCATCCGGGCGCCGAACGCTTCTACCGCGAAGCAGGCCTTCTCGAGTAACGATCCCAGCCGGTCCCGTCCCTCGGGACCGGCTTTTCTAACTCTACGACCGGAGAGCACCCGATGGCTGCGAGCGACACCGACCGCGCCAAGGCGCAGACCCCTACCGAACGCGCGGAGGCGCTGACCGAAGCCGAAATGCAGGCGCTCGAAGAGCAGTTCGATCCCGAAATGCGCTTCCGGCCCCTGCTGCCCACCCTTAGCTGGGCCACGGCCATCGCGCTTTTCGTGCTCTCCTGCTACCACTTCTACACCGCCGGTTACGGCATCCCCCAGGCAACGACCCACCGCGGCACCCATCTGGCCTTCACGCTTGCGCTGATCTTCCTGTCCTTCGTGGTCTGGGGCGAACGCAAGGAGCCGAAATCGACAATTCTCTCCCCGCTCGGCCTGCCGATCTACGATTGGGTCCTGCTGGTCGCGGGCATCGTTTCGGCGATGTATGTGCCATGGATCTTCACCGATCTGGCGATGCGTGTCGGCAATCCGTTCCCCATCGATGTCTTCATGGGCACCGTGCTCATCGTCGTCCTGCTGGAGGCGACGCGCCGCTCCATGGGCTGGCCGCTGCCGGTGATCGCGCTTCTCTTCATCGCCTATGCCTATTTCGGCCAATCCATGCCCGGCGTCCTCGTCCACCCCGGCGCTGACTGGAAAGGCATCGTCAATCACCTCTACCTGACCTCGCAAGGGATCTACGGCACCGCGCTGGGCGTGATCTCGACCTATGTCTTCCACTTCGTCCTCTTTGGCGTGCTCGCCACCCGCATCGGTCTGGGACAGCTCTTCATCGATCTGGCCTCCGCGCTCGCGGGGCGGTTCGCAGGCGGACCGGCCAAGGTCTCGGTTGTTTCCTCGGCCATGCTCGGCTCGATCTCGGGCTCGTCCATCGCCAACACCGTCACCACCGGATCGCTGACCATCCCTGCGATGAAGCGCATCGGCTACCCGCCCCATTTCGCCGCCGCCGTCGAGGCTGCCAGCTCCACCGGCGGTCAGATCACCCCGCCCGTTATGGGCGCTGTCGCTTTCCTGATGATTGAATATCTCGGCGTGCCGCTGACGACGATCCTGACTGCGGCCCTCGTGCCCGCCTTCATGCACTTCTTCGGCGTTCTGGTGCAGGTCCATCTGGAGGCCCGCCGCCGGGGCCTGCGCGGGCTGACCAAGGACGAGCTTCCCGTTGCCTGGACCGTCTTCAAGGCAGGCTGGCTGACGACCCTGCCGCTCTTCGTGCTGGTGGCGATCCTGCTGTCCGGGAAGACGCCCTATCTCGCCGCCTTCTGGGGCATCGCCTCCTGCCTGCTGGTGCTGGTCCTGCAGAACCTCATCCGACACGACCTGAAAACGGCCGCCACCGAAACCGTCCGTGAAACCTGGGACGGCTTTGTCGTCGGCGCGAAATATTCGCTCTCCGTCACCGCCGCCGCCGCTCTCGTGGGCGTCATCATTGGCGTCGTTACCCTGACCGGCGTCGGCTTCAAGATCGCCTACATGGTCACCGGCGTCGCCGCCACATGGGCCGAAAATCTCTCTGCCACGCTCGCCTTCCTCCCCTTCGACGTGATGAGCGTCGAGGGTCTGACGCTCCTCTTCACCCTCATCATGACGGCCATCGTCTGCGTTCTGATGGGCTGCGGCATCCCGACAACGGCGAACTATCTGATTATGATCGCAGTTGCCGCGCCGATCCTGGGTCTGCTCGGCGTCCAGCCAATCGTCGCGCATTTCTTCGTCTTCTATTACGGGGTGCTCGCGGACATCACGCCGCCCGTGGCGCTCGCCGCCTATGCGGCCGCCGGGATCGCCGATGCCAACGCCTTCAAGGCGGGCAACACCGCGTTCCGGCTCGGCATGGGCAAGGCGCTCGTGCCTTTCGTCTTCGTCTTCTCGCCCTCGATGCTGCTGGTCGTCGACGGCTTTACGTGGAGCGAATTCTTCCTCGCCACGCTCGGCGCCATGGCGGGGATCTGGATGCTGTCGGCGGCCTTCGCCAACTGGCTCTTCGCGCCGCTCAGAGGCTACGAAAGGGTACTGCTGTCGATCTCCGCGATCCTTCTGGTCGCGCCCGATCTCTATGCCACGCTGTTCGGTGTCGCTCTGGTCCTGCCCGCGTTACTGCGCCAGCTCCCAGTGCTCATGTCAGGAGAGGCCCCGCCGGTCCAAAGCGCCGACAGCTAGCGGCCAGCGACTACTCCGCCGCGCTCCTCAGGCTCGCCATCAGGCGATGGAACTTCTCGCCTTGAACGGCGACATGCCCACGCAGCCGCGTTGAGGCTGTTTCCGGATCGCCCGCGACCAGCGCCTCCACGATCGCCTCATGCTCGTCCATCGACTGCGCCATGCGTCCGCGAAATCGCAGCTGTTGGCGCCGGAACGGCCGCAGCCGCTTGTGCAGCCGCGTCGTCTCCTGCTCCAGAAAGGCATTGCCGGACTGCGCATAGATGATCTGATGAAAGCGCTCGTTCTCGGCGTAATAGGCATCCGGATCGCCCCGCTCGATCGCCTCGTGGCAGCGTTCATTGGCCTCGCGCAGATCCTCCAGCGCCTCGTCGGCAATCCGCATCGCCGCCAGCCGCCCGCAGGCCGCTTCCAGCTCGGCCATCACCTCGAACATCTCAATCAGCTCGACGGGACCCGGCTGCCGCACGAAGGCCCCGCGATGCGGGATCAGCTCGATCAGACCCGACAGCGACAGCCGCTGCAACGCCTCGCGGAACGGCGTGCGCGACACCCCGAACTGCTCGGCCAGCCGAACCTCGTCAAGCCGTTCGCCATTCGCGAAGGTCCCGTCGAAGATCAGCTCTTCCAGCGCTTTCGCAATTCTGTCCGCATGTCGCTCTGTCATCTGTGAACCACTCAACCACACATTCTTGAATTCAAGAACATCAAATTTGTATACAAAATTCTTGACGTCCTGCGCAATCAAGACATACTCGACATAAGAACAAGGTCAAACGACCGGTCAGTCTTTGGGAAGGGGCTCATCATGACATCAGCTTTGAAACTCGTCGCCGCCGTGGCCGCGCTCTCGGTCGGGGCAGGGGCTGCTCAGGCTGCCGAACTGCGCCTGTCGCACCAGTGGTCCAACAACGACATCCGCCACAAGGTCGCCCAGATGGTCGCCGACGACGTCGCCGCCGCCGATGTCGATCTCGAGATCAAGATCTTCCCGTCCAAATCACTCTTCAAACCGCGCGAGCAGTACCAGCCGCTCAGCCGCGGTCAGCTCGACATGACCGTCCTGCCGCTCAGCTATGCAGGCGGCGTGCAGCCCGCCTTCAACCTCACGCTCATGCCCGGCCTCGTGAAGAACCACGACCATGCCGCGCGCCTCTCCGACAGCGCCTTCATGGAGGCACTGGAAGAGAAAATGGCCGAAGACGACGTCATGGTCCTTGTCCACGGCTATCTCGCGGGGGGCTTTGCAGGCAAGGATGGCTGCATCACCAGCCCCGATGACGTGCAGGGCCTCCAGACCCGCGCCGCAGGCAAATCTTTCGAACAGATGCTTGCCGGGGCAGGGGCCTCCATCGCCTCCATGGCGTCGTCCGAGATCTACAACGCCATGCAGACCGGCGTTCTGAACGCGGCCAACACCTCGTCCTCGTCCTTCGTCTCCTACCGCATCTACGAGCAGGTCAGTTGCTACACGCCTGCTGGCGATGTCGCGCTGTGGTTCATGTATCAGCCGCTCCTGATGAACAAATCGACTTTCGAGGACCTCACCGAAGAGCAGCAAGCCGCTCTCATGGCCGCCTCCGAAAAGGCAGAAGCCTTCTACCTGGAAGAAGCCAAGAAGGAAGACGCCGCTTCCGAAGAGGTGTTTCGCGAGGCCGGTGTGGAGATCGCGCGCATGACGCCCGAGGATTTCGAGGCCTGGCGGGCTCTCGCGCAAGAGACCTCCTACCAGGCGTTTGTCGAGGAAGTTCCGAACGGCCAGGAGCTGCTCGATATGGCTCTATCGGTGGAGTAATGCCTGCTGAGCGGTCTGAAGATGACATCGGATTGCCTCTATCTGCTCATATGGTTCAACAGGAATTTGCTAACCTTATTACGTTAGGTCAGCACCGATCGGATGCCCCGAGATCATGAACGAGAGCTGGAGACGCCCAATGAACCATCTGACGACTGCGGCCATTGCCGCACTCGCGATAGCTGCCACACCCATGGCCGCTTTCGCGCAAAACCTGAACCTCAGCCATCAATGGTCGACAAGCGATGTCCGACACGAGGTGGCCGAGGTTTTCGCGACTGAGCTGGCGAATGCTGATGTCGGCCTCGATGTCACGATCCACGAAAAGGGCAGCCTTTTCAAAGCGCGCGAGCAATACGAACCGCTCAAATCGGGCGAGCTGGATCTCACGATCTATCCTCTCGCCTATTCGGGTGGGGAGCGTCCGCAATACAGCCTCACGCTGATGCCTGGCCTCGTTCAGAACCACGACCACGCCTTGCGCCTGACCGAATCAGAATTCATGGACGATATCGAGGCGCTGATGGCCGAGGATGACGTCATGGTCCTCGCCCACGGCTATCTCGCAGGTGGCTTCGCTGGAACGAATGGCTGCGTGACCCATCCCGATGATGTGAAAGACACGACCGCGCGTGCCGCAGGCGCCGCGTTCGAGGCGATGGTGTCAGGCGCCGGGGCGAACATCGAATCGATGTCGTCTTCCAAGATCTACGAAGCGATGGAAGCCGGGACCCTTCAGGTCGCCAACACCTCCTCCGCAAGCTTCGTCAGCTACGAAATTTACGAACAGGTCACCTGTTTCACCCCGGCAGGCGACTACGCGCTTTGGTTCATGTACATGCCGCTTCTGATGAACAAGGCAAAGTTCGACGCCATGTCGCCCGAACAGCAGACCGCTGTGATGGAGGCCGGTCAGGCCGCCCAGGACTACTATTTCTCCGAAGCCGCAGCGCAGGACAGCATGGCGCGCGATGTCTTTCAGGAGAAAGGCGTCGAAATCAAAGAGATGTCATTCGACGACTACATCGCCTGGTTCGGCGTCGCCAAGCTGACCTCCTACGAGGCATTTCTCGAAGACATGCCCGACGGTCTGGCCCTGCTGGACAAGGCGCTCAACGTCGAGTGACGCCAGCGGACGACCAAACGGCGCGATAAGCCGACCCCGATCCGGGGAAAGATAAAGAAACGGCGGCATGCGGCCTCAATCGCCTGCCGCCACCAACCGGGAAGGGGACCCTATGGCAGCACATGGGGGCGAGACGAAGGCGGTGGCCTTGGACGACAAAGGTGCGTTTTTCCGCACCGTCGCCTGGATCAGCACCATCGCCGGATGGACGTCTGCCGCGATGATCGTGGCCGCCGTGGGCATTACCTGCCAGATGATCTTCGTGCGGTTCGTGCTGAACTGGTCCACCGTCTGGCAGACCGAAATGGTCATTTACCTCGTGATCGCCGCCACACTGGTCGGTTTGCCCTATGTGCAGCTCCTGCGCGGCCATGTGAATGTCGATCTGATCCCGCTCGCCCTGCCGATGGGACTTCGCAAGGCCCTCGCGGTCTTCACGCTCAGCCTCTCGATCCTGATCATCGGCGTCATGCTTTGGTACGGTTACGAATACTGGCACTTCGCCTGGGATCGCGGGTGGCGCTCCGACACGGTCTGGGGCGTGCGCCTCTGGATCCCCTATTTCGCGCTGCCCGTCGGCTTCGGCCTTCTCATGCTGCAACTGATTGCCGATCTCGTCGCCGTGATCACCGGCACCGAAAAACCCTTCGGACTGGAGGACAGCTGATGGATCCCCTCGTTCTCGGCGCGCTCGTCGCGGTCATGACGATCCTCGTCCTTTTCTCCGGCGTCTCCGTCGCCATCGGCCTTCTGATCGTCTCGGCGGGCTTCCTGATCATCTTCGACGGCGTCCGCTCTCTCGAACTCATGCCCGAAATTCTCTTCGGCAAGCTCGACAATTTCGCGCTTCTGTCGATCCCGATGTTCATCATCATGGGCGCCTCAATCGCCTCGACCCGGGCAGGCGCGGACCTCTACGAGGCGCTCGAACGCTGGATGACCCGCATCCCCGGCGGCCTCGTCATCTCCAACCTTGGCGCCTGTGCGCTCTTCTCGGCCATGTCCGGCTCCTCCCCCGCCACCTGCGCGGCCATTGGCAAGATGGGCATCCCAGAAATGCGCAAACGCGGCTATCCAGACGGTGTCGCCGCAGGCTCCATCGCGGCAGGCGGCACGCTCGGCATCCTGATCCCGCCCTCGGTCACGATGATCGTCTACGGCATCGCCACCGAAACCTCGATCGGGCGCCTCTTTCTGGCGGGCGTCTTCCCAGGCCTGCTGCTCGTCGGGCTCTTTATGGCCTGGTCGCTCTATTCCACCTGGCGCTCGGGCAATACCGAGCTTCTGGCCACAGGCAGCTACACCTGGGCCCAGAAGTTCGAGATCCTACCCCGCGTCCTGCCGTTCCTCGCCATCATCGTCGGCGTTCTCTACGCGATGTATGGCGGCATCGCGACGCCGTCGGAAACGGCGGCCGTCGGCGCGCTCCTCTGCCTGATGATCGCGATGATCGTCTACAAGCTCTGGAATCCCCGCGATCTCTGGGTCGTCTTGCGCGACAGCACCAAAGAATCGGTGATGATCCTCTTCATCATCGCCGCCGCGGGCGTCTTCTCCTACATGCTCTCTTCGCTCTTCATCACGCAGGCCATCGCCGAATGGATTGGCACGCTCGACGTGAACCGCTGGGTCCTGATGGGCGCGGTCAACGTCTTCCTGCTGATCGCGGGCTTCTTCCTGCCCCCCGTCGCCGTCATCCTGATGGCGGCCCCGATCCTGCTGCCGATCATCATCACCGCCGGCTTCGATCCGATCTGGTTCGCCGTGATCCTGACCATAAATATGGAGATCGGGCTGATTTCCCCGCCGGTCGGGCTGAACCTCTACGTCATCAACGGCATCGCGCCCGACATCTCGCTTCGCACGATCCTCACCGGATCACTCCCCTTCGTCGCCTGCATGGTGATCGCCATCATCGTCCTCTGCCTCTTTCCCGGCATCGCGACTTGGCTGCCTGACGCTGTGATGGGCAAGATCCCGTGACCCTTCTGGCCGACCTGCTCTCCACCGTCTTCGAGCGGCGCCACCGCCAGCCCGCGCCCTCTGCGCAGGATGACAGGCTGCTCACCGATCTGGCCAGCGCCCTCATCGGCGCGCCCGGAGAGACGTCGGGCCGCGATCTCGGCACCCGCATCCTGGCCCGCTACGACGCCCTCGCGGATACTGACAAGCTCGCCTTCTTCCGCCATCTCGCCACCGAGATGAACATCGACCCCGAAGCGGTCCGCACCACGCTCGATCACTACGAAAAGGACCCCTCCCGGGCCTCCTACCTCGCCTTCGCCAGCGCGGCCGAGCCGCCCAGGCAGGAACTGATCCGCCGCCTCAACCGCATTCCCGGAGCCACCGGATCGCTCGTCCGGATGCGCGCCGATCTGCTCCGCCTCGGCAAGGGAGAGCCTGCGCTCGACGCCCTCGATCTCGACTTCCGCCACCTCTTCAAATCGTGGTTCAATCGCGGCTTTCTCGTCCTGCGCCCGATCAATTGGGAAAGCCCCGCGCATATCCTCGAAAAGATCATCGCCTACGAGGCCGTCCACGCCATAGGTAGCTGGGACGACTTGCGCCGCCGCCTCGCCCCCAAAGACCGCCGCTGCTTCGCCTTCTTCCACCCGGCCATGCCCGATGAGCCACTGATCTTCGTCGAGGTCGCCCTGACCCACGGCATCCCCGGCTCGGTCCAGGACCTGCTCGCCGAGGACCGCGAGGCTATGCCCCCCGAAGAGGCCGACACGGCCGTCTTCTACTCGATCTCCAACTGCCAGGCCGGGCTTGCCAGCATCTCTTTCGGCAGCTCACTCATCAAGCAGGTCGCCTCCGATCTCTCCGCCGAGTTCACGCATCTCAAGACCTTCGTCACCCTTTCGCCCATCCCCGGGCTGACCCGCTGGCTGGGCAGCCAGAACATCGAAGCCGACCCCGCCGAGATCAAATCGCTCGCCGCCCGCTACCTGATGACCGCCAAAGGCCGCGAGGATCTGCCCCTCGATCCCGTCGCCCGCTTCCATCTGGGCAACGGCGCGGTGATCCACGCCCTCCACGCCGAGGCGGACACCTCCGCGAAGGGGCGCGCGCAGTCCGGCGGGGCGATGGTGAACTACCTTTACGACCTGACCCGGATCGCGCAGAACCATGAACAGTTCGCCGCGACGCGCAAGGTGATCGCCTCCCCCGAGGTGGCATCGCTCGCCGCCCCCGCCCCGGGCCGTCGCGCAAAAGCAAGGCAGGCCGAATGACCAACCCGCTTTACGACACCCTCTTCGGCGCCCATGCGGGCAAGGACACACCCTTTCTGCACCTGCCAGGTGGCACGACAATCACCCATGCGGCTTTCCTGGCGCAAACCGCCCAGATGGCCCACGCCCTCACCGATCTTGGCCTTCAGGCGGGTGATCGCGTCGCCGCCCAGATCGACAAATCCCCGAACGCCCTCGCGCTCTATGCCGCCTGCGCCCAGACCGGCCTGATCTTCCTGCCGCTCAACACCGCCTATACCGAAGGCGAGCTGAGCTATTTCGTCGAAAACAGCGGCGCGCGCCTCCTCGTGGCGTCCGGCAAAGCCGCCAAGGCGCTCACCCCGATGGCAGGCCGCCTTGGCACCCGGCTCGAAACGCTCGACGCGGATGGCGGAACCCTGGCAGAGGCGGCCTCGACCAACCCCACCACCTTCCAAACAGCCGAGCGCAGCAAAGACGATCTGGCCGCCTTCCTCTACACCTCCGGCACGACGGGCCGCTCCAAGGGTGCGATGCTCACCCAGTCGAACCTGCTCTCCAATGCGCAGACCCTCGCAAAGCTCTGGCGGTTCACCCAAGACGACACGCTTCTCCACGCCCTGCCGATCTTCCACACGCATGGGCTGTTTGTGGCGACGAACGTCACGCTGATCGCGGGCGGCAGTATGATCTTCCTGCCGAAATTCGACCTCGACGCCATGATCGACCACATGCCGCAGGCCACCGCGATGATGGGTGTGCCCACCTTCTACACCCGCCTCCTCGACGATCCGCGCTTCACCGCGGGTCTCACCCGGCACATGCGCCTCTTCGTCTCCGGCTCCGCGCCGCTGCTCGCCGAAACCCATACCCGGTTCGAAGAGCGCACCGGCCACCGCATCCTCGAACGCTACGGGATGACGGAGACCAACATGAACACCTCCAATCCCTATGACGGCGACCGCCGCCCCGGCACGGTCGGTTTCCCGCTCCCGGACGTCGAGCTCAAGATCACTGACCCCGCCACGGGGGGCGCACTCCCGGACGGAGAGATCGGCCAGATCGAAGTGCGCGGCCCCAATGTCTTCAAGGGCTACTGGCAGATGCCGGACAAGACGGCGGCCGAGCTGCGCGCCGACGGCTTTTTCATCACCGGCGATCTCGGCACCCGTGACGCCGACGGCTATATCCGCATCGTCGGGCGCAATAAGGACCTCATCATCTCGGGCGGCTACAACATCTACCCCAAAGAGATCGAGATCCTCCTCGACGACCAGCCCGGCATCCGCGAAAGCGCCGTCATCGGCGTGCCGCACCCCGATTTCGGCGAAACCGTCGTCGGCATCCTCGTCCCTGAAAGCGGAGCGCACCCCGACCCCGACAACATCCTCGCCGCCATCGCCCCCTCCCTCGCCCGCTTCAAACACCCCCGCAAACTGATCCTCGCGGACGAGCTTCCCCGCAACACGATGGGCAAGGTCCAAAAGAACGTCCTGCGCGAGGCCCATGCGGGGTTGTTTGCGGCTGCTGAGACGTGAGGTGTGTTGCGGTCGCCCCGGCCAGAGCGCGGGTCGATTGCAGAAATAGTCTCAACGACTGCTCTAGGTTCATTTTGACAGCTGCTGCGCGCCGCATAAATGACCGTTTCCGGCTAACCAGCGCTCATGCTATAAGCTGCCCTGGCTCACATCTAAAGGCGTTCGTTTATCGGTTCGGCACGTATTGAGGTATTTAGCCACTCTGCAAGATCAGTCGCAATTGAAAAGCCGTAAGATAACTGTCTTTTGTCTTCTTCTCCGAATACGCCTTCGAGGTGCCAGCTTTCCCTGTACCAATGATTGGAAACACACCAAACGGCTTTTTGATGTGCGGAAGAGCCAGGCTCAGTATCCTCAGGCCACCACGAGTCCCTAGAAGGTTTGAAGAGGGCAAGGAATTGCTCTGGCATTGTTTCAAACATGCGCTGAACATAGGTGCGAGCAGCCTGACCCTCTTCCAAGAAGAACGACCATGTTCCGAGCGAGCATATAACCGGTGATGCTTTTTCTACCCACCGATAGTTTGAGCCTGTATTTGCCACATAACCGCAAGCTTCCATTAATTGAAATGTGCTGGTCAGACGGTGAGGAACAACGAAAATATCGGTTGGTTTGGCCCTCCCGATGCAGTCAAGAACCTCGTTCTTTTGAAAGCGTAGGTTTGAAACGCAAAACGCCCCAATCACCCACAGCAGGTCGATTTTGAATCGGCCCGGATCTGTCCCGAGCAAGTCTCGCACTTCCTTTTCGGTGAATTTGCAGATCAAATCTGGCGAGATGATACCCATGCGCCGCATCATCCAATGGATTTCGAAAAAATCGCTCATATCCGCGAGCCCACCGACATAGCAGTTGCGAAGATCCACATCGGTCGCTTGATTAGACATCCTCACGGATGTGCAGCCATAGAGTGTTTGCACTATCAACTCTCGAAAGAGCTCAGATTCATCCGAAGAGAACAGCATCCTTTGTCATAGCCGTCCGGCATCAAAAAAGACAAGTTAGCTTCAATCCCATAGCAGCCATTGATCTTGAGTGAGCGAAAGCTCACTTCGTCCGCATCCTTCTCTTTCCCTAAACTACTCTTCCCTCGACACCTGCACCCTACGGCAAAGCCCGGCCTAGACCCGTGTCGCGCGCTCGGCTATGGCCCGGCTGACGGTACTCCACGAACGGCGATCAGGCATGGACCATTTCCTTTACAAAGACGGCCAACTCCACGCCGAGGATGTCCCGATCGCCGAGATTGCGGCCAGCGTCGGCACTCCGTTCTACTGCTATTCCAGCGCGACGCTCCTGCGCCATTACGGCCTCTTCAACGATGCGCTCTCCTGGGGCCCGCACCTTGTCTGCTACGCGATGAAGGCCGCCTCAAACCTGGCCATCGTCAAGCTTCTGGGCGATGCGGGCGCCGGGATGGACGTCGTCTCGGGCGGCGAATATGCCCGCGCCAAGGCCGCAGGCGTGCCCGGGGACCGCATCGTCTTTTCCGGCGTCGGCAAAACCCCGGACGAGATGCGCATGGCCCTCGAAGGCGGCATCCGCCAGTTCAACGTCGAAAGCGAACCCGAACTGCGCATGCTCAGTGACATCGCCGCCTCGATGGGCGTCACCGCGCCGATCACGCTGCGCGTCAATCCGGATGTCGATGCAGGCACGCACGAGAAGATCGCGACGGGCCGCAAAGGCGACAAGTTCGGCATCCCGATCTCCCGCGCCCGCGATATCTACCGCGAGGCAGCAGATCTCCCCGGCCTGCAAGTCATTGGGATCGACGTCCATATCGGCTCCCAGCTCACGGATCTGGAGCCGTACCGCGCCGCATACCGCAAGGTCGCCGAGCTCACCGAAGCGCTCCGCGCCGATGGCCACAGCATTGACCGTCTGGACCTCGGCGGCGGCCTCGGCATTCCCTACGAGACCTCCAACCGCCAGCCCCCGCTGCCCTCCGATTACGGGCAGCTCGTCCGCGAGGAACTCGAACATCTCGGCTGCGAGATCGAGATCGAACCGGGCCGCCTGATCGCGGGCAATGCGGGCATCATGGTCAGCAAGGTCCTTTTCGTGAAAGAGGGCGAGGATCGCGATTTCCTGATCCTCGACGGCGCCATGAACGATCTAATCCGCCCCGCCATGTACGGCGCCAGGCACGAGATCGTCCCCGCCCGCGAGGCGCTCCCCGGCACTGAAAAGCAGCCCTATGACGTTGTCGGCCCGGTCTGCGAAAGTGGCGACACCTTCGCCAAGGGGCGCGACCTTCCGCCGCTCTGCCCCGGGGACCTCGTCGCCTTCCGCTCTGCGGGCGCCTACGGTGCTGTAATGTCTAGCGAATATAACAGTCGCCCCATGGTCCCCGAAGTGCTGGTCCAAGGCGATCACGTCGCGGTTATCCGCCCCCGTCCCAGCTATGAAGAGATGATCGGACGCGATACCATTCCCCCATGGCTCTAAAGGGCCTATATTGCAGCGAACCGACATTCCGATGGGAGAGAGGCTCTGACCTCACCGACCAAGACCGATAGCGCAACCGACAAGGCCCTGCGCTGGCCGCTCTTCGCGACCCGTTCGGGCCTCGTCGCAGAGCGTGTGGTGCAGGCCTTCTGGCCGTTCTGGGTCGTGACGGCTTCTGTCATCGCGGCGCTGATGTTCGGCCTTCAGGACGTCCTGCCGGTTGAGGCGCTCTGGACCTTCGTCGTCTTGACTGGACTTGCCATCGTCCTGACCTTCGCGAGAGGCTATCGCCGCTTCGACTGGCCCAGCGAAGAGGATGCGCTGGACCGCCTCGACGCCACCATGCCGGGCCGCCCCATCGCCGCCCTGCGCGACAGTCAGGCCATCGGCGCAACCGATCCCGCCTCCCGCGCCGTCTGGGAGGCGCACCGCACGCGCATGGCCGAACGCGCCCGCAAGGCGCAGCCCGCCCCGGCCAATCTTCGCCTCGCGCGCCGCGACCCCTACGGCCTGCGCTACATGGCGCTGCTGTTCCTGACCGTCGCGATCCTCTTCGGCTCCTTCCTCCGCATCGGCACCGTCTCTGATCTGGGTCCGGTTGCGGCCGGCGATGCGGTGATCGACAGTCCTGTCTGGGAAGGCTGGGTCGAGCCGCCGCGCTATACCGGCAAGCCCACGCTGTACCTCGCCGACATCCCGCCCGGCCCGCTCGAGGTGCCCGTCGGCAGCCGCATCACCCTGCGCGTCTACGGAGAGGTCGGCGCGCTCACCGTCAACGAAACCGTCTCGGGCCGCACCGAAGATGTCGGAAGCGTCGCCGACCCGATGCAAAGCTTCGAGGTCACGCAGGCCGGGGTCCTTGCCATCGACGGGCAAGGCGGCGCCTCCTGGAACATCACGCTTCTGCCCGACCTGCCGCCGCAGATCGCCGCGAACGGCCCGATCCAATCCGACGCGATGGGAGAGCTGAACCAGCCCTTCACCGCCAGCGACGACTATGCCGTCCTCGCCGGCACCGCGACCTTCACCCGCGATCTGGACGCCACCGACCGCCGCTATGGCCTCGAGATCGATCCCGACCCGCGCGAGCCAGTGGTCCTTGATCTGCCGATGCCCTTCACCGGCGATCTATCGCAGTTCGATCAGGAGCTGATCGACAATCTCAGCCAACATTCCTTCGCCCGCATGCCCGTCACCATGGTGCTCGAGGTCGAGGATGGCACCGGCCAGACCGGCCGTACCGAGGAGATCGACCTCGTCCTGCCGGGCCGCGGCTTCTTCCAGCCCGTCGCCCGCGCCGTGATCGAACAGCGCCGCGACCTGCTCTGGTCGCGCGACAACGCCCCCCGCGTTCTGCAGGTCCTCAAGGCTGTCTCCAACCGCCCCGAGGAGCTCTTCCGCTCCGACACGACCTATCTGCGCCTGCGCTTCATCCTGCGGCGCCTCGAAACGATGGTCCGCGCCGATGGCCTCGATACCGAAGCGCAGGAGGAGATCGCCGAAGCCCTCTGGGAGCTGGCGATCCAGCTCGAGGATGGCACCCTCGCCGATGCCCGCGAACGCCTGCGCCGCGCGCAGGAGCGTCTCTCCGAAGCCATGCGCAACGGCGCCAGCCAGGAGGAAATCGCCGAGCTTATGCAAGAGCTGCGCGATGCCACCAATGATTACATGCAGATGCTCGCCGACCAGATGGAACCTGGCGACGGCACCGATCAGGCCAACAATAACGACGGCGAAAGCTTCGAATTCACTCAGGACGAACTCCAGGCCCTGATGGACCGCATACAAGAACTGATGGAAGAAGGCCGCATGGCCGAAGCCGCCGAGCTGATGGAGCAATACAATCAGCTGATGGAGAACCTGCAGATCACCCAGGGCCAGCCGGGCGAGGGCGGCCCCCAGACCCCCGGTCAGCAATCGATGGAGGATCTGGCCGAAACGCTCCGTGATCAGCAGGACCTGTCGGATCAGGCCTTCCGCGATCTGCAAGAGCAGTTCGGCCAGGACGGCGAGCAAGGCGACCAGGGCCAGCAGCCGGGTCAACAGGACGGCCAACAGCCAGGTCAGCAACCCGGCCAGCAAGGTCAGCAGGGCCAACAAGGGCAACAGGGTCAGCAAGGCCAGCAACAAGGCCAAGGCCAGCAGGGTCAGGGCCAGCAACCGGGACAACAGCCCGGGCAACAGGGCCAGCAAGACCAGCAGCAGGGGCAGGGCACCCAGCAAGGTCAGGGTCAGCGCCCCGGCGCCGGATCCGAAGGCGATCTGGCCAGCCGCCAGCAGGCCCTCCGCCAAGAGCTCGAACGCCAGCGCAACGGGCTCCCCGGTGGTAACAGCCCGGAAGGTCAGGCCGCCCGCGATGCGCTGGGCCGGGCCGAAGGCGCCATGGACGATGCCGAGGACGCACTGCGCAACAACGATCTGGCCGAAGCCATCGACCGCCAAGCCGAGGCGATGGACGCTCTGCGCGACGGGATCCGCAGTCTGGGCGAGCAGATGGCCCGCAACAACCAGCAGGAAAACGGCCAGCCCGGACAGGGCGAGGCCCGCGGACAGGCCAATCCGCAGCAGCAGGCCAACCGGACCGATCCGCTGGGCCGCGAGGCAGGCAGCAACGGCCAGCTCGGCACCAACGAAGAGCTGACAGGACGCCAGGAGATCGCCCGCCGCGCCGGGGAGCTGCTCGACGAGATCCGCCGCCGCTCCTCCGAACAGGACCGCTCGATCATCGAACGCGACTACCTGCGCCGCCTCCTCGACCGCTTCTAAAGCGCTTCGCTATTCGGTGATGTTGCTTTGACGCGGCGCGCCGCCGCCCGTGTTCGCATTGTCGACGACGGCCTGCATCTTGTCCGTCATCCACATCCGCGCTGTGTCCACGGTGCCCACATAATCGGACAGGACCGGGCTCAGCGCGGGAAAGACCTCGGTCAGGTTGCCGTGGAAGACATAGACCCCCACCAGCAGCCCAAAGATGATGACCGTCAGCGCAAAGCCAAGCCGGAACCCCGAACTGCGCGGCAGGCTTTCAGGATCGCCCATTTCGATATCGATATCGTCGTCGTCTTCCTCGTCATCGTCGATGCGCGGAGTGGGATTGATATCCTCGATCCGGGGCAGCTTTGAACTGCCGGATCCAAAAACGCCGTTGCGCTTGACCTTCCCGGAACCGCCCGACGCCTCGAGCGCGTCCTGACGCCGCGCCTCGGCCTCGTATTCGGCCTCCTGACGCAGGATCGCCGCGACCGCCGGATCGATGGAGGGCGGCTCCGGCTCCGGATCCAGAACCTCGCCCAATTCGCGGGCCAGCTCCTTGTCGGTCTCCTCGCCATGCTTCTCGATTCGCGTGATCGCCTCGGCCACGCGCTTCTTGCGCTGCTCGGCCTCAGTCGGCTCGGGCTCCTGCTCCTCCACGGCAATCGATCCGGCCATAGCGCGCCTGATCACATCTTCGGCGGGCTCGGCGGCAGCCGTTGCTGCACTTGTCGCAGGCACCGCCGTTTCCACTGATTTCTTCGATTTGGGCGCTTCGGCCTTGCTCTCAGGCTCAGCCTTGATCGCTTCTTGATACCAGGTCTTGCCACAGTTCGAGCACTGGACGTCTCTGCCCCGTTTCGCGAGCACGGTATCAGCGATATCGTATTTTGCCCCGCAATTCGGACAGGTCAGCCTCATAGCGCTCCACGTGTTACGCGAGAAACGTCGCGCACTCCCCAGCAACTCCAACGAAATCTTAACAACTTAAAAGACCCGCGCAAAGGCAAACCAACCCTCCGATTGAAACCTATGAGGCCTTCGGGCACAACACCTCCAGCGCAAGAAAGGCCCGCCCCGTGATAGAGCTCGAAAATATCGCCTATGGATATGGCGGGCGAGTGCTCTTTGCGGGCGTCTCCCTGACGCTGGAACCCGGCTCGTTCCACATCCTCACCGGCGCATCCGGGACGGGGAAAACGACGCTTATCCGGCTGTGCTATGGGGATCTGACGCCCACCGAAGGCGCCGTGCAGCTCTTTGGCCGCGATCTGGCGGGGATGGACCGCGACCGGCTGGCCCTCTCGCGCCGCCGCATCGGTGTCGTCCATCAGGAGGCGCGGTTCCTCGATCACCTGCCGCTGCGCGACAACGTCGCGCTGCCGCTCGCCATGGCCGATCGCATGGGCGGCGAGGAAGAGGCGCAGCTTGGCGATCTTCTCGCCTGGGTCGGCCTGACCCAGCAGCAGGACCAGCGCCCGCCGGAGCTGTCGGGTGGAGAGCGTCAGCGTGCGGCGCTCGCCCGCGCCGTCATCATGTCGCCCGAGATTGTGCTCGCCGACGAGCCGACGGGCAATATCGACTGGGAAATGTCCGAGCGCCTCCTCCAGCTTCTGATCGAGCTGAACCGCAGCGGCAAGGCGGTACTGATCGCGACCCACGATTTGGCGCTGATCCGGCAGGCGAAAAGCGCCGTCGATGCCCGCATCCTGCGCCTGAAAGACGGACAGCTCGACATGGCCGGAGCTGCCTTGTGAAAGCGCTCCTTGCCCAGGTCGCGGCCTTTCTCAAAGGCGATCCGCAGGCCGACCGCATCGTCCCGCCCAGCGGCTTCACCGCGCGGCTCACGATCCTATCCGCCGCCGCGATGGCCTTTCTCGCCGTCTTCGCGCTGGCCTTGTCGCTGTCGATGGGACGTCTAGCTGCCGACTGGGCCGGAGAGCTCGAAGGCACTGCCACCCTGCGTCTTCCCGATGCGGACGCCGCCGAAACCGCGCTCGCCCTCCTGCAGGCGACGCCCGGCATCGCGCAGGCGCGCCTCATCCCGCCCGAGGAACAACAGGCGCTGCTCGCTCCGTGGTTCGGCCCCGATCTGCCTCTGGACGATCTGCCCTTGCCCACACTGATCGAGATCACGGAGGACGGCGCCGACCTTCAAGGTCTCCGCGCCCGCCTCGCCGGAGAGCTTCCCGGCGCCGTCCTCGACACCCACGATGCCTGGCGCGGCCCGCTCGTCGCGGCGGCGGACCGGCTGCGGCTTCTGGGCTGGATCTGCCTGACCCTCATCGCCGGGGTCACGGTCGCGATCATCACACTTGCCGTGCGCGCGTCGCTGGCCGCCAACAATCAGGTCATCGGCGTCCTGCGCCTTGTCGGGGCGCGCGACGTGACGATCGCCCGCGCCTTCGTGCGTCGCTTCACCCTGCGCGCGCTTCTAGGCGCGGCGTCGGGCACCGTGTTGGGCTGCACCGCCATCCTGCTGCTGCCAGCAGGCGATGCCGTGCTGCCCGGCCTCGGCTTTCGCGGCGCAGGCTGGCTGCTACCGCTTCTCATCCCGATCCTGGCCGCGCTCGCCGCCTTTGCCGCGACCCGCGCCGCCGCCTTGTCCGTTCTGAAGGAAATGACATGAAAGACGCCCTGCAATATCTCCAGTCGCTCGTCTTTGTCGGGCAGATGTACCTGATGATGGTCGTGATCGGACTGGCCTACCTGCCCTGGGTCCTGATCTCGAAGGAGGGCGCTTATGCGGGCTGCCATGCCTATTGCCGCTGGGTGCGCTGGACCGCCCGCTGGATGGTCGGGCTGAAGACGGAGGTGCGGGGCACGCCGCCCACCGGCGAGGTGATCGTCGCCGCCAAACATCAAAGCTTTCTCGACATTCTCATGATCTTCGGCGCGATCCCCCGGGGCCGCTTCATCATGAAACGCCAGATCATGTATATGCCCGTGATCGGCCAATACGGGCTCCGGATCGGCTGCATTCCCGTCGATCGCGGCAAGCGGTCCGAGGCGATCCGCAAGATGGTCGCGGACGTCGACAAAGGGCGGCTCGAGCCGGGGCAACTGATCATCTATCCCCAGGGGACCCGCGTGGCTCCGGGCGTCAAGCAGCCCTACAAGGTCGGGGCCGGGATCCTTTATAAGGAGACGGGCCAGGACTGCGTGCCGGTCGCCACCAATGTCGGCGTCTTCTGGCCCCGCATCGGGATCATGCGCAAACCGGGGCTGGCGGTCGTGGAGTTCCTGCCGACGATCCCGGCAGGTCTTGAGGTGGCCGACTTCACCGCCCGGCTCGAGCAGGAGGTGGAGGCCGCCTCTGACCTGCTTCTGGCCGAGGCGGGCTTCACAGCCCTCCCCGAACCGGACGCAACCTGACGGAGCGGCTGCGCCGCACGACATTTTTCGTTTGGCGCCCAGCCGGTCCGGCGCGCGTTGAAACGGAGGAAGGTGAGGGGGCCTAGGCCGCGAGCCCTTTCGAGCCGAGATCGAGATATTTCTGCCGCCGCGCCGCGCGCCGCTCCTTGCGGGAGCCGGATCCAAGCTGCGCCAGCAGATCCTCGATCGCGCGTCCCACCGCCGCGATCGTCGCGGGCGCGTCCCGGTGCGCACCGCCCAAAGGTTCGGTCACGATCCGGTCGCAGACGCCCAGCTCATGCAGCTCCTGCGCCGTCAGCCGCAGCGCTTCGGCCGCCTCGCGCATCTTTTCGGCGTCCTTCCACAGGATCGACGCGCAGCCTTCGGGCGAGATCACCGAATAGATCGAATGCTCCAGCATCACCACGCGATCGGCGGTCGCGAACGCCACCGCGCCGCCCGATCCCCCTTCGCCGATGATGACCGACACCAGCGGCACGCCCAGCGCCAGACACCGCTCGGTCGAGCGGGCAATCGCCTCGGACTGGCCGCGCTCTTCGGCGCCCTTGCCGGGATATGCGCCCGGCGTGTCGATCAGCGTCACGACAGGCAGGCGGAACCGGTCCGCCAGATCCATCAGCCGGATCGCCTTGCGGTAGCCTTCGGGCCGCGCCATGCCGAAATTCCGTTCGATCCGGGTGCGCGTGTCGTGCCCCTTTTCATGCCCGATCACCACGACAGGCAGGCCGTTCAGCCGCCCCAGACCGCCCATCACCGCATGATCGTCGGCAAAGTTCCGGTCCCCGGCCAGCGGCGTGTAATCGGTGAACAGCTGGCCGATATAATCCTTGCAATGGGGCCGGTCAGGATGGCGCGCGACCTGGCATTTCCGCCAGGGCGTCAGGCTACCATAAAGATCCTTCAGAAGCTTGCCCGCCTTCTCGTCCAGCGCGACGGCTTCCTTTTCGATATCCATTTCCGGATCGCCCGCCGCCAGCGCGCGCAGCTCCTCGGCCTTCCCCTCGATCTCGGCCAGGGATTTTTCGAAGTCGAGATAGTGGGTCATCGGCGCTCTTTCGTCTCGGGTGGCCTTCTATATCGCGGCGACCCGCCAGATTTGCAACTCGGCAAGATCTGCAATGTCCTTCCATGCGATAGCCGGATCACGACCGAAGGGAAGGGTGACATGCAAGGCGCTTACGAGAACCGGATCTGCCGCGTTCTGGACTATATCCACGATCACCCGGCCGAGGACCTGTCGCTCGACCGGCTCGCCGATGTCGCCGCCATGTCGCGGTTTCACTGGCACCGCGTCTTTCGCGCCCTGACCGGAGAGACTGTGGCCGAGGCGGTTCGGCGCGTCCGGATGACGCGCGCCGCCGTCTGGCTGGTGACGACCGACCGACCTCTGGCCGGGATCGCCGCCGATGTGGGCTACCAGAATATCGCCAGTTTCACCCGGACCTTCAGCGACCACCACGGCCTGCCGCCCGGCGCCTATCGCCGTCGCGGCCAGCTCAGACATCCCGACCCTCCAGACCCACAAGGAGACTATCCCGTGTATCCAATCGAGATCCGCACCCTGCCGGCCCACCGCCTCGCCGCCATCCCGCACCGAGGGGCCTATGACAAGATCGGACGCGCGTTCGAAAAGGCCAGCGCCATCATCTCGGGCCGCAACCTCTGGCCGCAGACCCGGGGCATGGTCGGCGTCTATTACGACGACCCGATGAGCGTGGCGCCCGAAGACCTCAGAAGCCACGCCGGTGTGGTGCTGACCGAAGATGCGCCGCTTCCGGACGGGTTCGAAGAGGTGACGCTGCCTGCCGGGAGCCATGCCGTCCTCGACTTCACCGGCCCCTATTCCGGCCTGCAACAGGCCTACCACCACCTCTATGGCGACTGGCTCGAGGGATCGGGCAAAGAGCCGTCCGACACGCCGTCCTTCGAGCTTTACCTGAACTCCCCGCTCGACACCCGGCCAGAGGATCTCAAGACCGAGATCTGCCTGCCGCTCAAGTAACGCGCATCCCCGGCGGCCTCCCTCCTCCCCGAAGGAGGCCGCCCGAACAGCATCAGGCGCCGCCGATCATCTCGGACTGCCGCACGATGACCTCGGCCTGCTTGATCGAGGCGATATCGACGAGCCGCCCCTTATAAACGGTCGCGCCTTCTCCCTTGGCCTTGGCTTCCTCCATCGCCGCGAGGATCTCCCGCGCTTCGGTCACCGCCTCTTCGGAGGGGGTGAAAACCTCGTTGGCCAGCGCCACCTGCTTGGGATGGATCGCCCATTTGCCAACCATGCCCAGCACCGCCGAGCGCCGCGCCTGCGCCCGGTAGCCCTCGTCGTCCGAGAAATCCCCGAACGGCCCATCGACCGGCAGAACCCCATGCGTCCGGCAGGCCGCGACGATCGCCGCCTGCGCCCAATGCCAGGGATCGGACCAGTGCCGGTCCTCTCCGCGCAGCATGTAGTAGTCTTCCTGCGTGCCCCCGATCCCGGTCGTCGCCATCCCCATCGAGGCTGCGAAATCCGCCGCCCCGAGGCTCATCGCCGCCATGCGCGGAGAGGCCGCCGCGATCTCCTCGACATGCGCGATCCCGGCAGCGCTTTCGATGATGACCTCGAAGGTGATCCGATTGGACCGCCCCTTCGCCGCCTCGATGGCGGACACCAGAGCATCCACCGCATAGACATCGCTCGCATTGCCGACCTTCGGGATCATGATCTGGTCGAGCTGCTCTCCCGCCTGTTCCAGCAGATCCACGACATCGCGATACCAAAACGGCGTATCCAGCCCGTTGATCCGCACGCTCAGCGTCTTGTCGCCCCAGTTAACCTCAGAGATCGCCGCAATCACATTGGCCCGCGCGCTCTCCTTGTCTGAGGGCGCCACGCTGTCCTCCAGATCCAGATTGATCACATCCGCCGCGCTCGCCGCCATCTTTTCAAAGATGGCAGGCCGCGAGCCCGGCCCGAAAAGCTGACACCGGTTCGGACGCGCCACCGGCGCAGGCTGGATGCGGAAGGACATGAGGCAGGGTCTCCGGGTAAGGATCTGTCGCAAGAGTTGCGCCAACGGGTAGATTATTGCGCAGACCCCGGCAAGCGACTTTTCGCATATGCAGCATTTCTCCCGGCGCAGAATCCACCTAGCCCCGCGCGAAAAATCTGGCCATCCTCCCCCTCAAAGTCAGCCCAGGAGCGTCCAATGATTCCAACGCCCTATCTCCTCTTTCTCGGGGATGCGCCCGATCCGCTTGCGGCAAAGGTCGCCCAAGGCATCCGCGACTGGAGCCCCGATGTCGCCGTCGGCCAGCTACGCCTGCCGGGATGTCAGGCCGATATGGGCCTGCCCGACATGAGCCTCGAGGAGGGGCTCGCCGCAGGTGCCAAGACCCTCGTCGTCGGCGTCGCCAATCGCGGCGGCGTCATCTCGGATCTGTGGCTGGATGTCCTCGCCGACGCGCTCGAGCAGGGCTACAATCTTGCCAGCGGCCTGCATACGCTGCTGCGCGACCAGCCGCTCTTGGCCAATACCGCGGCCCGGACAGGCCGCCAGCTATACGACGTGCGGATCCCTTCAACCGCGTTCCCCATCGCTGACGGGCGCAAGCGCACGGGCAAACGCTGTCTGGCCGTCGGCACCGATTGCTCCATCGGCAAGATGTACACAGCCATGGCGATGGACCGCGAGATGCAAAGCCGTGGCCTCAAATCCACGATGCGCGCGACGGGCCAGACCGGCATTCTGGTGACCGGCGCGGGCATCCCGCTGGATGCGGTGATCGCCGATTTCATGGCCGGGGCCGTGGAATGGCTGACCCCCGACAACGATCCCGATCACTGGGATCACATCGAAGGGCAGGGGAGTCTGTTTCACATCTCCTATTCGGGCGTGACGATGGCGCTGATCCATGGCGGCCAGCCCGACGCCCTGATCCTCTGCCACGAGCCGACGCGCACTCATATGCGCGGTCTGCCCGATTACGGCCTGCCAAGCCTCGAGACGCTGCGCGATACGGCCCTGCCGCTGGCGCGCGTGGCCAATCCGGACTGCCAGGTCGCGGGCATTTCGGTCAACACCCGGGCCCTGACGCCCGAGGCCGCACAGACCTGCGTCGAGGAGATCGAGGCACGGATGGGCCTTCCCACCGCCGACCCGGTCCGGCACGGGGCGGGCCGGCTTGTCGATGCGTTGCTGTCGCTCTGACGGCGAGTGGAGCGCCAGTGCATATTTATGACAAGATGAAGAGAGCCGCCCGATGATCACCGTCTCGAAAGACACATTCCGGCTGGCCGAGACCTTTACCATCGCGCGCGGCAGCCGCACCGAAGCCAAGGTGATCACGGTTCAGATCACCCGGGACGGCGCGACCGGCCGCGCCGAAAGCGTGCCTTACGCCCGCTATGACGAGACGGTCGATAGCGTCGCCGCCCAGATCGAAGCTCTGCCCGGCGATATCTCCCGCGCCGCGCTGCAGGAGGCCCTGCCGCCGGGATCGGCCCGCAATGCCGTCGATTGCGCGCTCTGGGATCTGGAGGCCAGACAGACCGGCCATCGCGCCTGGGACATCGCGGGCCTGCCCGATCCCGCCCCGGTGACGACGGCTTACACACTGTCGCTCGAGACGCCGGAGGAGATGGAGCGCAAGGCCCGCGCCCACGCCCATCGCCCGCTTCTGAAGATCAAGCTTGGCGGCGAGGGCGATATGGCCCGGCTCGAGGCGATCCGGCGCGGCGCGCCCGACACGACGATTATCGTGGATGCCAATGAAGGCTGGACCGCCGACATCTACGCCGACCTGGCGCCCCATCTGCTCCGCCTTGGCGTCGCTATGGTCGAACAGCCTCTGCCGTCCGGCGCCGACGAGGCGCTCGCCGGGATCGAGCGTCCCTTGCCGGTCTGCGCCGACGAAAGCTGCCACGACCGCGTCTCCCTGCCTTTGCTCAAGGGCAAATACGACATGGTGAACATCAAGCTCGACAAGACCGGCGGCCTGACCGAGGCGCTGGCCCTGCGCGAGGCCGCCCGCGCCGAGGGCTACCTTGTGATGGTCGGCTGCATGGTCGGCTCCTCCCTCGCCATGGCCCCTGCTGTCCTTTTGGCCCAGGGCGCCGAGATCACCGACCTCGACGGCCCGCTCCTGCTGGCCGAGGATCGAGATCCGCCGCTCCACTACGACGGCAGCCTCGTTCACCCGCCCGAGCCGGAGCTATGGGGATGAGGCCCGTCTCGGAAACGGTGAGGAGGATTTGAGCATCGTTCGAGGAACGATGCGCCTCCGAACGTGGAGCGTTTCCGGGCCGAATGGTCGGAGACCCGCCCGTCACAACAAGGCTAGTGGGAATCATACCGGCGTCGCATAACCGCCCGCCGCCATCGCTTGACAGCTTTCGCCCTCTCGCTCAGGTGAAGGAACCGACCCTAAGGAGAGCCCCGCCATGACCCGCACCGTCTATGTCAACGGAGAGTACCTGCCCGAACATCAGGCCACCGTCTCGGTCTTCGATCGCGGCTTTCTCTTTGCCGACGGCGTCTACGAGGTCACGTCGGTTCTCGGCGGCAAGCTGATCGATTTCGCGGGCCACGCGAAACGGCTCGAACGATCCCTGACCGAGCTCGGGATGGACATGCCGATGACCGAGGAGGATCTGCTCGCCATCCATCGCCGCCTTGTCGACGACAACGGGATCGAGGACGGCCTCGTCTATCTTCAGATCACCCGCGGCGCCGCCGACCGCGACTTCGCCTATCCGGCGCCGGACACTCCGCTGACGGTCGTGCTTTTCACCCAGACCAAGCCAGGCCTCGCCGATAGCCCCGTCGCGAAAAAGGGGATCAAGGTTATCTCGATCCCCGACGAACGCTGGGGCCGCCGCGATATCAAGACGGTGCAGCTTCTATATCCGTCGATGGGCAAGATGCAGGCCAAGGCCGAAGGCGCTGACGATGCCTGGATGATCGAGGACGGGCACGTGACCGAGGGGACGTCGAACAACGCCTATATCGTCAAGGACGGCACACTCATCACGCGTCACCTCGGCACCGAGATCCTGCACGGCATCACCCGCGCCGCCGTCCTGCGCTTTGCCCGCGAGGCGCAGATGAAGGTCGAGGAACGGTCCTTCACCCTGGACGAGGCGCTGGCCGCCGACGAAGCTTTCATCACCTCCGCCTCGACCTTCGTCATGCCGGTCGTCTCGATCGACGGCACTGATATCGGAGACGGCACGCCTGGTCCGGTCGCAAAGCGCCTGCGCGAGATCTATCTTGACGAAAGCCGCAAGGCCGCGGTCTGATCGAAGCGGCGCCTGAACCCCTGATACCGGGCGGCGCCGCTTCGCGGCTTTGGGCAGGGCCGATCAGGTCCTGATATCGGCGCCCTCCAGATCGGCCACGGTCACGCCTTCAAGGATCGCAAAGACACGTCCCCTGGCCACGATCTCGACGCTGGTGCCGGACTGGCGAAAGGACAGTTCCTCGTTCGTCAGGCGATCGAAAGAGTCCCTGTTGTCGAAGATATCCAGCCTGTCCTCGGCGGGATTGAAATCCTGGATAACGACCGCCTCATCCTCGATCCCCAGCTCTTCGGCAAAACCGCTTTCGGAGACAGCAAACAAATCGGCGCCGGATCCGCCGTTCAGGATATCGCCATTGTCCCCGGTCAGCTCATCATCGCCCGCGCCGCCGATCAGACGGTCGGCATATTGGGCCGACGATGTGATCGGCCCGACCTGCTCGTCGGCCTGATCGCTCGCGCTCAGGAAGTCGTTTCCATCCTCTCCCACCAGAAGATCCACACCTTGCGATCCGCCGCTCAGCCGGTCGTCACCACTGCCTCCACGGATCTCATCATCGCCGGCGCCACCGCTTATGATGTCGTTGCCGGCCTCACCGAAGAGAACATCGTCGCCAGAGAAGCCGCCGATCCTGTCATCGCCCTCGCCGCCTTGAACACGATTGTCCCCGATACCGAGGGTGTTGATCCTATCATCTCCATCGCCGCCGCGAATATCAAAGGCAGGCCCCGACCCAAGACCCACTGTCCCGAACCGATCGCCTCCATCCTCCAGCTGGACCGTCTCGATATAGAGATCCGGGATCGAGATATTCTCGGGGGTATTAATGAAGATGAATCGGTTATTGAGGATCTCGGGATCGTTGAAACCGGCCTTTTCACGAAGATCCTCGGCATCCATATCCCGAAAGACAGCAAGCGTCTCGCCGTCCAGGGTAAACTCTACATCCGCGCCGTTCTGCACAAAATCGGTTGTCGAACCATCGGGGGTTCCTCTGACGCCGTCGTCGCTTGGAAGCGTTCCGCTGGGCAGGACGAAAGTGATACGATCAACATCCCCGCCCTCATCATATCCTTCGATAATCACAGGATCCTCGTCCGGGTCGAACAGCACCGAGATCCTATCATCTCCATCGCCGCCACGCACGGTATCGCCATCATCGGCATAAAACCGGTCTTCGCCGTCGCCGCCGATCAGAAGATCGGCGCCTTCGGTTCCATCGCGATCGAAACCGACCAGAACATCATCGCCGTCTCCGCCATCCAGCTCGTTCGATCCGTCCGGATCCAAAAGGATATCGTCGCCGCCTTGCCCCCGAACGATATCGTTGCCTGCGGTCTCGCCGTCGAAGAAAACGCTCAGGATCACGTCATCGCCATCGCCGAGTTCGAGAAGATCGTTGCCGGTTGTCCCGCTCACCTCGTCGTCACCGCTGTTGGAAGGCTCATCGTCGCCTCCGCCTCCACCGCCGCCGCCCCCTCCCGCGAGACCGATCAAAGCAAGAGGAGCCAGAAGAAGAAGCAAATAGGTCGGATCCATGAAAATCATCCCTCGGTTGAAATATGAGGGAAGACTTCTCGGACCGCACCGGGAAGGTCAAGAACCTCCGGAGCTTAAAGTCTTAAGATATCGTTAACCGATCATGAGAGATAAGCGGTATTCCGCCCGATCAGTCCTGGCGCAGGATCGCTCGGATCCGGCTGCGCGTCCGCGTATATCCCAGCTTGTCTGAATCCGATGTCAGCAGCAGGTGAAGCTGCGCGGCCTGCGCTGTCGTCAGCTGACTGGTATCGACAGAGACGTCGAAGACCCTCAGATTATGCTCGATCTGCCGCAACAGCTGGGGGTTAGGCTCTGCCAGGGCCGGACCGCTGATAACACAAAGGACTATGGCGAGGCGTCTCATCAGGTGTGCTCCTGCGCGGTAAAGGCCTTCGCCTGTTCGGCGCTCGCATCCGTCTGATACCGCTCTCGCCATTCCGCATAAGGCATCCCATAGAACGCCTCGCGAGCCTCCTCCTTGGACATCTCGATCCCGCGTTCGGCAGCGGCTTCTTGCACCCAGCGGCTCAGGCAGTTCCGGCAAAACCCGGCCAGGTTCATCATGTCAATATTCTGGACATCCGTCCGCTCGGCCAGATGATCGCGCAGGCGCCTAAACGCAGCGGCCTCTATCTCAAGTTGCGTCTGATCATCCATGCCGGGCTCCTCGCGCTTCGATCTCTTTCCTTGATATGGGTTACATCGCCGGGAAAACAAAGATGTCTTCGCTGGAACTGAGCGCGGCAAGAACGGCAAGTCTGTCCTTAATGTCCGACAACCTAATAAAGGTGTCGGCATACTCGCCCTTTAAAAGCAGGAATGTCACCTCCCGAGAGCAAGGCTTCGCAGCCCGGAGCCCCCGGATATCGCGTGGCTGAAAAGGTCTGGGGGCGATCGATTTCAGCTATTTTACAGGCAAGGCGGCGCTCATATATATCAAGCCCATGGACGAGATCTCGATTTACCAATTCGTCAAACAAAAGCTCATCACCCACGGTGTTGAGAACACGCGTGACGGTCTTCTTACATTGAATGATCAGAAACTATTTTCTCTGTTCGTTAAGCTTGAGCGAGCAGCACGTGAAGGCAGCTTTGATGCTGTTCAGTCTGCCTCGCTCAGCATCGAAGAATACCTCTCTTTGCTAGAAAAGCGTCAGTTAATGGCGTTCGTTTATATGTACCTGAGGTTCTCGGATTTTACTCCGGGGCAAAAACTGTTGGACAAAGAGCTTAAGAATGGCTGGGTTAGAAAGTGCAAAGAGTATCGACGGCAAGTATCTGATGAAGAGGTGCTGATCGGTCTTTGGGCAACAGTAAAATATAATCAGGAGGGTAAGAGTTATCTCCGCTTTGTCTACTCCGAGCCGTAAGGACAAGACGCGCCAACCCTAGGTCGCGCATTCAGCATGCCTATGGCTATAATATTCTCATCTTTGAAGACCGTCCCGGGGGCCCCGCGCCACACACGGCACGCGAACAATTGCATCCCCAGTTGTGAGGCCCGAAAAAATCGCTCATACCGCCCGCGACCGCAGGGTTAGCGGTAACAGACCGGAAGGACACGCCTCATGAGACGCCATCGCAACGTCAAGATCGTGGCCACGCTCGGACCCGCTTCCGACGATTACGAGACGATCCGTGCCTTGCACGAGGCCGGCGCCGATGTCTTCCGGCTGAACATGAGCCACGGCGATCATTCCGAAATCCGCGCCCGTCACGACATCATCCGCAAGATCGAGGCTGATCTGGGCAATCCCATCGGCATCCTCGCCGACCTTCAGGGCCCCAAGCTGCGCGTCGGCGTCTTCGCCAATGGTGAGGAAGAGCTTGAGGTCGGCGACACGTTCCGCCTCGATCTCGACGAGGCCGAGGGCGACAAGCGCCGTGTCCAGCTCCCCCATCCCGAGATCTTCCAGGCTCTGGAACCCGGCGCCCGCCTTCTCGTCAATGACGGCAAGATCGCCCTGCGCGTCAAATACTGCGCCGCCGATCACGCGATTTGCGACGTCATCGTCGGCGGCACGATCTCGAACCGCAAGGGCGTGAACGTCCCCGACGTGGAGCTTCCGCTCGCTGCCCTGTCGGACAAGGACCGCAAGGATCTGGAATTCGTCTGCGATCTGGGCGTCGACTGGCTGGCGCTCTCCTTCGTGCAGCGCCCCGCCGATGTCGAGGAGGCGCGCGGTCTCGCCAAGGGCCGCGCCTCGATCCTCTCCAAAATCGAAAAGCCCACCGCCGTCAAAAATTTCGACGCCATCCTGCAGGTCTCGGACGGTATCATGGTCGCGCGCGGCGATCTGGGCGTGGAGCTGCCCGTCCAGAACGTCCCGCCGATCCAGAAGCGCCTGATCCGCCGCTGCCGCGCTGCCGCCAAGCCGGTCATCGTCGCGACCCAGATGCTCGAATCCATGATCGAAAGCCCGATGCCCACCCGCGCCGAGGTTTCGGACGTTGCCACTGCGATCTACGAGGGCACTGACGCCATCATGCTGTCGGCCGAAAGCGCCGCTGGCGACTACCCGATCGAGGCGGTCACGACGATGGACAACGTCGCCCGCGAGGTCGAGAGCGATCCGACCTATACCGAGATTATCGAAGCCTCCCGCGCCGCCAAACGCTCCACCGTTGCCGACGGCATTGTCGCCGCCGCCCGCGAGATCGCCGAAACCTCCGAGATCAAGGCGATCTGCTGCTTCACCAAATCGGGCAACACCGCCGTCCTCGTCTCGCGCGAACGCCCTCGCGTGCCGATCCTCGCGCTCACCCCCTCCGAACGGACGGCGCGCAAGCTCAGCCTCTCCTGGGGGACCAACTGCGTCGTCTCCGACGAGATCGAGCGCTTCAAGGGCGCCGTCGTCGCCGCGGCCCGGGCTGCCCGGGCTGAAAATCTCGCAACCGCCGACGATCTGATCGTCGTGACCGCAGGCGTGCCCTTTGGCGTTTCGGGCACAACCAATATCCTTCGTGTCGCGCCTTGCGACGAACGTTTGATTTTCAACACCGACCCCGAATAAGATCCAAGCGACATCAGGACCTTAGGGCTTTCGGTATGACACCAGACCTCTTCATGTGTATCGGCGTGCTGGCGATCTTGGCCTCCATTCCGGCGATTTTCGGCTCCATCAAGGACGGGGAGGCGCCGCGCCTTGCCGCGCTTGTTCTGCTCTTTGGCGCGGCCACCGTCTATTACGCGATCAGCCAACGCCCGGGCGGCTACACGCTCGAAGAGATCCCGCAGGCCTTCGTCAATGTGATCGGCCAGTTTCTCTAGACCTAAATCCCCTTGTCAAACTTGCAAAGCTGACGTATCTGCGGCGCTTCTTACCGGGGATCCGGCCCATAGGCATGCCGAGGTCCCCGTTCACGTTCCGATATCCAAGGAGACCGAAATGCCGAAGATGAAGACGAAATCGAGCTGCAAGAAGCGGTTCAAGGTGACGGCTACGGGCCGCATCCTCGCCGGTCAGGCAGGCAAGCGCCACGGCATGATCAAGCGCAGCAACAAATTCATCCGCAATGCCCGCGGCACGACGACCCTCTCAAAGGCGGATGAACAGATCATCAAGCCGATGATGCCCTACGCGCGATAAGGAGAGGCTGACATGTCCCGCACCAAAGGTGGAACCACCACGCACGCCCGCCACAAGAAGGTCACCGACGCCGCCAAAGGCTATTACGGTCGCCGCAAGAACACGTTCAAAGTCGCCCGTCAGGCCGTCGACAAGGCCAACCAATACGCGACCCGCGACCGCAAGAACCGCAAGCGCAACTTCCGCGCGCTCTGGATCCAGCGGATCAACGCCGCCGTCCGCGCCCACGATGACGGTCTGACCTATTCGCGCTTCATCAACGGTCTGGCGCTCGCCGGGATCGAAGTGGACCGCAAGGTCCTCGCAGACCTCGCCGTGCACGAACCCGACGCCTTCGGATCGATCGTCGACAAGGCGAAAGCCGCTCTGGCCTGATTCGGATCACGCCCAGGTTGCAAAAGCCGCTCCTTCGGGGGCGGTTTTTTTTGTGCTCTCGTATCAGGCAGATCACCGCCGGAATGAGCGGGATGCTGCCCGTGCGAGGCGAATTTTGCTGCAAAGCAGCGTTCTCCCGCTCATTTCGGGAAGGACCGTTGTTCGATCCGGGAAACTCGTCATACGCCTGAGACAGAGTGGTTTGAAGTATCCCGTACTTTCTTTCCCGAACGCCAACAGACCGACTTCCCCCCAGGTCTCTATCTGCGAGAGGTAAAAATGGCTTTTATCAGCGAAATTCACTACGCCGACACCTACGCCCGTGAAAGCGGCGTGTCGGAATTTGTCGAGGTGTCCCTCGATGCCGGCGACGATCCGTCCGAATACATCCTTGCATTCTACAAGGCCGACGGCACCCCCGGCCTCGAGGTTAACCTGGCCGATGTCCCCGAAGGACAGGTCACCGTCGATCCCGAAACCGGCGATACGGTCTACGTCATCTCCCGCGATGACTTCGATTTCAGGGTCACCGATCCGGATGGCACCGCCGACAACAACTACGAAGCGTTCGCGCTCGTCGAAGCGGATGACAGCGACACCACCGTCCTTCAGTTCCTCGACATCGGCGGCGGCACCCAGAACATCGAAGCTCAGGGCGGCCTTGCCGATAGCGCGGTCTCGACCAACGTGCCGACCGAAAACAACCCCGGCGCGACACGGACCTCGATCCAGTTCAACGAACCCGACGAAGAGAACCTCGTCTATGCCGAGGTCTCTCCCGGCGACAACGGCGTCTGCTTCTGCCGCGGAACCCTGATCCGCACACCCGAGGGCGACCGCAAGGTCGAGGACCTGAAAGAGGGCGACCTCGTTCTGACCGTCGACAACGGCCCCCAGCCGATCCGCTGGCACGGCCACAGCACGGTCAAGGCGACCGGCAAGATGGCTCCGGTTCGCATCGCCAAGGGCACGCTTGGCGCCACGACACCGCTCATGGTCTCCCCGCAGCACCGGATGCTCATCGCCAGTGCCCAGCTCGAGATGATGTTCGGCATGACCCAGGGCCTCGTTGCGGCGACGCATCTCGTCAACGACGACACCATCACCCGCGCCGAAGGCGGCACGGTCGAATATCACCACATCATGTTCGACCGTCACGAACTAGTCTGGGCAAACGACACCGTGACCGAAAGCTTCTTCGTTGCAGCCAACGGTATGTCCCTGATGACCGAGGACATGCGCGCCGAGTTTGCGGCGCTCTTCCCCGATCTGTTCGACAACAGCGAGACCTTCGGCGACACCGCTCGTCCGACGCTCAAACGCTGGGAAGCCGATCTGATCGACGCCGCCTGATCGGGACGCGTCTCGATCTTGAATGGCGCCGGGACCCTCATCCCGGCGCCATTTCTATGCGCGGCTCTTCCGTTGGTTTAGCAAGGGATCTCACGCAAGGGTGCGCTGCCGCACGCGGCGGACCGGTTGCACCGCCGTGCGCTCCATTAACCGGCGATGGCGCTGAAAATCCACCGACCAAATACCGACGCAATACCGACCGGATACCGAAGGCCCAAATCGCCGGATACCCCTTTGTTTACGAATGATTCGCGCAAAACTCCGCACAGCTTGCGCTGCACCGCCCCAGACGGTAGCACCGCTCGCGGACGATAGCGCAGCAAGGGCAGGGCCATGGACGATCTCAGAGACAAGTATATCGGCCTGATCTCGGCCGCCTCCGACGAGGCGACCCTTGAGGATCTACGCGTCCAGGCCATTGGCAAAAAAGGCGAAATCAGCCTCCAGATGCGAGAGCTGGGCCGCATGACCCCCGAAGAACGGCAAGTCGCCGGCCCCCGGCTCAATGCCCTGAAATCCGAGATCACATCGGCGCTGGCCGCCAAAAAACAGGCGCTCGTCGACAGCGCCTTGAACGAACGGCTCAAGGCCGAATGGCTCGACGTGACGCTGCCCGCAAGGCATTCAAATCACGGAACAATTCACCCCGTTAGCCAGGTCACCGAAGAGGTGACAGCCATCTTCGCCGATCTCGGGTTCTCCGTCGCCGAAGGCCCGCAGATCGAAAGCGACTGGTACAATTTCGACGCCCTCAATATCCCCGGCCACCATCCGGCTAGGGCCGAGATGGACACGTTTTATATGCATAGGGATCAAGGGGATAACCGTCCTCCCCACGTCCTGCGCACCCACACCTCCCCGGTCCAGATCCGCTCCATGCAAGAGCACGGTGCCCCCCTCCGCGTCATCTGCCCCGGCCGCGTCTACCGCGCCGACTACGACCAGACCCACACCCCCATGTTCCACCAGATCGAGGGTTTGGCGATCGACACCGACATCTCCATGGCCAATCTCAAATGGGTTCTCGAGGAATTCGTGAAGGCCTTCTTCAACGTCGATAACGTCGAATTACGCTTTCGTGCCAGTCACTTCCCCTTCACCGAACCCTCAGCCGAGGTCGACATCCGCTGCTCCTGGGAGGGCGGAACGCTCAAGGTCGGAGAGGGCGACGACTGGCTCGAAATCCTCGGCTCCGGCATGGTCCACCCCAAGGTCCTCGAAGCCGGAGGCATCGACCCCGCCGCCTGGCAAGGCTTCGCCTTCGGCATGGGCATCGACCGCATCGCCATGCTCAAATACGGCATCCCCGACCTCCGCGCCTTTTTCGACAGCGATCTCAGATGGTTGCGCCATTACGGCTTCGGAGCGCTCGACCGCCCGGATTTGGTGGGCGGGTTGAGCAGGTGAATAGTTTGAGAAATCCCAACACGGACGCAGCTCTCTTCTTTGGTGCAGACTACCATGTGTTCCCCGACGGAAGCACTCCGTTCGCAGAGCCGGTAGCTCCAGTCGTGATCCCAGATTCATTCCTTTGGACACAAATTTATTACGCAATGTTTGACGCAATCCCGGTACTGATAATCTCCGGTCTGGCGCTTCTACTACTACTCTTATTTCTTTATTTGCTATCCAGAGTACTGCTTGACTACCGTCGACGTTTATACCTGGTAAAACAATCTGGTCGTCCTTCAGTCACGGACAGCCGCGGCCTCACAGATGTGGTTGAATTATCTTATCTTCTTCAGAAATTTTCCTATATAGATTTAAATGGCGAGGAAAAATCGAACGAAGATATTGAGCGCTTCTTCCTACTGACTTCAAGAATACGGATTGACGGAAAGCCAACTTTCGCAAAAATTGCCTCAGACGCTGCGGCACTTCTCAGAAAATCTAACGATGCGGAAGTCAAGGAAAGCGCTGCGGATCAGTATAGCAGCTTAAACGACAAACTAGTTTTAGGAGCACGGTCAGATAATTAGCGGCAAACAAGTCTTTGCAGACGCACTGATAAGAAAGAAGCCGAATAAGATTTGCCCTCTCTTAGCTTAATTATCGTCTTTTGAACCGAGCCTTTGCTGATAGGATTAGCGAGCCACTTATCGACGTAGAGTTCTGAATCGAACTATGCCCTTCCTCCCCACCCTCCCCAAGATGATCCAGACCATGGACCGCCTGATGATGCCGGGGGCCGAGGCGCTCAGCCTTCAGCCCGTTTGCCTCGATGTCGAAGCCGATGTCGCCATCGCCGATATGGACATGGAGGAGGCGCGCCAGATCATGGCCGAGATCGACGCCAAATCCTCGGCCCTTCTCGCCGTGCTGGCGATCATCCTCGCCGCATCCACCTTTATTTTCTCGCTGGATCAGACCTGGCTGACCCTCACGCTCATGTTCGCGCAGGTTGTCACTGTCTCCGTCTCGATCCTCTTCCTGCTGCGCTGCCTGATCTACGAACCCTCGCCCCGCCTGCACCACATTTTCGAGATGAAACGCGTGGCCTCCGAACACTCCATGCAGATCGAGGCGATCAAGCAGGTCCGCTATTTCAACCGGGTGATCGTGCTGACCGTCCTGACCTCGATCCTCTTCTTTGCGATGTCGATCCTTGTCGGTGTCGACGCGATGCTCCGTACGGAGGGGTAATAACCCCTTCCGCCCCCGCCGCAGCTAGGCTAAACGCGCTCCCGACAGGCGCAAAGGCATACCGGCATGAAATTCACCCTCTCCTGGCTCAAGCATCACCTCGACACCGAGGCGTCCCTTGATGAAATCGCCGAGACGCTCACCGATCTGGGGCTCGAGGTCGAAGACATATCCAACCCCGCTGAGCGCCTCAGGGACTTCACCATCGGCTTCGTGAACTCCGCCGAAAAGCACCCCGACGCGGACAAGCTCAAGGTCTGTCAGGTCCAGACCGACGAAGGCGAGACCCAGATCATCTGCGGCGCGCCCAATGCTCGCGAAGGCATCACCGTCGTCATCGCAAAGCCCGGCACCTATGTGCCCGGCATCGACACGACCATCGGCGTCGGCAAGATCCGCGGCGTCGAAAGCTACGGCATGATGTGCTCCGAACGCGAGATGGAGCTGAGCGAAGAGCATGACGGCATCATCGAGCTGCCCTCCGGCGAGGTCGGCCAAAGCTTCACCGACTGGCTGGCCGAGAACGATCCGGCCAAGGTCGATCCGGTGATCGAGATCGCCATCACCCCCAACCGCCCCGACGCGCTGGGCGTGCGCGGCATCGCCCGCGATCTGGCGGCACGGGGGCTCGGTACGATGATCCCGCGCGACACCGGCGAGGTCAAAGGGACCTTCCCGTGCCCGATTACCGTGACCATCGACGCCGATACGCAGGACGCCTGCCCGCTCTTCACCGGGCGGCTCATTCGCGGCGTCAAGAACGATCCCAGCCCCGCCTGGCTGCAGGACAGCCTGCGCGCCATCGGCCTGCGCCCGATCAGTTTCCTCGTCGATGTGACGAATTTCTTCACCTACGACCGCAACCGCCCGCTCCACGTCTTCGATGCAGCCAAGGTCAAGGGCGGCCTCAGGATCCATCAGGCGCAGGGCGGAGAGACCCTGACCGGCCTCGACGAGAAGGACTATACCTTTGAGCCCTGCATGACCGTCATCTCGGACGAGGCTGGCCCCGAAAGCATCGCCGGTGTCATGGGCGGTCTGCCCACCGGCGTCACGCTCGAGACGACGGATGTCTTCATCGAGGCGGCCTATTTCGACCCGATCCGCACGGCGCTGACGGGCCGCGCGCTCAAGATCAACTCCGACGCCCGCTACCGCTTCGAGCGGGGGATCGACCCGGCCTGGACGCTCGAGGGGTTGAACCACGCGACCCGTATGATCCTCGATCACGCAGGCGGCGAGCCCTCCGAGGTGGTCGTCGCCGGGGCCGTGCCCGAGACCACTCGCGCCTACAGGCTCGACACCGAACGCTGCGCCTCGCTCGTGGGCATGGACATTCCGGCGGAAACCCAGCGCAAGACGCTCGAGGATCTGGGCTTCACGCTCGAGGGCGACATGGCCCATCCGCCCAGCTGGCGCCCGGATATCCTGGGCGAGGCCGATCTGGTCGAGGAGATCGCCCGCATCGCTTCCCTGACCAAGCTCAAGGGACGGCCCATGTTCCGCACCCAGCCGGGCATCCCCAAGCCGATCCTGACGACAAACCAGATCCGCGAACGCGCCGCCCGCCGTGCCACTGCGGCGCGGGGCCTGAACGAATGCGTCAGCTACAGCTTCATCGACCGAGAGGCGGCGCTGCTCTTTGGCGGCTCGGATGCGGCACGGCTCGAGAACCCGATCTCGTCCGAGATGTCGCATATGCGCCCCGCGCTTCTGCCGGGCCTTCTGCAGGCCGCCGCCCGCAATCAGGCGCGCGGCATCGCCGATCTTGCGCTCTTCGAGGTCGGCGCGGCCTTCCATGGCGGAGAACCCGAAGAGCAGCACACGCTCGTCACCGGCATCCGCATCGGCCGCACGGGTCCCAAGGACATCCACGGTCAAAGCCGCCCGGTCGATCTCTTTGACGCCAAAGCCGATGCCGAGGCGGTTCTCGCATCGCTCGGGGCGCCCGCAAAGACCCAGATCTTTCGCGAGGCGCCCGACTGGTGGCATCCGGGCCGTCATGGCCGGATTTGCCTCGGCCCCAAGAAGACGCTCGCTGTCTTCGGAGAGCTTCATCCGCGCGTTTTGCAAGCCCTAGACGTGAAGGGCCCCGCCGTCGGCTTCACCATCTGGCCCGCCGAAATCCCGCTGCCGCGCAACAGCTCCGCCGCACGCCCCGCGCTTGGCGCGTCCGACCTGCAGGCGGTCGAACGCGACTTCGCGTTTGAGCTCGACAGCCAGGTCGAGGCGGCAACGCTTCTCAATGCCGCGCAAGGGGCCGACAAGGCCTTGATCGAGGATGTTCGCCTCTTTGATCGTTTCGAAGGTGGAAACCTCGGCGAAGGCCGCAAATCGCTCGCGATCACCGCGCGACTTCAGCCGAAGAACTCAACCCTGACGGAGAGTGAGATCGAGGCTGTGTCCCAAAGAATTGTAGAAAAGGTCAAAAAAGCGACCGGAGGCACGCTGAGAGGCCAGAAATAGGCAACTCAAGGATTGATTGTTAACCTAATATAAACTTTGATAAGGCATAGATCACTTCGTCGGACGATCGCTAGTCCATGTGTATCAAGTTCTTCCGAGCGTTGCGGGGCCTCATCGCAACGCTCGGATCGTTTACAGATGGTTAACAATCAGTCGCGCGACGGGATCGTCAATCCTCTCTGAACCGCAGGCCGCTCGAGGAAGCGATCCAGATAGGCGACGGCGTTCTTGTGATCGTCCCATCCCAGCACCTCTTTGGCACCGTAGAAATCCAGCGCGCGCAACCACGGCGCCAGCGCCATATCTGCGATGGAATAGTCTCCGGCGATCCAATCCCGGTTCGCCAGTTCACCGTCGATCACGCCCAGAAGCCGCTTCGCCTCGTTGATATAACGCTCCTGGGGGCGCTTATCCTCCCATTCGGATCCCGCGAACTTATAGAAAAACCCAAGCTGCCCAAACATCGGACCGACCCCGCCCATCTGAAACATCAGCCATTGGATCACCTTGGCCTTATCGGCACCGGATCCTATGAACTTTCCCGTCTTTTCAGCGAGATAGATCAGGATCGCCCCGCTCTCGAACAGGCCGATTGGGCCGTCCGGTCCGTCCGGATCTACAATAGCCGGGATCTTGTTGTTGGGGTTGAGCGACAGAAACGCATCGCTATTCACGTCCGCATCGGACAGCGTGACCTTGTGGACCTCATAGGGCAGCCCGGTCTCCTCAAGCATGATCGAGGCTTTTACACCGTTTGGCGTCGGAAACGAATACAGCTGAAGAACCGCCGGGTCCTTGGCGGGCCATTTTTCGGTGATCGGAAAGTGCGACAGATCGGACATCAAAAGCTCCCTGGATGATCTTCCCTCAACCTAGGCGCCCCGCCGGAACAAAAAACCCATCGTTCTGCGGGCAGGCTGCGGTATGAGTGTGCAGCGGCGCGCGTTAAACTGAGTTAAGGCGCCGTGTAACTTCGTGTGGGGACTACCAATGATCAACGAATTCAAAGACTTCATCGCCAAGGGCAACGTCATGGATATGGCGGTCGGTATCATTATCGGCGCGGCCTTTACCGCCATCGTAACCTCTCTGGTGGGGGATCTCATCAACCCGGTGATCGCGCTCTTTACCGGCGGGATCGATTTCTCGGGCTGGTTCTACGTTCTGGGCGACGGTGAATTCGCCTCGATCGAAGCCGCGACCGAAGCAGGCGTTCCCGTCTTCGCCGTCGGCAAGTTCATCATGGCCGTCATCAACTTCCTGATCGTGGCCTTCGTCGTCTTCATGCTGGTCAAGATGGTCAACCGCATCAAGGCTGCCGCCGAAAGGCCCGATGATGCGGCCCCCGAAGTCGATAGCGGCCCGTCCGAGCTCGACGTTCTTCTCGAAATACGCGACGCGCTCAAAGCGGACCGCGCGGCCTAACCCTTCGAAATATGGCGCATCCCTTGCGGGGATGCGCCGCGTCTCGGTCAGGCGAGGAAGTCGGCGTCGCTGACAACCAGAGTGATCTGGCCGCCATCCGCCTCGATCACGATCTCATCGGTGTTGGTATCGAACGACGTCTGGTTCGGGTTCGCATCGATGAAATCCTCGAACTCCTCCTGCGACTGAAGCGTCCGGCTGCTACCGTTGAACTGAAACGCGACGATATCGTTCGTGGCCGTATCGCTGGTGAGAGTGAAGTCCGACACGACATCCTCGCCCAGATTTGAGCCGAAGAAGCGGAATTCATCGACGCCGCCGCCCCCGATGAACTCGTCGTTGCCCCGGCCTGCAAGGATCGTGTCATTGTCGCTCCCGGCCCGCACGATATCGTCGCCAGCCCCGTCAAAGATCCTGTCCTGACCGCCTTGTCCGCGGATATCGTCCGCGCCGCGTCCGCCGAAGATGGTATCGGCCCCATCACCCGCGACGATTTCGTCCCGCCCGCGGCCGCCAAAGATTGTGTCCTCACCACTCCCGGACGAGATGAAATCGTTTCCGTTGCCAGCGAAGATCCGGTCATTACCTTGCTCGCTAAAAATCTCGTCCGCGCCCGCTCCGGTGAAGATATCATTGTTGCCGCTTCCGGCATTCACTTCGTCAGCGCCGCGCCCGGCCTCGATCGTGTCATTGCCCGATCCGGTCTTGATATCGTCGTTCCCGCTGCCGCCCAGCACCCGCTGATCGCCCGCAATATCGGAGGTCAGCGTCACACCTCCCGTCGTTTGACTGGCATCGACAAAGGACAGGTCGGTCGAATCGACAACGACATCGGATGTCGCATCCCCGGACAGAACCAAGGTCTCAATGCGGGTAAAGTCCGAGATATCGACCTGGTTTTCACCGCCGCTCAGGACCAGATCGATCTCTTCGACCCTCAGCCTGTCCTCGGTCTCGTTTTGCTCTCCGTCATTGGTGCTGTCGAAGGTCGAATCAGAGGTGAAGGTGACATTGCTGTCGATGGCTTCCAGATTGAGAACGTCGCTTGCCCCCTCCAGAGCGCCGTCGGCGAACTGAACCTTGACCGTTCCGCTCCCCACATCCTCGGCTCCGAACCGGATCTCCAGATCTTCCGTTTCAATCGGCTCGATGATGAGCGAAGCGCTCATCGTGATGATCCGCTGGGCTCCACTGATATTCGAGATGTCGAAGCCAAGGCCGCCGGTATCGACAAAGATATCCTCGACCCGGGAAATCGTCGGCGCCTGAATCCCGTTCTGTTCGGTCTCCGCGCGAAGCGTGTCGAATCCCGCGCCTCCATCGATCGTGTCCGTTGTCTGGAGCGTCGCGGCCCCGCCAGTGATCTCGTCATCGCCTGCCGTGCCGGAAATGGAATCCGTGCGCCGTGTGAGGGTGAACATAGCCATGGTCTTCTCCTTCGTGAATTGTCTTCAAAAGGGTGAAGCCCGGGCACGGGAAAAAGGGGAGGCGACGGTTCAAAAGGGGTGGACATCACCCTGCCGCAGCAACCTGAAGTGGCGTGGGATCGTTCCGCCTTCGCACTTTGCTCAGAAAAATGTCGCCCAGTCCCAGCCGGTTATCGCCGATGGGACCAGGACAAAGGCGCACAAAACAAAACCCCGCGAGCCTGACGCTGCGGGGTTCGTTTCGACGCAATGTCGGAGGTCGCCTGTTACAGCAGCCCTTCGCGCTGTGCCTTCTTGCGCGCAAGCTTACGCTGGCGGCGAATGGCCTCAGCCTTCTCGCGAGCCTTCTTCTCAGAGGGCTTCTCGAAGTGCTGACGCAGCTTCATCTCGCGAAATACGCCTTCGCGCTGGAGCTTTTTCTTCAGGGCACGAAGCGCCTGATCGACATTGTTATCACGAACACTGACCTGCATGTGGGTGTCACCACCTTTCTGGATAGAGTTGCGGAAGTGCAGGAAATGGCCCTATAGCAAGAGCCTCCTACCTTGTCCAGCAACACCCGGAAGGAGCTTCGCACCATGCCCGATCATATTGACCCGCTCAAATCCAAGCTGCTGGATGCCGCTTTGGTTCACGTCCCATTCGACGGATGGAGCGAGACAACCTTTGCCGCCGCCGTTCGCGATACCGGCACCGACCCCGCCGTGGCCGACACATTGTGTCCGCGCGGGGCTGTGGATTTGGCCATCGCCTTTCACAAGCGCGGCGACACCGCCATGGTTGAGAGGCTGAAAACCGAGGATTTCTCGACTTTGCGCTTCTCGGAAAAGGTCGCAGCAGCCGTCCGCTACCGTATCGAGGCCATTGAAAGCAAAGAGGCCGTCCGTCGCGGCACCACGCTCTTTGCACTTCCCCATCTGGCCGCTGACGGAGCCAAGCTGATCTGGGGCACGGCCGATCTGATCTGGGATACGCTCGGCGACAGCTCCACGGATGTGAACTGGTACACGAAACGGGCGACGCTGTCGGGCGTCTACGGCTCAGCGGTCCTTTTTTGGCTGGGCGATGATTCCAGTAACTGCCAAGCCACATGGGCCTTCATCGACCGCCGGATCGAGGATGTCATGCGGATCGAGAAGATAAAATCGCGGGTCAATGCAAACCCGCTCCTCAGTCGCCTCGCCGCGCCCATCACTTGGGCCGGAAGCCGGATCAAGCCGCCCTTGCGGACGCCGAAGGTCGATCTGCCCGGCTCCTGGTCCGGGCCTTACTAAATGTCCAAGACGATGCGCGCCGTCGAAATCACGGCGCCCGGCGGCCCCGATGTCCTCAAACTGGCGGAGCGGCCAATCCCTAAGCCGCGTCACGGCGAAGTGTTGATCCGCCTGGCCCATGCAGGCGTGAACCGCCCCGACGCGCTGCAGCGGGCCGGTCTCTACGATCCGCCGCCCGGCGCTTCAGATCTGCCGGGCCTCGAAGGGGCAGGCGAGGTTGTCGAGCTCGGCCCCGGCGTGACGGAACTAAAGGTCGGTGACGAGGTCTGCGCCCTGCTTCCCGGCGGAGGCTATGCAGACTACGTCACCACTCCCGCCGCCCACTGCCTTCCCATCCCCGAGGGACTGAGCCTGCGCGAAGCAGCCTGCCTGCCCGAAACGTTCTTCACGGTCTGGTCGAACGTCTTCATGCGCGGCGGTTTGCAGGCCGGAGAGCGCTTTCTCGTCCATGGCGGCTCCTCCGGGATCGGCACCACCGCGATCCAGCTTGCCCGGCACTTCGGCACCCGCGTCTTTGCGACCGCCGGCTCTCCCGAGAAATGCGCCGCTTGCGAGACTCTGGGCGCCGAGCGGGCGATCAACTACCGCGAAGAAGATTTTGTCGAGATCCTGCGCGCCGAGGGCGGCGCGAGCCTGATCCTCGATATGGTTGGTGGCAGCTATATACCGCGCAACATAAAGGCGCTCGCCGATGATGGCCGCCTCGTTCAGATCGCCTTCCTGCAAGGCCCGAAGGTCGAGCTGAATTTCGTGCAGATCATGACACGCCGCCTGACGCTCACCGGCTCCACGCTGCGCCCGCAATCGGATGCGGCCAAGGCGACCATCGCCACCGAATTGCGCAAGACCGTCTGGCCCCTTCTTAAAGCAGGTCAGATCGCGCCCGTCATGGATCAGACATTCCCGCTCGAGCAGGCGTCAAAGGCCCATGCCCGGATGGAAAGCTCAGCGCATATCGGCAAGATCGTTCTCGATCTCTAGCTTGCGGGACTAAGGGGGAACGGCCGATCATCCAGCATGATCGGCCGCCAACTTGGAGGATTTGTGAGCCAAACCGTGAGACTCTTTTGCGATAATTGCAGGGTCAGCACATGCGTCCGGCGAACAATAACTCGGCGCGCTATGAAAGTGTCGACCACGATGTCCTCCTGTTACCCTTCAACAAGACAGATATTACGATGTGGCGCGGATCCGGGACAGTCAGGTATTCCTGACCTTTAGCTTCAGTCGCCCAAAGCCCTGCTAAAAAAGTCTTGCCCTCTGCGATTGGAAGGCGGCCTGATCTGCCCACGTATCTCGGGCGCAGCGCTGTCGACAACGTCCAGCGTGATGCCCTGAAACCGCTCCTGCAGCGCAGTGGTTCGCGTCCTGATATCGGCCATCCGAGAGGCGATCTCCGCGCGGTCCATCCCCGGATCGGCCATGGCGCCCAACAGATCCCGCCGGGACTGGGCCAAGGCACGCAACTCGCCGCGGATCTCTGCCCGGTTTTGCCGGAACCCGCGTCTGAGATCCCGCTGCATCTCTTCGGGATAGGGGTGATTGAACTGCGACAGGGCCCGTGCCGTATCGACTGGGCGGCTCAGATCACCCAGGATGAACCCTATCAAAAGCCCGTTAAGCACCAGCGAGCCAATCAGAAGATATCGCGTGCGGGTGCGCACTATTGCAGCCCTCCAAATAGCAAGGCGGTGCCGTCAGCGATGGCAGAGGTCGCCTCCATCTCGGCACCCTGCCCGAAATAGGCGAGGGCAAACCCGGCCAAACCCGCCCCGGCGGTCCACCACGCGGGGACCAGCAGATCCTTTGACCGCCGCCGCACCAAGGCGGCAACCGTCCGCGCAGGCGCATCCGGATCGGGATGGACCGCATCGAAGGCTGCCTTGATCTTCGGGTCTGTCTGATCCCCATCATTCATGTCGTCTCTCCTTCGGTCAGCTCCCGCAGCCGCTTTCGCGCCCGGGCGAGAAGTTGCTCCACAGCGCCCGGGCTTGTTCCCATCGCCTCGGCCGCATCGGCTCCGCTCAGACCTTCATAGGCCACCAGAAAAAGCGCCATTCTTTGCCGTGGCGCAAGCGTCAACAGGGCCGCTTGCACACGGCTCAGATCGTCCTTTGCCCCGTGCCGCGCCTCTGCTGTCGGCGCAGGATCGGCAGGCTCGACATCGGGTGATCCGCCTCGAAAGAGGCGCCGCCACCGGCCTTTACCCCTACCATGGTCGATACAGCGATTAACCGTCACGCGGTAAAGCCAGGTTCGGAGCCGGGCTCGTTCACGGCTCCAGCGTGCCGCATGACGCCAAAGCGTCCAGAAGACGCTTTGGGTAATCTCATCCGCATCGGCCGCATTCTGCGTGAACCGAAGCGCGATCGTGTGAACGAAGGAGGAGTGTCGCAGAACCAGCGTATTGAACGCCCGTTCATCACCTTGCCCTGCCTTGGACAGCAACGCGTCATCCTCCTCGCCCTCCACGTCTGCGGATCAGCGCCTGCGGATGACGGTCCGCGTCCGGCCATTGTCTCTGGTCACGTGGGTTCGCGATCCGCGAACTGTCTTGACCGTCCTCCGGCTTTGATCCCGGGTCACACCGTTCCGGTTTGTTGCCGACCGCTCGGTCGTGCAGACCCGCCCCTGGCACGTCGTCGTCCGGTCCACCGTGCCGCCATTCGGGCCGCTAAAGGCATAGTCATTCGTATAGGTGCCGTTCTCGATCGACCGAACTGACGTTCCGATGCCGCCATTGGGTCCAATCCGTTCTACGGTCGTTTGGGCGCTCGCGGCGCCAGCCATCACGAGACCGGCAAGGATAAGAGCGAATTTCATTGTATCTGCCTCCATTTGATAGGATCTTACGCCGGGCTTTGCTGCCTGACCCCTCTTTTACGATGGGATCCGGAATGTCCTACGGAGGATCTCGTTTTTTATTGAATCGGCTCGAACAGCGCATCGGTCAGATCGCAATCGCGCCGGACGTCAGGTCCGCATTGGATGGGCTCCATCTTGCGAGAGAGGCAGATCCGGGCTTCTGCGATCCGGCCGGATTTGCAGGTGATCGTGAGCCCATCGGCGCTCAGGGTCGGGTTCTCTTCCAAAAACGCCCCCTCGATGACGCTGGCAGGCAGGGTGACGGCGGTCTTGAGCTGCCGCAGAAGGGCAGGGCGCTCGACCTGCTCGTAAGCGATGCGCGACAAGGCAAAGTAGTCACCCGCTGTCAGTCCCGAACAGGTCCCGTGCTTGCGCCATTGGTGCCAGGCCAGCCCGCTGCTCCCCATGATATCCGTCATGTCCGCCGTCATGCTGCGCGTCGGTGCCATATGCGGTGTCCGGCAATTGCTGGGCCAGCCGCGATCATATTGCGGCCAAAGACCGTGCAGCGTCCAGCCCGCCGGACGCTCGCATTGGTCCGATCCCTCGCCCTCTCGCGCGCACCAACTTGGCTGCCACGAGAGGGCCAGAACCCAATAGTCAAACTCCCCCGCCACGTCTTCGGCAACCGCCGGACGGGCGAAGCTTGTCAAAAGCACCAAGGCTGCTGCTATGAAACGACCCATTTTCACCTTTTCCTCCGAAACCCGCGCCACTATATAAGGCTCAAGTTCCCCGACAACGTGAACCAGGACCTTGGGTCCGCCCCCCAGCCGGGGACCGGGGATGCTATACGCGAAGGAGACCAATATGTCCGACAAGCCGCTCATGGCCAAGGCCACCGCCGTATGGCTGGTGGACAATACAACAATGACCTTCAAGCAGGTGGCCGATTTCTGCGGTCTGCACGAGCTTGAGGTTCAGGGAATCGCAGACGGCGATGTCGCTCAGGGCGTGAAGGGGTTCGATCCGGTCGCGAACAACCAGCTGACGCAGGACGAGATCACGAAGGGCGAGGCAGATCCGACCCACAAGTTGAAGCTCAAGTTCAATGCCGCCTCGGTTGGTGAGGAAAAGCGGCGCGGCCCGCGCTATACCCCGCTCTCCAAGCGGCAGGATCGTCCTGCCTCGATCCTCTGGTTGGTCAAGTTCCATCCCGAACTGAGCGACGCTCAAATTTCCAAGCTGGTCGGCACGACCAAGCCGACGATCCAGTCGATCCGCGAGAGAACGCACTGGAACATCTCGAACATTCAGCCGATCGATCCGGTTGCCCTGGGTCTGTGCAAGCAGTCCGAGCTGGATCTTGCCGTGCAGAAGGCCAACGCCAAGAAGGCGAAGGAAGGCGAGGTGATGTCCGATGACGAGCGCCGCAAGCTTGTCTCGACCGAGCAATCGCTGGGCATGGATCCGGAGCCGCGTATCCCAAGCTCGATCTCGGGTCTCGAGACCTTCACCCTTTCCGATACGGGCGAAAGCATCGAGGAAGTGACCGACGAGGTCCCGGATGCCGACAGCTTTTTCAACCTGCCGGATGACGAGCCGAAGGATGAGGCCGAGGATGAGACCAGCGACCGCTAGGGTCTTATCCTTGGACAACAAAGAAAAGCGTCCCTTTCAGGGGCGCTTTTTACGTTAAAGCGCCTTTCGCGCCTTCAACGCCGCCGAGATCGTCCCGTCATCCAGATAGTCCAGCTCACCGCCCACCGGAACGCCTTGCGCCAGCGAGGTCACGTTCATCTCGCCCAGCTGATCGGCGATGTAGTGAGCGGTCGTCTGACCGTCGATCGTCGCGCCAAGGGCAAGGATGACCTCGGTCACGTTTTCTTCCTCAAGTCTCACCAGAAGCCGCGGAATACCCAGATCCTCGGGCCCGACTGCATCCAGCGCAGAGAGTGTTCCGCCAAGCACGTGATAGCGTCCCTTGAAAACGCCGGAGCGTTCCATCGCCCAAAGATCGGCCACGTCCTCAACCACGCAGATCTCGCCTGTCGCACGTTTTTCAGAGGAGCAGATTGCGCATAGATCGGAGGTCCCGATATTACCGCAGCTCACGCATTCCCGCGCGGTGCGCCCGACATCGGCCATGGCGTCTGCCAGCGGGACAAGAAGCTGTCCGCGTTTCTTGATCAGGTGAAGCACCGCGCGCCGCGCAGATCGCGGGCCAAGGCCCGGCAGTTTCGACATCCGTTCGATCAATGTCTCGATCTCGGGCGGGATATCGGTCATCTCACCCGCCTTGAATGACGAACTCGCAAGCTCAAAAAGGCAGCTTCATTCCGGCTGGCAGTCCAAGGCTCTCGCCAAGCTTGCCCATCTCCTCTTGCTCACGCTCTTTGGCCTTCGCCTGAGCGTCCTTGATCGCCGCAAGGATCAGGTCCTCGACGACCTCCTTGTCGTCGCCGGAAAAGATCGATGGGTCGATGTCGAGCCCGACAAGCTCTCCCTTCGCGGTAGAGGTCGCTTTGACCAGCCCGGCGCCGGCCTCTCCGACAACCGTGATCGCGGCCATGTCGTCCTGCAACTGGCCGACTTTCTCCTGCATGTCCTGGGCAGCTTTCATCATCTTGCCCATATCGCCGAGGCCTTTGAACATCTGCTCTCTCCTGATCGAATGTGTTCTGTCTGTCCTAGGGATGCGGCGATAGGCTCACAACCCCCTCTTCTCATGCGTCGTCGAACGGATCCCATTCATCATCGACTTCGGGCAGCGCCTCTTCCGACGCTTCGGCCTCGATCGCATCGGGTGTTCGGATTTCGGTGATGCGCGCCTGCGGGAACTGCAAAAGAACCGCTTTCACCATCGGATGCGCCTCTGCGGTGGCGTGCAGCGATGCGGCTTCTTCGTCCCGGACCTCCGCGATTGTGCGATCCCCGCCAGAGCTTTCGACCGAAATCGCCCAACGGTTGCCCGTCCAGGACTGAAGCCGGCTGCCAAGGCGCTGGGCCAGATCCGGACGCGCGTCCTCGGCTGGCTCAAATGAAATGCGACCCGGGCTGTAAGAGACCAGCTTCACGCCCGCTTCGACCTCAAGCAAGAGCTTCACATCCCGGTGGTGCCGGATCAGCGTGACGACATCCTCGAAACTTGCATAGCGCGCCAGCGCCGTGTCGGCCGTCACTGCGGGCTGAGCGACCGCAATCGAACCTGACGAGACGGCAGAGGCCTTCACTCCCGGCTCGGACGGCGCGGAAGCGGGCGCAGGCTGGGAGGCGGCACTTTGCGGCGGCGGCGATTGGTCTTTCAGCTTGGCGACCAGATCACCCGGTGTTGGCAGATCCGCCACATGGGTCAGACGAATGATCGCCATCTCGGCTGCCATCATCGAATTCGGCGCCTGCGCGACCTCTTCCATCGCCTTGAGCAGCATCTGCCACATCCGGCTCATCACCCGCATTGGGAGCGCTTCAGCCATCCGCTGGCCCCGGTCCCGCTCGTCGGGTGAGACGGTGGGATCCGCCGCCGCGTCAGGCGTAATCTTGATTACGCTGACCCAATGGCTGACTTCGGCCAGATCGCGCAGAACGGCCATCGGGTCGGCCCCTGATGCATACTGGCTCCCCAATTCTGACAGGGCACCCGCCGCATCGCCCTTCGCGATCATATCGAAAAGATCGAGAACCCGTCCCCGATCCGCGAGCCCAAGCATCGCCCGGACCTGGTCCGCCGACGTCTCGCCTGCACCATGTGAGATCGCCTGATCCAGAAGCGACGTTGCATCTCGCGCCGACCCCTCCGCTGCGCGCGCGATCAAGGCCAGCGCGTCATCTGCAATCGCAGCCCCTTCCGCCTCTGCGATCTTGCGCAGCAAGGCCGTCATGTCCTCAGGCTCGATCCGGCGCAGATCAAACCGCTGACACCGCGAGAGAACCGTTACGGGAACCTTGCGGATCTCGGTCGTCGCAAAGATGAACTTCACATGCGCGGGCGGCTCTTCAAGCGTCTTGAGCAGCGCATTGAAGGCGCTGGTCGACAGCATATGCACTTCGTCGATGATGTAGATCTTGTAGCGCGCCGACGCGGCACGATAATTGACGCTCTCGATGATCTCGCGGATATCGCCAACCCCGGTCCGGGACGCGGCATCCATCTCGAGCACATCGACATGCCGCCCTTCCGAGATTGCCTTGCAGGGATCGCAGACGCCGCAAGGCTCTGTCGTCGGCCCGCCATTCCCATCGGGGCCGATGCAGTTCAGCCCCTTCGCCACGATCCGCGCGGTGGTGGTCTTCCCCGTCCCCCGGATCCCCGTCAGGATGAAGGCCTGCGCAATCCGGTCTGCCTCGAATGCATTCCTGAGCGTGCGAACCATCGCCTCCTGCCCGACAAGATCGGCGAAGGTCTCCGGGCGGTATTTACGCGCAAGAACCTGATAGGCGGGCTGATCGGTCATAAGGGGGATCCGGATTCTGGGTCAGTCTCTAGTCTAGGCCCCCCGTTGCCTACCGTCCAGATCCGCGCAGCGCCCTGACCCTATTGCGGATCAGAGCCGAAAACGAAGTCGGGCACATGGCGCAGCGGGCTCGAATCGCGTCGCGCCCGGCTCAACGTCCAGGCCCCTTGCAGACCGATCCACAGCGCCTCCGATGATGTCGCCGCCTTAGCGGGAGGGAGACCCAAGCGGACCCCATGGGCTTTCACGGCCTCGATCCAGACATCAAAGATCCGGGCCGCTTCGGTTCGGAAAAGGTCATTCGCCGGGCCTTCGAAGAGCGTCGAGGAGATTGGGCAGCCCAGCCAGTGGCCGGACAGGTCAAACAGCTTGGCCAATTTGAAGCAGAGCGTCGTGGCCCCGTGCCGAAAATCGACCGCCTCTCCAAATGCATCATCTACGATCCGCAGCAGATCAACCGACGCCCAATCGGCCGCTGCGACCGCGAGATCCGCCTTCCCGTTGGGAAAATGATGGTAAAGCGATCCCTTCGGAACACCGGCCGTTTCGAGGATCTCGGTCAGACCCACCCCATGATACCCGCGCTGCTGAAACAATTGCGCAGCGTGAATGATCAGCCGATCGCGAGTGGACAGTGTCGTTGTCATCGCCTCCCCCTACACGAGACTAGACCGATTGGTCTAGTCATGCTATTGGACTGAATGGTCTAGACTGATCGGTCCAACGGGAGGGGCGGAATGACCCGGATGACAACGATTGAGCGTTCTGATGGTGTTGTCGAGACGACCGAGTTCATCCCCTCCGGGATGAACCGACTGGCAGGGCATCTTTACCGGCCGAGCACTCCTCCTCTTGCGGCCGTCGTGCTGAATGGTGCGACAGGCGTTCCACAACGCTACTACGCCGATTTTGCCCAGTGGCTTGTGACCGATCACCAACTCGCCTGCCTTACCTTCGACTACAGCGACTTCGGCGAATCTGCGGCCGGACCTGTTCGCGGCTCGCCTGCCACGATGACCCAATGGGGCCTTCACGATCAACAAGCGGCCCGCGATCATTTGAGCGGCCTTTTCCCGACGACACTCATCTGGGTGATCGGACATTCCCTTGGGGCGATGATGCTCCCGATGCAGCGGGGGCTGGACCGGATTGATCGGATCATTTCGGTCGCAAGCGGCCCCGTCCATGTGAGCGACCATCCCTGGCCCTATCGCGCGGTGGCCCATGCCTTCTGGTCGGGCCCGACCGCTTTGGCGACCCGCGCGCTGGGCTATATGCCGGGAGCGCGGATCGGCTTCGGGGCAGATCTTCCCGAAGGCGTCTACCGGCAATGGCGCCGCTGGTGCACAAGCCGGACCTTCTACGCCTGCGAAACCGGGAGGGAGCTGCCATGGCCGGATCGTCATCGCCCGACATGCCCGCTCAGGGTCGTGGCCGTTACGGACGATCAGATGGTGCCTCCCGCAGCAGTTTGGCGACTGATGCGCCTCTATCCGGAAACGACCCAATCTCAGAAGACCCTGAACCCGCGGGATTACGACCTTCCCGAGATCGGTCATATCGGCGCGTTTCACAAACGGGCCAAAGCGTGCTGGCCGGATATTGTCGGCCTCTAGCTAACGATCAAGACATCGGGGAAAAAGGTGAGAGGCTGATAACGACCCAAGCGGGGCTCGTTACGGCTGCTTCCTTCCGGATCTGACCGGGTTGGCGAGGCGCCTGCCCGCACCAACCTCTCACCGCGCTATTTAGGGCAGATGCATCCGTTCCGCAAGCAGCGGTCAAAGCCTAAGACGAAAGCGCGCGAACCCCTCTTCGGTATTGCCAAGATCCTCTCCCGGCATCGGCATGTCTTGCAGATAGTCCCGTGCCGCCGGAGAGGTTTCGAAGATCACCGAAACGCCGCCAAGATCGGTGAAGGTAAAAACCGGATCGGGCTCTGGATCCAGCGTCCCTTCCGCCTCCACATAAGCCGCGAGCGCATCCCGGTTGGTCATCAGCGTCTCCACCAGTACCTCGGCCTCCTCGACACCGGGAAAGCTGCCGCCGCCCGTGGCGCGATAGTTGTTCGTCGCAAGCGCGAAACGGTCTGCATCGCGGACGGGCCGGCCTGCATATCGAAGGTGCCGCACCCGCCGGCTCTCGGGCGCCCTAAGCCGCCCGTCCACATCGTAGCGTGCTGGCTGGGACAGATCGATCTCGTAGGTCAGGCCATCCATGACATCGAAATTAAAGGACGGATATTCCGCGTCATAAAGAGGCTGATCCTCGAGATGCGGATGGATCTGGTGAAAGGCCCCCGCGCTGTGTTCAAGCCATTTTCTCAGGACCGCGCCACTCACGCCGAGCACCGTCATCGTGTTCGGGAAGATATACAGATCCGAAAGGCCCCGCAGGGTGATCGGACCTTCGGGAACCAGCGTATAGAAATCCGGCCCGCCGCGCCCGCCAGACTTCGCGGGAGCTGTCGCACAAAGAAGCGGGAGCGCGCCGCCGCTTTGGCGTTCAAGCAGCCGGGACACTTGCTTGACCTCCGCATCGGCAACGACCTTCAGTGCGCGATCCATACCAAGCAGCGTGAAGAACGAATGCAGAGGTTTCTGTGTCCGTCCGACCGGACGGCGCATCTCGGTCAGGGTTCTGTCATGCGCGGACGCAACCGACGCCTCCACATCAGGCATCGATTTGACCAGCGCGTGCACATTGCCGTTATGGTCCCGTCTCGCGATCGGTCTGGCCTCCCCCCGACCCGCGACAACGATCCAGCCGAACTGGGTCCGTCTGAGCTCCAGATCGATCACGGCCATATGAGAGCCCCAGAAACCGGCCTCAACCACGGGCGTGCCGCGGATCGTTCCCGTCACAGGATGGGCGCCATCGACCAGAACGCCGTCTTCGGCAGGGAAGACACGATGGGTATGGCCCGCCAGAACCGCGTCGATCCCCTGCAACTCCGCCACCGCGACTGATGCGTTTTCATCGCCCGGTTCATAGGACTTGTTCGAAAGCCCCGAATGGCTCAGCGCAATGACAATATCCGCGCCCCGCCGCCGCAACGCGCGCGCTTCGATCTCTGCGGTCTCCCGGATCCCAGACGTGGTGACCCGGCCCAGCAGATGGCGCCGGTCCCAATGAATGATCTGCGGCGGCAGCAGGCCGACGACCCCGATCTTGATGGGAAAGCTCAGGCCTTCCCCGGTCTTCAGGCGTCGCTCGATAATGACCTGACGGCGCACTAAGGGGTGCCCGTCCGGTTCGGGCCAGATCGATCGCACTCCGACCGGATGAATGTTCGAGCAGACGATTGGAAACTCGGCATCCTCCAAGGCCTGACTCAGCGTCTCAAGACCGTAGTTGAACTCGTGATTCCCAAGAGCGACGGCGTCATAGCCCAACTCGTTCATCGCCGCGATCACCGGATGAGGCGCGTTGATCTGCTGCCGGGCATGCAGGTCCGACATGGCGGTGCCGTTCAGGAAGTCGCCATTGTCGAACAGAACAGAAACCGGAACCTCTTGCCTGGCCTCGTCAATCAGCCGCGCTGTTCTGGCAAGGCCGACCTTATGGGACGGACGATCCCCCAGATAGTCATAGGCCATGACATGGCCATGCAAATCGGTCGTTCCCAGGATCCGAAGGCTCGCATGGCCGGGACGAACGGGGAAGGGAGGTCCATGATCCGTCAAAGCTGCGTCGAGGCTCCAAACCTGCGAAGAAGATGCGAGACCGTGACCCTGCCCAATCACGGGACTGTCTTCAACAGCGAACAGGTCGAAGATGAACATGACAGCTGAATTCAGGCATGACATGCGTCAAAGCAGCCGAATGCAAGGAACGACAGGATGAAGATCGCAGAACAGGTCACGTTCGGAGGGTCGGGTTGGGATCGCGCGGCCACAGCGCGGGCTGACGCCGCGGCGTTGCGTAACCGGGACGACGCCGTCGCGATTCCATTCTCGCACAAAAAGCCACTTCTCGACGGGGCGGGCCGACTGCACCGCCTTCCCGCCAGGCACGACAGGTTACAGGAAGACCTGCTTTGGATCCTGCTTGGACAGGACGGCTCCACGCCGACCTTTGCTGTCGATGTCAGTCATTGGATCCCGGAAGAAGGAGAGCCGGAGATCTCCCCCGAATTCTTCGACCGAAGCGAACAACGCTTTCCTTTTCTGCCCCCGAATTGCGGCTTTGCCGATCTTCGGATGGTCATGACGCAGCTTGATCGACGCGACGCCGAACTTGCGGCGACGGGAAAGGCGCTGATCGAGTGGCACGAAAGCCACGGCTTTTGCGCCAACTGCGGCGCCCGATCCACACCCGCCGATGGTGGATGGCAGCGGGTTTGCCCGGCTTGCAAGCGGCGCCACTTCCCGCGCACCGACCCGGTTGTCATCATGCTGGTCACCCATGGAAACGACGTTCTTGTCGGCCGGTCTCCCGGCTGGCCGGAGGGCATGTATTCCCTGCTCGCGGGATTTGTCGAACCGGGCGAGACGATCGAGGCCGCCGTCAGGCGCGAGACGATCGAGGAGGCGGGCATCGAGATCGGACAGGTCTCCTACCTCGCCAGCCAGCCCTGGCCCTTTCCTGCGTCGCTCATGGTTGGCTGCCACGCCAAAGCGCTCACCCGCGAGATCACGCTCGACCCGGTCGAATTGGAAGATGCCCGATGGGTCAGCCGGGAAGAGATGATGGACGTCTTCGCTGGAACCCACCCTGAGCTTCTAGGCGCCCGGCCCGGCGCGATCGCGCATTTCATCTTGCGGAACTGGCTTGCGGATCGGCTCGATTGACGCGAAGAACAGGTCGGGGAGTGGCACGCGGCAGCAAGATGGTGGCCCATGAAGTTTCATGCCAAGGAAGATATCTCCCTGCCCCGGCAGATTGTTTTCGATCATGTCAGCGATTTCGAACGGCTCGAAAAACGGGCGATGCGCCGTGATATCGAGGTCAAGCGCACGAGCGGTCAAGGTCCGCTCGATGTCGGGACCGCCTGGCGGCTCAAGTTCCAGTTTCGCGGTCGAAGCCGGAAAGCCATGTCGGAAATCGTTCGCTTCGACGCGCCTGAAATCGTTGAAATCGAAACAGAGACTTCCGGGATCGATCTCAGAACGCAGGTGGATCTGATCGCACTTTCCCCGACCCGGACCCGTCTTGCCCTGTCGTTCGACATGACAGCCCGAACGCTGTCTGCCCGGCTTCTTGTGCAGTCGCTCAAGCTGGCGAAGGGCTCGATCGAAGCGAAGCTATCCGAACGTCTGGAGGAATATGGCCGCGAGCTCGAATCCCGGGCATCCGCATAGTCTCTCGATCCATGATATTGAACAGAAAGGAATTCCCGATGCAGGCTCTTAAATCTCTTTCCCTCATCGCACTGTGCGGAACCCTGGCCGGATGCGGTGCCACGCGGGATCTTATCATTCCGCCGACCGATCAGGAAATCGCGCAGGAGCGATGCAAGGACCTCGGCTTGACCGAGACATCCTTCGGTTTCGAGCCGTGTGTTCAAGGCGCTTTGGAAGACATCGAACGGGAGCGCCGTATCGCGGCGGGCTGAACGCTCAGCCGATGATGAGCGGCGGATCCAAGACGTATTCCTCAAGATTGGGCCCGTCGCCGATCCGATCGACAACTGCAAAGAGCCCCGATCCCGCCAGTGGCGTTAGAACCCCGTGCCACGTGTTTCGCAGATAAGAGACACCCTGACGACCATCGGTAAGAAAGGCCCGGGGCCGAACCGGGCGTCCCCCTTCGTCTTCGGCGACGATGACCAGAAACGGATCGTCCGTCATCGGAACAAAGCTCTGGCTGCCTTGCGGATGCCGTTCCAGCAGATTGCAGCGGTAGGGCAGGGCGCGCGGCGCCGCCTGAAACAGACTGATCCCGAAGCGCCCCCCATCCAGATCCAGCCGCGCCCTGTCAGTGTACCTGTCGCAGAACCCCTCGTTGATCTTGAAGGACGGCCCTGACGCCTCCAACACGTCTCCGAACGGCGCAAAGGCCTCTGCAGAAAGCGGCTCGGGCGTCATAGGCTTAGCTTCGGATGCCGGTTCACGTCTTTATAAAGCAGATAGCGAAATGGCTCGGTCCCGGTCGCGCAACAGGCCTGAGGGCAGAAGGCACGCAGCCACAGAAAATCCCCTTCCTGCACCTCGACCCATTGCTCGTTCAGATAATAAACCCCGCGTCCCTGAAGAATGTAGATCCCATGCTCCATCACATGGGTTTCAGCAAAGGGGATCGTCGCACCGGGATAGAAGGTCACGACATTCACATGCATGTCGTGCCGAAGATCACCCGGATCGACGAACCGCGTCGTGGACCAGGCATTGTCCGTGCCGCGAATGGGCTCCGGCTCGACATCGTCGTCATGCGCGATCACCAGATCCGGCGGCTCAAGTCCGGGAACGGGTTCATAGCGCTTGCGGAACCACATCAGGTTGGTCCGGTCCGTATGGGTGTTGAGTAGCTGCCATTTCAGCCCCGGCGGAATATAGGCAAAACTGCCGGGCACCAGGTTATACGTCGTCTCCTCATCGATGATCAGATCGACCGTGCCGCGCAGAACGAACAGGACGGCCTGTGCCTCTGGATCGGGCTCTGGCTTGTCGCCCCGGCCGCCCGGCATCAGCTCGACTATGTATTGCGCAAAGGTTTCGGCAAAGCCCGACAGCGGACGAGCCAGAATCCAGACGCGGCTGCCGGTCCAACCGGGCACGAAGCTCGACACGATATCAGACATCACCCCGCGCGGAATGACGGCATAGGCGGTGGTAAAGCGCGCCCGGTCATGCGCGCGCGTCCGCGGGTCCGGCAGACCTCCGCGCGGGGAATAGTAGGTGCGGGTCATGGCAGATGATCCCTCAGGCGAAATTCGGCGATCCGTTCAACTTGACGGGCCGCCTCGGCAATCTCGGTTGGCGTGTCGTGATCGATCCGCCGCTCAAAGGCTTTCAGGATCCCGGCTTTGTCATGGTCGCGCACGGCGATGATAAACGGGATGCCATGCTTCTTGGTATAGGCGTCATTCAGATCCGTGAACCGCGCCCGCTCCTCGTCGGTCAAGGCATCAAGCCCGGCGCTCGCCTGCTCTGACTTGCTCTGCGATGTCAGCCGGTCCGCCGCCGCGAGTTTCCCGGCAAGGTCGGGATGCGCCTTCAGAACCTCTAGCCGCTTCTCCGCTGCTGCGCTGCGAAACACCCGAGCCATGGCGCTGTGAAGACCGATGGCCGTGTCATGCGCCGGGCCGAGCTCAGACTGAAACGTACGGTCCGCGATCCAAGGCGAATGCTCAAACACCCCGCCGAACCGCTCGACAAAGGTCTTGCGATCAAGCTGGCTTGGGCGCTCGCGCGGCTCGGGCGGATGGGTGTCGATCCAGTGCTGCGCGATCTGCGCGCGCGTGGCGAACCAGACGCCCTCATGGCTCTTTGCATGGTCCAGAAACCGGCGCAGCGCGGCGATGCGGCCCGGACGGCCGACAAGGCGGCAATGAAGCCCGACCGACATCATCTTCGGCGCGCCCTCCACTCCTTCGGCATAAAGCGTATCGAAGCTGTCCCGAAGATATGCTTCGAATTGATCGCCCGCATTGAACCCCTGCGGCGTCGCAAATCGCATGTCGTTGGCATCGAGCGTATAGGGCACGACAAGCTGATCTCGCTCGCCGTAGCGGACCCAATAGGGCAGGTCATCCGCGTAGCTGTCGGCGGAATAGAGAAATCCGCCCTCCTCGGCGACGAGCCGTTCGGTATTCTCCGAACAGCGGCCCGTATACCAACCCCTTGGCCTCTTCCCGGTGACCTCGGTATGCAGCCGGATTGCCTCCTCCATCTGCGCCCGCTCCTCGGCCTCCGGCATGTCCTTGTGTTCGATCCATTTCAACCCGTGAGAGGCGATCTCCCAATCCACCTCCTGCATGGCACGCACCTGTGCGGGCGCGCGCGCCAGCGCAGTCGCCACCCCGTAAACGGTGATCGGCAGATCCCTGAGCAAACGGTGCAGGCGCCAGAAACCGGCTCTGGCGCCATAATCGTAGATCGATTCCATGTTCCAGTGCCGCTGGCCCGGCCAGGCCTGCGCGCCCACGATCTCGGACAGGAACGCTTCCGACGCCGGATCGCCGTGCAGCACCGAATTCTCGCCGCCTTCCTCGTAGTTCAGGACGATCTGAACCGCGATCCGCGCCCCGCCCGGCCATTTGGGATCCGGCGGCGTTTCGCCGTGTCCATGGAAATCGCGGGGGTATCGGTGCATTGCAGGTCCTTTCGCCCCTTGATTGCCCGCCCGCGGCAGGATTGAAAAGGGCAGAGAGGAGTTTGCGATGTCCGACGGCTACCTGACAACCCACGTGCTCGATACGGCCAGGGGGCGACCTGCTGCCAGGATGACGCTGGTTCTTTACCACATCGTCAATGACACAAGGGCCGAATTGGCGCGAACCGTGACGAATGCGGACGGGCGCACCGATGGCCCGATCCTCCCTGAAAGCAGCTTTCAGACAGGAACCTACGAATTGGTCTTCCACGTCGGAGACTGGCTGGGCGAGGCGGCGTTCCTGGACAAGGTCCCGATCCGCTTCGTCATGTCCGAAGAGGCGCACTATCATGTGCCGCTCCTCGTCTCTCCCTTTGGATATTCGACCTATCGCGGCAGCTAGGGTCTAGGCCCCTACGCCTGCTTTTCAGTAAAGAACGGCTGCATAAGCGGCACCATCACCCGCGTGACAAACGGGATCAGCGCCAGGCCAAGCAGGATACCGATAATCCCATCGAGGATCGCGGTGACCAGCCATTCCACGAAACCGGCCCCGCCGCTTGCTGCAACGGCGATGTCGTGGATCGTATCATAGGGCAAATGCCAGCCCAGATCATGCAGACCGTGAACGATGATATTGCCGCCGACCCAAAGCATCGCAGCCGTCCCGATCACTGAAATGACGGTCAACACCTTCGGCATCGCCGCGACGATCCCGCGTCCGACCGCGCGCGTGGCTTCGAGGCGTCCGATTTGGCTGAGTTTCAGACCCACATCATCCGCCTTCACCAATAGGGCAACGGCCCCATAGACAAGCGCTGTGATCCCGATCGCGACAGCGGCGAGCGTGATCGCCTCGACCATGAAGCTGTCGGTCTCGATCGCAGAAAGCGAGATCGTCATGATCTCGGCCGAGAGGATGAAGTCGGTCTTGATCGCACCCTTGACCCGCTTCTCTTCGAGGTGGGCCGCATCAAGCGTCTCGGCCTTCTGCGCGCCTTTCTCTTCATGGTGATGAAAGACGTGCCAGACCTTCTCCGCCCCTTCGAAACACAAATACGCTCCACCGATCATCAGAAGGGGTGTCATGATCCAGGGAAGAAACGCGTTGAGCAACAAGGCCGCGGGCAGCAGGATCACCAGCTTGTTGAAGAACGAAGCGCGCGCGATCTTCCAGACGATGGGTAATTCTCGGGCGGCCGGCAGTCCTGTCACATATTTCGGCGTTACGGCTGCATCGTCGATCACGACACCGGCAGCTTTGGAGCCCGCTTTCGTCGCTTGGGCGGCAATATCATCGAGCTGTGTGGAGGCGAGCTTGGCGATGGCCGCGACGTCGTCGAGAAGAGAAATCAGTCCGCTCATGAAAGGGCTCCCGCCTCTTTACCGTTCTGGCCAAACGACTGGAGCACCGACTTGTTCCAACCGTCTCAATTCCCATCGGGTCTGGAACGTCGCTGTATTTTGGCCATCTGCGCGCGTCAGCCCCATTGCGTTCGGACCTCTGATAGGGTGTCTGAAAGATCGTAGGACTGCGGAGACGGATCATGTACGACTGGGCGATCTTGATGGAATGGGTGGAATTCGCCGTGCGCTGGCTGCACGTCATCACCGCCATCGCCTGGATCGGATCCTCCTTTTATTTCATCGCCCTGGACCTTGGTCTGCACCGGGACCGCGACCTCGCCTCGGGCGCCGACGGGGAGGAGTGGCAGGTCCATGGCGGCGGCTTCTATCACGTCCAGAAATACCTCGTCGCGCCGGACCGCATGCCCGGCGATCTGGTCTGGTTCAAATGGGAAAGCTACGCGACCTGGCTCTCGGGCGCGGCGCTGCTGATGCTCGTCTACTGGCTCGGGGCTGAGTTCTACCTGATCGATCCGACCGTCATGGATTTGGCAATCTGGCAGGCAGTCGGGATATCCGCGGCGTCTCTGGCGCTGGGCTGGGTGATCTACGACCAGCTCTGCAAATCACCGTTGGGGCAGCATACGACCGGCCTGATGGTCCTGCTCTTTGGCGTGCTCGTCGCGATGTCCTGGTTTTATGCGCAAGTCTTCTCGGGCCGCGCCGCGCTGCTGCATCTGGGCGCCTTCACCGCCACGATCATGAGCGCCAACGTCTTTTTCATCATCATGCCCAACCAGCGGATCGTCGTCGCCGATCTCAAGGCCGGACAGGTGCCGGACGCGAAATACGGCGTCATCGCCAAGCAGCGCTCGACACACAACAACTACCTGACCCTGCCTGTGATCTTCCTGATGCTCTCCAACCACTACCCGCTCGCGACCTCGACCCAATACAACTGGATTATCGCGAGCCTCGTCTTCCTGATGGGCGTGACGATCCGGCACTATTTCAACACGATGCACGCCCGCAAAGGCCGCCCTAATTGGACGTGGGCCGCGACTGCCGTGATCTTCCTTCTGATCGCATGGCTTTCGGTGGCCCCCGGACCAACGCACGAGACGGCGATGACGCGCGGCGCCGAGCGCTTCGCGGCCACCGACGGGTTCGACGAGGTCCACCGCATCGTGACCGGCCGCTGTTCCATGTGCCACGCCGAAGAGCCGGTCTGGCCGGGTCTTTACTGGGCCCCGAAAGGCGTCATCCTCGAAACACCGGAGCAAGTGGCGATGGCCGCCAAAGGGGTAGCAATGCAATCGGGCTGGAGCCACGCTATGCCTCCCGGAAACCTGTCCTTCATGACCGAGGACGAACGCGCCTTGATCCGGAGCTGGTACAGGACGGTCCGGTCCGGATTTTGAGTATTTTGGGCCAGATGAAGAGGATCAGCTCTCTGAGGAGAAGCTCCAGCTTGTGACCTGCCTGTAGGTCTCGCCCGGATCAAGCCGGATCGAAGGCCAGTCCGCGTGATTGGGCGCATCCGGCCAGCCCTGCGCCTCAAGGGCGAGGCCCCGATGGGGAGCGAGAGGCCTTCCGGAGTGATCGGACACACCAAGATCGGTCATCTTATAGGCATCATAAAGCTGCAGCCCCGGCTCGGTCGTGGCCAGCCGCATCGTGACCCCCGTCGCGCCGGTCAATGTTGCCACCTCGGTCAGATCCCGCCGAGCCTCTGCAAGGATCATGTTGTTGTCGTAGTCGCGCCCGATGCTTAGGGGATGAGGCTTTCGGAAATCGTAGGGCGTGCCATCGACGCCCGCGATCTGACCGGTCGGCAATCCCGTCTCGTCATGGATCAGAAAGCGCGAGGCGTCGATCTGAAGGTGATGTCCGTCGATGGTGCCGGTATCGTCGAGGCTCCAGTAGCTGTGATTGGCGAAGTTGAGGAAGGTCGGCGCGTCCGTATGCCCCTCGATCGTCAGCGTCAGGACGCTGCCCTCAACAGCATAGATTGCCGTAACTGTGCGATTGCCGGGAAAGCCGCCCTCCCCATCGGGCAGCGTGATTGCCAGGGTCACCGTGTCGTCGCTTTGCTCGGTAAGGCTCCAAAGTTTCCGGTGCGTGCCCGCACTGCCGGAATGAAGCGTATTGCGCCCCTCATGATTGGCCTCGAAATGGTGAACTCGGTCGCCGATCCAGGCGGTTGCTCCGGCGATGCGGTTCACAACGGGTCCCACAAGTCCGCCGAAACTGGCCATCCGGGTCAGATAAGGATCCAGCATATCGGTCCCGACGGTCAGCGAATGCGGAACTCCCGCCAGACGCACATCCTGCAGGATCGCCCCCCAGGTCAGGATCTTGGCCGTCAAGCTGTGGCTGCCAATCGTGATCTGCTGGACGGCCTCGCCGTCTGGGCTTGTGCCGATAACTGTCATAGATCCTCCCGATGAACGCCTGCAGGCGGGATCTCGGTTCCATTCCAGGATAGCGCTTCCGGTGCGTAGTTGAAGACAAAGAGATGCCGGTCCGTCCGCCGAACTCTCAACCCATCGGGTAGATCCAGCGGATCAAGCCCCGCCGCGCCTGCAATTTCAGATACGATGGCATGGAAGGTCTCGTCATCCGGCCAGCCCGCCAGATAGTGGCGGTTGCCCGAACTGGCGAGCGCCGGCTGGCCTTCTGTCGTCGTTCGCGTCGCCTCCGCCGTGCCGTCCAGATGCTCGAACCAGCGATGGAACCGGCCCCCGCCATCCAGCGGGATCGTCTCCGCCGGCGGTAGGCTCTCGGTCATCGTGACGCTGACATCCAATCCAGGAAGTGACGGCCCCAAGGGCAGAGCCACCGACAGCTCGCCCGTCTTGGTGCCCGTGCGCGGCCCCATCAGAAGTTGTCCGGTCACGGTCTCAAGGCTTTCAGGCAACGTCATGAGACCCGGCGCGAGCACAAGAGCATAGCCGCTCAGATCCGCGTCCTTAGGCACCACATCGATGTCGAATCCGCACCGCCGTAGCGCCCGGTAGGCGGAGAGCGCCAGATCAAAGCCCGTGAACTCAGCCCCCTGCGGCTGGATCTGCCAGGCCCAGCAGCTTTCATAATCGAAAACGAGCGCCACCTGCGCCTGGGCCACACCCGCCTCTGGCGCCTCGACCAGCTCATCGGCGACCTGCCGTGTTTCGGCCAGGGCCGGGGCAGGCTCGGCATCCGGGCGCAAAAGCCCCGCATGGTTCTGCTCCTGCGCGAAGGGCGCTTGCCGCCAGCGAAAATAGCAGACGGTCTCCGCTCCGTGAGCAAAGGCTTCCCACGCCCAGAGGCGCGCCATGCCGGGAAGCGGAGCGGGGTTGTGCGGCGCCCAGTTCACAGGCCCCGGTTGTTGCTCCATGATCCACCAGCGGCCGTTGCCCACGGACCGATAAAGGTCGTGGTGAAACGCCTGATTGTCCGGATCGCCCTGCCGCAGAAACCGCAGCTTATGCGCCTCGCTCGCATCCAGCCGGTCCGACAGAAACCCGATCGGATAACTGTCCCAACTCGCGATATCGAGGTCCGCCCCCACAGCCCAGTGATCAAACGATACTTCGCGGCCCATATAGTTGTGGATCAGCGGCGCATCGGTCAGAGGACGCAGAGCTTCGGCCTGCACACGATTGTAGCGAACGACCTGATCTGACGAGAACCGAGCAAAGGCGAGGCGGTGCGCCGGGTTCGCTTCCGTCACAGTCAAATTGGGCGGGTCGATCTGATCGAACTCGTCGTATTCCATCGACCAGAAGACATTACCCCAGGCGCGGTTCAAGGCCTCCGGGCTCTGATAGCGCTGGGCCAGCCAATCCCGAAACGCCTTTGCCGCCGCGTCTGAATAGCTGACGGTCGTGTCGTGGCAGGCATATTCATTGTCGATCTGCCAGGCCGCAATCCGAGGATCCCGCCCATACCGCTCGCCCAATATACGGGCGATCCTTGCGCTCTCCTCACGGTAGCCGTCATGGGAAAAGCAATAATGCCGCCGCGATCCGAACCCGCGCGGGTGGCCCATCTCGTCGACTGCCAGCATATCCGGATGCTTGTCGAGCATCCATCGCGGCGGCGTCGCCGTCGGCGTGCCGAGGATGATCTTGAGCTCCTCAGCCGCCAGCACCTCGATCGCGCGATCCAGCCAATCCCAGTCGAACCGTCCCGGTTCAGGCTCCATCCGCGACCAGGCGAATTCACCGATCCGGACCCAGGTCAGACCTGCCTCGCGCATCTGACGCGCATCGATGGGCCAGCGATCTTCCGGCCAGTGTTCGGGGTAGAAACAAACGCCCAGAGTGCGGGGAAGCGTGGTCATTTGATATTATCCATATGTAAGGCGGCTAAAGCTCTACTTGATGCTCCTTCTGCCCCGGCGCGGTATCGGGAGCAAAAAACGTCTGACCGCTGAACGGATGCTGCGCGCGATGGGTCTCGCTAAGCCCGTCTGTCGCGGACGTGCAGAACAGCGTCGTCAGATCAGGACCGCCAAAGGCAGGGCAGGTTGTCTGGCTCGACGGGAAAGTGACCGCCCGCTGAAAGCTGCCATCAGGTGCATAGCAGGCCACGCGGAACCCGCCCCATTGCGCATTCCAGAGGTTGCCCTCGGCATCACAAACAGCCCCGTCCGGTCGCCAGTTCTCTTCGGACAGATTCAGCCAAATATCGGGATCATCCGCAGGCCATCCATCCTTCTCCTCAAGCGGAACGCGCAGGATGATCTGCGTCGGCGTATCCGTGAAATAGGCGAACCGCCGGTCAGAGGAGAAGCAGATCGCGTTGGGAATGGTGAGCGGCGCATAAAGCTGGCGCAACTCGCCTTGATAATAGCGATAGATTGCGCCTGCATCAGGCTCTGCATTCAGACCCATCGTGCTGATCCAGAACCCGCCCCAGGGATCGGCGCGGCCGTCATTCGACCGGGTGCCCTCGTTTTCTTCTTCCAGCGGCACGATGGTCTCGCACTCGCCGCTTGCGAAGTTGCAGGTAAAAAGCTCCACTTCCGAGGCGATCAGCAACGTATCGCGATCCACCCAGCCCGCAGCCGAGACGTGATGATCGAACTGAAAGGTGCCGCCCTTGGTCATCAGCGACTTGCCGAGGATGTCGAACCAATAAAGCTCCTCGCGCTCGGGATGCCAAAGGGCACCTTCACCAAGAGTGCAAGGGCGGGGGTCGTGGATATGTGTCATGAGGTAGCTCTGTCATAGGCGGCGGTAATGGATTTGGCCTTCTGCGCCGTCTCGGCGGGGCTCTGGCCGGGGGTGTAAAGTGCAGTTCCAATGCCAAAGCCGGTCGCTCCGGCGGCGATCCAGTCGGTAAAATTCTCGGCTCCCGCGCCGCCCACCGCATAGGCGTCCGTGCCCTCCGGCAGCACAGCCTTGAGCGCCTTCAGACCGGCAGGACCAATCAGGCTTGCAGGAAACAGCTTCAGCCCGGTCGCCTTGTGACGCAGCGCTGTAAATGCCTCCGTCGGCGTCATCACCCCTGGCCACGAGGCGAGGCCCAGGCGGACGGCCTCGTCGATGACGGGCGTTGCGCAATTGGGTGAAACGATCAACCGGCCACCCGCATCCGCGACCTGCCGGACCTGATCTGGCGTCAGGACGGTGCCCGCCCCGATCTCGACGTTGGGATGGGCTTGGGCCATGCGTTCGATAGACACCAGCGGATCGGGGGAGTTCATCGGCACCTCGATCCGGTCGATCCCGTTCTCGAGAAGGGCATCGGTATGGGCAAGCGCCTCACGTGGCGTCAGACCCCGGAGAATGGCGATGAGAGGGCGGCTCATGAGGCTACTCTCAACTGGTTGCGGGCTTTTGTAAGACCGGCAAGCGTCATCCGGGTGGCGTCTGCCTGAATGGCGGGCACGCCCTGCGCGGCCAGGGCCGCCGTATAAAGCCGCGAGAGGCCGCCCGCTCCAATCACTGCCACTGCGCGGCCCAGCCAGTAAGGGCGCGCAGCCGCCAATTCCGCCCCGATTAAAAGCCCTGAAAGGCGCGCGCGCGCCCTTTTGGGCGAAAGATCCTCAAGCAGATGCGCCGCGCGCAAGGCAAAAAGGCCAGAGGCAAGTCGCTCGGGCCGCGCAATGGCGTCCGACACGGCGCTCGCAAAGGCTTCGTCATCAACTCCGTCCGCCACCACCGTATGGCGCAGCACCGTATGTTCGGAGAGACTGGCGAACAGCTCTCCGGTCAGAAACGTCTGAAAGCTGACGATCTCGCCCGCGCTGATCTCAACCCATTTGGTATGGCTGCCGGGCAGGCAAAGAACCCCATCCCAACCGGGATTGAGCGCCTGAAATCCTGCGATCTGGGTTTCCTCTCCGCGCATCACGTCAGGTGGAGCCGTTTGCTTGAGGCCGGGCAGGATCCGCACATCAAGCTCGGACGAGGCTTTGGACGGTGTCCCCGACAGCGGCTCGCAAGGCACGGAAAGATATCCCGCCTCGGCCCAGCCCTGCCGCGCGCCGACCATGCCGCAGCAAAGGATCAGTGGAGATTTGACCAGCCAATCGTCGATCAACTCCCGCAAGGCCGGCTCGAACTCTGACTTGTCCAGCCCGCCCATCCCCTTGTCCGAAGACGCCTCTGCCAGAACCGTGTCTGCCGATGACATTGCCCAGACGCGAAGGTTAGAGGTCCCCCAATCGACCGCGATCCAGTCGGGCTCGACACTCATCCCGTGACCACCACGCCGCCATCGATGACAAGTGCCTGCCCGGTCATCGCCTTCGAGATGCCCGAGGCCAGAAAGAGAACCCCTCCTACGATATCCTCCGGCTCAAGCGGCTCCTTGAGGCATTGCCGGTCCAGATGCGCCTGCAGGCCCTCCTCAGTCACCCACATGTCCTTCTGCTTTTGCGTCAGCACCCAGCCAGGTGCGAGTGCATTCACCCGGATCTTGTCGGGCCCCAGTTCGCGGGCCAGCGACCGGGTCATCCCGTTAATGCCGGAATTGGCGGTCGTATAGATCGGATAGCCCGCATTCCCCATCATGTAGCTGATCGAGCTGAAATTGATGATCGAGCCACCATCCGCCGCTTTCATCATCGGCGCGACCGTCTGGCAGGCAAAGAAATAGGCCTTGAGATTGATCGCAATCATCCAGTCCCAAAACGCCTCGTCCACCTCGTCCAGAGAATGGCGCTGATCGTTGGCCGCGTTGTTGACCAGCGTCGAGACAGGACCATGGCGATCTGATGCCTCCTCCAGCGTCGCCTTGAGGGCCGCCATATCGGTGATATCGCACTGCATGAAATGGGGCCGATTACCGGTCTGAGCCTCCATCTCATCGCAAAAGGCGGTCGCATCCGATCGCCCGACAAAGGCAACCCTGGCCCCCTGCCGCAAGAACCCTTCGGTCAGGGCTGCACCAATGCCCGACCCGCCCCCGGTGATGTAGATGGAAGCGCCCTCCAGATCCGGGAAGATCGCACTCATGCCGCTTGCCTCCGCTGGGCCCAAGCCGGGACCATGTCCCCATGTGCCGCGAGCAGATCGGTCACAAGGCTCCGGATCTGTCTCAAGTCCAGTTCGGCGGCCGTATGCGGATCCATGTAAGCGGCGTGATAGAGATGCTCAGGGTTCTCCTCGAGCAGCGCGCGCACGGTCAGTTCATGCACGTTGATCTGGCTGCGCATAAGCGCGACAAGCTGCGGCGGAATATCGTCGATCAGCGTGGGCTGCGGCCCGTTTGCATCGATCAGCGTCGGCGTCTCGACAGCCGCCCCCATCGGCAGCTGAGGCAGCTGACCGCGATTGGGCAGGTTCCCGGTGATCGTCGTTGGCGTATCCGTGATCACCGCATTCATGATCTCGGCCGCAAATTCGTGGGATTTCTTGACCTCCACCTTCTCGGGGGTGCGGAAGTCGGCCGCTTGGCTGGTCCAACCCTCGGCCTGTTCAATACAGCGGGTCGGATATTCATCGAGCGGGATGCCGAATGTCTCGATCAGATCCTCCCGGCCTTCCTTAATGAACCACGGGACATATTCCGCCAGATGCTCCGAGCTTTCGGTGCAGAAATAGCCCAGATGATCCATCACCTCGTACCGCACCTTGTTTGGGCACCTCGGCATTAAAAGCGGAGCTTTTGGAAGGCGGCCGCCCCGATAGCCCTCCATTAGGCGAGGGTAGAGCGACTGGCCTTGATGCTCGAGCTTCAAAAAGAATGCGACATGGTTAATGCCTGCAACCCGGTGGCGAATCTCGTCCTTGGGCAGATCCAGATCATGTGCAATCTCCTCAACCGTATTCTGGACCGAATGGCACAGACCGACCTGGTTCAGATGCGGATAGCGCTTCGCCAAAGCCCAGGTGTTGATTGCCATCGGATTCACATATTGCAGCATCAACGCATCCGGACAAAGTCGCGCCATATCCTCGGCCACGGCCCACAGATGCGGAACCGTCCTGAGCCCCCGCATGATCCCGCCCACGCCCAGCGTGTCGGCAATGGTCTGGCGTAGCCCATACTGTTTGGGGATCTCGAAATCGATGATAGTGGACGGTTTGTATCCGCCGATCTGAAACGCGGTAACGACGAAATCGGCGCCGTCCAGCGCGCAAGCGCGGTCCGTCGTGGCGGTGACCGTCGCGGGGGCATCCATCGCCTCGATCAACTTTTTCGCGACCAGCTCGCTTTCCTCGAGCCGCTTGGTATCGATATCCATCAGAGCGAACTCGGCACTCTTGAGGGCATCGTAGTGAAGGGCATCGCCCACGATATTCTTCATAAAGATCGTGGATCCGGCGCCGATAAAGGCGATCTTGACGGTCATTACTTGACAGCTCCGAGAGTGAGACCTGCGATGAAGTGTTTCTGCATCAGAAAGAACATCGCAACGGGGGGAAGGGCGGCAACGATGCTGCCCGCGCTCATCAGGTGATAGGCGGCGCGATACTGCGCATTGAAGGACGTGATCCCGGCGGTGACCGGCTGGCTTTCAGCACCTTGGGTCAGGACGACGGCCCAGAAATAATCGTTCCAGATAAAGGTGAAGATCAGGACGGCCAGCGCAGCGATGGCGGGCTTCATCAGCGGCAAGACAACGTACCAGAAAATCCGCCATTCCGCGACACCCTCGACCCGCGCCGCCTCAATCAGTTCATAGGGCAAGGCACGGATGAAATTACGCATAAAGAGCGTGCAAAAGCCCGTCTGGAAGGCGACATGGAAAAGGACGAGGCCGGTCTTGGTATTATAGAGCCCCAGATCCAGCGTCAGATCGCGAACCGGCACCATCAGGATCTGGAACGGCACAAAGTTGCCCGCTACGAACATAAAGAAGATCAGAAGATTGCCCCGGAATCGGTAAATCCCAAGCGCAAAGCCTGTCATCGCCGACAGAGCAACGGCCCCGATCACGGTCGGAATGGTAATCAGCAGCGAATTGAGCAGATAGCGCGGCATCTGGGATTCCAGAAAAACCTTGCCATAGTTCTCGAACCCCGCGAAGGCCGATGGCAGGCCCCAATAATTGGCTTGGGTGAAATCTACGGCGGGCTTTATCGAAAAGAGCGCCACCGCGATCAGCGGCAAAAGCCACATGATGAGCGCGAACGGCAAAAGCCCTTGATAGGTCAGCTGCCACGTGCGGGAGGTCTTTGCGATCGGGGTCGGAAACATCTCAGACGGTCCTCCCGGCGGCTGCGGCAGGATCTTGCATATTTATGACAAGATGAAGAGGGAGCGGAGCGCCCTTGATCCGGACATTGCGCGTTAAGGTTAATGCGGGCCTTGGTGAGCGCGGCGTTAAGGTTAATGCTTGATCGGACCAGCGAATGCGGGGGGGCATGTGGGGCTTAGGAAGGCGGGTCATGCTGTGTCCCCCGCCACCGCGACCGTCTCGCGGGTCCGTTTGGGAAGGCTCTTGAACACGATGTCATAGCTCGTTCGAAGGCGAAGATGCGCTTCCTCGGGGTCCGTGTCCGCAAACGGAAGGCGGATCCAAGAGCGGTGAAAATAGGGCGCCTTGATCGCAGCCCCGGCCTCGATCAGCATCTCTGCGGTCTCGACGCTATCCGTTTTGACCGACACGCCTTCCATATCCGCCTCGCCGCCGAAACAGACGAACATCTTGCCGCCAACCTTCCAGCTCATTAGCTCTGGCGGATGCGCAAACGTCGCACCGGCAAACCGGGCGCAGAGGCGGTCGATCTCGTCCCGGCTGATCATCGGCCGCGCTCCTCGCGCCACATCGACCAGAGGAAGTAGGCGATGAACAGCAACATGATGAGGAAAAGGACGACGGCAATCGCCGCGCCATAGCCCATCCGGAAACCGTATTCCGATAGCGCTTTCTCGAACATGTAGAAGGACAGGACCCGGGTCGAGCCAAAGGGTCCTCCATTCGTCATGATCGAGATCAGATCGAAACTGCGGAGCGCGCCGATGATCGTCACGACAAAGGCGATGAAAGTGGCGGGCTTGAGCTGCGGAATGATGACGTACCACAGCATCCGCCATCCCTTTGCGCCATCAAGACGCGCAGCCTCGACCTGCTCGGGATCCACGGCATTGAGGCCCGTCAGGTAGAGGATCATGCAATAGGCCGTCTGAGGCCAAAGACCGGCGGCAATGATGCCGTAAGTGGCCAGCGTTGGATCGCCGAGAACGGCAATGGGGCCCGCTCCGAACCAGCCGAGGATCGTGTTCAGAAGACCGAAGGTTGGATCGTAAAACCAGGTGAAAACAAGGCCGACCACGACTTGGGAGATCACGAATGGAAAGAAGAAAAGCGATTTGTAAAGCCGGATACCGGTGACGGTCTGGTTGAGGAAAAGCGCGATGAAGAGCCCGGCGGGAATGGCCAGCAGGTAGAGCAGCAACCATTTGAGATTGTTCCAGAGCGAGGTCTCGAAAGCGCGGTCGGTGGCCAGTTCCTGATAATTGCGCAGGCCGACATATTCGGCCTCGCCCAGCCCGTCCCACCGATAGAGCGACAGGTTGAAGCTCTGAAAGACAGGGAAGATCACGTAGAAGAGAAAGAACAGGATCCCTGGCGCCAGAAAGAGCCAGGGCGTCACGCGAATCTCGTTGCGCTTGTACCAGCCGCGCGGCGGAACATAGCGGTCTGTCGGTACGGCAGGGGAGACGGTCATGGGGCGGCTCCGGTTTCTGTCAAGGGCCAGATTTTTCTAGAAAAATCTGCGAAGGCAAAATCTTCTAGAAGATTTTGGCGCCACGGCACCCGAAGGCACCGTGGCAAGGCGATCAGTAGATTCGCTGGCGCGCCTGTTCGAGGCGCCCGAGGATATCGTCGAGATTGTCGGGAAAGACCATGAACTCCTGAAAGCCTTCCATCGCGATCGAGGCCATCTCGGCTGGTGCATCCCGATCGAAGAACTGCGCGACACCGCCAGGCGAATTCGACGACAGCATCTCGAAGCCCTGCTGCAGCATCTCGTCATCATCCACCGATGATGCGGCATTCACCGGAAGCTGACCCAGAGCGTCTCCGCCATTGATGATCGTCTGGTTTTCAGCCGAGACGACGAAGCGCAGAAACTCGCGGGCATTCTCCTTGTTCTCGGCATTGGCCGGGATATGGAAGGTATCGGTCGGTGCATCCTCCGACATCTCCACCTCCGAGTTGATCTGCACGAACTGGTAGAAGTCGATCTGATCGTCTCCCAGACCCGCCTCGCGCAAAGGCGCAACGGCGAAGTTGCCCATCAGGTAGGCCGTCGCCTCGCCGTTGACCATGAAGGGCAGGGCCTCCTGCCAGCTATAGGTCTGGTGGTTGTCGATGAAGGCGCCCATATCGATCAGCTCGCGCCAGTTGGCGAAGGTCTGGCGAACGCGGTCATCGGTCCACTCCACCTCGCCTTGCGTCAGATCCATGTGGAAGTCGAACCCGTTGGTGCGCATGTTCAGGTAGTCGAACCAGCCGCCGGCGGTCCACAGGAACTTGGTGCCGATCGTGTAGCATTTGCGGCCCGAGTCGATGATCGCCTGGCAGTTGGCTTTCTCTTCCTCCCAAGTGGTCGGCTCTTCGAGGCCCAGCTCGTTGAAGATATCCTCGCGGTAATAGACGCCCCACTGGTAGTAGGTGTACGGCACGCCCCACTGCTTGTCGTCGATCGTCATCGCGCCCTTGGTGGAGGCGAGATTCTCGGCGATCTCGGGCTCTTCCCACAGGTCAGACACATCCTCGAAGAGACCCGCATCGACGTAGGGACGCATCCGGTTGGCCGCGTACCAAGTCGCCACGTCGGGCGCGTTGGCCGTCAGGAAGTTGCGGATCTGCGTCTTGTAGGCCTCGCGATCGATGATCGTGGTCTCGATGTTCAGATCGGGATGCATCTCCTGAAAGCGGCCGATCATCTCTTCCATCGTCGCGCGGGGCGCGGGGTTCGATGTGTCGAGGAAGATCGTAAGATCGCCGGTGAGCGGTTCGGAATGGCCTGCCGCGAAGGCGGACGAGCCCATCAGCACGGCCAGCGCCGCACCCTTGAGAATGGATGACATTGGTTCCTCCCTTTGCATCCCATTCAGTTCCATTATTCGGAACTTGGTTTTGGATATTGAAATGACACCCCGACTCACCCATGCTTGTCAACAGGTGGCGGGCGAAGACCCGACCCCAGGGAGGACAAATGACCGGACGCGGGGACGGGACCGTCGGAAAGGCCCTTGGCGTGCTCGACCAGGTGGCGGGCTTCGGTCGTCCGGTGCGCTTTTCCGAATTGCTCGAGGCATCTGATCTGCCCAAGGCGACGCTCTACCGGCTGCTGCAGACGCTCACCAATCAGGAGATGCTGATCTACGAGCCAGACCGGGGCGTCTACAGTCCCGGGATCCGGCTGGTGCGGCTGGCCCATGCGGCCTGGGCGCAATCTTCACTCGCGCCCATCGCACGGCCGCATCTGGAGGCGCTAAGCCGCGAGGTCGGCGAGACGGTGCATTTGGCGCAACTCGACGGGGGGCATGTCCTTTATGTCGACAAGCGCAATGCGGCCGAGCCGGTTGAAATGTATTCGCAATCGGGCAAAGTGGGGCCGGCCTATTGCACCGGTGTGGGCAAGGCGATGCTGGCCCATCTGCCGGAGCCCGATCTGGCGCGGGTGCTGCCCCAGCAAAGCTTTCACCGCTTCACAGGGGCGACGCTGGCGGACGAAGATGCGTTGCGGTCGGAACTGGCGGAAATCCGGCGTCATGGCTACGGCTTTGACCGCGAAGAACACGAGCCCGGGATCATCTGTGTCGCGGTGCCGATCCTGACGCCGCGCGGGCGGCTTCTGGGCGCGCTTTCGGTGACGGGCACGACCGCGCGGACCAGACTGGCGGCGCTCGAAGGATATGTGCCGCGCATCAAGGCGGCGGCAAAGGCGATCTCGGAAGAGGCGCAGCACTGGCGGTTTCCGGACCGCCCGGTGGAGGCGAAAGGGAGGTAAAGACCATGTCGGGTGTCGTTCTAGGCGATGTGATCAAGAAATACGGGGAAACGCAGGTGATCCATGGGATCGATCTTCAGATCGACCACGGGGAGTTCTGCGTCTTCGTCGGCCCGTCAGGGTGCGGCAAGTCCACGCTTTTGCGGATGGTCGCAGGGCTGGAAGAAACAACGGACGGACAGATCCACATCGGCGACCGGGACGTGACCCGCATGGATCCGTCCGAGCGCGGCGTGGCCATGGTGTTCCAGACATACGCGCTCTATCCGCATATGACGGTCGAGCAGAATATGGGCTTCGGGCTCAAGATGAACGGCCATCCCAAGGCCGAGATCGACAGCAAGGTGTCTGAGGCGAGCCGGATCCTCAAGCTCGACGAGTATCTCAAGCGCAAGCCCGCCGCCCTTTCTGGCGGTCAGCGGCAAAGGGTGTCGATCGGGCGCGCCATCGTGCGCGGCCCTGAAGTGTTTCTCTTCGACGAGCCGCTGTCGAACCTCGACGCGGAACTGCGCGTCGAGATGCGGGTCGAGATCGCGCGCCTGCATAAGGAAATCGGCGCGACGATGATTTACGTCACCCACGATCAAGTCGAGGCGATGACGCTGGCCGACAAGATCGTCGTCCTCCGCGCGGGCCGGATCGAACAGGTGGGCGCGCCGATGGATCTTTACCGCGATCCGGACAACAAATTCGTCGGCGGCTTTATCGGATCGCCCGCCATGAACTTTCTGCGCGGAGAGCTTTATGACGGCGCAGTCCATACGCCGGGTCTCGCGGCGCCGGTTCCATTCAGCTTCGCGGCCGCCGACAGCCGCCGGGCGGTCGATCTGGGGCTGCGGCCCGAACATCTTGGCGTCGATCGCGCAGGAGACAGCCACCGCGTCGATCTTGCTGAAAGCTTGGGCGGGGTCTCCTATGTCCATCTGATAGGACAGAGCGGCGAGAAGATCGTCGTCGAAGAGCGGGGCGACATCCGTTCCAAAGAAGGCGAGATGGTCGGCCTCACGGTCGATCCCGAACAGGCCTATCTCTTCGATGCCGAAACCGGCCACCGGATCCGCTAGGTGCCAAAATCTTCTAGAAGATTTTGAAAGTCAGAATTTTCTAGAAAATTCTGCCCCCCGCGGTGATGTTAGCGCAGGGCCTCCGACCGTTCGATGAGGTTGATACCCATCTGATCGAACAGCTCCCCGTAATCGAGCAGTACCCAGTTTTCGGCGATCCGGCCCGATGCCGTCCGGTAGAAATCCATCACGCGCAGGGTCAGCGATTTTCCTGTCGCGGGCACGCCAAGATAATCCCCTCGATGGGTCATTGTCATCGACGGCCAGCCCGAAACGGCGGCATAGGCGCCATCGCCGATCCGGCAATAGTGATTGCCGCCCTTACGGTCTGGAAAGGCGGTCAGAAACGCCTCGCGATGGTCCTTCACGAAGCCGTCCCAGAGATAGCTCGATCCGATCCCGCCGGGCCCGTACCACATCATGTCATTCGCCCAGGTCCCATGCTCTCCGGTCTGTTCGGGCGAGGTCATCGTCCGGGGATCGAAGACATGAAGGCTGGCCAGCATCCGCTCGACCAGCGTGAGCGAGGCCGCGCCGCCCGCCGGATCGGGGCAAAGCCCGTCCTGCGTGGCAGGGGCCGGGAAAGTTATCTCGTTCCCGAGCGAGGGAAGGGGCGCGCGGCCGATCTGGCGCATCAGATCGGGCAGATCGAAGATGATGCGGGCCTTGATGATCTGGCCGTCTTCGATCCGGAAGAACTCTCCGGCGCGAAGGAAGGAAAGCTTGTGCGACGGAGAGATCCCCCAGAGAGGCGCGTCGAAATTGCCGACATAATGGGTCACCGCCGTGCACCAGAAGCCACCTTCGGATCGGATATTCTCGCCTCCGATAAACATCAGATCCCGGCGGTGGAGCCCGGTAAAGGCCGCCTGTAACGGGGCGACAAACTGCTCAATGATCTTGCCCTGGCCTGTGGTCTGCGGCAGGGGCCACGCGAGATCGAAAACAGCATCGGCCGCAATTACATCCGCCTGCTCCGGGTCCTTGAACAGGGCATCCAGACCCGACCGGATCTCCTCGCGCAGACCGGAGCTCGGCAGGTGGATATCAAGCATATCAAAGGTCTCCGGTCGCGAGCAGAATCTGCTTCCAGATTGCCGTATCGTCGATCAGAGTCCATTCCAGTTTAAGATCATGCGGCGTAAATTCCGCATGTGTGATCCCCATGATATGAATCCGGGCGCCGGTCGGCGGCCCGAATCGGCCATAGCCGTCATGGATCCCGTCCAGCGACCAACGAATGGCGGCCCGGGGCGGCATCCGCGCATCGGCGCGCCCGATGCGGTGATGAACCTCGAAGCGCGCCGAGGGCAGGGCGCTCCGCAGCGACAGCCAGAAATCTGCGGCCGCGCGCGGCCCGCGGGCTGTCACATGGCCCGGATAGCAGGATCGGGCCGCCCGATCGTAGTCCCGCTCGAAAACCGAGAAATCGCCCGCCATCGCTTCGGTCAGGATCCGCTCGAGCCGCTGCCCCCATTCATTGTCATTTCCGCGTCCGGTATAGGGCCCGGCTCTGTCGATATCTGGACGGAAAGGCGAAGCGCACCGCTCCGGACCGCCTTCGCGGGCGATCAGCGCGCGTGTCCAGTCCGGGACCTGCTGCCCCATCTGGGCGACAATGGCGCCCTGATCGCGCACCAGCCATTCGTCATGGACCCCATCCGCACGGCAAAAGCAGTCGGCGAGGATCCGGTAGGCCAGCCGCCGCCCGGTCGGCGCGCCGTAAACGCCCGCACCGCTATGGGTTGCGGTGCAATAGAGACGATGGGAGGACAGGAAACTCTCCTCCCCCGTCATCTGCCAGATCACGTCCTCGCCCAGCAATTCGCGGTCCGGAAACTCGGCCAGCGTAGCCAGCGTCGCCGCGATAATCCCGTCATTGCCTTTGACGATCCCGGCGGGAGACCGGACGATCAGATCCTTCCCGTAATAGTCGTGAAGCGAATGAACTCCGCGATCTTCCCAGATGGCGCGGGTGATGCCGAGGACGTAGTCGGCCTGATCGATCCATCTGGCGTCAAACCCGACGGCAAAGCTCATGCGGTCTTGCCCCTATGCGCCCCGTAATAGAGGCCCACCACATGCTCTGCCTCGGCAAAAAAGAGCCAGCGTGTCACGATCAGCCCGGCAAGGTGACTAAGCAGGGCGAGCCCGGCCACAACATGGCCTGCCGGCGCAAGCAGTAGCAACGCGGCGGGGAGTGCTCCGCCCAGCACGGCAGCGATGATCCGAAGGTTGCGGGCATGCTTGCGCCCGATCAGAAAGACCATCTCCTGGGTGAGGTAATTGCCGCCCGTATGCGGCGGCTCGAAGCTGCGCAAAGCGCCGCCGGTCAGTCCGGTGGCGGTGCCCAGCGTCGTACCCGAGCGGCGAAGCGCCGTATCGCCGCGCAGCCAATGGGCGATCTGGATTGCGAGAGCCGCAAGCAAAAGACCACCGGCGAGTGTCGTGTGAGCTGCCAGCAGCGCGCCGCCTGCAACCGACCACGCCAGGAACAGGGCAGGCGTCGTGAGGTCGTGCCAGCGCGGAACAGTCCTGAGGCTCGCGTAGATCATCGAGGTCGAGAAGACCGTGATAAGGCACAGCACTGCTCCAATCCCGCCCAGAAGCGGCAGCGGGCGGTCCCAGAAAATCTGCGCCAGCGCGACGATGCCCATGATGAGAAGGGCGGCAACCGCAACGCAGCCTTCGCGCGACAGCCAGCTTGTGCGCCATTGGGTGAAGGCGCGCCAGGCGCGTTCGGGTCGGCCAAGGTGAAAGGTCGACGAGATCAAACCGCCCACGGCCAGCGCGAAGGCGACGGCGTAGAAAACGAAAGCAACCCATCCGGTGGGGGCAGGCGCGCCGAGGCCGAGAAAGGCCAGAAGACCAAAGCCCAGGCCCGAAAGCGTGGAAAAGAGGATGATCGAAGGGGCAGGATGCATGGGGCTCTCTTTAGTCGGCGGGCCGGGACTCGCCGCGTGCCGCGGCCTCGCCCGCCCACCGACCCAGGGCCGTGCCGTTCATTGCGAGGCTCCCGGCAGTTTGGAGAGCGTCTTGTCCAGCCAACCCAAAAAGCCCTCGGGCGTCTCGGCGACGGGCGCGAGCAGGGGGGCAAGCACGTTCAGATCGGCATCCTTGGGGCGCGGCGGCAGGTACTGGTTGACCGGCTTGGTGCCTTGCTCGGGCATCAGATCGATCCCGCCGCGTTCGGCGACCAGACGGGAGACGTCGCTACCGGGATCGCCCAGATCCCCGAAATGACGCGCGCCCGCCGGACAGGTGCGCACGCAGGCGGGTACGCGATCCTCCTCGGGCAGGTTCTCGTTATAGATCCGGTCTACGCAAAGTGTGCATTTCTTCATCACGCCTTCGGTCGGATCCTTCTCGCGCGCGCCGTAAGGACAGGCCCAGGCGCATAGGCCGCAGCCGATACAGGCGCTTTCATTCACCAAGACGATCCCGTCCTCGGCCCGCTTATAGCTCGCGCCGGTCGGACAGACCGTCACGCAAGGCGCGTCCTCGCAATGCAGGCAACTCTTCGGAAAATGCACCAGCTGAGCCGCCCCGTCCTTGGGCTGCACCTCATAGGAATGGATCCGGTTGAGAAACGTCCCTGACGGCTCCGCCCCATAAGGATCTGTATCCGCCAACGGCGCGCCATAGTTCTCCGTATTCCAGCCCTTGCACGCCGTCACACAGGCATGGCAGCCGACACAGGTATCGAGATCGATCACAAGGCCAAGCTTGACCTCCGAGGGGGGCGGCAGCTGGGTCATCAGGTCTCTTTGAGATAGGCCACGAGAATATCCCGCGCCGCCTGTAGGTCATTGCGGTCGATCATCTCGGTCACGGTATGGATATAGCGGGTGCCGACGACGATCCCGACCGCGCGAGCTCCGGCGGCGGCCTGCTGGGCCGCGGCTCCGTCCTGCCCGCCCGAGCGGAGCATCGTGCGCTGGAACGGGATCTTTTCGCGGATAGCCAGCGCCTCGATCTCGTCGACCAAAGCCGTGTCCGAGATGAAACTGCCATCGCGCAGATGCAGCCCAAACCCCTTGCCCAGCTCGCTCGTCCGGTCATGCTCGGGCACGCCGGGCGTATCGCAGGCCAGCGTCACATCGATGCCGATCCCGATATCGGGCTTCACTGCATAGGAGGAAGTGCGCGCCCCGCGCAGGCCGACTTCTTCCTGCGCGGTGAAGACCACATGGATCTCGGCCGCGCCGCGATGATCGCCCAGCCCCCGGATTGCCTCGATCCCGAGCCAGCAGGCGATCCGGTTGTCGAGCGCTTTGGAAACGATGCGCTCGCCCATCTCGATCAGCGGCTCATCCATGACAACCATGTCGCCCACGCGCACCTTGTCCTTGGTCGCTTTGCCCAACCCGGTATCAAGGAAGAACTCATGCGGATCCGGCACCTTTTTCACGTCCTCTTTCGACGCGATGTGAACCGGAGGACCCGCCGGGTTCATCACGGCTTTCAGATCCCCGTCCCGCGCCGCGATCAGCACCCGTCGGGAAAAGAGGTTGCGGGGATCAAAACCGCCCACTGGCAGGATGTGGACAAAGCCAGTCTCGGTGATGTGGCTGACCAGAAATCCGATCTCGTCCATATGGCAGAGCAGCAGGATGCGGATCGGATTATCCGTGCCCGGCGCGGCGTCGCGACGGCACAGAAGCGAGCCCATCGGGTCGATTTCTATATGGTCGAAGAGGCCGTCGATCTCGTCTTGGATAAGATCGCGCACGCGGGCCTCATGGCCAGGCACACCGGGGGTTTCGCATAGACGTTTGAGGAGATCGATATTCATGGCTGGGGATCCTGATCGGGGAAGAGGGTCATCGGACGCTCCAGGCGAGGCTCTTCGGCGCTTCGGGCACCGGCGAAGTCTGGCGCCCAGTCTTGGGCAGCGTCTCGGGCAGGGCGGCCGTTTTCTCCATCCGGACCCGCAGATCGAACCAGGCCGCCTGTCCGGTAACGGGATCGGAGTTCGACCACCTGAGGCCATCGCCGCGCGGCGGAAGAAGCTCGTGGATGAGGTGGTTGAGCAGAAAGCCCTTGGTGGCCTCGGGCGCATCCTCCTCGAGCGCCCAGGCCCCTTTGCGTTTGCCGATGGCGTTCCAGGTCCAGACCGTATGCGGGTTCAGCGCGGCCATATGGGCAACGGGCACCGTAATCTGCCCATGAGGGGAGGTAAGCGCCACCCAATCGCCATCACTCAGCGCATGAAGCGCCATCAGCGCCGTCGGCACATAAAGCGGATTGCGCCCGTGGATCTGGCGCAGCCACGCATTCTGGCTGCCCCAGCTGTGATACATCGCCATAGGCCGCTGGGTCAGAGCGTGGATCGGATAGGTCTCGGGATCCGTCAGCCTGTCCGACAGGGGCGCGTGCCAATGCGGCAATGGCGTCAGATGGGTCCGGATCTGCTCGCGCAGGTGATCGGGAGGCTGGCGGCTGCCATGACCTTCGGCGGCGAGCTGGAAGCGGCGCAGCGGCTCCAGCCAGAGATTGAAGATATAGGGCTGCGGGCTGTCGTAAAAGCCTTTGGCGACGGCCCAGTCCTGATAGGCAGCGTTCCACGGCTTGAAGAAGGCGGCCTCTTCGGGGACATGCTCCATCCAGAAGCCGCCGTTTTCGATATACTTCTCGAGTTGGTCGGGCCGGGACTCGCCGCGTCCTCCGGACCCGGCCTCGCCCGCCCGCCAACCCGCCAGAGGACCGATGCCCGGGCGGCGCATATGGTTTACCATGTAATCGGCGTAGTCGGCGTATTTCGCCGTGCCGTCCTCATGGGTGAAGCCCGGCAGCTTCATCCGGTTTGCCAGATCGACCAACACCGACTGAAACCCCCGCACGTCGCGGTCCGGCTCGACCACGGGCCAGCGGATCGCATCGGCCACCGCATCCGCCTCGCAGATCGGCCGGTCGAGCAGCGAGATGCAGTCGTGCCGCTCCAGATAAGTCGTGTCGGGCAGGATCAGGTCGGCATAGGCGACCATCTCCGAGGCATAGGCGTCCGAATAGATGATATGCGGGATCTTGTAGCTGCCATCCTCCTCCGTATCGGACAGCATATCCATCACGGCGCGCGTGTTCATCGACGAGTTCCACGCCATGTTCGCCATGTAGAGGAACAGCGTGTCGATCTTGTAGGGATCGCCCGCATGGGCATTGGCAATCACCATATGCATCAGGCCGTGGGCCGAGAGCGGGTTGTCCCAGGTGAAGGCCTTGTCGATGCGGATCGGATCGCCCTCGGGGGTGAGCGCCAGATCCTCGGGACCGTGCGGAAAGCCCAGATGCGGCCCGGCCAGGGGCTGACCCGGCTCGCATTTCGCATGCGGCTTGGGATGGGCCGTCATCGGCTTGGGATAAGGCGGCTTGAACCGGAAGCCGCCGGGCACTTCGACCGTCCCCAGCAGGATCTGAAGGATATGCAGCGCGCGGCAGGTCTGAAAGCCGTTGGAGTGGGCCGAGATGCCGCGCATCGCATGCATCGCAATGGGCCGTCCGATCATCGTCTCGTGCCGGTGTCCGCGGAAGTCTGTCCAGGGCCGGTCCAGCACGATGGGATCATCAAAGGCCGTCTTGGCCAGTAGCGCGGCGAGGGCGCGGATCCGGTCCGCCGGGATGCCGGTGCGCTCTGCGACCGCATCCGGTGCGTGGGACGGGTCGAGGAAATGCTCGGCCATATGATCGAGGACGGTCCGATGCTTCGTCCCGCTCAGCGTCTTGCCGGGTGCGAGATCCGGCTCGACGCCCTTGCCGTCCCAGGGCGCGAGGCTGCCCGTGCGCCGGTCCACGACCAAAGCGCGCCCCTCGCCATCCTTGAGCAGCAGGCCCTGCGTTGCGCCCTCGCGCGCATCGACGAGGCAAGGCGCGTTGGTGAACCGGGCGAGGTAGTCCAGGTCGATCTGCCCCGCCTTGAACAGCTCGTGGATCAGCGCCGTGATCAGCAGCCCATCCGTGCCGGGCGTGATCCCGAACCAGTCATCGGCCACGGCGTTATATCCCGTCCGGATGGGGTTCACCCCGATCACCCGCGCGCCCCGCGCCTTGAGCTTGCCGATCCCCATCTTGATCGGATTGCTGTCGTGATCCTCTGCCACGCCGAAGATCAGGAACAGCTTGGCGCGATCCCAATCGGGCTGACCAAACTCCCAGAACGCCCCGCCCATGGTCGAGATCCCGGCAGCCGCCATGTTGACCGAGCAGAACCCCCCATGGGCCGCGTAGTTCGGCGTGCCGAAGGATTGCGCCCAGAAGCTGGTGAAGCTTTGCGACTGATCGCGTCCTGTGAAAAAGGCCAGTTTTTCTGGCGCCGTCTCGCGCAAAGGCGCCATCCAGGATACTGCCGTCTCGAGCGCCTCTTCCCAGGTGATCTCCTCGAACTCGCCCGATCCACGCGGCCCGGTCCGGCGCAGCGGCGCGCGCAGCCGGGCGGGCGAATTGTGCTGCATGATGCCCGCCGATCCCTTGGCGCAAAGAACGCCGCGATTGACTGGGTGATCGCGGTTGCCCTCGATATACGCGACCTTGCCGTCCTTGAGATGGACGTTGATCCCGCAGCGGCAGGCACACATGTAGCAGGTGGTCTGGCGCACCTCGTCCGAGACGGGAGGCGAGGTGTCGAGGCTGGGCTGTGTCATTGCCTGCACAAGACCAGATTTCCGGTGCCGATGCGAGATGCAAAAGCGACGCTCCGCCGGGGCGATTGCGTCATTCTCGCGTAACCCGGCGTCAGACCCGGGGGAGCAGACCCATCTGCGCGGCGCGCACGGCGGCGGTCGTCCGGCTCGAGGTTTCGAACTTGCGCATCGCCCGGCGGCACAGCGTATCGACCGTGTGGATCGAAATCCCGAGGATATCGGCGATCACCGTGTTGCTTTTGCCGAAGGCGATCCAGGTCAGCACCTCGATCTCGCGCGGGGCGAGGCGTCCGAAATCCTGGACTTTTCCAGGCTCCGGCAACGGAACGGTGGAAGCTGGAATAGGACGCCGAACGGCAAAGACGGGCTGAATGCGGGAGGCTCGGGGGGAAGGGGTAGCGGACTTGAAAGCGGGTTGCATCGCGGATCTCCTGACGGGACGGTGCCGCCGAATAGACCGGCGCCGGACAATGCAGGAAGTAACGGGTGATACGAGCGGCCATGTAACGCGTTACCGTGACAGCGAATTTGGGGTATAAGGGTCTGATATCGGGGGGGAGTGGCCAAGTGTCCCTGACAGAAAGCGAACAGCGCGCGGCACTTGCGCGTCTTCTGGACCGACCAGCGATTTCGCGGTCGGATCGCAGCACGAGCCTGCTCAAGTACTTGGGCGAGGCCTCGATTTCGGGGCGCGAGCTGACGCCCTATGCCATCGCCTTCGACGTCTTCGGACGGGGGGACGACTTTGATCCCTCGACCGATCCGATCGTTCGTGTTGCGATGGCGCGCCTGCGAAAGGCGCTCGATCAGGATGCCAAAACCGACGGCGCAGAGGATGCCGTGCGCATCTCTCTTCCCCAACGTAGCTACCGGCTGCGGTTTGCAAGGCAAGCCGCGCGCGCTGGCACGAAAGGAACCTCGACCTCGTGGCTGGGCACATCCCGCATCCGGCGGATCGGTGTGACCGCGGCGCTGCTTCTCGCGGTCGTCATCGGCAGCCTCGCCGTGCTCTACCGGGCGGACGCTTCTGCCATTCCGCCGTCCGAGCGTCCGATCACCGGCATCTTGCCCTTCGCCAACCTGACCGGGGAGGAGCGGCTCGACTTTCTCGGCACCGGGATCCAGCACCAGATCGCGTCCGATCTCTGGCGCTTCCAGACGATGCGCGTCTTCACGATCTACGATCCCGCCGAATTGCGCGTTGTGGATGGCCGCTTGCTCTATGTGCCCGAAGATCTGGAGGTCGACTATCTTCTCTCCGGCGCGATCCTCAGCAACGAGGCGGCCATGTCGATCTCGACCTCGCTCAGGCGCGCCGATAGCAACACCGCACTGTGGCGCAACCGCGACGTCGCCCGTCTGGGACAAAGCAGCTACAGCGATCTGCTGACCGATATGTCGGCCCGGATCTCGGCGGAGGTCGGTCAACCGCTCGGCGTTGTCGGACAGGATGTGCTCGACACGCTGGGCGATGGGATCGGCCTCGATCAGAACGAGGGCGTCGACAGCTATGTCTGCCTGCTGCGCTACGCCGCCTGGGTGCAGCGCGGCTCGGATCAGGGTGCGGCGGCGGCCAGCGCCTGCCTCGACCGGATCGTGCGCGACGATCCCGCCAACGCCTCGGCACTTGCCGCGCGCGCCTGGATCCTTGCGCTCTCGACCGATGCCTCCCGGGGCTTCTATCAGCCCGGCAATCTTGACGGGCGGCGCCAGCGCGCTTTGTCGCTCGCGCTCGACGCGGTGCAGGCCTCGCCGGGAAGCGATTTCGTCCATACCCATCTCGGTCTCGTGCAATGGATTAACGGACAGGAAGAGGCCGCGCTCGAAAGCTTTCGCCGCTCCATGGCGCTCAATCCCTCCGATCCGCAGCATATGGCCGATCTCGCCCTGTTCGGGTGCCTCTATGGCCGCTGCGACGAGGCCGAACCTCTGTCCGAGCGTGCCTTGTCCCTGACCGCGCAGCCTCCGGCCTGGTACTTCGTTGCGCCCCTGATCTACGCATTGATGGACAGCGACTACGACACGGCACTGGGCTACAGCCGCGAGCTCATCCGCAGTGGAGACCGCAACGATTGCGGTTTCATCGTCGCCGCAGCCGTCTTTGCCGATCAGCCTGATTTGGCAGAGGCCTGCGCCGGAACCATCGCCGAAAACCGAGACCTTTTCGACGGAGATCCCCTCGGCGGCCTGCGCTTCTGGGTCCGAAGCGAGCCGCTGATCGAAAAGCTCGAAGAGGCGATCGCGCAGTCGGGGCTCTAGCAGGCCATCAGCCTTCGCTCGGCTCAAGGAAGGACCGCCCGTGCAGGATATGCCGCTCCACCAGATTGCGCGCTTTGCGGCCCTTGGCCAGAAAACGGGCGGGCTGCGGGATTGGATCTGATCCCAGCAGCAGCCGGATCTCTTCCAGCGCTTCGGGCGGGATCGTCTTGACCGTCTCGTCGCCCAGAAACAGGCTTTCGGCGGCCAGACCATTGGCAAGCAGGACCTCATGCCGTTCCATCAGGATGTGATAATAGGTGATCGGCCCATCGATCGGGGCCACGTCCACGCCCGGAACCGCCAGCAGGTCCTTCGCGGGCACAAGCACATCGCGCAACCCGAAGACACGCGCCGCGATCTTCGACGACAGCAGGATCCGGTGATGGCGCGACAGCCGAATGTCCCGGGACGGCACGTTCGGCCCCAAGGCGCCCCGCGCGATCCGGATCGCATTCAGGGCGGGATTGGCCGCAATCGCCTCAGACAGATGCGTGCCGCTCCAGATCCAGCGAATCGGCTGCGCCCCGCGGTCGCGCGTCATCAGCAGATCGCCGGGCTGCAGCTCCTCGATCGCGCGCGGCCCATCCGGCGTCTCGAAAATCGTGTCCTGCGTGAAGCACAGGTTCCGCGTCCCCGGCGTCGGCGCCGCATCATTGACGACCGTGTCCGACCCGTCGGGATCGCGCTGGATCGAGAAGCCATCGATATCGGAGCCAAGATCGTCGCCGCTGCCGATCTGCGTTGCGCCCGCCGGATAGCTTATCGCGCGCGACGCGCCCCCGTTGTAATCGGCCTCGATATAGGTGTTGGACGATGGGTCATAGAGACCGATCGTGTCACTGGAATTGGTTAGAACGGCGTTGTTGCGCCCCGCATCGAAGGCAAGGTTGCCCGGACCGACGGCAGGAAGGCTGCCACCGTTCTGAACACCGGCGACAACAACAGCGCGCCCTCCCGATTGCAGGACGGTTCCATCAGGAAAGGTGAACCAGCTACCTTGGGCGGGATCGAAAAGCTCTAAGCCCGAAATATCGATGGGGTTGCCCGACGTGTTAAAAAGCTCGACAAACTCGTCGGTATTGCGGGCTGTTCCATTGCCATCGGTATCGAAATCGTTCTGCGACCCGCTGGGGTCGGCCAAGACCTCATTGATAACGATTCCGCCCAAAAGTGCGTCTGCCATCTGTCCTACTCGCTATACGCTGCGCCCTCTGAAAAAGGACGCTGGACTACGAGTATAGGTTGAATGCGGCGAATCTCAGGCTGCGTTATGGTGTCCTAGGACAGCATGCGCCCGATCGCTCCGTCGATGGCCTCCACGATCTGGTCGATATCATCCGCCGTCGCGATTAGGGCAGGCGACAGGCAAAGCGTGTTGTTGCGCCCCGGCACCGACCGGTTCGTCGCACCCACGATAACCCCCTGCGCCATGCAATCGGCAAGGATCGCGCCGACCTCCTTTTCGCCTAGCGGCTCCTTGCTCTCGCGGTTCTTGACCAGTTCGGCACCCTGAAACAGGCCCTTGCCGCGCACCTGACCGATTGCATCATGCCTCTCGGCCAGCCGGTTCAGGCCGTCCACGAGTCTCTCTTCCATCCGGATAGTGTTCTCGAGCAGGTTCTCCTCCTCGATGATCGCCATGTTCTCAAGCGCCGCCGCCGGACCCGCCGTGCAGCCGCCAAAGGTCGAGATATCGCGGAAATAGCTCATCGGATCGCTGTCATCCTTGAACTGCTCGAACACCGCTTCCGTCGTCACGCAGCACGAAATGGCCGCATAGCCCGAGGCGACGCCCTTCGCCATCGTCACGATATCGGGCTGGATCCCGTAATGCTGATAGCCGAACCAGGCGCCGGTCCGGCCCACCCCGCAGACGACCTCGTCGATATGCAGCAGGATCTCGTATTGGCGGCAGATCTCTTGCACGCGGTCCCAATAGCCCTCTGGTGGAGGCACGACACCGCCGCCAGCGGTCACCGGCTCCAGGCAAAGCGCGCCGATAGTGTCCGGGCCTTCGCGCAGGATGACCTCCTCGATCAGATTGGCGGCGGCGACCCCGAAACCGGGCCCCGGCTCCAGACCCAGCTCGTGGGCGCGGTATTCGATACAATGGGGCACGCGGACGAAGCCAGGCGCAAAGGGCCCGTATTGCGCATTGCGCTCGTCCTGTCCGCCCGCGGCCAGCGCGCCCATCGTGGTGCCGTGATAGTCGCGGTCGCGATAGAGGATCTTCCACTTCTTGCCGCCGTGTACCTTGTGCGCGATCTGGCGGACCATCTTGAAGCCCTTCTCGTTCGCCTCCGATCCGCTATTGGCGTAATAGACCCGCGCAAGACCCGGCATCTTCGAAATCAGCCGCTCGGCGAATTGCGATCCGGGAATGGTGCCTGCGGCTCCGGCAAAGAAGTTCAGCTTCACAAGCTGGTCGCGCACGGCGTCGGCGATCCGCTCGCGCCCGTAGCCGACATTGACCGTCCAGACGCCGCCGGACATCGCATCGATATGCTCCTTGCCGGTGATGTCCCAGACGCGCATGCCCTTGCCTTCGACGATGATGCGGGGATCGACCGTCTCAAAGGATTTGTGCTGGATCAGATGGTGCCAGACATGGGCGCGGTCCGCTTCGACGATGGCGGACGGGTCGTTGAAAGGCAGATTCATGGCGAGAGCTCCCTGTCTGGATCGCGATGCGCGAGCGTGGCTCAGATTAAGCAATGTGGCAAGATCACGTTTTCGCCATCCGCCTGAAGACGCGTTCGCCGATCTCGGAACGTCGACAGGCCAACCTCCTGTCTCCCTCCACATCGAGCGCGATTTCCTGAAAATCCCTTTCGTCATTCCCGAAATTAGGCATATTTTCCAGATCCTTGGCCCGTCTCGAAGCGAAACAGATGCCACCCGGATCACCGCAAAGCTGTTCTGACAGGGGATTTTACAGGCATTTGCATGATCGAACGGCATCCGGGCGTCGATCCTGCTTGACGGATGTCGCGGCGGCGGTGTCTGCTCGGACAACCGGCGGCGGAGGCACAACATCCCCCCGGATCTGGTGGCGGCCCGCGTGCCGCGTTGACCGACAGGAGAGACGTATGACGATAAAGACCATGTTGACGGGCGCCGTTGCGGCTGGAGCCATTCTGACGGGCGTGCAGGGCGCGCAGGCGGCAGGTCACCTCGAAGAGATCACGGTGGCCTATTTCCTCGAATGGCCGATGCCGTTCCAATACGCCAAGGTCAACGAGATCTACGAAGAAGAAATGGGCGTCGACATCAACTGGGTGAGCTTCGACACCGGCACCGCGATGAGCGCCGCTATGGCCTCGGGCGACGTGCAGATCGCCGTCAGCCAGGGTGTGCCGCCCTTCGTCGTGGCAACCTCTGCCGGTCAGGACATCCAGGCCGTCGATGTCGCGGTGAGCTATTCGGACAACGACAACTGCGTCGTCCGCACCGAGCTTGAAATCGATCAGGACAGTGCCGACGAGCTGGCCGGCAAGAAGGCGGCTGTGCCGCTCGGAACGGCGGCCCATTACGGCTTTCTGAAACAGATGGAGCATTTCGGCGTCGATCCCGCCTCGATGGAAATCGTCGACATGGCTCCCGCCGAAGGGGCAGCTGCCCTCGCGCAAGGCGCGGTCGACATGTCCTGCGGCTGGGGCGGCGGTCTAAACCGGATGAAGGAAAGCGGAAACATCCTTCTGACCGGCGCCGAGAAGGAAGAGCTCGGGATCCTTGTCTTCGACGTGACCTCGGCGCCAGCCAATTTCGTCGCCGAAGAAAGCGAGCTGCTCGCAGCTTTCCTGAAGGTGACAGCGGATATGAACGAACGCTGGAACTCCGGTGAAGAAGCGCAGGCCGAGATGCTGCCGGTCATCGCTCAGGATGCCGGTATGGACGAGGAAGCCGCGGCTGCCTCGCTCGCGACCTTCACCTTCCCCTCCGCGTCGGATCAGCTGGGCGAGCAATGGCTCGGCGGCGGCGCGCAGGAATTCATGGGCGGTGTGGCGCAGGTCTTCGTCGATGCCGGATCCATCGACGGCGCGCTGGACAGCTATGACGCCACCGTCGCGACCGGTCCGCTGCAGACCGCGTCGGAGATGTAGACCCAAAGGTCCCCGCATGGATCATGCGGGGACCCGGCTCGACGGGGCAAAATTTTCTAGAAAATTTTGAAGAACAGAATTTTCTAGAAAATTCTGGGGAGAGCGGACATGTCGGGATTGTCCATCGAAAATCTGTCCATGCGGTTCGATCTGCCCGGAGGCGGAGCGGTTCAGGCTCTCAAGGATGTCTCGCTCGATCTCAAGGAGGGCGAGCTTCTGAGCGTTCTGGGCCCGTCCGGATGCGGAAAGACCACGCTTCTGAACATCGTGGCAGGCTTTCTTGCGCCGACCGAGGGCGTGGTCCGTCTGGGCGGCGCGCGGGTCGAGGGTCCCGGCGCCGAACGGGGCATGGTTTTTCAGCAAGGCGCGCTTTTCGAGTGGATGGATGTGCGTGAGAATGTTGGCTTCGGGCCTGCGATGAAGGGCATGGCCAAAGGCGAGAAGCGCGAGATCGTCGATCATCTCCTTGATGTCGTCGGCCTCGCCGATTTCAAGGAAAAGGCGGTCTACGAGCTGTCGGGCGGCATGCAGCAGCGCGTGGCGCTCGCGCGATGCCTGGCCAATGAGCCAGAGGTAATCCTCATGGACGAGCCCTTGGGCGCACTCGATGCGCTCACACGCGAAAAGATGCAGGGACTTGTCCTCAAGCTTTGGAAAGAGACCGGCAAGACGATCATCCTGATCACCCATTCGGTCGAGGAAGCGCTGCTTCTGGGCGAGCGGCTGATCGTCATGGCCCCGCGTCCCGGGCGGATCGCCGTCGACCGCCGCCTTCCCTTTGCGGAGATGGGCGTCGATCAGGATCTCCGAACGGTCAAGAAACATCCCGATTTCGCCAAGGTGCGCGAAGAGGTCCTGGGCCTGATCTGGGAAATGGAGGAAGAGATCATGGGTCGTCCCGAAGCGCAGGCCGCGCAATGATCCCGCTTCTGATCTATGTCGCGATCTTCACGATCGCCTTTCTCGCCGTGCGCGCGGCCACTGCAGGGCTGGCCCGCAACGATTACACCGCGCGCAAGACGGTCACCTTCGGCGACGAAAGCGCGGTCCAGCCCAGTCGCATTGCCTCTGTTATCTCGGTCCTGACGATCTTCCTGCTCTGGTCGGCCTTTACCGGCTCGGCCCTGACGCCCTCGTTCCTGCACGCGCCTGGCCCCTTCACCGGTACGGGAAGCTTCGAATATACCGCCGAAGGGCCGGACGGCGCCCGCGACGTGGCCACGGTGACGGTTTTGGTCCCTGAGGAGGGCGAAGATGCAGCGCTGCCCGAAGTGCCCCCCGGCGAGGGCTTCGCCAAGGATGATGCAGCGGTCATTCCGGTCTATCGCAGCGATCTGATCCGGGTCGACCGCAACGACGAGCTGGGCCGGGCCGAGGATGTCCAGATCACCCAGGTCAACGGCCAGCCCATCTCCCCGGGCGGAGAGGTAACGACCGATTTCGCGCGGATTGCGATGACCGCCAAGGGCACGCTCAACGTCGAGCCGCGCACCGGCTGGCAGATGGAGCCGATCTGGCTGCCGCCCCCCGAAGCCGTCTGGGGCCGCGTGGTCGAGATTGCGTCTTCGGGCTTTCGCAACTTCACCCTTTGGGAGCATTTGGGCTGGTCGCTTTTCCGGGTGATCGTGGGCTTCGCACTGGGCGCGCTGGTCGGAATTCCGCTGGGCTACGCAATGGGCCTGTCGAACTGGTTTCGCGGCTGGTTCGACCCGATCGTGGAATTCATGCGGCCCGTGCCGCCTCTGGCGCTGATCCCGCTCGTCATCATCTGGGCGGGTATCGGAGAGACCGGCAAGATCGTCCTTTTGTTCCTGGCGGCGCTCTGGATCATGGCCATCGCCGCGCGGTCGGGCGTGTCGGGCGTGGCAATCTCGAAGGTGCATGCCGCCTATTCGCTGGGCGCCTCGAAATGGCAGATCCTGCGCCATGTGATTATTCCCAACAGCCTGCCCGAGATCTTCACCGGAGCGCGGGTCGCCATGGGCGTCTGCTGGGGCACGGTCGTCGCGGCCGAGCTTGTGGCCGCCGAGAAGGGCGCAGGCATGATGATCATGGTGGCTTCGAAGTTTCAGTCGACCGATATCGTCCTGATGGGGATCATCCTGATCGGGATCATCGGCTTCGGCATCGACATGCTGATGCGCCAGGCCGAGAAGGTCTTGGTGCCGTGGAAAGGTCGCGTCTGAGCGGTCGGGCAGAATTTTCTAGAAAATTCTGATCTGCAAAATCTTCTAGAAGATTTTGGGCCTCACGATCTTCTAGAAGATCGTGCCCCTTGCCGCCGGGCGCGACGAGAGTATCCTGAGCGCGCGTGACAGGGAGGTCCCAATGAACGTTCAGAACGCCCCGGATGCTCAGACGGCGGCCCGGACTGGAGCGCCATCGGGTTATATGCCGGGATTTGGCAATGATTTCGAAACCGAGGCGCTTGAAGACGCGCTGCCCCAAGGCCAGAATTCTCCGCAAAAATGCGCCTATGGCCTCTATGCCGAGCAGCTCTCGGGTACGCCTTTCACGGCGCCGCGCGGCCTGAACGAACGGACCTGGTGCTACCGGATCCGGCCTTCGGTCCGGCATCAGTCGCGCTGGGTGAAGACGGACGTTCCGGGCTGGAAGACGGCGCCCCATGTTATCGAGGACGTGATCTCTCTGGGTCAGTACCGCTGGGATCCCGTTCCCGTTCCCGAGGCGGATCTGACTTTCCTCACCGGTATGCGCACCATGACCACGGCGGGCGATGTAAATACACAGATCGGGATGGCAGCGCATATCTATCTGGCGACGGCCTCCATGGTCGACAACTACTTCTATTCCGCCGACAGCGAGCTGCTGATCGTCCCGCAGGCCGGGCGGCTGCGGTTTCACACCGAGATGGGCGTCATGGATGTCGAGCCGCAGGAGATCGCGATCCTGCCGCGCGGCATGGTCTTCCGCGCCGAGGTGCTGGAGGGGCCGGCCCGCGGCTTTGTCTGCGAAAATTACGGCGCCAAGTTCGATCTCCCGAACCGGGGTCCGATCGGGGCCAACTGCCTGGCCAATCCGCGCGACTTCAAGACACCCGTCGCCGCGTTCGAGGATCGCGAGGTCCGCAGTCGAATTACGATTAAATGGTGCGGCCAGTTCCATGTCACCGAGATCGGCCATTCGCCTTTGGACGTGGTCGCCTGGCACGGCAACTATGCGCCTTGCAAATACGATCTGAGGACCTTCTCTCCGGTCGGCGCGATCCTCTTCGATCATCCCGATCCGTCGATCTTTACCGTGCTGACCGCGCCCTCAGGCGTCGAGGGGACGGCCAATATTGATTTCGTTCTCTTCCGCGATCGCTGGAATGTGGCCGAGCACACATTCCGCCCGCCTTGGTATCATAAGAACATCATGTCCGAGCTGATGGGCAACATCCACGGGATCTACGACGCCAAGCCCAAAGGGTTCGTTCCGGGCGGGATCAGTCTGCACAACATGATGCTGCCCCACGGTCCGGACGGGCCGGCTTTTGAAGGGGCTTCGCAGGCCAATCTGCAGCCCGAGAAGCTGGCCGATACGATGTCCTTCATGTTCGAGACCCGCTTTCCGCAGCACCTGACGCGCTTTGCCGCTGAGGAGGCGCCGCTTCAGGACGATTATGTGGACTGCTGGGACGGTCTGGAGAAGAAGTTCGACGGCTCGCCCGGCGTGAAGTGACGGATATTTGAGTATTTTTGGCCAGATGAAGAGGATCCCGTCGTGCTGAGCGATCGGCTGGTGCTTCTTGGCACAAAGGGCGGACCGGCGATCCGCGCCGGGGGACCCAATCCGACCTCGCATCTTCTGGTGATGGGCGGACGGCCTATCATCGTCGATTGCGGTCTCGGGGTCACGCGCGGGCTGGTGGAGGCGGGGCTCGATCTTCAGGATCTGCGGACGATCCTGATCACGCATCTGCATTCCGATCACGTGCTGGAGCTTGGGCCGCTTCTGCATACCGCTTGGACGACGGGGTTGAGCGCCTCGATAGAGATCTGGGGGCCTCCGGGCATAGACGCCTATTGGGATCGGTTCTGCGCGTCGATGCGGTTCGACATCGATCTGCGCGTCGCCGATGAAGGGCGCCCTCCGCTGCGCGATCTGGTGACCTGCCGCGAGATCGCCGAAGGACCGCTGGATCTGGCGGGGTGCACCGCCGCCGCGCTCCGGGTCGAACATCCACCGGTGACCGATTGTTTCGCGCTGCGGCTCGAGGTGCCGGGCTGGTCGGTAGTCGTTGGTGCGGATACCGCGCCATTTCCGCCCTTGGTCGAGTTCGCGCGCAAGGCGGACATCCTCGTTCACGAGGCGATGCGGCTGGACGGGGTGGATCTGTTGTGTTCCCGAGTCGGCAATACAGGCCGGCTCAAGGCACATCTTCTGGCCAGCCATACCCCGCTTGAGGACGCCGTCCGGATCGCCCGGGAAGCGGGCGCGGGGCGGCTTCTTCTCAATCATCTGGTGCCTTGCGATCTGCCGGGGTTTGGCCTTGCGGACTGGCAGGCGGCGGCAGAGGCGGCTTGGCCCGGCGGCCCGGTCACGGTGGGTTATGATGGAATGACGGTGGAGCGCGGATCATGAAGATGGCGACGGTCGATAACGGCACGCCCGATGGCACCTTGGTCACGGTCTCGGACGATCTGGCCCATTGCGCGCGCGCTGGGCTGTCCCTGCAGCACCTTCTGGATGGCTGGGAGGACGCCGATCTGCCGGAGCCCTCTGCCGCGCCGTTTGATCCAACCGATGCGCTGGCGCCGCTGCCACGAGCGCCGCAATTCCTCGACGGATCGGCCTATCTAAACCATGTGGAACTGGTGCGCCGGGCGCGCGGCGCCGAGATGCCCGAGCGGCTCTGGAGCGATCCATTGATGTACCAAGGCTGCTCCGCGCCCTGTTTGGCGGCGCAGGCGCCGATCGTCTGCGATCCGGGCTGGGGCACCGATTTCGAGGCCGAGATCGCCGTCATCACCGGGCCCGTCCCGCGTGGCGCGTCCCCCAAGCAAGCGGCCGCCGCGATCCGTTTGGTCTGCCTGATCAACGATATCTCTCTGAGGCTACTGATCCCGGACGAGCTCTCCAAAGGGTTCGGCTTCGTGCAGTCCAAGCCGCCTTCGGCCTTTTCGCCCGTCGCCGCGACGCCCGAAGCGCTGCCCGGCTGGTCGGAGGGGCGGCTCTCGGGCATCCTGCGCGTCGATCTGAACGACGAGCCATTCGGACGCGCCGATGCGGGGGTCGGCATGGCCTTCGATTTCGCGCAGCTGATCGCCCATGCCGCACGCACGCGGGATCTGCCTGCCGGGACGATCATCGGATCGGGCACCGTGTCGAATGCCGGGAAGGACGGTCCGGGCCGACCCGTGGCGCAGGGCGGAGTGGGCTATTCCTGCATCGCCGAGCAGCGGATGATCGAGACGATCGAAAGCGGGGCGCCGAAGACCCCGTTCCTGCGGCCGGGCGACCGGGTGCGGATCTGGATGGAGGACGCGGATGGCCGGTCGATCTTCGGCGCCATCGAGCAGACGGTCGTTCCGGCCTGATCCCGGGACGGGGGAGCCCTCGCCGCTGGCGCGGCATCACCCTCCCTCCATCCCGGCCGCGCCTTTCCCTCCGGCGGCGGACCTGTCATCGTCGTCCGGGATCAAGACATGAACAGGGGATCTTATGGCGCAGGTGATCGTCTATCTCGCGCATCCCGGGCAGCGCTATTCGCGGGTGAACAGCGCCATGGTCCGCGAAGCGGCGCAGGTCGAGGGCATAACACAGGTCGATCTTTATGCCGACTATCCCCGTCACGGTGTCGATGTGGAGCGGGAACAGGATCGTCTGATCGATCATGACACGATCGTCCTGCAATTCCCGTTCTTCTGGTATTCCGTCCCCGCCTTGCTCAAGGACTGGATCGATCTGGTTCTGGAGCACGGCTTTGCCTATGGCGATGGCGGCACGCAGCTGGCGGGCAAGCGGATGCAGCTGGCGCTGACCGCGGGCGGACCCGAGACGTCCTATTCCAAGGACGGGTATAACCGCTTCGGGATCCGCACGCTTCTCACCCCGCTGGAGCAAACGGCCCATCTGTGCAAGATGGAGTTCCTCCCGCCATACGTCCTTTATGGCTCCATCGAGGCCGATGCGCAGACCGAGGTCGCCGAGCATGCACGCGGCTATGCGGCGCTTCTGAAAGCCTTGCGCGACGATCGGCTCGAGATCGGGAACGAGGAGGTTCTGACGGCGCAGACCCTTCGGCTAGGGCAGGGCGCGGCATGAGCGATATCCTCGAGCTTGCCCTGCTCTTTCTGGCCGCGGGGGTCATCGCGGTCCCCATTGCCGCCCGGCTCGGCCTGGGATCGGTGCTGGGCTACCTGATCGCGGGCATCGCGCTGTCGCCGGTTCTGGCCATTTTCGATGTCGACGTCATCGAGATCCAGCATTTCGCAGAATTTGGCGTCGTCGTGATGCTGTTCCTGATCGGCCTCGAGCTGGAACCGAAGGTCCTGTGGCAAATGAGGACCAAGCTTCTGGGCCTTGGCGGGCTTCAGGTCGTAGGCACGCTCGGGGCGGTCATGGCCATCGCGATGGCGCTGGGCCAGCCCTGGACCGTGGCGCTGGCCATCGGGGCGGTTCTGTCACTTTCTTCCACCGCCATCGTTTTGCAGACGCTGACCGAAAAGGGGCTTCTCCGCTCCGATGGCGGGCAATCCTCCTTTTCGGTGCTGCTGACGCAGGATATTGCCGTCATCCCGATGCTCGCCTTCCTGCCGCTTCTCGCCATGCCCGAGCTGATGGGCGAGGCCGCCGCCCATGGGGACGATCACGGCGAGGCCTCCGCCCTGGATGCCTGGATCGCGGGCCTCTCCGGATGGGGCAGGGCGGGCCTGACCCTGGGCGCGATCGCGGCGGTCATCCTGGTTGGCAACTTCCTGACGCGGCCCGTCTTCGGCTTCATCGCCCGCGCCAATCTGCGAGAGCTCTTCACCGCTACGGCCCTGACCATCGTCGTCGGGATCACCGTTCTGATGACGCTTGTCGGCCTTTCCCCGGCTCTCGGCTCGTTTCTGGCCGGGGTCGTTCTGGCCAATTCCGAATACCGCCATGAACTCGAAGCGGATCTCGAGCCATTCCGGGGACTGCTACTCGGTCTCTTCTTCATCACCGTCGGCGCCGGGATCGATTTCGGGATGCTGTCCGAGAACCTCTTCGTCATCGTCGGGCTGACCCTTGGCCTGATCGCGCTGAAATTCGCGATCCTCTGGGGGCTCGCGCTGCTCTTCAAGATGCAGGGCGCGGACAAATGGTTCTTTGCCCTCTCGCTCGCACAGGCCGGAGAATTCGGCTTCGTCCTGCTCAGCTTCGCCACCGGCAACGCGATCCTGCCCGATGCGATTGCCGACCGGCTTCTGCTCATCGTGGCGCTCTCGATGCTGCTCACACCGCTGCTCTTTTTGGCTTATGACAAGCTCATCGCCCCTCGCTTCTCCGCCGCCCAAGAGCTTGAGCCGGACGAGATCGACGCCGACGGCCCCGTCATCATCGCAGGTCACGGCCGCTTCGGCGGGGTGATCAACCGGATCCTCACCTCGGCGGGCTACAAGACCGTGGTCCTCGATAATGCGATCGGTCATCTGGAAGTGCTGCGCGCCTTCGGCTTCCGCGTCTTCTACGGCGATCCGACCCGGCCCGATCTGCTCCATGCCGCCGGGATCGAAGAGGCGCGCCTGATCGTCGTCGCCATCGACGATCCGCACCAAACGACCGAACTGGTCCGCTACATCGTCGATCACTACCCGCATGTGCATGTCACCGCCCGCGCGCGCGATCGCAACCATGTCTACGAGCTTTGGGCGGCAGGCTGCCGCGATATCATCCGCGACACGTTCGACAGCGCCGTGCGCGGCGGACGCTCCGCGCTCGAGGCGTTGGAATGGCATCCCTTCGATGCCGAGCGGAAAGTGAAGGACTTCGTTGCCCGCGACCAGCATGCCATGCGCCGGATGGCCGACCTCTACGATCCCGACACGCCCAGCCACGAGAATGACGCCTATGTCCAGCGCGCCCGAGAGCTGATGCGCGAGCAGGACGAGGCGATGCAGCAGGACAGCCCCGACTATACCGACTGGATCGGACGCGCCTGGACCCCTCCGCGCCCCCGCGACATCGAGGCCAACGAGGAGGAGACGGAGCCGTCCAAGAAGGCCTCCTCGTGATCACTCTTAGTTGAGAATAAGTCGCAATTGCATTGACAGGGGGCAAAATCCACATAGGTTGCCGCGAAACAACCAACGGAATCTTCCCCATGCTGCGCCTCGCCTTCGCTCTTCTCCTTGGACTGGCCGCCTCTGCGGCAAGCGCGCAGGACCGCCTCAAGGCTGTCACGACCTTCACCGTGATCGCCGACATCGCGCAAAACGTGGCCGGAGACGCCGCCGAGGTCGTCTCGATCACCCGCCCGGGAGCCGAGATCCACGGCTACCAGCCCACGCCCCGCGATCTGGTGCGTGCGCAGGATGCCGATCTGATCCTCTGGAACGGGCTGAACCTCGAGCTGTGGTTCGAGCAGTTCCTGGACAACCTCGGTGACATCCCCTCCGTCACGGTCAGCGAGGGGATCGATCCCATCGCCATCGGCTCGGGCAGCTACGAGGGCCGCACCAACCCCCATGCCTGGATGAGCCTCGATAACGCGCTGATCTACGTGGACAATATCCGCGACGCCTTCTCCGAGGCCGATCCGGACAACGTGGGGACCTATGCCGCCAATGCCGAGGCCTACAAGGACGAGCTGCGCGCGACCATCGGACCCCTGCGCGACCGCATCGCCGCCTTGCCGGAAGACGCGCGCACCCTGGTCACCTGCGAAGGCGCTTTCTCCTACCTCGCCCGCGATTTCGGGCTGGAGGAGCTTTATCTCTGGCCGATGAACGCCGATCAGGTTGGCACACCCCAGCAGGTCCGCCGCGTCATCGACGGCGTGCGCGAGCGCAGCGTCCCGGCCGTTTTCTGCGAGAGCACCGTCAACAACGATCCGGCCGAGCAGGTCGCTCGCGAAACCGGCGCGGCCTTTGGCGGCGTGCTCTATGTCGACAGCCTGACCGAAGCGGACGGCCCCGTGCCGACCTATCTCGACCTGCTGCGTGTGACGTCCGAGACGATTGCAGACGGGCTGGGCGGGTAGCATGGCGTCCCTCGACGCCAGGGCGCCCGCCCCAGCCGTAGCGAACCGGACCACCAGCGGCGTTTTCGCGCGCGACGTGACGGTGACCTACCGCAACGGGACCACCGCCCTGCGCGAGGCGAGCTTCGAGATCCCCACCGGCACGATCACCGCCCTTGTGGGCGTGAACGGCGCGGGCAAATCGACACTCTTCAAGGCGATCATGGGCTTCGTGCCGGTCGCAAAGGGCGAGATCACCGTCCTCGGCCGGCCTGCCCGCGAGGCGCTCAAGGTGAACGAGGTCGCCTATGTGCCGCAATCCGAAGAGGTGGACTGGTCCTTTCCCGTCCTCGTCGAGGATGTCGTGATGATGGGCCGCTACGGCCATATGGGCCTGCTGCGCCGCCCCAAAAAAGTCGACCGCGCCGCCGTCGCCCAGGCGCTCGCCCGCGTCGGGATGGACAGCTTCCGCACCCGCCAGATCGGGGAGCTCTCGGGCGGCCAGCGAAAGCGCGTCTTTCTGGCTCGCGCGCTCGCGCAGGATGCTCGCGTGATCCTGCTCGACGAGCCCTTCACCGGCGTCGACGTCTCCACCGAAGAGGAGATCACCAAACTCCTCGGAGAGCTGCGCGACGAAGGCCGCGTCATGCTGGTCTCGACCCACAACCTCGGCTCGGTCCCCGAATTCTGCGACCGGACAATCCTCGTCAGAGGCACCGTTCTGGCCCACGGCCTCACCTCCGAGGTCTTCACCCGCGCCAATCTCGAACGCGCCTTCGGAGGCGTCCTGCGCCACTTCGTCCTCGGCGGAGACGACCTGCACGATGACGACGACCCGCGCCAGATCCGCGTCATCACCGACGACGAACGCCCCTTCGTCATCTACGACGATGACCCGCGTGAGTAACGGCTCGGCTATGTGCTCTCGCCCCGAACCCAACACAAATATCCCGCCGGATCGGACACTGAGCGAAACACCGTCCATCCGTCAGGCCCGGCGGCACGCCGGGTCGCGCCCGAGCCTCCCCACGGGAGGGCGCTTGGCGATGTCATTCGGAAATGAAACGACATCTATGCTTTCGAGCGTACCCTCGGCTTCAAGGTTATTTCCGCCCTCCCAGGGTCAGGCGCGACCCTCCTCGTTCAACGGCACAGCTAGCGACCTCAAGCGGGCTACCGCCCCATGATCGAAACCCTCCTCACCCCCTTCACCTACGGCTACATGACAAACGCGATCTGGGTCTCGGCCCTCGTCGGCGGGGTCTGTGGCTTCCTCTCCGCCTTCCTGATGCTCAAAGGCTGGTCGCTGATCGGCGACGCGCTTTCGCATTCGATCGTTCCCGGTGTCGCGGGCGCCTATATGCTCGGCCTGCCCTTCGCCCTCGGTGCCTTTCTCGCAGGCGGCCTTGCGGCAGGTGCCATGCTCTTCCTGCAGGAGCGCACCGGCCTCAAACAGGACGCGATCATCGGTCTGATCTTCACCTCCTTCTTCGGCCTCGGCCTCTTTATGGTCTCGGTCTCTCCGGTCCCCGTGGACGTGCAGACCATCATCCTCGGCAACATCCTCGCCATCTCCCCGGGCGACACCCTGCAACTGGCCCTGATCGGAGCCGTCTCTCTGGCGGTCCTCACACTCCTCTGGAAGGACCTGATGGTCGCCTTCTTCGACGAAAACCACGCGCGTTCTATCGGGCTGAACCCCCGCCTTCTGCGCGCGATCTTCTTCACCCTCCTCGCCGCCTCCTGCGTCGCTGCGCTGCAAACAGTCGGCGCCTTCCTCGTGATCGCGCTCGTCGTCACGCCCGGCGCCACCGCCTACCTGCTGACCGACCGCTTCCCGCGCCTGATCGCGCTGAGCCTCGGCTTCGGCACGGTGACCTGCGCCGTCGGCGCCTACCTGTCGTTCTTCCTCGACGGAGCGACCGGCGGTATCATCGTCTGTCTGCAAACGCTGCTCTTCCTCGCCGCCTTCATCTGGGCGCCCAAACATGGCCGCCTCGCCGCGCGCCGCCGCATGAGGGAAGCGCTGGAATGATCGAAACGCTGCTCTTCCCGTTCCAGCTCGTCTCCATGCAGGAAGCGTTCGTCATGGCCGCGATCATCGCATTGCCCTCGGCGCTGCTCTCCTGCTTTTTGGTCCTGCGCGGCTGGTCGCTGATGGGCGATGCGGTCAGCCATGCAGTCCTGCCCGGCATCGTGCTCGCCTATATCGCCGGCATCCCGCTGCTGATCGGCGCCTTCGCGGCAGGCATGACCTGCGCGCTCGCCACAGGCTACCTCTCCGAGCAAAGTCGCGTGAAGGAGGATACCGTCATGGGCGTCGTGTTCTCCGGCATGTTCGGCCTCGGCCTCGTCCTCTACACGCAGATCGAAACCGACCTGCATCTCGACCACATCCTCTTCGGCAACCTCCTCGGCGTCTCTCCCGCCGATCTCTGGACCAGCGGCATTGTGGCTCTGATCGTGACGACCGCCCTCATTGTCCTGCGCAAGGACCTGCTGCTCAACGCCTTCGATCCCGCCCAGGCCCGCGCCCTTGGCCTGCGGACCCGTTGGCTGCACTACGGCCTGCTCGCGCTTCTGTCGCTGACCATCGTCGCCACGCTCGCCGCCGTCGGCCTCATCCTCACGATCGGCCTTCTGATCGCCCCCGGCGCCACCGCTTTCCTGCTGACCCGCCGCTTCGACGCGATGCTGATCGTCGCCACCGCGCTCACTCTCGTCTCCAGCCTGCTCGGCGTCTATCTCTCCTTCTGGCTCGACAGCGCGCCCGCGCCCACGATCATCCTGCTGATGACCGCGGCCTTCATCGCCGCTTTCATCCGCAGCGCCCGCCGGACCCGCCGCGCGGCCGTCTAAGTCTTCCCAACCCGCGCAAGCCCCGCCATAGTCGCCCGGGTCACGACCAAGGGAGACGCGCGGTGAAGCTCATCAGATACGGACAACCCGGCGAGGAACGCCCGGGCCTGATCGACGCCGAGGGCGTCTGGCGCGATCTCTCCGACCACGTCACCGACCTGACCGGAGAGGCGCTGTCGCCCGACGCGCTCGCCCACTTAGGCGCGCTCGAGACGTCCAAGCTGCCGCTCGTGCCGCAAGGCACCCGGCTTGGCCCGCCCGTCAGCGATCCGGGCAAGATCGTCTGTATCGGCCTCAACTACGCCGATCACGCCGCCGAAACGGGCCGCCCCGCGCCGGACGAGCCGATGATCTTCCTCAAAGCGACCTCGGCCCTATCAGGTCCCAACGACGAGATCCGCATTCCCCGCACATCCGAGAAAACAGACTGGGAGGTCGAGCTCGCCGTCGTGATCGGCACCCATGCCAAATACATCACCGACGCGCAGGCGATGGACCATATCGCGGGCTTCACCGTCATGAACGACGTCTCCGAACGCGCCTTCCAGAACGAACGCGGCGGCCAGTTCACCAAGGGCAAAAGCTGCGACAGCTTCGCGCCGCTTGGCCCCTGGCTCGTTACCAAGGACGACATCACCGATCCCCAGAACCTCCGCCTCTGGACCGAGGTCGATGGCACAATGCGGCAGGATGGGACCACCGCCGACATGGTCCACCCGGTCGCCAAGACGGTCGCCTATCTCAGCCAGTTCATGGCGCTCCATCCCGGCGACATTATCGCGACGGGCACGCCCGCCGGTGTCGGCGCGGGCATCAGGCCCGATCCCGTCTTCCTCAAACCCGGCCAGACTGTCCGCATCGGCATTGACGGGTTGGGAGAGCAGCGCTGCGAGACCGTCCCTGACTGACGCCGCCCCAAAGCCGCGCCGCAACCGCCGCCGCCTCCTGCGCGCCGCGCTCTTCGCCTTGGCGATCCCGCTCCTGTGGTTCGCGCTCGCGATCCCCGGCGCTTTGATCCCGGGACAAAGCGCCCAGACCGCGCCCGCCGCCAGAACCGAGACGATCCTTATGGCCTCAAGTCTGGTCCATGCCGATATCCTCTTGCCCGCCACGCCCGAGATCCGCGCCCGCTTCGCCTTCGCCGAAGCGGCAGGCGTTCCGGTCAGCTGGGACAGGGTGGAGTGGATCGCCGTCGGCTGGGGCGGGCTCGACTTCTACACGACGACCCCGACCTGGAGCGATCTGTCGATGCGCGCGACGCTCAGAGGCATCTTCGGCGATGCCGGCGTTCTCAGGATCGACGTCTACGGCCCGCTCGGCTCGCATCCCGGCCTTAGCCGCGTGGCCGTTACGCCCGAAGAGCTGGACCGCCTGCTAAAGACGATCCTCGCCGATCTGACACGCGATCCGTCCGGCGCGCCCATTGCCCATGGCAGCCCCAGCTTCACCACCACCGACCGGTTTTTCCTCGGCCAGGACCGCTTCAACGCGCTCTATACCTGCAATGCCTGGGTCGGAGCGACCCTGCGCAAGGCCGGTCTACGCCTTGGCGCCTGGACCCCAACGCCATACGCGCTGACCCTGTCGCTTGCGCGCTACGGGCATCTCGATCACGACATTTGACGGCTGCCGAACGGCAACCCACGCGACAACGCCCAGCACGGCGAAGAACAAAAACAAAACCATCAAAGCTTCCTTCCCAAAAAGCTTCGTCACCCTACTCAACTAAAAGTTAAGAAAACGTTTAGCAAAATTTACCTAAGTGCGACGATGGTATTTACGGTGGAATGCGTCCCGCCAGGAGGCCATGTTTCTAGCTGCAGCTATTCACACCGGACCTTACACGACGCTGCCACTCAGGACCGAGAACCTGCTTTGCGTCGAACCAGTTTGCAGAGGTGGCCTGATTGCCTCGACCCGCAATAACTGAAAGCTCAGCAGTCATTTCCGTCGAGTTTAGTGATGAGGAAGTTACGATACCCCCGTAGACGACCGGCACGCTCGATGTCCGCTCCCTCGCCGTCGTATCTGAGTCTAGCACGGTGAACCGATCAAAACCACGACGCAAAGTCTCTACCGCAGCCATTTGTTGTGCTACAACTAAGACAGCATCAGCGTCGCAGGCAGGGGCGCCCGTTGTTGAGACCACAAACTGATTTTGCGAGACCGAAGCGATTTCCGTTGTTGTACAAGCCGTCAGGGCTAGTACGGCGAGAGTGGAGAGCAAAAGCTTTCGTTTTAAAGGCATCTATTATTCCATAGCAAAATTTGATCCCGAGATAATGGTTGGATCTGACCGCGACGCAAGCATGAAAGCAGCGACACGGAAGATCCTCCAAGTCCTTCAGACGTATGGTGATCCGCGTTTAGGCGTGTCATTTTGTATGACTGTGTGAAAGGAATTTTCATGACAACGCGATTCGGCAAAGGCTGTCATCTGCATCTGATCGACGGATCGGCGTTTATCTTCCGGGCCTTCCACGCGCTCCCGCCGCTGACCCGGAAATCGGACGGCCTGCCCATCGGCGCCGTCTCGGGCTTTTGCAACATGCTGCAAAAGTACATCGAGGGGAATCCGGGGGTCGAACCGCCGACCCATCTGGCCGTGATCTTCGACAAAGGCTCGCACACCTTCCGCAACGACATGTACGACCAGTACAAGGCCAACCGCTCCGAGATGCCCGAGGATCTGCGCCCCCAGATCCCGCTCACGCGCCGCGCCACCGAAGCCTTCAACATCGCCTGCAAGGAAATGGAGGGCTATGAGGCCGACGACATGATCGCGACCCTGGCCGTCCAGGCCCGCGCGGCGGGCGGGACCTGCACTATAGTCTCCTCCGACAAGGACCTGATGCAACTCGTCGGCGATGGCGTGCAAATGTTCGATCAGATGAAGAACAGCGTCATCGACCGCGAGGGCGTCGAGGCCAAGTTCGGCGTCGGTCCCGAACGGGTGGTTGACGTGCAGGCGCTCGCGGGCGACAGCGTCGACAACGTTCCCGGCGCACCCGGCATCGGCGTCAAGACGGCAGCGCTTCTCATCAACGAATTCGGCTCGCTCGAAGATCTTCTGGACCGCGCCGAAGAGGTCCCGCAGCCCAAGCGCCGCCAGACCCTGATCGACCATGCCGATCAAATTCGCCTCTCCAAGCGCCTCGTCCAGCTCGACGAAGAGACCCCGCTCGACTTCACCCTCGACGATCTAGAGGTCCGCGACCCCGATCCCGAGGTCCTGCTGGGCTTCCTGCAAGAGATGGAGTTTCGCACCATCGTCAAACGGATCTCGGACCACCTCAATGTCGAGGCGCCCGCCTTGCCCGACACCAACCCCGCCGGGGCTGAACCGGACGAGATCGAACAGCCCCCCTTCGATCACGACGCCTACGAGACCATCACCGACGCCGAAGGACTGCAAACCTGGATCGACCGCATCTACGAGCGCGGCTATGTCGCCGTCGACACCGAAACGACGGGCCTGAACGAGATGACAGCCGATCTCGTTGGCGTCTGTCTCAGCGTTCAGCCGGGGCAGGCGGCCTATCTTCCGCTCATCCACAAGAAAAGCGCCGAGGACGATCTCTTCTCCGAAGAAGGCCTCGCCGACGGCCAGATGCCCTTGGACGACGCGCTCGCTATGCTCAAACCGATGCTCGAGGATTCCTCGATCCTCAAGATCGGCCAGAACATGAAATACGACGCCAAGATCCTCGCCCGCGTCGGCATCGACGTCGCTCCGATCGATGACACCATGCTGATGAGCTACGCACTCAACGCCGGTTTGCACAATCACGGGATGGACACCCTGTCCGAGCGCTATCTCAGCCACATCCCCGTCCCCATCAAGGAGCTGATCGGCAGCGGCAAAAGCCAGATTACTTTCGACCGCGTCCCCGTCGAGAAGGCCACCAAATACGCCGCCGAGGATGCCGACATCACCCTGCGCCTCTGGCACAGCTTCAAACCGCAGCTCCACCGCAAGCAGGTCACGACCGTCTACGAAACGCTCGAGCGCCCCCTCATTCCGGTGCTTGCACGGATGGAGATGGCAGGCGTCAAGGTCGACCGCCACGTCCTCCAGCAGATGTCGTCGGCCTTCGCGCAAAAGATGGTCCAGCTCGAAGAAGAGATCCACGAGCTGGCCGGAGAAGACTTCAAGGTCGGCTCACCCAAACAGCTCGGAGAGATCCTCTTCGACAAGCTGAACCTGCCAGGCGGCAAGAAAGGCAAGACCGGCGCCTATGCCACCGGCGCCGATATCCTCGAGGATCTGGCGACCGAACACGACCTGCCGGGCCGCGTGCTCGACTGGCGGCAGGTCTCTAAGCTGAAATCGACCTATACCGACGCGCTTCAGGACCACATCAACGCCGAGACGGGCCGCGTCCACACCTCCTACTCCATCGCGGGCGCCAATACCGGCCGCCTCGCCTCGACCGATCCCAACCTTCAGAACATCCCGATCCGCACCGAGGAAGGCCGCCGCATCCGGCAAGCCTTCATCGCCGAGGAGGGCAAGACCCTCGTCGCGCTCGACTATTCCCAGATCGAGCTGCGGATCCTGACCCAGTTCGCCGATATCCCCGCGATGGAGAAAGCCTTCCGCGACGGCGAGGATATCCACGCCACCACCGCCTCCGAGATGTTCGAGGTCCCGCTGGATCAGATGACGCCCGAGATCCGCAGGCGGGCTAAGGCAATCAATTTTGGCGTGATCTACGGCATTTCGGGCTTCGGCCTCGCGCGCAACCTGCGTATCCCCCGCGACGAGGCGCAGGGCTTCATCGACCGCTATTTCGAACGCTTCCCCGGCATCAAGGACTACATGTCCGAGACCACCAAATTCGCCAAGGAACACGGCTACGTCCAGACGCTCTTCGGCCGCAAGATCCACACGCCCGAAATCAATGCCAAGGGCCCGACCGCAGGCTTCGCCCGCCGCGCCGCAATCAACGCGCCGATCCAGGGCACCGCTGCCGACGTCATCCGCCGCGCGATGATCCGGATGGATGACGCGATCGCGGATCTGCCTGCCAGAATGCTGCTCCAGGTCCATGACGAGCTGCTTTTCGAGGTCGAAAAAGGCCACGAGGACGCGCTCATCGCCAAGGCCCGCGAGGTGATGGAGGAGGCGCATATACCTGTCCTGACCCTCGACGTGCCACTCACCGTCGATGCGGGGCAGGGGCCTAATTGGGCCGAGGCGCACTGATCCGCCGATCCCGCCCTATATTCAGCGCGATTAAACTGCGACAAACCGGCCCGCTTGCCGGATCCCGTTCCAAATGCAACTGAGCACGCCATGAAACAGATATCTGATCCCGACTTCCCCTTCACCCTCGCCGATTTCGAGGAAGCGATCCATTTGGGCGACTTGGCTCTCTGGTCCTGGAACCCCGAAACGCAAGAGGTCTGGCTCGACAGCCTTAGCCGCAAGTTCTGGCAGATCGACGATCCGATTGTCACGCTCGACATGCTCTGGGACGGCATCCTGGCCGATGACCGGCCCGCTGCCATCGACGCGTGGGAACGCTCCGCCGCCGAAGACGGCCCCTACAGCTTCGAGTTCCGCATCGATCGCGGAACGCAGCCACCGCTTTGGATCGCAGCCCGGGGCATGGGCGGACGCTCCGGCGCGCGCGGCGGTGAACAGCTCGCCATCTTCATGGATATGACCGCCCAGCGCGCAGGCTGATCAGGCGCGCGCATCGCCCGGCGTCTCACGATCCAAACCGCGAGCCGGGGCCTCTTCGGCGCCGCATCCCTCCACATGCTGCAACCGGAAATCCCGCAAGGTCTGTCCCGGCTCCAGCCGGAAGGCACCCCCGCCGGTCAGATCCGCCATCCGGTCGACGCGGAACATGCGAAAATCCTCGCGCAGCTCGCACCAGCCAACCAGCGTCCAGACCTGCCCCCAGAACCACAGACCAAGCGGACGCACCGTCCGCCGCGTCTCGGCCCCCGCCTCATCCTGGTAGTCAAAGCTCAACCGCTGGCGTCCTTCCGTCGCGGTCTCGATCCGGTCAAGCGCGGCGGCCATGTCCGGGGTCTGACGCGGCATCCGCATCGCGTGGACATGCACGCCGTCGATCCGCCGCTTGGCATCGGAAGGGAGCACCGCCGCGATCTTCTTAAGCGCGGCATCCGCGCCCGCCGCCATCTCGGTGCCGCCCCAAGCCTGGATCATCCGCGCGCCCCCGACAAGCGCCACAATCTCGTCCTCGGTGAACATCATCGGCGGCAGATCCCATCCGCCGCCCATCACGTAGCCAACCCCGGCCTCGCCCGTGATCGGCACCCCGTTGGCCATCAGATCGGCCATGTCGCGATAAACGGTGCGGACCGACACTTCGAGCTGATCGGCCAGAACCTCGGCCGTCATCAGATCGCCGCCGCGCAGCAGATCCACCAGCCGGAAGAGCCGGTCCGCCCGCCTCATGCCTGTTTCGCCTCGAATAGGCCGATGGAATTACCATCGAGATCATGAGCATAGCAAAACGTGCCCACCGGAAGGTCGGTATCGTCACCGACCAGCTTGCCGCCGGCGGAGGCGCACCGCTCCTTCGCAGCCTTCAGACTGTCCGGGACCACAAGATGGATCGTGGGCCCGTTTTCTGACGGCTTGCCAGGATAAAGATGGCCCGAAACGCCATCCGACATCGGATCGGGCTTGAAGAAGACGGTCGGGTTCGGCCCCTCTTCCATCCGTGTCATGTCCCAGTCGAAGACCTTGGCATAAAAGGCCTGGGAGGCATCGAGGTCTGTCACGGGAATTTCGATCCAGCAAACGGTGTGGGTCGGTGTAAAGGCCATCTTGGGTCTCCGAATAATGAAAAGGTGGAACATCTCTACCCAATCATACTCCTCCTGACAGCGTGCTGTCAGCTACCTGGTCCCGGCTCCTCGGTTCTGACCATCCAGGCCACGATTCGCCGCGTGATCGGCGCAACCACCAGAACCGCCGGAAATGCCACGAGCCAGGCCGCCAGCCACGAACTCAGCCAGATCCCGACGAACCCCTCGGCCGCGCCGACGGCCCGGAAGGTGGCGATGCACGAGACGATGAACGACATCAGACCCGACAGGATCAGGCTGAAGAGGATCTGTGAATATCGAGCAGGGATCATCGGCAGTCCTTTTACCCGCAGCCTAGAATGCGGCGCTGCGGCACTGCAAGCGCGGCATTCGCACAGGCCGTCTGCGAATATCAACAATCCGGATTCCAGCCATTCTATTGTTCATGGGTGTTGCGCGCAGCGGCATCGACCGCAGCGTTAATCCGGGGTCATGCCGAAAATCCACCGACCAAATACCGACGTGATACCGACCGGATACCGAAGCCTGAATAATCCGCATTTCCTCGCGTTTACTTCTGAGTCGCGCCCGTGCGGCCATCTCGGGGCGCAAACCACAGGCCCGGTCTGCGGCAGATCCGCGCGTATGGCCGCAAATCAGGCCGAAGCCGCCTCAAGTTCCGCGCTGGGCATGATCTGAAAAAAGCTGTCTCCCGACGCTATCCCGAACCATTCGGTGCCTTCGACGTCGCGGTGCTCTCCGATATCTATCAATCGATAGAAGGACTTACGGTCGATCAGCGCCTCGAGGTTCGCGCGGATATGTATGTAAGGCGAGGGTTCCCCCTCAGGCCCGTCCCGCGCAATCCGGATCGCATGATCCGCTCCCGCCAACGCCGTGTCGCCCACATTCGTCTCGAACAGCAATCCCTCTTCTGTCTGCCTGAAGTCGATAGCAACAAAAGGCGCATCCTCGACCGTGATCCCGACCTTCTCCACCGGGGTCACGAGAAAGTAGTCGTCCCCTTCCTTCTTGATAATGCTGGAAAAAAGTCGGACGAGCCCCTCCCGCCCGATGGGCGTTCCCTGATAAAACCACGTCCCGTCCCGCGCGATCCGCATGTCGAGATCGCCGCAAAACGGCGGGTCCCAAAGATGCACCGGAGGCGGCCCTTTTCCGCTCGCCTTTCGGGCAGACGCAGCCAGCCCCTCGGCATCCGGTCTATTCACATCGTCTTGTCTGGTCATCCGATTGCCAATTTCCTACCAAGGCTTAACTGTCGATCCTATATTTACATAGACCTGTTAGAGAGGAAGCCCATGACCGAAGACACCACCCTGGTGCCCGAGATCGAGGCGCTCGGCGACCGCCTGAGCCAGGCCAAGCAGAGCATTTCCCGCCGTTTCATCGGGCAGGACAGGGTGGTCGAACTGGTGCTGGCCTCGATGCTCGGCGGCGGTCACGCGCTTCTGATCGGCCTGCCGGGTCTTGGAAAAACCCGGCTTGTTGAGACACTTAGTACGGTGATGGGCCTAAACGGAAACCGCATTCAGTTCACGCCTGACCTGATGCCAGCCGATATCTTGGGCTCCGAAGTGCTCGAGACATCCGACGATGGCAGCCGCGCCTTCCGCTTCATCGAAGGTCCGATCTTCTGTCAGCTTCTGATGGCCGACGAGATCAACCGCGCCAGCCCCCGAACCCAGTCCGCGCTGCTTCAGGCGATGCAGGAAAAGGAAGTCACCATCGCCGGTCAGCACCGCCCCCTCGGTGTGCCGTTCCACGTCCTGGCCACGCAAAACCCGATCGAGCAGGAGGGTACCTATCCCCTCCCCGAAGCGCAGCTCGACCGCTTCCTCGTGCAGATCGACGTGCCCTATCCCGACCGCTCGACCGAAAGGGACATTCTGATCGCCACCACAGGCAGCTCCGAGGAAGCCTCGACCGAGGTCTTCACCGCCCCGGAACTCCTTGCAGCACAAGCGCTTTTGCGCCGGATGCCGGTCGGCGACGCCATCGTCGAGATGATCCTCGATCTCGTCCGCGCCTGCCGCCCTGAGGATCCCTCCGCCCCCGACATCGTCCGCGAAACCGTGAGCTGGGGCCCCGGTCCCCGCGCGGCTCAGGCCCTGATGCTCACGGTTCGCGCGGAGGCTTTGCTGAACGGTCGCCTCGCGCCCTCGCCCGAGGACATCATGGCCATGGCCGTGCCCGTCCTCGAACATCGTATGGCTCTCAGTTTCGCCGCCCGCGCCCGCGGCGAGCGCCTGACGAATGTGATCGAACAGGTCGCCTCCAGCAGCCTCCGGGTTCAGGCCGCCGCGTGACGACACCCGAAGCCCTCCGCGCCGAGGCGTCCGATGCGGCCAGTGCCTTCCCTCCGCTTCTGGCGGAGGCGGAGCACTTGGCGACGACGGTCCTTTTGGGCGAGCATGGACGGCGGCGTGCGGGTATGGGCGATGCCTTCTGGCAATACCGTCCTGCGCAAGCTATTGATGAAGCACGCAATATCGATTGGCGTCGGTCGGCCCGCGCCGATGCCCATTTCGTGCGCGAGAAGGAATGGCAGATCGCCCAATCGGTGATGATGTGGATCGACAGGTCCGCTTCGATGGGGTTCAGTTCGGACAAGGACCTGCCGACCAAGGCGAACCGGGCGCGCCTGATTGGTCTGGCCGCCGCGATCCTCCTCTTCCGTGGAGGGGAGCGTGTTGGCCTCACCGGCTTGAACCTCCCTGCCAGAGCCGGGCAGATGCAGCTTATGCGACTGGCCGGCGCCCTGTCCGAAGAGGATGAGACGGAATACGGCGCCCCGGTCGCACGCGGAATGCTCCCCCATAGCCGCGCCATCTTCATCTCTGATTTTTTAGGAGAGATCGGCGATGTCGAGGCTGCCTTGACGGATGCCGCCGATCGCGGCGTGCGCGGGGTGCTCCTTCAGGTACTCGATCCGCAGGAAGAAGCGTTTCCTTTTGATGGTAGAACCATCTTCGAAAGCATGAAGGGCGGGCTTCAACACCAGACACTCAAGGCGGGTGATCTTCGGGACCGTTATCTCGAACGTCTGGCCGAACGGAAAGGTCACTTGGCCGATCTCGCCCATCGAACGGGCTGGCAGGTCTCCTCACACCATACATCGCAAAGCGCTGCGGCCGCCCTACTGTGGATCCATGGCGCTTTGGGGCGGCATACCTGATGTGGACGCTGGGACCCCTCGGCTTCACGGCGCCTTGGCTGCTTCTTGGCCTGATCGTCCTGCCGATCTTGTGGATCCTGCTCCGGGCGGTTCCGCCCGCGCCGATCCGCAGACGCTTCCCCGGTGTCGCGCTTTTGCTTGGCCTAAAGGACCGCGAAAGTCAGAGTGACCGAACCCCATGGTGGCTTCTCCTGCTCCGGCTTCTCGCGGCGGCTGCGATTATCATCGGCTTTGCCGGGCCTGTTCTGAACCCTCAGGAACAAAGGTCGGGAGACGGTCCGCTCCTTGTTCTGCTGGACGGAACATGGGCCGATGCCCGTGATTGGCCGCGCCGGATGGAACGGACATCGGCGCTTCTCGATGACGCGGCTCGCAGGGGCCGCCCGGTGGCCATCGCCGTGGCTACGGATCTTGAGCCGGACCTCGTGATGCAGCCTGCGGAAAGCTGGATGACACGCTTGCCGTCTCTTGCTCCGCGCCCGTTCGAGCCCGATAGCGAAGCGCTTCTGGCTTGGGTCGATGAGCTGGAAGGACCGTTCGACACGTTCTGGTTCTCTGACGGACTTGAGCGCGAGAGCCGCGAGCCCGTTCTGCAAGCGCTTGAGGCAAAGGGGGACGTCTTCGTCTATCAGACGCCGCGCCCTGTCCTTGGTCTTGGCCCCGCGACCTTCGCGGATGGTCAGATCGAGATGACAATCAACAGATCCTCCGGAGCGGGTCCCGGCGCAGTTACGGTCCAGGCCTTCGGACTGGACCCCGCGGGGGTGGAACGGAATCTTGCGCAGATCGAGACTGAGTTCGAACCTGCGGCCCGGACGCTCGATGTGGCTCTGACGCTTCCGCCGGAATTACGCAACAGGATCAGCCGGTTCCAGCTTGATGGTGTCCGGTCAGCGGCTGCCGTGAGCTTGACGGATGATGCACTCAAACGTCGCGAGGTTGCCTTGATCGCGGGCCGGGAGGAACGGGAAGAGATCGATCTTCTTTCGCCACTTCACTATGTGCGACAGGCGCTGGCTCCGACCGCTGATATTCTTGAGGGTGTTCTGGACGACCTGTTGATCGCGGCTCCGGATGTCATCGTTCTGGCGGATGTCGCAACGCTATCTCCCAACGAGGTGGACGTTCTGTTTGACTGGGTCGAGGAGGGGGGAATGCTCCTTCGCTTTGCCGGACCAAGGCTTGCCGCAAGTGATGTGAGCCGCGGCGAAGAGGATCCGCTGATGCCTGTCCGGCTCCGTGCCGGCGGAAGGACCGTTGGCGGCGCGATGAGCTGGGGAGAGCCCAAAGCGCTTGCACCCTTTGAAGAGGACTCGCCATTTTACGGATTGAGCGTCCCGGACGACGTCGCTGTCTCGGCCCAGGTCGTCGCAGAGCCAGGCCCGGAGCTGGACGAGCGGGTGATCGCTGAACTCACTGACGGAACCCCCCTCGTGACCCGTAAGGTTCTGGGAGAGGGGCAGGTCGTCCTTTTCCACGTCACAGCCAATGCCGAATGGACGACATTGCCCTTATCGGGTCTTTTCGTGCAGATGCTCGAGAGGCTCGCGGTTCTGACCCGGCCCGAGCGGCCCACGGTGGAGGATCTTGCCGGAACGACATGGGCGCCTGAAGAGGTACTCGATGCCTTTGGACAGCTAAGCGAGGCAGACCGATTAAATGGTGTGACCGGAGAGGTTCTGGCTGAGGGAACATTGTCGGCGGAGGTGCCTCCTGGACTATATGCGGGCGAAGAGGCGCGAATTGCCGTGAATGTGATAAAGGCTGACACTGAACTTGCCCCCGCGTTTTGGCCTGCCCGCATTCCTGTCGAAGGACCTAGCCTTGATCAGGAGCGCCCGCTCAAGGGCCTCTTGATTGCAGTCGCGCTCGCCCTTCTCACTTTTGATATTCTTGCCTCCCTTCTCGTCTCCGGGCGACTGCGTGGCCCCAGATCTGGCGTTGCTGCTCTGATCGCACTTCTCCTCATGCTCCCGCCAGTGGCTGAGGCGCAGGAGAGAAGCGAGATGACCGATGACGCCCTTGCGCAGGTCGCGACCGGCGAAGTGGTCTTGGCCCATATCTTGACCGGAGATCCAACAGTCGATGAGGTGGCAGAGGCCGGGCTGCGCGGTCTGTCGAACGTTCTCTTCGCCCGCACTTCCATCGAGCCTGGCGAGCCGATCGCGATCGATATTGAACGGGATGAACTCGCCTTTTTCCCATTCCTTTATTGGCCGATCACCGCCAATCAGCCGCTTCCCTCGCGGGAAGCCTACGGCAAGATTAACCGCTATCTGCGTAACGGGGGGATGATCCTCTTTGACACGCGCGACTCAGATACGGCAGGGTTCGGCAGTGGCTCGCCCGAAGGTCGCAGGCTGCAGGCCATCGCTCGTGCGCTGGACATTCCTCCGCTCGAGCCCGTGCCCGAGGATCATGTGCTGACGCGCACGTTCTACCTGATCCAAGCCTTTCCGGGTCGATACACAAGCCGCGATGTCTGGGTCGAGGCCTCCCCGCCGGATGCCGAACGGGCCCCGGGAATGCCCTTCCGCAACCTTAACGACGGGGTAACGCCCGTGGTGATCGGCGGCAATGACTGGGCCTCGGCCTGGGCCATTGGCGCGCGCGGCAACTGGATGCTGCCCATCGGTCGCGGCGCAGCGGGTGACCGGCAACGCGAGTTTGCTTTCCGCTTTGGCGTCAACCTGATCATGCATGTACTGACCGGCAATTATAAATCCGATCAGGTTCACGTGCCCGATCTGCTCGACAGGCTGGGCCAATGACCGGAACGCTGATCTTCAACCCGCTCCTGGAATGGATGCTCATCTATGCAGTGGCAGGTGTCGCAGTGCTGGCTGTCGGTCTTGCGCTTTGGCGCGGCTTGCGCGGATGGTGGCTGCGGGGTTTGGCAGGCGCGATGTTGGTTTTGGCCCTCGTTAATCCGTCGCTCCAACAAGAGGAGCGTGCGCCCTTATCGGACATCGTGATGCTGGTGGTCGATCGATCTGCCAGTCAGCGGATTGCGGATCGCCCGGCGCAAACCGAAGCGGCTTTGCGGCAGTTGACCCAAGAGATCGAGGCGCGTCCCAATACCCAACTTCGGATTGTAGAGGTTGGCGACGGCGAAGGCGACGAAGGCACACGTCTTATGGCGGCTTTGCAGGAGGCTATCGCGGAAGAGCCGCGGGCCCGGATCGCGGGTATCCTCGCCATCACTGACGGGCGCGTCCACGATTTCGAACAGGCCCCGGACCTGCCTGCACCGTTTCATACCTTGCTGACCGGGGAGGAGGACGATTGGGACAGGCGGCTCGTCGTCCAAAACGCCCCTGCCTTCGCCATCTTGGGGGAATCGGTCGATTTGACTGTCCGGATCGAGGACCAGGGCGAAGCGCCAGAAGGGACGCTGGCGGATCTGACCATCGCCGTCGACGAGAATCCTCCGATGACATTCCAGGTCCCGCTTGGTCAGGATGTCCAGCTTCCGGTGACCCTTCCACATGGAGGCCGTAATGTCCTACAGTTCACCACCCCCGCCATGGAGGGTGAACTCACAGACCGAAACAATGTCGCTGTCGTTTCGATCAATGGCGTGCGGGATCGTCTTCGGGTCCTTCTCGTCTCAGGCGAGCCGCATCCAGGCGAGCGGACTTGGCGCAACCTTCTTAAATCCGACAGCTCGGTTGACTTGGTGCATTTCACCATCCTGCGCCCGCCTGAAAAAGAGGATGGCGTGCGCGTCGACGAACTGAGCCTCATCGCGTTTCCGACCCGCGAGCTTTTCCTCGACAAGATCGACGAATTCGATCTGATCATTTTTGATCGCTACAAGCGGCGGGGCATCCTTCTTCCGCAATATTTCGAGAATATCCGCTCTTATGTCGAACGCGGAGGCGCTGTTCTTGTCGCGGCGGGACCGGATTTTGCCTCTGCTGACAGTCTCTATCGATCCGCGCTTGGATCGATCCTGCCTGCGCGACCGACGGCGCGTGTGCTCGAGGACGGCTTTCTGCCGCGTCTGACGGACGAAGGGGAACGGCATCCCGTCACCGAAGGTCTCACCGACGGGTTCGAAGGTGAGGCGGACGAGGAGAGCCCCGGCTGGGGTCGCTGGTTCCGCCTGATCGAGCTTGCCGACACAACGGGAACGACGGTGCTGCAAGGCGTCGGAGAGCGACCGCTTCTTGTCCTAAATCGCGTCGGAGAGGGACGCGTTGCGCTTCTTGCCTCTGATCATGCCTGGCTCTGGAGCCGTGGTTACGAAGGCGGCGGCCCCCAGCTTGAGCTTTTGCGCAGGCTGGCGCACTGGATGATGAAAGAGCCTGAGCTCGAGGAAGAGGCATTCAGCGCCGAGGCAAATGGTCTGGAGGTCACGGTACGTCGCCGGACGATGGAGACAGAACTCGACGAGACAACATGGCAAAGCGCCGACGGCGAGCCCGTAGCTTTAGGGATGGAGGAAGTCCGACCGGGTCTCTTCGAGGGGCAGTTTACGGCACCTGAAATCGGTCTTTACCAAATCACCGATGGGGCCGAGAGAACCGTTGTCGCGCTGGGGCCATCCGCCCCGCGTGAATTTGAAGAGACGATCTCGACCGGAGAGATCCTCGAGCCCCTGACTGACGAAATGCGGGGCGGAACGGTGCGTCTGGCTGAAGCGGGTATTCCATCTGTTCGAGACGTGCGCGCCGGTCGAACCGCATCGGGTCGCGGCTGGGTCGGGATTACTCCGAGAGAGGCCTATCGGACGGCCGACCTGACAATCTTTTCGCTCGTTCCGCCATGGCTCCTGTTGATCCTATCGGGGCTGTTCTTGATCGGTGCCTGGATCCGCGAAGGACGAAGCTAGCTAACAGGCAGATCGAACGGGATCGGCTCTCCCCATCCGTCCACGTTGCATCGGGCGCGGATCTGCACGCTGGTAACGCCCTCGGGGATAACGACGCCGGATAGGCTGCGAGTGAAGGGCTGCTCGTTCTCATGGGGATGATGTAGGACCCGCAGACCAAGCGATGTACCGTCCTCGGCCAAAACCTCCCAGCCGTCGGCATAATGATCCCAGCCGGTATCAGGATGCTCAAGCGTGACATCGAACCGCCAGCTATCACCCGATTGGGTTGCATCAACTGCAACGATGGTCGGCTCGTCCGCGAGAGCGGCGACCGGAAGAAAAAGCGCAAAGATCAGATATTTCAGCATGGGGGCACCCTAGACGACGATCTTGCAAGGGTCTTTCACAATCAGGTGTGTCGCAAGGCCACGGCGAAACGAATTGCCGATGCCGGTCCGCTTTTCTATATTGGAACAAGCACCGACAGAGAGGACCGATGATGGAGATGCCTGCCCCCGATCCGCTGGTTCTGTCAAAAAAGGCGGCTTTGGTCGCGGCGCTCAGGGACCATCTTGCCGAAGATGCGGTGATCTCAGACCCAGCCGAGACACGCGTTTATGAGTGTGACGCCCTCACCGCTTATCGATGTCCGCCTCTTTGCGTTGTGCTTCCGTCATCGACCGAAGAGGTATCGCAGGTTCTGAAGATCTGTCACCGGATGAACGTGCCAGTTGTCCCGCGCGGATCGGGAACGTCGCTCGCCGGTGGCGCTCTTCCGACCGAGGACAGTGTGATCCTTGGCGTCGCGCGGATGAATGCCGTGCTTGAGACTGACTACGACAATCGTCTGATCCGAGTTCAATCCGGACGGACCAACCTTTCTGTCACCGGCGCCGTGGAGGAAGATGGTTTTTTCTACGCACCCGACCCGTCGTCTCAGCTAGCATGCGCGATTGCGGGCAATATCGCGATGAATTCCGGCGGTGCGCATTGTCTGAAATACGGGGTTACGACGAACAACCTGCTGGGCGTGACGATGGTCCAGATGGACGGAACGGTGATCGAGCTGGGTGGCGGTCACCTTGATCCGGCAGGCTATGATCTGCTTGGTCTGATCTGCGGATCGGAAGGGCAACTTGGCGTCGTGACAGAGGCGACACTTCGCATCCTGCGCAAACCCGAAGGGGCCCGTCCAGTGCTGATGGGCTATGACAGCTCGGTCGTCGCCGGACAGGTCGTCAGCGACATCATCAAGGCGGGCGTTCTGCCGGTGGCAATCGAATTCATGGATCGCCCCTGCATCGAAGCCTGCGAAGCCTTCGCCAAGGCAGGATACCCGATGTGCGAGGCGCTCCTGATCGTTGAAGTTGAGGGATCAGACGCCGAGATCGATGAGCAGCTTGGGATTATCACGCAAATCGCGCGCAAGCATGACCCTGTCGAGCTCCGCGAGGCGCGCGATGCGGACGAGGCCGGGCGCATCTGGCTGGGCCGCAAATCGGCCTTCGGTGCGATGGGTCAGATCAACGATTACATGTGCCTTGATGGCACGATCCCTGTCTCTTCCCTCGCCTTTGTGCTGGGCCGGATCACCGAGCTCTCGAAGGAGTACGGTCTGGATGTCGCGAACGTCTTTCACGCGGGCGACGGCAACATGCATCCGCTGATCCTCTTTGATGCCAATGTCGAGGGACAGCTTGAGACCTGCGAGGCCTTGGGGGCCGAGATCCTGAAGCTTTGTGTCGAGGCAGGCGGTTGCCTGACAGGGGAGCACGGCGTCGGGATCGAAAAGCGGGATCTGATGGATGTGCAATTTGCGCCCGAAGATCTTGAGGCGCAAATGGCGGTGAAAGATGTGTTCGACCCGAAATGGCTGCTGAACCCGGCTAAGGTCTTCCCTCTGGCGGTTTCGCAGGATCGGCGCAACGCAAGTATCGCCGCGCAATGACCGACACAATCGCCGAGCGGCCGTTTAGCATCCGCGAGAACCTCGAACCGAAGACTGAACAAGATTTAGCGGATGCCATCCGGAGCCTCGATACTCCAGTCCGGATCACCGGTGGCAATACGCAAGCCTTGTCATCTGCTACTGACCGCAGGCTGTCTGTTACCGGTCTGTCCGGCATTACGCTTTACGAGCCCGGAGCGCTGACGATTGTCGCGAAAGCCGGCACACCCTTATCCGAAATCGAGGATCTTCTCAGTGCCGAACGGCAACGACTAGCCTTCGAGCCTCCTGATTACCGAGGACTCTTCGGGACAGAGGGCGCTCCGACCATCGGGGGCGTTGTGGCAAGCGGTCGCTCGGGACCTCGCAGAATTCAGGTCGGTGCCTGCCGGGATGCGTTGCTTGGCGTGCGCTTTGTCGACGGCATGGGTACGGTCGTCAAAAACGGTGGCCGGGTCATGAAAAACGTCACCGGCTATGATCTCGTCAAGCTGATGGCGGGTAGCTTCGGCACGCTTGGCGTTCTCACAGAAGTCTCGCTCAAGGTGCTTCCCATCCCTGCCATGACTGCGACTGTCTCTCTCGAGGGCTTAACCGATACCGATGCTGTAAAGGCGCTGTCAGCAGCGCTCGGCTCGCCCTATGATATCACCGGAGCGGCTCATGTCTCGACCCCGGACAGGTCTATGACATCAATCCGTCTTGAGGGGTTCGAGGCATCCGTTCGATACCGAAGCGAACAATTGACCCAACTTCTGTCCAGGTTCGGGTCGGTTGCGGTGGATAACGATCCCGATCAGGTCACGCAGACCTGGTCCGATATTCGAGATGCCCGCCCCTTTCACGGGACCGGCGACGATGTCTGGAAGATCTCAGTCAAACCCTCGGACGCGCCCGCCCTCATCGCCAACCTACCGGATGGCACCCGGTCCGCCTCTTCGCCAGTTCTCTACGATTGGGGGGGTGGGCTAATCTGGCTTGCGACGACGCCGGGAACGGATCTCAGAGCCGTCCTGCCGGAATTGCGCGGTCATGCAACACTCGTCCGCGGCAGCGATGAGACGCGGCGCTCCTTGGGGATGTTTCAGCCGCAATCCTCCCCGGTCGAACACTTGTCGCAGCAACTGCGCGCCCGGTTCGATCCGGAGGGGCGCCTCAATCCCGGACTGATGAATACATGAAAACGACTTTCACGGCCGACCAGCTTGAGGATCCGGCTATCTCCCGCTCGAACGAGATCCTGCGCTCCTGCGTGCATTGCGGGTTCTGTACGGCGACCTGCCCGACCTATCAGGTGCTCGGGGACGAACTGGATAGCCCCCGAGGCCGGATCTATCTCATCAAGGATATGCTCGAGAACGAGCGTGTGCCCGACGAGAAAACAGTCAAACACATCGATCGGTGCCTGAGCTGCCTCGCCTGCATGACGACTTGCCCTTCGGGTGTGCATTACATGCATCTGGTCGATCATGCGCGGGCCTATATCGAGGAAAACTACGAACGCCCGTGGCAGGACCGTGCGCTTAGGCGGGTCCTGGCTTGGGTCCTTCCTTATCCCGGACGCTTCCGCCTCGCTCTTCTGGGAGCAAAGATTGCCCGGCCACTGCGACGGCTGATGCCTGACCCTCGACTGAGGGCGATGCTCGAGATGGCGCCGCGGCAGATCCCTCAGGTCAGCCGCAACGACGATCCGCAGACGTTCCCAGCGCAAGGCGAGCGGCGCAAGCGCGTGGCGCTCATGACCGGATGCGCACAACGGGCGCTGAATACGGACATCAACGATTCAACGATCCGGCTGCTGACGAGGCTAGGCTGCGACGTCGTGATCGCGAAAGGACAGGGATGTTGCGGGGCCTTGGTACACCACATGGGCAAGTCAGACGAAAGCCATGAGACTGCGGCGAAAAATATCGATGCCTGGATGGCCGAACATCGCGCAGGCGATCTGGACGCAATCGTAATCAATACAAGCGGCTGCGGCACGACGGTCAAGGATTACGGCCACATGTTTCGAACCGATCCTGCGCGCGCAAAGGATGCGGCGACGGTGTCGGACCTGGCCATGGATGTCAGCGAGCTGCTAGTGCAGCTGATGCCGCGTCAAGAGACCGGAACGTCAGTGAACGAGGCGCTTGTTTCGATCGCGGGCACCGATGCGCCTCAGATCGAAGAGAGTCACAGGGCGATGAGCAGTGATCTGACCGTGGCCTATCATGCGGCTTGCTCGCTTCAGCACGGGCAGCAAATCAAAACCTTCCCAAAGGATCTGCTGAAATCGGTCGGGTTTCAGGTGGTCGAACCTGCTGACAGTCATCTGTGCTGTGGATCGGCGGGCACCTACAACCTCATGCAACCCGAAATCTCGGCAAAGCTTAAGGACAGGAAGGTGCTGACTCTCGAGGCGACAAAGCCCGATGTGATCGCTGCCGGTAATATCGGTTGTATGATGCAGATCGGCGGCGGAACCGAGACGCCAGTTGTCCATACGGTCGAGCTTCTCGACTGGGCCACCGGCGGTCCGCGTCCGCCCGCGCTCGACGCCTGAGGAACCCCGTTCCTCCATATTGAAAACAATGGATATCTGGTTGGGTTGATCTTAGGGTGGGAAACGGAAGAGGCCCGAGCTGCGCCTAAGTTTCGCCGCAACAGATATCTAGGGTCCGACCGGGGAATAGGTGACGATGCTCGGACGGTGTTTTGCTGGCATTTTGTGCTGTATTGTGGCGACGGCTTCCGTGGCCGAGGATGCCGTGATGCTGAGCCTTGAGACAGCAGATGCCAGTCGAGGCTGGGAGGGCGTCGGGCGACTTGATATCGTCGGGAAAGGTTTTTGCACGGGCGCTCTGGTCGACGTCGATCAGGTTCTGACGGCAGCGCATTGCCTTTATCGCGACGATGGGCAGCTCGTCGAGATTTCGCAGATCCAGTTTCTCGCAGGTCTCAGAGGTGGACAGGCGCGCGCCTATCGAGGTGTGAAGCGGGCTGTCACGCATCCTGACTATGTTCACCGGTCTGGGTCCAATGTCGGTCGCGAAGTTTCCCATGACCTCGCCCTTCTCGAGCTTGATCAACCCATTCGAAACAGCCGGATCAGACCGTTTGAAACCGATGCACGCCCCGGCAGGGGAGATGAAGTCGGCGTTGTCTCATACGGCAAGGACCGCGCGGACAACCCGACCTTGCAGGAAACCTGTGAGGTTCTCGGCGTTCGGTTGGGCGTTCTGGTGATGACATGCAGCGTCGATTTCGGGTCCAGCGGATCACCTGTTTTCTCCGTCAAGAACGGCGTGGCCCGGATCGTCTCGGTCGTCTCCTCAATGGCAGAACTGGACGAGCGTAAGGTGTCGCTGGGCACGTCCTTGGCGCGGCCGCTGGCTGAGCTGAAGGCAGAGTTTGCGACTGTCGCTCCCGCTCGCGTTGGCGGAGACCAGCGCTTTATCGAGGCAGGCGATCGCGCCGATACAGGCGCAAAATTTCTCCGTCCATGACCCTGTTGTCAGGGGTCTTGAAACCGAAAGACCGCCTCCCCAAATGAGCGGTATCGGGATGCCATAGAGGGTCCCGAGCTCATCGTCGGTCGGTCCGCATCCGGAAGACCGCACATATTAGGTATCGCTCAACGGAGGATTCCATGCGTACTTTTGATTTTGCACCGCTCTATCGGTCAACGGTCGGTTTTGATCAGATCGCCAACCTGATGGACAGGGTGCTGGCGTCGGATGTCAGCCAGCCGTCCTATCCCCCCTACAACATCGAGAAGATTGGCGAGGATGCCTATCGCATCTCGATTGCCGTCGCAGGCTTCTCTGATGCCGATCTGAGCGTCGAGGTGAAGGATAAGGCTCTCGTCGTAACCGCTAGGAAGACGGAAGATGACGAAGACCGCACGTTCCTTCATCGCGGCATTGCCACCCGCGCGTTCGAGCGTCGCTTCCATCTGGCCGATCACGTCACGGTCAACGGAGCCGCCCATGCTGACGGGATGCTTCATATCGAGTTGACGCGCGAGATACCCGAGGCGCTGAAACCGCGCCGGATCGAAATCGCTAAGACTCCAGGCGTCGAGACGGATCTTGTTGAGGCAAAAGCCGTCAACTAAATCACGTGACTACCTGAATAGGGCCGTTGAGTTCACCTCGGCGGCCTTTTTGTCTGTCTGCACATTATCGCTTCAGCAAACGGCGGGGAGGGATCCTGAGAAGCTGTCGAAGATCGTCTTGCCCCACCGAGATCATGAAACCCTCGACAGTTCCCCCACCAAGAAGGGCCCAGCTTAGAATGCCTGGCTCGGCGTGCATGTAGCCCTCGCGTTCTGTCAGACCTCGAAAGGCAATGCCCTCGGGCATGAAGGCAAAGATGTGATCTGGTCGCAGATGAAGGAGGCACGTGATCAGAGCCAGCCTCGCGAGAAGAGAGGAAACTCCAGAGCCGCGATAGGACGTATCGAGCCAGACATCTCCGTGATAGCAAACCTTCCCGCGGATTTTATGCGCCATTGGCCCGGGGTGACAGCGCGAGGAAGCCAGATCCAAAGCAAGACCCGCAGGAGGAAAATCAAGATAGCGTTCAGCTAGATATTCCGCGAGATGACTACCTGCCAAATCGAGCGATTTTATCGCCTGACAATGGACAACACGGCCCGTTTCGTCCCGTCCAACGATCCAGAACGAATTGCTTTGCGTCAGGTAGTGCAACCTATGATCGAAAGGTGGTCCGACAGGCTGATCAGGCCGCGCTTTACCAGTCAATTGGGTATATCTTGTAAAATCCGACCCCATCTCGAGGGTGATTCCCTGCTCATTCAGCAGGCCATTGATTCCCGTGACATACTGAATCGCATCGAACGTCGTCTCGATCGCATCGGGGTAGGTGAGGGGTGGATGAAACGCCATATCGAACCCTCAAGCCGCTTCGAGAGGATTGATCGACATCACAAGATCTTCCGGCATCGCTTCGATATCGGACCGTTCGACCCCCTCGATCTTTAGATTGTGGGTGCGATCAACCACGCTAACCAGGGCAAAGCTGCTGTCAGGAAAGCGGCATCCCAGCAGGAGACGACGGTAGGCAATCGGCGCTGGAGGGCCGTCAGGGTCGCGGGGGATGTGCGTCAGGATATGATCCAGCCGTAGTCCTTCGGTCTCGTAGACCTCGCGGAAGGGCTGCGTCATGAGCCGTGCAAATCCTCGGCCTCCTGGGAAATCGACCAGACCGCGGCCGATCATCGACCGCTCCCATTCCCATCCGAACCAAGTCGCAAAAGACGATTTTTCCCCCACATGTGTGCAAAGCCAGTCCTCCCCGTGTAGTCGGAAGACCATGATATAAGGGCGGATTGGAGCGAAGACGGCATGCTCAAGCTCCCCCTTCGCTTCTGCCCAGGCGCGGACGCTCTCTTGCAGGAGTGGCGCGTCGACTGTCCAGAGCTGACGCAGCGGCTGTTGTTCGAGAAAGTATTTCTGATCGGTGGCGTTGTTCGAGCGAAGGAAATAGCGACCATCGATATGGCCGGACTGGTTTCGCAGCCACGCATCGCCTCGGGCCAAAAGCTCCTCGGCCTCGCGCAGGGCATTTCGACCGCGTTCTGTCAGTTGATATTCGCGGTCCACAAGTTCGAAGAGAGGGCCGCCCATATGCTCTTCGAGAATTACTAGATGGCGCCGAACGGTTTGCCGAGTGGTTCCGAGGCGTTCCACGGTCCGTGACAAATTCAGGGTTTCGGCGAGCATGGTAAACGAGCGCAAGAGCTCGAATAGGATCGCTTCTCCCTGCTGACGTGCCATGAACGTGCTTCCCTGCCTGCCTTAAAGAACTATTCACCACAAAACTAAAGCGACGGGAACAAAAATCATCCATCAGTGTCGTATTTGGGTACAGAAATTAGCCAGAAATGATGAATTGTCTGACCCCCGCTCAACCATTCATGGTGGGCGAAAGTGAAATTCAAAGGTTACAGATGCCCCATCCCGTAGACACCCATGTTGGCCGCAAGATCCGTGAAGTTCGTCAGATGCGAGGTCTGTCGCAATCGGACCTTGCGACCCGCATGTCCATCTCGTTTCAACAGTTGCAGAAGTATGAAACAGGCGCGAACCGCGTTTCGGCAAGTCGCCTGTTCGAGCTGTCCCAGATTTGCGAAGTCGCGGTCAGCTATTTTTTCGACGGGTTGGGTCGTCGCTGCAAACCGACGCCGGTCGACGATGAGACCGCACGTCTTGCAGCGACATTGGCTCAGCTGCCCAGAGGGCCGCTGAAGTCCGCGATCACCGGTTTAATCACCGAGGTCGCGAATGAGGGACGGTCGAGCGGCTAACGCTCAGGCCGAGAGCGGCATGGAAATTGGAATAACCCGGTCAAACGCGTTCAGGTAAGTTTCGGTCCAGTGATCGATAGTTTCAGTAAAGACCGACCGGGCCAGTTGTTCATGCCGCTCGCTTCTCTCTTCCAGAGACATCACGAGAGCGGTACGGATTGCATCCGCCATCTCCATGATATCGAAGGGGTTCACGATCAACGCTCCCTCAAGTTGTTCTGCCGCTCCGGCAAAACGTGATAGCACGAGAACACCCGGATCGCGTCCATCTTGCGCAGCGACGAACTCTTTCGCGACAAGGTTCATCCCGTCGGCCATAGGCGTCACAAGCCCGACATCGGCGGCCCGCAGAATGGGAGCTAGGCGGTGGCGGGGCACCATTTGGTGGATGTATCGGATGGGGGTCCAGTCCAGATCGGAATGTTTCCCATTCTCAGCTCCTGAGATCTGTTCCAACTCATTGCGAATATCTTCATAGGCTGCCAATCCCTCGCGTGTTGGCGGTGCGATCTGAAGAAAGGTCGCTCGTGGGTCCTCAGGCTGTCGCATATCAAGATATTGACCCACTGCGCGCATTCGGTTGGGGAGCCCTTTTGAGTAGTCGAGCCGGTCGATCCCGATCAAAAGCTTCTCATTCGGACGCAGGTTCAGGATCTCCCTGCCATCTTCCTCACCGGCCGATTGCGCGAACCCTTCCGGATTGATCCCGATCGGGAAGCTTTGAACATGAAAACGGCGGGCTCCGTGCCGCATGGCACCATCAAGCTGTAGTTCGCCATCTCCCATCGCGCGGAAGACTTCTAGGCAGCTTGCCACGTCTCCTTTTGTCTGCACGCCGACCAGATCGAATGCGGCGATCCAGTCCAGAAACTCCCGCTGATCCGACAAGGCTTCCAGATCGGTTCGGGTCGGGAAGGGAATATGCAGGAAGAATCCGATTGCCGCACGCACGCCGAGCTTGCGAAGCGCATGGGCGAGGGGAAAGAAGTGATAATCCTGAACCCAGATCCGATCGTCCGGCGTCACGATATCCGCAAGCATCTGAGCAAGGCGCTCGTTTACCCGGTAGTAGCCGTCGCGATAATCTTGCTGCAGGTCAATGAGATCGCCGCGCCGGTGACACAGGGGCCAGAGCACAGCGTTGGCATAGCCAAGATAGTAGGTCCGGTAGTCTTCCTTGGTCAGATCAAAGGTCAGCTTCTGATATGACGCTTCCTTGTGCTCCGTGAATGTTGCTGCCGGTGTCTCGACCGTCTCATCGGCCGCGCCTATCCAGACACCGCCGATCTGCTCGAGGCACTCATGCAGGGCCACGACAAGTCCACCTGATGGAGGTCCCCCCAACGGAATGCGGTTCGAGATGACGATAAGACGTCCGGCCATAGAGCTATTCCTATCACATTTGCCGTTACGAGGTGAGCCAAGAGCGAAGAAGTGCGCGTATTGATGCAGGATCAGGTTTGCGATGGTGAGCGATCGTGTCGCCGTCGCCGACCTTTATAGCAAAGCCTCCATGCTTCTGGACCAGATCCATCGCCGGTTCATCGCTCGCGTCATCGCCCATGAAGACAGGTATGTTCCCCCCGAGATGTTTCCAGAGATCGAGCGTTGCCTCACCTTTGTCGACATCTGAAGGCTTTAGCTCAAAGGCCATCTTGGCCTGGTGAAGTTCGAGGTCCTTGTGCCGTTCCATGATGGAAGCAAGGGCCTTCCCAATCGTCTCTCGCTTATCGGGAACTTGCCTGTAATGAACGACGGCACCCGTTGGCTTCTCTTCCAGCAGAGATCCTGGGTGATCCGAAACGATCTGCTCTAGAGAAGCGAGCATTTGATCATAGCCCTCGGATCCGGAGAAAGGATGCGCCGAATAGTTGCCGTCGATCCGTGTTTCTGCCCCATGCCCTCCTGCCATAGGTCCCGGAAACGTCGGCAAAAAGGTCTCGAGATCCGAAATCTTTCGACCTGACACGAGAGCGAGCCGTCCGGACAATGCGTTGTACAGATCCTGAAGCAAAGCAGGCAGATCATCCGGAACCGATACGCCGTCCGGTGTGTCGGCAAGGTCGACAAGGGTTCCATCAAAATCAAGGAAGACGGAGGCCGTCTTCAGATCAAGCGAGGGTCCGACGGATACCGGCTCTGGATCTGATATCATCGTGAAAGTCTCTGTGTGAGGATGAAGAAGAAACACAGCTTCCCGAGGGGCGGTTCCACCAATCTCACCTCATCGCTGTCGAAATACGCAGATCCTGATCGAATGATCAGAAATCCAGCGTCTGCTGTGCGCTTGGAACCGACGTCTTGAGCCACCTGTTGAGCGGCAGGATCAGCGAAAGGCGCGACAAATGGCACAGACAGATCGGATCGCAGTAGTAGCCGGAGGCAGTGCCGGGGTCGGAAGAGCGGTCGTCACTGCGTTGCTGGACAAAGGATACAAAGTCGCCGTTATGGCGCGCGGTCAGGCACGCCTTGATGAAATGGCCGCCGATCTAGGTGAGGACAAGGTATTCTGCCAATCGGTCGATGTAAGCAAAGCCGACGCCATGGAAAAGGCCGCCAAGGCCATCGTTGAAAAATGGGGCGCTCCATCGATCTGGGTCAATGCAGCAATGCTCACGACGTTTTCCCCGTTCGAGGAAATGACGGCCGAAGAGTTCGAGGAAATTCTCGCCACGACGCTCGGAGGGCAAGTGAACGGGACGCGCGCTGCGCTGAAGCATATGACCAAAGGTCGGATCGTTTGCATAGGATCGGGTTTGGCCTACCGTCCCGTGCCGTATCAGTCGGCATATTGCGCTGCAAAACACGCGATCAATGGCTTTGTGGGATCGGTGCGGTCAGAACTTTTGCGCCAGAAAAGCCGGGTGTCCATTTCGCTCGTTCAGCTTCCTGCGATCAACACGCCGCAATTTGACTGGGCCCGCAATCGGATGGACAAGAAACCTCAACCCGCGCCTCCGATCTTTTCACCCGACTTTGCCGCAAAGGCAGTGATGCGAGCCGCGACCGGCAAGGAACGGGAGCTTCTTGTGGGAACGTCGGTGGTAAAGCTGATATTTGGAACCATGGTCCTGCCAAACTGGCTCGACAAGAAGCTTGCCGATGACGGGGTTGAGAGCCAGAAGTCTGACCGTGAAGAGAGTGGAGATAGGGAAGACAATCTGCTCAGCCCTGCGGACTACCCGTCACGGGCAGAAGGCAGTTTCGGCGATCGCGCCTCGGATGATGGGATGATTGTGGATGCAGATCTGGCGCGGAAGGTGGTGTTCTTCGGTGCTCCGGCGCTCGCTTTTTTGATCGGTTTGATCTTGGGATAGGCCGGGGCGCAAACGCCCCGACCCGAAAAGCAGTCTATTGCCAGGACTGGATCAGCTCGTCATAGGCGACGGTCTGTGGCTCCTCGTCCTCATTCTCGATCTTGGCCTTCGGAGAGCCATCTTGCTCAAGCCAGTAGGACGCCTCCTGCGGCTCGTTCATAACGGGACCCAGATCGCCTTGGACACCTGCTCGCTCGAGACGCTCAAGCACGCGTTCCTGCTCCTCGCAAAGGCTGTCGAGCGCTTCTTGAGCGGTCTTCGCACCCGAGGACGCATCCCCGATATTCTGCCACCAGAGTTGGGCCAGCTTCGGATAGTCGGGCACGTTGGTTCCAGTGGGCGACCACTGCGTGCGTGCTGGCGAGCGGTAGAACTCGACCAGACCGCCAAGCTTATCCGCGCGTTCGGTGAAGCTGTCGTGCTGGATCGTGCTTTCACGGATGAAAGTCAGACCGGCATGGGACTTCTCGACATCGACAGTCTGGGACGTGACGAATTGCGCATAGAGCCAAGCGGCCTTGGCGCGATCGACCGGAGTGGATTCCATCAAAGTCCAGGATCCGGCGTCCTGATAGCCGACTTTCATGCCGTCTTCCCAGTAAACACCATGCGGCGAAGGCGCCATCCGCCAGCGCGGCGTGCCGTCGTCGTTCAGCACTGCGGCGGCCCCGTCACCCACCATGTCGGCGGTGAAGGCGGTGTACCAGAACATCTGCTGCGCAATGGATCCCTGAGCAGGCACAGGTCCCGCCTCGGAAAAGACCATGCCAGCCGCTGCGGGCGGCGCGTAGTTCTGAAGCCAGTCGGTATATTTCTCAATCGCGTAGACAGCTGCGGGAGAGTTCGTCGCTCCGCCCCGTGTGACGCACGAGCCGACAGGCTGCGAGTTCTCATTCACCCGGATGCCCCATTCGTCGACAGGCAAACCATTTGGCTCACCGATATCCCCCATGCCTGCCATCGACATCCACGCATCGGTGAATCGCCAGCCGAGGGACGGATCCTTCTTGCCGTAATCCATATGGCCAAAGACTTCACCATCGACGCCCATATGGTTCAGATCGCGCCCGGTGAAGAAAGCGGCGATATCTTCGTAGGCTGACCAGTTGACCGGAACGCCAAGCGGGTAGCCGTACTCGGCCTCGAAATCCGCCATGTTCTTTTCGTCGGTGAACCAGTCATAGCGGAACCAATAGAGGTTCGCGAATTGCTGATCAGGCAGCTGATAAAGCTTGCCATCCGGACCCGTGGTAAACTGGGTTCCGATGAAGTCGTCGAGGTTCAGACCCGGGTTCGTCACATCCGCGCCTTCACCCGCCATCCAATCGGTGAGGTTCCGCGCCTGCTGATAGCGCCAGTGGGTGCCGATCAGATCGCTGTCGTTGATGTAGGCGTCATAGATGTTCTCGCCCGACTGCATCTGCGTTTGTAGTTTCTCTACGACATCGCCTTCGCCGATCAGGTCATGATTGACCGTGATCCCGGTGATCGCCGTGAAGGCAGGCGCAAGGACGTTGGCTTCGTATTCGTGGGTCGTGATCGTTTCAGAGACGACATTGATCTCCATTCCATCGAAGGCGGCGGCGGCATCAACGAACCACTGCATTTCGTTTTCCTGCTCCTCGCGGGACAGGACGGACCGCTCGATCTCTGCGTCGAGAAAGGCGCGTGCGGCGTCCATATCCGCGAAGGCCGGAAGCCCCGCGAAGGCAAGCGCGACCGCCGTTGTTGATCTTAATGTTAAATTCATAGTGTTCCTCCCTTGGTGAACCGTAAGTATGGCCGGGTTGATCCCGGCGCGCTTTGGCTTCGATCAGACGAAGCGAAAGACGAGAATGGCAAAGAGCAGGCAGACCGCCAGCGCCCAGAGCTGGTGCAGATCCGTCAGGCCGAGCCAAGCCAGATTGATGAAAGCGCTGCCCAGAAGCGTGATGAAAAGCCGGTCGCCCCGCGTCGTCTCGATCCGTAGAATGCCAGTACGAGGCGTTTCCGGATAGCGCAGGGCAAGGACAGTGAAGACGATCAGAAGCGCCGCGATCGTGAGGAAGAAAACCGCTGTTGGCCAGGTCCAAGCCATCCAGTCGAGCATATCACACCCTCCCTAGGGCAAAGCCCTTGGCGATGTAGTTCCGGACGAAATAAATGACGAGCGCTCCGGGTACGATGGTCAGGACCCCTGCGGCAGCGAGGACGCCCCAGTCGAGGCCAGAGGCTGAGACGGTGCGGGTCATCGTAGCCGCGATGGGCTTTGCGTCGACGGATGTCAGCGTCCGCGACAAGAGCAATTCCACCCAGCTAAACATGAAGCAGAAGAAAGCCGCGACGCCGATGCCGGAAGCGATCAGCGGCATAAAGATGCGAGTGAAGAACCGCCCAAAGGAATAGCCATCAAGATAGGCGGTCTCGTCGATCTCTTTGGGGACGCCGCGCATGAATCCTTCGAGGATCCAGACCGCAAGCGGCACGTTGAAAAGGCAATGGGCCAGCGCCACGGCGATATGCGTGTCGAAGAGGCCGACAGCGGAGTAAAGCTGGAAGAACGGAAGGGCAAAGACCGCAGGCGGCGCCATCCGGTTCGTCAGCAGCCAAAAAAACAGGTGCTTGTCGCCCATGAACGTATAGCGGCTGAAAGCGTAGGCGGCAGGCAGCGCGACGGCGAGGCTGATGACGGTGTTGAGCACAACATAGATCAGCGAATTGACATAACCCATGTACCAGGAAGGGTCGGTCAGGATCTTCTCGTAATTGGCGAAGGTCAGATTGCGCGGCCAGAGAGAGAACTGACCGAGTATTTCGGCATTCGTCTTCAGGCTCATATTGAGGAGCCAGTAGATCGGCAGCATCAGGAAGATCAGGTAAAGCGCCATGACGATGGCGCTTCCCTTCGGGACATAGCGGCGGCGCGCGCGGGCTCGCGGATGGCTGGCCGTAACATCGCCAGGGATGGGGCTCGCGCCGGGAGCTTGCGCAGTATCGATCATGCGCCATCCCTTTTGTCGAGGTTCGTCATCACGGTGTAGAAGACCCACGAGATCAGCAGGATGACAAGGAAATACATGATCGAGAAAGCGGCTGCCGGGCCGAGGTCGAATTGTCCCAACGCCATCTTGACGAGGTCAATCGACAAGAAGGTCGTCGCATTGCCGGGACCACCACCGGTGACGACAAAGGGCTCGGTATAGATCATGAAGCTGTCCATAAACCGCAGCAGGATCGCGATCATCAGAACGCCCGCCATCTTGGGCAATTCGATGTAGCGGAAGACCTTCCAGCGACTGGCCTGATCGATCTTCGCCGCTTGATAATAGGCGTCGGGGATTGACTGCAGGCCAGCATAGGCCAGAAGCGCCACGAGCGAGGTCCAGTGCCAGACATCCATCATGATAACTGTGGCCCAGGCGGCAAAGAAGTCCTGTGTGTAGTTGTAGGATATGCCGAGCTTGTCGAGCGTGTAGCCAAGCAGCCCGATATCGACGCGACCGAAGATCTGCCAGATGGTGCCGACCACGTTCCATGGGATCAGGAGCGGCAGGGACATCACGACAAGGCAGAACGAGGCCCAGAAGCCCTTTTTAGGCATGTTGAGAGCGATGAAGATCCCAAGCGGAATTTCAATGGCGAGGATGATCGCCGAGAAGATGAGCTGCCGTCTGAGGGCCGCCCACATTCGCTCGCTCGCTAGCATTTCCTCGAACCATTCGAGGCCGGCCCAGAAGAATTGGTTGTTCCCGAACGTATCCTGCACCGAATAGTTGACGACCGTCATTAGCGGGATTACCGCCGAAAAGGCGACGAGCACCAGCACTGGCAGGACCATGAACCACGCTTTTTGGTTGACGGTTTTTTCCATCAGGCAGCCTTTCCAGACGGCGCGATACGCCAGTCATTGGCGTAGACGTTGATGTGACCTGCGTCAAAAGTGACGTGGTTGGCATCTGTTGGGATGCCGCCCTCTTCGGAAACGATGGCGCTCAGCTCTTTGCCCGCGACATCGAGCCGGACGATCTTGTGCCGTCCCACATCCTCGACCCGGCGGACTCTTGCGGGCAGGCCTTCGCCATTTGTGGAGAGGTGGACGAATTCCGGCCGGATCCCGATCTGCGTTTTGCCGGGAGCGGCCTCATAGCCAGAACCGAGGTCGATCTGCGTTCCGTCTATGTTTGCGGTGCGCCCGCTGATTTCGGCATCCAGCAAGTTCATGCCCGGCGATCCGATGAAATAGCCAACAAAGGTATGCGCCGGACGCTCGAAAAGCTCTTGTGGTGTACCCATTTGCACCACGCGCCCATCATACATCACCACCACCTTGTCGGCGAAAGTGAGCGCCTCAGTCTGATCATGCGTAACGTAGATCATCGTATGACCGAAATCGTGATGAAGCGACTTAAGCTGGGTGCGCAGCTCCCACTTCATATGCGGGTCGATCACGGTCAGCGGCTCGTCAAAGAGCAGAGCGTTCACGTCCTCCCGCACCATGCCGCGCCCCAGGCTGATCTTTTGCTTGGCGTCCGCGGTGAGCCCGCGCGCCTTGCGGTCCAGCTCGGCCTCCATGCCGATCATGCGGGCAATCTCGGTCACGCGCTGGGCGATATAGGACGGCTCTGCGCCGCGATTACGCAGCGGGAAGGCAAGATTGTCGCGCACGCTCATCGTGTCGTAGACGACCGGAAATTGAAACACCTGTGCGATGTTACGGTCGGCTGTCGGAGCGTGCGTGACGTCCATATCGTTGAAAAGGACGCGACCCTCGCTGGGCTGAAGAAGCCCCGAGATGATATTGAGCAACGTCGACTTCCCGCATCCGGAGGAGCCAAGAAGGGCATAAGCCTCCCCATCGGCCCAGTCGTGGTTCAGTTCCTTTAGCGCGTAATCGTCTTCAGATTTGGGCGTATCCAGATAGGAGTGGGCAAGATTGTCGAGTGTGATTTTCGCCATCTATGCGGCCTCCGCGTAAGGAGCTGGCGAGACGAGCGTTCCGTCGGTGGCGAACACGTAGACATGCGATGGATCGAGATAAACCGGAAGCTTCTGGCCGAGGGTCAGCTGCTGGACGCCATGGATCAGACCGACCCACCGTTCGCCATGGTGATCGAGATGAACGAAGGTTTCCGATCCGGTGATTTCGGTGACCACAAGTTGGGTCTCGAAGGTCATCGCGTTGGAAACATGCTGATGAAGCTCGAGATGATTGGGCCTGAAGCCCGCCATATAGGCCCCATCGGAAAGTGCTGTCAGCCCAGCCGGGACCGGTGCGCTTTGACCGTCGCCGAAAGAAAGCGCGTTGCCGCCCTTCCGTACCGTCAGGAAATTCATCGGTGGATCTGAAAAGACCCGCGCCGTCGTCGCATCGACCGGTTTGCGGTAAACCGAAGGGGTCGGCCCGAACTGCGTGACGCGACCTTCCCAAAGCGTCGCGGTATTGCCGCCGAGAAGCAGCGCCTCCTCTGGCTCGGTCGTGGCATAGACAAAGATCGAACCGGAGGCTTCGAAGATCTTAGGGATTTCCGCCCGAAGCTCCTCGCGCAGTTTGTAGTCGAGATTGGCGAGCGGCTCGTCCAGTAGAACGAGACCCGCATTCTTGACCAACGCCCGCGCCAAAGCACAGCGCTGCTGCTGGCCGCCGGACAATTCCAGTGGTTTGCGATCCAGCATCGGCGTCAATTGCATCAGCTCTGCAGTGTCACGAACCCTATTGTCGATTTCGTCGCGCGACTGACCCATCAGCCTCATCGGCGAGGCGATGTTGTCGTAGACCGTCATCGATGGGTAGTTGATGAACTGTTGATAAACCATCGCGACCTTGCGGTCCTGAACGCGTTGGCCGGTCACATCTTCACCGCGCCAAAGGATCTGGCCTGTATTTGGAACGTCGAGCCCGGCCATCAGACGCATCAAAGACGTCTTCCCTGACGACGTCGGACCAAGCAGAACATTCATCGTTCCGCTTTGCAGTTCGAGGTCGGTCGGATGAATGTGGGTGTGTGCCCCAACGGCCTTTGACACGTTCGTGAGTGTCAGTGTCATCTTGGACCTCCCCTGCCCGGACTTTGATCTTAGGTCCAAGGAGGAAAACGACGCAACGCAAAAGCGCCCCGAGATCCAAGAGATTTGAAGGACTTGGCGTGGGCGGCCGATCTCAGGGGCGGGTCAGGAGGATCCCGACACGAGCGGAAAGGCCGTCATCCGCCTCGCTCGAGAAGACGAGATCTCCTTCTTGATCAGCCCGATCCCGGGGCTCTTGGCCGTGATTAAAGATCGCCCGGAAATGGCCTTCAGGCGTCTCGCGCGAAAGGACCAGCAAATGATCCGTGGCCTCCTCGACCGTCCAGCTGCCTTCGCCTAACCGGTATTTCTTTCTGATCTTCAGCAGCTCGGTATAGAACGCCGCGACGCCGTCTTCCTCGCTCTGACGCATCACAGCCTTCCCGTGGGGCCATCGCATCGGAAGCCATGGTGTTCCTGAGGTGAACCCATAGTGGTCTGCCCCCTCATGCCAAGGCAGCGGGACACGCGGTCCCTCCCGCCCGGGGCCATCCGGCCAGTAGAGTAGGTCAAGAGGATCGGTCGTCTCTTCCTTGGTCAGGTCAGGCTGCGGCAAGGCCAGCTCTTCGCCCTGATAAATCATCCACGGTCCCGGAAGAACGGCACATTGCATCGCGAAGAGGCGCGCGTCGCGATCCGATCCATCTCCGGCAGCCGTCACGTGGCGCGGCTGATCGTGACTCGACATCCACCACGCCGAGGCGGTCTTGTCTTGCCGCGACAGGATATCAGCCACTACCTTAGGTGTCCCTTTGCCCTCGGGCATATCAGTGGTGTAACAGGCGTCGAGCTGGTCGGTGGCAACCATCTGAGATGCAAGCTCGACGGACTGATTTCCCGATGTGATCTCTCCCAGAAGAAACGCATCGTCACCAGCCCAGTCGCGGAGCTTCTTCGTATAGGCAACCCCGTCGCCCGGAAGCATGTCATAAACATGATCCTGATAGGTGTAGGGGACGAAGTTCTCCCCCGACACTTTATCCTGCACCTCCGCCGATGCGGGCGGATTATCCTTCAAAGATGTGTCGTAAAGGTACGACGTCGTCGCATCGAACCGGAACCCGTCGACGCCGCGGTCTCTCCAACACTGAATCTCGGCTCGATGCTTCTCCTGTACAGCTTCGTTTCGCAGATTCAGCGATGGTTGGCAGGCAAGGAACTGGTGGAAATAATACTGTCGTCTCTTGTGGTTCCATGTCCAGGCCGGAGGGCCGAACTGGGACAACCAGTTATTCGGCGCAGTCCCATCGCGCTTGGGATCGACCCAGAGATAGCGATCAGCAAACTCCGCATCCCCTTCGATGGCTCGTTGAAACCAGGGATGCTGATCACTGGTATGATTGAGCACCTGATCAATCATCACCTTGAGATCCAAATCATGCGCCCGCGAGACCAGCCTGTCGAAATCCGCCATCGTGCCATATCGCGGATCAACCTGCCGATGGTCAGCGACGTCATAGCCTCCATCGACATGAGGGCTTACGAAAAATGGGGTGATCCAGATCGCATCGACCCCAAGGGAGGCCACATGATCGAGACCTTCCATAACACCGCGCAGATCACCTTCGCCGGATCCGGTCGTGTCCCGGAACGAGCGGGGGTAGATCTCATAGATGACGGGAGCGATTGGCCAACCTCCTCTACGAGGAGTGGGTCCGGTATCATCTATCATGAGATCGTTTTCCGCTTTGAGGTATTCCGTTTGAACGTCCTCTTAGCGGAACAGGTTCCTTCGGGAACAGGAACTGCGGCAGGGGACCGGGCGTTTGAAACTGCCTGACCGGCGGAACTCGAAGGGAAGAGATCGATGACAACGGAAGATACATTCGACTTGATGGTCATCGGCGGGGGATCTGCAGGCATCTCGTGCGCCACGAGGGCCAGCTCGCTCGGGGCGAAGGTATGCCTTATCGAAAGGAAAAACCTCGGCGGCACTTGCGTGAATCGTGGGTGCGTGCCGAAAAAACTGATGTGGGAAGCAGGCCGTGTCTGGAAGGATGCCCGCGAGCTCGAGACGGTTGGTATCGCGCCAAATCTTGGCCCGTTCGATCTGCAGGCATTGAAGACGCGCATTTCAGATAAGATCGAAGCGATCCGCGAAAGCTATGCGTCCTCGCTGGAGGATGCCGGAGTGACCGTCCTGCGTGCGGATGCCGAGCTACTCGATGACAAACAAGTGCGCGTTAAGGGCCGAATCTTATCCGCGAAGAATATCGTTCTGGCGACCGGAGGATCCCCGATTCTTCTGGATATTCCTGGTAAGGATCTTCTTTCTACGAGCCGTGATGTGTTCGAGTGGACGGAGATACCCAAGAGCCTTCTCGTCATCGGCGGCGGCTACATCGGGTGTGAATTCGCCTCTATTTTCCGCGCACTTGGATCCGATGTCTGCATCGTCGATGCTGGCGACCGGCTTCTCGAGCAGTTCGATGAAGTCGCTGTCGGCCATGCCCAGGACATTCTCACTGCGCGCGGTATAAAGGTGCGGCTTAGCGTTGAGCCGACATCTCTTTCGAAAACCGCCGGCAAGATCACCGTTGAGTTCGATAGCGGACCCGCGGAGGCGGTCACTCATGTCCTATGTGCTGTCGGGCGCTCGCCGAACATCGATGAACTCGGACCAGTCACGGAGAGCATGGAAAGAGCAGAAAACGGCGCGCTAAAGGTCACCGACCGTCTGGAGACGTCAGCCTCTGGCATCTATGCAATAGGTGATGCGGCTGATCGGCTTCCGCTCACCCCTGTCGCAACCCGAGACGGTGAAGCGCTGGCGGACATCCTGTTCGGCGAGGGCGCGCGGCTTGTTGATCTCGATCTGGTTAGCTCCGCCACCTTCCTCTACCCTCCCATTGCCCAAGTAGGTGAGACGGAGAGTGGCACCGCATTTGACGGAATCACCACGCCCCTGCCCAGTGGGGTCTTATCCGCTGAGACGATCGAGGTTTATGGCAAGATTAATAGCGACAGCGCGACCGGACAGCTTAAAGGGGCTGTTCTGATCGGCCATTCCGCCGCCGACGAGATTGCTTGGATCGCCTCCTGTCTTGCGGCAGGCGGTAGATCCGAGGATCTGACCAAGGCAACGGCGGTTCATCCAACTCTGGCAGAAGAGGTCGTTGGTCGGCGCTAGATGGCCGTCACACCAGTGATCCGTCTTCTTCTCACAAAAGCGTCAGGCTGATTGCGCAGCCCGGCGCAAAAGATGAGAACGACGCAAAACAAAAGTTCGAGAGATGTTGGACGCCGCTGCCCGAAAACTGATTGATCCACCTCTAAATGCGCTTGGTCGTAGCATCGCGGGGCAGGGTATTTCAGCAAACCAGGTCACGCTCGCCGGGCTGATCCTGGGTCTGGTCGCCGCCCTCCTGATTGCAGTCGGCGCGACCGGCTGGGCTTTGATCCCGCTTCTCGCATCGCGCCTCGCCGACGGCCTTGACGGCGCCGTGGCTCGCGCCAGCGCACGCACGGATTTCGGCGGCTATCTCGATATCGCGTGCGATTTTCTCTTCTACGGGGTCATACCCCTTGCCTTTGTCTTGAACAATCCCGATGCGAACGGCGCTGCTGGAGCCTTCCTGCTCACCAGCTTTTACTTCAACGGGACAAGCTTTCTCGGCTACGCCATCCTCGCCGAAAAGGCTCAAATCACGACTGAGGCGCGGGGCGTAAAGTCGCTCTACTTCACGGGCGGTCTTCTGGAGGGCACGGAGACGATCGTCTTCTTTGTTCTCCTCTGCCTTTTCCCCGGATTGTTTCCGGCTTTGGCGTGGATCTTCGGAGCGTTGTGTTTCATCACCGCCATATCAAGAATACTGCTGGCGCGGCGTATATTCGCACCAACCAGCGACGAGGCAGGGACCTGACATGAGATTTATCGTAACAGCGCTTATTGCACTCGCTCCGCTGACCGCCTCAGCCGAAAGCAATCCATCGGACTGGCCTGCCGTGCTCGACGCCGCCCAAGGTCAGACGGTCTATTGGAATGCATGGGGCGGATCCACGACAACAAACGACTTCATCGCATGGGTCGGCAAGCGGGTGTCAGAGGACTATGGCGTCACGCTGGAACATGTAAAGCTGACCGATACCGGCGAGGCCGTCAGCCGCGTCCTCGCTGAAAAGCAGGCCGGGCAGGATACGGATGGCGCCATTGATATGATCTGGATCAACGGCGCAAACTTCGCCGCCATGAAGGATGCGGGCCTGCTCTACGGTCCATTTGCAGAAGATCTGCCGAACTGGGACTTCGTCGACGTCGAGGGAAAGACAGTTCAGACAGATTTCACTGTGCCAACTGAAGGGTACGAAAGCCCGTGGGCCATGGCTCAGGTCGTCTTCATGCACGATACTCGGGATCTCCCGGATCCCCTTGGATCGATGGATGCGATCCTTGGTTGGAGTACCGAAAACCCGGGCCGCTTCACCTTTCCGCAGCCGCCTGACTTTCTGGGCACGACTTTCCTGAAACAGGCACTGATCGACTTAACCGACGAGCCAGAGGCTCTGGCGGCCCCGGCAACCGACGAAACCTACCCCCAAGTGACAGAGCCGCTTTGGGCTTTTCTCGAGGAACTGACCCCGACCCTCTGGCGCGAAGGACGCGCCTATCCCCAGACCGGCCCTCGCCAGCTCCAATTGATCGCGGATGAAGAAATCGATCTCGCAATTTCCTTCTCTCCCGGAGAGGCGACAGCGGCCATTGCAAACGACCAGCTGCCCGACACGGTACGAACCTTCGTTCTTGATCGTGGAACGCTTGGCAATGCGAGCTTCGTGGCCATCCCTTACAATTCGGGCGCAACCGAAGGGGCTATGGTCGTTGCCAACTTCCTGCTGTCCCCCGAGGCGCAGCTGCGGGCGCAAGATCCCGATATCCTTGGCTATGGAACGGTTCTGTCGATGAACAAGCTGGCCCCGTCAGAACGAGAGGCCTTCGACGCGCTCGATCTTGGAATCGCAACCCTCCCTCCCGCTGAGCTCGGACCGGCTTTGCCCGAGCCTCATCCAAGTTGGGCGGAACGGATCGCGGCAGATTGGGTTGCCCGGTATGGCAGCGGCAGATGAGGTGAGCCGTCCGCGGTCCGGCAGGCTGGCCTGGTTTCCTATTCTGACGATCCTGCTTCTTCTTGGCCCGGTTTGCGCAGGGCTTGCTGGAACCGTCGCGCCTGCTTTTGGGTATCTCCCCGCGATTGGCCAAACGTCGTTCACCATGGATCCTATGCTCGATCTTTTTGCCTGGACGGGCATATGGCGGGCCACGTTCCTGTCGCTTGGCGTCGGCTTTCTGACCACCGCGCTTTCCCTTCTCATAGTCGTGCTCATCGTCGCCGGATGGTCGGGCACACGTGTCTTTGCAATCCTGCAAACTGTCCTGTCACCTCTTCTCTCGATCCCTCATGCCGCGGCAGCTTTCGGACTGGCCTTTCTGATCGCACCGTCGGGATGGATCATTCGTACGGTGAGTCCTTCGCTCACCGGTTGGGATCGGCCGCCGGATCTACTCATTCTGCAGGATCCGCTCGGCCTCTCCCTCGCAGCGGGCCTGATCGCGAAGGAGGTTCCGTTTCTCCTTCTGATGACCCTTGCCGCGCTTGGCCAGACCGGCGGCCACAGATCCATGAAGGTAGCACAGACCCTTGGCTACGGACGAATTTCGGGTTGGCTCAAGACGGTGTTTCCACGTGTCTATAGGCAGATCAGATTGCCTATCTATGTCGTGCTGTCTTATTCGATGTCCGTCGTCGATGTTGCTGTGATCCTGGGTCCAAATCTGCCGCCGACGCTTTCGGTGCAGATCGTCAGATGGATGTCGGATCCGGATCTTTCCATGCGTCTCGTCGCAGCCGCGGCAGCCCTTTGGCAGGCTCTTCTTGTGTTGGGCGCGATCCTGATTTGGCGGCTTGGCGAACGGTTGGTCGCGCGGCTCGGACACAGGGCCGTTGTGTCCGGTCGGCGGGGCCGGCGTGATCGTGTGCTCCGCAGTACCGGTGTCGCGTTTGGCGGATTGGCAGTTGTCACGATCTTCACAGGACTGGCCTCCCTCGCTCTCTGGTCTTTCGCCGGATCATGGCGGTTTCCCGATGTCAGTCCGGACACCCTCACGTTCAAAAGCTGGATGCGGCATGCCGATAGCCTTGCCGCCGCATCTGGCCAAACCGCTCTCATTGCGGCTTGCTCTGTTCTTGCGGCGCTGTTTCTGGCGCTGGGATGTCTGGAGGCAGAGCATCGCTATGGTCTGAAACTATCATCCAAAGCCCTTCTCATACTCTATCTTCCAATTCTGATCCCTCAAACGGCCTTCCTGCCAGGCCTCCAGACCCTGATGCTCGGCGCCGGACTGTCCGGAGGTCTTTTGGCCGTAACGCTGGCTCATATCGTCTTTGTCTTTCCTTACGTTTTCCTGTCTCTGGGCGATCCCTATAGGAGCTGGGATACCCGCTTCGCGGTGGTTTCCTCCGCTCTTGGATCAAGCCCTGACAGAACGCTTTGGGCGATCCGGCTGCCGATGATGCTACGACCGCTTCTCACAGCCCTCGCCGTCGGCTTTGCCGTCTCCGTTGGGCAATACCTCCCGACTTTGCTGATCGGCGGGGGACGCGTTCAGACATTGACAACAGAGGCACTTGCTCTCTCCTCGGGCGGAGATCGCCGCGCGATTGGCGTATATGCTCTGCTGCAGACCGCAGCAGCGCTCTTACCCTTCGCCGCTGCTCTCGCTCTGCCAGCCTGGGTCTGGCGAAACCGTGCGGATCTCAGACATGGCTAACGGGCTGACGCTGGAGAATATCGAGATCTGGAAGGGCGACACATTGCTCGTCGCTTTCGATGACACGATCCATCCGGGCGAGGTGTTTTCTGTGATGGGACCATCCGGATCAGGAAAGTCGACACTTTTGGCTTACCTGACAGGTACGCTTCCGCTAGAGTTCAAAGCACAAGGCCGCGTGATCCTGAACGGGCGCGATGTGACGGATCTCCCAACGATGGACCGCCGGATCGGTTTGCTCTTTCAGGACGATCTGCTGTTTCCGCATATGAGCGTTTTTGAAAACCTGGCCTTCGGCCTGCGTCCCGGAGGAACCCGCACAGACCGATCCGAGCGGGTGCGCAGCGCACTTCGCGCGATCGATCTGCCAGATGCAGGAGATCGTGATCCAGCCACTCTTTCCGGAGGACAGAAGGCGCGTGTCTCTCTCATGCGTATGCTTTTGTCCGAACCTGAGGCGGTTTTGCTGGACGAGCCGTTCTCGAAACTCGATTCCGAGCTTCGAGATCAGATCAGAACATTTGTCTTCGACATGGCGGTGGAGCGGGCCCTGCCAGTAATGATGGTGACGCACGAGCCTGCAGACGTTCAGGCAGCCCCAGGACGAATTCTGGATATCTCAGCATCACGTTAGGTTGTGGCGGAAATGTTAATCTCGCCCGAGAACCTCTCCGGCGAGTTGAACCCCTGCGCTGCATATGCAAACTCCATACGAGTCTGCTTTTTATCAGGACATTTTTCATGCTGAATTTTCAAACCCGAAGACCTGAAACGTCACGCCGCCATCAAAGCAGAACGGCGCTTCTTCTCACAAGCGCACTGACCGGCGTTGTGCTGGCAACCACGTTTGGGATTTCGCCTGCTCTCGCGAAGGACGTGTTCTGGGATGATGATTCAGATTCTAGTGAAGTGGGTGCCGGGAATGGCAGCTGGAACCTCAGAGACGAGCAATGGACATCCGAAACTGGTTCTGGCCAATTGAGGTTTGAGAATGATGATGACGTGTTTTTGTCCTCTCCCACGAGCGATGACGATGAAAGCACCATAACTGTCAATGAAGCAGTGATCCCGGGCAGCATCACTATAGATGCCGAAGGCTATACAGTCGAAAGCGACGGTAGCGGCATAATTGGAGATACGAGCAGTAGCATTGGCATCACCATGGGCAATGAAGTCGAAGCCGAGGTCAGTTCGGCTCTCGACGGTAATTTCTCGGTTGGTGGCGATGGAACGCTCAACCTGTCCGGGGATCAGGGAGCTGTCGATAGCCTGAATATCTCAGGCTCAGACATCGTTGTCACGAACGAGGGAGCTCTCGGCGGCATTATCTCCGTCGACGGAGGAGCTGCCTTCTCGAGCAATGGGGCACTCAGTGGGAATGTCACAGCCAACGGATCAAACCTGAGCCTTCAGGGAACGACCCAGGCCATAACCGCCAATGGTGGAGTAATAACTCTCGGGGCATCAGGCGCGTTGAATACCGGCACCGGTGACATCACTGTTCAGGGGACTGCCGCAGACGGAAACGCCACAGCAACCATAGAAAGTGCCACGAGCACGAACAACATCTCGGTATCTGGTGTCGAAAGCGGCGGAACGATCTTTACCGGTGAGCTGACGGTCAACGCGCCCGTCGATGCCGATGGCCAGCTCTCGGTCGGAGAATACGGCACGGTAAATCTAAACGCGGCCGTATCCGATTCAGATAATGGTGAAACCGTTTCCACCACTGTTGCTGAAAATGGAACGCTCAATCTATCCGGAAATGGCTCTTTGGACGGCTCGGTCGACAACGCTGGTGAGCTTTTCAACGACGGCACCATCTCGGGGCTCGTCACGAACAACGGCAGGGTCAGGGCCTCTGGCGATTTCGGCGATGTACAAAATAACGCAACACGCCGCTTCGAAGTCGAAGGCAACTCCGAGGCCTCCGGAATATTCGTTAACGAAGGGATCGTGACGACGAACGAAAACAACAATGTCAGACTCTCCGAGATGGAGACGTTTACGAATGCGAACGGAGGTCTCATCAACGGTGCCGGAGATGGAATCCTGATCGTAGAGGCGGACACAATCGAATTGCGCGAAGGTTCGAACGTGGAGGGGCGCGTGCGCCTGCGGGGAGATATCGAGAACGACTCAGATCTCAATTTCAACGTCTTTCAGCAGCTCACCGGCGATCTCAACAACCGCAATAGGGTGACGATCGATGTGAACATCAATGCTCAGGGAAATACCGTCGACAACCAATCCGTAATGGGAAATCCGGGCACGATTGTGATCCGGTCAAATGGCGGTTTGAACAATGTCGGTCTTTACGAGAACGCAGGCATCACGCGGATCGAAGCAAATGGAAACGCACGGGGACGCCTTCAGGCATCGACCATCAACAATACCGGTACATTAGATGTCGATGGACGCGTTATCGGGCAAGTTATCAATCAGAATGAAATAGATCTGAATGGCGAGATCGATGGCACCCTAAACAATTCGGGCACCGCAAATCTTGCAGGCCGAATAACAAACAATGTCTTCATCACCGGGGCCGGCCTTGCGACGGTCGATGGTAATCTGACCGTCAACGGAGATATCAATCTTACCAATACAGATATGGCCGATGACACACGTTTACGCATTATCGGATCGCGCTTGGTCGCGGATGAGGTTGTCAGCAACGGTACCATCTTTGTGAACGGCCGCGGGACGTTGGAGGCCGCGCTGATTGATAATAACGGCGCGATGGACAGCGACGGCCAAGTGGTCGGTATTCTGGCGAACGAAGGAAGGCTCGACATCGAGGGGGGTCTGTCCGGACGTCTCGACAACCTCGCGGATTTGACAACGATCACCGGGGATCTCGACGTGACAGGGCAGATTAACAACGATGCAGAATTCCGCGTCTCCGGCGGAAATCTTACGGTCAGCCAGCTGTTCGATAACGACGGCTTGGTAACGGTCGGAGATACGCGAACGTTGACTGCTCAGAACATGTTCGAAAATGACGGCACCGGAACCTTACGAAGCGGCGGCCGGATTGTCGGTGACATTGACAATAGGGGAACGGCAGAGCTGTCCAACACAGTTGTCGGAGATCTCACGACCTTTGGCGGGGGCGAGACAAACTTCGTAGACACGATGAACCTCGAAGGGGGGCTCCGGGGCGGCGGAGGCCAGGTAAACGTTCGGGCGGGGACGACAACCGTCGACAGTATTTCTTATGGCGGCACTCTGACGGTGGACGAGGGCACACGCCTTGTGTCGCGGAACGCGGACACAGACACGAACACCGGCGGGATAGTCAACGTCAATGGAACATTGGCGTCATCCCAGTTCGAAAACAACGGTCAGATGAACCTGGTGGGTACTTTCGACGGGCGCCTTGAAAACGATGGCTCGCTAGTCATGATCGGTGGCCGAGCGACCGGTCCGGTTAACAGCCTGGGGTCGATCAGAGTCGCGGCCGATCCGTCTCCGACTGAAACGAGCCAGATCGATAGCCTGCTAACACTGGAAAGCGAGGGTGGCGATCGAGGTGAATTGACTGTCGAGGGAACGCTCCTTGCGGATGTCGAGAATTCGGGCGTCGTGCGGGTCCGCGCAGGAGGTGAGCTTCGCGGTGATGTCAGAGCTGAAAATCGCGGTGTCACAGATGTGGTCAGCAACGGCCTTCTAACAGGCTCGATCCAAAACAACGGGTCGAGCACCGCCAATATCAATGGCCGCGTCACCGGAAACATCACCAATACCCAAGATGCGATCACCCGTCTTCGTGGAACTTTGGACGGCTCACTGACGAATAGCGGAACTGCCGAGGCAAGAGGCCTTATCGGCCGCAACTTCACAAACTCCGGTGAAGTTGACCTGACCGGCGATCTGACAGTGAACGGCAATATCTCTTCGAGTGGAGAGTTTTCCATGTCTGGAGGAAATCTCTCTGCTGCGATGATTTCCAACTCCGGAACATTCGAAGTGTCCTCATCGAGAACCTTGACGCTGACCAGCGCAGACAATCCCGTCTTCACGAATTTCGGAGCTGACGGAAACCTGACCAATCAGGGCACGATCATCGGGAATGTCAGAAACGAAGCGCCCGCGACGATGACGTCAACAAGCGTCATTAACGGAGACGTCAGCAATCTCGGCACTGCTTTGTTGTCCGGTACTATTACGGACCAATTGCAGTCGTCCGGTGAGGTTACGGTCAACGCCCCGCTCGAGGTTGGAGGGGGCGTATCCAACTCCGGTCTTTTCTCGATCAATGGAAGTCTTGAGACGACGCAGTTCACCAATTTGGGTTCGGGGAATACATCTTTGGACGGAACGCTGACATCTTCTCTGGTGAACGGTGGAAATTTCGCCGTGGAAACAGGGTCTAGGATCTTGGGTGACGTCCAAAACTCCGGCGTTATCGCATTGGCCGAGCCAGGAACATTGCGCATCAGCGGCAATCTTAACAACGCGTTTGATTCCGATCGCACGGGGCGCGTGACCTCTGCAGGAAATGGCTCTTTGGGCGATACTATTCGGATCGATGGCGATCTGAATGGCGGAGAATTCGTTCTCGATGCTGATCTTTCAGGTCGGGACGAAAATGCCTCGACAGATAATGCCGCCGACACGGTTGTCGTCAGCGGCGATGTCAGTGGCACGATCAATCTCGTCTTCGATCTCGCCGACACTCCTGTTGGTCCGCAAAGCAATATTCTGGTTTTCGACGTGCAGGACGGTGATACCGACTTTAATTTCACCGCAACCGGTCTGCCAAGCGCGGGCGAAGCGATCATCTATGCGATTGGCCGGGGCGAGGGGGGCGATCTCTTTATCTCCGACCAGGTCAATCCGGCCATTGGCGCGATCGCAGGGAACATCACACTGACCCAATCGCTAATCGGCTCGATCGTGAACAGACCGTCGAGCCCGTTTGTCATCGGTCTGGCCTATGACGATGAAGACAGCTGCGGCGTTGGTGGCTGGACGCGTGCGCTGGGCGGAACGGCAGAAGTCAACGGCACGACGAAAACCGACGAGATCGAGCTGGAAAGTACGCTATCGGCAACCTATTCCGGTATCCAATTCGGAGGCGACTATGCCTGCTTCAACGGCTTTTACAACGGTTGGGACCTGGCGTTCGGCGGGATCGGCGGCGTCAATGTCGGCAAAACCGAGCAGCCCGTCTTCGCGCTCGATCTGACGGGAACCCGGCAGCTTAAGGATCAGCAGACCAGCAAGAACGAAGTCGATTTCCGCCAAACCTATCTCGGCGTCTACATGACCGCCAATCGGGGCCCGTTTTCGGCGGATCTTCAATACCGGATCGAGCGGACGGATTTCGAAATCAGCAACGAAGCGCGGGGCGGCTCGGCGGGTCTCGGGCTCGATCAGGAATTCGAAAGCCGTGCCCAGACGCTCAGCGGATCGGCCAGCTACTTCATGCCGATCGGTGAGACCGGCTTCGGCTTCATTCCGACCGCGGGCTTTGCTTTCACGCGGACAGAAACGGACGAGATCGAATTCGACAGCGGAACGCTCGAGATCAAGGACAGCCAGAGCAATGTCGGGTTCGTCGGTGCCACATTGTCGAGATCGCAATTCGCCGAAAATGGCCTGTCCGCGCTCAACTATTTTGGTACCGCCACGATCTACAGCGACTTCGCGGATGACCCGGAATCGGTCTTCACGCGGGTCGACGAGGATGGCAACGATGTGATCGACAAATCGACATCTTCGAACCTCGGCACCTATGGAGAGGTGAGCGCCGGTGTGAACTACATCCGGATCCTCGACCCGGGGCAGTTGGCGAATGCGCGGCAGTTCAATGCCTCAGTGCGCGCCGATGCGCGGTTCAGCGAGGATGTTGAAAGCTACGGTCTGACCGCTCAGGTCCGCATTCAGTTCTAAGGGGCTGCGCGTCCCAGGTCAGGGGAACCCGACTTGACCCTCATAATCTGAGGTTTCACAGTCGAAATTGATAACGTGCCGCGAGCACGAAAGGATTTTGATGTCTTGGTTCAGCAAGGTGGCGTGGAAGGAAGGTCTCTTCCTTCAGCCGCAACATTTGCAGCAGGCGGATCGCTACGCTGAGCGATTGATCGAGGCTCGGACGGGTGTCCTGACCCCTTATCCCTGGGGTGTCTCCGATATGGTCCTCGACAAGGACATGGCGCAGCAGGGCAGGGTGGGCCTACGGTCCGTCACGGGGATCATGCCGGACGGAACGCCTTTCGACGCGCCCAATGCCGGCATCCTGCCTGTTCCGGTCGAGGTTCCAAGCGATGCGGCCGGTCTCTTTGTCTGGCTGACCCTGCCAGATGTCAGCCAGAACGGTCAGGATGTAGGCGGTGACGGGTCCGGAGAAGCCACACGCTACCGGATCCATCCGCAGGTCGTCGCCGATAATGCAAGTTCCGCCCGGATCGAACACGATCTTGAAGTGGCTGTTCCGCGTCTTGAACTCGTCGTGCGCAAATCTCCGAAAGAGGGCTTTCAGTGCCTTCGCTTGGCCCGGATTTCCGAGGTGCGCGACGGCGTCGTTTCGATGGACGACACGGTGGCGCCGCCCGCCCTGATCGTTGCCGCCCATCCCGTTCTGATGGGGTTTCTGACGCGAGTGATTGGCTGGGTCGAGGCCAAGCTCGAGAACCTCGCGCGCTATGCCTCCGATCCTTCGGCAGGCGGCGGGATGCAGGCGACCGACTATCTAATGCTTATGACGCTCAACCGCGAGATCGGGACGCTTCGCCATATGCGTGACAGCCGGAACGTCCATCCCGAGCGTCTTTACGAGCGTCTCATCGGCCTCGCCGGGGAGCTGTCGACCTTCGATCAAGGCGCAAGAACCGCACCGGAATACAAAATCTACGACCATGGCGATCCGAAAGCCGCCTTCACCCCTGTTGTGCAAGACATCCAACGGCTCCTCAGCCGCGATGTGGGACGCGCGACGCGGCTTAACCTGCGTCAGGTCCGGCAAAACTCCTTCATCGCCGAAGTCGCCGACCGGACCCTCTTCCGCAACGCGACCTTCGTCATCGAGGTCGAGACGGGCAAGCAGTTGACCCAAGTCCAGCAGCAGTTCCCAGAGCTGTGCAAGGTGGGACCGAACACCCGGATGAGCGAGATCGTGAAGAACAATCTCCCCGGGATCGGTCTGGTCCACCTCCCCAATCCGCCTCGCCAGATCCGCGTCATCTCGTCCAATGTCTACTTTTTGCTCGAGAAGAACACGCCACTCTGGCAGGAATTCTCCACCGCTCCGGCCATCGGCATGCATTTCGCGGGTGATTGGCCTGAACTCAAGCTCGAACTTTGGGCTGTTCCGGAGAAAACCTGATGACCGGGTCCGACGACGACAAAACGGTTTTCGGCAAGAAGCTTCCGCCGCCCGAACGGCCATCCGCGCCGTCCGGCGATGCGGACAAGACGATTATTGGCGGCGCTCTCCCGACCCCGCCGCCGGGCCGCACCGGTCAGACCGGAAGCGGTTTCCAGCCTTCGCGAGAGGATACGTGGCTCGGCGGGCCAACCCCGGTCCAGCCAAACCGTCCGCAATCGGGCTATCAGCAATCCTACACGCCCGGCGAAATCGGTCGCCCCGTCACCGCCTCCGAGGGCTTTTTCCCCGAGATCGGAACAGGTGGCCCTGAACCGATTCAGGCCACCGGACCCAAGATCCCGCTGGAAAAAGCGCTCAAGGCCACGGGCCTAGGAAAAGGCGGATCGTCCAACCCGCTTGTCGCCGCAGCGGCCAATCTCCTGATCCTCTTCGGGCGGCTCCGGACCGGGCTGGTGGAGATGCAGGCCGTCCCCCTGATGGAACACGTCACCCGCGAACTTGACGGCTACACCCAGAACGCCATCTCGATCGGCGCCGATCCGCAGGACGCCGAGATAGCGAAATACGCCCTGTGCGGGACGGCAGACGATATCGTGCAGAACCTGCCGGGCGCGGATCGGGGAATCTGGATCCAATATTCCATGGTCGCGCGCTTTTTCGGAAAGCGCGATTCTGGCGTCGGCTTCTTTCAGGAAGCCGAAAAGGCGATGCAGGCGCCGGGCCAGAAATATAACCTGCTCGAACTCATGCTGGTCTGCCTCAGCCTCGGCTTCGAAGGTCAGTACCGCATGTCGCAAAACGGCACGGTCGAGCTTGGCCGGATCCGCTCTGCGATCTATGAAAGCCTGCGCCGTGTTAACCCGCGACCGGACGACGATATCTCCACGCGCTGGACAGCCGTCCCGCTAGGCGGCAAGCGCCGCTTCTCGGGCCCGCCGCTTTGGGTCTGGATGTCGGTCGCCGCAGTTATGCTGGTGGCGGCCTTTGCCACGCTCTCCACCCTGATCTCGCGGGACGGCACAGCGGTCGTGACCCAGCTGAACCGCCTCCATGCCGAAGCGCCCAATGTCAGCCTCGAGCGGATTATCCAGCCGCCCGAAGCGTTCGTGCCGGTCTCCGACACAACCCAGATCGACCGGATCCGCGACAGACTGTCAGGCCCGATCGAAGCAGGTCAAGTCAATGTCGGCGAGCGGGGCGATTTTATCTATGTACGTGTCGGCAGCCTCTCCTTCGGAAGCGGCAGCGCCGTGGTCAATGACGACTACATCGCCACAATCGCGGAGGTGTCCCAGGTCCTCGATCAGGAAGAGGGACCGATCCTCGTTCAGGGTTTCACCGACAATATCCAGCCGGGAGCAAGTGCGCGCTACAAGACCAACCTCGATCTGTCCGAAGCGCGCGCGCAGGCCGTCACCGATGTGCTCAGCCAGTCCATCGGAAACACCGACCGTATTCAGGTCGAAGGACGCGGCCCGGCCGATCCCATCGCCGACAACGCAACCCGGGAAGGACGCGCGCTCAACCGCCGCGTGGAGATCCTCGTCGCTCGGGAGGGCACGTATTGAGACTGTCCAGCCTCTTCAGAATGCCTCGCCTGCGTCTTCGCTGGAAGTCGTGGATGCGCATCCCGTTCATCATCTTGGGCCTAATCTGCATCGGGATCGCCGTCTGGTTTGGCGGCCCGATGACCGGATGGGGACCCCTCTCGACCCCTTGGATCCAGCTCACGATCCTGGGCGTGATCTACGGTGTTCTTCTGATCGTCTTCCTCGTCCGCCTACGCCGCCGCCGCCGCCGCGCTGCCGAGCTCGAAGAAGCCATTGTCCCGCAGGTGGTCGAAGGCGATGCCAAGGTCCTGTCCGAAAAAATGACAGGCGCCCTCGCGACGCTTAAGAAATCGGGCGGCGCCAGCTATCTCTACGATCTGCCGTGGTACGTCATCATCGGCCCTCCCGGCGCGGGCAAGACGACCGCCCTTGCCAATTCAGGCATCGAATTCCCACTCGAGGGTAAGGAAGGCGGTGTTGTCGAAGGCTTCGGTGGCACGCGCTACACCGACTGGTGGTTTGCTGAGGATGCCGTCCTCATCGACACGGCGGGCCGTTACACCACGCAGGACAGCGATGCCGAGGCCGACAGCAAAAGCTGGACGGCCTTCCTTGGCCTCCTGAAAAAAGCCCGCTCCGATCAGCCGATTAACGGCGTCATCCTGGCCTTCTCGGTCGAGGACATGCTCTCGACCACCGACGAGGCGCTTGCCCGCCACGCCGATATCGTGCGCGACCGATTGGGTGAAATCCATGAGGCGCTCAAGGTCGACTTCCCGGTCTACGTCCTTTTCACGAAAGCCGACCTGATCTCAGGCTTCCGCGAGTATTTCAGCTCTTTCAGCCTCAGCCGCCGGAAAAGCGTCTGGGGCGTGACCTTCCAGACCAAGGATCGCAAGGCCGCGACCTACGAGGACGTCCCCGCCGAATTCGACGCACTCGTCAGCCGCCTCTCCGACGAGATCATCGACCGGATGAGCGAAGAGCCCGACGGCATCAGCCGCATCGCGATCTTCGGTCTTCCCGGCCAGATGGCGCTCCTGCGCGACAATGTCAGCACCTTCCTGCGCCGCGTGTTCGAGCCTACGCGCTACAAGACCAGCGCGATCCTGCGCGGCTTCTATTTCACCTCCGGCACCCAGGAAGGCACGCCGATCGACCAGGTCCTTGGCGCCATGAGCCGCGGGACGGAAACCGGAGCGTTCACACCCGCTTTCATGTCGGGCAAGGGAAAGAGCTACTTCCTGCACGATCTGCTGCGCCGCGTGATCTTCGAAGAACGCGATTGGGTGTCCTTCGACAAAAGAGCAGTCGCGCGCCGCCGCGTCTTCACCGCTGTCAGCCTCACGCTCCTCGGTCTCGTGACGGCGGGCGTCCTCGCGGGGCTCGGGGTCAGCTATTGGCAGAACGCCAACCTGCTACGCACCGCACAAGCGGACATTCGTCAATACCAGACCGTGGCCGCCACCGAGATCCAGCGCAATATCGTCTCGGATCCGGACCTGCGTCCGATCTTGCCGCATCTGAACCTCCTTCGGACCCTGCCGACCGGCTACGGTCAGCAGACCGACAGTAAGATCTGGGAAACCTTCGGACTGGGCCAGCGCAAACGCATGTCGGTCGCCTCTGAGGAGGCTTATTCCGACGCGCTCGAAAAGATGCTCCGGCCCCGCCTTATCCTCGATATCGAACGCCGTATCCCCGGCTACCTACGAGAGGGAGACTTGCCGCTCATCTATCGCGCGCTCAAGGTCTACATGCTTCTGGGCGGTGTCGGCGGGCAAACCGACGACGAAGCGATCGCGGCATGGTTCGAAGAGCAGTGGCGGACCGAGGATTTCGCCTCCCTCGCCGATTTTGATGAACGCGAGGCACTGAACGAACATCTCTCGGCGATGCTCGAGCTCGACAATACCCGCGATGTGGGGATCGGCCTCGATCCCGATGTGATCTCCCGGGCGCGGCAGGCCATTGTCCGCATGCCGCTGGCCGAACAGGCCTACACCCTGATCGAGGGCGGGTCGGAGCTTGCTGTCCTACCCGACTGGAGCCTGTCCGAGGCCACCGCGCCGTCTGGGTCCTTCGTATTCCAGTCCTCGGATGGCAGCGACCTATCCGACCTGACCGTTCCCGCGCTTTATACATTCGTTGGCTTCTGGGAGTATTTCTTCCCTGCCCTCGATACCGTGGCCCAACGCTTGAAGGACGACCAATGGGTTTTGGGGGAGGCCGCCGAACGTTCAGGGTTCGACGAGCAACTGGACGCCCTCTCACCCGCGCTTCTCAACCGGTATCGTCAGGAATTCCGCGATGCCTGGACCGACATGTTTGCGAGGATCGAGCTGGTTTCGATGTCAGCAGATCAGCCCGCCTATCGTGCGCTAGAGGAATTCGCGTCTCCTACCACCTCCCCGATGCTTCTTCTGGTCAACGAGGTGACTTACGAAACCAGACTGACCCGCCTTGTAGACGAACTGGCCTCCCTTGATCCTGAAGCGATCGCCACGGGCGACTTTGGCGGCATGGGGGACGAGGCAAGCCGGAGGCTGGGACAGCGATTTATCTCCCAACAGGGCGGTGTCGCCCGGATCCTGCTCGAATCCGCTGGCAATCGCCGGGGAGGCAAAAACCAGACCCGAGCCTCCGGCGAACCCGACAACGCGCTCGAGCCCGTGACCCGGATCGAGCGGGACTTTGAGGAATGGCACCTCCTGCTTGAGGGAGAGCGCGGCGCCCGGCCCATCGACGGGGTCCTCGCCCAGCTCAACCAGATCTTCCAGAACAGGGCAATCGAGGCGCGGACCGATCCCGCTGGCGCATTGGACGAGCTGCGGCGCCATCTCGCTGCTCTTCGCCAGATCAAATCACGCCTTCCCGAAACGCTGGAGCGACTGATTGATGAGGCTGCTGACGACCTGCGCATCGAAGCACGCGATGCGACAATTGACGAGATGAACGCCGCGCTTTTCTCGGATGTCAGCTATGCCTGCTCGAACATCGTTCAGTCATTTCCTTTCGCACAGGATGGCAGAGGCCTTCCCTTGGGGGAATTCGGCCGGTTCTTCAGCCCGGGCGGAACAATTGATCAGTACTTCCGGACCTACCTTATCAATCACGTCAATCGGACGCGGGATGGAACTCTCCAGGTTCGGCCCGATAGTCCATTAGCGGATAATCTTTCTTCTGCAGCTCTAAAGCAGTTCGAGCGAGCGCAGAGGATCCAAGACGCCTTTTTCGCCAGCGGCGGCGATCAGCCCTCTGTAGGCATCCAGATCAGTCTCGCCCAAGCTCAGCCTGCCTTAAGCTTCCTCCTCGTGCGTTTCGGCGATCAAAATATAGAAGTCGATCTTCGCGGAGCGATATCAGAATCTGTGGTCTGGCCGGGAAACAACGGAACGGTCTTGATGGAGGCGGCAAGCCCGGGACGACAACCTAGCGCGAAACAGTTCGACCGATACGGGAACTGGTCAATCATTCAATTCCTGAGAGAAGCCTCTTCTCGCAGTCAGGACGGCGGCGTGATGCGCGGAACTTATTCGATGGGAGGAATTCCCGTTCCTCTCGAGATTAGGGCAGACGCCCGCACCATCCCTTTTCTGATGCCCGAACTCTCCGAGTTCCAGTGTCCCCAAAGCGTGGACTAGGGTCGCTTTGCCGGGGCTCTATGGAAAACACCCTCTTTTCGGGGATTTCATCTCGCTCGGGCTCGGAGACCGGTCGCAGGCCACGATCGAAACCTGGCTCGACGAAATCCTTCCGCGTTCCAAATCAACCGAGGGAGAGGGATGGCAGACCATGTTCGACAATGGCCTGCCTTTGCGTTTCTGGGCCGGAAGCGATATCTTCGCGCAAGGGCCTGTCTGCGGTGTCCTGCGGCCGTCTCGCGATAAGGTCGGCCGCCGCTTTCCCCTCGTGGCCGTTCTTGAAAAGACCGTGCCGATGCCGCCCGTGATCGACCCTAACCAGCACATCTACGAGGCGCTCGCCGCAGGACTGGACGGGATCACCTCCGACGCCCCTCTCGCCGCGCTGACAGACGCTATTGGGCAAATGGACGACTACGCCACATCCTCCGCAGCCGAGCCCGATTTTTGGGCGGTGAATGGAGAGGCCCCGCTCGAGGAGCTTCTGTCCGCAGTTTCGGCGACGGATCATTTGCGCGCCACGCGCGGCCGGTCATACTGGTGGAGCCTTGGCGATGCGACACGCGCACCTGCCATCCGGGCCTGCCGTGGCCGGCCCGACGCAACGTCGCTAAATTGGCTCCTTGCGGGTGTTTTGAGAGACGAGGTCTTGGTTTAGCGTGCAAAGACAGATGTTGAGATGCGTGCGATTGGGCAGAGGAACCGACAAAGAATGACAAACGGGATCTTCACGTTCCAGACGGGCGAAGTTACGCATCGCGGCCGCGTGCGCGATCACAACGAGGACGCGCTGCTTAGCCTGCCCGAGTCCGGCGTCTGGGCCGTGGCGGACGGAATGGGCGGCCATCAGGCCGGAGATTTCGCAAGCCAAACGATTGTCGAGGATCTGCGATCCATCGGAAAACCCGGCTCCGCCCACGATCTTCAGGCCCGCTTCATGGAACGCCTCGACCGCGCCCATCACCGTATCCTCGACCACTCTGCTCGGCTCGGCGGCGGAACCGTTGGCGCGACGCTCGTCGCCTTGCTTATCTTCGAAGATGCATATGCCTGCGTCTGGGCTGGGGACAGCCGCCTTTATCTTCTGCGGGACGGTCAGCTCAACCGCATCAGCGAGGATCACACGGAGGTTCAGGAGCTGCTGAATTCCGGCACAATCACCGAAGAGCAGGCGGTGCAGTGGCCACGCCGAAATGTCATCACTCGGGCCATCGGCGTGACAGATCCGGGATCCTGCGATGTCGTCAGCGGGACCCTGCAGGAGGGCGACCGCTTTCTCCTTTGCTCAGATGGTGTGACCGAACACAGCCGCGATCACCATCTCGCCGCCCTTTTGCAGGATCAGAACCCTGATCCGCAGACGGCCAGCGACGCCATCCTCCAGCGAACCCTGTCCGAAGGCGCAAAAGACAACACGACCGTCATAGTCGTGGATTGTTTCGCTCGGACCGATGTCATGGCCGACGAAACCACCGGCCTGTGGGAGGCATGATCCGATGACCTCCGACACCACGCCTCCACAAACCGATCCGCCACGCTCCGGGATTGCGCCGGGCACGATGATCAACAACAACTACGAGATCAGCCGCCAGATCAGCGCTGGCGGGATGGGCGAGGTCTATGGCGGTGTCAACGCCTTCACAGGCGATCCCGTCGCGATCAAGATCGTTCTTGAAAGCCTCAGCCAGGATGAAAAGGTCGCAACGCTCTTCAAGCGTGAGGCGCGCATCCTCTGTCAGCTCTCCGACAAGGCTATCGTGCGCTACTACAACTTTGTTCGCGACGAGGATCTCGACCGCTTCTGCCTTATCATGGAGTTCATCGACGGGATCTCCCTGTCGGACCACGTCAAGGCAAATGGCCCGATCTCGGTCGAAGAGGCCAAACGCCTGATCCGCAGGCTCGCTCAGGGTCTGGACGAAGCGCATAGTCGCGAAGTCACTCACCGTGACTTGTCCCCCGATAATGTCATGCTGCGCGGCGGCTCCATTGACGAGGCCGTTCTGATCGATTTCGGTATCGCAAAGTCCGCCGAACTGACCGAAGGCACGCTTCACGGCCAACTTGCCGGAAAGTTCAAATACATTTCGCCCGAACAGCTTGGCCATTACGAAGGCGAGATCAGCCCGCGAACGGATGTCTACGGCTTCGGCCTAATGATCGCCGCGGCGGTCACCGGCACGCCGCTCGACATGGGCGGCTCCGTGGTCGAGGCGGTCAACGCCCGACGCTCCATCCCGGATCTGGGGGACGTTCCCGCAGAACTGCGCCCGCTGCTGGCGCGCATGCTTGAGCCGGATCCAGCCAATCGCCCGCCACGAATGCTCGATGTGATCGGTCTGCTCGACCGGCCTGCGGCGATGGCCGACGATCAGACGATCATCCGGCCCGCTGTTCCTCCACAAGAGCGAGCTTCTCAGCCGGTAACCCAACCGCCAGAAGTCACGCAGGAGCCGGTCGGCTCCGATAGTCCCTTCGATACCTCGCCGACCGGCGTGGCGAACACACTGGCCGCCGGGAACTTCATGCCCGCAGCATCGCCCGCGCCGACGCGAACGCCGCGGACCCTGACCATTCCGCCCCCGGCGCGGGTAGGGCGACGCCGCAAGGGAGGCAAACGGTCGACTGTCCTGCTTCTTCTGCTCCTCCTGGGTGGAGGCCTGATCCTGTCGACCCAGCTCGACCTCGATCCCGTGCTCGCACGTGTTGGCCTTTCCGATCCGCCTCCGCCAGAGCCGCAGGCCCTTCCGAACGCTGGGGGACGTCCTCTCGTTGACACTCCGCTCACCCGCGAGGCCTACCTCGCCTCCTACGATGCGGGCGACTGCACATACGCGACGAGGATCAATGCGGGCCCGAATACTGGCCTTATCGAGGTTTTCGCGAGCGAAAGCGGGCGCTACGGCGACCTGCCGGATGCGTACGAGACGCAGTTCAACTCCCGTCCCGATCTGCTGGAGAGGATTATCGCCGACGCGCAATGTCCTCTTTTGGACTTCGCGAGACAGATCCAGACCGTTTCAGATCGCGCGCCCTCTCTTGTTCTGAGTTCGGATAAGGTGGCTGACGGCGAGTCGGTCTCCGGGATCCTCGAAAATGTCGATGGCCGGTCGGTCTGGCTCTTTGTTGTGAGCGGGCAGGGGGCTGTCTACAACGTCTCCGAGCATCTCGTCGAAGAAGAGGACGGAACACTTGGCTTCAGCCTTGGTTTCGGCCTCACGTCCGCTGCGGATACCGAAGCACAGCTCATTGTTGCTGTCGTCAGCGAAGACTCTTTGGCCACAGCCTCGACCGCCCCGAATGGATCGCGCGCAGAAGCGCTCCTTCCCATCATCCTCCGATCCGTACTGGGAGAGGACGAAGCCGCCGCCGGTATTTCAATCGGGTATCTTGCCGTTGAGAGAGCGCCCGAGGCGCAGCCCTTGCCACAGGAAGACGCCCGCCCCTCCGACCCAGAGACAGTCACGTCGTCTCCCGAAGAAGGCTAGCGGACTGAAAAGGGGACGATGCCAATGGCCACTGCCTGGCCAAGCTCTTCGGCGAGAGGTGGAAACACATCCTCAGCAAGACGGCCTGCCTCGGTTTCGATCGTCAAAGGCCGCCGCGCCGTCGCCAGGGCAAGCAGGATCTGACCGGTATCGCGCGGCGGACCATTCCGCGTCACGGGGACATCAAATCGCGCTTGACCACCTGCAAAGGTTACAAACCTGTTCAGATCCTGAACCACGCCATTGTCATCGATCAGCAGCAGCGAGACATACCGGCCCGCCGCCCCGCTGATCGAGCCAAGCAGGCGTCCCCCGCTTTCCACCCGGTCGGCTGAAACGATAATTGACAGCTGCCCGACCGGATAACTTGGCTGGCTGCGGATGAAGGTCACAGCGGGACATTGACGGCGATCGATCAGGATATCGCGGGCAAGCGGCTCCGGCTGTAGACCTGGCACAACCGCTTGCGAGAACTCCGCGATGGATTGCTCGTCCGGTGAAATCAGCGTCAGGCGCGCCTCCCCATCTCCCGTCCGCTGCGGCAGCGCGATAAGGCACGCCTCACCCAGCTGGCCGCGGATCCGCTCGATAAGGGCGTTCACCGTCTGCACCTCCTCGGGGAGAGGCTCGTCCCGGACCAGCGCGTCGCTTTGCGGTAAGGCGATCACCGTCCGCCCGGTACTCTCCGGCGTCAGAGCCGTATCAAGCCGGCCGGCAACAATGCGGTCTGGCTCCACCGGCGCAACGGCCGTGCCATCACCGTCCGGGTCCGAACCGACTCCCCCATCGGACCCATTCGGACGCAAGCGTTCGACCTCCGGAGCAACCGGGCGAACCGCCGTCAGGGTCTGATCCGTCGGCAAAACCGGGCTGAGATCCTCGGGCTCCGGCGGAGGCGGCGTGGCCTCCGGCACATCCGGCTCCACGCTTGGTTCGGGTTCGACCGGATCGGCGACCGCCGCTTCTTGCACCGGCTCCTCTTCGGGCTCAACCTCGGTGGCACCGTCATCGGTCTGAACCTCGGGCTCGACGGTTTCCGGATCGGACACGGCTTCGGTCCCGGGTTCGCCAGGGCCATCGTCCTCCACCGCATTGAGAGACGCCGTATCGAATGTGATGCTCGTCACGATGACCTCGACATCGCCCGCGTCGTCTGGCGCGAGAAAGCGGCCATCTCCAAAGAGCCACAACACACCGGCACCGACGCCAACATGAAAGACCAGAGCAAAGGCAAAGGCCTCGATCCAGCGAAACGCGCCGCCTTCCGTCATTGTGCCGCCCGCCGATGCAACGTCACTAATCGCAGCGCGACCTCCTGAAGCTCAGGGCGGGCAGAGAGCTCCAGCAAATCGCTTGCGGGTGCTGCGCCATCCATAAGTATATGCAACGTCTTGGGCTCCGGCAGATCGCCTATGGCAACGCCTAGCAGGTCCTGATCAATGACCCGGCCGTCCAGCTCCCAATTGCCGCGCTCCGTCACGATCAGGATCGGCGACGGAAGCTGATCGAGCGGCAGCTCGCGGGTCTCCGCCAAATCGACCTCGCTATCGACCGGGTTCAAAAGCTGACCGGTCGCGAGAAAGAAGAAAATCAAAAGCAGCACGATATTCACGATGGCCAGCGACACATCGAGGCCAATCCGGCTTGGCGGAGGAGGCAGCAACACTTTCATGACGGAGCCGCCGCATGCGCAAGCTGGATCGATCCTACACCCGCAACAGTCAGGGCCTCCAGCACGGTCGCGATGTCCTGAACTTGCGCGCCCTCATCCGCGATCAGGATGATCGTCGAGGCTTCGGTCAGCGCCGCCGCCTCGGCAAGCTCCACAAGTTGCGCAAAGTCAAATCGTTCGCCGCCCGTGCGGACCGCGCCTTGCTCCACATTCCAGATCGCGCTGCTGCCGGGCATGATGATCGCCGCCGGATCGATTTCTCCGGGCGTGTCGGCCAGCATCGCCTGTCCGATCGCTCCGGAGCCGACGGTCAACAGCGAATAGGGGTTCAGCCCCGAGGACAGCATGAAGAAGATCAGCAACTGAAACATCGCATCCGCCAGTGGCGTGAGGGCGAATTTATAGTTGCGTCTGCTTTGTGGGAGAGATCCAATGATCGAGGCCATGGCGCCTGGCGATGACCTAGCCGACCGCCGCGCGTGCGACGCGCCCGTGAATGGCCGCAGAAATCAACGTTTCCATCGTCTGGCGTTCGCGGTCGATCCGCTCTTCCAACCATCCGGCAATGAAATAAGTCACGAGCGCGATGGCCAGGCCGAGCGCCGTCGTAGTCAGCGCTGTCCAGATCCCTCCGGCCAGAAGGGTAGGATCAATCGCTCCGTCAGAGGTCGACAAGGTTCCGAAGGCATCGATCATCCCGATCACCGTTCCAAGCAGGCCCAGCATGGGCGCAGCCTGAACCACCGCCTCCAGCAGGCGCATCCGGCGCGACATCGTCTGAAGTTCGGTCAGGGCGGTCTGGCGCCCCAACTCCTCTGCGTAGGTCTGGTCGTCGGGGCGAGCCTGAAGACCGGTCATCACAGCCTGCAACACTCTGGCCAGCACGGTGTCCTGATCCGCAGCCGATTGCAGCGCATCGTCGGGTCGGCCACTCAGCCAGTTTTCGACGATGATCTCTGCATCGCTCGCATGTCCTACGCCTAGCCGCGCGAACTGAAACGACTTGAAGAACGCGACCGTCACCGCAATGAGCGACAATAGACCAAGAGCTGCAAAGACGACCAGAGTAACCGGATCGAAGATGGAAAGATCTGGAAGAGACATAGGGGTCCTATACAGCGTCTACAGGGTCGCTCGTTCAGGTGCCGAACTGGATCGATGTCCGCGAAGCGGTCGACAGACCCGAGATGCAGAAGTCGCCGTTTCCACCGGAGGCGAGCGTACAATCGGCCACATCGTTAACCACGATCCGCGATGTGTCGGAGCACGCCTGCTCTGCCAGATCGAATTGCAGGACCTTGGTCTTGCCAACGGGCAGGGCGCCGAATTCCAGAACGAGGATCCGGGTTACGGTTCCTTCGCCGTCGAAGACAGCAACTTCGTAAGACACGCTATCGAGCGCCTCTTCGGAATTGTTGGAGGCGACATAGGTCAGACGGCAGTTTCCGTCCGATGTATCCGCCGCGTTGTTGAGCTCGAGCTGGAACTCCGCGGCATCCTGTGCGGCGAGAGGTGCGGCGAGCAGATGAAGGGCGATGCCGGTCAGGCACATGATGTTACGGAAACGCATTTTTTCCCCAAGGCAATGACGGAAGCAGGTTCAGATACCGCGTATCGCAGGACAGCGGACTGCTTGGATTGGTCCTCAAATCGCTGGGTTAAGTCAACAGCCGATTGCCTTTTCCCGCGCAGTGTCAGCGATACACACCAACCGACCAGGTCTGTTTCACTGTCCTATCATCCGCCGGACGATCATCAGGGATAAGCGTCTCGACTGGGCGGGGCTGTGTGCGCTGCCGCGTCACCGGCGGAGTAACCGCAATTCTGGGTTGAGTGGCGAAATTATTTCCGGACGGCAGGATCGAAAGCTGCTCATCCGCCAAGGTCTCTTGCTTGATCGATGCCTCGCGATGGATCTCGGACCAGTCATTGGATGCGTCGGCGTCGACGCCTTCCGGAGAAGAAAGCCGTGCCGGACTGATCTGGCCGCCGATCATCGGATCCGCTTCGCCGTTAACGGGATCGACCGATAGGTCTGCTTCCATTGGGGCTTTGCCGTAAAGTTGCGGTACATGGATTGGTGTCCGTTCGGTCTGTTCAAGGTCCTCGGACAGGGAATGGATCGTCGCTAAAGAGGCTGCCGCAGCCACGGAAAAAAGAGCGGCACCGCCAATAATAAAAGGAATCTTCATGATTTAAGAACTCTGCGTCTTTTCACTGGATCGACTATAGCCGACAAGAGGTTAGCAACCAATGAAAGAACGAGGCGAAAGGTAAGATTGCAGATATTATGCGGCGCAAAGGCCTGTCTTCTGCTTCTGACCAGCGTCGTGGCCGACCGGGCTGCGGCGGAATTCGCCGTCTGCAACCAGACCTTCGACGTGGTCAATGTATCGATCGGCCGGTTCGAAACCGAGGATTTCGTCACGCGTGGATGGTGGACGATCGGACCGAATCAATGCGCGAATGTGATCCGCGAGCCTCTCGATGCCCGCTATATTTACGTCTTCGCAAAAGATATCTTCGGCAAGGAAATCCTCGACGGTGCAACTCCCTTCTGCATCGCGGATAAGAGGTTCGTCATTCGCGGCCGGGAAGACTGCCTTGTTCGCGGCCACTTACCGGCCCGCTTCATCGAGGTGGATACCCAGCGCACCGAACGCTGGACATTGTTTCTCGCCCCTGCGTCAGATTGAGCTTACCCCACAAGGTTGTAGCGTCCTGTGCTGCGATGCAGTAAAACACCCCCAAGGGAAAGACCGATTGCTGATCGCATAAGAGGCTTCGATGACACGAACATGCGCCTTGGCCGCGTGCGCGGCAGGCTTCATTGCAACTTTTTCCGCCGCTGCAGTGGCAGATCAGGCCGCCGTTGTCATCGGCACGGCCGTCTATGAAGATCACGATGATCTGATCGGTCCCATCGCCGCGGCCAGAACCCTCTCTAAAAGTCTGCAATCCCGAAATATCGCGGTCGACCTGATCGAGAACGCAACGACGGACGACTTCTCGACCCTTTTGGTAAAGGCGGAAGAGGTGACGATCTTCTTCTCAGGCTATGCAACATCGCTCGATGGTCAGACCTATCTCCTGCCGTCCGATGTCTCTCCTCGGGACGAGGCCGCACTTCGGGAGAAAGCCGTCCCGATCGACACTCTGCTGTCCGGGATCGAGGCTGAAACCATCACCCTGATTGTCGACCGCTGCCATAACGGCACCACCGATCTTCCGGGCGGCGGAGTGATCGCCGGGATCGATCAGGACAACCTCAGCCTCGTTCTCGAAGCCCCGCTGGGCGAGCCCTGCGCCAGTTCGAACGCAGCCGATATCGGCGCAATCGTCGCCCGATCTTTGGCGACCACCGATGACAGCCTTATCAACGTTCTTGCCGATCTGTCCGCGACAAGCACCTCCGTCCTTTGGATGACCCCCCGGGCAGAGGCGCTCGATGACGCGGCGCTCGCCCGCAATCTCGATGTTGTCCAGAACGACAGCATCGTCATCTCGGCCGCGGTCAGACCGGTCAATGTCGCCCGCGCTGTCGCGCCCGTCATCAGCAATCCATCGGGCGGGGAAATCGTCGGCGGTGGCCTGACGATCTTTGCGGCCCTTCCCGCCCCGGCAAGTCAGCCGACCCCCGATGGCCTGCCCGAGCCGTCGATTATCGTCGGTATCATCGAAAGCGAGGCTGACGAATTCGACCAGATCGACGGGGACGGGCCCGGCACGCTCGCCGGATCGGAGCTTTCGATCACAGATCCTGCCGCCCGTGCCACACTTCGCGAAGAACAGCCTGAATTTTTCGCCACGCTCCTTCAGACCGGCGCCTTCGATCCCGCCCCGGCCGAGCTCCCGCGCGAGATCCAGTCCGAGCTTTCCCGCCTCAATTGCTACACTGCCGGGATCGATGGCATCTGGGGCGCAGGCTCCCGCAGGTCCGTCGGGCGCTATATTCAGGCTTCCGGTCAACAGATTGACGGTGATGCCCCCTCGATCGGGCTCTTCCGGATTCTCATGGCTGCCGATGAGGTACGCTGCCCGGACGCGGCCCCTGTCCAGCGCGTCGCCACCCAGCCGCAGACAACACGGCGCGCGACGCAAACCCGCCAAACAGCGCCGGCCCCGCGCACCGCCCCAGCGGCAGCTCCCCAACCCGCGCCGCCTGCACAGCAGCAACCCAGCGAGCGCCGCATCAACCGGCAAACCGGCCTGATCGGCGTCGTGCGCTAGGCCGCCCTCATGGAGGTCGACCCGCGCTTCAAAGCCAGCCGCACACAGTCGAAAAAACGCCGCCAGCGTCGCTTCGCCTTTCTGGGAGGAAGCGCAGCGCTGGTGCTCCTGCTTTTCGGTGTGGGTCTCACCATCTGGCTCCGCCCCGCACCTGAGGGTCCACTAGCTGATAGTCCGACGGCCGAAACCCAGCCAGAGACAGCTACAACAGACGCGCCTCCCTCCGAAACGCTCGTTCAGATCGAGCTGGACGAGGAGGATCTCGAAGTCGCGCCCACCGCGCGCAGCATCAACGCCTTCGTCGATATCCCCGGCGATCCGCTGATCCTGACGGTCGCGACCACGCAGACGGGCGAGGGCAAGACCCTTGCGGGACCAGGTAATCTTCCGATCAACCGCGTCGGAGCCCCGAGGCCCGACCGGCTGCGCCTCGTCAGCGACGATCTGATCGTTACGCAGCAACAGCTCATGACGACGCTGCCCTCCAGCCGCGAGGACTTCGCCTTCTTCACCGGGCAGGCCGCATCCCAGCCGATCTCGGACGGGATCGCGGTCCAGCGCGACGACGATCTAGGAGAATTCGGAACGACCTGGGGCACCAGCCTTGAAAGCGGTACGGACGACGTGACCTTCACCAAAACGCGCATTCAGGACACGACCAGCACAGTCTTCCTGCGTCCCGACCGGAGGCGGGCAAAGACCCATGAGGATCTCATCCTCAGGGTTCGCGTTCCGCAATCGCTTGAGGATCTTCTCGTCTCGAACGGGTTCGGCGACGAGAGTGCGGCAAAGCTGCAAGCCGGCTCCGGCGATCTGCTCGCAAGGCTCGAAACGCTCGATGTCGGATCGATCGTCGCCGTCCGCTTCGATCCCAAAGAAAGCCCCCGCACACCGCTCCAGCTCTCGCTCTATAGCGGCGGCACCCATACCGGCAGCGTCACGCGCCTCGGAAACGGGGAGATCCTGCCCGCCACCGATCCGTGGATCGAAGAGGATCTGACCCGGATCGAACCTGTCGGCGTTGCCGCAGCCCCTGCCGATACGAAGATCCGCCTGCTCGACGCGTTCTACAGCGCCGCCATGCGCAACGGCATCCCGACGACCTTGGTGGGAGAGACAATCGCGATCTTCTCGCGCGCGCATGACCTCGACGGATTTGCAAATGTCGGCGACAAGATGACCTTCCTCTACGCCCCTGATGCGAATGAGGGGCCGGGTCAGGTTCTCTTTGCCGGGATCGATGGGCCGTCGGGGTCCAAGACTTGCTACATCGTCGCGGGCTCTGACCGGGGCTTCCAATGCGCCGGACGCAGATCAACCGGCGGAGCCCGGGTATCGGGAGAGCTCATCACTCCGGTCTCCGGCACGATGACCTCGCGGTTCGGGCCTCGCAAACACCCGACCCTGGGAAGCGTCCGGAACCATAACGGGGTGGATTGGGCCGCGCCGATCGGCACACCGGTGCGGGCCGCCTTGCCCGGCACGATCAAAAGCGCGGGCGTCGGGGGCAGCTACGGCAACCTCGTCATCCTCGCCCACGCCAACGGGGTCGAGACGCGCTACGCCCATCTCGACGGCTTTGCTAAAGAGGTCGCGCCCGGAACCTCCGTCAACGCCGGGGACGTGATCGGCTATGTCGGCAATACGGGGCGCTCCACCGGCCCTCATCTCCATTTCGAGCTGCGCCGCGGCGGACAGCCCGTCGATCCACTCACCTTCCAGGGCGCGACCGTCTCCGCCGCCGTCGATGCGCTCACCGACCAGATCATTCGCGTCGAAAGCGCCGGTGTCGCGACCGCCAAGAACCCGCTGTCCACCGCCACCGGTCTTGGCCAGTTCATCGAAAGCACATGGCTGCGGATGATGCGCACCTACCGGCCCGAACTCGTCGCCGCCATGAACCGCGCCGATCTCCTCGCCCTGCGCACCGACCCCTCCCTCTCGCGCGAGATGGTGACGAACCTCGCGCGCGAGAACGAACGCTACCTTCGCTCTCAAGGCCACCAGATTACCGCAGGACGCCTCTATCTCGCGCATTTTCTGGGCCCTAAAGGGGCGAGCCGCGTCCTGGGCGCGTCCGACAACATGACAATCCTCGCCCTCATGGGCTCAGGCGTCGTAAACGCCAACCCGTTCCTGAGAAACTACGACGTGGCCGACCTCAAAGCCTGGGCCGACCGAAAGATGCGCGGCAAAGGCGGCGGATCCTCCCCGCCGGTCGCCGCCGCACCGGTTCAGCTCACCGCAGCCGATAGGGCCTTTATCGAGATCATCGACGAAATCGTGGGCCGTCCCACCTGAAGCAATGTCAGTTAGGCCCCGCTGCGCGTCACCGAACTTCAGGCATATCCACTTGTGAGATGTCGAAACAAGCTTCGGCTATCATCGCCATTCCCCATACCGTCGCTCGAAAACCAAGATCCTTCAAGAGGCTGCGCTCACTCAAACTCATAGCCGAAACCAGCATCATCCTTGACGATATTCACATGCTTGATCGCATCCCCTGACACCATCCGGTTGAGAACCTGACGCGACAGCTCTGGCAAGATCGAGTTGGTGATGATGTTGTCGATCATCCGTCCCCCGCTATCGGGATCGCGACACTGATCGACGATATGATCGATCACGGCGTCCTCGAAATTGAGCGTTGCGCCATGCGCTTCGCGCAGACGGCGAGTGACCGAGCCAAGCTTGAGTTTCGCAATCCCGGCAAGCACATCGCGGCCAAGCGGATAATACGGAATAGTCACGATCCGCCCCAGAAGGGCAGGCGGGAAGACGTCCGTCAGGAAAGGACGCATCGCCGTTTCGACCTCCTGTTGATCAGGCGTCGTCTCTCCGTTCTCCGCCATCTCCATGATGACCTCGGTGCCGACATTCGAGGTCAGAAGGATCAGCGTATTCTTGAAGTCGATCGCCCGTCCGTTGCCGTCCTCCATCAATCCCTTGTCGAACACCTGAAAGAAAAGCTCGTGGATATCTGGATGCGCTTTCTCGATTTCATCAAGCAGAACAACGGAGTAGGGCTTGCGCCGCACGGCTTCGGTCAATCGGCCGCCTTCGCCGTAGCCGACATATCCGGGAGGGGCGCCTTTCAGGAGGCTGACCGAATGGGCCTCTTGGAATTCCGACATGTTGATCGTGATGATGTTCTGCTCGCCGCCATAGAGGCTCTCGGCCAGCGCCAAAGCGGTCTCGGTCTTGCCGACGCCGGAGGGCCCGCAAAGCATGAAGACCCCGATGGGCTTTTGCGGATTGGCGAGGCCCGCGCGGCTGGTTTCGATCCGTTTGGCGATCATTTCAAGGCCATGGTCCTGCCCGATGACCCGCTCCTGCAGCCGGTCGGCCAGCGTCAGGACCGCCTGAAGCTCGTCGGCGACCATGCGCCCCGCAGGGATCCCGGTCCAGTCCGAGATCACCGAAGCCACAGCCTGTTCATCGACATGGGCATAGACCATGCGGTCGTCCGGGTTCGTCGCCTCGAGCTTTTCCATGTGCTCGAACAGCTCTTTTCGGATGTCGGTATCCGGTCGGTTTTCCGTCGGTATCCCGTCGGTGGAATTGCCGCTCCCGTCGACGTCGGGCGCGGCCTTCTCGGCCTCGCTGGACGTCTCCCCCTCCGCCTCGGACGGCTCGCCAGTGAGGCTTTGCCGCAGCGCGAGGATCTGATCCACGACCTCCTTCTCGCCCTCGTAAAGTGTCTGTGCCGCCTCCAGCTCGGCCCGGCGCTCGGCCAGCTCGCCCTCGGCCTCGGCCCGGCGCTCCTCGTTGGCCTCACCCAGATCCCGTTGCGAGGTCTTGCCCTCGATCTCTGCCTCAAGCGCCGAGATCGCCTCTTTCAGGTCGGCGATCCGCGCGGGCACCGAGGCTTGGCTGACCGCAACCCGCGCACAAGCCGTATCGAGCAGCGAAACCGCCTTGTCCGGCAATTGCCGGGCGGGGATGTAGCGCGCCGACAGATTGACGGCAGCGACGATAGCTTCGTCCGAGATCCGAACGCCGTGGTGGTCCTGCATCGGCCCCAGCACGCCGCGCAGCATATAGGCGCAACGCTCCGGGCTGGGCTCGTCCACGCTGACCGGCTGGAACCGCCGGGTCAGCGCCGGATCCTTCTCGAAATAGTTGCGATACTCGGCCCATGTCGTGGCGCCGATGGTCCGCAAAGTCCCGCGGGCCAAAGCCGGTTTCAGCAGGTTCGCCGCATCCCCGGTCCCCTGCGCGCCGCCCGCCCCCACCAGCGTATGCGCCTCGTCGATAAAGAGGATGATCGGCGTGGGGCTGGCCTGCACCTCGTCGATCAGCGATTTCAGACGCTGCTCGAACTCGCCCTTCATCGATGCACCCGCCTGCATCGACTGGATGTCGAGCATATGCAGCCGTGTCCCAATCAGCTTGGGGGGCACATCCCCCGAGGCAAGGCGCTGGGCGAAGCCTTCGACCACCGCCGTCTTGCCGACACCCGCCTCTCCGGTGAGGATCGGATTGTTCTGGCGCCGCCGCAGCAACACGTCGATCAGCTGTCGGATCTCTTCCTCGCGGCCGACGACGCGGTCCATCTTGCCGCTTTCGGCATCGGCGGTCATATCCACCGAGAACCGGGCGAGCGCGGTGTCGCCGCCCCGCACTTCACCGCCCGCAGCCGCTCCCCCCGAAGTCAGGCCCGAGCCATCCATCGGGCGCATTTCGTCCTCGTGGCTTTGGCGCCAGAGCGTGCGGCTTTCCTTGCCCAGCCGGTCGACCGAGATATCGGCGAGCGCAGCCGACACCGTCTTCAGCGCGCGCTTGAGATTAGGATCGTTGAGCAACGCGACCAGAACATGCCCGGTGCGGATCTGCACCTCGGAAAAGAAGAGCGTCGCATAGGTCCAGGCATGGTTCAGCGCATCGGCGAGGTTCTCGGAGATCCCCGGCGTTTCGGTGACATTCTTGGCCAGCGCTGCCACGGCCGCATCCAGATCGCGCAGTACAGCGGCGCGGTCGATTTTCAGCTCACGCAAGGTGACGGACAGATCGCTGTCCTTGTCCGAGACGGCGTGGAACAGGAAGTGTGGCAGCCCGACATTGCGATTGCCCTCGGATCGGGCATGGCGCATCGCCTTCAGGAAGGCGTCGTAGCCCGCCCGGTTCATCTTGCCGGCATAGGTTTCGATGGAAATATCTGTCGTCACGGGTTCAGTCCCCTTGGTCCGGAAATAATCAAGCTGCGACCGGTAATGTTTCCGGGTCGAGCAGGAAGGTCGTCGCCTCCACGTAATCGTTGTCGCCTTTTGGCTCCACCGGCGCAATGCAGGCCATCCAGCCCAGATCCGCAGAGACGCCAAGTTGCGCGGGCGCCACTTCCGAGGCGAGCAGCGCGAGCGTGACGCGGATGTCGAAGCGCTTGCCCAGATACCAGAAGATCAGATCGCACAGCACATCGTGATCGGATCCACCCGGCAGGAAGCGGCGATACTGGTCGAGCGTGTCGAAATGAAACCTCAAACCGATGGTCTCGGACACCGACGGGATGCGGCTTCCCATGATGCAATCGCGCCCCAGCGTCGCACCCTGTTGCCCGATCAAGGAATAGCTGTCGGGCTCGAACTCCATCCAGCCCAGCAGATGCTCGTCCAACGCGATATGGGCGACGTCAAAGAGATGCCCGATCATCTGGCGCAGGCGCACGGGGCTTTTGACGCGGTGCCCGGCCAGCGGCACAACCGGCAGCTTGAGCGTATCGGGCAGCGGGCTGCGCCCCTGAAAGGCGGGCGTGCCGGTCCCCGCGACGGCGGCGACGTAATCCTGAAACCGGTCCTGCTCGGGGTGATCGAACTGGCTGATCGCATGGGCATCGGACCAGGCGCGAAAAAACAGCTCTTGAAAGCGCGAGGCGAAGATATCCGTGAAGTGAACGAACGCCGTATCGCCTTGCTGGAACCAGCGCAGGATGTCTTCGGTCGTGCTCAGCGGCAGCGGACCTTGCGGTCCGAATAGGCCCAGAAGCCGCAACCTCAGCCGGGCCTTGTCGCCCTCCGTCTCGATCTCCGAAATGTCCGTCTCTGGAAAGGCGAGGAACGGATCCTGCCCGACGCGCACCACCGCCTCGCGCAGGGTCCGGTTGCGACCGATGGGCGGCTTGCCTGCTGCCTCCCGCTCCAGACGGCGCAGCGTCGCAAGGTATCCCAAAGGCCCCGCTTCGCTCACAGCAAAGGCCCGGTGCCCGTGCGCGGCGGGAAGGTATGGATATCGCCGCGCTGCTCAGAGACGATGATCGTCTGCGTGAACGAATTGATTGTCGCATGTTCCGCCATGAACCGGTCGAGGACGGCGCCCAGTAGGATCACTCCGGACCCCTCGAATGCGGTTTCATCGAACGTGATCCGGATCTCGAGCCCGCGCGCCGGATGATATCCCTCGCCACGCTTGATCGAACGGACGATGGGCCGCGTCTTGACCCCGCGGATCCCCGTCAGCTGCGTCTCCGTGACCGCATCCGACAGATCCGCGAACAGCGACAGCATCTCCCGGAGGGCAGAGGCGCCTTCACGATTGCCGCGATGATCCAGCCCGTATTCCGACAGCGACAGATAGGACATCAGCCGCCAGTAGACATCGCCCTGCTGTGTCCGGTGCGGTGCGGCGGTCTCGATCTCGACCATCGCCTCGCGCGGCTTCGACGGCCCCGCCACGCAGGAGAGGCTGACGGCCAGATCCTCGGTCATGAAGAAGTCCTGATCCGATCCCGCCAGCGGCAGATGATCGGGCAGGTGGCGGTTGGAGGCCAGCGTCGTGACCTGAAGGCGCTGGGCGCGCTTGTCCTCCGGCAGACCGGGCGGCTCGTAGATCGAAATGAAGGTCTCCGTGCCGCGATAGCGGTGGCGCTGCCCGAACCGCTTCTCCTGCTCAGTGAGGCGGCGCTGCTTCGTGCGCGATGTGTAATAGAGCGCCTGACGCGGATTCAGATCGCCCTCGGGCAGCCCGTAAAGCGGATGAACCCGAACCTTGGTCTTCACGCCCTGATAATGCGCCCAGACATCGGTGATCCGGTGGATCTCGTAGTGGGTCACGGGACTGCTGTCCGGCGTAACCACATATTCGTGCCGCTTGTCATCGAGCCGGACCGAGGCCGATTGCTCCTCGAAAAGGTTCACCGCAGGCACTGTGTGCAGCGACAGATCCGCCGCCTTGAGGCGGGCCGCCAGCGTCGCATTGGCCGACCCGAATTCAAAGATGACCTGGATCTCGCTGCCAAGCACGCGCGGCAGGATTCGTTTGAGCCCCGTGATCCGCATGCCCATGAACGCACGCGGAAAGGCAAACGCCTCGCGTAGCAGCGAAAACCCGTGAAAATGTCCCGACCGGCGCGGAAAGAGCCGATGGTCGGCATCGAATCCGATCTGCTCGATCTGTGCAGGCGGGATCCGCGCGAAGACCGCATCGCCGTTCCTGTCGAGCCAGCGCACCGACACCCTTTTGAGATCGCAATGGATCTGCTCATAAAGCGCAATCGCCTCGGACGGATCGCCGAGAAAATGGATCGGCAGCGCATCGAGCTCGATATCCGAAAGCGAACCGCCTGCCATGGCGTGCGCCAGATTGATCTGCAAACCCGCCTTGGTCCCGCTGGCCGGCTCCAGCCCGAGCGCCGCCAGGCGGCCGACGCCATCATGATACGTCACCTCCGGCAGATCCAACGGCCAAAGCGTCAGCGGCGCGCAAAGCGCGAACCGGCAGGACACCCGCTGATCGGCATCGACGAACCGTGCATCCAGGTAGCTCCCCCGCTCGAAGCGGACCCCCTTCATGATGTCGCTGTCATCCAGAGGGGGATTGCCCCGTACCATCATCACCGACGGTGTTGGATCGATGGCATCGGGAAAGATCTGATCGAGATATTCGCGCGTGAAGCTGCGAAACTCCTCGTCCATTTTCAGTTGCACGCGCGCGGCCAGAAACGCCGTCCCCTCCAGCAGACCGGCAATGGCGGGATCAAGGTTGTCCTTCAGCAGCCCGCCCAGACGATCCGCCAGACCGGGATATTCCGCTGCGAACTCTGCCGATCGCTCGTAAAGCAGCGCCAGCTCGCGTTCATAGGCGTCGCGGAAGGCCTTTTTCATCCCCGGATCCGCTTCATCTGCATCTTGCCTGCGCCGATATCGACCTCGGCAATGAAATCGAGCGGTATGTCCACCGGATCTCCGACCAGATCGGCCGAGATATTGAACCGCAACCGCTGATCGGGATCGTTGGGATCGTCCTCCACTACCGTGATCTCGACCGTCTGCGCGATCAGACGCGGCTCGTAGGTGACAATCGTCTTGTGGATCGCCTGCTTGATCGCGGCCGTCGTCATCGAGGAGCTCGACAGCGAACTGAGATCCTCGAACCCGTAATTCACTACAGACCGTCGCACATAGCTCCAGTCATCCAGATCGAGCATCGCATCCAGCCGGACGGTGTTCATCAGATTGGCCAGATCGATACCCAGCTCGTTGCGCAGCGTTCTTTCGTCGGTGCCGTGTCGCCGTTCGCGCGAGCGGACCGTCAGATCCCGCTCTCCGTCCTTGCGATGCGCATCTCGCTTTCGCGCGTCACCGGCAGCATGCGCGGTCCTGAAAACCTGCATCAGCGACATCTGCCGCTTGTCCCCCGGGCGATCACCCTTGGGCGGCATGGTTCGTTCGGAAGGAAGACGTTTTGCCATGAGTCAAGGAAAGGCTGATAATTGAAAAGGCTTCAAGTCAAACACGACGCTCAAACGAAAAGAGGGTCAGCAAAGATGCCGACCCTCCCTCTATTGAGACCTCCGAAGTGCCGAAGGATCAGGACCGACCGGAGAGGTCTCCGGTCAGACCGGTATCAGGACCAGCCGGGTGTCCATTCCTGGTTCTCGGCAATATCCCAACCATAGGACTGCGATGCGCCTGCAACGCCGTTCTCGTCTTGGATGGTGTAGGTCGTATGGAACCGGCGGAAGTTCAGCGTCAGGTTCTCCTGGATACGGTCAAGACCGTCCTTGGAGCCACCCGTCTGATAGGACGACGTCATCAGAGTTTCAAAGCGCCAGATCTCGTACTCGACCGGGGCATCGCCACCGGACTTGCGCACGATGAGCTTGGCACGCTCGATGTGAGTGCCGTCGCAGCACTTGCGACGAAGATCGGTCGACGCGAGGTCGACATACTTGGTCAGCGACAGGTCGGACACGTTGACCTTACCGCTACCGGCGCCGCCACCCATGTGGGTGGTGCCGGAGTTGGTCATCCCGGCATTCCATGCGAGAACGTCGATGCAATCCTTATAGGTTGCATCCTGGGACTCGCCTTTGATGTTGTTCGAAAGTTCAAGAAAGATGTCGACGGCCATAGCCTGTCTCCTTGGTAATGAAGTTTAGGTTTGATTTCATCGGAACTGAATGACTTGATCACTTTCCCCCGGGAAGCTTGGACACCAAGCTCATTCCGATATCCATTCCTTCCAATTGGAAGTGCGGCTTGAGGAAAAACTTGCCGGTGTAATAACCGGGGTTCTCCTCGTCTTCGATGACCTCGACCTTTGCGCCGGCCAAGGGCTTCTTCGCTTTTTCCTTCTCGCTTGCGCTTTCGGGATTGGCAGAGACATAGGTGTTGATCCAGGTCTGAAGCTGTTTCTCCAGTTGGACCCGATCCGGGCTCTGACCGATTTTGTCGCGAACCATACATTTGAGGTAATGGCTGAACCGCGACACGGCGAAGATATAGGGCAGCCTCGACGACATGTTGTCGGAGGCGGTTGCCAACTCGTCGACATACTTCTTCGGGCGATAGAGCGTCTGCGCTCCGATGAAGGCTGCCTTGTCTGTGTGCTTCCGGTGGATCAGGCCGATCAGGCCCGCCTTGGACAGCTCGCCCTCGCGGCGGTCGGTGATCGACACCTCGGTCGGGCATTTCAGTTCTTTCGACCCGTCGCCCACATCGAAGGTATGGGAGGGCAAGTTGGTCACCTCGCCGCCCGAGGTCACGCCGCGGATCTGAACCGTCCAGCCGTGCTCCTTGTGGGCGCGGTTGATATTGGCGGCCATCGCATGGGCGGCGTTCATCCACGCATACAGGCTGCCCTCGCGTCCGTCGGTATCCTCTTCGAAGGCGAATTCCTCGACGACCGAGGTTGAATCCTGACCGTAGGGCTCGCGCGACAGGGCGCGCGGCAGGACCAGCGCCAGATAGCGGCTGTTCTCGCTGTCACGCAGGCTGTTCCAGGCGGCATAGTCCGGCGTATCGAAAATCTCGGACAGATCGGGCGGGGTGGAAATCTCGTTCCAGCTGTCGAGACCTAAAAGCTCCGGTGCAGCGGCCGAGATGAACGGCGCATGCGCCGCCGCGGCGATCTGCCCAATCGAGCGCAGAAGCGAGACATCGGCGGTCGACTGGCTGAAGTAGTAGTCGCCCACCAGCGCACCGAAGGGCTTGCCGCCCAGCGTGCCGAATTCCTTTTCGTAAATCTTGGTGTGCAGCGGGCTCTTGTCCCACTTGGCACCAGGATAGCGGCGCAGCTCCTTGGCCAGCTCAGCCTTGGACGCGTTCATCACCTTCACGCGGAGCGTCGCGTCGGTTTCGGCGTTGTTGACCGTATAGGCCAGACCGCGCCAGCTCGACTCGATGGTCTGGAAATCCTCGTGGTGGATGATCTCGTTGACCTGCGCCGACAGCTTCTCGTCCAGCTTGGCGATCATCGCGTTGATCGTATCAAGGACGTCCTCGGCAATGACGGTCTGATCGTCCAGCGCCTCACGCACCAGCGCAACGACGGCGTTGTCCACCTCTTTGGCGGCGACATCCGTGCGCGGCTTGATGTTCTGCTTGAGGATATCGGAGAATTCCTCAAGCTCGTTGAGGCCTTCGGAGACCTGAGACTCTTGCGTCTGTGCTTCGTTTGCCATCGTCAGCTACCCTTCCGGTCCATTGCGTCCAATATACGCTTGGATACCGTCTTAGTTGTCTTCGGCCTCGTCGTCACTAGCGGCCTGCTTGCTGCGTTCGGCCAGAACCTTCATCAGTTCGGGATCGTTCAGCAGCTGATGGATCTGATCCTGCGCCTTGGGCTTGGAGCTCATGTAGCGCTGCAGATTGGCGAGATGCTCGCGCGCCTCCAGAAGCTTGTTGAGCGCGGGCACCTGGCGGGCCACCTCGGCGGGGCTGAAATCGTCCATAGAGCGGAACTGCAGATCCACGCCCAGCTTGTTGCCGCTATCGGGGTTCAGCTTGTCCTCGACATTGAACGTCACACCGGGCGCGACGCTTTCCATATAGCTGTCGAGCGAGGCTGAGGTCACATCGGTGAATTCGCGCTCCTCAAAGCCAGGCTTCTCGACGGGAGAGTTGTTGCCCGACAGATCCGACATCACGCCCATGGTGAACGGCAGTTCAACCATCTTCTCGCTGTCATAGGGATCCTCGTAGGCGATATTCACACGAGGCGGCCGGTTACGCTTGATGAAATCGGTACTCTTATCGGAAGCCATTAAATCAAATCTCCTGATCTTGCGCAGATAAAACCGGTTGGGGCAGGCCAAGTCAACGTGTCAGCCCCCCTTTTCTCGATCAATGGTGGAAAGCCCCACCCCTTCCGGGGGAGCGGCCCCACCCGTTCGGGGGGAGTGTCACTCGGGCGGTGGCTCTTTTGGCAACAATTCGGACAGAAGTGATTGAAAATCCTTGTCCAAATATGTGCGCGCGCGAGTCAGCAGCAAGGGAAGCGGGCTGGCGGGCTGGGTCTGCCGAAAGAAGTCCTCGACCCCCCTCAGATGCATCGCCAGATCCGCCCGCCGCTCGATCACCGGGGGCGTTGCGGGGGCGCCTTCGGCATCCGTCTGAGAGGGCCCTGCACCCGACAACATCCGCAGCCGGTCCATGGGAAGCGCAAAGCCGGTTTGCGGCCCGAAATCGATGATCGCGCGCCCCGCCTTGTCCGGCAAAAGCGTATCCAGCGCCTCGACCAGCGGCTTGCCGATCAGCAGCCGCGCCTGCGTCACCAGAAGCAAGGCCGCCGAGGCCGGGTCGTGGGCTGCGAAATAGCCCTCGATCGCCTCCAGCGTCGCCTTCGCTGCCGCCTGGCTTTCGATCCCGACACTCCCGGGCGAGGATGGCGCAGGCTGCGAAGCAGGCGCCTCCACCGGAGCCTTGGGCGTCTCCGGCAAATCGTTCTCACCGGTCGAAACCGGCGTTTCGGGTTCAGGGTCAGGCGCTGCGGGGACGGCAGGCGCATCCGAGGTCAGATCGCTCCGTGCCTGCTGGATCACCGTCAGCATCCGCTCAAGCGTGTCAGCCGCGGGATCGAGCGTGACGTTGAAGGGCTGCGAGGCATCCCCCAGACAGGCCGACCGGATCCGCGCCAGCGCATCGCGCGCCGCGACAAGTTGCCCATGCACGGTCTCGACCCGGCTCGCCGCGCCGGGATCCCCCAATGCCGAAAGCACATCCGATGTCGACAGCTCGTCCTCGCCCTCGCGCGGCGTGACCTCTGCATTGCCCACCATATACCGCCGCAACGTCGCCTGAGAGGGCGGCGCCAGATCCGCATATTGCAGCGGCATGACCACCGTTACGATACCGGCCAGATCCTCCAATGCGCTGCGCCGGTCCGACGGGCCGTCCTCGGTCGACGGATGCGCCTCTTGCGGGAAAGCCTCGATCAGATCGGCCATCCCTGTCAGCGCCTCGGCAAAGCCCGCCAGATCCCCCGCCAGAACCGAAAAGCGTGCCAGCAGCGACAAAAGCCGCAGATCCCGGCTTTCCTGAAGTAGCCCTAGAATGGCGGCCTTCTCGGCCTTCAGATCCACCGAAGACGGGTCGAACAGCACATCCGTGCTGCCTTCGCCTTTCCCGTCGCGGATCCCTGGGGTGAAATACCGCTCCGGCATCCGGGCCTCGGCCTCGAAATAGTAGTCGAGGAACCCGTCATGGTCCGTCGCCTCCAGATCGGGGCCGCACGGCGCCTCGGGCGTTACGGGATCGGTCAGAAAATCAAGCTGCATCAATAGGCCATCGTCATATCAAACATGCGCGAACCGTGCGGGCTTTGGCCGGTCGCGTCAACTCCCGGGCGTGTCTTTGGCGCCAGCGATCGCCCGGGCGTAACTCTCGGCGAAATAGGCCAGAAAGACATCGAGCATTCCGTTCTCATGCGCCGTCACCTTGGCGTCCCAGCGTTGCACATAGGTGTCCCAGGCCTTGCCCTTGCGCCCCGCGCCCAGCAGGCCACTGCCCGACCGCTCCTCCACGGCTTCGGGCGACAGATCCTCCAGCAGCCGCGCCAGCGCAGGCTGGATCGCGGCAAAGACCGCCGACTGGTGCAGCCGCACATCCCTCAAGGCCGTCTCGGCGCTGTCGGCGCTGCGCAGAAATCCGTCGCGCGGCTCGAACAGCATGACCTCGAGCGCCTGTTCGGCCGACGGCATAAATTTCAGCGGATTGTTCGCCGTGGCCCCCATCATCGTTCGGTCGCCCGCCCGCGTGAACTGCTTGGCCGAAGCCCGGTCGCGGAGCAGCGTCATCAGCTCTTCGGTCAGGATCCGCATCGTCCGGCCCAGCTCGCGCGCCATCTGCACTTCGTCCACACCGGACGCCGCCGGAGGAAGCCCGGCCCCCTCGCGGAACGCAGCCAGCACTGCACCGGTGGATGCCGCAGGTGCGGACGGGGCAGGCGCCGGAGGCACGGGCAAAGGAGCCGCCGCAGCCCCGCCCGCGCCAAATGGGCTCTCCGAGGCGGCTGGCGCCGCGCCGAACGGGCTCGCTGCCGATGCGGGGGCCGGGACCGGGACCGGAGCAGGGGCCACCGGAGGCGGAGCCGCAGGCGCAAAACCGGGCGTTGCAATGAACTCGTCCGCGAAATCCTCGAACTGTCGCGGATCGGGCGCGGGGCTGGGAGTGATCGGCTCGTGCACCGATGGGCCCAGCGACCACGGATCGGGATCGCCCATCGGCGGCGCCTGGGGCGGCGCCACCGCAGCAGCACCTGTGCCAACCGTCACCGCGATGATGTAATGGCCGACCTGAAACCGCTCGCCGCTCACCAGCGGATGCGGCCCGTCCAGCCGGTAGGGCTGGCCGATCAGAAACGTGCCATTCGTCGACGTATCGCTCAGCCAATAGCCGCCATCGCGATAGTCGACCGTGAAATGACGGCTCGAGACATGGCGGGCGGGATCGGGCAGCGTCCAGTCCGACGTCGTGCTGCGCCCTACGGTCAGACCGGCGCGATCCACCGTGATCTGCGTCGGACCGCCATCGTCCAGCCGGTCGAAATTCTCGATCTGAAGGGTCAGCGTCATGGTCGGTCCGTCGTCGCGTGAAGGCAGCGCCGCGTCAATAGACCCTCAGCACCGATTCCGCCATGTCGATGAACCGGGCCAGCAGGATCGACCGCCGCGTCAGACTTGCCTGCGCCAGCCCCGACAGAACCGCCGAATTGATCGAACGCGGCGCGCGGTAGGGCGCGACCGGCACCGGATCGTTCGGTGCGACCGGCCCGCCCGACCAGCCCGCCGCCAGCGCGAGCAGGATCACCGGAGACCGCCTCGGCGCCCAAAGAGCATCGCGCATCATCGCATGACGAAGCGCCTGCGTCGGCGTCGTAATCCACTGGGCGATTCGCTCCATCATCGCCAGATCATCCGCATCCATCCCGTCCGCCATGATCCGCAGGCAGTCATGCGCCCACCAGATTGCCACCCGAGGCTGCGCGGCAAAGGCGGTGAAGGTCACAGCCTCCTCAGGCGTGGTGGACGAGCGGAGCCGGTACAGAAACGCGCGCATCTCCTCGCCCTCGCGGGGGCGATGCTGGGTCAGCTCCGCCAGTTGCGGCATGGCGGCATAGAGGTCCTGCGGCGTATCGAACCGCAATGTCTTGGCTGGCTGCTCTGGGGCGTCCGCGCGGCTTTCGGTCTGGATCGCCGCCTCTGGCGGCGGCGGGCGGGTTGCCTCGTCGCTTTCGGTATCGGCCACGTTCAATCCCCCGGCAGGTCGCATGCAAAGCCCTAAACTATTCTTTTCCATTTGTTTCCTCTGGCGTTGCAGGCGTCAAGATCCGCGAGGCCACCCGAATAGGGGGTGCCCATCTCGGGCCGCGCCTGTCTTCACAAAGCCGTTGGGGCGGTTTTTCTTATCCGTCGAGGCTCCTACCTTCTTAAGGAATTTCAAGACATCCAAGGCTGGCGTGCCTGATGCGACAGCCCGCAAGCGCAGTCCGGACCGGACGCCCAGAGGAGAGATCGACATGTCCCCCATCACCCCGACCCGCCGCAGCCTTCTCGCCGCCGGTGCAGGCGCCGCCCTTCTGACCGGCGCCTCCGGCCTGCTTGTGCCCGCCCGCGCGCAGGGTCTTGCACCCACGCCCACCATGCGCGGCGGCGCCAATAACTACCGCCCCGGCGCGCCCATCGTAGACCGGATCGGCGGCGGCGGTTTCTGGATGACAGGCACCGTGCGCCGCGCAGGCGACGGCGCGCCGCTCGAAGGCCAGCGCATCCAGATCTGGGCCCACACGACCGAAGGCCACGAGCGTGATCCTGAAAGCCACGGCGCGACGCTCACCGACGCAAACGGAGAGTTTCGCCTCGAGATGCCGCAGATCGTACCCGCCTTCGGGCAGGCACATGGCCATCTGGCCTATGACGATCCCGACTTTGAAACGGTCTTCCTGCGCCCGATCATGCCCGACGCGAGCAATACCAGCCTTCAGGCGCATTTCGTCCTGCAACCGGCCTGAGCGGCATGAGCCGGATCCGCGCGACCCTGATCTGGATCGCCCTCGCAGGCGCCGTTGCTATCCCGATCGCCGTCGCGGCCACCAGTCCGCAGCTCGCCTGGCGCGATCCCGTCTATATCGCCGCAGGGCTCGCCGGAGTGATTGCCATGGCGATCCTTCTGCTCCAGCCGCTACTAGCAGGGGGATATCTACCCGGCCTGCCCACCCTGAAAGGTCGCCAGATCCACCGCCTGCTCGGTCTGGGCCTGCTGATCGCCGTCATCCTCCACGTAGGCGCCCTCTGGATCACCAGCCCGCCCGACGTCGTGGATGCGCTTCTCTTCGCCTCGCCTACGCCCTTCTCGGTCTGGGGCGTCATTGCGATGTGGGCCGTCTTCGCCACCGCGCTCCTCGCCGTCCTGCACCAAAGGCGCCGCATCCGCCCGCGCCTTTGGCGATTACTCCATACCGGTCTGGCTGTGGTCATTGTCGCGGGCAGCGTGATCCATGCCCTGCTGATAGAGGGCACGATGGGCACCGTGTCAAAGATCGCCCTCTGCGCCTTTGCCTTGGCCGCGACGATCAAGGTCATCCTCGATCTGCGGGTCTGGACCCTCCTGACGCGCAGGAGGGCCTGAGGCCGATCCGCCTCTAGGCGTGGATCGCGCCCATCCCGCTGGCCGCCAAAGCCGCCTCGCGGACAGCTTCGGAATAGGTCGGATGCGCATGGCACGTCCGCGCCAGATCCTCGGCCGCCGCGCCGAACTCCATCGCGACGCAGATCTCGTGGATCAGATCGCCCGCCATCGGCCCGATGATATGCGCGCCAAGAATGCGGTCCGTCTCCTTGTCGGCCAGGATCTTCACGAACCCATCGGCCGCAAAATTAGCCCGCGCCCGCCCATTCCCCATGAACTGGAAGCTGCCCTTGCGATAAGCATGCCCCGCCTCCTTCAGCTCCGCCTCGGTCTTGCCGACGCTGGCCACCTCCGGATGGGTATAGATGACCCCAGGGATCACGTCGTAATTCACATGCGGATGCTGGCCTGCGATGCCTTCGGCCACCGCGATCCCCTCATCCTCGGCCTTATGCGCCAGCATTGGCCCGGCAATGCAGTCCCCGATGGCATAAACGCCCTCCACATTCGTCCGGTAATGCCCGTCGACCTCGATCTGCCCGCGCTCACTGACCTTCACGCCCAAAGCGTCGAGCCCCAGCCCGTCCGTATAGGGCTTGCGCCCCGTCGAAACGAGAACGACATCGGCGTCCAGCACGGCCTCACTGTCGTCCTTCTTCAGCTTGTAGCTCACCTTGGCCTTCGACTTGGCCGTCTCCACACCCTGCACGGCGGCGCCGAGGATGAACTCCAGCCCCTGCTTCTTAAGGATCTTCTGGAACTGCCGCTGCACCTCCGCATCCATGCCTGGCGTGATCGTCTCCATATACTCGACGACCGTCACCTTGGTCCCGAGCCGGGCATAGACCGATCCCAGCTCCAGCCCGATCACGCCCGCGCCGATCACGACCATCGTCTTCGGGATCTTGCCCAGTGCCAGCGCCCCTTCGGAGGTCACGACGATCTTCTCGTCCACCTCGATCCCCGGCAAAGCCGACGGTTCCGACCCTGAGGCAACGACAATATGCTTCGCCTCGTGGACCTCGTCCCCGACCTTCACCTTGCCTGCTTCCGGGATCGATCCCCACCCTTTGAGCCAGTCGATCTTGTTCTTCTTGAAAAGGAACTCGACCCCCTTGGTGTTCTGCCCGATCACGTCGTCCTTGTAGGCCTGCATCTGTTTCCAGTCGACCTTGGGCGCCCCGACCTTAAGGCCCATCTTCTCGAAATTATGCTCCGTCTCGTGCAGCAGCTCGGTCGAATGCAGCAGCGCCTTCGACGGAATGCACCCGATGTTCAGGCAGGTGCCTCCCAGCGTCTCGCGCCCCTCGACCACTGCGGTCTTGAGCCCCAGCTGAGCGCAACGGATCGCGCCCACATAGCCGCCCGGACCTGAGCCGATGATGATAACGTCGTAACTGGCCATGGGGGTCTCTCCTTCGGGGGCGTTCGGAACTTAGATAAGGGCTGCGAGGATCATGAGAAAGGTCGCGGCGAACCCGACGATCCAAACAATCGATCGGTGTGGCGAAAGGCCCAGCGCATAAGCGGGAATATAGGCGATGCGGGCGATCAGATAGGCCCATGCGCAAGCGCCGGTGAACCATGTCGATTGCTCGCCCAGCGTCACCACGACAGCGGCAATGGTAAAGAGGATCAACCCTTCGAAATGGTTCTCCATCGCCCGCTTCAACCGCTTCGTCCGGTCCGACAACCCCGAGGCCAGGGCTGTCTGGTCATCGCGCGGCCCCATCGTTTTCTTGGTCCCCAGCTCCAGATTGGCGGGCACGGCGTAAAGCACGAATTGCGCGCCCTGCAGCAGGGCGGCCAAGGCAAGAACGGTCAGTTCGGGGGTCATGGTCGCGTGTCTTTCTCAGGAATGTCTTGCGTCTCGGCGATGGATTCAAGCCGCGCTTGCGCCTTGGCATATTGCGCTTTGCGCGCGCGATAAAGCATCAAACCGGTCAGCAGCGACAGCGCCGCATAGGCCGCAACCGCCCACCAGAGCGCCGGGCCTGATCCGCGTGTCACCTGCCATGCCCAGACAAGCGCCGCGGCAATCGCGACGCGGACGACCCATGTAATCAGCGGCCGGGCGAGGGTGGGTTCGTCGCTCATTCGGTCAAAACCTTAGGATCCGGATATCACGAAGCGCTTCCATCATTCCTCGATCACAATAGGCGTGCCGTCGGGCACCAGGGACCAGATCTCGCGCATTTCGCGGTCGGTCACCGCGATGCAGCCCCAGGTCCAATCGACATAGCGCAAAAGCGGCCCGAGCATCCGGTATCCGTTCATCACGCCGTGGATCATGATATCTCCGCCGGGATCGACGCCGCGCTCCGCCGCCCAGGCCCGATCCGCCTCGTTGGGATAGGAGATATGGAGCGACAGATGCGCGATGGATTGCGCATTGCGCCAGTCGATCTCGTAGGTGCCGGTGGGCGTGCGCCCGTCACCCTCCTGCCTCTTGTGGCCTTCGGGGGTAAAGCCAAGGGCCACGCGATAGGTCTCGATCACCTCGCCGCCCCGCAGCAGGTCCATCCGGCGCTCCGACTTGTCCACATGGATGGCATCCGCCTGCTCCGAGGCTGCCGCCATCGCAGGCGGCTCGGCCCAATCGGCCCAGAGCGACAGGAGGAAGACAGCGATCATAGGGCGAGGAGATAAAGGATCACGGTCGCCACGAAGCCCGCGCTCCAGGCAAAGGTCCGCAGCCCGACGATCCCGAAGACATAGGCGGGCAGGTAAACGACCCGCGCCGCCAGAAAGACCTGCGCCGCCAGAAGCGCCTGATTGGTCTCCCGGTCGAGGATAATCAGCAGCAGAACCGCAGGCCCAAAAAGCGCCATCCCCACAACCGAGTTGTTCAGCGCCCGGTCCAGCCGAGCCGCCATCCCTTCAACCGTCCGATGCTCGTCCCGAGAGGAGAGCAGATACCCCATCCCGAGCTTCTGCATATAACCGGTGGCCTGCAAAACGAGGGTGATGGCCACGAGAAGACCGTAAAGCGCGAGGATGGTGGAAAGGGTCATAAAGTTCCTGTCTGTAGGGCGGGCTTCAGCCCGCCGTCCCGGTTCGGTTTGGTAACTAAGGATGGCGGATTGAACCCCGCCATCCTATCTCGAAAATGGAAGTCAACTGGGGCGCAGGTGCCCGCTCGGCACTCTTCATCGGCAAGTCGCACCTTCGTTTCGAAGTCCGCGATGAAAACCCCAGTGAATAACCGCAAATAAAGACAACAAAAGAATGCTTGCAGCAAATCGCTGAGTCGCAAACTCGTCCTTGTTTGGGTCGGGAAAAACGGATGCCAAGAGCATCAAGCCCGCGATACCAGACCAGAACCAGAAGAGGCTACGGTTCCACTTGGGTGCGTTGTCTGAACGCCGGTATGAGGCGACGGCAAGTGTCGCGTAAATCCAAATGAGCCCACAAGCGACCATGGATGCTTGGATGATTGCCGTCAAAAAGTAGTCAGGCTCGGTTGCAAACGCCAGTGTTGCTGTCAGCCCGGTGACTATTCCAACAATAACTAGCGCACACCACGCGATGATTGCTTTTCTGGTGAGATCCAATGGCACAGTCTTCACCAACCCAACCCCTCACAAATCCATCAACAACCGCCGCGGATCTTCCAGCGCTTCCTTCACCCGCACAAGGAACGTCACCGCGCCTTTACCGTCCACGATCCGGTGGTCGTAGCTCAGGGCGAGGTACATCATCGGGCGGATTACGATCTCTCCGTTCACGACCATCGGCCGCTCTTGGATCTTGTGCATCCCTAGGATCCCGCTCTGAGGCGGGTTCAGGATCGGAGAGCTCATCAGCGAGCCGTAGACCCCGCCATTGGAGATCGTGAACGACCCGCCCTGCATGTCCGCCATCGAAAGCTTGCCGTCCCGCGCCTTCACACCCAGCTCCGAGATGGTCTTTTCGATCGTCGCGAAGCTCATGTCGTCGGCATTGCGCACCACCGGCACGACCAGACCGTTCGGCGTGCCCACCGCGATGCCCATATGGACGTAGTTCTTGTAGACGACGTGATCGCCGTCGATCTCGGCATTGACGTCGGGCACCTCTTTCAGAGCATGACAGCAGGCCTTGGTGAAGAAGGACATGAAGCCCAGCTTCACGCCGTGTTTCTTCAGGAACAGGTCCTTGTATTCATTGCGCAGCTCCATGACGCCGGTCATGTCCACCTCGTTATAGGTGGTCAGCATGGCCGCCGTGTTCTGCGCCTCCTTCAGGCGGCGGGCGATGGTCTGGCGCAGGCGGGTCATCTTGACCCGCTCCTCGAGCGCTTCGTCCTCGGCGGCCACCGGAGCACGCGGCGCGCTGGGCGCCTCCGCCTCCTTCTTCGGCTCCGAAAGCGCTTTGAGCACATCGCCCTTCATCACGCGCCCATCGCGGCCCGACCCGGTGACCTCGTCGCGCGAGAGGTTCTTCTCGGCCATCAGCTTTTGCGCCGACGGCGCATCCTCGACATCCGACCGGCCCTTGTCCGGGGTCTGCGACTGGGCGTCGGTATTCGCCTCCATCGTCGTCTTCGGCGTGCCGACGCTTTCCGAATGGGCCGCGCCGCGCGACATCACGGCCAGCTTACCGCCCGCCTCAACAGTGGCGCCTTCCTCGGCCAGGATCTCGGTCAGCGTGCCTGCCGTCGGCGCAGGCACCTCGACCGACACCTTGTCGGTCTCCAGTTCGCAGAGCATCTCGTCCGCCTCGACGCTCTCGCCCGCTTTCTTGAACCAGGTCGAAACCGTCGCCTCGGTCACGCTTTCGCCCAGCGTCGGCACCATCACGTCCACCGGCGCATCATCGCCATCGGACTTGGCAGGAGCCTCATCCTTCGGCGCCTCCGCCTTGGCCTCCCCGCTCTCGGGCTTCGGCTCGGCTGCTTCGCCGCCCTCGGCGATCTGTGCCAGCAGCGCATCGACGCCGACCGTGTCGCCTTCGCCCGCCACGATCTCGGAGAGCGTACCGGCAGCAGGCGAGGGCACCTCGACCGTCACCTTGTCGGTTTCCAGCTCGCACAGCATCTCGTCGACGGCGACACTGTCGCCGGGCTGCTTGAACCAGGTCGCGACCGTGGCTTCGGTGACGGATTCCCCCAAAGTGGGGACGCGGACTTCGGTGCTCATCGTGTTATCCTTCAATTCCGAGAGCGTCGTTCACGAGCGCCTCTTGCTGAGCTTTGTGTTGGGAGGCAAGGCCCGTCGCGGGCGACGCGGCGGCGGCACGTCCGGCATAGACCGGGCGCTGGTTCTTGGCATCGATGCGGCTCAGGACCCATTCGAGGTTCGGCTCCATGAAGCTCCACCCGCCCTGATTGCGCGGCTCTTCCTGGCACCAGATGATCTCGGCCTGCTTGAACCGCTCCAGCTCCTTGACGGCGGACTGCGCCGGGAAGGGATAGAACTGCTCGAACCGCATCAGGTAGACATCGTCGATCCCCTCGGCGTCGCGCTTTTCCAGCAGGTCGTAATAGACCTTGCCCGAACACATCACGACCCGCTTGATCTTGTCATCCGCTACCAGCTCGGTGTCCGAATTGCCCTTCTGCGCATCGTCCCAGAGAACGCGATGGAAGGACGATCCGGTGACGAAATCCTCCTTCGCCGAGATCGCCATCTTATGCCGTAGCAGCGATTTGGGCGTCATCAGGATCAGCGGCTTGCGGAACGTCCGGTGCAGCTGGCGGCGCAGGATGTGGAAATAGTTCGCCGGCGTCGTGCAGTTGGCGACAATCCAGTTGTCGCCGCCGCACATCTGCAGGAACCGCTCCAGCCGAGCCGAGGAATGCTCAGGGCCCTGTCCCTCATAACCATGGGGCAGCAGGCAGACGAGGCCCGACATGCGCAGCCACTTGCTCTCCCCGGAGGAGATGAACTGGTCGAACATGATCTGCGCGCCATTGGCGAAATCGCCGAACTGCGCCTCCCACATGACCAGCGCGTTGGGCTCGGCGAGCGAATAGCCGTATTCAAAGCCCAGAACCGCATATTCCGACAGCATCGAGTCGATGACCTCGTAGCGGGCCTGTCCGTCGCGCACGTGGTTGAGAGGGTAGTAGCGGCTCTCGTCCTCCTGATTGACGAAGGCCGAATGCCGCTGCGAGAACGTGCCCCGCGTGGAATCCTGCCCTGCCAGCCGCACCGGATAGCCCTCGGTCAGCAGCGAGCCGAAGGCCAGCGCCTCTCCCGTCGCCCAGTCGAAACCATCTCCGCTGTCGAACATCTTCGACTTCGCGTCGAGCAGCCGCCCGATCGTCTTGTGCAGCGGAAAATCCTCCGGCGCCGTGGTCAGCGCCGTGCCCACCTGATCGAAAGTCTCGGGCTTGATCGCCGTCTCGCCCCGGTCGTAGTTCTCGCCGTCCCGCCGATCCAGATGCGACCATTTCCCGTCGAGCCAGTCGGCCTTGTTGGGTTTGTAATCCTTGCCCGCCTCGAACTCCTCGCTCAGATGCGCCTGGAACGAGGCTTTCATATCCTCGATCTCGCCTTCGGGGATCAGACCGTCGCGCACCAGCCGTTCTGTATAAAGCGTCAGCGTGGTCTTCTGCTTCTTGATCTTCTTGTACATCACCGGGTTGGTGAACATCGGCTCGTCGCCTTCGTTGTGACCGAAGCGGCGGTAGCAGAAGATGTCGATCACCACGTCCTTGTGGAACTTCTGGCGGAACTCGGTCGCGACCTTGGCGGCATGCACGACCGCCTCGGGATCATCGCCGTTCACGTGGAAGATCGGCGCCTCGACCATCAGCGCGATGTCGGTGGGGTAGGGGCTTGACCGGCTGAAATGCGGGGCCGTCGTGAACCCGATCTGGTTATTCACCACGATATGCATCGTCCCGCCCGTCCGGTGCCCGACCAGCCCCGAAAGGCCAAAGCACTCGGCCACGACGCCCTGACCGGCAAAGGCCGCATCGCCATGCAGCAGCACCGGCAGCACCTTGGTCCGGTCGGCATCGTTCATCTGGAACTGCTTGGCCCGCGCCTTGCCCAGCACGACCGGATTCACCGCCTCCAGATGCGAAGGGTTCGCCGTCAGCGACAGGTGCACGGTGTTGCCGTCGAATTCCCGGTCAGACGACGCGCCAAGGTGGTATTTCACATCCCCCGATCCGTCGACATCCTCGGGCTTGAAGCTGCCGCCCTGGAACTCGTTGAAGATCGCCTTGTAAGGCTTGCCCATCACGTTCGCTAGAACGCTCAGCCGCCCGCGGTGGGGCATGCCGATTACGATCTCCTCGATCCCCAGCGCGCCGCCGCGCTTGATCACCTGCTCCATCGCCGGGATCAGGCTTTCGCCGCCATCAAGGCCGAACCGTTTGGTGCCCATATACTTGACATGCAGGAACTTCTCGAAGCCCTCGGCCTCGACCATCTTGTTCAGAATGGCCCGGCGGCCCTGCTTCGTGAACTGAACCTCCTTGCCCAGCCCCTCGATCCGCTCCTTCAGCCAGCCGGACTGTTCGGGATCGGAGATGTGCATGTATTGCAGCGCGAAGGTGCCGCAATAGGTCCGCTCCACCAGCGCGATGATCTCGTTCATCGTCGCGATCTCGAGGCCCAGCACGTTGTCGATGAAGATCGGCCGGTCCATATCCGCCTTGGTGAACCCGTAGGAGGCCGGATCAAGCTCGGGATGCGGCGTCTGATCGCGCATACCCAGCGGGTCGAGATCGGCCACCAGATGCCCCCGGATCCGGTAGGCGCGGATGATCATCAGCGCCCGGATGCTGTCGAGAACCGCCGCCCGGATCTGCGCATCGCTCACCGTCACGCCCGAGGCTTCGGCCTTGTCCGCGATCTTCTTCGCCGCCGCCCTCGCCTCTTTCGGAGCATCCTTGGGATCGGACGGCCACTGCCCGTCCAGAGCCGCCGTCAGATCGTCGGCTGGCTGAGGCGGCCAATCGCTGCGCGCCCAGCTCGGCCCCGCCGCCTCGGCCAGAGCATCCTCGCGATCCCCCAGCTCCTTGAAGAACCGTTGCCAGTCCTCATCCACCGCATCGGGGTTTTCGGCATATCGCGCATAAAGCTGCTCGATATAATCGGCATTATGCCCCTGCAGGAACGAGGAGGCATGGAAGACATCATTAGGAGACTGTTCGGTCATTGGGGGACCTCGTTGGGGTTCGGGCTAACCGTGTTTGTCATAGTTTTTGATGGCAGAAGGCATAGCAGAAAGGTCAAAGGAAAAAGGGCGATATAGCCGAATAACGCGTATAGACCTTCGGGCATCAGCCGACCGCGCGAAGTCGGGTAGATCCATTCATATACGTCCGCAAAGTAAATCAATGGCGGAACAAAGATAATATAAAGTGGAAAAGTCAGCATGATTCCGGGTGGCAGTCCCGCGTCTCTGATGCGCCTTGTAAAAAGCACAAAAAGTGGCAACATCGCGATAACAAAGATAAGAATAATGAACTGCAGAAAATTAATATAAGGATGACCGAGCCACCTGGAAAATATCGCAACAAATAGAGCAACCGAAACAACGTATGCCGGAGCCCAGCTCCAAAATGCTTTTCGCGACATTCGCCCGGAAAAGGGACGAATTGGATTAATGAATGAGATCAAAGATTGAGAATAGCTCACACCCCCACCTCCTTCGGATTGGGCCCATACCGGTTCGCCCCGGGCGCAGACGGCCGGGCGAGCAGCAGGATGGTCACAGCAAGGACAGCAAGTTCGATCACGGTGAGCATCATATAGGCAACCCCGCGCCCGGTCTGTACCCATCCCGAAAGCAAAGCGGCATTGACCGGCACGCCCACCGCCAGAGGCATGAGCGCAAGCCATCCAGGCCGCCCCGTATCCTGCATCCGCCGCCATCCCAAAGCCATCAAGGGACAGGCCAGCGCCAACAAGGCGAGCCCGGTCACCGGAAACCGCGGGCTCCAGTCAATCCTCGTGGTGCCGCCTCCGAAGAGAAGCTGATCCAGCCCCAGCGCGGCCACCACGACCCAGAGCGCCGCCAGCACGCTCCACCAAAACTCCGACCGCCGCGAGCGCCCCGCAAAGGTGCGCCAACGGGCGAGTGAGGATCTGAGGGCGACGAGGGGGGTCATACGCCAACCCCTCCGGCAAGTTCCTTAACGGATCTGGAATATCCACCGTGATCGAACATCCAGGCGTATTGATGAAGGACGATCTCCTCGGTTTCAGGCGTATAATAATCCTCGGTCGCCAGCCCGAACCGCCGCCACGAGGTGGCTTTGGCATGGGGCAGGATCGCCGGATCATATCGCAAACCCAGATCAGCACAGAGCGTCCGCAGATCTGCCGGAAGTGTCTCGAAGCGCAGAATATGGTCGACCGCGAACACCCCGTCGATATGGGTGATATCCGCACTGCTGCGAAACACGGCCGTTTTCACAAAATGCGAGAAAGCCTCCCGCTGGCGATCGACATCCTCCGGGATTGGAAGGTCTCCGCGCCGTTCCGCAGTCCAGTGAAAGCGCGAGACTGCAAGGTCGAACGGGTTCCGAACCGTCGTGACCTTGCGATAGCGATCCCATCTTTCGGGACCAAGCCGGTCCCGTATCTCCGCGGCTGGCATGTGATTGTACCAAACCTCGTCCAGAGGAAGGCGTTCGGCTTTCTCGACCAGCCGCATCCCCACGATTAACCGCTCGGTCTGCCTCGCATGCGTTCGCTCCAGGACAGGCGTATCGCTGCCGCTACAGATCGCCTCAAGAAACATTTCCACCGATGTTCCGGCGGTCTTCGCCGTCTTGAGAAAGATGAGCTCATGATCGTGAGAGATAAGCGCCATGATCTAACCCTCAATCCGCCGGAACGCGAACCGCCGCGAGCGGCCCGCGAGACGAGATCGACGGAGCAAGCAGAGTTGGAGGGCAAGCCGGGTCATCGCTTAGATGTCGCTCCCGTCGTTTGCGCCGGGCAGCGCCCGTCCCGCTCCGCACGGGGGTAAATGCCGAACAACACATCGTCCAGTGGACGATGTCCGGCACGACCGGGCTGAGCCTGCACGCCCTAGCCCCGCCCGGTCAGGCGCAGCCCTTAGCTCTGATGACCGAACGTCTGCCACCTCACCCTATCGCCTCCACCACAGCTTCGCCCAGCGTCGCAGGGCTCTCGGCCACCGTGATCCCGGCAGCCTTCATCGCTTCGATCTTGCTCTCCGCATCACCCTTGCCGCCTGCGACGATGGCGCCCGCATGGCCCATGCGGCGACCCGGAGGCGCCGTGCGACCCGCGATAAAGCCCGCCGTCGGCTTGCCGCGGCCCGCCTTCGCTTCGTCGGCGAGGAACTGGGCGGCTTCCTCTTCGGCCGAGCCGCCGATCTCGCCGATCATGATGATCGCCTCGGTCTCGTCATCGGCCAGGAACCATTCCAGCACGTCGATATGCTCGGTCCCCTTGATCGGATCGCCGCCGATGCCGACGCAGGTCGATTGGCCCAGACCCACATCGGTCGTCTGCTTGACCGCCTCATAGGTCAACGTGCCCGAGCGTGAGACGACGCCGACCTTGCCGCGCTTGTGGATATGGCCCGGCATGATCCCGATCTTGCAGGCATCGGGCGTGATCACGCCCGGGCAGTTCGGCCCGATCAGCGTGGTCTTGGATCCCTCCAAGGCCCGCTTGACCTTCATCATGTCGAGAACCGGGATCCCCTCGGTAATGCAGCAGACCAGCGGGATCTCCGCATCGATCGCCTCGAGGATGGAATCGGCGGCAAAAGGCGGCGGCACGTAGATGACCGACGCATTAGCCCCCGTCCGCTCCACCGCCTCGTGGCAGGAGTTGAAGACCGGCAGGTTCAGATGCTCGATCCCGCCCTTGCCGGGGGTGACGCCGCCCACCATCTGCGTGCCGTAGGCAATGGCTTGCTCGGTATGGAACGTCCCCTGAGAGCCGGTCAGCCCCTGGCAGATCACCTTGGTGGTTTCGTCGACGAGAATGGCCATGTCAGCTCCTTGGGATTTCTGTCTTGAAGGCGGGGCAGGGCGCCGCGCGATATCGGGAGGCGGCGCAGATCACGACCCCGCTCCGCCAAGTTCATAGGTCAGGATCAGATCCTCGCCGTTCTCGGCGATCTGATGGCCGACGGTGACGTCATGGCCATCGGCGACCCAGTGATAGTGCGATCCGGGTCCTTCGATCTCGGTGCTGCCCGGCTGGCCCGAAGCCAACTGGTCGAGCTTGCCTGTGATCTTGTTGATCCGGGCCTCGTCCTTGGCCGTCAGAACCATCACGCAAGAGGCCGCCGCACCGTCGCCCATCAAAAACACGGTCCGGCTCTTGTCCGAAGAGATATACGTCTCCATCCCCTCGATCCCCGCCGTCCGTTCATAGCCGAAACGCTCCTCGAGGATCTTGCCGGCTGCCATCAGCTGCTTGGGATCGGTCGTCACACAGGCCTCTCCCATCTCGGCAAGCGGATCGGCAAAGGCGGTGGCGGGGAAAAGGGCAAAACAGAGGGCAAGACGCATCGTGTGGCTCCTTCAGGTCCGGGACAGTGCAAGACTTAGCGCAGCTGCAGCCAGGCCTGTACCAACGCGCGGGCTCACGCGCCCGCTCAGCGCGATCCCGCCCGCTTGACCGGCAGTCAGGCCGGCATCGCGGCCAAAACCGGCCTTTCCTCTTCTGTCCACCTGTTGAACCGACATCCGAACAGCCCTCCCCGGGGCGATCACATCACTCTAGTTTTCCACGATCTCCAGTGGCTCGTCGTCAAGGATGACGGCAACGCCCGCGCCGCGCATGATCCGCAGGTTCTGCCGCTCGAGAGCGGCAAGAATGAAGGCCCGGCCCTCCCGCTCAAGCGCCCAGACCGCAGCGATATCGACCCCATCGGTGCCGTAGCGCGTCGCGTCCAGGGGCTCCGCGGCCAGGCCCGCCAGGATCGTCGCTTCCTCTTCCGACATCTCGCTCACAAAGACCGAACAAACGGCCTCCCGGTCGCTGTCGATCGACACCACGGCGACAAGTCTCCGGCCATCCAGCGTGTAATAGTTGTCCCTCTCGAACACGCCTTCCGACCGCAGCCCGATATCCTGCAACCGCCCGCGCACCGCACGGCGATCCGGCAACTCCTCGACGCAGGCCGTGATGACCTGCTGCGCCTTGAGGACAAGCTCCGGCTTCGCGCTCGTGAACTGAGAGGCTTGCGCCGTCTGGGCACCCTCGGTGACCCGGCCCGGTGCTGAAACTCCGGGGGCTTCGCAACCAGCCATCGCCATCAATGCAGCCGCGCAGGCCATCGTCTTAAGTATACGCACGTCTTAATCGTCCTTGGTCTGTGTTGTTCGGTATATGGGGGGCTGACAACGCCATCAGACGCATCAACCCAAGTTCCCTCTTTCAAAAGTCGCCTAGTCCCTCCGCGACAATATCAGCTCGGCCCGGCCAGATCCGGTGCGGATGCGAGGCTCGATTCGTGCAGATCCACGAACGAAGACCTTGCGGCCAAGCGCACCGTTGATCTGAACGATTTCCTCGCGATACCCTGCGCCAAGCAACGCGTCCTCTGCCACATCGAAGAGTATCGACGTTTCGTTGAACATTGCCGGAGAGACCCGCACTTGGCAGGTATTCTCACGTTCGCGGACGCTGATACTGCTGCTTCCGACTGTATTAGGGTTGGGAACACGTATGCCATATTCGTTGCGAGATGATCTGAAGCCGCGCGCCACCAGCGTATTGAGGCTTTGCCCGTCGCTCAGGCGCGCGACGCAGGCCCGAGCGGCGTCGGCCACGACTGTCTGCACGTCAGAGGTTATCACTCCTTCACGCCCAGATGATCCAGTTTGGGCGCAGGAGGCGAGGACAAGAATAGCCGCAGCCGTCCCGATCGCTCTCACTGCACTCACCCCTTCACCGCCTTCACGATCTTCTGCGCGCCGTCTTTCAGATTGTCCGCTGCAATTACGTCGAGGCCGGAGGTGTTGATGATCTCCTTGCCCTTCTCGACATTCGTCCCCTCGAGCCGCACGACCAGAGGCACCTTGAGGCCGACCTCTTTGACCGCGGCGACCACGCCCTCGGCGATGACGTCGCAGCGCATGATGCCGCCGAAGATGTTCACCAGGATGCCTTTGACGTTCTCGTCGGAGGTGATGATCTTGAAGGCTTCCGTCACCTTCTCCTTGGTCGCGCCGCCCCCCACATCAAGGAAGTTCGCAGGCTCCGCGCCGTAAAGCTTGATGATATCCATCGTCGCCATGGCCAGACCCGCGCCGTTCACCATGCAACCGATCTCACCGTCCAGAGCGATATAATTCAGATCGTATTTCGACGCGGCCAGCTCTTTGGGATCTTCCTCGGTCTCGTCGCGAAGCGCGGCGATATCGTCATTGCGGTAGATCGCGTTCCCGTCAAAACCCATCTTCGCATCGAGGCATTTCAGATCGCCCTTGTCGGTCACGATCAGCGGGTTGATCTCGAGCATCTCCATGTCCTTGTCGACGAACATCTGGTAGAGCGTGCCCATCAGCTTGACGCATTGCTTGACCTGCTGCCCCTCAAGGCCGAGCGCAAAGGCGATCCGCCGTCCATGGAACGGCTGGTAGCCCGTCACCGGATCGACGCTGAAGCTCAGGATCTTCTCCGGGGTGGAGGCCGCGACCTCCTCGATATCCATCCCGCCTTCGGTCGAGCAGACAAAGCTGATCTGCGAGGTCTGACGATCCACAAGCAGGGCGAGGTACAGCTCGGTCTCGATGCCCGAGCCGTCTTCGATATAGATGCGGTTCACCTGCTTGCCTGCCGGGCCCGTCTGGTGCGTCACCAGCGTACGGCCGAGCATCTTCTTGGCTTCCTCGGCGGCTTCCTCGACCGACTTGGTCAGCCGAACACCGCCCGCTTCGCCCGCATCCGCCTCCTTGAACGAGCCCTTGCCGCGCCCGCCTGCATGGATCTGCGCCTTCACGACCCAAAGCGGTCCGTCCAGAGCGCCCGCCGCCGTCTTGGCCTCTTCGGCCCGCATCACAGGACGCCCATCCGACACCGGAGCGCCATAGCTGCGAAGAAGGGCCTTGGCCTGATATTCGTGAATGTTCACCGCAACGTCTCCTTGGCTGGCATCAGATCAGCCCCGGTCTGCCACGCCCGCCCCCGCGATCAAAGGGGATTCAGTGTGAACCGGCGGAAAACCAGCAATTGTGATCACAGTCAAAATAGGTGTGATCACAAATTTGTATTGCAAGGTTAATCGTCCCTATAAAACAGGGGCGCAACACGAAGCCAAGATAGAGGTGAGTACCACAGGTTCCTTCAGTGACCTTCAACAGTCACCTGAACCTTGGACCAATCGCGCTCTGCAAGCGCCTCCGCAGAAATCCAGAACTGCATCAGCCCGACATCGCCCCACATGAAGCGGACAATCTCGTCACTTGCAGCCTGAAACAGTAAAATACTCTTCTCGTTGATCGTCGCCGACTCCTGAACCTCGCCGCCCCAGCCCCCGATCTAGTGCCACATATCATCACCCCAGCTTGGATTTCGGTAGTCTTTCTCCAGAAGCGTTCTGAGGTTCTGCGGGAGCAGTTGGTACACCTCTGGCTCAGCCGAAATGATTTGTAGAACGCATTCATTCAAAGATTTCTCAATAGTGCCATACTGGTTCGCGCTCTTATAAAACTCCGAAAGATCCGCAATAATACCTTTTTATGTCTCTCACTTCTACCGATGAAAGCCTCTACCACTTTCTGCCCTCTTGGTAATGACCTCCAAGAGATAGACGGCCCTCCTTGAACACATCCCGCCGGGACTGCACAGAAAGGCGGTTCCGAAGTTCTTTCTCTGCTGTCTCTAGTTTTGTTTTCGCGATTTGGATGCGCGTTCTTTCTTCCTGAGAGATCAATCCAATAAGTCGTAGGGTTCGTTCGGTCAAAGTACCTAAAATTTCTGACTTCAAGCGATCAACTTCTTTCTTGCTATATTCCAGTTTCCACGAAAAACTCTCGAAAACTTTCTCGAGATCGCTAATAATCAGACCGATGCTGTATCGAAACTGCAGCGGAGTCTCGGAAGAGAAAATTTTTTAAGATGGCCAGATGCATAAAGTAAATGCTCGGCAAGCCCATACTGCTCTTTAATTTCAGTCTTTAGAAATTTACTTCCAAACGTGGGTCATTGACCGAGTTCATCGGGGTTAGACCTGCGAACTCAACAGGCCACCTCGAAAAATACTTTGTTCTTCGCCCGTCGTCTCGCCGAAGAAGTAATTCTCGTGTAGCTTTGCGTATAGAGGAAGAAGAGCGTCGGATGATCCTGACGAACATCTCCTTGGCTGACGGCAGATTTAACCACACTGAAATCAACTCGAGACCCACAAACAATCTCGATACTACCTACCCTGCATGACGACATCGATCCCCATGGCCGGGCTGGCTATAGGCCGGCAAAACATCCCCACTCCTCAGCGCACCGTCAGATCGGCCAGCCGGGCCCGCCAGCCTTGGCGCCAGCGGGACAGATCCGCGACGTTCCGGCCCTCCAGCGTGACATCCGCCTCCAGCAGTTTGGCGATCCGGGCCAGTCGGCCATGTCCAAGCAGGGCCGAAAGATCTGTCTCCTGCGGCATGTCGCGGCGCAGATGCTTGTGCAGGCGGTGCAGATGCAGAACGCGAGGGGCCGCCGCATAGCCCACCTTCATCGCATCGATCTGCCGCTGACTGACCAGATTGTACTCCACCGGCAATGTCGCGATCCGCAGGTCGCTCTCATACAGCAGCTCGCGCAGCGGGATCTGATCCTTCTTCTGGTCCGGTTCGGCCAGGGCGGCCTCGGTATCCTGCCAGAGCTTCAGGATCTCCGGGCTTTTCTTGACGCCCATCACGCCGGAATTCATCTGCGGAAAAGCCGGCGGAACGCTTGACCGCCAACCGCGCGAGTTGAACGCGTTGCCGCGCCGGTCCGCATGGGCGCCTGCAATGTCGAACCGGTCGAGCACATCGAAGACATCGCTCAGATCGGCGAGCGTGATGACATCTGTGTCGATATAGATCGCCCGCTCGAACCGGGTCCGGCGCAGCGCCTCGAATTTGGGCCGGTGCCAGGACCGCTCCAGCTTGACGATCCTGTCGAACGGGCCGAGATCGAGCCCTTCTTCATCGGTATAGAAATCGATCAGCGCATCCGGATGTACTTCCCGCAGGTACTGTCCGGCATGAAAGGCGATGGGCGCGAACCCTTCGCCGCTGGAGGCGAGGACAAAGCCGCGCGGTTCGCTCGCCTCCGCCACGACGCTAGGCCAGCGTCTCGTCGATCCCCTTGCAGGCCTCGACAAGGCCCTTCACCGCATCGACCGATTTGTCGAACATCGCCTGCTCGTCCTTGGCCAGCTCGATGGCGACGACGCGCTCGATGCCGCCTTTGCCGATCACGGTCGGAACGCCCACGTAAAATCCGTCCAGCCCGTAGGCGCCGTCCACATAGGCCGCGCAAGGCAGGACGCGCTTCTGGTCCTTCAGATAACTCTCCGCCATCTGGATCGCGCTCGTCGCGGGCGCGTAGTAGGCCGATCCGTTGCCCAGAAGACCAACGATCTCGGCGCCGCCGTCACGGGTGCGCTGCACAATCGCGTCGAGCTTCTCCTGGCTGGTCCAGCCCATCTTCACCAGATCGGGAAGAGGGATGCCCGCTACCGTCGAATAGCGCGTGAGCGGCACCATCGTATCGCCATGACCGCCCAGCACGAAGGCTGTCACATCCTTCATCGACACGTCGAACTCGTCCGCCAGGAAATGCCGGAACCGCGCGCTGTCCAGCACGCCCGCCATCCCGCAGACCTTCTCGTGCGACAGACCGGAAAACTCGCGCAAAGCCCAGACCATCGCATCGAGCGGATTGGTGATGCAGATCACGAACGCCTCAGGCGCATTCGCCTTGATGCCTTCGCCCACGGCCTTCATGACCTTGAGGTTGATGCCCAGCAGATCGTCGCGGCTCATCCCCGGTTTGCGGGGCACGCCCGCGGTCACGATGCAGACATCGGCGCCCGCGATATCGGCGTAATCGGTGGTGCCCTTTAGATTGGCGTCGAACCCTTCGGCAGGGCCGGATTCCGCGATATCAAGCGCTTTGCCCTGCGGCGTGCCATCCGCGATATCAAAGAGGATCACGTCCCCCAGTTCCTTGAGCGCGACCAGATGGGCCAGCGTGCCGCCGATCTGTCCGGCGCCGATAAGGGCGATTTTGGGTCGTGCCATCGAAGAGCTCTCCGCGTTCGGTTTTGGTCGCGGGGAGGCCTACCGCGCCACCCCGGCCCGCGCAAGCCTTCCCGGGCGGCCCGGTTAAGCCCTTCGCCAAACAGCAAAAAGACCGGTTCCGCCCCAGCGAGACCGGTCTTTCTCAAAGGCAAGCCCCAAGGCTGCGCCCCCAGAGAATCGCCTCGTTCAGGCCCCTTCGTCGCGCGACGGCAGCGCCTCGGCGAGGTGGCTATAGGCCTGCCCCGACGCGATCAGGCACATCGGCCCATCCGGTGCAGAGACGGTGATTGTCCAGCTTCCCGTCACCTCAGAGGCATAGACCTCCATCAACGATCCATTGGCCGCGATCCCGATGCTTTGGCGGCTTTCGCCGTATTGCTCGGCCAGCAGCGCGATCACTCGCTCCCGCTCTGCGCATTTCGGCCCGCCGTCCGCCGCGACGCCCGTTGCCGCCAGTGCCGCCGCGCAGGCCCAGAAAAATCCTGCTATGATATAGATCCGCTCTCTCATCGCCGCCGTCCTTTCCTCTATCCAATGGGGGAAAGCTGCGCCCGGCACCTTGGCGATGGGTTAACGGCGCGTCCGGCGGGGTGTTGCGTGACTATCGCCTTGAACGATCCGGCCTGTTCATGCCATCCCCGGCGCAACAATCGTGCGGAGGCTTCCATGACGATCCGTCCCTATCGCTCAGCCCTCTACATCCCCGGCTCCAAGGCCCGCGCGCTGGAAAAGGCCCGCACGCTGCCGGTCGATGCGATCCTCTTCGATCTCGAGGATGCCGTCGCCCCAACCGAAAAAGAGACCGCCCGCTTCACCCTGCGCGCCGCGCTCGAGGAAGGCGGCTACGGCGACCGCGCCCGCATCGTGCGCATCAACGGCACCGACACCGGCTGGTCCCGCGATGACCTGACCGAGATCGCCAACGAAACCCCCGACGGGATCCTGCTGCCCAAGGTGAACGGCGCCGAGGATATCGAGGCACTGGCCGCCAAAATGGACAAGCTGCCGGGCTATGCCGACACCGCCATCTGGGCGATGATCGAAACGCCCCAAGGCGTGCTGAACGCCGCCAATATCGCCGCCGCCCCCCGCATGGCAGGCTTTGTTCTGGGCACCAACGATCTGGCCAAGGATTTACAGGCCAAGGGTCGCTCCGCCCTGATGACCTCGCTTCAGCTTAGCCTTCTGGCCGCGCGTGCCGCGGGCATCGTGGCCATCGACGGCGTCTACAACGCCTTCAAGGACGAGGATGGACTGAAAGCCGAATGTACCGAAGGCCGCGCTATGGGCTTCGACGGCAAATCGCTGATCCACCCCGCCCAGATCGCCATCGCCAACACCGCCTTCGCCCCCTCGGAGGACGAAATCGACCTCGCCCGCCGCCAGATCGCCGCCTTCGAAGAGGCCGAGGCGCAAGGGCAGGGGGTCGCCGTCGTCGACGGCCAGATCGTCGAAAATCTGCATATCGAAACCGCACGGGCCACGCTCGCAAAAGCCCGCCTTATCGAGAAAAGCGACACCTGATGGGATATCTCCTGCTGATCTTCGGCGTCGCCCTCTGGGCCGGCGCCCACTTCTTCAAGCGGATCGCACCCGAACGCCGGGCCGCGATGGGCGAGGCGGGCAAGGGCGCCGTGACCGCCGCGTTGATCGTCTCGGTCGTCGCGATGATCTTTGGCTACCGCTGGTCCGACACGATATTCCTGTGGGATCTCGGCAGCTGGACGCGGCATCTCAACAACCTGCTGATGCTGATCGCCTTCTACCTCTTCGCCGCCTCCGGCGCGAAGATCCGCATCACCCGCCTCATCCGCCATCCGCAGCTCACCGGTTTTGCGATCTTCGCCGCGGCGCATCTGCTGGTGAACGGGGATCTTCCGTCCCTCATCCTCTTCGGCGGCCTGCTGGCCTGGGCCATCGCCGAGATCGTCGTCCTGAACCGCCAGACCGAATGGGTCAAACCCGCCCATCCCATCGCCCGCAAGGAGATCACGGCCCCCATCGCCGCCGTCGTCCTTTATGTGATCGTGATCTTTATTCACGGCTGGCTCGGCCCCTGGCCGGTAGGAGGCTGACGACATGACAACGCTCTACCGCCTGCTGACCGCCGACGACACCTCCGCCTTTTGCCACAAGGTCACCGAGGCGCTCGCCAAAGGGTGGAGCCTGCACGGCTCGCCCTCCTACGCGTTCGACGCAGCCAACGGTGTGATGCGATGCGCCCAGGCTGTGACCAAAGAGGTCGAGGCACCCTATGACCCCGACATGAAACTGGGCGCGCAATGAAAACCAACCCCGGCCGCTTCTTCGAGGATTACCGCCTTGGCGAGGTCATCCACCACGCGGTCCCCCGCACCGTCGCCGAAGGCGAGCGGGCGCTCTATCACGCGCTCTATCCGCAACGTTTCGCGCTCTACTCCTCGGACCTCTTCGCGATCAACTCGGGCCTCGACGGCTCCCCGCTCGACGATCTGATCGCCTTCCACACCGTCTTCGGCAAGACCGTCCCTGACATCTCGCTCAATGCCGTCGCCAATCTCGGCTATGCCGAGGGGCGTTTCCTCAGACCCGTCTGGCCCGGCGACACGCTCCGCGCCGTCTCCGAGGTGATCGGCCTCAAGCAGAACTCCAACGGCAAATCGGGTGTCGTCTGGGTCCGCACGACAGGCCTCAACCAAAATGAAGAGCCTGTGCTTAGCTACGTGCGTTGGGTCATGGTCCGCAAACGCGACCCCGAGGCTTCCGCCCCCGACACCACGATCCCCGATCTCGCTCCCCATGTCGCGGCCCAGGACCTCGCCCTCCCCGAAGGCCTCACCTTCGCCAACTATGATACCGCCCTGGCCGGAGAGCCGCACCGCGCGTCCGATTACGACATCGGAGAGGTCATCGACCATGTCGACGGCGTCACCATCGAAGAAGCCGAGCACATGATGGCGACCCGCCTCTGGCAGAACACCGCGAAGGTCCATTTCGACGCCACCCACCGCCAGGACGGCAAGCGCCTCATCTATGGTGGCCACATCATCAGCCTCGCCCGCGCGCTCAGCTTCAACGGTCTGGCCAACGCCCAGATGATCGCGGCGATCAATGCAGGCGCCCATGCCAACCCCTGTTTCGCGGGTGACACCGTCCGCGCCTGGTCCGAAGTGCTGGACAAGGCGCCGCTATCGCAAACAGTGGCGGCCCTCCGCCTACGTCTTGTCGCCACTAAGGGCGCGGCGGGCGATCTCAAGGACGAGGCGGGCAAATACCGTCCGGAGGTGCTTCTGGACTTGGATTACTGGGCTCTGATGCCAGCATAAATCCGCCTCGCGATCCGGCATCGGCGATCTTCGCCGCATCGTAAGCAGACAGATGCCGAACCGAACCGGCCGACCCCGCCGCCCGAGGTGTCCAATGCCGATTCCCATGTGGTAGCGCTCTACCCAATGAGTGGCAGTGTTCGAAACATCTCATCAGGAGCTTCCCCATGGCTGATCCATTCCTCTCTGAAATCAAATACGTTGGAAATCGCGATGGCGATTTCATCGAAATCGCAGTCGACGAAGGCACCGACGTCTCGGCGCTCGAGCTGACAATCTACCGGTCCGACGGAACCGTCCGGACGTCTAACTCGCTTGACGGCATCACGCCGACCCAGTCGGAAGGCAAGGATGTCTACGTCATCGACACCCAAAGCTCCGACACGTTCAACGGCGTGGCACGAAGCAACGGCGTCGCCCTCTCTGAAGGGGCAGAGGTCTATTCCTTCGTATCCTTCCGCGACACGCCTGAAGCGATCACCGCAACCGAAGGCCCGGCCAACGGTCTGACATCGACCGAAGTCGGCCCCGACCCTCGCGGCGGATCGATCGTCAGCGACGACGGCGAGACGTTCACCCCCGAAGACGATCCCAATCCCGGATCCGTGCCGTGTCTGACCCGCGGCACTCTGGTGGAGACGTCCGACGGCGACGTGAAAGTCGAGGATTTGCGCGACGACATGACAGTCCTGACCATCGACGGGCAATATCGCAGCGCGCCCCACCGTCTCAGCCGCGTCATCACCGCCGCCGAGATGCAGGCCAATCCCAAACTCCGCCCGATCCGCATCTGCGCGGGCGCTCTGGGGGACGGTCTGCCCAAGCGCGACCTGCTGGTCTCGCGCCAGCACCGGATGCTCGTGCGCTCTGCCATCGCGCAGCGCCTCTTCGGAGAGCCGGAGGTCCTCGTTGCGGCGATCCGTCTGACCGAGCTGCCTGGGATCTTCGTCGATACCGAGGTGCACGAGGTGGAATATATCCACCTCCTCTTCGACAGCCACGAGGTCATCTACGCCGAAGGCGCCCCGACCGAGAGCCTCTTCACCGGTCCCGAAGCGCTCAAGGCCCTCGCTCCGGCTGCACGGGAGGAGATCATGACCCTCTTCCCTCAAATCGCGGATCAATCCGGCGCTCCTGAACCTCGCCGCCCGATCCCGTCGAACAAGAACCAGAACCAGCTTGTCCGGCAGCACGCCCAAAACGGCGCGCCGCTTCTGGACACGCGGCACTGACAATCCGGCCCTCGGCACCCTGCGTGTCGAGGGCCGTGACGCCGCCGGGCAACGCGCGGTCCGTTAAAGGCGCGTGGCACCGAAAATCCACCGACCAGATACCGACGCGATACCGACCGGATACCGAAACCCCAAAATCGCGATATCCTGGCTGTTAACCCTCTATCTCTAACGAGATCCGATCAACGTGATCACAAAAGCCGGTTTCTTTCCTCCGCGACACTAATCCGCGCCGCTGCCCCGTGACATCTGTCTGGAATTGTTCCAGATAAGAGGCCGAGCGACAGTCCAAGGATCGGGAATACACCATGGCCGACGTGAACCGGGGCAACCGGCCCCTCTCACCGCATCTGAGCATCTACAAACCGCAGATGACCTCGATGACCTCGATCTTCGTGCGCCTGACGGGCAACGCGCTTTTGGTCTCGGCCCTGATGATCGTCTGGTGGTTCCTCGCGGCTTCCTCTGGCCCGGAAGCCTTTGAAACCGCTGACGCTTTCCTGCGCAGCTGGTTCGGGGACCTGGTCCTGTTCCTTAGCGTCTGGGCGCTTTGGTATCACACGCTGGGCGGTCTTAGGCACCTCATCTGGGACAACGGCTACGGCCTTGATCTCAAAAGCTCCTACACGATGGGCTACGTCATGATCGGCGGCTCCGTCGTTCTGGCCATCATCACCGCAATCATCGTCTGAGGAGAACGCAGATGTCCTTCATGACAGACCGCAAACGCGCCGTTGGCCTGGGCTCCGCCAAGTCAGGCACCGAACATCACTGGTCAATGATGGTCAGCTCCACCGCTCTGCTGATCCTGATGCCGCTTTTCGTTTTCACCTTCGGCTATGCCCTTGGAAAACCATATGAAGAGGTGATGGCCTATTACCGCCAACCGCTTCCCGCACTGATCGCAGCGCTGACCTTCGCGGTCGGCTTTTATCACTTCAAGGGCGGTGTGCAGGTCCTGATCGAGGACTATGTGCACGGCGTCGCCCGCAAGCTTCTCATCATCGCGATGATTTGCCTCAGCATCTCCGCCGCCGCCGCAGGCGTTTTCGCCGTGGCGCGCATCGCGGTTTAGGAAAAGGACAGGAATTATGGCCGCTTACGACTACGAGACGCATGACTATGACGTCGTGGTGGTGGGTGCCGGAGGCGCCGGCCTCCGCGCGACCCTCGGCATGGCCGAACAGGGCCTCAGAACCGCCTGCGTGACGAAGGTCTTCCCGACCCGCTCGCATACCGTTGCGGCCCAGGGCGGCATCGCGGCCAGCCTCAGCAATATGGGCCCCGACCACTGGCAATGGCACATGTACGACACGGTCAAAGGCTCCGACTGGCTTGGCGATACCGACGCGATGGAATACCTCGCCCGCGAAGCGCCCAAGGCCGTCTACGAGCTTGAGCATTATGGCGTCCCGTTCTCCCGCACCGAGGATGGCAAGATCTACCAGCGCCCCTTTGGCGGCCACACGACGAAGTTCGGCGAAGGCCCACCGGTGCAGCGCACCTGCGCCGCTGCTGACCGCACGGGGCACGCGATCCTGCATACGCTTTACGGCCAGAGCCTTAAGAACAATGCCGAATTCTACATCGAATACTTCGCCATCGACCTCATCATGAGCGACGATGGCGTTTGTCAGGGCGTCCTTTGCTGGAAGCTCGAGGACGGCACGTTCCACGTCTTCAACGCCAAGATGACCGTGCTCGCGACAGGCGGCTATGGTCGCGCCTACTTCTCGGCGACCTCGGCCCATACCTGCACCGGCGATGGCGGCGGCATGGTCGCGCGCGCGGGCCTTCCGCTTCAGGACATGGAGTTCGTGCAGTTCCACCCCACTGGCATCTACGGCGCCGGTTGCCTCATTACCGAAGGCGCACGGGGCGAGGGCGGCTACTTAACCAATTCGGAAGGCGAGCGCTTTATGGAGCGCTACGCACCGACCTACAAAGACCTCGCGTCGCGCGATGTGGTGTCGCGCTGCATGACGATGGAAATCCGCGAGGGCAGGGGGGTCGGCCCCGAGGGGGACCACATTCACCTCAACCTCTCGCACCTGCCGCCAGAGACCCTCGCAGAGCGTCTTCCCGGCATTTCCGAATCGGCAAAGATTTTCGCCGGGGCGGACGTGACCAAAGAACCGATCCCGGTCCTGCCGACGGTTCACTACAATATGGGCGGTATCCCTACCAATTATTGGGGTGAGGTGCTGAACCCGACACAAGATGATCCTGACCGGATCGCACCTGGCCTCATGGCTGTTGGCGAGGCGGGCTGTGCGAGCGTCCACGGTGCCAACCGTCTGGGCTCCAACTCCTTGATCGACCTCGTTGTTTTCGGTCGCGCCGCCGCCATCAAGGCAGGCGAAATCGTCGATGCCGAAGCTGCTGCGGGCAAGCCCAATCAAGCCAGCATCGACAAGGGCTTCGCGCGCTTCGATGGCCTGCGCCACGCTAAGGGCACGACGACCACTGCCGAGCTCAGGCTCGAGATGCAGAAGGCTATGCAAAAAGACGCAGCCGTTTTCCGCACCTCCGAGACGCTCAAGGAAGGCGTTGAAAACATGACGGAAGTTGCTGGAAAGGTCGACGATCTTGCCGTCACCGACCGGTCCCTCGTCTGGAACTCCGACCTGATGGAGACGCTGGAGCTGACCAACCTCATGCCCAACGCTCTGGCCACCGTCGTCTCCGCCGAAGCCCGCAAGGAAAGCCGCGGCGCCCACGCCCACGAGGATTTCCCCGACCGTGACGACGCCGAATGGCGCAAACACACGCTGGCCTGGGTCAATGGCGGCGTCGATCTAACCTACCGTCCGGTCCATCTCAACCCGCTCATGGGCCACAACGAAGGCGGCATCGACCTCAAGAAGATCGAGCCAAAGGCAAGGGTCTATTGAGACCGCTCCTCTTCATGGCGGCGGTCTCCCTGACGGCCGCCTGCACCACCAATCCCGACTTTGCTGATTCCCTCGCGCGGGAGTCGGCCAAAAGCGTCGTCAGCGGCATCATCGCAACCCGCTTCCCTGGCCTTCAGGTCGCCCCAGTCACCGATTGCGTGATCGACAATGCGACCTCCTCCGAGATCATCCTGATCGCCCGCGGCGCCCTCACTGGCCCCACCGCCGAAACAACGTCGACTGTCGTCGAGATCGCAGGCCGTCCCGACACGATCCGCTGCATCGCGCAGACAGGGCCGTCCGTCCTCACGGGATAAGGCTCGTCAGGCGTCGCCCAGACCCATCGCCTGACGCAGCAGCCGGATTGACCGATCAACGGTAAAGCTCTCCTGAACCCGCACCCTTGCAGCATCACCTAGCCCTGAGGCGAGATCCCGATCCGCAAGCGCGGTCTTGAGGTTCCGGGCCATCGCAACCTCATCATGCTCGTCGCAAAGCAACCCGTGTCGTCCGTCCTCGATCGCCTCCGGGATGCCGCTATGCCGGGTCGAGATCACGCATAGACCCGAACCCATCGCCTCCAGAATGGCCACGGGCAGTCCCTCGGTATCTCCATCCCGCCCGGTGACCGAATGCTGCAGAAAAAGGGAGGCCTCCGCCATCAATTCCCGAACGGCCACATGGTCCAGGCTGCCGTGAAACGTGATCTGGCGTCCGATGCCTGTGTCTGCCGCAATTGCCTTGCACTCATCCAGCAACGGCCCGTCGCCTACAAAGTCCAGATGCGCATCCGGCCTGTTTTTCGCCGCCGCCGCAAAGGCCCGCAAGGTGATCTGCGGTGCCTTCTTGTCAACGAACCGGCCCACCGCCAGACATCGCCCCGCGATCCGCTCAGAGAGGGGAAAATCGGAGGGTTCGATCCCGCACGGTGTCACGGTGATCTTCTCCGCCGGACAGCCCGCCCCGATCAGGTTGCCTGCGATGAATTGAGACGGCGCGAAGACCCCCTTGGCCGCGGCAAAAAGCTTGGGATAGCTGGCCAGCCACTTCTCCTCTCGCAATAGGCGGGAGGCATCGAAGCCGTGAAAATGCACAAATAGATCGACGCCCGCCTTTCGGGCAGGACGCCGCATCGCTACACCTTGCGGCCCGAACTCCGCGAGCAGCGTCCTCACGCCATGATAGCTGAGGAACCGCGCGATCTGATCTTCGGGTTTCCCTCGAATCCACCGTGAAAGCGCATTGCCCAGCACGATCGGCTTCTCATCAGATGCTCTCGCAACAGGCGGCATATGCCCCGTTACCATCACCGGGCCGTCCAGCAGACCGCGAGGCACATCTTTGCGGCTCAGGAAAACCGTCTCCCCCGGCGCGAGCCGCTCGGCATGGAGCCGCACGAAAGTCTGGCTGGGCTCATCGAAACTGCGGGAGGCAAGCGCGAACATGCTTTGGATCCGTCGAACAGGGTCGCAATGCCATATCCGCCGCATCCGGGGCTGTCCATCGCGCCACGTCCGTGTCAGAAAATCGGGCATGAAGCATGTTCACTTGATCGATACGTCCATAGCCTCCGATAATCTAGGCGACGAAATCATCGTTGAGGAGTGCAGGTCTCACCTCCTTCCACTCTTTCCCGATGCCTATATTTCCACTTCCTCCGGCCATGATGGGCTTGGTCCATGGGGCCGCGATCTTGCAGGGCAGGCGGATGTAGTCTTCCTTCTTGGCACCAACGCCTTGTCTGCCCGGGACCAGACCAAGCGCCGGTTCGTCTGGACGGTGACAAAAGACGATATCCCCGTCCTGAAGAACAAGGTTGTCCTGTTCGGCGTCGGTGCAAATCGAGATTTTGACAAGGTCGACCGCACGCAGGCAAAGCTTCTCTCGACCCTTCTGTCATCGTCCCACGGCCACGCTGTTCGGGACAGCCTCGGCGGTCAGATTATCCGCACGGCGGGCCGTAAGGCGATCAACACAACCTGCCCGACGCTCTGGCGATATATCGACAAATCTCCACCGGTGCCGTCCGAACCGGCACCATCCGTCTGCTTCACCCTGACTAAACACAAAGCCAACTCTAACGACGCCGCGATGATCGAGATCCTGCGCAACAGCTACGAGAATCTTGCCTTTTGGCCTCAGCAACCGCGCGATCTCCCTTATTTGCAGGAACTGACGCGGACCTCGGATATCGAGATCCTCCCACCCTCCCTGCAAGCCTACGATGCGCATCTTGCCAAAACCGACACCGATGTGACCGGAACCCGTCTTCATGGCTGCATTCGCGGCCTGAAACACAACCGCCGCGTTCTTGTGGTAAGCATCGACAATCGCGCTCGAGAGATAGGCTCAGAGACCGGCCTGCCGACAATTGCCCGCGAAGACATCCCCGCAAATCTCGCCGAACGCATCAAGGGACCCATCCCCCTTTCCATGACGCTTCCCCGCGCGGCGAAAGAGGACTTCCTCGGTCAATTTCGATAGCGCCATGCGGCAATTCACCCTGCAGTTTCGGTTGGTTCTCCGCCCGCTTTCAGTTAGGTAGATGCGAAAGAAGAGGTCTTCCGATGGTCCAACTCACCCTCCCCAAGAACTCCCGCATCCGAACGGGGAAAACCTGGCCCAAGCCAGAGGGCGCGACGAACCTGCGCACGTTCCACGTCTATCGCTGGAATCCCGATGACGGGAAAAACCCGCAGGTCGATACCTACTTTGTGGATATGGACACCTGCGGCCCGATGGTTCTGGACGCGCTGATTAAGATCAAGAACGAGATCGATCCGACCCTGACCTTCCGCCGCTCCTGCCGCGAGGGGATCTGCGGCTCCTGTGCGATGAATATTGGCGGGATCAACACGCTGGCCTGCATCTACGGCATGGACGAGGTGAAGGGCGACATCAAGATCTACCCTCTCCCGCATATGCCAGTCGTCAAAGACCTGATCCCGGACCTCACGCATTTTTACGCACAGCACGCTTCGATCATGCCGTGGCTCGAGACCAAGACGAACCGCCCCGAGAAAGAGTGGAAGCAGTCCATCGAGGACCGCAAAAAGCTCGACGGGCTGTATGAATGCGTCATGTGCGCCTCCTGCTCCACCGCTTGCCCAAGCTACTGGTGGAACGGCGACCGCTACCTCGGCCCTGCGGCGCTGCTCCATGCTTATCGCTGGATCATCGACAGCCGCGACGAGGCGACGCCCGAGCGGCTCGACGAGCTTGAGGATCCCTTCAAGCTCTATCGTTGCCACACGATCATGAATTGCGCCAAGACCTGCCCCAAGGGTCTGAACCCGGCCGAAGCCATTGCGAATATCAAACAGATGATGGTCGAACGCTCCGTTTAAGCAGTCTGCGCAAATCCTGCACATCTGCCCGGCTTGTCCTGCCGGATCGGATCCTTATGCCTCCTGGTAACACAATCAGGAGGCAAAAATGCTCAGGTCATCCGGTATCCGGTTTCTCATCGTCGGGCTTCTCGCCCTGCTCATGTTCATCCCGCTGTTCTTTGTCGGCGCGATCATCGACGAGCGGGCGGATTATTCACGTCAGACCGCCCGGTCCATCGGTGCCGAATGGGGCGGCGCACAAGAGATTGTCGGGCCCCATCTGATCATCCCGGTCGAGGGTCCCGTGACCCGCAGGGTCCCGGTCGAAGAGGTCGAGACAGCCGGCGCCACGACCACCGGACGGGTGCGCGAATCCGCAGGCGCGCTGGAGACGGTTGAGATCACCGTCACAGACCGGAAGGCGCCTCTCTACGTCTTCCCTGACAAGCTCACCCTCGATGGCACATCCGAAACAAGCATCCGAAGCCGCGGCATCTTCGAAGTTCCGGTCTACAACTCAGTCCTCGATCTGGACTTCGACTTCGATCTCAGCGCGCTGGAGAAGGCGGTCGGCTCCGAAGACACGATCCTTTGGTCCGAAGCACAGGTCGTCCTGGGTGTCAGCAACAACCGCGCCCTGCGCGGGGAGGCCGTTCTGCGCGGCGACGACACCGAATATCCACTCGACCCCCGCGTCTCGTCCGGTAGCGATCAGCCAGGCGTTGCCTCCGCCATCGGCGATCCACGCCGGATCGACGCTTTCTCCCTCTCGCTCGGCGTCAACGGGGCGGGCAGCCTGCACTTCACGCCCGTCGCCCGCACGACAACCGTCACGCTTCAAAGCGATTGGCCCCATCCCAGCTTTACCGGTGCCTTCCTTCCCGACAGCCGCGAGATTACTGAAGACGGCTTCACCGCAAGCTGGGTGATCCCGCATCTGGCCCGCAACCTGCCCCAGATCTCACGCAACAACTTCGAACAGGAGGCCCGCAATATCAGCTTCGGCGTCCAGTATTACGAACCCAACGATTTCTACCAAAAGACCTACCGCGCCGCCCGCTACGGCATCCTCATCATCTCGCTGACCTTCCTGACGGTCCTTCTGATCGAAGGGCGCAGCGGCAAGCCCGCGCATCCGGTCCAGTATATCCTGATCGGTCTGGCGCAATCGCTCTTCGTGCTGCTGATGGTGGCCTATGCCGAGCAGATCGGCTTTGGTCCCGCCTATCTGCTCTCCAGTGCGGCCACGATCGGGCTTCTCACGCTCTTCGGCGCCACCGCGCTCAAGTTGGGCAAACGCGCGGCGGTCCTGGGGGCGCTTCTGACACTGCTTTACGCGGTGCTCTATCTCATCCTGCGCAGTACGGATTACGCGCTTCTCGCCGGGGCGACCCTTGCCTTCGCTGCACTTGCAGGCACTATGATCGCAACCCGCAACGAGGACTGGTACGGCCCCCCGCGCGACAAGAAACCGGGCGGATGGTTCATCAAGGGGCAATCCGCACCGCAAGGGGACCAGACACGCAGTGAAAGCCCGACCTGAACCTGATGACGCAAATGACCGGAGGGCTGTCCCTCCGGTCATCTGCTATCCAAACGACAGCCTTCCTACCCCTGATCCAAAGCATCTGGCCACCCTGCGCGAGGGCGCCGCGCCACAAGGCGGCATGACCGTTCCGCCGCGGACAGGCCGCTGTATCGATGTGCCCGCAGGAACGCTCTTCCGCATCTCCTGTCCGGACGGCTCCCAGGTCGGAGACCTCAACCTCTGGAACGCCGCCGATCTTGGCGAGCGCTTCTTTTCCGGCAAGACCCGCGCCCTACACGGCACCCACCTCACGACCGGAGACAGGCTTTGGTCGACCCTTCCCCATCTTCGCCCGATGGCGACGATCACCCATGACACGCTTGGCTGGTATGGTATCGACGAGTTCGGCGGCGGCGTTCACGACGTCATCGGCACGCGCTGCGATCCCTACACCCATGCGCTGCTCTCAAACGGTGCGCAGTACCACCACTGCTGCCATTCCAACCTCACCAGCGCTCTTGCTGATCACCGGCAAATTGCGCTCCAAGACGCCGAGCTTCACATTCATGACGTGCTGAATGTCTTCATGTGTACCGGCTTTACCCGCGATACCGGCCAGTACTTCATGAAGGCCAGCCCCGCGCGGCAGGGGGATCATATCGAATTCTTGGCTGAGATAGACCTTGTCGTCGGTCTCTCCGCCTGTCCCGGCGGGAATTGCGCAAGTACCCATTCGAGCGACGAGGCGATCTGCCACCCGCTCCAGATTGATCTATTCCATCCGCAGCCCGCAGCTTTGTCGCAATGGCAGCAACTTAATCCTGCCCCCTATGATCGAAGCCACGGTCGCTAGACACAGAAAAGGCGGCGCTTGATCCAAGCGCCGCCTCTTTTCTCAGAGTTAGGTCGACTTACAGGCCGCCGCCAAGACCGGCTGCGTCGTCATCGTTAGGATCGCCTTCGATGTCGGATGTCGCGCCAGCGCGCGGGCCGTTCACATCGTTGGATGCCGGAGCGACAACGACAGGGCGCTGTTGAATGATCTGGCCGTCCTTGGTGAAGATCGGTGCCGGCTCGGTGAACACGACGGGCTCGGGCTCGTTGCGTGCACAGCCGGCAATGACTGCAACAGCGGCGGTGAGGCCGAGAAGTTTGAGGGTCTTGGACATTATGTCGCTCCTTCTAGTAAGACTGCAGCGCGACAACCGCGCGGCCTGTCAAAAGTTCCCTTAGTAGAAAACGGTTTAACGGAAAAGTAGGCATATCAGAGAGTCTTAGAGAGCGACGCCATCGCCACTATCGCTGTTGCCACCGCCAAGATCGCCTTCCGAATCGCTTTCCGCGCCTGACGGATCGCCGCTTTCAAACCCTCCGCCACCTCCGCCAGCGCTGCCGCACGCGGACAAGAGCGAGACAAACGCGAAAATCATAGCAAGACGTGTAACAAACACCATGGCGGCATCCTTTTATTAACCGGAAATCTAACGACAGCTGGAACGCCTTAGTTCCGAAAGGCAGATTAAGCCGTTGCCGCCTCCAACGCGATCTCGACCATATCTCCGAAAGATCTTTCACGTTCTTCCGCCGGAAGAACGTCTCCCGTCAGCAAATGATCGCTTATCGTCAGAACAGCCAATGCACGGCGGCCATATCGGGCAGCAAGCGTATAAAGCTCCGCCGCTTCCATTTCGACAGCCAGAATTCCATGTCGCGTCATCTGCTCATTCAGATCGGGCCGTTCGTCGTAAAACACATCGGAGGAATAGATACCGCCCACATGCGTCTTCACAGAGCGAGTCTGAGCAACGTTCCAGGCCGCGTGTAAAAGCTCCCAGTTCGCACAAGGGGCGAAATTAAGCTCCTTGAGAATACCGCGCGACGGGGAAGAAACAGTCGTCGCCGTCATCGCCAGGACGACATCCCGGATTGCGACATCCTTTTGCATCGCGCCCGCCGATCCGATGCGGATCAGTGTCTTAACGTCGAAATCCCGGATCAGCTCGTTCGCGTAGATTGACAGGCTCGGCATTCCCATGCCCGAGCCCTGGATGGAAATGCGGTGACCGTTCCAGGTCCCCGTAAATCCCAGCATCCCGCGCACTTTATTATAACAGACCGCGTCTTCGAGAAACGTCTCCGCCGCCCATTTCGCGCGAAGCGGATCTCCCGGCATCAGAACGATGTCGGCAATATCGCCGGGTTCAGCTCCGATATGGACCGTCATCGCGACCTCCGCCTTCATCCGCGCTGTCGGCACCGGCGCGCCTTTTGGCGCCGATGCCTGTGCATTCTATCCGATCAGATCAGGAAATCGTCGAGCGATTTGCCCTTCTTCTGAGCTTCTGCAATCCAAGCCGGACGACGTCCGCGACCCGACCAGGTCTGCGACGGATCTTCGGGGTTGCGGTACTTCGCAGGGGCCTTCGGTTTCGATCCGCCCTTGCCGGACTTGCGCCCTCCGCCAGCCAATTCGTCAAGCGTGAACCCATGTTCTGCCGCGACCTTGGCCGCCTTTTCGCGAGCGTCCTTTAGATCGCGCGCCTCCGCGTTCTTTAGTTCCTTGTCGATATCCTTGCGCAGTTTCTCAAGTTCGCCGCGCTTCATTTTCGAAAGATCGATTGCCATTTTTTGTCAGCCTCCAGAAAGTGATTTCTCTCTAAAGCCAGAAAATCGAACCGAACGCAAATGTCGAGCGCATTTTTCAATAATCGTATTTCGTCTTAGGCAGCGTTCCTTGCCGGATTTGCAAGGGATACGAGATCGGACATAATAGTATTCAACTCGAAGTTCTTTGGCGTGTAAATTTTTTCCACGCCAAAGCCGAGCAGCCGCTCCGCATCGTCGTCCGGGATTATTCCGCCAACCACGACCGGAATATGTCCCAGCCCTTCTCCCTCCAGCTGTGCCATCATCTCCTTTACCAAAGAAATGTGAGAGCCAGACAAAATAGAAAGCCCAATGACATGGGGATCATCGCGTTTCGCGGCAGAAACCAATTCAGCCGGTGTCAGACGAATACCTTCATAGACAATAGTCATCCCGCAATCACGCGCCCGGCTCGCAATCTGCTCGGCGCCGTTGGAATGGCCATCAAGACCTGGCTTGCCCACGAGAAATGTCAGCCGTCGGCCCAGCCTGTCGCTGGCGGCATCCACAGCCTGCCGCAACTCCTCGAGCCCTTCTGTCCGGTTTGACGGAGCATGGCTAACCCCGGTTGGCGCGCGATACTGGCCAAAGACCTCTCGGATCACACCCGCCCATTCGCCGGTTGTGCAGCCCACCTTGGCCGCCGCAATCGACGGGCCCATGATGTTGAGCCCCCGCTTGGCCGCCTCCCGCAAAGCGACCAAAGCCTTCTGGACCTCGTTGCCGTCGCGGCTCTCACGCCAGGCGGCCAGCCGCGCCAGCTGATCGGCTTCCGCATCAGGGTCGGCAACCATGATCGCATCATCGCCAGAGGTCAGCGGGCTTTGCTCTCCACCTTGCCATCGGTTGACGCCAACGACCGTCGTCTCCCCGCGCTCGATACCGCCGATCCGGTCGGCATTGGCCTCCACCAGACGGCCCTTCATATACTCAATCGCCCCAACCGCGCCGCCCATTGCATCGATCTGCTCCAGCTCCGCGCGCGCCCCGGCCTTGAGCTCGTCGACTTTCCGCTCCACCGCCGGATTGCCGTCAAAGAGATCCTCGTATTCAAGCAGATCCGTCTCATAGGCCATCACCTGCTGCATCCGCAGCGACCATTGCTGATCCCAAGGGCGCGGCAGACCCAACGCCTCGTTCCAGGCGGGCAGCTGCACCGCCCGCGCGCGCGCCTTTTTCGAAAGCGTCACTGCCAGCATCTCGATCAGGATCCGGTAGACGTTGTTTTCCGGCTGCTGCTCGGTCAGACCCAGCGAGTTGACCTGAACGCCGTACCGGAACCGCCTATATTTTGGCTCCTCCACGCCATAGCGGACCTGGCAGATCTCGTCCCACAGATCGACAAAGGCCCGCATCTTGCACATCTCGGTGACGAACCGGATCCCCGCGTTCACGAAGAACGAGATCCGTCCGACCATCTCAGGGAAGTCCTCCGGCGCGACCTTGCCCTTCAGATCGTCCAGCACCGCCTGCGCCGTCGCCAGCGCAAAGGCCAGCTCCTGCTCCGGCGTCGCACCCGCCTCCTGCAAATGGTACGAGCAGACATTCATCGGGTTCCATTTCGGCAGATGCTGGCGCGTATAGGCCGCCACATCCGTGATCATCCGCAGCGATGGCTCGGGCGGGAAAATATAGGTCCCCCGGCTCAGATATTCCTTGATGATGTCGTTCTGCACCGTGCCCTGAAGGGCCGCGATATCCGCGCCCTGTTCTTCGGCCACCGCGATATAAAGCCCCAGCAGCCAGGGCGCCGTCGCGTTGATCGTCATCGAGGTGTTCATCTGATCAAGAGGGATCTGATCGAAAAGGGTGCGCATATCCCCTAGATGGCAGACCGGAACGCCGACCTTTCCGACCTCCCCGCGCGCCAGCTCGTGATCGCTGTCATATCCCGTCTGCGTCGGCAGATCGAAGGCAACGCTCAGCCCGGTCTGCCCCTTCGCAAGATTGCCGCGATAAAGCGCATTGGACGCCGTCGCGGTCGAATGACCCGCATAGGTCCGGAAAAGCCAGGGACGGTCAGCCATATTCGCCTCGCAACGATATTTCGTTCAAGGCCGCTTATACGACATGAAAGGAAACCGTCAATTGCAACGGGGGGGGAAGAGCAATTGACGGTTTCCTCCGCGCCGTGCCCCCTACGGCGCTGCCTCGTAAAGCTGAACGGCGTCATGCATCGTCACTAGAAGAGGATCGGATTTCAGCGCGATCGTCAGCAGATCGTCCTGCGATGCTCTCTCCATTTCAGCGATGCGTTCGGCGATAGGACGATAGTCTCTCCAGATCGTCTCGACTTCCTTCAGCTTGCTCAGGACCGGGGCAGGCGGCGCGGGCAGCGTCACGGTCGGCAGACCGTTGATCAGGGCGGAAAGGGACATATCGAACAGATTGATCGCATCGGTCAGCCGCGCGCAGGCATCCTTGCTGCCATCTTCGAACACCGACAGTCCGGCTTCTTTAGCGATCTTCTGGCTCAGCATGCGCTGGCGACCGGCCACGTCGATCGACACGGCGCGCCCGGGTTCCACGTCCCTGTTGCTGTAGACCGAGACGATCTCTTTGACGACCTTATCCGACAGCATCAGCAGCTTTTCATTGCTGCGCGCGACAAACCTCACATCCTCGGCGGTCGCCGACCCATTCATCATGATCTGTGTCATCCGGGTCCCGAAATCGATCCAGGTCAGATCGACGGCCGTCAGACATTCACGCACCGCAAGCGACTCTTCGGCCGGAACGCCCAGATCCGCATCGCCCTCCCGCAGACCGATCAAAGCCTTGTCGAAGTCGCGGTACGAGCTTTGCAAAAGGGTCAGGTGATGCTCCGGCTCGATCCCCAGATGCGTATAGATCACCGCGCGGCTCATGCGCTGGCTCAGCATGCGCTGACGCCCGGCGACATTGATCTTGTGCGCGGCCTCCATGGGCGATGCTGCAAACGCAAAACCAGGGGCTATGACAGAAACCGAAGCCGCGGACGCCATCGAGAGCAAGGCAGAGCGGCGAGAAAGAAGAGCAGATGTCATCGATAGGTCCTCTGAGTGGGTAAGGTCAGCAATAAACAACCGAGAGAAATGATCTCGACTAAGTACTCATCTTTAGGTTGCATTTTCGCCTAGGAAAAGCACTCAAGATGGCAAAATAAAGATATGTTTGCTTCTGTCGTGTCACGCGCTTGCGGGCTGACGTCAGGTTATGTGGGTAATAAAATTACCAAAAAGCGCTAATCTCGAATTGTATTGTTGCGAGGCGATGATAGGTCGGCATATACTGCACTGCAGCAAAGCCACTTTTGGTGAAGGAGATTCCATGGCCCTCGATACCGCTCCCGCCCCGCCCGATTACGATGCGCCTGAAAAAGATCTCTACGAGATCGGAGAGATGCCACCGATGGGCTACGTCCCTAAACAGATGTATGCCTGGACCATCCGGCGCGAACGCCACGGCGAGCCTGACACCGCCTTCGAGGTCGAAGTCGTCGACGTCCCGAAACTCGACAGCCATGAAGTCCTTGTCCTCGTGATGGCTGCCGGCGTGAACTATAATGGTGTCTGGGCAGGCCTCGGCGTTCCGATCAGCCCCTTTGACGGCCATGGCGCGGATTACCACATTGCAGGCTCTGACGCCTCCGGCATCGTCTGGGCGGTCGGCGACAAGGTCACCCGCTGGAAAGTCGGCGACGAGGTCGTTATCCACTGCAATCAGGACGACGGCGACGACGAAGAGTGCAATGGCGGCGATCCGATGTTTTCCACCTCCCAGCGGATCTGGGGGTACGAGACCCCCGACGGCTCCTTCGCGCAGTTCACCAACGTGCAGGCCCAGCAGCTCATGCACCGCCCCCGGCACCTGACCTGGGAAGAATCGGCTTGCTACACGCTGACCCTCGCCACTGCCTACCGCATGCTCTTCGGGCATCACCCGCACGAGCTCAAGCCGGGTCAGAACGTCCTTGTCTGGGGCGCCTCCGGCGGGCTCGGCTCCTATGCGATCCAACTCATCAACACGGCTGGTGCCAATGCGATCGGCGTCATCTCCGGCGAGGACAAGCGCGACTTCGTCATGTCGCTCGGGGCCAAGGGCGTCATCAACCGCAAGGATTTCAACTGCTGGGGCCAGCTGCCCACGGTCAATACCGACGACTACAAGACGTGGTTTGGCGAAGTTCGCAAATTCGGCAAAGCGATCTGGGACATCACCGGCAAAGGCAACAATGTCGACATGGTCTTCGAACATCCGGGCGAAGCGACCTTCCCGGTTTCGACCTTCGTTGTGAAGAAAGGCGGGATGGTCGTCATCTGCGCAGGCACGACAGGTTATAACCTGACAATGGATGCCCGCTATGTCTGGATGCATCAAAAGCGCATCCAGGGCAGCCACTTCGCCCATCTCAAACAGGCGAGCGCCGCCAACCAGCTCATGATCGAACGGCGGCTCGATCCCTGCATGTCCGAGGTCTTCGCCTGGGACGACATCCCGGCCGCGCATATGAAGATGATGCGCAACGAGCATAAACCGGGGAACATGGCCGTTCTGGTCCAGGCCTCCCGCACCGGTCTCAGAACGCTCGAGGATACGGTCGAAGCCGCCCGCTGATCCGTAGTGATCCGTAGGCTCCGAACCGCCCCCATCCGGGGCGGTTTTTCATGTTAACGATTTCAAAAACTTGAGCCGCTACACCTTCCCCAGATATGGGGGAGTGCAAACGGCGAATATCCGCCGGCTCTCCCCTCCTGCTAAGGTAGTATTAACTGTTTGTTAACCATTTAGGGGAGAGTATCGAGTTGGGACAGGACTGGATACTTGACGTACTCGCGGATCTGAAGGCGTTTGCCCAACAGAATAATCTGCCCATCTTGGCAGAGCAGCTGGATGATACCAGCCTGATCGCCGCCGCCGAGATGTCTGCAATGCGAGGGGGCCATCCCCTCAGGGCAAATGTGAATGGCGCGACAACTGGAACATTTCTTGGAGGAGCTCGAGCAAGCGACGTCGCTTGAGGATCTTCAACGTCACATCACCACTCTTCGTGACATCTACAAGGTCGACCACATCGTCTATCACTGGGTCTCCTCCGACGGAGAACAGTATGGCTGCGGCACCTATTCCCGCGAATGGGCGCAGATCTACGTGGATCGCGATTACCTGCGCATCGATCCCGTCGTCATCGGATGCTTCCAGCGCTTCCACCCCGTCGACTGGAAACGCCTCGACTGGAGCTCGAAGGCCGCGCGTGGTTTCCAAAAAGAAGCGCTCGCTCACGGCGTCGGCAATCAGGGCTACTCCATCCCGATCCGCGGCCCTAACGGCCAGTTCGCGCTCTTTACCCTGTCGCATAGCTGCCAGGACGCCGAATGGGATGCCTTCACCGACCGCAATCGCCGCGACCTGATCCTGATCGCCCATGTCTTCAACCAAAAAGGCCTCGAGTTCGAAAAGCGCCGCGTTCCCGAGGCGGCCAAGAACCTCTCGCCCCGCGAAATCGACGCGATGACCTTCCTGGCGATGGGCTATAGCCGCGCGCAGGTCGCCAACACGCTCTCAATCTCCGAACATACGCTGCGCGCCTATATCGAAAGCGCCCGCTTCAAGCTGGGCGCGCTCAACACCACCCACGCCGTCGCCCGCGCCATGGCGCAGGGCCTGATCGTCGTCGGCGTCACCGGCCCGGAATCCAGCGGCGGCTGGCCCGGCAAGCATGCGGATCGCCGCGCTTCTTAAGGCGAGGCGGCGCCGCTAGAACGCGGCCTGTTGCGCCGCGCAACGCCGATCCGCGCGATATGTCTGTTTTCAAAGAAGAAACCGGCCCCGCTTGGCCACCGCACGGTGGCCTCAGACCCCGTTAAGAGACCGCGCCCTAGCGTCCTTTCATCAGGACGGAACAGGGTTTTTACAATGCTACGGTATCTTTTCGGCGACGACCTCCACGATCACCCCAAACTGCGCGACAGCATGTTTCGCGACCGCGCAACGCAATTCCGCGACAGGCTCGGCTGGGATGTCACCGTCGACGAAGACGGCTTCGAGCGCGACCAGTACGACGATCTCGACCCGCTCTACGTGATCTGGGAACGCGCCGATGGCAGCCATGGCGGCTCCGCCCGCTTCCTGCCGACCACGGGCCGCACCATGACAGAGGAGCATTTCGCGGATATCGCCGATATCTCCACGCTCAAAAGCCCCTTCATCTGGGAATGCACCCGCTTCTGCCTCGCCCCCCAGGCCGAGCCGCGCGTCGCGGGCCTTCTCATGCTCGGCGGAGGAGAGCTGATGCGCGGCTTCCATCTCGATCACTTCCTCGGCGTCTTCGATGCCCGCATGATCCGAATCTACCGCATGATCGGCTCCTCTCCCGAGGTACTCGGCACCTCCGGCGCAGGCCGCGACGCGATCAGCGTCGGTCTTTGGACCTATACCGAAGCCGATCGCGCAATGGTGCTCGCCCGCGCGGGCGTCAGCAGCGCCCTCTCCGAACACTGGTTCGGCGAGGCTTTTGGAGAGCGGGCGCTCATGCCCATGACCGCCTAACCGCTGGTCCCCCGGGGGCGCCCGCCATAAGGTCGCCCCATGACCGAGCAGCTCGCCCTTTCCGACGATCAGGCCGAAGCCTATGACGCCGTCGCCACCGCTCTCGGGGAGGCGGGGATCGATCTGCATAACGATCTTCTGACCCCGCCGCGCGGCGACGACACATCCTCGGTCATGGCGATCATCGGCAAGGCGGGATCTGGCAAGACGCTGCTGCTGGCCCGCCTTTATCACGCCCTCGAAGAAGCGGGTGTTGATGTCGTCTCGGGCGATTACGAAGGCCGCCGCCGCAAGGATCGCCGCACTCTCGCGATCCTCGCCCCCACCAACAAGGCTGCCTCGGTTTTGCGGACCCGCGGTGTGCCTGCGACCACCATTCATCGCATCCTCTATACGCCCGTCTACGATCCCGAATACGAAAAGGTCGCCGACTGGCTCGCGGGCAATGGCGACCGCCCCGAGATCGAAGGCCTCACCGATATCGCGCTCGACCGCGCCTTCGCCTCCTATCAGTCCCATAAATCCGTCCCCGCGGCGCTCGCGGCGGCGGGTCTGAGAGGCAGCGACTTTATCACCGGCTGGAAACGCCGGGAGGAGCCGCTCGATATCGGGTTCGTCGACGAAAGCTCGATGCTCGACCCCAAGCAGTTCGAGGACCTGACCGAGATTTTCCCGACGCTCGTCCTTTTCGGCGATCCTGCCCAGCTTCCCCCCGTTCAGCCGCGCGGGGAAACCAAAGGCGGCATGGTCTTCGACACGCTCCCCGCGCCCCGCCGCAAGGAGCTCTCCCGCGTCCACCGGCAGGATGCGGACAACCCGATCCTCGATCTGGCCCACGCGCTGGGCGATCCCGCTCTTCAATTCCACGACTTCGAAGAGATGATCCGCGATGCCGCCCGCACCGACGAGCGCGTCGTCTGGGCCGAGCGCGTGGAAAGCGACCTGATGGCCCGCTCGCCGGTTCTGGTCTGGCGCAACGCCACTCGCATCCGCCTGATCCACGCCTTCCGCGCCGCCTTTTCCGCGCCCGAGGACGAGCTGCTAGAGGGCGAGCCGCTGATCTGCGACGGGATCGAGCTGCCGATGAAGCACCGCAAGAAACGCCTCGATCTGGAGGCGCGCGGCCTGATCAAAGGCGCGCAGGTCATCTATCTCGGCCCGGGCCGCAAACCCGGCTTTTCGAAACTCCACGTGATCGGCGCCGAGGATCCCCAGGTCTCCGCCGCCTCCATCGTCAAGATCGAACAGCAGGACGACGAAGAGCCCTTCATCCCCTTCGCCGCCCGCATGGGCGCCACCTTCCTGCATGGCGCTGCGGTGACGATCCACAAGGCGCAGGGCTCTCAATGGGACACGGTGCAGGTCTTCGGCCCCGACCTTCAGATCGCCGCCCGGATGGGCCGCGTCGAAGCAGGTCAACCCTTGTGGAAACGCCTCGCCTATGTCGCGATCACCCGCGCCGAAACGCAGCTGCGTTGGGTGATCCGCAATCGCCTGGCCAAACCGACCGGCCCGCTGCGCACCGATGATCTGGCCGCGCCGGTCGTGCCTCTGACCCTGACCGCCGAGGAGACGGGCTAAGCCCGGAATGCCCGGAACGTGGCAGAGGCGGCCCATCCCGCCCCGATCGCCAGCGCCAGCGACATAAGCCCGTAGATCAGCGGTCGCTCGTGGGCGAGCGTGTAGAGCCACCGCTCCAACCCGACCTTCTGAACCGGGATCGTCGTCGTGTAGTTGTCCACCACCCGCCCGCCTCGGGTCAGGAAGATCCGGATCTCGTAATCGCCTTCTGTCAGGTTCGCGGGCAGATCCACTTCGGTCCGAAAAAGCGTGTCGCGCTCCAGATCGACCGCCCCTTCAAGCGATTGGTAAAGCTGCTCTCCCCGCCGGATGCGGATCAGCGCCCGCGTAAACGCCGCCGGATCGGCAATCTCCGCGGGCGCGCCCACCGACCGGATCGCGCGCGGGATCGAAATGCGGTGCCGCAGATCCTCGGTCCGCATCAGGATCTCGTTCAGTGGTCCCGTCGTCGTCACCGCATAGAAAGAAGGCGCCGAATCGACCTCGATCGCCTCTGTATTCACCCAGATCCCAAGCCGCCGGTCCTTCTTGCGCACAATCACCGGACGGTCCGGCCCCGCCACCGTGACGATTACCTCGAGCGGCGGGCCTTCGGGCACCGGCGCCTCGCGGCGGACAGCCCCGAAGACAAGGATATCATCGCCTTCGAAGGTCGCGGTGATCGCCACCTGATCGCGGCTGAGGCCCAGAACCACCTCTTCGGCCATGGCGCCGAGCGGTAGCATCAGCAAAAGGATCAGCGCCCGGATCATTCGCCCGCGCCCAGCGAATAAAGCTCGGAGGGTTGGATCAGCAGATCGGCGGCCAGCTTGCCGCAGACCAGAAGAACCATCGCCGCCAGAAGGATTCGCAATTGCTCGGCCTTGAGCCGCGTGCCCAACCGCGTGCCGATTTGCGCGCCGATCACCCCGCCTAAAAGCAGCAACAGCGCCAGCGCGATATCGACCGTGAAATTCGTCGTGGCATGGAGAAGCGTCGTGAAGGCGGTGACAAAGATGATCTGAAAGAGCGATGTTCCGATCACGACCTTGGTCGGCATGCCCAGCAGATAGATCATCGCAGGGACCATGATGAACCCGCCGCCGACCCCCATGATCGCAGCCAGGATCCCCACGAGGATGCCCACCAGAACCGGCGGAATGACCGAGATATAAAGCCCCGAGACCCGGAATTTCATCTTGAAGGGCAGGTTATGCACCCAGTTATGCCGCCTGCGCTGCGGCGCGCCGGACCGCTTTGCGCGCAGAAGTGCCCGCAGGCTCTCCAGGAACATCAGACCGCCGACGATCCCCAGAAAGACGACATAGCTGAGCCGCACCAGCAGATCGACCTGCCCCAGCGATTTGAGCCAGTTGAAAATCACAACCCCGAGCGCGGCTCCGATCAGACCGCCCACTAGAAGGACGGTGCCCATTCGGAAATCGACAGTCCGGCGCCTGAGATGGGCGAGCACACCCGAAAAGGAGGAGGCGACGATCTGATTGGCTTCGGTTGCCACAGCGACGGCGGGCGGGATGCCGATGAAGAACAGCAGCGGGGTCATCAGAAATCCGCCGCCCACCCCGAACATGCCAGAGAGGATGCCGACCAGTCCGCCCAGACCGACAAGAAGGAACGCGTTTACCGACACTTCGGCAATGGGCAGGTATATCTGCATATCCCGTCTTAGACCCGGGCCGCCTCGCGGCGCAACCGGGGGACATCCGGAGCTGCGCTTCGCCTGCGCGCCTGCGGCGGGCGGGACGCAGCAGGCGCGGGGATGTGTTTTGCTTTGAGGGAGCGGCAGGTTCGCGGGAGACCTGCGCCGTTGAGTATTTATGGCCAGATGAAGAGGAGCCTCAGCGCTCCTTGACGTAGGGCTCGCCTCCGGCGCGTGGAGGGACCGCCTTGCCGACAAAGCCCGCGAGAATCACCACCGTCAGGATATAGGGCAGGGCGTCGAGAAGCTGGACCTGAACGCGGAAGCTGAGCACCGCCTCGATCACGTCAGGTCTGAGCGCGATCGCTTGCAGGAACCCGAAGAGCAGCGTCGCGCCAAGCGCGTACCAGGGGCGCCACTTGGCGAAGATGAGCGCAGCCAGAGCGATATAGCCCCGGCCCGCCGTCATGTCCTTGACGAAGCCTGCCTGCAGGGCCGTCGCCATATAGGCGCCCGCAATCCCGCAAAGGACCCCGCAAATCGCAACGGCTGCAAAGCGCAGCCCAACGACGGAAACGCCAGCGGTGTCGACAGCCGCCGGGTTCTCGCCCACCGCGCGCAGGCGCAGACCGAACCGGGTGCGAAAAAGGATCCACCAGGTCAGCGGCACCATCGCGAAGGCCAGATAGACTAGCACCGTATGGCCCGACAGAAGCTCAGTATAGATCGGGCCCAGCACCGGCACGCCCGAAAGCGCCTCGGCGAAGGGCAGGGTGACAGGCTCGAACCGGCCGCCCGACATCAGCGACGGCGTGCGGCCGCCCTGGCTGAACCAGCTTTGCGCGACCAGCACCGTCATTCCGGCGGCCAGAAAGTTAATCGCCACCCCCGAGATCAGCTGGTTGCCCCGGAACGTGATCGAGGCCAGCCCGTGGATCCCCGCCAGCACCATTGAGGCGCCGATCCCCGCCAGCAGCCCGATCCAGGCCGATTCGGTGACAAAGGCGATGGCCGCGGACAGGAAGGCCGCGGCCAGCATCTTGCCCTCGAGCCCGATATCAAAGATCCCCGCCCGTTCGCTGAAAAGACCCGCCAGGCAGGCCAGCAGAAGCGGCGTTGCGAGGCGAACGGTGGAATCGAGCACTTGCAGTAGGGTCAGGAAATCCATGGGCCTATTCCGCCGCCTCCAGCTTGGTTTCGGGCTTCGGCGGGCGGCGCAGCGTTAGGAAGATCCGCTCCAGCGGCATCCGCACCATGTTGTCGAGCGCTCCGGTGAAGAGGATCACCAGCGCCTGGATCACGATAATCAGCTGGGACGGGATCGACGTGGAAAAGGCCAGTTCGGCCCCGCCCTGATAGAGAAACCCGAAAAGCAGCGCCGCCATGAAGACCCCGATCGGATGCGACCGGCCCATCAGCGCGACCGCGATCCCGATAAAGCCCGCCCCTTCGGCGGCATTGAGGTTCAGCCGCTCGGCCTCTCCCATGACGTTGTTGATCGCCATCATGCCCGCCAGCGCGCCCGAGATGATCATCGTGACCATGATGATCTTGGTGGGCGAAATCCCGGCATATTTCGCCGCCGGTTCCGAATGGCCGAAAGCGCGGATCTCGTAGCCCAGCTTGGTGCGCCAGATCAGCACCCAGACGAAAAGACAGGCAAGAAGCGCAATGAGAAAAGAGACATTTGCGGGCGTAAACTCTGAAAAGCCGAGTCCGGTCCAAGAAAACATATCGTAGAAAGTCGGCAGATTTGTTGCATCGGGAAAGAAGGCCGACGCGGGATCTGACCCCGGAGCCTTTATCTGCTCGGTCAACATGTAGCTCAGCAAAGCAGCCGCGATGTAGTTGAACATGATCGTCGTAATGACGATGTGGCTGCCGCGTTTCGCTTGGAGCCAGGCCGGGATTGCGGCCCAGATTGCGCCAAAGATCGCGGCACCGGCGGTTGCGCCCAAAAGAGCCAACGACCAATGCGGCCACGGGATGTAGAGGCAGACGAACGCGACGCCAAGACCCCCGATAAGGGCCTGACCTTCACCGCCGATGTTGAAAAGGCGTGCATGAAATGCGACCGCCACGGCCAGTCCGGTAAAGATAAAGTTCGTCGCGTAGTAAAGGGTAAAACCCCACCCGTAAGCCGACCCAAGTGCGCCGCTTACCATCACCCGGATCGCATTCACCGGGTTCTCCCCGATGCCGAGGATGACGAGCGCCGAGATCAGGAAGGCCAGCACCAGCGAGATCAGCGGCACGAGCACGACCTCGGCCCATTTGGGCATCACGTCCATTGCGGTCTCCCGCGTCCGGCGGTCACGGCCCGACGATTGCGCCGAAGATGAAGGCGGCCACAAGCACCGCGGCTCCGATCGTCACATATTTGCGGTTGCCCTCCAGCATCGAGGCGGTCGAGCCGCCCGGGGACGCCCCCCGCTTGCGTGCCGCTTCGGCCTTTTTGCGCTCGCGCTTGGCCTTGGGCGTGCTGTCCTGCTCCATCAGCTTGGCGATGGCGTCGTCGATCCCGTTGTCGCTCGGCATTCGTGGCTCCCCGATCCGTCCCGTCGCGGGCAGTCTCCGCGAATTCCACGCCATGTTCAATCATCACCGGTGGCCCGCATGGGCAAGGTTCGCCTCGATCTCGGAGACGTCATGGGGCGCATCCGTATCGGTCACACCCGCCATTAGCAGACCCAGCTCGGTCTCATTGGTGTCCTCGGGCAGGCGCTCGCCCATGATCTGACCGTCGAACATCACCGCGATCCGGTCGCTGAGCGCGAGGATCTCCTCCAGCTCGACCGAGACCAGAAGGATCGCCTTGCCTTGATCGCGAAGCGCCACGATCTGCTCGTGGATGAACTCGATCGCACCGATATCCACACCGCGCGTCGGCTGCCCGACGAGCAGCAGCTCGGGCGAGCGCTCGATCTCGCGGGCCAGCACGATCTTCTGCTGGTTGCCGCCCGAAAAGTTCTTGGCCGCCAGCTTGGGATCGGGCGGACGCACGTCGAACCGCTCCATCTTGCCGGCCGTGTCCTCTTTCATGGCGGCGTTCTTCATGAAGATCCCGCTGCCATAGCGGGAGTCGTGGTGATAGCCGAAGGCGACGTTTTCCCAGGCGTGATAGTCCATGATCAGACCCTCGCGCTGGCGATCCTCGGGCACATGGGCGATCCCGCGCGCCCGGCGCGAGCGGCCATCGGATTGGGTGCCGGTTAGATCGATCTCCTGCCCCTTCAGGCGCACCGTCCCCGTCGCGCTGCGGATCCCGCCAAGCACCTCCAGCAGCTCGGACTGTCCGTTCCCGGCGACCCCCGCGATCCCCAGGATCTCGCCGCCCCGAATGTCGAAATCGATGCCCTTGAGCCGCTGCACTCCCTTGTCGTCCGTCACGCTCAGATTGCGCACCTCCAGAACGACATCGCCGGCCTGCGCGGGCGCCTTCTCGACCCGCAGCAGCACCTTGCGGCCCACCATCAGCTCGGCCAGCTCGGGCGGAGAGGTCTCGGCGGTCTTGACCGTCGCCGTCATCTCGCCGCGCCGCATCACGCTGACCGTATCGGTGATCTCCATGATCTCGCGCAGCTTGTGGGTGATGAGGATAATCGTCTTGCCCTCGGCGCGCAGGTTCTCGAGGATCCGGAAGAGGTGATCGGCCTCGGACGGCGTCAGCACGCCCGTCGGCTCGTCGAGGATCAGGATCTCGGCCCGGCGATAGAGCGCCTTGAGGATCTCGACCCGCTGCTGCATCCCGACGCCGATCTCCTCGATCAGGGCGTCGGGCTCCACGTTCAGCTCGTATTCCTTGGACAGCTCCGCCAGCTCGCGCCGCGCGCGGCCCAGCGACGGCTTCAAAAGCCCGCTATCCTCTGCGCCCAGAACGATATTTTCCAGAACCGTGAAATTCTCTACCAGCTTGAAATGCTGGAACACCATCCCGATTCCCGCGGCGATGGCCGCCTGACTGTCCGGGATCTCGGTCTTTTGCCCGCGAATGAAGATCTCGCCCGCATCGGCCTTGTAGAACCCGTAGAGGATCGACATCAGCGTCGACTTGCCCGCGCCATTCTCGCCGATGATCCCGTGGATCGTGCCCGGCATCACCCGGATCGCGATATCCTTGTTGGCCTGAACCGGGCCGAAGGATTTCGAGATCCCTTTCAACTCAATGGCGGGATCGGTCATGTCGTCTCCCTCGTACTTGCCGAAAAAGGCCGCACTGGTCCCAGCGCGGCCTTCCGTCAGATCCGCAAACGCCTCAGAAGCTCAGCGCCGGGCAGCTTTCGTCGCTCATGTAGTCATGCACTTCGGTCTCGCCCGCGATGATCGCGGCAGAGGCCTCATCGACGGCAGCCTGCATTTCTGCGGTGACGAGATCGGCGTTATGCTCGTCCAGCGCATAGCCCACGCCCTCGTTCTCGAGGCCCATGACATTGACGCCGGTCTCGACAGCATCGCCAGCCGCGAAGACCTCATAGACGGCATTATCCACCCGCTTGAGCATCGAGGTCAGAACCTCGCCTGGATGCAGGTAGTTCTGGTTGCTGTCCACGCCGATCGACAGGATGTCCTGATCGGCCGCCGTCTGCAAAACGCCCACACCGGTCGCACCGGCGGCGGCATAGACCACATCCGCGCCTTGGCTGATCTGCGCCTGCGTCAGCTCAGACCCCTTGACCGGATCGGCCCAAGCAGCGGGCGTGGTGCCGGCCATGTTAGCGATTACGGTCGCATCGGGGTTCACTGCCAGCACGCCTTGGGCATAGCCGCAGGCGAATTTGCGGATCAGCGGGATATCCATGCCGCCAATAAAGCCGACCGTGCCCGATTCCGAGGCCATCGCCGCCATCATGCCGACGAGGAACGAGCCCTCATGCTCCTTGAACACGACCGAGCGCACGTTCGGCTCTTCGACCACCGCATCGATGATCGCAAAGGTCGTGTCGGGATAGTCGGGGGCGACTTCGCTCAGAACGTTGCCGAAGGCAAAGCCGGTCATCACGATCGGGTTCGAGCCGCTTTCGGCCAGACGGCGCAGCGCCTGTTCGCGTTGGGCTTCGGACTGCATCTCGACTTCGCGATAGCTGCCGCCGGTCTCTTCCTTCCAGCGCTCGGCGCCGTTAAAGGCCGCTTCGTTGAACGACTTGTCGAACTTGCCGCCCAGATCGAAGACGACGGCCGGATCGGCCAGCGCTCCGCCAGCGGTAAGGGCCAGCGCGGCAGCGGCGCCCATGAACGTGTGCTTGAGGGTCATTGAGGTCTCCCTGTTATCGTTAACCCGAGGCTCTTGATGCGCCTCTTGAGCGGTCCCCGCCCTGATAGGACGGATCCGCGTATCACCATGGGATAAGGCCTCTCCCCCGGCGGAAGATCAATAGCTTTTTGGGCTTCAAACGCCGCCTCGCGCCGCAAATGCCTGCCGATTAGGCGGATGCCCCTAGGTCAGATCCTCGCGTTTGACCCGTATCCGGCCCGGCCGGACCGGGAGGCCCCGGGTCAAGCCCGGGGCGCCGAGCTCTGCGGCGGCTGTTTGTAGCCCTCCGCTGCCAGATCCTTGCGCATCATCACCGCATCGACCGCTACGTCCGGCCCGCGCCGGTAGTATCCGCGCCGCTGCCCGACCTCCGCATAACCTGCCTTAAGATAGAGCGCCCGCGCCGGGTCATTGTCCTGCGCGACCTCCAGAAACGCCTCGCAAGCGCCGCGTCGCGCGGCCTCCGCCTCGAACAGGGCCAGCAGCCTCGCTCCGCATCCCGCGCGCCGCGCCTCTGGCGCGACGGCAACGGTCAAAAGCTCCACCTCGTCTGCTGCCACGCGGCCCATGGCAAATCCGCCCGGCGCCTCCGTGACAAAGACGCCGGCCTGCGCCACCAGCCCCTCCATCTCCCGACCAGACCATCCCTGAGCTGCCGGAAACGCCCGGCCATGCAGATCCGCCAGCCGCTCCGCCAGCTCACCCATCCAGAATGACCGGAGCCGCCTCCCGCGGAGGCGCTGCATCTGCCGCCCGCACATAAAGCGGGGCAGGGCGGGGCAAGGCCTCGCCTGTCGCCACTTTACGCGCCGCGATCTCGGCAATCCGCACAGAGACGGAACGCGGATCCAACTGCGCGCGCTCAACCCTCACCCGCCCCTCGAACAGAGCCGCCGCCGCGCCGACTGCCGCCGCACTCTGCTCGTCGTCTCTCAGCCGCTCGGTCTTCGAATCAACGACCCGATACGGCCCCGGTACGCCTTCCGCCGACACGAGCTGAACATAGGCCGTATCCCTTGGCGCTGGCAGGCAGATCAGCACCGGCCCCGCCGCGTCCGCCACAGCCCGACCCGGATCCCCGCCGCCGAGCAGCTCGAACCCCGACACCCCGACTGCAGGCACACCCAGCCCCAAAGCCAGCCCCCGCGCCGCCGACACCGCGATCCGGATCCCCGTAAAATTCCCAGGCCCGACGCCCACGCCGATCGCGTCCAGCTCGTCCCAGGCGCAGCCCGCCTCCACAAGAACCTCCTCGAGCAGCGGCATCAGCCGCTCCGCTTGTCCGCGCGTCATCTCCTCGAACCGTTCCGCCACGATCCGTCCGCCCGACAGCAAAGCGGCCGCGCAATGCGCGGCCGATGTGTCGAATGCGAGGATCGTAGGGTCAGGCCGCGACAGGGCGCACCTCGAGCACTTCGGGAATGTAATGCCGCAGCAGGTTCTCGATGCCCATCTTCAGCGTGAGCGTCGAGGACGGACAGCCCGCGCAGGCGCCCTGCATGTGCAGATAGACAACCCCGCGGTCAAAGCCATGGAACGTGATGTCCCCGCCATCCTGCGCCACGGCGGGCCGCACGCGGGTGTCCAGCAGCTCCTTGATCTGGCCGACGATCTCTCCGTCCTCGCCGTGATGCTCCGCATGGCCGGACGTCTGCTCGCCCTCCATGACCGGCTTGCCGGACTGGTAATGCTCCATGATCGCGCCAAGGATGCCGGGCTTGATGTGATCCCACTCCACCTCGTCCGCCTTCGTCACGGTCACGAAATCGGTGCCAAAGAACACACCCGTCACACCCTCGACCCCAAAGATCCTCTGCGCCAGCGGGGACGGCCCAGCCGTATCCGCAGTTGGGAAATCAGCGGTCCCGGCCTCCAGCACGGTCTGGCCGGGCAGGAACTTCAGCGTCGCCGGGTTCGGCGTGGATTCGGTCTGGATGAACATGCGAGGAGCCTCTCAAAAGGGTCTGCAAAATATGCGCCCGCCGCCCGCCCCTGTCAAGAGTTTGGAACGGTTCTAAACTTCAGTCCCGTCCTCGGCGCCGGGACGCGTCCAATAGGCGATATCGGCGCTGGCAAGCCAGACATAATGCATCACCGGTGCCATGATCGCCCAATAGACAAGCCAACCAGACGGGCTTGTGATCGCAATCGCGATCTCGTTCGCCACCGCAAGGCCAGCATAAATCACCACCCGAATCCATGCCAGCCGGGGATAGATCTCGACCCAATCCGCGCCCGAGAAGTAGCGGCGGGTCAGCGAAAAGTCGGACGTTGCCAGATCCGACGCAAAAAGACCCACGAAAATGAGGGATGTGATCGTATTCACCCGCTGCATCCAGATCGGGTCCTGAAAGTGCATCGTCGCCAGAACAGCCGCCGCGATCAAAGCGGCTCCGATCGCCGATGGCCCGGCATGCGGCTGGCTACGATGAAGGTAAGACGACAAGCGTATCAGCGATCCCACCAGAAACGCTGCCAGGAACACGTCAAACCCGGACCGTCCGGGAAACAGCCGCTCAAGGATCACGAGCGTCGCGACAACACCAAGGCTCGCCCCGATCAAGGACAGGCTCGGCGGAGGAGCCTGCCGCACCGCATGCACAACCATTCGAACGAAGTAACGCACCCATTTCCTCCAACTTACTGAAATCTATATTGGAACCGCCCGGCAGCCCAACAAGGGCGCGCGCCCGGAACGCCCCCGACTGACGCCTGTCTGCAACAGCGCCGGGCGCTTCCGATTGAACCCATCCCGCTCCGCTGCGTTGACCCGAAACGATCAGGCGAGGCGCAATGGCATCCCTTCTTCCCCCTTGGCTCGACGGATACGGGCCCAAGGCCGCCATAGCCGACGGTGTCGCAGGCGTGATCCTCGCCGTTCTGCTCGTGCCGCAAGCCATGGCCTATGCCCTGCTTGCGGGACTGCCGCCCGAGGCGGGGCTCTATACCGCGATGATCCCCCCGCTTCTTTACGCCGTCTTCGGGCTCAGCGCCTTCGTGTCGGTCGGGCCGGTCGCGCTGGCCTCACTGCTGGTCGCCGACGCCATCGGCTCCAGCGGGATGGAACCGATGCAGGCCGCCGCGATCATCGCCATCGAAACCGGAGCGATCCTGCTCCTTCTCGGCCTCTTCAAGCTGGGGCGTCTGGTCAATTTCATCAGCGAACCAGCCCTCCTGGGCTTCACCGCCGCCGTCGCGCTTTTGATCGCGGCCAGCCAGCTTCCCGCGCTTCTGGGGGTCGAGGCGGCCCGCTCCGGCAATCTCGTCGATGCGGCGCAGGGCCTTCTCGGGGCGGGCCTGCCCAATTGGCCGACACTGGCGCTAGGCGCGGGCGTTCTGGCGCTGATCCTGCTCGGGGATCGCTATGCCGGACCCGGGCTCTGGCGCATCGGGATCCGCCCGCCCTTCCGTCTGCCGCTGGTCAAAAGCATCCCGCTTCTGGCACTTGTCGCCGCCGGGGTGGCCGCCAGCATGCTCTCGCTCGAGGTCGCCCGCGTCGACGAGCCCGGCGGCGGGCCGCCGACCCTGACCCTCCCGCCGCTCAGCCCCGGACCGTGGCTCGCGCTCGCCCTCGACAGCCTGATCGTCGCCATCCTCGTTTTTGCCACCGGCACCGCAGTGGCCAAATCGCTCTCCGCCCGCCGCCGCGCACCGCTCGACACCAACCGAGAGGCGATCGCCGTCGGCGCTGCCAATGTCGCGGCTGGCCTGACCGGAGGCTACGCGACCGGTGTCAGTCTCAGCCGCTCCGCGCTGGTCTTCGACAGCGGCGGCCGCTCACCTCTGGCCACGGCCTTCGCGGGTCTGATCGTGCTGCCCGTCACCCTCTATGGTGGCCCGATCCTCGCCCAACTGCCCGAAGCGGCACTGGCGGCCCTCGTCATCAGCGCCGTCTTCGGCCTCATCAAGCTGCGCGAAATCCGCGAGGTGTGGAGCCACAGTCGCGCCGAGGCCGGTGTGCTCGGCGTCACCTTCGTCGCAACCCTCGTGCTCGGCGTGCAATGGGGCCTGCTGACTGGAACACTGGCCGGGATCGCTGCCTTCCTCTGGTTCTCCAGCCTGCCGCGCATCACCCGTCTGGGTCGCGCCGGAGAAGGCGACATCTTCCGCTCCGTCGACCGCGACGAGGTCGAGGTCGATACCCTCCCTGTTCTCCCGATCCGCATCGACCGCTCGCTCTATTTCGGCAATGTCGCCCATTGCGAGGAGCGGATCCTGTCGCTTCTCTCCCGCCACAAAGATATCCGCTGCGTCCTGCTCGACATGCGGTCGGTCAACGACATCGATGCCAGTGGGATCCGGATGCTGTCCCGGCTCTGCGAGAATATCGAGGAGAAGGACCTCCGCATCGGATTTGCCGCCCTGCACGCCCCGGTCAAGGAGGCGCTCGACAGTTGCGGCAAGGCGCGTCTGGCCCCCTATTACGTCACCGTCGAAGAGGGCGTCGACACGATGCGCGAAGAGTGTGGAGCCGACTGAATGCCTAAACTTTTAGTCGAATTCGCAAGGCCTTGATATCACGAGAGGCCACATATGTGACCCGCGCGTTAAGGAAAAATCCACCGACCAGATACCGACGCAATACCGACCGGATACCGAAAGCCCCGAAATCCTGAAAACCGGCCTTGCGCAACGCCTCAGGTGATCGCTTCAAGCCGGTCCTTTGACATATCGCCCGGCACCACCGTGATCGGGATCGGAAGGCTCCCCGCCTGCCGCGTCAGCTGCGTCACAAGCGGCCCGGGCCCCGACTTGTCGTCCCCCGCGCCAAGGACCAGCACCCCGATTTCAGGATCATCCTTAAGCAGGCCCATAAGCTGCGGAACAACCTCGCCTTCCCGGATTTGCAGTTCAGGATCAACACCTTGGCGGTCTCGCATCCATTTGGCAAAGACCTCGAAATGCGCATGGATCCGCTCGCGCGCCTCCTCCCGCATGATCTCTCCGACACCGATCCAGTGGTTGAACTCATCGGGCGGAATGATCGACAGAACGGCCACCCCGCCGCCGGTCTTCGAGGCACGCATCGCCGCAAAGCGCATGGCGTTCAGACATTCCCGGCTATCGTCGAGAATGACCAGAAATTTACGCATCGTCCGCATCCTCACCTGATCCCCGCAACAGAGCATGCCCGCCGGAACTGCCGCTGGCAACGCTCAACGGGGCAGGGCGCTCCGCACGATCCGGCCGCCGATGAATTGCGCAATGATCATAAGGGCTTGCAGAAAGGCGGCATATCCCAGAAGCAGCGCGGTCACCGCCATATCGCTCAGCCTCACGGTCGCCCGAAAGACCCGCGCTTTGCCCAGAACGGCAAATCGGCTGCGCGTCGCGGGCCCTGCCGCCTCGGCCACCCGTGCGAGCCGGGCAACGTCCTCGGCGTTATCCACATGGCGCAACAGAACCATCCCCTCCGACGCCGAAGTCGCCCGCACGACGCGCGCGAAATCGCCGCTTATCCCCTCCAGACGGGCCAGCTTCGCCGTGTCGAGAACCGCGCCCAGCGGCACCGCCCCGCGCGTGTAGCGCACCAGTTCCGCAGGCTTCAGATCGACCCGCGCCGCATCGCTCAAAACCCTTGAGAACGAAGGGGTTAGCGTGCCCATCCGGCGCGCCATCCTCAGGCCTGCGGACCCTGCCTTGACCGCCACGCTCGACGCGCCCGAGACCAGGATCGCCGCCGTCGATCCCAGCCCCACGAGTGCCAGAGAGACATCGAGCCGGTCGACCTCCTCGCCCCGCAAAGCAGTCATCCCGGCCCGCCGCAAAGCGTTAACATCGCCCGCCGGACTCAGCTCGAAGGGAATCGCACAAGCCGCGATTTGCGACAGCCGCTCGCAGGACGCCATCTCGATCATGCAGGACCCGCAGGACAAGGCCGACCGGGTCCAGCCCTCCGCCGCTTCGACCTCGGCTCGCGCGGCTTCAATCATCTGATCCGAAAGGGAAATCCCGAACTCTTCCGCCAGCCCCAGAAGCATCGCGATCCGGTCCACATCATCCGCCGCCACGGCCTCCTCAAGCCGAGGCTCCAGCCACGCCGCATTGACCTCGCGCGCCATCATCTGGTCCAGCCGATACGCCAGCTCCTCCGCCGACCGCTCCACGAAAGGAGAGGTCAGAGGCGCCGTTCCCACCACCCAGAAAAGCACAGCCAGATTGCCCGCCAATAGAAGGCTCCGCAGCCCTCGCACCATGCCCGATCCCCTTGTTTTTCAACAAGGATAGCAGATCGGTCCGATCCCGGCAAAACCCCGTTAGAGAGCCGCCGAACCCGGCAGATTTACCCCACCATTCCGACGATCTCGTAGGTCCGCTTGACCACCGGCGCGGCCACAGCACGCGCCCGCTCCGCGCCCTTGGCCAGCACCCGGTCAATCTCTGCCGTATCCTTGGCCAGGCGCCGCATTTCACTGGAAATCGGAGAAATCACCTCCACCGCCAGATCCGCCAGCATCGGTTTGAACTCCGAAAACGGCTTGCCTCCGACCTCGGCCATGACCTCAGGCAACGTCCGCCCCGACAAAGCCGCGTAAAGGTCCACCAGGTTACGTGCCTCGGGCCTGTCCGTCAGACCCTCCATTTCGAAGGGCAACGGTTCGGGGTCCGTACGCGCCTTGCGGAACTTCTGCGCGATCGCATCGGCATCGTCGCTCATGTTGATGCGGCTCATATCGGACGGATCGCTCTTGGACATTTTCCTCGAGCCGTCCCGCAAACTCATCACCCGCGTCGCGGGCCCTTCGATCACGGGCTCCGTCACGGGAAAGAACTCGACGCCGAAATCGTGGTTAAACTTCATCGCGATATCGCGCGTCAGCTCCAGATGCTGCTTCTGATCGTCGCCCACCGGCACATGGGTCGCGTGATAGACCAGAATATCGGCTGCCATCAGCGCCGGATATCCAAAGAGCCCGAGCGAGGCGTTCTCGGCATTCTTGCCCGCCTTGTCCTTCCACTGCGTCATCCGCTTCATCCAGCCCATCCGGGCCACGCAGTTGAAGATCCAGGCGAGCTGCGTATGCTCGGGAACCTGTGACTGGTTGAAAAGAATGGATTTTTCCGGATCGATCCCCGCCGCGATAAAGAACGCGCACAGCTCGCGCGTATTGTCTCGCAGGACAGCCGGATCCTGCCAGACGGTGATCGCATGCAGATCGACCATGCAATAGATCGTCTCGAACTTCCCCTCGTCCTGCATCGTGACAAAGCGCTTCATCGCGCCCAGATAATTGCCAAGCGTCAGGCCGCCCGACGGCTGGATCCCCGAGAAAACGCGGGGGGTAAAGGAGGCATCGGTCATGGTAGAACACGCTCGGTCTGGTCAAGGGGGCCGGGCTGGCTTACCCATGCCCCCGGTTCCCGTCAAGAAGGCCGCCCATGTCCAGGATCAAAGCCGTCAATCCCCTCCCCATCAGCGTGATCGTGCTCTTCGGGCTGATCGCGGGGATCGAGATCCTCCTCTCCATCGGCAGCATCAGCCTCCTTGCCGGACAAGAAGGGATCGGCTGGCGCGGCTGGGCCTTCCAGCAATTCGCGCTGCCCGCCCAGCTTCTGGGCTTCATGGTAGAGACTAGTAATTTCAGCGCCTCCAACCTGATACGGCTTGTCACCTATCCGTTCATCCACGGCAGCTTCATCAGCGCCGCCTTCGCCTGCGTCATCCTGCTGGCGCTTGGCAAATTCGTAGGCGACGTCTTCTCAAGCGCAGCGGTCTTGGTCGTCTTCTTCACCTCTTCGATCCTGGCCGCGATCATCTATAGCGGCCTCGTCTGGACCCCGTTTCCGCTCTACGGAGCCTTCCCGGCCGTTTATGGCCTGATCGGCGCTTATACCTACATTCTCTGGGTCGGCCTCGCCGCGACAGGTGGCAACCAGATCGAAGCCTTCCGCCTGATCCTGCTCCTCGCGGGCCTCCAGATCGCCTTCAGCCTCTTCGGCACCTCGCCGCATTGGCTGGCCGATTTCGCAGGCTTTTTCGTGGGCTTCGCGGTCGCCCCGATCGCCGCGCCCGGCGGCATGAAAGCGCTCCTCGCCCGGATCAAGCGCCGCTGATCCCTTCATCTGGCCGCAAATACTCCGGGGGGTCCGGGGGGCAGCGCCCCCCGGCCTGTCGACGCGCGCCAGCGCGGCGAAACACCTCGCTCAGCGCCGGACGGCCCGCCTGAAATCCGACAGCCGGAAGGCGCCGAAAAGCTGCCCGGCCAGGGCGTAGCTGATCATCCCTACGGCTACCAGAATGGCCAGCGCCGCATAGCGAACACCATCCATCCCGAAGAACGGCGTCATCGTCACCGACGCTGCCCAAAGGACAACGCCCATTACGCCAGAGGCCGCAAGGATCCGCCAGAACCGCCGCCGGAACCGCGCGTCCAGCGTCGCGGCCTCCCCCATCGACCGGGCGCCGCGCCACAGCAGGACCACCATCGCCCAGCCAGCAATCGTCGTCCCGATCGCCGCCGCGATATAGCCCAACGTGCCCGCCAGCCCGATGGCCAAAGCGGCGTTCACGACCATCGCCGCCACCGCGTAATAGAACGGCCGCTTGGTGTCCTCGCGCGCAAAGAACAGCGGCTGCAGCGTCTTTTGCATCACAAAGGCAGGCAGCCCGAGCCCGTAGACCGCAACAGCCAAGGCCGTCGCTGCCGTGTCATCCGCATCAAAAGCGCCTCGCCGGAACAGCACATCCACCAGAGGGATCGGGATCAGGACAAGCGCCACCGCCGCCGGGATCGTCAGCGCAAGACTGATCTCGCAGGCCCGGTTGAACGCATCGCGCCCGCCCGCCGTATCGCCTGCCCCCAGCCGACGCGACAGATCCGGCAGCAGAACCACGCCTATGGCGATCCCGACCACACCCAGCGGCAACTGATAAAGCCGGTCCGCATAGTTCAGCCACGCAATCGCCCCGTCGAAAAAGCTTGCCACCTGCCGCCCGACCAGCAGGTTGATCTGCACGACCCCGCCCGCCAAAGCCGCCGGAGCTGCGATGATCGCCAGCCGCTTCAGCTCGGGCGTCATACGCGGCCTGCGCGGCCTCAGCTTCATACCCGCCCGGTCCGCCGCAATCCAGACCAGCGCCAGCTGCGCGATGCCCGCGATGGCCGCGCCCCAGGCCAGCATCGTGCCCGTATGCAGCCCCGGCACCGGCTCTGGCGCGCCCACGACGACAGTCTCTGAGAACCATCCGGCCTGCGCCACCAGCAGCACGCTCACCAGAATGACGTTAAGCAGAACCGGCGCCGCCGCCGCCGCCGCGAACCGGCCCATCGCGTTGAGCACCCCTGAAAACAGCGCGGCTAGCGAGATGAAAAGGATGTAGACGAAGGTGATCCGCCCGAAATCCACCGTCAGCCCGAACCGCACATCCTCGGCAAAGCCGCTGGCGATGGCATAGACAAGGGCAGGCATGAAGATCTGCGCCAGCACGGTAAAGACGATCAGGATCGTCGCCAGCCCCGACAGCGCATCGCGGGCGAAATCCTCCGCGCCCTCGCCGGTCTCCAGCCGTTTGGAGAACATCGGCACGAAGGCCATGTTGAACGCCCCTTCGGCAAAGAACCGGCGGAACATGTTGGGCAGCGAGAACGCGATCAGGAAGGCTTCGGCTACCGGCCCCGCGCCAAGCGCAGCGGCGATCATCACGTCGCGCACGAAACCGAGGATGCGGCTCAGCAGCGTCCAGATCCCGACGGTAAAGATGCTGCTCAGCAGGCGGATCGGCTTCAAGAAATCGCCCTCTCGGCGCCCGCCTCGATGGCCGCGCGCAGCTTTTTCTCAAGGCTCTTCTGCTTGGCTTCCGAGTGATATTTCAGCCCGAACATATCCTTGACGTAGAACGTATCCACCACCTGCTCTCCATAGGTCGCGATGACCGCGCTGGAGACATAGACATTCGCATTCGCAAGCGTTCGGGACAGATCGTGCAGAAGTCCCGGACGGTCGCGGGTATCGACCTCGATGATCGTGTAGATATCCGATCCGTCATTATCGAACGCGATCGAAGTTGGCACCCGGAATGCCCGCTCGCGCTTTTTCAGACTGTCCTTGTCGCGCCCGGTCAGCGCCTCCCGCGCGACCAGCTCGCCCTTGAGCGTCCGCTCGATCATCTTGCGAAGACGCGGCAGCCGGTCAGCGTCATAGGGCGTCTCGTTCGCATCCTGGATCCAGAAGGCGGCGGTGACGTATCCGTCCTTGGTGGTGAAGGTCCGCGCATCGACGATATTGGCCCCGACCAAGGCCAGAGCGCCCGTGATCCGCGCGAAGATCCCCGGATGATCGGCCATCGCAAAACAGGCCCGTGCGGCGTCCCGGTCGTGATCCAGCGTCAGTTCCATCCGGATCTGATCGGTCCCGATCTCGCGCAGCAGCTTGGCGAAATCCACATGCGCCGTCACGTGCAGACCTTGCCAGTAGGGCGGATAATGGCGCGCGATCTCGGCCTTGATGTCCTTTGCAGGCCAGTCGGCCAAGGCTTCGCGCAGCTTCTTTTTGGCCTCCGCGCCGCGTTCCGTGCGGTTGAGATCCTCCAGCCCGGTCTCCAGCCCCCGCCGCGTCTGCCGGTAAAGCGCCCGGATCAGCACGGCCTTCCAGTTGTTCCACGTATCCGGGCCGACCCCGCGAATGTCGCAGACCGTCAATACCGTCAGCAGATCCAGCCGCTCCCGCGTCTGCACCGCCTTGGCAAAATCGCGTACCGTGCGCGGGTCCGCGATATCCCGCTTTTGCGCCATGTCGGACATCAACAGGTGGTGCCGCACCAGCCACTCGACCGTTTCGGCCTCTTTTTTCTTAAGACCCAGCCGGGGCGCCACATCCCGCGCGATCCGTGCGCCCAGAACCGAATGATCCTCCGGCCGCCCCTTGCCGATATCGTGCAGCAGCAATGCCACGTAAAGGATCCGCCGGCTGACCCCCGCCTCAAGGATGCTGCTGGCCACCGGCAGCTCCTCGACCAGCTCCTTGCGCTCGATCTGCGCCAGCTGGCTGATGCATTGGATCGTATGCTCATCGACTGTGTAGCTGTGATACATGTTGAACTGCATCATCGCGACGATGGGCTCGAATTCCGGGATGAAAGCGGCCAGAACTCCCAGCTCGTTCATCCGGCGCAGCCCGCGTTCGGGGTTGCCGTGCTTGAGCATCAGATCAAGAAAGATCCGGCGCGCCTCGGGCATCGATCGGACCTCCGCATCGATCAGATCGAGATGCGCCGCCACCAGTCGCATTGTGTTGGGATGCAGCCACGTGCCGGTCCTCAGCGCTTCCTCGAAGACGCGCAGCATGTTCAGCTTGTCGCCCAGAAAGGCCGCTTCATCCGCGATGACCAGCCGGTTCTGCTCGATCGCGAAGGGATCGCGCGCCTTCTTCCGGCGCTTGAAGATCCGGGTCAGCATCGGCTCGGTCTTCAGGTGCGCATCCTCCATCGCCACAAGGAAGATTCGCGTCAGGTCTCCGACCGCGGTGGCCTGCAGGAAATAATCCTGCATGAAATGCTCGACACCGCGCCGCCCCGAATGGTCACGATAGCCCATCGCATCGGCTACCTCGACCTGCATGTCAAAGGTCAGCTGATCCATCGCCCGGTTCGTCAGCAGATGCAGATGGCAGCGCACGGCCCAGAGGAAATCCTCTGCCTCGCGGAAGGTCTCGAACTCCTCGGCGGTAAAAAAGCCCAGATCAACCAGCTCGCGCGCGTCGCTGACCCCGTTGACGTATTTGGCGATCCAAAAGAGCGATTGCAGATCGCGCAGCCCGCCTTTGCCCTCCTTGACGTTGGGCTCGACCATGTAGCGCTGCCCGCCCTGCTTGCGGTGCCGCTCGGCCCGTTCGGCCAGCTTGGCCTCCACAAAATCCGAAGCCGTCGACTTGAAGAGATCCCCCCAAAGCCGCTTTTGCAGGTCGTCCGCAGGCGCAGGATCCCCGCCCAGAAACCGGTATTCCACAAGGCTGGTGCGAATCGTGTAATCGTCGCGCGCCAGCTTCAGGCACTCCTTCACCGTCCGGCTGGCATGGCCGACCTTCAGCTTCAGATCCCACAGGACGTAGAGCATCTCCTCGATGATCGCCTCGGCCCGGGGCGTCATCTGCCGCTCGGTGAGAAAAAGAAGATCGACGTCACTATGCAGCGCCATCTCGCCTCGGCCATAGCCTCCGACCGCAATCATCGCGAGCGGCTCGGTCTTGGACGCTGGCGGATGGATCCGGGTTGCGATCAGATCGAACAGCGCCAGAACAATGCGGTCCGTCAGCCAGGCATAGCTGCGCGTCGCCGGACGCGAGGCATGGGGCGCTGCGCGAAAGGCCTCCGCGATGACCGCCAGCCCATGGCTCCGCGCCGCTTTGAGGCAGGCTACAATCTGCGCCCGTCGCGCGCTGCCGGACGCGGCCAAAGACGCCTCCAGCGCCGCCGCAATTGCCGCGCTGTCGTAGATCTCTCGGGCTGGGGCGATCAGGCCGCGTTCGGCCTGATCCTCTGGATCAGAAACCGGCGCCGCCGAATCTCGAAGGGGCTGGGTCAAGGATGACGACCTGATTGTTGCGCAGCTCGGCAACCGCGAGCGCCCTCTCATTAGTGCCATCGGTCCGCAAACGGAAGATGCCGCCCGTGCCCCGGAAACCGGACCGTTGCGTCAGGGCCCGGCTGCTCAGCGCCTGCCGGTTGCCCGAGCTGATCAGCGCGCCGACCGCAGCGATCCCGTCATAGGCCAGCCCTGCAATCGGATGCGGAGGTTGCCCGTAAGCTGCCCGATAGCGGGCCTCGAACTGACGCTGCAGCGATTGGTCCGGCACCGTGAACAGACCGCCCTGCAAGGCAGGCAGCGACTGGAACCGCGCTTCGGAATTCCACCGGGTCAGACCGACCAGCTGCACCGGAGCGCGCTCCTTGATGCCGGTCGAGATCAGCGACAGCTCATCTCCGGGCACCGCCGTGGTAAAGACGGCCTGCGCGCCCGTGCTCTGGACCGCATTTGCAATCGGACCCGCCGCGCTCTGGATCCCGTTCTGGGACAAGGGATAGCTCTGGACGGCCGCAACGGTCCCGCCATTCTGCTGGACGGCGCCGACGATAGCGTCGCGTCCGGCATTTCCGGGGACGGTGTCGGCATGGGCCACCACATAGCTGCGGATCCCTGTCCGGCGCCCATAACGGACCAGCCGGTCAGCGGTGTTGCGGAAGGTCGGGCCCAGCACGAAGACGTTGCCGCCTGCAATCGCGGTGTTGTTCGAGAAGGCCAGCACGTTGATGCCTTCATCGGCGACAGCCACGCCAGCGGCATTCGCGGCCTCGGCAAAGAGCGGTCCCAGAATAATCTGCGCGCCTTCATCAACGGCCCGCTGCGCGGCGCTCGCCGCCGTGCCGGGGCGACCGGCGGTGTTGTAGACCTGAAGATCGATCCGCGCGCCATTGAGATCGCGGATGGCAAGCCGGGCCGCGTTTTCGAGGTTGCGGGCCAGTAAGGCATCTGTGCCAGACCCCGATCCGCCCGGAACCAGCAGGGCCACACGCACCGGCGCATTCGGATCGACCGCTCCGCCGCCGCCTCCGGTTTCAAGCGGCGCACAGGCAGCCGCCCCCAGAAGGGCAAGGGCAGCAAAGAGGCGAAGCGCCGCCTTGCGGGCGGTTTGGAAACGGGCAATCATGCGTAATCTCTCCTTGCAGAAGCTGGCAGCGCCGCGCGCATCGGGCGACCTTTGACGCAGAGCGGATAATAAGCAAGAGGGGCCATCGGTCGAGTCATGAATTACGGCACCAGGCCACTCTCCGCCGGGCTCTACCTCGTGGCGACCCCCATCGGAACCGCCCGCGACATCACCCTGCGCGCCCTCGACGTGCTGGCCACGGCCCATGTCATCGCCTCTGAAGACACCCGGACGAGCCGCAAGCTGATGGACATTCACGGCATCCCGCTGGGCGACCGCCCGCTGGTCGCCTATCACGACCATAGCACCGACGCGGTGCGCCAGCGCCTGCTCTCCGAGATCGCGGCAGGCCGGGCTGTCGCCTACATGTCCGAGGCCGGAACGCCCCTGATCGCCGATCCCGGCTTCGCCTTGGCCCGCGCCGCCGCCGAAGAGGACTTGCCGGTGATCTCGGTCCCCGGCCCCTCCGCCGTTCTGGCGGCACTCACCGTCGGAGGCCTTCCCACCGACCGGTTTTTCTTCGCAGGTTTCCTGCCGAACACCAAAACGGCGCGGCACGCGGCCCTGACAGAGCTGTCGCCGATCCCCGGAACGCTGGTCTTTTACGAAAGCCCCAAGCGGCTAAACGATATGTTAACGGATGCGCGCGATGCTCTGGGGGCAGACCGGCAAGCCGCAATCTGCCGGGAGCTGACGAAAAAGTTCGAAGAGGTCGCGCGCGGATCTCTGGACGATCTGGTCCGCCAATTCGCGGATCGCTCCGTCAAGGGAGAGGTCGTTGTCCTGATCGACCGCCCCCGACATGCGGCAGCCGACCCGGCAGAGATCGAGGCGGCGCTGAAGGACGCGATGAAGACGCTGCGCGTCAAGGATGCGGCCACGCTGGTCGCGGGAAGCTACGGATTGCCCCGGCGGGAGGTGTATCAAGCCGCCCTTAGAATGGAGAAAGACGAATGAAAACGCAAAAGGCGCATCGGGGCAAAACGTCTTACGAGGCAGGGGTCACAGCCGAAGAAACGGTCGTGGACCGCTATCGTCGGCGCGGCTGCGAAATTGCCGCGCGCCGTTGGCGCGGCAGCATCGGCGAGATCGACCTGATCCTCCGCGATCCGGCCGAAGACGGTCTGATCTTTGTCGAGGTCAAGAAAAGCCGCAGTTTCGACAGCGCCATCGCCCGGGTCGGCGCGAAACAGATGGAACGGATTTGCGCCACCGCCAGTGAATTTGCTGGCGGCGAGCCGCGCGGCCTGCTGACCGAGATGCGGTTCGACGTGGCGCTCGTCGATGGCATTGGCGATGTCCGGATCCTCGAAAACGCCTTCGGTGAAGCGGCCTAGACCATTGCCAGCGGCATTTGGCTGCGCCATCTAAGGGCCGAACCCGGTCCCGGATGGAGATGCCCGAAATGCCCCTCAAAATCGCCTTCCAGATGGATCCGATCGAGGCGGTCGATATCGACGCTGACAGCAGCTTCCGTCTGGCCGAAGAGGCGCAGGCGCGCGGCCATGAGATCTTTACCTATACCCCCGATGCGCTCGCCTTCGAGGAGGGCGAAATCACCGCAACCGGGCGGCCCACCACGCTGCGCCGCGAGCGCGGAAACCATGTCAGCTTCGGCGAGGCCCAGCATCGCGCCCTGACTGAATTCGACGTTGTCTGGCTGCGCCAGGATCCGCCCTTCGACATGGGATATATTACGACAACCCACCTGTTGGACCGCATCCGTCAAGACACCCTCGTCGTCAACGACCCGTTCTGGGTGCGCAACTACCCTGAAAAGCTGCTCGTCCTCGACTTCCCGGACCTCATTCCGGCTACCACTATCGCCCGCGATCTAGCGACCCTGCGCCGCTTTCGCGAGCGCCACGGTGACATGATCCTCAAACCGCTCTACGGCAATGGCGGGGCGGGGGTCTTCAAGCTGGCCAAGGGCGACAGCAACCTCGCCTCCCTCCACGAGCTGTTCTGCGGCCTTAATTCCGAGCCGCTGATCGCCCAACAGTTCCTCCCCGATGTCAGCCAGGGCGACAAGCGCATCATCCTCGTCGATGGAGATCCTGTCGGCGCCATCAACCGCGTCCCCGCCTCGGGCGAGACCCGCTCGAACATGCATGTCGGCGGCCGCCCCGAGCCCTCGGGCCTCACAGACCGCGACCGCGAGATCTGCGCGGCCATTGGCCCGCTGCTCAAGGAAAAGGGTCAGGTCTTCGTCGGCATCGACGTGATCGGCGACTACCTGACGGAGATCAACGTGACCTCTCCCACCGGCATCCAAGAGCTGGAACACTTCGACAACGTCAATATCGCAGGCCAGATCTGGGACGCGATCGACCGCCGCCTCACGGCACGGCAGAGCTGACGCGATAGCTCACTGCCTCGGCCACATGGGGCCTTCGCACGTCCTCTGAGCCCGCAAGATCCGCAATCGTCCGCGCCACCCGCAGCACCCGGTGATAGCCCCGCGCCGACAGACCAAACCGCTCGGCCACCGTCGAGAGAAGCGCGCGCCCGTCCGCATCGGGCGTCGCCATCTCCTCCAAAGCGGTCCCTTCCAGATCCGCGTTCACGCGAACCCCGTCCAGTCCGCCATACCGCGCCGCCTGCACGTCCCGCGCCGTCGCGACCCGTGCCGCGATCACCTCCGACGGATCCCCATCATCCGGCAAATCCAGATCGGCAAAGGCCACCGGCGGCACGTCCACCCTCAGATCGAACCGATCCATCAGCGGCCCCGAGATCTTGCCCATATAATCTTCCCCGCAGCCCGGCACCCTTGCGCAGGCCCGCGCCGGATCGCTCAGATAACCGCAGCGGCAGGGATTGGCGGCAGCCACCAGCATGAACCGGCAGGGATAGTGGATATGCGCATTGGCCCGCGCCACCATCACCTCCCCGGTCTCGATCGGCTGGCGCAGCGTCTCCAGCACCTGCCGGGGGAATTCCGGAAGCTCGTCGAGGAACAGCACCCCGTTATGGGCCAGGCTGATCTCGCCGGGTTTCGCACCGCGCCCGCCGCCGATGATCGCTGCCTGCGAGGCCGTGTGATGCGGATCGCGAAAGGGCCGTGCCCGGCTGATCCCGCCTTCATCCAGCAGCCCCGACAGCGAATGGACCATCGACGTCTCCAGCGCCTCCGCGGCCGTCAGCGGCGGCAGGATCCCCGGCAGCCGCTTGGCCATCATCGATTTGCCCGATCCCGGCGTTCCGATCAGCAGCGCATGGTGGCGCCCCGCCGCCGCGATCTCCAGCGCCCGCTTGGCCCGTTCCTGCCCTTTGACATCGCGCAGGCAGGGGCCATTGCGCTCCAGCGTGACCTCCCCAGGCTCCGCCGGAGATAAAACCTGTTGCCCCGTGAAATGCCGCACAACCTCGCCCAATGATCCTGCTCCGATCACCGCACAGGCCCCGACCCAGGCGGCCTCGGGGCCGCAGGCACTCGGACACAGCAGCATCCGGTCCTCCTCTGCGGCGGCCATCGCGGCGGGCAACGCGCCGATCACCGGCACCAGCGACCCGTCGAGCGACAGCTCTCCCAAGGCCACCGCGCCCGCCACGTCCTCGCGCGGCAGAACGTCGATCGCAGCCAAAAGCGCCAAAGCAATTGGCAGGTCGAAATGCGAGCCGTCCTTGGGCAGATCCGCTGGAGAGAGGTTCACCGTGATCCGCTTGGCGGGCAGCGCGAGGTTCATCGCCGTCATCGCAGCGCGCACCCGCTCCTTGGCCTCGCTCACCGCCTTGTTGGGCAGGCCCACGATCGAGAAGGCCGGCATGCCCGGCGTGACCGCGCATTGTACCTCGACGAGGCGCGCTTCGACCCCTTCAAAGGCCACCGTATAGGCCAAAGCGGTCATCCCGCGCCCTCCGTTCCTTGTTGGTTAACGGCCTAGCGCGAAGAGGGTTTAGGAATGGTAAACGCCCCCAGGATCAAGAGAGGCCAGCCCGATCAGCCGGGCCAGTCCGCCTGCGGATAGCTCCGAGCATACCACGGCAGATCCGGCCCCTCGGTCAGCGCCAGCGCGCGCCAGGCCCGGAACGACGGCTCCTCCAGATGCGCACGGACATAGGCCGCCGCGCTCTCTGACACGTTCAGCCCATAGCCCGCGATCCGCGCCGCGACAGGCGTATAGAAGGCATCCGCGGCGCTATATTCCCCGCAAAGCCACGGCCCCCCGAACCGGTCCAAAGCATAATCCCAGATCCGCTCAAGCCGCCGCAGATCGGCGGCCACGCCATCGCCCGGATCCCAATCCTGATAGGCCACCCGGAGGTTCATCGGGCAGACCTCGCGCAGCGCGCCGAACCCCGAATGCATCTCCGCGGCCAGCGACCGCGCGACCGCCCGGGCAGGGGCGTCTTCCGGCCAGATCGACGGATGCGCCTCGGCTAGCGTCTCCGCCACGGCGAGCGAATCCCAGACCGGCGTTCCGTCCGCCAGAACAAGCGTCGGCACCGTCCGGGACGGGGTAGCGCGCTCCAGCTGCGCCTCCACATCGCGGCTCAGGAAGGAAACGTAGGAGATGTCGGCATCGATGTCCCAACGATCGACAAGCAGCCAGGCCCGCAGGGACCAGCTCGAATAGGCGCGGTCGCCCAGAATAAGATGATAGGTCATGCCCCGATCCTGCGCGGAGGACCGGGACGGCTCAAACGAAAGATCGTGTGCCGCCTCATCGCGTTTCGTGATGGGTCAGGGCAGCCGGTTCACGAAACCCACGGACCAATCAGAGCCGTGCTGCTCCAGCAACGTGACCGAAAGCGGATCGATCTTCATCCGAAACGCTGCCTGGGCGCTCAGATCCAGCGCCCGCTGAACCTGCGTCAGGATCGCCCCGAAATGACAGACGACCACCAGATCCTCCGCTTCCTGCGCCATCTCCTCATCCACCGCCGCCGTCACCCGTGCCGCCAAATCGTCCCAGCTTTCGCCGCCGGGCGCGCGCACTGCACCGGGCACCTCCCAAAAGGCCCGGATCTGATCCGGGGCCTCCGCGTCGATCTCGGCAAAGCTGCGATCCTCCCAATCGCCGAAATGGATCTCTCTCAACCCGTCTCGATGTGCCCTGCGCGACCGCTCCCCTCCGATCCGGTCCGCCGTCGCCACCGCACGGCTCAGATCGGAGGATATGACCTGCGCTGTCTCGGGCAGTGCCGCGCTCAGCCGCCCAAGAGCCGCGTCATCGCTCAGATCGGCCGCCCGGTCGGTCCAGCCTATCATCGTCTTGGCATGGGTCGGCCCGTGCCGCACCAGCCACAGACGGCTCATGACAACTCGCCCTTCAGCACTTGAGGCAACCCGGCCGTCACCATCACCACCAGATCCGCCCGCGCTGCGAGCCTCTGGTTCAGCCCGCCCTGCGCCCGCTGGAACCGGCGTCCCAGCGCGGTCTCGGGCACGATCCCGCCGCTCACATCGTTGCTGACGATTACCACTGGTCCGGCGCGCGCATCCATCGCCTTCAGCACGGCGTCCCCCGCCGCCTCGTGATCCGCCTCGGCGAGTATCAGATTGGTCAGCCACAGCGTCGCGCAATCGACCAACACCGCGGCCTCCTCCGGTGCCCCGGCGATGGCTTCAGCCAGCGCGACAGGAGCCTCGACTGTCCTCCACCGCTGGTTGCGCCGCATTTTGTGATCGGAAATTCTCGCGTCCAGCTCGGCGTCTATAAATTGGGCAGTCGCGACGTAGACCCCTTGTTTTTCCGAGGCTTCGACAAGGCGCTCCGCGAACACAGACTTGCCCGATGCCGCGCCGCCTAGGACCAATGTGAACTTTTGCAACGTCATCCACGCAACTTTATTGATCCAGCCGAGTTTGACCGTCGTAGCATGAGTGTATCGCAAGTCCCAGAAGCGATACGTCTGTCAGAGTGAGGAAAAGCCCATGGCATTCGATGGAACCTACGATCAATCCCTATCCCGCCGTGCCATGAAGGCAGAGCTTCTGGATGCAGAAACCGAACTGCGCCTCGCCTATGCCTGGCGCGACGAGCGTTGTGAAAAGTCGCTTCACCGCCTGATCACCGCTTATATGCGCCTCGCCATTTCGATGGCCGCCAAGTTCAAGCGGTACGGCGCCCCAATGAACGACCTCATTCAGGAGGCCTCGCTCGGCCTCATGAAGGCGGCCGACAAATTCGACCCCGACCGCGGCGTGCGCTTTTCGACCTATGCCGTCTGGTGGATCAAAGCCTCCATCCAGGATTACGTGATGCGCAACTGGTCCATGGTCCGCACCGGATCGACCTCCTCACAGAAATCGCTCTTCTTCAACATGCGCCGCGTTCAGGCCCGTCTCGAGCGTGAAGCGGCATCCTCTGGCGAGGCGCTGGATCGCCACCAGATGCGCCAGCTCATCGCGACCGAGGTCGGCGTGCCGCTCCATGATGTCGAGATGATGGAAGGGCGCCTCTCCGGCTCCGATTATTCGCTCAACGCCACCCAATCGACCGAGGATGAGGGCCGCGAATGGATCGACGCGCTCGAGGATGACAGCCAGCAGGCCGCCGAGAATGTCGAGCATAGCCATGATACCGAATGCCTGCGCAACTGGCTCGTCAGCGCGCTCTCCGCGCTTAACGACCGGGAACAGTTCATCGTCCGCGAGCGCAAACTGCGCGACGATCCCCGCACGCTCGAAAGCCTCGGCAACGAGCTGGGTCTTTCGAAAGAGCGGGTGCGCCAGCTCGAGGCGGCTGCCTTCGGCAAGATGCGCAAGAATCTCGAGGGTCAGTCGCGAGAGGTTCATCACTTCTTCGCGTGACCGGACGAACCAGATCAACCGCTCCCTTTGGGTCCCTCCCCGGATGTAGCGCGCTCATCGGCCTCTTTTGCCTGGCTGGCCTCGCCATGGCGGAAGAGGCCGATCTCGTTCAGGCGATAGAGGCCGCGCAGACGGCGGATATCGTCATCATCGGCGAATTTCACGACAATCCCGATCACCACCGGATCCAGGCCGCGCTTGTGGATGCAATCGCCCCCTCGGCCATCGTCTTTGAAATGCTCAGCGACGATCAAGCCGCCCGCATCACGCCCGAAATCTCGCGCGACGCCGAAACGCTCGGTCCGCTCCTCGATTGGGATGACAGCGGCTGGCCCGACATCGCCTTCTACGCGCCCATCATGGCCGCCGCGCCGCAGGCTGCCATCGTCGGCACCGGCCCCCGCGACTGGACGCAGACCCCGAGCGGCGTTCTGATGACCGCCTTGCCTGAAGATGCGGGCCATTTCGGCTATGGCGACCCGCTCCCCGCCGATCAGCAGCAGGCCCGCGAGGCGCTCCAGGCCGAAGCGCATTGCGACATGCTCCCCCCTGAACAGCTCCCGATGATGGTCGACATCCAACGCCAGCGCGACGTGGTCTTCGCTGCCGCCACGCTTGACGCCTTGCTCAGACACGGCTCGCCGGTCGTTCTCATCACTGGCAACGGCCATGCCCGCACCGACTGGGGCGTGCCCGCCGCGCTGGCCAAAGCCTCCCCGAACACCGCCGTCCTCTCCATCGGCCAGACCGAGGGGGACGCGGCGCTATCCGGCACCTTCGATCTGTTCATCGACGCCCCCGCGCCCGTCCGGGGCGATCCCTGCGACGCCTTCCGGTAAGCCCCATGGACGCCTGCCGCCGGACATCCTATCCCTGAACCGAACGACAAGGGGCGCGCGATGCTGGGCGGCAAGCATATTCTTCTGATTATCGGCGGCGGGATCGCGGCCTACAAATCGCTCGATCTGATCCGGCAGCTCACCAAGGCGGGCGCGCGCGTCACTCCCGTCCTGACTCGTGCCGGCGCCCAGTTCGTCACCCCGCTCAGCGTCTCGGCCCTCGCGCAGTCCAAGGTCTATACCGACCTCTTCGATCTCACCGACGAGGCCGAGATGGGCCATATCGAATTGTCCCGCGCCGCCGATCTCGTCGTCGTCGCCCCCGCCACCGCCGATCTGATGGCCAAGATGGCAAACGGCCATGCGGACGATCTCGCCTCGACGCTCCTGATGGCCACCGACAAGCACGTCCTCATCGCCCCCGCCATGAATGTCCGCATGTGGGACCACCCCGCCACCCGGCGCAACCTTGAAACCCTCCGCGCGGACCGCATCCTCGTCGCCGGTCCCAACGAGGGTGCCATGGCCTGCGGCGAATTCGGCCCCGGCCGCATGTCCGAACCGGACGAGATCGCGGACGCCATCGACACCGCCCTCTCGGATGGCCCGCTCAAGGGGCGCCATATCCTCATCACCTCCGGCCCGACGCACGAGCCGATCGATCCGGTGCGCTATATCGCCAACCGCTCTTCCGGCCAGCAGGGCACCGCCATCGCCGAGGCTTTGGCCGGGCAGGGCGCCTCCGTCACCTTCATCACCGGTCCCGCCACGGCCCCCCGCCCGCAAGGCGTGCAGGTGATCGAGGTCGAAACCGCCGACCAGATGCTCGACGCGACCAAGAATGCGTTGCCCGCCGATGTCGCGATCTTCGCTGCGGCGGTGGCCGACTACAAAGTCGACGAGACCTCCAATCAAAAGATCAAAAAAAGCGGCTCTGACGCGCCAAAAATAACCTTATTGCAAAATTCAGACATTTTGGCGCAGATCTCCAAACACAAAAACCGCCCCGTCCTCGTCATCGGCTTCGCCGCCGAAACTCAGGATGTCGAGGCGCATGCCACCGCCAAAAGGCAGCGCAAGGGCTGCGACTGGATCCTCGCCAACGACGTCTCCGCCGAAACCGGCATCATGGGCGGCAGCGAAAACCAGATCACCCTCATCTCCGAAGCAGGTGCCGATCCATGGCCCCGCATGAGCAAGCGTCAGGTCGCCGCCCAGCTTGCCGCCCGGATCATCGAGGCGCTGAAGTGACAGCGGCGCACCCGGCGCTAGATCCGCTTCCATGACCCAGATCACCCTCGCCTGGACCGATGAGGCCGACCAAAGCCTGCCGTTACCCGCCTACCAGACGGATGGCGCGGCGGGCGCCGATCTGCGCGCCAACCTGCCCGAAGCGTCGCGCAGGACCGGTATCGCGCTCGGTCCCGGCGAACGTGCCCTGATCCCCACCGGCCTGCGCCTCGCAATCCCTGAGGGTCACGAGATCCAGATCCGTCCGCGCTCCGGTCTCGCCTTGCGCCACGGCCTGATCCTGCCCAACGCCCCCGGAACCATAGACAGCGACTATCGCGGCCCGCTCGGGGTGATCGTCATGAACCTCGGCGCCGAGGCCTTTTCCATCGAACACGGGCTGCGCATCGCCCAGATGGTCCTCGCCCCGGTCTTGCGCGCCTCTTTCGTGGTCTCGGCGAGCCTTGACGACACGCCGCGCGGCTCAGGCGGCTTCGGCTCCACGGGCACGACATGATCGTCGTTCTCGTCATGGCCGCCACGCTTTGGGGCATCGGCGCGATCATGGGCACACCGAAACAGGCGCGCTGGACGATGATCGGTCTCCTGCTGGTCTGCGTTCTCGCAATCCAGATCGCGCTGCCCGACGGCCATCCCTTGCGCGAGGGCACCGGCAGCTCTCCGGCCCTCTGGCTGCTGCTCCTGGCCTTCGGAGGGCTTGTCTATCTCTATCGCGGCTGGCTCAGATCCGTCCGCAGCCGGGCGAACCAGACCGAAACGCTCCCCGATCCGCGTGTGCCCGCGCCGGTCCCCGAAGGTCCGTTCTCCGATCTCGAATTGCAGCGCTATGCCCGCCACATCACCCTGCGCGAGATCGGCGGGCCGGGCCAGCTCTCGCTCAAAAAGGCCCGGGTCCTGATGATCGGTGCAGGCGGGCTGGGCTCTCCGGCGCTGCAATATCTGGCGGCCACAGGCGTGGGCCAGATCGGGATCGTCGATGATGATATCGTCGAAAACACGAACCTGCAGCGCCAGACGATCCATCGGGATGCCTCGATCGGAACGCCCAAGGTCTTCTCCGCCGCCGATACGATGGCCGCCCAGAACCCGTTTATCAGCGTGCGCCCCTACAATCGCCGCCTCACCGAAGAGATCGCCGCCGACCTCTTCGACGACTACGATCTGATCCTCGACGGCACAGACGATTTTGAAACCCGCGAGCTGGCCAATCGCGTGGCCGTCGCCCAGGGCAAGCCCCTGATTGGCGCCGCGCTCACCCAATGGGAAGGCCAGATCAGCGTCTACGATCCGGCCAATGGCGCGCCCTGCTATGCCTGTGTTTTCCCCGAACGCCCCGATCCAGCACTCGTGCCCACCTGCGCGGAGGCGGGCGTGCTTAGCCCTTTGCCCGGCGTTCTGGGCACGATGATGGCGGTCGAGGCGATCAAGATCCTGACCGGTGCGGGCAAGCCTTTGCGCGGCCAGATGCTGCTTTACGATGCGCTTTGGGGCGAGACCCGCACCATCGCCGTCAAACGCCGCCCCGATTGCCCGGTCTGCGGCGGCTGAGGCTTGCACCCGCCGCGCGGGCCTTCATACTCTGCCCCACCCAAACCACCCCGGAGAGCCCCCATGATCCGCCAGACCCTCGCCGCCCTCGCGCTGATGACCACCCCCGTCCTTGCTCAAGGAGAGCTGCCGGATCTGGAAGGCCGGACGATCACCGTCGTGACCGAAAACGCCTACCCGCCGCTGCAATTCATCGAACCCGGATCGGGCGATGCCATCGGCTGGGAATATGACGCCATGGCCGAGATCGCAGAGCGTCTGAACGTCCAGATCGACTACGAGAACATCTCCTGGGACGCGATGATCCCGGCGGTGGCCGAAGGTCAATACGACATGGGCATGACCGGCATCACGATCCGCGAGGACCGGGCCGAGGTCGTGGACTTCTCCGATCCCTATATGCGCTCCGAGATGGTAATGCTGGTGCGCGGCGACGAAGACCGCTTTTCGGATGCAGCGGGTTTTGCCGCCGACGAGGATCTGCTGATGGCCGCCCAGCCGGGCACAACGCCGTTCTATGTCGGGGTCTACGACGTTCTGGACGGAAACGAGCAGAATCCGCGTATCCGGCTGTTCGAAACCTTCGGCGCTGGGGTTCAGGCCCTGCGCACAGGCGACGTGGATCTTGTCCTGACCGATGGGACGGCAGGCAACGGCTATGTCGCGGCCTCGGACGGCGCACTCAAGATCGTGGGCGAGACGCTTGGGACCGAGGATTTCGGCTTCATCTTTCCCAAGGGATCCGATCTGGTGGAGCCGATGAATGCCGCCATCGCCGCCATGCGCGAGGACGGCACGCTCGATGCGCTGAACAAGAAGTGGTTTCTGGACTACACGCTGGGCGAGTAAGATTTTTCGACGAAAAATCTTGTCTCAAAATCTTCTGGAAGATTTTGACGTGGCAAATTTTTCTAGAAAAATTTGATGCCCGGCCGCACCGCCAAGCCTGACTTTCCGTGGTGGCTTCTTGCCATCATCGCGCTTGGCGTCCTCGCCTGCTGGCGCGTCGCGTCCGATCCGCTCTCGGCGCAGATCTTTGCCACGCTGCTCAAGGGCGTTCAGGTCACCCTGTTCGTGACCGCGGTCGGCTTCAGCCTTGCCTCGATCCTCGGGCTTTGTCTTGCCATCGCCTTGCTGTCGCGCTCCCTCGTTCTTCGGCAGCTGGCACGGTTTTACGTGGAGATCGTCCGCGGCATCCCCATCCTTGTCCTTCTGCTCTACGTGGCCTTCGTCTTTGCCCCCGCGCTCGTCGCGCTTTGGAACGGGCTGCGCGAGGCGCTCGGTCTCGATCCGATCCGATCCCGGGATTTCTCATTGCTATGGCGAGCCACCATCGCGCTGACCATCGGCTATTCCGCCTTTCTGGCCGAGGTGTTTCGGGCGGGCCTGCAATCGATCGACAAGGGGCAGATCGAAGCCGCCGAGGCGCTGGGCTTGAACGGACGCCAGCGCTTTCGCCATATCGTCTTTCCGCAGGCGATCCGCACGATCCTGCCGCCTCTGGGCAACGATTTCGTGGCGATGATCAAGGACAGCTCGCTTGTCTCGGTGCTGGGCGTTCTGGATGTCACGCAGCTGGGCAAGGTGACAGCGGCGGGGAACTTCCGCTATTTCGAGACCTACAATATCGTGGCCCTGATCTATCTGACGCTGACGATCACGCTGTCGATCCTGCTGCGCCGGTTGGAGCATCACCTCAGGCGGCGGGATCAGCGGTAGGGGCGGGACGCTCCGCGGGGAGTATTTTCGGCCAGATGAAGCTGATCCGCTGGAAAGCTGGGCGCGGGCACTCTACCTGAAGAGCAAAGGAGACCTGCGATGACCAACCCTCTTCTCGCCGCCTGGGAGACGCCGTTCGATCTGCCGCCTTTCGACCGGATCGATGACAGCGACTTCGCCCCCGCCGTGGATCAGGGCCTGAGCGACAGCATGGCAGAGATCCAGGCGATCGCTGAGAGCCCGGAGCCGCCGACCTTTGCAAATACCGTCGAGGCGCTCGAAAGGGCTGGCGAGACGCTCGATAAGGCGCTGTCGGCGTTTTATGCCGTTGCCTCCGCCGACAGCAATCCGGCGCGAGAGGCGTTGCAGCGGGAATTCTCCCCGAAACTGTCGGCCCATTATTCGGCCATCACCTCGAACCGCGCCCTGTTCCAGCGGATCGAGACGCTCTGGCAGGAGCGGGAGACGCTCGATCTGACCGAGGAGCAGCAGCGCCTGCTTTATCTGACGCGGCGCGGCTTCGTCCGCGCGGGCGCGCAGCTGGAGGGCGAGGCGTCTGACCGGCTCAAGGAGATCAAGAGCCGCCTGGCCACGCTCGGCACCCAGTTCACCCAGAATCTGCTGGCCGATGAACGGGGTTGGAGCCTGCCGCTCAACGAGGATCAGATGACGGGCCTGCCCGATTTCGTTCGCAGCGCCGCCCGCGCCGCTGGAGGGGAGCACGGCCCGGTCATCACCCTTTCCCGCTCCCTGATCGTGCCGTTCCTGCAGTTTTCCGACCGCCGTGACCTGCGCGAAACCGCCTGGCGGGCCTGGACCTCGCGCGGGGCCAATGGCGGAGCGACCGACAACCGCGCCATCGCCGCCGAGATCCTCCAGCTGAGGCACGAGCGGGCGCAGCTTTTGGGCTATGACACGTTCGCCGATTACAAGCTCGAGACCGAAATGGCAGGCACCCCGCAGGCCGTGCGCGATCTGCTGATGCAAGTCTGGCGCCCGGCCAAGGCGCAGGCCCTCGCCGATGAGGACCGGCTGACCAAACGGCTCCATGCCGACGGCTTCGACGGCCCGCTCGAGCCGTGGGATTGGCGCTACTATTCCGAAAAGCGCCGCGCTGCGGAACATGATCTCGATGAGGCCGAGATCAAGCCCTATCTTCAGCTCGATAACATGATCGAGGCGGTCTTTGACTGCGCGAACCGGCTCTTCGGCCTGGAATTCGAGCCGGTCGATGTGCCGCTTTATCACCCTGATTGCCGGGCCTGGAACGTGACTCGGAACGGGCAGCATATGGCGCTTTTCATCGGCGACTACTTCGCCCGCCCGTCCAAGCGCTCGGGCGCCTGGTGCAGCACGATCCGCGATCAGCAGACCTTCACGGCCGAGATCCGTCCGACCGTCGTCAATGTCTGCAACTTCGCGAAGGGCGATCCGGCGCTGCTCTCCTTCGATGATGCGCGCACCTTGTTCCACGAATTTGGCCACGCGCTGCATCACATCCTGTCGAACGTGACCTATGAAAGCATGTCCGGCACCTCCGTTGCCCGCGATTTCGTCGAACTGCCCTCCCAGCTTTACGAGCATTGGCTGGAGGTCCCCGAGATCCTGCAAAAGCACGCGGTCCATGCCTCGACGGGCGAGCCGATGCCCGAGGATCTGCTCAAACGCCTCCTCGACGCCTCGACCTATGATATGGGCTTCCAGACGGTCGAATATCTCGCCTCCGCCCTCGTCGATTTGGGCTTTCACGACCGCGAACCGCCCGCCGATCCGATGCAGCGTCAGGCGCAGATCCTCGAAGAGATCGGCCTGCCGCACGCCATCCCCATGCGTCACGCCACCCCGCATTTCGCCCATGTCTTCGCCGGGGACGGCTATTCTTCGGGCTATTACAGCTACATGTGGTCCGAGGTGATGGATGCCGACGCCTTCGCCGCCTTCGAGGAGACGGGCGATCCGTTCGATCCCGATATGGCCAAGGCGCTCGAGGCAAACATCCTGTCCCAGGGCGGCAGCGACGAGGCCGAGGATCTCTACACAGAGTTCCGAGGCCGCCTGCCAGGGGTCGAGGCGCTGCTCAAGGGCAGGGGGCTCGACACCGCGGCCTAAGCGGCAGGCGGGTTCAGATCCTCCAGCAAACGGCTGTGCCGCCGGGTCTCGCCCAGCAGCGCACCGAATGTGCGCAGGCCTTTGCCCTCCAGCAGCGGCAGCAGCCGGGTCACGGCCTCGGCGGTGGCCATGGCGTCCCCCAGCGCCGTATGCCGCCGCTCCGGCGCAATCTCGACCGACAGGCGCGCGCAGAGCGCATCGAGCGAATGGTCCTCGTTCGTTCCGAAGACCACCGCAGACAGCAGCACCGTATCCAGCACCGGATGATCCCACTCGACGCCGATCTCGGCGGCATGGCGGCGCAGCAGCCCGATATCGAAGGGCGCGTTATGCGCCACAAGCACCGCATCGCGCGCGAAATGATGAAAGGCGCGCCCCGCCGCCTTGATATCGGGTGCGCCCGTCACGTCCGCATCGGTGACCTGGTGGATCCGGGTAGAGGAGGCCGGGATCGGGCGCCCGGGATTGACATAGCTCTCCATCACCTCGCCTTCGACGATCCGGCCGTTTAGCACCCGAACCGCGCCGATCTGCACGATTGCGTCCTTTTCGACGGACAGGCCCGTTGTCTCGGTATCGAAGGCCACAAAGCAAAGATCGGTCAGCGCCCGGTCGTTGATCGCCTTGGTCTCGGCGGCGGTCATCAGATCGAAATCGAAGACCAGCGGGCGCGGCGCGACCCGTTCGATCCGAGGCGTCGGATCGTCGATGAAGATCATGTAGCCGTCGCTGCGCAGCGCCCTCAGCCGTGCCTCGAAGGATCGCGCCCCGCTCGCGTCGCGCAGCATGATCGGCTTGTCGTCGGCACTTTGGCTCAGGCCCTCCATCGCGTCCGACAGATCATCCATGTCGAAGTAGTCGCGGATGGGCGCGCGCAGGCGCGGCACTGCGACACTTGCCATGACATCGGCGGCCTGCGTGTCGTAAAGGACGATCTCCAAAGCCGCGTTCAGCAGGATCGTCGCCACGGGGGCTTCGGTCAGCACCGCCGTCAGCCGCTCGGAGTCCACCTTCAGCCGCTCGGTTTCGCGCGCGATGCGGGTCGCCGTCTCGGTCACCGAGGCGCTCGCGGTTTGCGACAGGGCCTCCGCCGCCGGGGCCAGATCGCCCAGATAGCGCGCGCTATGCGCGCTGATCGGAGCGTTGACACCCGAATGCGCCCGCAGCCGCAGACCCGCCGACAAGGCGTTGATCGGCTTTGAGATATTCTCGTCGAACAACAGCCAGACGCCCAGCACGACCGCCGTGTTCAAAAGTGCAAAAACCACAAAGGCCGTCACGAAGGGCGCAGTCGGCAAAGCCTCCTCTGCGCGCGACCAGCCAAGCGCCAGCGCCGCGCCCGCCAGCCCGATCCCGGCAACCGCCAGGAGACAGAAGAAGAGGAAGACGCGCAATCGCAGACCCAGATGCGCGAACATGTCAGGTCTCGCAAACTAGTTTCAGGATCGGATCGCCCTCAGGCACTCGCTCCCAATTGGCATCGGTCACCGCCCCGTCGCTGGCAAATTGCGCCCCGTCGATCAACAAAGCCGACCGGCCTTCCGCGCAATCAAACAGCATCGGCGCCTGATTGACCGGCGACCAGCGACCAAAGAAATACAGATCCGCCAGCAGCTGCTCGGGCAGGTTGGCATTGCGTCGCGCCGTGCCGGTATCGACCGCCACAAAGCGCTTGGCATAGGGCCAGACCTGCGTCCACGGGCGCAGCCAGCTCTGCTCCTCCACGGTCATCGCGATCGTCACCCCCTCGGGCAAGCGCTCCGACGTCCGCTCGAACCAGGTGTATTCGTTCGAAATCGTCATCCCCAGCATCCCCAGCCCGGCCGCGACCGGCATCCCCCATTTCGGCAGGCGGCGGTTCACGGCCCGGTTCAGCACCAGAAAGACCCCGGCGCAGGCGATGCCGGCAAAGATGGTGGCGATAAGCTCTACGAACATGGCCTCATCCTAACGCGCCTTTGCCCGAACCGGCAGCCGCTTGCATCGTCTTGACTACCACGAAGGCATTGCGCAAATGGCTCCGCTCGAAATCCGACAGATCCGACGGGTCGAGGAAATTGCTCGGCGCTTCCCCCGCCCGGATCTGCGCGGCCTGATGGGTCAGCCGCATCGCAGCGATCAGATCATAGGCATCCAGCAGATCGCTCCCGCCCGAGCCTGATAGAACGCCCGCCGCAATCCCCGCCTCCAGCCGCGCCCGCGTGTTGACCGGCGTCAGCCGACCTTGAAGCGCATAGACCCGCCCCAGATCGACCACAGGCACCACGCCCCTGTGCTTGAGATCCAGCCGGTTGCGCTGATCCCCGGATCGGATCGTCGCCAGTCCCCGAAGCAGCCCCAGGGGCGGCTGATGCTTAAGCGAATTAGAGATCATATGCGCGGTAAAGATCGAATTGGCCGATGCCGCCTCCAGCGTCTCGGCCTGCAGATCCGCCCCCAGTGTCTCGTCCCCGCCGATAGCGCGCAGATCGAACATCACCGAGGCAAGCATCTGCGCCTCGGGATCGGGCCGCTCGATCCATCCCCGGAAATACTCCCGCCAGACGCGCAGCGGCTGGCACCAGCGCGGATTGGTCGCCATCATATCGCCGGGACAATAGAAATATCCGCAGACATCCAGCCCATCGCTCACAAACCGCGCCAGATCCCGGAAATACGGCATGTCCGCCTCTGTCGCATCGTCGGACAGGATCAGGCAATTGTCCTGATCGGACACGCCCGTCTGCTCCTGACGTCCCTGACTGCCGCAGGCGAGCCAAAGATAGGGCACCGGCGGTGCGCCCAGCTCCGCCTCGGCCAGCGCCAACAGGCGCCGTGTCGCGGTATCGGCAATATCGGTGATCAGACGGGTGACGACCTCGTGACGATTGCCGGTCTCTACCAGCTGCACCAAAAGCTGCGGGATATCCGCCGTCGCGCGCGCCATCTGCACGGCGCTCTCCGCCTTGGCCACGCGGCCCACCAGATCAGCCGAGGACATGGCTAGCGCACGGGTCAGATCGGTCTGCGTGACGATCCCGACCAGAGCTTCCCCGTCCATGATCGGAATATGCCCGATTCCGCGCTCCACCATCAAATGCAGCACATCCGTTACCAGCGCGTCCGGGCGCAGGGATAACGGATCCGCCGTCATGATCTCGCGGACCGGCGCCTCCGGATCGCCGCCCTCCGCGATCACCCGCCCGTTCATATCGCGGAGCGTGACGATCCCGTGAAACCCGTCCGCATCGCTTACGCAGATCGACGAGATCCGGCGCCCTTGCATCATCCCCGCCGCAGCGCGGATCGGCGTCTGGGGCGTGCAGACGAGCGGATCGCGGGTCATCAACCGCTCCACCGGCAAGGTCGCCAGATCCGGCCCGACAGGCCGCTCCGGGCGGCGCCGGTCGAAAAACTTCGCCACAGGCGCATGGGCATCAATCAGCGCAAAGAACGCCTCGGAGGGGACAACGATCAACGTCGCCTCCGCCGTTACCTTCGCATCGCGGCTCGCCTCATCCCCCCTGAGCAAAGCGCGCTCCCCAAAGGAATTTCGCGGCCCCAGCAGCGACAGCTGAACCCCCGCCTCATCGGTGATCTGCACCTCGCCGCTCACGACGACGTAAAGGGCGGTGATCGCGTCGCCGATGGCGAAAACCGTCTCGCCCGCGCCGAAATCGGCGGCCTCGCAGACCTCGGCAAGCTCCGCCAAAGCCGCCTCGGGCAGACTGTCATAGGGATGAACGGAGGCGAGGAATTGGGCCAGATGTGCCGGAAGGGGCATGATGCGGGCCTCTATTGCGAGATGTCCTGCCCGCGCGCAAACGCAGGCAGAACAAATTTTCAACGACGCTTAGTGATCGACCGCAGTACCGGCCCCGCGCGGGACACGAACGCTCTCCACTAGATCCTTGATCTCCTGCGGCGTCTCCTTGGTCATACCCGAGACCACGAAGGCCACCGCAAAGTTGACCGCCGCCCCGATTGCGCCGAACGAGGTCGACTGGACCGGACCAAGAAGCGGGTTGGCATCCGTGAACGTGTTGGTGTCCGGGATAAAGAACCAGCCCTTATGCAGGAAGATATAAAGCAGCGTCGTCACCAGACCCGCCAGCATCCCCGCGACCGCGCCGACATTGTTGATGCGGGTCGAGAAGATCCCCATCATCAGCGCCGGAAAGATCGAGGCTGCCGCAAGGCCAAAGGCCAGCGCCACCGTTTGCGCCGCAAAGCCGGGCGGATTGAGCCCCAGCAGAACCGCCACCACAATCGCCGCCGCCATCGAGATCCGCGCCGCAAGCAACTCGGATTTCTCTGACATGTTGGGCGTCAGCTGCCCTTTCAGCAGATCGTGCGACACCGCCGAGGAGATCGCCAGCAGCAGACCCGCCGCCGTCGACAAGGCCGCCGCCAGACCGCCCGCCGCCACCAGACCGATGACCCATCCGGGAAGCGAGGCAATCTCGGGATTGGCCAGCACCAGGATATCGCGGTTGAAGTTGGTCAGCTCATTGCCCTCCCAACCGTTCGCCGCCGCGCGTTCCTGAAGCTCGGCATTGGCATCGTTGTAGTACTGGATCCGGCCATCGCCGTTCTTGTCCTCCCAGCCCAAAAGGCCGGTCTTCTGCCAGGTCGCCATCCAGGCATAATCGGGATCGCTCTCGATCTGCTCCACGCTGACCGCCTCGCCCTCCGTGCCATTGGGCCACATCAGCTCAGAGATGTTCAGCCGCGCCATCGCCCCCACAGCCGGAGCCGTCAGGTAAAGCAGCGCGATGAAGACCAGCGTCCAGCCCGCCGACCAGCGGGCATCCGACACGCGCGGGACGGTAAAGAACCGCATGATGACATGGGGCAGACCCGCCGTGCCGATCATCAGCGACAGCGTGAACAGCACCATGTTGATCGTCGATCCATGTGCCGCCGTATACTCGTTAAAGCCCAGATCGGTGACGATCTGGTTCAGCTTGGCCAAAAGCGGTTCGCCCGAGGCGGTATGCTCTCCAAAGAGACCCAGCGCCGGGATCGGCGTGCCGGTCAGTTGCAGCGAGATAAAGATCGCCGGGATCGTATAGGCCGTGATCAGCACGATATACTGCGCCACCTGCGTATAGGTCACGCCCTTCATGCCGCCGAAGACCGCATAGGCAAAGACCACGCAGGCTCCGATCAGCAGTCCCCAAAAGGCGTCAATCTCAAGGAACCGCCCGAACGCGATCCCCACCCCCTGCATCTGCCCGATCACATAGGTGATCGACGCAACAAGCAGGCAGATCACCGCCACCATGCGCGCCGTCGGCGAATAGAACCGGTCGCCGATGAATTCGGATACGGTGAACTTGCCGAACTTGCGCAAATACGGCGCCAGAAGCAGCGCCAGCAACACATAGCCACCCGTCCAGCCCATCAGGAAGGACGAGTTGTCATAGCCGGTGAACGCGATCAGACCGGCCATCGAGATAAACGACGCCGCCGACATCCAGTCCGCCGCCGTCGCCATTCCGTTGGTCACCGGATGCACGCCGCGCCCGGCCGCATAAAACTCCGCGGTCGACCCCGCCCGGGCCCAGACCGCGATCCCGATATAAAGCGCGAAGGACGCGCCCACAAAGAGCAGATTGAGTGTGAACTGATCCATCTTCTATTCCTCGTCCACGCCGTATTCACGGTCGAGCCTGTTCATCCGCCAGGCGTAAAAGAAGATCAGAACCAGAAAGACCAGGATCGATCCCTGCTGCGCGAACCAGAACCCCAGATCGGTCCCCCCGACCGAAATCCCCGCCAACAAAGGACGCAGGACAATCCCGAACCCGAACGACACCACCGCCCAGATCACCAAACTGATCAGGATAAGCCGCACATTCGCCGCCCAATACTCACGCGGATCTTTATTCTCGCTCATGGTCTGTCTCCTCCTTCGATAATCTCTCGAGCCGAGCCCGCACGCCGCCCAGGACCGCAATGCCGCCCCGGGATGCAGGCACGACCAACGGCGCCGCCGTTCCCGGCACCGCATCTGCAATCGCACTCATGCTGTCTGTCCTGCACTGGTCCCCACCCCGCCAGACCGACCGGACACCACGCTCCTCACAAGGACGCCCGACCTCTTTGCCTAGACCCTACACAGTCTGCTGACGAAAGGAGTACCCCAAAGGTCTCCTTGACAAATTTTGTAAATTCATCCTCCGGCAACCGACGTCTGCGGTAAAAGACCTTTACAAAAGCCTGCTGTGACCCGTCGCCTCTGTATCGACCCAAGGGCAGCTTCGAGCCCAAACGTAGATTGAGATTGGACCCTTCATAGCTTCATATAGCCTAAGCCAATAGTAGGAAGTATTGTGTCGAAGCGCGAACTCTTGATCGATGGCATCAAGCCAGACGAGATTGTGAATCTCGATGATTTGGACGCCTACACTCTCGCTGGGCGTCCAATTGTATTCTCTGTTGGCGAAGCGAAAGTTCTCGCTGAGTTCTCCAAATCAGGGAAAGTGCTTACTGTTGAAATTGCCGTTGTAGAACAAGGTGGTGAAGGGGTGTTCCCGGTGCTGATCAATACTATTGAAAGAGCGGTATTGAAGCGGGATTTTGCTGCAATCGAATGGTCTGTCCTTGCAAGGAACTGCTCGACGCCAAATCCTAAACTGATGCGAGTTCTAGAGAAAATCGGCTTCGAAGTACGACAACTAGATAGTGGCACCGAGTTCTACTGGCAGCGACGGTCCATCAATGACTCTCTCTTGCGGCGTGTTTCACGCTAGGTCCAATTTGTCCCACAGACCGGACAATGCGCGCGACACTCGCCCATCAGATGACGCGACCCCACCGCGCTCTATTTCAATGGCTGTTCCTAACCCCGCGAGAAGGACCCGCCCCATGGCCAAGCGCCAGCGCAACGATCTGACGATCTACGACGATGTCGCCGCCAACTGGTGGTCCGATGATATCCGCTGGGTGCGCACGCTCAAGAACATGGTGCCCGGGCGGCTCTCCTATTTCGACCGCTTCATCGACTGGCCCGGCAAGACGGTGCTGGATCTGGGCTGCGCCGGAGGGTTCCTCGCCGAAGCGCTCCACGACCGCGGCGCCAAGGTCACCGGCATCGACCCCGCGACGGAGGCGATCGCCGCCGCTCGCGCCCATGCCGAGGAAACTGGCAAGGACATCCGCTACGATACCGGCGTCGGAGAGGACCTGCCCTATGACGACGCCATCTTCGACGCGGTCGCCTGCGTCGACGTGCTCGAACATGTCTCGGACCTCCACCAGGTCCTGGCCGAAGTCCACCGCGTCCTCAAACCCGGCGGCCTCTTCTTCTACGACACGATCAACCGCAACCCGCTTTCCCGCCTCGCCGTGATCACCGTGGCCGAGGATATTCTGCGCCTCCTGCCCAAGGGCACCCACGATCCGGAGATGTTCATCACCCCGTCCGAACTGACCGCCGCGCTTGAAATGGCTGGCCTTGAGCCCGGAGACACCACCGGCCTCGGCCCCCGGGGCCTCACCAAACGGCTCGACCCCACCTTCGGGCGCCTGCCGCTCAAGACGATCATCTACATGGGCACCGCCCGGAAGGCTTAAGAATCTCCGCCTCAATATCTGAGCAGATCTTCCATTGTTTCTACTTTTAGTTTATAAAGATTAAATCTGAGGATGTATTTTATCGATGTTTAGTTTGCGAGAGTGCCATGTTTTCAAAGAGTTCACAGCCCGACTCCCGTTTGTCACGTTATGACCATTTGATCGTTCATGTGACGGCCACGCCGCCCGATCAGGATCTCGATGATACCGATATCGACCGGATGCATCGGGCACGACGTTTCAATAGCTGCGGATATAATGCTCTGATCAAGAGAGACGGGACCTGGCTCGACTCCGACATGGGTGCTTTGACACGCCCTATCGGTAAATCAGGTGCGCATGTGGGGAATTGCGGGCCGGGCTGGAATGAGCGATCTTTTGGAATATCCCTGGTTGGCGGGGTTGATGCGAGCAATCGCCCTCAACATAATGCAACACCAAAGCAGATGGACACGCTTGCGAAGGGTCTGAGAAGATTTCTGGAACTCTATCCAGGTGATCCTGACAGCGTGATCGTTATGGGCCATCGTGATCTCATACGTCGCACAAGCGGTTCTGCCAAAGCGTGTCCTTGCTTTGATATCATCCCTTGGTGGCAGGAACACTCGAAGACCGTTTCAGCGCCCGAAGAGATATCCCGCGGCGGAGAGCCGTCCTTGGTAGATCGTCCCCCTTTCTGGACAGTGGCCTCGGGCGATACCCTATCCGAAATTGCTCAGGTCACAGGTGTCTCGATTGACGAGATGAAAGAACTCAATCCCGAGATCTATAATCTTGACCTGATTGCCGTCGGTCAAATCATCCGCCTGACCTGAACCATTGATAGGGAGCTACTTGATCCTACTCGCGGATCTCGTCCGCCCCCACACCCCAGAGCGTGCCCTTCGGCGCCCAGCCACGATAGCCGCCCGCGCGCACCCGGCACCAGTCGGGGCCGCAATCGCCCAGCCGCGCAACCACGCCCGCTTCCAGCTCCGCCGTCTCCAGCGCCGCCGCATCGGGGGTCGCGCGCAGCATCACAGGCTCGTCGACAATGACCGTCCGCGCGCCCGACAGCAGCGAGTAGTGCACCCAGCCGCCCTGACCCTCGCGATCCTCGACCCGCCGCCAATGGCCATGCTCCGCCGTGATCCTCAACGGCATATCGCGCCGCACGAAAACCCAGTCGATCCGGTGGCTGAGCGACGGGCCGCGCCGCGCATTGCCCTCGCTCGCCTTCATCGACACGTAGCGCGGCAAGGGCAGGTTCGTCACCGGCCCCCGCTCGGCCGCGACCGCGCCCGCAAGAACGCAAAAGGCAACGGCGCTGGCGATCATCCGTCTAATCATCTGGGTCACTGCTCTCATTCGGGGGTTCTTGTGCCGCCCGTCCATTGCCGTCACCATGGCCTGAAACGGTCCCCGGTCTCAAGCAAAGGACACCGCCCCATGCCCGGCAAGCGCCTCACTGTTGTCGTCACGCGACGGTTGCCCGAACGGGTCGAAACCCGCCTCTCCGAGCTTTTCGACACCCAGCTCAGGACGGACGACACGCCCATGACTCGCGACGAGCTGATCGCAGCGGCCCGCCAGGCCGACGTCCTTGTCCCCACGATCACCGATACGATCGACGCCAATGTCCTCGCCGCCGCCGGAGATCGGCTAAGGCTCATCGCCAATTACGGGGCAGGGGTCGACCATATCGACGTCGCCTCCGCCCGCCAGCGCGGCATCCTCGTCTCGAACACGCCCGGCGTGCTGACCGAGGACACCGCTGATATGACCATGGCGCTGATCCTCGCCGTCACACGCCGCATCCCCGAGGGCCTCGCCGTGATGCAAAAGGGCGAATGGGACGGCTGGTCTCCCGGCGCCTTTCTCGGCGGCCGCGTCGGAGGCCGCCGTCTCGGCATCCTCGGAATGGGCCGCATCGGCAGCGCCGTCGCCCGCCGGGCCCGCGCCTTCGGGATGCAGATCCATTATCATAACCGCACCCGCCTGCGCCCCGAGATCGAGGACGAGCTCGAGGCGACCTATTGGGAAAGCCTCGACCAGATGGTCTCCCGCGTCGACGTGCTCTCGGTCAACTGCCCGCACACGCCCTCGACCTTCCACCTGATGAACGCCCGCCGCCTCAAGCTGATGAAGCCCTCCGCCGTCCTCGTGAACACCTCCCGCGGAGAGGTCGTCGACGAAAACGCCCTCACCCGGCAGCTGCGCACCGGAGACCTCGCCGGAGCGGGCCTCGACGTCTACGAGCGCGGCACCAACATCAACCCCCGCCTGCGAGAGCTACGCAATGTGGTCCTCCTCCCCCATATGGGCTCCGCCACCGAAGAAGGCCGCGCCGAAATGGGCGAGAAAGTCCTCCTCAACATCAAAACCTTCGACGACGGCCACAGACCCCCGGATCAGGTCGTGCCGGGGATGATTTGAGGAATTAAATGCGCTCAACAAGTAACTGCACTTCAGTTCACAGGTTTGCTTATAGATGAATTTGACGCGAAGTTAGACTTCGAGCGTGAAGTTTTGATCTCTCATGCGCTATGATTTAATATAAACACCTTTTTTAATTGCGAGATCGTTATGAAGACAAAAGGAAACTTCTTGGGCTTTCTTATCCCTTTCCTCTCAGCGTTTCTAGTATACTTATTTATAATAGGATATATGAATTGGGATTCTTGGGGCTTCAGCGGTTTCGGAGATTCTATAATAGCAGGACTTGCGGCCGTCTTAGCTTTTCTCTTTCTATACATGACGTCTTCTCAATATGGCCGTGGCGGGAAGGCAGGTATGGCACGATCAACTACTATCAGTCTCTTTCTATTATTGGCTTTGCCATTTTTTGCTATGGTATTTTTTTGGGGTGGACTTATGACGTACGGAGCTTTCCAGGAGTTCTCGGAAAACACACAGAATTTTGGCTTAGGACGTACGTTGATTGGGTTGGTTCTTGCCCCAGTATTTGGTTTGCTGATCGTAGCAGACAGTGCAGATAAAATATTTTCTGATGCGCTAACCTTCATTCTGGCTAAGCTGTACCTTATTTTGCCTCTATTGGCTCTTTTCCACTTCGCACACCGTCGACGCCATCATCTATCAGGGAACTCAGCCGACAAGCTATAGGCGCGCAAATTCACGTAGGGTGGGTGGTTCCGCGCCTCCAGCGCGGGTTCACCCACCGACTCTCCGCTCTCAACTCGCTACGCCCCTCGAGCCACCCCATGCCCCTCCGCTTCCTCCTCACCCTGCTCCTCGCCACCCCCATCGCTGCAGAGACGCGGGACCGGTCCATCATCCGCCACGCCGCCCCCATGCTCGCCGCCACCCTTACAGCGGCCCGCGATCACTACGGCCCGGGCGCCAAACCCCTCCCGCCCCATATCCGCACCCAGCTCGCGCGCTATTACACCGAGGCGGATCTCGCGCCCGTCCGCTATGTCGTAGACCAAACCGGCCAGACGCTCCCGGCGCTCATCAACCGCGCCCAGCTCGAGGCGGGAGAGACCGCGAACCACGCCGTGACCATCGGGCCGATCATCGTCTTCGGCACCGAGCCGGGGCCCGAGACCAGCCTCTATCTTTGGGCGCACGAGGTCTGCCACACGCTCCAATATCGCCGCCTTGGGATGGAAGGCTTCGCGGCTGCCTATCTCGCAGATGCCGCCGGGATCGAGGCCGTCGCGACCCGGGCCGGGCGGGCTGCCATCCGGGCTGCACTCGATCCCAACGCCACGGCACGCCTCTCGCATGACTGCTGAGCTCTCTCAACAATCAGGTCCCTGCGCACGGGATTGTCCATCACCGTTGCGCCCCTGAGGCATCGACCGGTTCCTTAAGGCGGGACTCTCCCAAAAATCCACCGACCGGATACCGACGCAATACCGACCGGATACCGAAGCCCGAATTTGCGCCCATTCCCCTTATTTACCTATTGATTCGCACACTCACCGCTCCTTGTGGGGGCTCGCCTCCCCTCCAGGTCATTTCTCGTTAAGACTTAGGCGCCCCGCTGGACAAGTGCAGGCTCCGCCCCTACCTCCAAAGGGAAAGGCGGTCCCATGTCCGATCCGGTTTCGATCCTCTATGACGGCGAATGCCCGTTCTGCTCGCGCTTCGTGGCGATGGTGCGCCTGCGCGAGGCCGTCGGCCCGGTCGAGCTCATCAACGCCCGCGACGGAGGCCCCCTCGTGGACCAGGCCAATGCCCTCGGGCTTGATCTGGATGAGGGGATGGTGCTGGTCATGGACGGACAGTTCCACCACGGCGCAGAGGCTATGAACCGCATCGCCATGCTTTCATCGGACAGCACGATCTTCAACAAATTCAACGGCTTCGTCTTCCGCAATGCCGGTCTGTCGCGCGCGCTTTACCCCGTCCTGCGCGGCGGCAGGAACGCCACGCTGGCGCTTCTGGGCCGCCGCAAAATGCGGGACGACCCGCCACCCGCAGGCTAGGGCGCGGCCGGATATCCGACCCGCCCCAGCGCCTCGCGAAGCTCTTCCAGGATCACCGGATCGTCGATCGTCGCAGGCATCTTGAACGCCCGTCCATCGGCAATCGACGCCATCGTCCCCCGCAGGATCTTGCCCGACCGCGTCTTCGGCAACCGGTCCACCACAAGCGCCAGTTTGAAGGCCGCAACCGGCCCGATCGTGCCGCGGACCCGCTGCACGCAATCGGCAACCACATCCGCCTCGGCCCTATCGCACCCCGCATTGAGACATAAAAATCCCATTGGAATCTGACCCTTAAGCGCATCGGCGACCCCGATCACCGCGCATTCCGCCACATCCGGATGCCCTGCCAGAACCTCTTCCATGGCCCCGGTCGATAGCCTATGGCCGGCGACATTTATCACGTCATCGGTCCGCGCCATGATCCACAGATAGCCGTCCTCATCGACATATCCCGCATCCCCCGTTTCGTAATATCCGGGGAACTGATCGAGATAGCTTTTGCGGAACCGCTCTTCTGCCTGCCAAAGCGTCGGCAGCGTTCCGGGCGGCAGCGGCAGCTTGATGGCGATCGATCCAAGATCCCCGGCAGGGACCGGAAGGCCATCTTCTCCAAGGATATCAACCTCGTAGCCGGGCATCGGAACGGCAGGCGATCCGATCTTCACCGGCAGCAGACCCAGCCCGAGCGGATTGCCCGCGATCGTATAACCCGTCTCGGTCTGCCACCAGTGATCGATCACCGGCACGCCAAGCACCTTCTGGGCCCATTCGATCGTATCGGGATCGGCCCGCTCCCCGGCCAGAAACAGCGCCCGAAGCGACGACAGATCATAAGCCCCCGATAGCTCTCCCTTCGGATCCTCCCGCTTGATCGCACGAAACGCTGTCGGAGCAGTGAAAAGGACCGCAACATCATACTCTTGGATGACCCGCCAGAACGTCCCCGCATCCGGCGTTCCCACCGGCTTTCCCTCGAATATCACCGTCGTGCAGCCATGGATCAGAGGCGCGTAACAGATATAGCTGTGCCCCACGACCCAGCCCACATCAGAGGCGGCCCAGAAGACCTCTCCCGGTTTGACGCCATAGATCGCCTCTATCGTCCAGTCGAGCGCCACGAGATGCCCGCCCGTTGGTCGTACCACGCCTTTGGGCTGACCGGTCGTTCCGGACGTGTAGAGGATATAGGCGGGATGATCGCCGCTAACCGGAACGCAGGGAACAGGATCCGCAGCCTCAAGATCGTCCCAGTCCAGATCGCGGCCGGGGGTCAGCTTTGAAGGCGACTGAGCCCGTTGAAAGATAACGCAAAAGTCGGGGCTGTGCTGCGCCTCATCCAATGCCCCGTTAAGAAGAGGCTCATAGTCGACGATCCGCCCCGGCTCGATCCCGCAGGAGCCCGAGAGGATCGCTTTGGGCGTTGCGTCGTCGATCCGGACAGCCAGCTCATGCGACGCAAAGCCCCCGAAGACGACCGAATGAATGGCTCCGATCCGCGCGCAGGCGAGCATCGCGATGACCGCTTCGGGCACCATCGGCATATAGATGAGAACCCGGTCGCCTATGCCGATCCCGCGACCCGCCAAGCCGCCCGCGACACGCGAGACACGATCTTGAAGCTGGGCATAGGTGATCCGCGATTTGGTCTCCGTGACGGGGCTGTCATAGAGGATCGCGTCCCGATCCCCGTGACCTGCCTCGACATGCCGGTCGACCGCATTCCAGCAGGTATTGACTTCGCCATCCTTGAACCACTCATAAATTGGAGCTTTCTCGCTCCAGAGCGCGCGGGTAGGGACCGTGTCCCAGTCGATGGCCTTTGCTTGCCTGAGCCACCAGCCCTCGGGATCGGCCTGCCAGGCCGCATAGCTCTCGCGATACCCCATGGAACATCCTCCCTCGTCCAGTTCCGTTCTAGGGGGCGAACGGGACCATTCGCAAGGGGCCTGCGGGGATGCGGTTCGGGCGCTCGCGCGTGCCGCGCATCGCCCCGCCCCCCATCCCCGCAGGGCGCGCAGCCTAGCCGTAATGTCCCACCGGAGTTCCGGCGAGCGCAGCCATGTTCAGTAATCCGCGGGCCGTCACCGACGGGGTGACGATATGGGCGCGGTTGCCCATGCCCATGAGGATTGGTCCGATCTCAAGCCCGCCGGCCTTCATCTTGAGAATGTTGCGCACGCCCGAGGCCGCATCGGTATTGGCGAAGACGAGGCAGTTGGCGACGCCCTCCATCCGGCTATGCGGGAAGATGCGCTCGCGCAGCCCGGCATCGAGCGCTGCATCGGCGTGCATCTCACCTTCGTAACAGAAATCGTGACCGCCTGCATCGAGCAGCGCCAACGCGGCCCGCATCCGCCGCCCGGTATCGCAATCGAGATTGCCGAATTGGGAATGCGAGCAGAGCGCGATATTCGGCTCGAGTCCGAAGCGCCGGACGTGCCGCGCTGCGCCGACGACGGTCTCTGCGATTTGCTCGGGTGAAGGCTCCGGATGGACATGGGTATCGGCGACAAAGAGCGGTCCGTCCTCGAGCACGAGAAGGCTCAGCGCTCCGACAGCATGTTTGCCGTCGCTGGCAAGGAGTTGCTCAATATAGTTGAGGTGCCAGAGATACTGGCCAAATGTGCCGCAGATCATACTGTCGGCATCGCCTCGCGCGACCATCACAGCACCGATCACAGTCGTGTTGGTGCGCATGACCGCCCGCGCCAGATCTGGCGTGACGCCTCGGCGTTGCATCCGGTCGTGGTAGAATTGCCAGTACTCCCGATAGCGGTCATCCTGTTCGGGATTGACCACCTCGTAATCGACATCGCGGCTGATTGTCAGACCGGCGCGTTCGGCGCGCGCCGCGATCACCTCCGGACGGCCGATCAGGATGGGACGGTCGGTCATATCCTCCACGATCGCCTGGGCTGCACGCAGCACACGCTCGTCCTCCCCTTCGGCAAAGACGATGCGGCGGCGGGCGCTGGCGGCGGCTTCAAAAACCGGCCGCATGATCAGAGCTGACTTGAAGACGCTCGCATCCAGAGACTGTTTGTAAGCGGCCAGATTCTCGATTGGGCGTGTCGCGACGCCGGTCTCCATCGCGGCCTTCGCAACCGCGGTTGCGACAACCCCCATTAGACGGGGATCGAACGGTTTGGGGATCAGGTAGTCGCGACCGAAGGTCAGATGCTCGCCCTGATAGGCTGCTGCCGCTTCGGCACTTGTCGTGGCGCGGGCCAGCGCGGCGATCCCCTCGATACAGGCGATCTGCATCTCGTCGTTGATCTCGGTTGCGCCAACGTCGAGCGCGCCGCGAAAAATGAAGGGAAAGCATAGGACGTTGTTGACCTGATTGGGAAAATCCGAACGTCCCGTTGCCATGATCGCGTCAGGCGCTGCGTCCCGGGCAAGATCCGGCAGGATCTCGGGCTCGGGATTGGCCAGCGCGAAGATGATCGGTCCGGGCGCCATTTTCTCGACCATCTCCGGGGTCAGAACGCGGGGGCCCGAGAGGCCGAGGAAAAGGTCGGCGTCCGCGATCACATCGCCCAGCGTTCTTGGCTCGGTGCCTTGGGCGAAGTCCGCCTTTTGCGGTGTCATATCCGACGTGCGGCCGTCGTAGACGAGACCTTCGATGTCGCACAGCCAGACATTCTCGCGTCGCACTCCAAGCTTGAGAAGCATGTTGAGACAGGCGATGCCCGCAGCTCCTCCGCCGGTAGAGACGACCTTGATGTCCTTGAAGTCCTTTCCGGCAACGCGCATTGCGTTTGTCGCAGCGGCCCCGACCACGATGGCCGTCCCGTGCTGATCATCGTGAAAAACGGGAATGTTCATCCGCTCGCGGCACAGCTTTTCGACGATAAAGCAATCAGGCGCCTTGATATCCTCGAGGTTGATTGCTCCGAAGGTCGGCTCGAGTGCGCAGACGATATCGGCGAGCTTTTCAGGATCGGGCTCGTTCAACTCCAGATCGAAACAGTCGATATTGGCGAATTTCTTGAAGAGGACCGCCTTGCCCTCCATCACCGGTTTGGAGGCGAGGCCGCCGATATTGCCAAGGCCCAGCACCGCCGATCCGTTGGTGACGACCGCCACGAGATTGCCGCGCGCGGTATAGTCTCGCGCAGTGGCCGGATCGGCCTTGATCTCAAGGCAGGCTTCGGCAACGCCGGGCGAATAGGCCCGCGCCAGATCGCGCCCATTCGCGAGCGGTTTGGTGGCCCGAACCTCGAGTTTGCCGGGTTTCGGGTAACGATGATAGTCCAGCGCCGCTTGGCGCAAGCTGTCGGGCACGAAGGGCCCGTCGCCCTGACCGTCCTCCATCGCAGGTCTCCTTTAGGAGCGGTCGTTTAGCGTTAAACGACTTTTGCGCCCCATCATGTCTCGCTAATTGACCACGGACGGCGCGGGCTTGCAATTGCTCCGCGTGGACGCGAGGCTTCGCGCATGACGAAAGCGCAAGATCCTCCTTCGAGCGCGGAGCCTCAACTGGTCGAAGTTCTGCTCCCGACCGGTGATCTAGCCGGCGATCTGGCCGTACTGACCGACGAGTTTGGCTTTCGGCTTGAAATGATCATGCCTGCGGACGATCCGACAACTGCGGTCCTGTCGGGATATGGGGCCCGCTTTCGGCTGCAGGTCTGCGATGCGCCGCCTGGCACCTTGATCTGGCGCAGCGATCTACCTAGCGAGCCGCGCATTCTGCCGGGCGGGACGCGGATTGAAACCACACCCTTATCACCACTTCTTGAGCGTCCCGAAACGCAGCATGCTTTCGCGGTGCGGCGCCTTGCGGATGAGGCGCCATGGGTGATCGGGCGGGCGGGGATGCAATATCGCGATCTTATCCCCGACCGGCTCGGCGGCTCGATCATTGCCAGCCATATCCGGATTCCCGATGGCGGCCCGGTGCCCGATATGGTGCATTATCACACGGTCGGGTTTCAGCTAATCTTCTGCTATCGGGGCTGGGTCGATCTCGTCTACGAAGATCAGGGGCCGCCCTTTCGACTTGAGGCGGGCAATTGCGTGATCCAGCCGCCCGAGATCCGGCACCGGGTGCTGCACGCGTCGGACAATATCGAGGTGATCGAGATTGGTGTTCCCGCGGAGCATGTGACCACGATTGATCATGACATGGCCCTGCCCAATGCCGCTTACAATCCGGACCGTCTCTTTCGAGGCCAGCGTTTTGTCCATCATCGCGCGGACGGCGCGATCTGGCGTGATGCATCTCGCACCGGGTTCATTTCTCGGGATACGACGATCGCAGAGCATACGGGCGGCATTGCGGCAGTCGAGGTCCTGCGCCGAGGCAGGGGAGCACCCGTTCCCATGCAGCATGATGCCGACATTCACTTCACCTTCGTCATGCAGGGCACCATGACGATCCAGGCCGATGGGCATTCTAGTCAAAGGCTCGCGGCAGGAGACGCTTTCACGCTTCCGCCCGGCATTGTCGCGACCTATGCAGATCCGTCGGACGATATTGAACTGCTCGAGGTCGCGCTGCCCGGGCCCGCCACGCTCAGCCCAACGGGCCAAGGCACGACCTAGCACCAACAGGCAACACAGTAAAAACACTCCGCCAGTAGATGCCATGATCTTCACCCGCCATAACCGATGGCAGGGACAATAGGCCCCGAATCTTAAGAAATCGCTGTCAGTTCGCGCTTCGTTCGCGCAGCTCGGCGATCCTCTCATCGGCCTGTCGCTCGGTCAGGTTTGCGTCGAAAGGATCGCCTGTCTTTTCAGTCAGCTCCCTCAGCTCGGCGGCCTGCTTTTCTGTCATGGGCGCGTCCGGATCGCGCGCGGCTTCCGCCTCCGGATCGTCGATAACGGGTTTGGTGGGCGGGATCATCGATCATCCTCCTTCTGGTTTAACATCTTGAAAACGATGCCTTGCAACGTCGGGTTCCCTCCGGTTGCATCTGGCCCGCGCGCCAGTCACTCTGAAAGGGCTGCCTCAGGAGAACCCTATGACCGCTGACACGCAGACCCTGATCGACGCCGCCACGGCCGTTCGCCAAAACGCGCACGCGCCCTATTCCGGCTTTCCCGTGGGCGCCGCCCTGCGCAGCGAAAGCGGCCAGATCTTCACCGGCTGCAACGTCGAGAATATTGCTTATCCCGAAGGCACCTGCGCCGAGGCGGGCGCAATCGCCGCGATGATCGCCGCCGGGGAAACGCGGATCGTCGAAATCGCCGTCATCGCGGGAGGGGCCGAACCAGTCACGCCCTGCGGGGGGTGTCGGCAAAAACTCAAGGAATTCAGCGATCCAGACGTCGAAGTGACAATGATGACGACCCAGGGTGCGCGGCTAACCATGACCGTCGGCGACCTTTTGCCCGGCGCATTCGGCGCGGATCACATGGCTGCCGGCTGACCAAGGTGGAGGTCCGCGATACTCTTTTGGCCTTGCGGCGAGGGGACGACCTGCCGCGATCCGCCTTCGCCAAGCTGGCGGATGGACTGGCGAACGGCGATGTCAGTGACGCGCAGGCCGGCGCCTTCGCAATGGCTGTGGTCCTTAAAGGCCTGACCGAAGAGGGTCGCGCGTTCCTAACCGAAGCGATGCGCGACAGCGGAGATGTCCTGAGCTGGGATCTGCCCGGCCCGGTGCTCGACAAGCACTCCACGGGTGGCATCGGCGATTGCGTCTCGCTTGTTCTCGCGCCCGCGCTCGCCGCTTGCGGCGCCTTCGTGCCGATGATCTCTGGGCGCGGGCTGGGCCATACCGGTGGAACCCTCGACAAGCTGGAGGCGATCCCGGGTCTTTCGACGGGGGTCGGTCAGGACACACTTCGCCGGATGACCCGTGACATCGGCTGCGCCATCGTGGCGGCCTCCGGCAGGATCGCACCCGCCGACAAACGGCTCTACGCGGTGCGCGACGTGACCGGGACCGTCGAGAGCCTTGATCTGATCACCGCCTCGATCCTCTCCAAAAAACTGGCTGCCGGGCTCGATGCGCTGGTGCTCGACGTGAAGGTCGGTAGCGGCGCCTTCATGCGGCAGATCGGCGAGGCGCGGGACCTCGCGACATCGCTCACCCGGACGGCAAAGAGGGCAGGGTGCCCCACCCGGGCGCTCATTACCGACATGAATGCCCCGCTCGTTCCGTCCATGGGTAACGCACTCGAAATCCGGGAGAGCATGAAGGTCCTGACGGGGGCCGTGACGGACACACCGCTGGTCAAGCTGACCTGCGCCCTGGGCGGCACTCTTCTGCAGCAAGGCGCCCTGACCAAGACCGCCGAAGAGGGCGCAAACCGGATCGCGGACGCCATTGGATCGGGCGCCGCGCTCGAGCGGTTCGGGCGGATGACCGCTGCGCTGGGCGGGCCGGCCGATATCGCCGAAGGTTGGGCCGATCATCTGCCGCAGGCCTCGATCTGGCGCGAGGTCACGGCCCGCGAAAGCGGCTTCGTCGCCCGGTTTGATGGGCGGGCACTGGGCGAGGCGGTCGTCCACCTGGGCGGCGGACGTCTTGTCGAGACGGACCGCATCGATCCGTCGGTCGGTCTGTCGGATATCGCACCGCTGGGCACGACAGTCGCCGCCGGGGATCCTCTGGCTGTCATTCACGCCGCGACAGAGGACGCCGCGGATCGGGCCAGCGCCTCTGTTCAAGCGGCCATCGGGATCGGCGACAGCGTGCCCGAACGGGGGCCGCTCATCCTTGAGAAGATCCACTGATGGCCCGCGTCTTTCTTGTTGTCATGGACAGCGTCGGCATCGGCGGCGCGCCCGACGCGGACCGGTTCTTCAACGGGACCCGTCCCGATACGGGCGCCAACACCGTTCTTCATATCGCCGAGGCCTGCGCCGCCGGACAGGCCGAAGACGGCCGGACCGGCCCGCTCGATCTGCCATATCTCTCATCGCTCGGCCTTGGCCAAGCGGTCCAGCTGGCCAGCGGCCAGCCACTTCCGGGCGACCGGGTAGAGCCCACCGGCGCCTGGGGCGCTGCGACCGAGATCTCGAACGGCAAGGACACGCCATCGGGTCATTGGGAACTGGCGGGCGTGCCTGTCCCGTGGGACTGGCACTACTTTCCGGACACCATCCCCGCTTTCCCGGAGGACGTCGTCGGCGCCGTCTGCACGGCGGCGGAAACGGCTGGCATTCTTGGCAATTGCCACGCTTCCGGCACCGAGATCATCGCAGAGCTTGGGGCCGAACACCTGCATAGCCACTGGCCGATCTGCTACACTTCCGCCGACAGCGTCTTCCAGATCGCCGCCCATGAAGAGGCTTATGGTCTGGACCGCCTGCTCGATCTTTGCGCCGCCATCGCGCCCAGGCTGCATGCGATGAAGGTTGGCCGCGTCATCGCAAGGCCTTTCGTCGGCGATCCCGAAACCGGCTTCCGCCGGACCGGCAACCGCAAGGACTTCGCCATCGCCCCGCCCGGCGATACGATCTGCGACCGGGCGCAGCGCGCGGGCCGTTCGGTCCATGCGATCGGCAAGATCGGCGATATCTTCTCGATGCATGGCATCGATGAGGTGCGCAAAGGCACGGATGCCCAGTTGATGGAGCATCTCGGCGATCTTATGGACACTGCGGCGGAGGGCGCTCTCGTCTTTGCCAATTTCGTAGAGTTCGATGCTCTTTACGGCCACCGCCGCGACATCTCGGGCTATGCGCGTCATCTTGAATGGTTTGACGGTGCTATCTCGACCCTCGCGAGCCAGCTCAAACCGGACGACCTGCTGATCCTCACCGCCGATCATGGTAACGATCCCAGCTGGACCGGCACCGACCACACCCGCGAGCGCGTCCCGGTGCTGGTCCAGGGCCTCGGTCCCAAAGAATTGGGACATATCGCCTTCTCCGACATTACCGGGCTCGTGGCCCGCCACCTGGAGCTCCCGGAATGATCCCCAAGATCGAGCTGCATCTCCATCTGGAAGGGGCCGCGCCGCCCGCCTTCATCCGAGGGCTTGCCGCCGAAAAGTCCATCGATCTCTCCAAGATCTTCGATGCGGACGGCGCTTACCGCTACCAAAGCTTCAACGAGTTCCTTGACATCTACACCGCCGCCACAAGCGTTCTGCAAGGCCCCGAGGACTTCCACCGCCTGACCCGCACCATCCTCTCCGAAAGTGCAGCCCACGGCGTGGTCTATACCGAGCTCTTTCTCAGCCCTGACTTCTGCGGCGGTGGAGATATCGCGGCCTGGCGCGACTATCTCGCCGCTATGATCGCCGCCTCGGACGAGGCCGAGGCGCAGGACGGCATCACCGCCCGCGGCATCGTCACTGCGATCCGCCATCTTGGTCCTGACCAATCGAGGCCAATCGCCGAATGCGCGGCAGAAACCGCCGGGGATTATATCCGCGGCTTCGGTCTGGCGGGCGACGAGATGCAGGGCATGCCCGCCGACTACCGCTGGGCCTTCGATTGCGCCCGCGAGGCCGGTCTTGGGCTGACCTGCCACGCAGGCGAATGGGGTGGCCCGCAGATGGTCCGGGCTACGCTCGATGCCTTGCCGGTCACGCGCATTGGCCATGGTGTACAGGCCATCGCGGATCCCGCCCTGGTCGAGCGCCTTGCCGAGGCGGGCACCGTTCTCGAGGTCTGCCCGGGCTCGAATGTCGCGCTCGGCGTTGTCCCGGACTGGCCCTCCCACCCGATCGCTAGACTGCGCGACGCGGGCGTAAAGGTCACCGTCTCCACCGACGATCCACCTTTCTTTCACACCACGATGACCCACGAATACGACCGCCTTGTAGAGGTCTTCGGCTGGGGCGACGAGGTCTTCACCGAGCTGAACCGGGTCGCACTCGACGCCGCTTTCTGCGATGACGCCACGAAAGACCGCATCGCCAAAAGACTGGAGCGCCCATGACCGAGCATGTCACCCATGTCACGCACCCCCTCGTGCAGCACAAACTCAGCATCATGCGCGACAAGTCGACCCCGACCGCCGTCTTCCGCCAGCTCCTGCGCGAGATAAGCCACCTTCTGGCCTACGAGGTCACGCGCGATCTGCCGATGACGACAAAATGTATCGAAACCCCTATCCAGGAGATGGACGCGCCGATGCTCGCGGGCCGCAAGCTGGCACTGATCTCGATCCTGAGGGCGGGCAACGGCCTTCTCGATGGCATGCTCGATCTGATTCCATCCGCCCGTGTGGGCTTCATCGGGCTTTACCGAGACGAGGAGACGATGGAGCCGGTGCAATACTACTTCAAGGCCCCAGAGCGGATCCGCGACCGCATGGTCATCACCGTCGATCCGATGCTGGCGACCGGCAACTCCTCAGTGGCGGCCATCGATCTGCTCAAGAAGGCAGGGGCTAAGGATCTGCGCTTTCTCTGCCTTCTGGCCGCGCCTGAAGGGATTGCCCGGATGAAGGAGGCCCATCCAGACGTTCCCATCGTAACTGCCGCCATCGACGAAGGCTTGAATGAGAAGAGCTATATCGTTCCCGGCCTTGGCGATGCGGGTGACCGTATGTTCGGCACGAAATAAGGGTCGAGGACGTCCCGCCAATTATCCACTCCCGGCGCTTCGACAAAAACGCCCATCGGTCCCCGACCGCCTTGGCAGGCGGAACGCGCGGTCAATGGTCTGCCCGTAGATAGCCCCTTGAACCTTACCGACCATTAACCTTAACGCCGTCCCCTGAGCGGAGGGGTCCTCCTCATCTTGCCAAAAATACCTCCGCCGGAGGCTCCCCGCCTTCGGGCCAGACCGCCCCTCCGATCAATCGCGCCCGGCCTCGCCCGGCGCTACTCTTCGCAGATCTGCTGGAGCCGAACCCAATCGCCATCGTTCAGCACCGGGGGCGGAGTCCTGTCACGCAACGGATCAGCCTCGATCAAGGGCAGCACGCTCTCGCCCGATACATCGAGCGCGTAAGCAAAAGGACTGCTGGGCACGCCCGCCGCAGCAAAGGTCGCGAGTAACAAGTCGGTCTGAGGCAGCGGCGTAGGCTCCGCCAGAAGACGCTCCGCATAGCGCCGGATAACTTCCTGTGGCAGCTCTCCGGTCGTCAGAAGGCGGAAGGCGGCGCGCGTTCCGGCAAAGCGCAGCAGGCCGCTCAGCGGATCCTCCGCCCGCTGGGTCTCGGCCAGTAGAAACCCCGCTGCGACTGCCGGATCCTCGTAGTCCTCGACCACCGAGCGGTCGATCATCGCGGTCCCGCCCGGCAGCAGGACCGCCTTGCGCGGCGAAGCAAGCGCGACGTGGATCTCAGGGATCTTGAGGCGCTCGGCTAGCGCCTCAAGAACCACTTGCCCAGCTGCGCCTCCGCAAGCCCCTCCAGCGCCGCGCTGCAGCTCTTCGAAAAGTGCCGTTCCGATTTCGCTGCGCTTAACTTGCGGCACCACGCCGAGAGTATGCTCTCGCAGGGCACCGGGCAACCAAAGCACGGCGACGGCGGCCACCAAGGCGACGCTTGTAAGCACCCCCATTACCCGCAGACGGCCTGGATGCGGACCACTTCGCGTCACTACGCGCTGAATGGTCTCCACCGCCGCGATCATGTCGTCATCGTCGATCTCGAGCGTCTCCCCCCCGTCATCGCCGGGCGTATAAAGCGCAGGTCGCTCGCCGGGATTGGCGCGGGTCACGGCAGGAAGGGACCAGTGGCTCAGCGCGCGCCCGGCCTTGTCCGAAATCACCAAGGTGGCTTCTCCGAAGGTGACGGTGACGTTGCGGCGCTGATCGTCCGAACCGGCGCGCCACAGCCCACCTGTCTCCAGCCGCTGATATCGCTCGAGAGCCGTCATCGATATGGGCCTGCTCCGCCTCTGTCGTTGCGTGTCAATCTAGACCAGCGCGCGAGACGCGGCAATCACGAGGCGCCCAACTCGATCCGGCGGCGCAACTCGAACTTCTGGATCTTGCCGGTCGAGGTTTTGGGTAATTCTCCGAAGACCACAGCCTTGGGCGTCTTGAAGCCAGCCAGCCGCTCGCGGGCGAAGGCGATCAATTCGTCCTCCCCAACTGAGGCGCTGTTCTTCAGCTCAACGAAAGCGCAGGGCACCTCGCCCCATTTGTCGTCCGGTTTGGCCACGACGGCGCAAAGCAACACGGCCGGGTGGTGCATCAGCACCCCCTCGACCTCGACCGACGAGACATTCTCTCCGCCCGAGATGATGATGTCCTTGGCGCGGTCCGCGATCTGCAGATAGCCGTCTGGATGCTGCACGGCGATATCTCCCGACAGGAAGTAACCCGGTGCAAAGGCCTCCGCCGTCGCTTCGGGGTTGCGGTAGTAGCCCTTCATCACCGCATTGCCGCGCAGCCCGATTTCACCTTGCGTCGCGCCGTCCCGCGGCACAGGAGTGCCGTTGCCGTCCAGAACGACGCAAGGCTCCATCATCGGAAAAGCGACGCCTTGCCGTGCCTTGCGGGCGGCGCGCTCGTCTCCTTCGATCCCCTCCCAGTCCTGTTGCCACAGGCATTCGGTCACATGCCCGTATGTTTCAGTCAGCCCATAGACATGCGTCACCTCGAAGCCCATCGCCTCAATTCGCTCGAGCGTCGCTGCCGGAGGAGGCGCCCCAGCGGTAAAGACACGCACCAGATGATCGGTCGCGCGTCGTTCCTCTTCAGGGGCGTTGATCAGCATGTTCAGAACAATCGGAGCCCCGCCAAAATGCGTCACCCCCTCATCAGCTATGGCATCGAACACCGCCTTCGCCGTCACGTTGCGGCAACAGACGATCCGGCCGCCAAAGACCGGCGCCATCCAGACATGGTGCCAGCCATTGCAATGAAACAGTGGCGGGATCTGCAGGATCACCGGAAAGAGCGTCATCCGCCAGCTGATCGGCGTGCCCATGGTCAGCAGATAGGCCCCGCGATGACTGTAGACGACGCCTTTGGGCTTGCCCGTCGTGCCGGACGTGTAGTTCAGCGAGAGGCTCTCCCACTCATCCTGCGGCAGGATCCAGTCGAAACCCGGATCCCCGGTTGCGAGGAAATCCTCATAATCCATCTGCTCGCCCAGCCCCGGAACGCCCGCCTGCTCGTCCGGCACCTCGATCACCAGCGGGGCAGGGCCTTCCATGGCTTCGATGGCCTCCATGGCAAGCAACAGGAACTGGCTGTCGGCGATCAGCACCTTTGCCCCGCCGTGATCGAGGATATAGGCCACCGTCGCCACATCGAGCCGGATGTTAATCGTGTTCAAAACCGCTCCGCAGGCCGGGATGGCGAAATGCGCCTCGCATTGAGCGGGAACGTTGGGCAGAAGCGTTGCAACAACCTCGCCGGGCGCAACGCCTGCCCCGACCAGAGCGCTCGCCAGTCGGGAGACCCGCTCATGGTATTCCCCGTAGCTCCGCCGGAGGCTGCCATAAACCAGCGCCTCCTGATCCGCGAATACCTCCGCTGCGCGCAGAAGATGACTGAGCGGCGTGAGCGGCACGTAATTGGCCGCGCATTTGCCTAGACCCGCCTCGTCCTGCATCCAGCCCATGACCGCTCCTCCCAAAGCCTGATGTCGCCATCCTGCCGCAGGGCGGTGCGCTCTTTCCAGCATAAAGCGCCTGCCGGCTACTGAAGCGGGGGTCGCCCCCCGGTCGGAGGCTAAGGACAGTCTCAAAAAGGCTCCGGTGGAGCCTTTCACGTCAGAAGGGTCGGAGACCCTTCGTGCCGTTCATATGATCGAGCGCTTCCGCTCTAGCATGCGCGGCAAGAAGAGAGGGCGCGGTCCACAATGACCGCGCCCTTTTTTGGTAGCGTGCGTATAGCCCGAAGTGCCGATGGGATAGCGCAAACCTGCCTTAGGCGGCGGCCTTCGCCTCCTGACCGAAGCGACCGTAAAAGCTCTGTCCTTTCTCGGCCATCTCCCGCAGCAGGGCCGGGCAGGCGAACCGCTCGCCGAACTGTTCCGTCAGCTGATCGCATCGCTCGGCAGCATAAGGCGTGCCAATGATATCGAGCCACGAGAACGGACCGCCCGACCAGGGTGCAAAGCCCCAGCCGAGGATCGCGCCCACATCGCCTTCGCGAATATCCTCGAGAACGCCTTCCTCAAGCGCCCGCACGGCTTCAAGCAACTGTGCGAAAAGCAGGCGGTGCTGCACATCGACAAGCTCGGGTTGATTGTCCTTTACGGGATATCGTCCTTCCAGCCCGTCCCACAGACCCTGGCGCTTGCCTTTCTCGTCATAGGCATAGAACCCGGCGCTCGACTTACGGCCCAGCCGACCCTCGCTCTCCATCCAGAAAAGCACCTCGTCGACTTCGTCATTGGGGTAGGCGTCACCCATCGCGGCCTTGGTCGCCTTGGCAATCTTCACGCCCAGATCGATCGAGGTCTCGTCGGTCAGCTGCAGCGGACCCAGCGGCATCCCGACCAGCTTCGCCGCATTTTCGATCAGGGCAGGCTCGACGCCCTCCTTCACCATGCGGATCCCCTCGTTGATATAAGGAATGATGCAGCGGTTGGCGTAGAAGAACCGCTCGTCATTGACGACGATCGGCGTCTTGCGGATCTGGCGCACGAAATCGAGTGCCTTTGCCACCGCAAGCGGCCCCGTTTCGCGGCCCTTGATGATCTCGACCAGCATCATCTTGTCGACGGGTGAGAAGAAGTGGATCCCGATGAACTGCTCTGGTCGCTTCGAAGCCTTCGCCAACTCGCTGATCGGCAAGGTGGAGGTGTTGGTCGCAAAGATGCAGTCCTCGCCCACGACCTCTTCGACGGCCTTGGTCACGGTCGCCTTGATGCCCGGATCCTCGAAAACGGCCTCTACGATCAGATCGCATTCGGCCAGCGTCGCATAGTCCGTCGTCGTGGTGATCAGGCCCAAAACGGCCTCCTTTTTCTCGGCCGTCACCTTCTTGCGGGCAATTCCCTTATCCATGTAATCGGCTGTGTAGGACTTGCCCTTATCCGCCGCCTCCTGCTTCTGATCCAGAAGCACGACCTTGATCCCCGCGAGGGCCGATACCAAGGCGATTCCGGCGCCCATCATGCCCGCGCCGAGAACGCCGACCTTGCTTACCTTCTGATCCGGAACATCCGGGCGGTTCGCGCCCTTTTCCAGGGCTTCCTTGTTGATGAAGAGCGACCGGATCATCGCGCTCGACGACGGATTGAGCAGAACGTTCGTGAACCACCGCGCCTCGATCTTCAGCGCCGTATCGAACGGCACCTGAGCGCCCTCATAAACCGCGCTCAGCAAGGCCTTTGCCGCCGGATAGACGCCCTGTGTCTTACCGTTCACCATGGCCGACGCGCCTACAAAGGTCATGAACCCGGCCGGGTGATAGGGTGCGCCGCCGGGCATCTTATAGCCCTTCTCGTCCCAGGGTTTGACGATCTTCGGCTCGCTCAGAACCCATTCCTTGGCCGCGGCGAGCGGATCGTCCACGACCTCGTCGATGACACCGGCAGCCTTCGCCTTCTTCGGGTCGTTCATTTTGCCCTCGAGCAGCAGCGGAGAGGCCGCCATCGCGCCCATCTTGCGCACCAGCCGCGTCGTGCCGCCTGCGCCCGGGAAGATTCCGACCATGATCTCGGGCAGGCCGATCTTGGCCTTGGGGTTGTCGGCGCAAAAAATCCGGTGGCAGGCCAGCGGGATCTCCAGCCCGATGCCAAGCGCGGTCCCCGGAAGAGCCGCCGCAATCGGCTTACCGTCCTTGTTCGTCTTGGGATCCATACCCGCGCGTTCAATGCGGCGCAGAACGCCATGCATGTCCATCACCCCCTCGAATAGCGACTTAGCCGGATCGTCGCCGCCCGCATCCTTCATCCGCGCGATGATGTTCAGATCCATCCCGCCCGCAAAGGATCCCTCCTTGCCGGAGGTGATGACGATCCCTTTGACCGCCTCGTCGGCCAGCGCCTCGCCTACCAGCCGGTCGAGATCCTCGAACCCCTGCTGGTTCATCACGTTCATGGACTTGCCTTGCGTGTCCCAGGTGATGACGGCAACGCCATCGGCGCCTGTGTCCATCGTGAAATCGGTCATGGTTGTCTCCTCGGTCTCATTCATGTCTCCGGCCTGTCGCCGGGTCCGTTGGGGTCGCGCCCCTCGGGACAGATTTTTTGCCGCGCCTCGACCATCACCTGCGTAAACAGCGACGGATCAGGCAGGGCGTTCTGCGATGATGCAGCCTTCCAGTGCGGCCCGCGGCGGCGCAGGATCGATGTCACCGGAAAGGGATCCTCGATATACATCCCGTCCCGCAGGCACGAGGAGACATGCGTCCCCTCGATCATTTCTGGCCCGTGGAACTCGGCGGCGATACAGCTCCTCACGAACTGCGTTACCCCCACCTGATCAAGCCGCTTGCGGAACGCATTAAACATCACGCGCAGATCGTCTTGTGTCCGCATGGTGATCTCGTGCTCGAACGTGGCCAGCGTAAAGGGTGCCTCGATCGCGTCGCAATAGGCGTCGAAATCCCCAGTCTCATAGGCCGCTCCCATACGGTCGAGCATCTCTTGGTAAAGCTCCTTGGCCCGTTCCGAACTCAGATCTCCGGTTGCAAGATCGCGGTCCGGCGTACCGGTTCCGTCCCCCTGGCCGGAGCTTGTCATCCGCCTCAGACCCGCTCGATGATGGTGGCGGCGCCCATGCCGGAGGCCACGCATAGCGTCGCCAGCCCGACTTCTTTGTCAGACCGCTCCATCTCGTCGAGCAGCGTGCCGATGATGATCGCGCCGGACGCACCCAGCGGATGGCCCATCGCGATCGCCCCGCCGTTAACGTTAAGCTTATCGTGATCGACATCGAACCGCTGCATGAAGCGAAGCACGACCGACGCGAAGGCCTCATTCACTTCGAAAAGATCGATATCTCTGATCTGCATACCGTGATCGGCCAGGATCTTTTCCGTCACCGGAACCGGTCCCGTCAGCATGATCGTCGGATCGGTTCCGATCTTCGACGTCGCCCGGATCCGCGCGCGCGGCGTGAGGCCGTTGGCGTCGCCGAACGCCTTGTCGCCGATGAGAACGGCGGCGGCGCCATCGACGATCCCTGAAGAATTTCCCGCATGATGGATATGGTTGATCGCCTCGAGATGCGGATACTTCATGATCGCGATCTTGTCGAAGCCGGGCATTACCTCGCCCATCTCCCTGAACGACGCTTTCAGCGCGCCGAGCGATTGCATGTCGGTGCCGGGGCGCATGTATTCGTCGTGGCTCAGGATCTCGACCCCGTTCACATCGCGCACCGTGATGACTGACTTGTCAAAGCGATTGTCGTCCCAAGCCGCCTTGGCGCGTTTCTGGCTTTCGACCGCATAAGCGTCCGCATCGTCGCGACTGATCCCGTATTCGGTCGCAATGATATCGGCCGAAATGCCCTGCGGCACAAAATAGGTGTCCATCGCAATCGACGGATCGACCGCAATCGCCGCCCCGTCCGACCCCATGGCTACGCGGCCCATCATCTCGACCCCGCCTGCGATATAGCCATGCCCGGCTTCCCCACGCACCTGATTGGCAGCAAGGTTCACGGCTTCCATGCCGCTCGCGCAGAAGCGGTTGATCGACAGGCCCGGGATCCGCTCGTCCAGATCGGAGGCCAGAACGGCGGTCCGCGCCAGGCACCCGCCCTGCTCCATGACCTGTGTGGCATTGCCCCAGATCACGTCCTCGACCGCATGCCCCTCAAGACCGCTGCGCTCCTTGATCGCGTTGAGCGTCAGCGCCGAGAGCCGCGCGGCAGTCACTTCATGCAGCGCGCCATCCTTGCGGCCCTTCCCGCGCGGCGTGCGCACGGCGTCGTAGATATAGGCCTCTTCAGTCATGATAGTCTCCTCATTCAGGCGCGGTCCGCGGGGGAGCCGGGCATCAGATCGTAAGGGTGTGTCCAACCGGGCAGGCCCGAGATACGGCCTAGCCAACGGTCGATATTTGGATAGGTGGCGCGGTCAAAGCCGAAGGGCTCGCCGTAGAACAGGTATCCGCAAGTGGCGAAATCGGCGATCGTCGGCCCGCCGCCTACAAGCCAGTCGCGGCCGCCCAGATTGGCGTCGAGCACCTTGAGCGCCGAGCCCAGCCGCATCGACATGAAGGCATTCACCTCAGCGTTGCGCTTCTCCTCGGGCAGGAAATTCATGTTGAACCTCAAGGGGCCTGCAACGCCCGAGATCTTGTGGTTGTCGAACAGTAGCCAGCGCAGCACCTCGCGCCGCGCGTTGCCATCGGCCCAGCCGAACCGGCCGCTCTTTTCGGCGGCATAATCCTGTATGGCGCCGGACTGGCTCAGCACATAATTGCCGTCGACCATGACGGGTACCTCGCCCATCGGGTTGAGCGCACGGAAATCCGGGGTCCGGGTGGCGCCATTGAAGAAATCCACAAAGACCGGCTCCCACTCCAGCCCGGAGAGCTCAAGCGTCAGCGCGGCCTTATAAGCGTTGCCGCTCTCTCCAAAACAACGAAGCTGGATCGTCATCGCGTCCCTCCCGAACCGCAACGCCCGGGATGATCCGTCAAATGAGTATTTCTGGCCAGATGAAGAGGATCCCGCCTCCGCGGTAACGGAGCATTAAGGTTAATGGCGGTACCCTTCACAGGCGGTACAGGCTGGAGAGCCGATGGCCGTGCCAGGTGAAGCTTCTCTTCGGGCCACAAGCTCCGCAATTGCGGAGCACCGGTCCGGAGCGGAGTGGATCCCGGATCCTCATTTGGCCAGAAATACTCAAATCCCACGGGCGTCATTTGCGCTTGTCCATCGAACCGCCGGGCGCGCCGTACTCCACGATGAACGCATCGAACGCGCTGGCCAGTCGATCCTTATCGGCGATCGTATCGAGATTTTCCAAAAGCACCGTTAGCAGATAGTTATTGCCTAGCCCGTATTCATCATTGAGCGCCCGCAAACGCGCATAGGCGTCCTCGGTTAGCGCGGCAGAGAACCGCTTGGGTAGGGGTAGCCGCTTTTTTGCCATCGGGACCTCCCATCACGATGACGGGCGGCCACATGGGCCGCCCGATGGGTCTTTAGAAGTTCGCCGCGTCTAGCGCCATCACAGGTTCCGCACCGCTTTGAATGCGGGCCAGATGCGTGGCCGTCACGGGCAACTGGCGCGCCATGTAGTAGCGGCCCGTCGCCAGCTTGGTATCGTAGAACTCCCGGTCGGACGCGCCGCCTTCAAGAGCTTCCATCGCCGCCTTGCCCATACGCGCCCACATCAGACCCATGCAGGTTTGACCGAAGAGGTGCATAAAATCGTATGACCCGGCGAGCGCGTTATTGGGGTTCTTCATGCCGTTCTGCATGAAATACATCCCCGCGGTCTGAAGATCCTTCGACGCCGCCTTCAGCGGATCGAGGAAGTCCTTTTTCAGCGCCTCGTTCCCCTCGTTCTCCTTGATAAAAGCCTTCACCATCTCAAAGAACGTCATGACAGTCCTACCGCCGTTCTGCGCCAGCTTGCGGCCCACCAGATCGAGCGACTGGATCCCGTTCGTTCCCTCATAGATCATTGTGATCCGCGCATCGCGTACGAACTGCTCAAGCCCCCATTCGCGGGTGAAGCCCGATCCGCCCAGTGTCTGCTGAGCAAGCACGGTTGTCTCAAAGCCCTTGTCGGTCAGGAACCCTTTCAGAACCGGCGTCAGAAGCGACACCATCGCCTCGGCGTCGACATCCTCGGACCGGTGGCCCTGATCGATCAGCGACGCACCCCAGAAGGTGAAGGCGCGCGCGCCTTCGACAAAGCTTTTCTGATCCATCAGGTTGCGGCGCACATCGGGGTGCACAATGATCGGATCGGCGGGCTTTTCAGGCGCCTGAACGCCGGTCGCATCACGGCCCTGCAAACGATCCTGGGCGAAGCCGAGGGCGTTCTGATAGGCCACCGCGCCCTGGGCATAGCCCTGCAGCGCCACGCCCAGACGCGCTTCGTTCATCATGGTGAACATCGCGCGCATGCCCTTGTGCATCTCGCCGATCAGATAACCTGTCGCGCCGTCATAGTTCATCACGCAGGTGGCGTTGCCATGGATGCCCATCTTCTTTTCAAGGCCGCCGCAAGAGAGCGCGTTGCGCTCTCCCAGCGAGCCGTCGTCCTTGACGAGGAACTTCGGCACGATGAACAGCGAGATGCCCTTTACACCCTCGGGTCCGCCCGGGATCTTGGCGAGGACGAGGTGAACGACGTTGTCGACCATGTCGTGCTCCCCGGCCGAGATCCAGATTTTCTGTCCCGAGATCTTGTAGGTGCCATTGTCCTGCGGCTCGGCCTTGGTGCGGATCAGACCCAGATCCGTGCCGCATTGCGGCTCGGTCAGGTTCATCGTGCCGCCCCACTGACCCGAGATCATGTTCGGCAGGTAGGTCTGCTTCTGCTGGTCCGAGCCGTGCACATGGATCGCGGCACAAGCGCCATGGGTTAGACCCTGATACATATTGAACGCCATGTTCGCCGATGAGAACATCTCGCCCACAGCAGTCTGCACCAGATAGGGAAGGCCCTGACCGCCATATTCGGGATCGGCATCAAGGCCCATCCAGCCGCCCTCGCGGACCTGCTCGAAGGCCTCTTTGAAGCCATCGGGCGTGCGCACCACACCGTTTTCCAGTTTGCAGCCCTGCTCGTCGCCAATGATGTTCAGAGGCGCCATGACCTCCATCGCGATCTTGCCGGCCTCGCCGAGAATGGCATCCGTGAATTCCCGGTCGAGATCCTCGTATCCCGGAATATCCTGCTCGCTCACCTTGAGCATGTCGTGCAGGACGAATTGCATATCCTTGGTCGGTGCGTCGTAGATCGGCATGGTGGTCACTCTCCCTAATATCGGTACCGGCGCGGGGTCCGGCGGTTATTCTGCGGCGACGCGCGCGCCCAACTCGGCCAGCTTCTCGGCGCCCCAGCGCATCTGCTCCCGAAGTTCGTCGATCGCGATATCAAGCTCGGCCCGCTGAGCTTCCATCTCCTTGAGATGGCGCTGGGCGACCTCGTAGGTGCGGACCAGCTGCGTCTGCTGGGCGTCGTCCAGATCATAAAGATCCAGAAGCTGGCGAATCTCCTCGAGGCTGAAGCCAAAGCGCTTGCCGCGCAGGATCAGCTTGAGCCGCGCGCGGTCGCGCTTGGTAAAAAGCCGCTTTGTTCCCTGACGGATTGGGAACAACAGCTCTTTCGCTTCATAAAAACGCAGCGTCCGGGGCGTTACGTCGAACGCCTCGCACATCTGGCGGATTGTCATCGTCTCGGTCATCTCATCCATCCTCAACGGTCATGGGTCGTATTCGAGACCGCCGATTTGAGAAATTTGAACCCACTCTACAAGCAAGCTTGACGTGAAGGTAAACGTAACGCGGCGTCACGAGGATCTTAACGAAAGGTCAATAAACCTGACGCTAGGTCATCGGAAACAATCCGTCGGGTCTAAAGGCTGGCTTAGTAGAGGATCAGCGTAAAAGGATCAGGTCTAATCCGCCACGTTCCGCCATCTGGTGTCGAGAATGTCCAACTCTTGCCGTCCCAAGAATGGCTATTTGAAGCCCAGACATAATGCGATGCCGCAGGCACTAGATAGAACGGATCCAGCAGATCCCCCAGCCGAACTTCTCCAATCTTGTCGCCCGGCGCCGCGAAGACCTCATAGACCACAAAGTCGGGATCGTTGGACGCGATCAGGTTGTCTGCATAGGGCACCAGGAGAAACGCTCCTTCATCGTCTGGAATGGCCGTTCTGCGAAACCCTTCGATGATCCAAGGCTCGGCCTCCCCCGCGCGTACCTCGACGCGATCTTCCGACAGATCCCCACGCACCGAGATGCCGTCCTTGGTTTCGAAGGACCAATCCTTGGGCGGTTGCAGCGGCGTATCGGCCAAGACGGATCCGGCGGCCAGAAGAGTCGCGATGACAAACGCTCTCATTCCAAGCTCTGCGCCGTCTCGTCGCGCAGGTCCTTGAGCTCGGTCATCGTCTCCTCAAGCTGAACCTTCTGCTCGGCCAGTTCACTGAGCTGCCGGTCTGCCAGCTCGATGAAGGCTCGCATTTGCTTGTCTGTGCCTTCCTTTTCATAGATCAACAGCCACTGCCGGATATCTTCCAGCGAAAATCCCCATCGTCGTCCGCGCAGGATCAGAGTCATTCGCGCCAGCTCCCGGGGGCCGTAGTAACGCGATCGGCCCTCCCGCTCCGGCGACAGCAACTCGATATACTCGTAGTAGCGAAGTGTGCGCGGCGTCACGTCGAACCGCGCGCACATCTCCTTAAATGTCAGACGCGGCTCGGGGCCGCCGATCTCTTCTGCGTTGGCCATCTCACGTGCTCCCTTTGCCTATGCTAGTGCCATCGGGCTCGTCGGACAATCTGCAAGGCACAATCAGAGTGTTTGACCTTGAAGCCGGAGCCGCCCACCGCCACAACGTGAAACAGCAAGAAGGGGTCCCAAATGACCGATGTGGCCAAACTCGCGCGCCAGTTCATCGAAGCTATCCCCCATGCACGGGCGTTGGGTATGACGCTAACCGAGATCGAAGAAGGCCGCGCGACTATCGCAATGGCCTATGACGACCGCCTTGTCGGCGATCCAGAAACCGGCGTCATCCATGGCGGAGCCGTCTCGGCGCTGATGGATACCTGCGGCGGCGCTGCCGTGATGTGCCACCCCTCGCAGCCCATCGGAACGGCGACCATCGATCTGCGGATCGATTACATGCGCGCGGCGACGCCCGGCCAGACGATCACCGCGCGCGCCGAATGCTATCACGTCACCCGCTCGGTCGCCTTCGTGCGCGCCACCGCCACCGACGAGGACACGGACCGCCCCGTCGCCGCCGCGACCGGCGCTTTCACGATCGAGCGTGCGCTATGAAGCGCCCCGATCCCGTCCAGCAGGTCAAACAGCGCCGCGACGCCGCCCTCGAGGCGCTGGTCGGCGGCGTGCCTTATATCCAGTTCCTTGGCATCACCTTTGACCGCCGCGGCGACGAGCTGACTGCGATCCTGCCTTTCGACGACAAGCTCATCGGCAACCCGATCCTGCCCGCGCTCCATGGCGGGGTGACGGCGGCCTTTCTCGAGACGACCGCGATCATCGAACTGAGCTGGGCCATGCTGTGGGAAGATATCGAGGCCGGCCGGATCGATGCCGATGCCACGCGCCTGCCGCGCCTGCCCAAGACCATCGACTTTACCGTCGATTATCTCCGCTCCGGTCTGCCGCGCGACGCCTATGCCCGCGCCCGCGTCAACCGCTCGGGCCGCCGCTATGCGTCGGTTCATGTCGAAGCGTGGCAGGACAACCGCTCCCGTCTCTTTGCGCAGGCCACGGGGCATTTCCTGATGCCCTCCTCTCCAGACGAGGCCCCGCAGCACGTCCGTGCGCCCGACCACACAAATGGCAGAGAGAGCTGAACCCACCCCGATCACCAACCGGCGCGTCCTGAAGGTCGCCGGTCCCATCGTGCTGTCCAACGCCACGGTCCCGATCCTTGGGCTCGTCGATACAGGCGTCGTCGGTCAGATGGGCGAGGCGGCCCCCATTGCCGCGGTTGGTGTCGGCGCCGCGATGATTACTGCGATCTACTGGATCTTCGGCTTCCTGCGCATGGGCACTACTGGCCTTGTTGGACAAGCCATTGGCGCGGAAAACCGCGACGAGGTCTCGCTGCTGCTCACCCGCGCGCTCTTGATCGGGGCTGCGGCAGGCATCGCGCTGATCGTTTTGCAATGGCCGCTCTTTGCCGGCGCCATGGCGCTTTCGCCCTCCACGCCGCAAGTTGAGGCGCTGGCGCGTGATTACATGACGATCCGCATCTGGTCGGCCCCCGCCGCGATTTCGCTCTACGGGCTGACCGGCTGGCTCATCGCGCAGGAACGCACCCGCGCCGTCCTCGTCATCCAGCTCTGGATGAACGGCTTTAACATCGCGCTCAGCGTTCTTTTCGTGCTTGGTCTCGGCTGGGGCGTTCCGGGCGTCGCGGCGGCCACCTTCGTCGCCGAATGGACGGGGCTCGCTCTGGCGCTCTGGCTTGCACGGGACGCGTTCGCCCGACCGGTCTGGCGTGATCGGACCCGGATCCTCGAGCCCGACAAGCTCAAGCGGATGGCTATCGTCAACACCGACATCATGATCCGCTCGGTCCTGCTGCAGGCGATCTTTCTCAGCTTCATGCTACTTGGCGGCTATTTTGGAGAGGTCCCGCAGGCCGCCAATCAGATCCTCGTTCAGTTCCTCTTCGTGACCGCCTACGCGATGGACGGCTTCGCCTTCGCCGCCGAAGCCATCGTCGCCCAAGCGATGGGGGCCAAACGCCCCAGAGCCGTCCGGCGCGGCTCTCTTCTGACCAGCTTCTGGGGACTGGCCATTTGCACGCTCCTCGCGATCCTCTTCTGGGCCGCCGGTCCCGCCATCATCGACCGCTTGACCACGGCCCCGGAGGTCCAGCAGGCCGCCCGGGCTTACCTGCCCTGGATGATCGCCGCCCCGATCCTGGGGGTCGCCGCCTGGATGCTCGACGGGATTTTCATCGGGGCGACCCGTTCGCGGGACATGCGCAACATGATGATCCTCTCGGCGCTGGTCTATGCGGTCGCGCTCTGGCCGCTGATGCAGGCCTTCGCCAATCACGGTCTCTGGATCGCCCTCTTGCTCAGCTTTGTCGTCCGCGGCCTGACGCTCGGCGCGCGCTATCCCGCCCTCGAGCGGGCCGCCGCGTAGCACAATTTTCTAGAAAATTGTGCAGCCCAAAATCTTCGAGAAGATTTTGCAAACAAGATCCTTCTAGAAGGATCTTTCCCCCAGCAGATCCAGTACCGCCTCGGGCGGGCGTCCGATCACAGCCTTGCCGCCGGAAAAGATGACGGGCCGCTCGATCAGAGCCGGATGGGCCGCCATCGCCGAGAGCAGCGCCTCTTCATCGCCATCGGCCAGATCCAGATCCCGAAAGAGCGGCTCACCCGTCCGGATCATCTCGATCGCATGAACCCCCAGCGCCTCCCGTGCCTGCCGCAGCTCCTCTACCGTTGGCGGCTGGCGCAGATAAAGCCGAACCTGCGGATGCGCCCCGGCCTCCTGGAGCAGTTCCAGCGCTCGCACCGATTTCGAGCAATCGGGATTGTGCCAGATCAAGGTCATGTCCAAAGCGCCGTCTCCGTTCCGGTCGCCTCGCTAACGCACCCGTAGCCGTCCCGTTCCAAAAGTAGATCGAGATCACACGCGATCCGTCTGGCAAGCCCCAGTCCGCCATAAACAAGCCCGGTATAAAGCTGCACCGCCGAGGCGCCCGCCTTAATTTTCGAGTAGGCCTGCTCTCCCGAGGCGACGCCTCCGACCCCGATCAGCGGCAGCGACGTCCGGCGCGCCAGCCCGGCCAGCACCCGCGTCGACTTCTCGAACAGCGGCTGTCCTGACAGCCCGCCCGCCTCGCCACGATGCGCGCTCTGAAGCCCCTCCCGGTCCAGCGTCGTGTTGGTCGCCACGATCCCATCGATTCCGGCCGCCTCCGCCACGCCCGCCACATCGTCCAGAGCGCTCTCGTCCAGATCCGGCGCGATCTTCAGGAACACCGCCGCAGGCCGCTCCAGCGCGCGGTTCGCCTCGACCACCCGGGCCAGAAGCGCAGCCAGCGCCTCCGCGCCTTGCAGATCCCGCAGCCGTTCGGTGTTGGGCGAGGAGACATTCACCGTCACGAAATCGCACAAGCCCCCGCACCGCTCTAGGACCGCCGCGAAATCGCCTGCCCGATCCGCGCTCTCCTTATTGGCCCCGAGGTTCAGACCTAGCGGCACCGCGCAGGGCTGCGCCGCCAGACGGCGCGCGATCACATCGGTTCCGTCATTGTTGAACCCGAACCGATTGATCACGCCCGCATCCTCGGTCAGCCGGAACAGCCGCGGGCCGGGGTTGCCCGGCTGGAGCAGGGGGGTCGCGGCGCCCACCTCGATGAACCCGAACCCCGCCCGACCGAGCGGCCCGACGGCCTCCGCATTCTTGTCGAACCCCGCCGCCAACCCTACCGGGTTGGGCAGCGCCATCCCCACCAGATCGACCGCCAATCGCCCGCTCGTCACCGGACCCGGACGCGGCACGATCCCGCTGCGCAAGGCCCGCAGCGCCAGCCCATGCGCCCGCTCGGGATCCAGCCAGTGAAGCGCGGCCAAAGCCGCCCGCTCCAGCACGCTCATTCCACCCGGTCCGGCAGCACATGCTGCCCGCCCGCCATAACCAGCCCCTCTTGCCAGCGCACCTCCTTCAACCGCAGCGCCCGATATAAATGCGGAAACAAGGCGCCGCCCCGCGACGGCTCCCATTTCAGATCAGCGCCCAGATCGTCCGTATGGCACGCGCAGATCACCAGATCCGCCGCCCCCGCGAAATGTTTGGCCAGCGTCTCGGCCACCTGATCGGCGGTCGAGAAATGGATGAACCCGTCCGCCAGATCGACCGGAGCGCCCGCAATCTGCCCGGTCGAGGCAAGATCCGCCCATTCTTCAGCCCGAAGTACCTTGTAAATCAGCATATCCCCTCCCTGCCGCGCGCCTGCCCAGGGGTCAACCGCCAAACCCCTTCGCAAACCGGCAACAATGGTGTCATCATCGTTCCGTCTCCCAGGGGGGATGATTCAACAGGAGAGTAAAAAGAATGACCCGTTTCCTTGCAGCCACCGCGACCCTCGCGCTTACCGCAGGCGCCGCGTCCGCTGATTACACGTTACACATCGTCCATATCAACGACCTGCACAGCCGGATCGAGCCGATCAACCGCTTCGATTCCACCTGTTCTGCCGAGGATAACGAGGCAGGCGAATGCTTTGGCGGGATCGCGCGGGTCGAGACCATGATCGAACAGCTGCGCGAAGAGCTGTCGGGCGAGAACATCGTCGTTCTGGATGCGGGCGACCAGTATCAGGGCTCGCTCTTTTACACGACCTACAAGGGCGATGTGGCGATTGAGATGATGAATCTCATCGGCTTCGATGCGATGGCGGTCGGCAACCACGAATTTGACGATGGCAATGAAGGTCTGCTGAAGCTGACCGAAGGGGTCGAGTTCCCAATCCTCGGCGGCAACCTGGATCTTAGCCAATCGGACAGTCTGCAAGGTCAGGTCGAAGATCACACGATCCTCGAAATCGGCGGCGAGCGGATCGGCATTGTCTCGGCCCTGGCCACTGACACGGTCGAGACCTCTTCTCCGGGAGAAGATGTGGTCTTCCAAGACGAGATCGACGCGCTGGCTGCGGATGTGCAATCGCTTGAAGAGCAGGGGGTAACCAAGATCATTGCATTGACCCATGTTGGCGCGACCAAGGATATGGAGATCGCCGAGGCGGTTGACGGGGTCGACGTAATGGTCGGCGGTCACTCGCACACGCTCTTTTCGAATACCGAAGAGGGCGCAATGGCCTATCCGACCATGGTTGGCGACACGCCCGTTGTACAGGCCTATGCCTATTCCAAATATGTCGGCCATCTGACTGTCACCTTCGACGATGAGGGCAATGTCCTCGACGCGACGGGCGACACGATCCTTCTTGATGCATCAGTTGAAGAAGACGAAGCGATCGTTGCCCGTATCGCGGAACTCGGCGCTCCGATCGAGGAAATGAAGACTCGCGTCGTAGCCGAAACTTCCGAGGCGATCGAAGGGGATCGGACGGTCTGCCGCGTGCAAGAATGCCCTATGGGTACACTCGTTGCCGATGCTATGCTCGACCGTGTGGCCGATCAGGGCGTCGTTGCCGCAATCCAGAACGGCGGTGGTTTGCGCGCCTCGATCGATGCGGGCGAGATTACCATGGGCGAGGTGCTGACGGTTCTGCCTTTCCAGAACACCCTGGCCACCTTCGAAGTGACGGGCGAGGACATCCTTGCCGCCCTCGAAAACGGCGTCGGCCAGGTCGAAGAGGGGGCGGGTCGCTTTCCTCAGGTCGCGGGGATGACCTTCACTGCCGATCTATCGCAGGAGCCAGGCAGCCGTGTGTCCGACGTCATGATAGCTGGAGAACCGCTCGATCCTGAGCAAAGCTACCTTCTGGTCTCCAACAACTACGTCCGCAATGGAGGGGACGGGTATTCGATGTTCGAAACGGCCGCAAACGCTTATGATTTCGGGCCCGATCTTGCCGATGTAACGGCAGAGTACCTTGCGGCAAGCGGCCCATTTACACCCTACACTGACGGTCGCATCACGATCGTGGGTCAGTAACCGCTTAGGTCAAAATCCAAACGGCAGGGACCAGCGTAAGACTGGTCCCTGCCTTCGCACAGAGCAGCTAGGCGACACGCTGCATCGCGTAGAGACGACCTATCCTAAGCGATCGCGCGACATGGGCCTGAGGACGGTCCCCGCGCCGCCAAGCTTCTGTCGCATCGCTCATTGTCACGAAGATCAAACCGTCCCGAGCGGTTATCTCCATATCCAGGATCACCCCGTCCCCCGGGCCTGCCCTGCATCCTGCTGTAAGGTCGGCCTTTCCGCACATCGCAGCGTCGCGGACCGATTGGTCAATTATCTCCTCGATTTCAGAGGGCCAGAGCTGGCTCCACAGAAGTCCTGTAACGTGATCGGGCGATGTGGTTTCCGTTTTCTCCGCGGCGCGCTGGTTCATCGCGCTGATTCTTCCATCTTTATCCAAAAGCACGGCCGGATAGGTCATGGCCCGGATCAACGCAGCTGCGCAGGGTTTATCCAATGATCTGAATTCGGCCGATTGGCCGGTCTGCGTTAATCGTCTATCTAAAAGCACTAAACTGTCCCCTTACCGTATGTGCGCTACCCTCGTTTTTGTACGAAAATCCAAACGTTCGGTTAACGGGCCGGTAACTCTAGGAGCTTTCGTTAAAATAGTTGTGTTTTCCGTCGTTTCATCCAGGGCGGGCAACCGATCTCTAGGTTTGATAAAACGATGGAGCGGTAGTCCCAGATGTGCCTGAGCTGACTTGAGAAAGATTGAGGTTTATCCTATGGCGCGTGCCTTTCTTGAAAGAGCTGGCTTTATACTTACGCAGGACCTGAAGACCAAATTTGCACAAACAAAAGCCGCCGACCTAGATGGACCGGCGGCTTACGTTGGAAATCAGAACAGTTCAGGTTGGAAGATGCGCTATGGATGGAGCGATGATTGCATCCGGCCACTTTCCAGCCTGCCATCCGATAGTGATATCACGGGAAACCGATAGGATCCGGTCCGAAGGACCTGTTCCTGTGATATGGATCGGGCTCGTGAAGACCTGCCAGACCTTCAGGCGTCCTCGTCCGGTCGGGCAGCCCGCCACGATCTCCCCACGCTGTCCGCCGCGAGCGATGTCAACAAGTTGCTCGATCTCGCCTGCTAGTTCTTTGGGCCAAAGCGCAGACCAAAGCTGTCCGCGCACCACTTCATAGTTACTAATCTCCATCGCGCACTGACCGTTCTCACTCATGAAGATAAGCACGCCCTCCTGATCCAGGACTTTTATGCAGTCCCTACTCGATTTGATCAGGGAGACCGCCAGCTGATCCACATTTCCGATCGCGTCTTCTAGTTCATCCACCTCGGTCCGTGCCGGGATGAATCTGTCCTTCCCGTCAATAATCATTCGCTGCAATCCTCTCTATAACCACCCGGCTATTGATATTGCATGAAAGTGCGAAGGAACTGTTAAGAAATGGAAGCGCCCAGCCTCTTGCACCTCCCCCTCGGACCGCCCTATACGAATGATGAGCGGCGGGTATGGTGAAATGGTATCACACGAGCCTTCCAAGCTCTTGGTGCGGGTTCGATTCCCGCTACCCGCTCCAAAGCGTCGCATGGTCCACGCGGTCCTGCCACCCTATCAGAGCCAGTGACTCGAAAGCCCGGAGCCCATGGCGACCCCTCCCAATCAAACTGAAGAGCGCGCCAAATCCAAACGCATCGGCGCCCTGCGTAGCCTCTTGCCGTTCATGGCGCCTTATAAGGTGATGATCGCGGCGGCGATCTTCGCATTGGTCCTGACCGCCTGTGTCAGCCTCGTGCTGCCGCTCGCCGTCCGCCGCGTCGTCGACAATTTCGAAGGGGACGTGCTGCTGCTTGACCAGTATTTCGGCGCGGCCCTCGGGATCGCGGCGCTTCTCGCCGTCGGCACGGCGCTCCGCTACTACCTCGTCACCCGGATCGGGGAACGCGTCGTCGCCGACATCCGTAAGGCGGTATTCGACCGGATGATCGGGATGTCTCCGGCCTTTTACGAAAAGATCATGACTGGAGAGGTGCTTTCGCGCATCACGACCGACACGACTCTCCTGCTGTCGGTGATCGGCCAGTCGGTCTCCATCGCACTGCGTAACATCCTGATGCTTTTCGGCGGTTTAGTTCTAATGTTCTACACTTCGCCCAAGCTCTCGGGCCTGGTCCTTCTGCTGGTCCCGCTCATCCTCGTGCCGATCCTGACGCTGGGCCGCCGCGTCCGGCGCCTATCGAAAGAAAACCAGGACTGGATTGCCGCCTCCTCGGCCAACGGCTCCGAGGCGCTGCTCTCGGTCCAGACCGTCCAGGCCTTCACCCATGAAACCCCGTCGCGTGCCATGTTTGCCGACGTCACCGAGAAAAGCTTCGTCGCCGCGCGCAAACGCATTGCCGTCCGCTCGGTCATGGTGGCGATCGTCATCTTCTTCGTTTTCTCGGGCATCGTCGGGGTTCTCTGGATCGGCGCCCGCGACGTCCGCGCCGAGATCATGACGATCGGAGAGCTAGTGCAGTTCCTGATCTACGCCATCATGGTTGCCGGTGCGACGGCGGCCCTCTCCGAAATCTGGAGCGAGCTGCAACGCGCCGCTGGCGCCACCGAACGACTGGTTGAGCTGCTCAATGTCGAGGATACCGTCCGCGATCCGGCCACCAGCCAGAGGCTTCCCGACCTGCATGAAGGAGAGATCTGCTTCGAGGATGTCACCTTCTCCTATCCCGCCCGGCCCGGCGTCGCCGCGCTCGATGGCGTGGACCTGACCGTCAGCCCCGGAGAGACGGTGGCCCTTGTCGGTCCCTCCGGCGCGGGCAAGACGACGATCATCCAGCTCCTCCTTCGGTTCTATGATCCGCAATCGGGCCGCATCACGCTCGACGGTATCCCGCTCATCGACATCGCCCGCACCGAGTTCCGCAAGCTCATGGCGCTGGTGCCGCAGGATCCGGTCATCTTCGCCGCGACCGCGCGCGAGAATATCCGCTTCGGACGGCCCAACGCCACCGATTCCGAGATCGAGGCCGCCGCCAAGGCCGCCGCCGCCCATGACTTCCTGACCGCTCTCCCGGACGGCTATGACAGCTATGTCGGCGAGCGTGGCGTGATGCTCTCGGGCGGGCAGAAACAGCGCATCGCCATCGCCCGCGCCATCCTGCGCGACGCCCCCGTCCTGCTGCTGGACGAGGCGACCTCGGCCCTCGATGCGGAAAGCGAAAGCGCCGTCCAGCGCGCCGTCGAGGCGCTCAGCCGGGACCGCACGACGATCATCGTCGCGCACCGCCTCGCAACCGTGAAGAAAGCCGACCGCATCGTCGTCTTCGATCAGGGCCGCATCGCCGCGACCGGCACCCACGACCAACTCGTCGCCGAAGGCGGCCTTTACGCCCGCCTCGCCCGCCTGCAATTCACCGAAGGTCTGGCGGCGGAATAGGCCAGGGCGTTGCCCTGAGATTCTGACTAATCCGGCTTTGCCGCGACTATCTCCTGAACCGGATACCAGTCTAGATGGCTTGGGAGTCGATCTCGACCCCGTCTCCTCTTTGGATAACGCTATTTCGGTTTAGGCACATCGAACGCCGCGCGGTCCGCCTCACAGGCGTTGCGGAAGTCGCAACCGTGGAAGTGATCGTTGATCAGACCGCAGCCCTGCAACACACCATACATCGAAACGGGACCGACGAATTTGAACCCGTGTGTCTTCAGGTCCTTGGCCAACCGCACGGAATAGTCCGACTGGGTGTTCTCCTCGATGCTCTTGTAATCAATGACATTTGGACGAGACGCGGGGTCCGGCTCGTACTGCCAGACGAATGCGCCGAGCGATCCGAACTCCGAGATGATCCCCTTGGCGCACCGGGCATTGTTGATCACCGCGTCGATCTTGCGGCGATTGCGGATCAGCGCCTCATCCGCCATCAGCCGTTCGACATCCGCATCAGAGAACCCCGCCACGCGGTCGATCTCGAACCGATGATAAGCGGCGTCCATCACCTCCATCTTGGCCAAGACGCCATGAAATGAAAGACCGGCGGCAAAGATCTCTATACAGATCTTGCGAAAGATCAGGCGATCGTCGGATGTCGGACGGCCGAACTGCGTATCGTGATATTCCGTGAAATACGGGTCATCGATCCGATACGAGCACCGCGTCATCCCGTCGTCGCAGTAGACAAGTTCTTTCATCTTCGGCGACGCTCCTCTCTTATCTTCATGAGGATCTGGCCTAAAGCATTCTCTCCATCTCCGTCGATTAAGCCCGAATACCGATTAGGCGTCGAAACATGCTGCGGCCGATATATCAAAGGCTCATCGCTACTATTCTCCAGCACTCTTGCAAGATCCTCATGCTGGTCGAACTTGCTGCGCGTGATCGCCTCCATGCGGTCGTAAACGCCTCGAGACCACCCTTTGTTGATCTCCCAAGTCGGCAAGGCGGCACTTAATACGGCCAGGAGAGACGGCGACGGCGCGGCCAGCATCCAGTCCCTTACGGCCTCGCGCTTTGGTTTGCCGTATTGAAACGCATGTTCCGCGCTGGGGGTCGTAACGCCCTCGAACGTCATGGACCGCATAAAAAGAGGACTGAAGATCCCGTACGGCACTTCATTCGATTTGCTGAACTCGATCATCGCTCCTCCATCTGGTTTGTCCTTTGAGCTTGGTGAGTGAAAGGCGTACCCAGAAGAACCTGCCTTCTACCCGGAATAGCCGCGAGACCCGCTCTTAATCCCTGCGTCAGACCAGTCCATGGCGATAGCGTGCGGCTCAATTTAGATCCCGTAGAAGTCGCCGGGTCATCCCGCTTTCTGCCTCTTCCAGCCCGTCGATGACATTGAAATGATGCCTCTCTGGCTCTTCGATCAGTTCCACGCCGTCCCAGGTCTGCGCGATGCCGCGCGCCTGCTCAAGAAAGGCGGGCCGCTCATTCGCGCCGACCCAGACGGAAATGTCGATCCCTTTGCGCCGGTGCCTGAGCGCAGGGCTCTCGCGAACTGCCTCCTCGCGGGTCAGCTGCAAAATCTCATTCATCGAAGTGTGCGTCAGCGGCCGCAGATCGGTGATCGGCGAGATTGCCATAACCCGTTCGACCCGCTCGCGCCCTTCGAATCGTGACTTCCGACACGCAAGCCGCAGCACCAGCTGCCCACCCGCCGAATGACCCGCCAGCACGACTGGCCCCGGCACCCGCTCCAGAACCCGGCCCATCCCGTCGCGCAGCCCCTTGAAGATCCGCCGCACGCGCATTTCGGGCGCCAGCGGATAGGACGGCATCGCCACCGCCCAGCCTCGCGCCACCGCGCCGGCGGCCAAATGCGAGAAATCGGACTTGTCGAAGCGCATCCAATAGCCGCCATGCACGAGAACCAGCAGCCCCATGGCCATCCGATCTGGGTGGAACAAATCAAACACCTCGCGCGGATGTTCTCCGTAAGGCAGATCCAGCTCGCACCTCACCTGCGCCCGAAAGGCCTCCGCCGCCCGCGCCCACCGCGCCGGATAGGCATCGCCCTCCGGAATATGCGACATGTTTGCATAGGCGTCATCGATATCCATACTATCCTCCCAAAGGGGCCGCCCGGCCCGAAGCCAAGGGAGGCCGCCATGCTCGATGATACCACCGACATCCGATCAATGCTCAAGACCCCATCATTGTTGCGCGAAGATGCCTATCTCGCGGGCAACTGGGTGCAGGCTGGCAGCGGTAAGACCTTCGGGGTCGCCAATCCCGCCCGCGGTGACATTATTGCCAATGTCGCCGATCTCTCCAGAGAAGAGATAGCACAAGCCATCGACGCCGCCCATGCGGCCCAACCCGCTTGGGCCGCGAAAACGGCAAAGGAGCGCGCCCAGATCCTGCGCCGCTGGTACGATCTGATGATGGAGCACCAGGAGGACCTCGCTATTCTCATGACCGCCGAGCAAGGCAAGCCGCTCACCGAATCCCGCGGAGAGGTCGCCTATGGCGCCGCGTTCGTCGAATGGTTCGGAGAAGAGGCCAAGCGCGTCTACGGCGAAACCATCCCCGGCCATCAGCCGGACAAGCGCCTCACGGTGATCCGTCAGCCGATCGGCGTCGCCGCCGCGATCACACCTTGGAACTTCCCCAACGCCATGATCGCCCGCAAGGTCGCCCCGGCGCTTGCCGTCGGCTGCAGCTTCGTCGTCCGCCCCGCCTCGCTGACCCCGCTTTCGGCTCTCGCGATGGCCGCCCTCGCTGAAGAGGCGGGCGTGCCCAAAGGCGTCTTCTCTGTTTTACCGTCGACCTCCTCCTCGGAGGCAGGCAAGGAGTTTTGCGAGAACCCGAAGGTCCGCAAACTCACTTTCACCGGCTCGACTGAGGTTGGCCGTATCCTCCTCAAGCAGGCCGCCGATCAGGTTATGAAATGCTCCATGGAGCTTGGTGGAAACGCCCCCTTCATCGTCTTCGACGACGCCGATCTCGATGCCGCCGTCGAAGGCGCCATCGCCTGCAAGTTCCGCAACAACGGCCAGACCTGCGTCTGCGCCAACCGCATCTACGTGCAGGACGGCGTCTATGATGCCTTCGCCGAGAAGCTGAAGAAGGCCGTGGAAAACATGAAGGTCGGCGACGGCCTCGCGGACGGCACCGACCTCGGCCCCCTGATCGAACCCGATGCCTTGGAGAAGGTCCAAGAACACCTGGACGATGCCCTCTCCAAAGGCGCGACCGTCCTCACCGGAGGCAAGCCCCACCCCCTTGGTGGCCAGTTCTTCCAGCCCACCATCGTCACCGGAGCCACCCAGGACATGAAGGTCTCGACCGAGGAAACCTTCGGCCCCTTCGCTCCCCTCTTCCGCTTTAAGGACGAGGACGAGGTCATCGCGCTCGCCAACGACACGATCTTCGGCCTCGCCAGCTATTTCTTCGCCAAGGACCTTTCCCGCGTGACCAAGGTCGCCGAGGCCCTCGAATACGGCATCGTCGGCGTGAACACCGGCATCATCTCCACCGAAGTCGCTCCCTTTGGAGGCGTCAAACAATCCGGCCTCGGCCGCGAAGGCTCAAAATTTGGGATCGAGGACTACGTGGAAATGAAATACATTTGCACAAGCGTTTAAGGGAGCTGGTCCTTTAGTCGTTAGGAAACTGTGCTATACATGATGACGTTGATCGAACGCTTAGTTAGCGTCATTTTTGCTATTTTGTTCGTTTAGCGTGCTATTGGCAGATAAATAAAACATACTGATTATCGCCTCATATTATCGTGACTTTCCTCTTATTAGAGAAGTTGGAGTGAGCCGCCTTAGACTGATATTCCGACAAGTAGTATTGAATATACACGATATAAGGCCTGCACCGATCTTCGTACAGCGCCTCTGCATACTATAGCGAGTAGATCGATATATGGAGTTGCTATGGATTTCTTTGTAGTAGGTGTTTAAGGAGTTTCGCTGGCGCTTGAACGAGATTAACCAGGAAATTCCCTACTTTCCATCGTGTAGATGACTTGATAACACTTCTAGTATACTCGGCTGCGTGTTGAGCATCGATGGAACTATTATTTGATTTTCTTTCTAGTTTCAAGGTGCGACTGGTTATTCTTTTAAGTTCTTCAATTGTTCTCCGTTGGTCAATATTAGTCGCCTTAAGCTCGTCATTTCTAATTGCTAACTTATCTCGCTCTTTCATTAGGGTTGAGTAGAGCTTTTCAAGCGGTTCGTTGCTCTTATTCAAAGCGTTGGAGTCGCCGGGGGCGGCCACTTGATTGTTGGGTCGGTCATCAAGCTCATAACTCATATCTGGCTCCCATACTCGTTGTGGCTGGTCGGTCCCTTGGGGCTAAGAAGGCGAAGATAATTTCTGCGGGCAAGAAAGTTCTTCCTACTAGTTTGCCAGTTAGCAGGGGTTCTTCCTGTCCCAAGAGCAGATATCAAAGCTTGGCTTAGATTCAGATCCGAATAGATCTCAGACATCGGGCGACCGTTCTTCTGTAGGGCCTTGGTGGCAATGTCGCGATAGACCGAGAATGACCAATCCAGTTTTCGCGCTTCATAGGTATGGTAGGTCACTTCTTTCTTCATATCTTGCATCAAGCCATCTGGTCGTAAGGGAATCAGCCAGTCCTTTGGTCGGCTTGGTGACCAAATTGGCAACCCTCGCTGCCTTGCAAGAGAACTAAAGATTAAATCGACTTGCACGTCAGGCTGAAAATCTGAAAAATTAGTATTGAGCGTCGACTGATGAAAAGCAAAAGTTCCGCTGCCAGCGAGATTTACGAGTTCGGCTCTTAAAAGAGAGTCGCGTGCGGCGAAAACGTGAGTTCGATCGAAATACCATTCTAGCTCTGGTGGTAAGATGCTACCGTGAACCGCTACACAACAATTATTCTTACAGATTTTAAAGATGAATTTGATTTTTGAAACGTAGTTAGAGGGATATATGAAGTCATCATCTATAGTGAAAACAAGGCAGTTCGATAGTAGGTTTAGCGGATAAACCTTCCCATTCGCCGAGATATTCCCTTCATGTTCGGCCCCATTAAGTATCGTGACGTTTTTCAAAGAGGTAAGATCTGGAAACCCGTCAAGCGTCTCGTTCACATATATAAATAGATGGTCCAGCTGCCCTGAAATAGAGCGGGCAGAGCGTTCGAGAACGTCAAACCTATCAGGATAGGTTGCCATACAGGCAACTATTGAATCTTTAATTGTCGTAAGCATCTGAGTGCGCATTCAAAACTGCGTGGATATTGTTCGGACCTATATATGATAAGCGCCTGGGGCTATTCTGTAGATCCGGCATTTTCCAGGTATGAAAACTCTCATCCGCGTTTCGAAAGACGGTTAGGGAGCTGCTATCGTAGCTAACAACACGGTAACCCTCCTGGTGAGCAGACTCGACCCAAATAGAGTCCGCTGCATTTCTAAACCGATCCGAGAATTCTATCAATGGTACATCTGCTCGACCTGACAAGGTCGCTCCAGACAGATAGTTTCCAGCGCGGGCCAGTCGAAAGCAACGTCTGGTTAAAAAATCGCGTGCTCGAGACTCGTTTGCGCCGTCAAAGTAGAAGTATACAGCTTGTCGTCCAAGGCAGTCTGCCTGCGTCGCGCGAAAATATGCTTGTAGGTCTTCAAGGTAAGTATCGACATAGAAGTCATCGTCATCCATTTTTGTCCAATACTTTCCATTTGAGCTTGCGACCCCAGCATTCAAACATTGACCAACAGTACAGTTAGGAGGTAAGCGAAAAACGCTCTCATTTTCCGCGAGTGCGGGGAGGCTTTCGGGTTCGGTGCTCATATTGAGCACTACGATCAGTTCCTTCTTTCGAGCTGTCTGATTTCGAAATGCGTCGATGCATGAGGCAACAAGCTGCGGTCTCTTGGAAACGATTATTGCGGTAATGAGAGGTTCGTCGTAATCTGGATCCAGCGGATCCTTGCCAAAAATAGCAGTGCGATCATCACTCTTCCAGGTATAATCCTCACACACCTTTCGAAAGAGAAAGCGCCAACGATGCTCCCAGTACCACTGTATCCTATAAAGACGCTGAAGCTCTTGTAACTCAGACGCGGCCCAAACCCTATCGATCGCGTCAACAATTGGATATCTTAGCTCTGTCTCGCCGAAAATAACTGGAATGCTACCAGATGCGATCGCATCAAGTAGGAGGGCGAGAAGTTGCTCTTTCGACCGCAACGATGATCCTGGTATTAGAACAAGACGACTTTCCTGTATCAGTTTTGTCATGCGGGAATGGAATAAAGCCCGTTCTGCCTCAAATGTAATCCCAGGCAACCTTTCTCTCAGTGAGCGGGCGACGAAATCGTAATGATACTCAGTAAAGAGGGTTCCATAGGACGTCTGGGTTTGAAGAAATTCCGCAAACTCAGGATCGTTGAAGACATCTGATGCGACGGGAACAAGTAGCCTCGTATCGGGATCGGTACCGCACAAGGCGGCATTTGCACACGGTTCTGTCGCAGGCTTGATGAATCTAGATGTAACCTTCGAAAGGTCTGCCTTATCCCAATCTGACTCCATACCCTCGATTACGACAGATCCGACCTGCTCTGAAAGTTCTCTCCAAAGGTGAAACTCCCCGGATCCGACGGTTGCAAACAGGCAAGTAGGAAGATCAAACTCAGTGGCTTTCGAGAGGAGCTGCCTTCCCATTTCGGGAATTTCTCCTGACAGACTAGAGAGCTTATGACGCCACTCTCCGCAAAGTGGCTCCGTGGTTGTTTCGACAATGAGCCGATCAAATTCTCCAAACTTGAGCTGAGATTCGAACTCCGCTTCCCTGATAAGATGGAGATCGGCAAAGCACGAGAGTCGAGCATATGCTCGTTCAGATCCAATAAATCCGATAGAGATCTTCTTTCGAGCCTCTGCTCGAAGCCTTTCGCGTCGTTGGTCCGCATCGTCGATCTCCTGCTGGACCAACTTATCAAGCTTGCTCAGGACCGGGTCCCAACTTCCGCTTGGCTGAAACTGGTCCACTATGGCAGTCATCTGTTCGAGCGGGATCCGGGATATATCGTTGAAGCTATCTTCCGTCTCAAGGTAATGAGAGATCATCTCTCTAAATAGCTGTTCTCTGATCCTGCAGGCAGTTTTCAGGGAACTAATTATCTCGTTGCCCTGGCCAACCCAGTCGATCGACATGGCACAGCAGTCCAGAAGATCGATTTTATCCTGAGGCCAATCGACAAATATCTGCGCCGATACAACGTGGGGCGGCGGTATAAAGTACCGTGTAGACAAGCCGGCAGCGCGATGCAGATCAGATCCGTCGAACCCGGGCAGGACCTCGACTCTCAGCGAGTCGAGGTGAGGTATCTGAAGCTCTTCCCCGCAGCATTCGGGATGAATTACATCCCCCCTGGTATTGAAGAAAAGGATACTTGCGTCTGCGTAGTTTAGAACGAAATCTGAGTTTTGATCACGATCGATTAGCCGCAGACGGAGCTCGTAAGGGCGGCCCGGCGCGACGTCGAAAGTCCGATGAAGGCGTGGCTGCCCTACCTGTGCGACCGCTTGTCCCGCGTTGAGATCTGTTCTCTGGTCCATAACGTCCTCTATCGCGCAGGATTCACGCTTACAACCATACCGCCATACGAGACGTTATTTTGCGCAGAGATCATGCGCTACGAAAAAACCGAGGGCTGTCGAGCAAAGGTTCCATGGAAGGCTTTTGCTTCTTGCCGCGTCGAAGTAGAGGGTCACTATTGATTTCCAAAGCGGGGCGCATCCGGCACGGGTGCAAAGCAATATGGCCAATTTCGATACCTACTTTCAAAACAAGAGAATCATCGTGACGGGAGGTGTCGGCTCCGTCGGGCGAGAGGTTGTTCGGCAGCTTCTGCGGCTCGATGTGGCGCTGGTTCGCGTCGTCGACAACAACGAGAGTGGGCTTTTCGACATGGAAGGGCTCTATGACGGCGAGCCGCGGGTCGAGTTTTTCCATTGCGACATTTGTGACGAGCGCGAGATGCAGCGAACATTCTCGAACATGGATCTGTGCTTTCATGCGGCGGCGTTAAAACATGTACCCTCCTGCGAGCGCAGTCCGTTTTCGGCGATCAACGTCAACATTCTGGGCTGCGAGATCGTTGGGCGCGTGGCGCTGGCGAACGGGCTGGAGAAGGTGATCTTCACCTCCTCGGATAAGGCCGTGAATCCGACCAATGTGATGGGCACGTCCAAGCTGATGGGCGAGCGGCTTTTCACGGCGATGAACTTCCTGCGCAACTCCGAAAGCCGGACATCCTTTGCCTGTACGCGGTTTGGGAACGTTCTGGGCTCGCGTGGGTCTGTCGTTCCGCTTTTCAGCCACCAGATCGAGGCGGGCGGGCCTGTGACTGTGACGGACGAACGCATGACACGGTTCGTCATGACGATGGAGCAATCGGCCGATCTCGTGATCGAGAGCATGGCGCTCGCAAAGGGTGGAGAGGTCTTCATCACCAAGATGCCAGTGCTGAAGATCACTGATCTGGCTCAGTCGATGATAGATCTGTTGGCTCCGATCACGGATCAGAATCCAAGTGATATCAAGATCAAGTTCACTCAGCCGCGGCCCGGGGAGAAGCTTTGGGAGGAACTGAGCACTGACGAAGAGAGTGGGCGGCTTCTCGAAGGGGAGAAGTTTCTGATCGTGCTTCCGGCCGGTCACACGCAGGAGCAGCGCAAGCAGTATGTCTATGAGGACATGCAGCTTGAAGCCTCTGACAAGGTCTATCATTCAGACCGGGAGGCCCCGATGGGCCGCGATGAGATCCGCGATCTGCTGGGCGAGCCCGATGTCCTTCCCTCTCATCTCAGAGCGTCCCTGACATAGCTTTCTGAAAGGAAATCCCTTGCGCGTACTTATCCTAGGCGGAGACGGCTATATCGGCTGGCCGACGGCGATGAAACTGTCGGCAGCAGGCCACGAGGTTCTGGTCACCGACAACTACATGCGGCGCAATCTGATGCGCGAGACCGACAGCGAGGCGCTTTTCGAGGTGCCTAACCTGCATGAGCGGGCGCGGATCTGGGAGGAGAGTTCGGGCAAGACGGTCGGGGTCGAGATCGGCGACCTGGATAACTGGGATTTCATCTCAAGCGTGTTCGAGGAATTCAAGCCCGAGACGATCATCCACTACGCCGAGCAACCCTCGGCCCCCTATTCGATGATCGACCGGCGGGCGGCGGATCTGACCTTGCGCAACAATCTGGGCGTCACGTTCAACGTCATTCAGGCGATGAATGCCTACACCCCCGATGCGCACTTGGTGAAGCTGGGGACGATGGGCGAGTACGGCACGCCCAATATCGATATCGAGGAAGGCTGGATCGAGATTGATCACAAAGGACGCAAGGACAAGTTCCTGTTCCCGCGCGCGGCCGGATCGCTTTATCACACGACCAAGGTGCTCGATACGGATCTGCTGTGGTTTTACGTGCGGGTCTGGGGGCTTCGGGTCACGGATCTGATGCAGGGGCCGGTTTATGGGCTGGCCACGAATGAGAGCGGCGAGGATGCGCGGCTTTACTCGTTCCTGAATTATGACGAGATCTTTGGCACCGTGCTGAACCGGTTCATGGTGCAGGCGGTGGCGGGCTATCCTCTGACGGTCTACGGCAAGGGCGGGCAGACGCGGGGCTATCTGCATCTGCGCGATGCGCTGCAATGCGTTCAACTGGCCGTGGAGACGCCCGCCGACCCGGGCGAGCTGCGGATCTTCAACCAGTTCGTGGAGACGTTCAGCGTCAACGATCTGGCGGAGCGGGTTCAGGCCTCGGGTCAGCGGCTGGGCTATGACGTCAAGATCGAGAACCTGCCCAATCCCCGCAAGGAGATGGAAGAGCACCATTACAACCCCACGCATACGGGCCTTCTGGATCTGGGGCTGGAGCCGAATTTCCTGGATGAGGCCGAGATGGATGCGATGGTGTCGCTGATCGCGCGCTACAATGACAACATCGTCACGGGCCGGATTTTCCGCGGTGTGAAGTGGAAGAAGTAAGCCGCTAGTTCTGACGGGATAAAAAAAGCGGGGGCCGTCCCAAGGATCGGCGTCCCGCGCGCGTCAAACGGATGTGATGCGAATGGAAACCGCTGACGAGGATTTGGCCTGCGCCGCGGGTTTGGGGGATCGCGACGCGTTCGCGCTGCTGCTTGAGCGGCATTACGATATGATCTTCGGGCTGATCCTGCGTCTGACCGGGCATCGTTACGTGGCCGAAGATCTGGCGCAGGATATCTGCATCGGTCTGGCCGGAAAGCTCTCGGGATTCGAGAAGCGGGCGCGGTTTCGCACCTGGCTCTACCGGGTCGTCGTCAATGCGGTGCATGACTGGCGCAGGCGCGAGACGAGCCGGGCCAAGGCGAGCGCGGGGTGGGGCGACTGGGAAATCGCCCGACAGGCCGAGATGTCGGACGCGGAGGCCAGCAAGGCCTGGCTGGCCGAGACGATGTCGCAGCTGCCCGAGGATCTGCGCGATACGGTGGCCCTGATCCTTGGCGAGGAGATGACGCAAGCCGCGGCGGCGGAGGTTCTGGGGATATCGGAAGGCACGGTCGCCTGGCGGATGAGTGAAGTGAAACGGCGACTGCGGGCTGTGGCGGTCGCGGAGGATCTGGCATGAGTGACGATTTCGAGAAGCTCAAATCCGCGTTGCAGAGGACCTCTGACAAGCCGGGGACCGAGGCCAAAGGCGCTGCGATGCGTCTAGCGATGGAAGAATTCGACCGGCTCCAAGAATCTCAGACCGAGGCGCGTCTCAACTCTGACCCTCCGCAAGGTGCGGCGGGACAGACAGGGATTTGGCACATGGTTTCGAATTTTCTCTCTTCGCGCGCGGCGTTGGCCGCGACCGGATCTATTGCAGCGCTGACCGTCGGCGTGGTCGTGGTGACGCCTTTGATGAACGATCGGTCCTTAACCGGCTCGGACAGGCTGACGGGGGAGGTCGAATTGACGCCGTCGGTGGCTGCGACAGAGAGCGCGCCGGTCGCGCCGGAGGTTTCTCCGTCCGCCGTACCCGAGCCGCCAATGCCGCCGGTGCCTACTCCGATGGTGACACCTGGCGAAGATCCGGCGCCGGAGGCGGATCAGGAGGTGCTGCACAGTGTTGCTCCGCGAGCGATCGCCCCTCAGTCGGCGCCACCTGCATTGAGCACCGAGCCAGTTCTGGAGGAGACGGAAAACTTCGCGCTGTCTGCAGAGCCGTCCGGACAATCGCGGCGGGACCTCATTGCGCGGTCGCTTGAGCGGGACGCTACCGCGAGCGAGGGCATGACGGGACTGACTGTAAGGCCTGAGCGTATGCTTGAGGATATCGAGATCACGCAAAGGCACATTGGTCAGTCTGGCGATACCTTCCCGGAGTTCGAGCCGTCTGTGATGAAGACGGTTCTCGAGGCGCCTGTCTCCACCTTCTCGGTCGAGGTCGATACGGCGAGCTATGGGATTGTCCGGTCCTCGCTGATGGCGGGAGTTCTGCCGCCCGAGGGCGCGGTGCGGATTGAGGAGATTATCAACTATTTCCCCTATGACTATCCTGCTCCGAGTGTGGGCGAGGCGCCGTTCCGGCCGTCGGTGACGGTGCTGGAGACGCCGTGGAACGAGGGCACGCAGCTTGTCCATATCGGGCTTCAGGGGCAGATCCTGGAGGCCGATGCGCGCCCACCGCTGAACCTTGTCCTGCTGATCGACACATCGGGATCCATGGATCAGCCGAACAAGCTGCCGCTGCTCAAGCAGGCGTTGCCGTTGATGCTGGACCGGCTGCGGCCGGAGGACGAGATCGCGATCGTGGCCTATGCGGGCAATGCGGGTGTCGTGCTCGAGCCGACACGAGCCGAAGCGCGGGCACAGATCCTAACGGCGCTGGACGGGCTTCAGCCGCGCGGCGGCACGGCGGGGCAGGCCGGATTGGAGCAGGCCTATGCGCTGGCGGCGCAGATGTCTGAGGAGGGCGATGTCTCCCGGATCCTTTTGGCGACCGATGGCGATTTCAATGTCGGGCCGAGCGATCCGGGCGCGCTGGCGCGCTATGTCGGCGAGCGGCGCGGGGAGGGGACGTATCTGTCGGTGCTGGGCTTTGGCCGCGGCAATCTGGACGATGCGACGATGCAGGCGCTGGCGCAGAACGGAAACGGGACGGCGGCCTATATCGATACGGTGGCCGAAGCGCAGAAGGTGCTCGTCGAGCAACTGACGGGCGCTCTCTTTCCCATCGCGGATGATGTGAAGGTGCAGGTCGAGTTCAACCCGGCGGTCGTGCAGGAATACCGGCTGCTGGGCTATGAGACGCGCGGGCTGGCGCGGCAAGACTTCAACAACGACGCCGTCGATGCCGGAGAGATCGGGTCGGGTCATACGGTGACGGCGATCTACGAGGTGACGCCGGTGGGCAGCCCGGCTATCCGCAATGAGCCGCTGCGGTATGGTGCCGAAGAGAGCGCCGAGACGGTGGTGTCGGGGCCGCGGGATGAGCTGGGATATCTCAAGCTGCGCTACAAGGCGCCGGGCGCGGCGCAGAGCGCGCTGCTGGAGATGCCGATCCCGGCGGCACCGCAGGAGGCGAGCGAGGATGTGCGCTTTGCCGTTGCGATTGCCGGGTTCGGGCAGCTTCTGACGGAGGCGCGCTATCTCGGCGATTGGGGCTGGGAAGAGGCGATTGCGCTGGCGCAGGGCGCGCGGGGCGAGGATCCGTTCGGGTATCGCGCCGAGGCGGTCAGGCTGATGAGGATCGGGCAGAGCCTTTCCGACGCTCGCTAGGCAAGCTCGGTCTCGGCGGGCAGGATTTGATAGGGTTCCTGCTCGTCGTGATAGGGGCAGGCGACCACGTGCTGAGGGCGGATCTCGACCAGCGGGGGACGCTCTTCGGCGCAGGCGGGTCGGGCGATTGGGCAGCGCGTACGGAAGACGCAGCCTGAAGGCGGATCGAGGGGAGAAGGCAGCTCGCCCTCGAGCACGGGGCGGTGACGGGCCTTTTCGCGCACCGGATCGGGGATCGGCGCGGAGGCGATGAGGGCGCGGGTATAGGGATGATGGGGATCGCGGACGATGGCGCGGGCATCCGCACGCTCCATCTGGCGGCCCAGATACATCACTAGTGTGCGGTCCGAGATGTGCTTCACCACGCTGAGGTCATGGGCGATGAAGATCATCGACAGCCCCATCTCGCGCTGGATCCGTTTGAGCAGATTGACGACCTGCGCCTGCACGCTGACATCGAGGGCCGAGACAGGCTCGTCGCAGACGATGAGCCGGGGCGACAGGATCAGCGCGCGGGCGATACCGATCCGCTGGCACTGGCCGCCGGAAAATTCGTGCGGATAGCGGTTGAGCAGGTTGGGCAGAAGACCGACCCTCTCCATCATCTCGCCGACCTTGGTGCGGGCCTCTTTCTTCGACGTCTGCGGATAGTGGGTCAGGAGCGGCTCGGCGATGATCTCTCCCACCGGCATCCGGGGATTGAGCGCGGCGAGCGGATCCTGAAAGATCATCTGGGTCTCGCGCCGGTGGGCGCGCCGGTCGCGGGGCGACATCTTGGTCAGGTCTGTATCTTCCCAGATCACCTCTCCAGAGGCGGCGGGCACCGTTCCGATGATGGCGCGGGCCAGCGTGGATTTGCCCGAGCCGCTTTCGCCGACAATGCCCAATGTCTCGCCGGCCGCAAGATCGAAGGAGACGTCGGTGACGGCCTGCAGCTTGTTCGGTTTGGTCCAGGGCCAGGCGCCGCGGGGCATGACGTCGAAGGTGACGGAGAGGTTGCGAACGGACAGAAGGGTCATGCGGCGACCTCCGCGACATCGGCGTGGCATGCGCGGCGAAGCTGGCCTTCGAGGCGAAGCTCTGGCTGGGTTGTCGAACATCGGGGTTTGGAGAATCCGCAGCGCGGGCAGAACGGGCAGCCTGCGGGCAGGCGGGACATGTCGGGGGGCTCGCCCGGGATCGTCTCAAGCTCGTCCTGATCGATATCGAGGCGCGGGACGGCCTTGAGGAGGCCAAGCGTGTAGGGGTGAGTCGGTTTGGCGAAGAGATCGTCGGTTGGTCCCTGTTCCATGACCCGCCCGCCATAGAGCACGATCGTGCACTCACAGGCATCGGCGACGATGCCAAGGTCATGCGTGATGAGGATCATGGCGGTGCCGAACTCCTTCTGAATCTCTGCCAGTAGCGTCATGATCTGCGCCTGCACGGTCACATCGAGCGCTGTCGTCGGCTCGTCCGCGATCAGAAGGCGCGGGCGGCAGAGCAGAGAAATGGCAATCATGATGCGCTGGCGCATGCCGCCGGAAAACTCGTGCGGATACATGTTCAGCCGGCCAGCGGCGTCGGGGATGCGGACGGCGTCGAGCATCTGGACGCTTTCGGCCTCCGCCTGCTTACGGGAAATGCCCTTATGCAGGGTCAGCACCTCGCTCATTTGCGCGCCGATCTTCAGATAGGGATTGAGAGACGTCATCGGGTCTTGGAAAATCATCGCTATCTGTTCGGCCCGGATACGGTTGAGCTTGCGCTCGGGCAGGCCGAGGATCTCGGATCCATCGAGCTTGACCGATCCGGTGGCGCGTCCGTTCTTGGCCAGAAGGCCCATGACGGCAAAGGCGCTTTGGCTTTTGCCCGATCCGCTTTCGCCTACGATCGCGAGGGATTCCCCTTCATTGATCTTGAGCGATAGGCCATTGACCGCGTGGACGTCGCCATCTGCCGTGTCGAAGGTCACACCGAGATTGTCGATTTCAAGAAGCGTCATCGCTCAGCGATCCTTCGGGTCGAGGGCGTCGCGCAGACCGTCGCCGATGAAGAAAAGGGCAAAGAGCGTGACGACAAAAAAGGCGAGCGGGAAATAGAGCTTCCAGGGCGCCGTGCGCATGTGGTCGGTCCCGGAGTTGATGAGCGCGCCCCAGCTTGTGGCAGGTTCTTGCACGCCAAGACCAAGAAAGCTGATGAAACTTTCGAAGATGATCATCGAGGGCACGAGCAACGTGGCATAAACAATCACGACGCCCAGCAGGTTCGGGACGATATGGCGGGCGATGATGACCGGGGTCGTCACACCGGTGGCAATCGCGGCTTCGACGAACTCCTTATTCTTGATGCTCAGCGTCTGGCCCCGGACGATCCTAGCCATGTCGAGCCACGAGATCAGGCCGATGCCGACAAAGAGCATGAACATCGATCGGCCGAAGACGACGAGGAGAAGGATCAGAACGAACATGTAGGGGATCGACATCATGACATCGACAATCCGCATCATGATCTGATCGGTCTTCCCGCCGATATAGCCTGCAACCGCGCCATAGATCGTACCGACCACGACCGAGACAAGCGCCCCGATCACGCCGATCATCAGCGAGATACGCGTGCCCTGAACAGTGCGGGCGTAGATGTCGCGGCCCGTCTCATCGACGCCAAAGTAATGTCCGTTCTCAAAGGAGGGGCCGCCGATGGTTTCGAACTGGCCCAGCATGGACCAATCGATTTCTTCGTTGGACCATTGCGCAAAATACTGTCCGAACGCGGCGAAAAGGATGACGAAAATAAGGATCGGCATCGAGGCGAGCGCGGCCCGGTTGCGGAAAAAGCGGTTGCGCGCATCTTGCCAGAGCGAACGGCCTTTGAGTTCAGCCGCTGGCGTCTGAGGGTCAAGGTCGAGGGTCGTCATATACGTCTCCTCAATACCGAATTTTCGGGTCGATCCATGCGTAAAGCACGTCGACCAAAAGGTTGAACAGGATGGTGAGCGCTCCGACGAGGATCGTGATGCCCATGATCACCGAATAGTCGCGGGCGAGCGCGGAGTTGACGAAGAACTGCCCGATGCCCCCGGTCGAGAAGATCACGTCGATGACCACCGATCCGGTGATCATGCCCACGAAGGCGGGTCCAAGGTATGAGATAACCGGAAGGAGCGCGGGTTTCAGCGCATGCCGGAGGATCACCCGGCGCATGGGCAGGCCCTTGGCCTTGGCGGTGCGGATGAACCCGGCGTTCAGCACTTCAAGCATCGAAGAGCGGGTCAGACGGGCGATGGACGCCATGTAGGAGGTCGAAAGGGCGATAACCGGCATGATGATATACTGCGCCTGCCCACCGCGCCAACCGCCGCCCGGAAGCCAGTCCAGCCAGAGTGTGAAGATAAGCACCAGTATTGGGGCCATTACGAAATTTGGCAGGACCTGTGCGCCAATGGAGATGCCTACCGCCAGATAATCAAGCCAGGAGTTGTGGTAGATTGCTGCGGCGATCCCAAGCGAGCCTCCTACGAGGACGGCAACGATGAAGGCGTAGGTGCCATAGGTCAGGGTCACCGGGAAGCCCTGCGCGATCAAATCGTTCACGGTGCGGTTCGAAAAAGTGAAGGACGGGCCGAAGTCAAACTGAGTGACGACGTTCCAGATATAGATTCCCATCCGGTGGATCATCGGGCGGTCGAGCCCGTATTTTGCCTCGAGATTGGCGAGAACCTGAGGCGGCACGCCGCGCTCAGTGTCGAACGGGCTGCCGGGAGCGGCCTCCATCAGGATGAAGGAAAAGACGATCAACAGCAAAAGTGTTGGGATCGCGACGGCCAGTCGTCGCAGGATATAGGTCAGCATGTCGGGACCCGGCGGATGGACACGAGCGCGTGCGTTTGAAGGGGAAAGGGAGCGCGCAGAGTGTCGGGGAGGGGGCCTGCCTCAAGAACAGGCTGAAAGAGACACCCCGGCATGATGCCGGGGTGCGCGGAACGATGCCGGATCACTCTGCCGCGACGCGGTAGAAGTCCTTCACATACCAGTTGTTTTCGGCGTTGTTGTATGGCCAGCCCTTGATCGTGCTGTCGAGCAGGAAGGTGTTGGCATAGTGGTAGATCGGGATCATTCCCATGTTCGCCGCCAAAAGCTCTTCGATCTGGGCATAACCTGCATTCGGGTCGTCCGAGGTCAGAACGGTCTCAAGGATCGAGTCTATCTCGGGGTTGGAGTATTTACCGTCATTGTTCTCGTGGTCCGTCTTGAGGATCTTCACGAAGGTCGAGCCTTCGTTGTAATCCGCGCACCACCCTGAGCGGGCCAGATCGAAGTTACCAGCCTTGCGAAGATCGAGATAGGTCGACCACTCGTAGTTGGTAAGCGAGATATCGACACCGAGTTTCTGCTTCCACATCTGACTGATGACGGTCGCGATCTGCTTATGGCTTTCGGAGGTGTTATAGATCAGCTCGAATTCGAGAGGCTCGCCACCTTCGCCAAAGCCAGCCTCCTCAAGAAGCTGCTTGGCCTCCTCATCCCTCTCCGCCTGAGTCATGCTAGCATAATCGATCTCGGGCACTTCGAAGCCTGCGGTATTGGCGTGGATAAAGTTGTAGGCTGGAAGCTGGCCGCCTTGGAGGATCTGGTCCACGATCACGTCCCGATCTACCGCAAGGCTAAGCGCGCGGCGCACGTCAGGATTTTGTAGCGCGGGATGCGCGTCTTCACGTTGATTGAACTGATAATAGTAGGAGCAAAGGCGCGAGACAGAGGTCGCCTCGTCAGGGTATTGCTCCTCAAGGCGAGGGAACGATCCGGCTGGAAGCGGCTCGATCAAGTCGAACTCGTCGGCCTCCCAGCGGGTCAGAGCCTGGTTGACGTCATTGATGATAAAGCCGGTGATCTCTTCGATAATAACGCTATCTGCATCCCAGTATTCGGGGTTTTTCGCAGCGGACCAGAACTCGTTGAGGGCGATTTCGGATAGGATGTAAGGGCCGTTCGAGACCATATTCTCTGGATCGGTCCAACCATCGCCATGCTCTTCGACGGTCGCCTGATGAACGGGCATGAATGTCGCGTAGGTGATGATCGAAGGGAAGAAAGGAAGCGGCTGCGTCAGGTTCACTTCGATCGTGTAGTCGTCCACTGCGGTGGCGCCAAGCGTAGATGGCTCTGCTTCTCCAGCCAGGATCTCAGCCGCGTTTTCGATCGAGGACAGTTCGATGTACCACGCGTAGGGGGAGGCTGTCGCTGGATCGACAGCGCGCTGCCACGCATAGATGAAGTCGTTGGCTGTTACCGGATCACCGTTGGACCATTTGGCATCCTGGCGCAGCGTAAAGGTCCACTTGGTGTAGTCTTCATTCTCCCAGCTTTCCGCAACGCCGGGAATGATGTTGCCATCGGCATCTTGACTGACAAGTGCTTCAAAAAGCTGACGGATGGCGTGAAAGCCTGCGGTTTCTTCATTCAAAGCAGGATCGAGCGTCGGGAACTGATCGAGAAGGCGATAGCTGAACGTCTGGTTCTCAGCCAAGGGCTCACCGGTTTCGGGATGCTCGGTCAATTGCGCCCAAAGCGGGCCTGCCGCGACCATGAGCGATGTGGATAGGGCAAGAAGGGTTCTGCGTTTCATAAGATCGGATCTCCCGGTTGAGGCGGGGTTCGATATGTCCGAACCCTCGATTTATGGACGTTGTGTTAACATCTTTCGACCAGACGCCAGAATGTTCAAGCGCTATCGAAGGGTGACGTCGATGTCTCCCGTCTATGCCCGCCCTCTGAGCAAATCTGGAATAGTCGCCTTAAAACAAAGCATTACGAGATCTGTTCTGTATTCGTCTTGGTGGGTCAAGGCGCATGAGATTCCATCTTAAGATGATGATATAAGATCATCATTACCATCGATTTCTATGTGGTTTTCCGATACTTGCTTCGCCTTGTCAGTCCGGTCCTGACAATCAATGTTGATGGGAGCACCGTCGTTTGGGGGGAATTTTAGGATGTTCGGGACAAGCGCGTCGCAGTCCGATTTGCTACGCAGACTATTTGACAAAGCGGTTGCCGCTGCCGATCCGCATCATTGCCTACCCGCCCATTTGCCGGAGCGTCCGGAGGGCCGCGTCGTCGTTCTGGGCGCTGGCAAGGCTGGCGCGCGAATGGCGCAAGCGGTTGAGGCGTCTTGGGGGCCGTGCGAGGGATTGGTCATCGTTCCGCATGGGGCCGGACTTCCTACCAAAGGGATCGAATTGATCGAGGCAGCTCATCCAGTTCCGGATGCGGCGGGTCTGGCCGCGACGAAGCGGATCCTCGATCTGGCCGCGACGCTGGGACCAAATGACTTCGCTCTGTTCCTCATTTCCGGTGGAGGCTCATCGCTTCTATGCGCGCCGGCGAAGGACTGGACGCTGGCCGACAAGCAGGAACTTAATACAGCGCTTCTTGCCTCTGGTCTACCGATTGACCGGATGAACCGTCTGCGCAAATTGGCCTCGCGTATCAAAGGCGGACGGCTCGCACGAGCTGTTCATCCAGCGTCGCATCTGACCCTCGCCATCAGCGACGTGCCAGGGGACCACCCCGAGGCGATTGCTTCAGGACCGACTGTGGCAAGCCACTCTTGCGATCAAGATTTGATGGCGTTGGAAGGGCGTCTCCCTGAGATATTACTGGCAAAGTTGAGGAGAGCCGAGCCTCTACCAGATCCGACGCATGACTGTTTCCAACAGGACTATCGCCTGATTGCAACGCCAATGACATCCTTGTTAGCGGCCGCAGAGGTCGCCGAAGAAGCCGGATTGAAAGCGGTCATTTTGGGAGATGCGATCGAAGGTGAGGCACGAGAGGTTGGGCGGCAGATGGCGTTGGACGTGGCGGCTCGGATCAAAGCGGGAGAGGGTGGGGGGACCGTCCTGCTCTCTGGCGGGGAGACGACCGTCACGCTGGGCGCTGATCCCGGATGGGGCGGGCGGAACGTTGAGTTTCTGCTGTCTTTTGCCCTGCATGCGCCTTCCGTCGTCTCCGTTCTCGCGGCGGATACCGATGGAATCGACGGCATGGGGCCGCATGCCGGAGGTCTTTGGCTCTCAGAAGATACTGCATCAGAGAGCGAGATCGCAGATAGCCTGCAAGCCCATGATGCGGCGACATTTTTTGACCGAAGATCGCGACTTTTAACGACGGGTCCGACGCATACGAATGTGAACGATTTCCGGGCAATGCTTTTCTGAGCGGGAGATTGACCCGAGCCGGGAAGCGGATAGGAATGACGTCGATCTTTTGTCGAAGGAGCCTCCGATGAGCCTTGCACATGGCCGACCCTATCTTGCCATTCCCGGCCCATCGGTCATTCCCGACCGGGTGCTTCGAGCGATGCACAGGGCGGCTCCGAATATCTATACGGGTGAGTTGCATGATGTCACCCGGTCGCTCTTGCCGGATCTCAAACGGGTCGCGCGCACTGAAGGTGAGGTCGCGCTTTACATCTCGAACGGGCATGGCGTCTGGGAGGCCGCTTTGGCCAATGTCACCTCGCCTGGGGATGTCGTGCTGGTGCTGGCCACGGGGCGGTTCGCGCATGGCTGGTCGGCGATCGCCGCCAACCTGGGTCTCGAGGTTGAACTTTTGGAGTTCGGGCAAGAGCGGGATGTGGATCCTGAGCGGGTCGAGGAGGCGCTGCGCGTGGACAAGGAAGGGCGGATCAAGGCGGTTCTGTCGGTCTTTGTCGATACGTCAACTAGCGTCAAAAGTGACGTGGGTGCTGTTCGGCAAGCCATTGATGTGGCAGGACATTCGGCGCTTTTGATGTGCGATTGCATCGCGTCGCTAGCGTGCGACCGGTTCGAGATGGACGACTGGGGTGTCGATGTGACGGTGACTGGTTGCCAAAAGGGGCTGATGACGCCGCCGGGAATGGGGTTCGTCTTCTTCAACGAGAAGGCCGATGCCGCGCGGGAGACGGCGCAGAACGTGACGCATTACTGGGATTGGCGGCCCCGGACAGGGGGCGAGGAGTACTATCAGTATTTCGACGGTACGGCGCCGACTCACCATATTTACGGGCTGAGAGAAGCGCTTGATATGATCTTTGAGGAGGGGCTCGAGCAGGTCTGGCAGCGGCATGAACGACTGGCCGAAGCGGTCTGGGCGGCAGGAGAGGCCTGGGCTGTAGAAGGGCCTATGCATCTGAACGTAAAGGATAAGTCCGCCCGGTCTTGCGCTGTGACGAGTGTCGGGATTGGGGCGGAGAACGGGGACCGATTGCGCGAGTTCATGGAATTCGAGATGGGCGTGACGCTTGGGATCGGACTTGGGCGGGAGCCGGCGTCGGGCTGGTTCCGGATCGGGCATATGGGGCATGTGAACGCCCACATGGTGTTGGGCCTCTTGGGCTGCATTGAGACGGGATTGAGCGCGTTACAGATCCCTCATGGCAGCGGGGCGCTAGATGCGGCGTCGAGTGCCCTGGTGGGACACTAGATCTTGCGACTTATCAAGGCGATCATTTTGTTCAGGCCGAAGGCCGTGAGAAAGACCCAGAGATAGCCGACCGCCGCTGCGATCACGAAGAACGTCATGAACAGGATCAGCCCGGACATCGCCATAAAGGCGTTGGTGTAATCGGGGGCGGAGCCTATCGGGTGGTTTTGCATGGTGCGGATCTCGAACTGAACAGACTTTAGGATAGCCGAGATTTTGGCGCGAGCACCTTAATTTTTCGTCAGCAGGGCGTGCGGGACCGGATGGGGCTCCGGTCTGCGCAACGTTCGGTCTATTCGATCTCGTTCAGGCGGTCGCGGGCGTCTTGAAGCTTGGCTTGTTCCTCTTGCCTGGCGCGCAGGTTTTCCTGAGTTTCCTCAACGACTTCCGGCGGTGCGCTCTGGGCGAATTTGGGGTTCTTGAGCCGTCCTTCGAGGCCGCCGATTTCCTTGCCGAGTTTTTGAAGCGATTTGTCGAGGCGGGCCTTCTCAGCCTCCACGTCGATCAGGTCGGCGACAGGCATCGCGAAGGTCGCGCCGGGGGCTGCGACGGTGATCGCGCCTTTGGGCGGTGCCCCGTGGGTGAGGTCTTCGGTCTTGGCCAAGCGCTTGATCAGGCTTTGGTTTTTCTCCCAGGCGGAGGTCGCACGGTCGTCCTGCTGGACGCTGATGAGAGGCACATCGAGCTTGGCCGGAACGTTGAGTTGCGCGCGGGCCGAGCGGATGTTCTCGATCAGGGTGATGACCCATGACATCTCGGGGATGGCCGATTCGCCTGTGATCTCAATAGGTTGGGGCCAGTCGGTGGTCACGAGCATCTCGGGGCGGTCGCCGGTGGCAGCCCAGAGCTCTTCGGTGACGAACGGCATGAACGGGTGCAGCAGGATCAAGCAGGTGTCGAGGACCTGAGCCATAACCCTTTGGGTTTCCGTGCGTTTTTCGGCGTCGTCGCCTTGGAGGAGCGGTTTGGAGAACTCGATGTACCAATCACAAACGCGGCCCCAGACAAAGGTATACAAACCGTTAGCGGCATCGTTGAAGCGGTACTCCTTAAGGCACCGGTCGGTGTCTTCAATTATCTGCTTCAGCTCCTCGAGGATCCATTTGTTAACAGTTTCTGTCGGTGCGGTATCCGGTCGGTATCCTGTCGGTATCGCGTCGGTGGATTTTGCGACGCTAAACACTTCGTTCATCTCTGCGAATCGGAAGGCGTTCCAGATTTTGGTGGTGAAGTTGCGATAGCCTTCGATGCGTTTCTCATCGAGCTTGATCGTGCCGGTCTGCGTGGCGATGGCAGCCATGTTGAAGCGGACGGCATCGGCGCCATAGCGGTCGATCAGCTCGAGCGGGTCGACGACGTTGCCGATCGATTTCGACATCTTCTGACCTTTGGCATCGCGGACGAGGCCGTGGAGGTAGGCGGTATCGAAGGGGCGTTGCCCGACGACGGCATATTGCATCATCATCATCCGGGCGACCCAGAAGAAGAGGATGTCCTGACCGGTGACGAGGACGGAGGTGGGGAAGTATTTCTGGTAGGCGGGGTCCTCGGTATCCGGCCAGCCGAGCGTGCCGATGGGCCAGAGGCCGGAGGAGAACCAAGTGTCTAGGACGTCGGGGTCGCGGGAGATGACAATACGATTCGCTTCAACGAAGTCGGGAACGCCGATACCAGATGCTATAGGATTTGCCTCCTTCCGAACGCCATCCTCCGGGACGTACGCATCATCATCAATCGCTATAATATCGGGGCCATCCCCATAAAAATCTACGGCCAGTTGTCTGGCCCTCTCCTTAGACTCAGCGCAGAAAGTTTTGCGCTGAGAAAAATTCAGGGCAGCCATTCCGTCAGTTGTGAGACTCTTTCCATCGGCAACACTCGGTCCATACCAAACTGGGATCTGGTGGCCCCACCAGAGCTGGCGGGAGATGCACCAGGGCTCGATGTTTTCCAGCCAGTGGTAGTAGGTCTTCTCGCCACTTTCGGGGATGATCTTGACCTCTCCCGACCGGACGGCGTCGAGGGCGGGGCCGACGATCTTTTGCGTCTCGACGAACCATTGGTCGGTCAGCATGGGCTCGATCACGACCTTTGAGCGATCGCCGAAGGGCTGCATGATCGGTTTGGCCTCAATGAGCGGGACGAGTTGGTCGAGGCGCAGCTCTCCGCCTTCTTCGGGAGCGGGTGGTGCAGAGGTTTTGCCGAGGCGCGGATCCGTCGGCGGGACCATGACAGCAAGGCCTTCGGAGGTGATTTGCTCGACAACCCTGGCGCGGGCCTCAAAACGGTCCAGGCCGCGCAGATCGTCGGGGACGAGGTTGAGCGTGTCCGCTTCTGCTTCGGTGAAGTCCTCGCCATTTGCGATCTGCTGAGCACGGCTCGCGGCCTCGGCATAGGGGGCGCCGTCGGCGCGCATCCCGCCTTTAGTGTCCATCAGGCGGTACATCGGGATGCCGCCGCGTTTCGCGACCTCGTAGTCGTTGAAGTCATGGGCGCCGGTGATCTTGACGGCTCCGGATCCGAAATCGGGGTCGGGGTAGTCATCGGTGATGATGGGGATCAGGCGGCGGTGCTTCTTGGGGCCCACGGGGATCTCGCAGAGCTTGCCGACGATGGGGGCATAGCGCGGATCGTCCGGGTGGACCGCGACGGCGCCGTCGCCGAGCATCGTTTCGGGGCGGGTCGTGGCGATGGAGATGTAGTCGCGCGTCTCCTCGAAAAGGACCGCGCCGTCCTCGTCCTTTTCGGTATAGGTATAGGTCTGGCCGTCCGCGAGCGGGTATTTGAAGTGCCACATATGGCCCGGCACTTCCTTGTTTTCGACCTCGAGATCGGAGATCGCGGTTTCGAAATGCGGGTCCCAGTTGACGAGGCGTTTGCCGCGATAGATCAGGCCCTTTTCGTACATGTCGACAAAGACGCGGATGACGGCGTCGTGGAAATTGTCGTCCATGGTGAAGGCTTCGCGGGTCCAGTCCATGGAGGCCCCGAGGCGCTTGTCCTGCTCGATGATGGTGCCGCCGGAGGTCTCCTTCCACTCCCAGACTTTTGCGATGAAGTCCTCGCGGCTCATGTCCTGGCGGCGGATGTTGTGGCTTTCCTTGAGCTGGCGTTCGACAACGAGCTGGGTCGCGATGCCCGCATGGTCGAGGCCCGGCTGCCAGAGCGTGTCGTCGCCGCGCATCCGGTGCCAGCGCGTCAGGATATCCATCAAGGTGTGGTTGAAGGCATGGCCCGCATGGAGAAAGCCGGTGACGTTAGGCGGGGGCAGAAGGATGCAGAACGGGTTGGCGCCGGGTTTGGCGTTGGCGCCGGCCTTGAAGGCGTCCGCCTCCTCCCATGCGGTCGAGATGCGGGGTTCGGCCTCAGCGGCGTTGAAGGTCTTTTCGAGCGGCATGTCTGTCCTCCGGGTCGGGGGCGAGATAACGAAGGCTTGCAGGAAGGGGAAGGGAAATGCGGGACGGACCGGACAAGCACAGCGTGGATCACCCGAAGAGCGCATGGACGCTTTGGCGGGAGCAGCCGCCGAAGGGGATGTTCTTTTGGGGGCCGGTTCTGCTTTATCTTTTCTTCTTTGCGATCTGGTTGCTCGCCGACGTCACCGCGACCCAGTTCGAGCGGGACGGCCGGATAACGACAGCCGAAGCGCAGTCCTTCGAGGTTTTCAGTAGCCGTAACAGCGATGGAGAGCTGGAGACGACCCACCGGATGCATTTCACTTACGAGGTCGAGGGCGAGCGGATCGAGAACCAGTCGGATCGGAGCGTTCCCTGGCCCCATGCCGAAGGAGATCGGTTCGAGATCCGATATCTGTCCGGTCGGCCCAAGCAGGTCGAGACCCGGGTGGGTAGCACGAGGCGGGCTGAGGCTGGATTTGGCTGGGTTCTTTTTGCGCTGACGCTTCTTATTGCCATGCTCTTCGTTTTTCGCGGGGGCAGCGTGATCCGCGCTATTCGGGCACGGCGGCTGGGAGAGGAGGTCGAGGGGCGGATCACATCGATGCAGATTTCGGAGCGAAAGGTGAACGGGCGGCCTGTTCCGGGCAGGGGGACGTTCAACTGGGTGACCGAAGACAGGATCTACGGGGTGCGGAAAAATATCCCGCATTATGTCTATTACCGCTATAAACCGGGCGACCGGCTGCGGCTGTTCCGGCTGGGCCGAAAGACGTGGTGGGAGGGTGCCATTGGCCCCCGGCAGCTGGACGAGAGCCGTATTCCGCCCGTTGCGCAGGACGACTGAGCGCGTCTGTTCACCGGATGGAAAGGCTGCGCGGATATGCGGCTCTGGACTTGCCACGCGCGGCGGATAGGTTGCGCGGGACAGCGTAACGCGAAAGGGCGGCAGGCTATGGAAAAGTTCGGCAAGAGCCAGTCGGTCAGACGGGTCGAGGATCTTCGGTTCCTGACCGGGCAAGGCGCCTATGTGGACGATATCGCACCCGAAGGCGCATTGCATGGCTATGTGCTGCGCTCGAGCGAGGCCCATGCGGAGATTTCCGGTCTGGACGTAGAGGCGGCGCGCGAGGTCGAGGGGGTGCATCTTGTGCTGACCTCCACCGATCTGGCAGAGCTTGGCGTGACGGACGGAATGCGGGCGTCGATCATCGATAACCTGGACGGCTCTAAGGGAGCGGCGCCGAAGCGGCCGCTGCTGGCCGAAGGGCGCGTTCGGTTCGTGGGCGAGGCGGTGGCTTTCGTCGTTGCCGAGACCCTTGCGGCGGCGAAGGATGCGGCCGAATTGATTGAGCTGGACCTTGATAGCCTCGAGGCGCATGTCGCGGTGGCCTCTGGCGGGCCGGTGCTTCATGAGGAGGCCCCCGAGAATGTGGCCTTCGACTGGGGCAAGGGCGACCGGGATGGGACCGAGGCTGCGCTGGAGGCGGCGGCGCACCGCGTGCGGCTCGAGATCGAGGACAACCGGATCATCGTGAACTCGATGGAGCCTCGTGGGTGTTTTGCCGAGATTATGGAAGGCGGACGTTTGCATGTCGCCGTCAATGGGCAAGGCGTCTGGGGGCCGAAGGGTGATATTGCGCGGATGCTGGGGCTCAAGCCGGACGATGTGCGGGTGACGAACCCCGACACCGGCGGCGGGTTCGGGATGAAGGCGATGGCCTATCCGGAGATGTTTCTCGTGGCGATTGCCGCGCGGGCGCTGGGACGGCCTGTCCGCTGGATGGGCGAGCGGACCGAATCCATGCTGAGCGACAATGGGGGGCGCGATCTGGTCTCGGTGGCCGAGCTGGGCTTCGATGCCGATCATCGGATTACCGCTTACAAGGTCGAGACCCGCTGCAATCTGGGCGCCTATAACAGCGGCTTTGCGCAATTCATCCAGTCGGAGCTTTTCGCGAAGGTTCTGATGGGCGTTTATGACGTGCAGACGACCTGGCTTGGGGTGAAGGGGATCTTTACCAACACCACGCAGGTCGATGCCTATCGCGGGGCCGGGCGGCCCGAGGCAATCTATGTGCTTGAGCGGGTGATGGACCACGCGGCGCGGCAGCTGGGCGTCGATCCCTGGGAGCTGCGGCGCAAGAATTTCATCGCGCCGGGGCAGTTTCCTTACGTGAGCGCGACAGGCGAGACCTACGATGTGGGCGATTTCCCCCGCGTGCTGGAGCGGGTGGCCGAAGAGGCGGACCGGGCCGGATTTGCGGCGCGCAAGGCGGCATCGGAGGCCGAGGGCAAGCTGCGCGGGATGGGCCTGTGCTATTACATCGAGAGTATTCTGGGCGATCCCTCCGAGGGCGCGCGGGTCGTCTTTACCGAAGACGGCGGGGCCGAGATCCATGTCGGCACGCAGTCGAACGGGCAGGGACACGAGACGGTGTTCGCGCATTTCCTGTCCGATCAGTCGGGGATCCCGATGGAGAAGATCCGCGTCGTGCAGGGCGACAGCGATATCATCGCCAAGGGCGGCGGGACCGGAGGGTCGCGGTCGGCGACGGTTCAGGCCAATGCGACGCTGGCGACGGTGGCCGTGATGGTCGGGGCCTTTGGGGCGTTTCTGGCCGAGCGGGAGGATGTGCGGGCCGAGGATGTGAGTTTTGACGACGAGAGGTTCCGGATTGCGGGATCGAATGTCGCGCCGACGATGCTGGAGGCGGCCGAGATGGCGCGGCAGGCGGGGCGGGACGATCTGCTCGATCACCATGCGCGCGCTCAGCTTCCGGGGCGGTCCTATCCCAACGGGGCGCATGTGGCCGAGGTGGAGATCGATCCGGCGACGGGCTGGATGGATGTCGTTCGCTATACGGTGACGGATGATTTTGGCAATCTTCTCAACCCGATGCTGGCCGAAGGGCAGGTGCATGGCGGGGTCGCGCAGGGGATCGGTCAGGCCTGGAACGAACGGGTGGTCTATGATGAGGACGGGCAGCTTCTGACCGCGACCTTCATGGATTACGGGATGCCGCGGGCCAATGACCTGCCGTTCATCGCCTTCACGACCGAGGCGGTGCCGTCGACCGCCAACCCGATGGGTATGAAAGGCTGCGGCGAGGCCGGGACCGTGGGCGCCTTGGCTGCTGTGGCCAACGCCGTGCAGGATGCCGTCTGGGATCTCGGGATCGAACGGGTCGACATGCCGTTCACGCCGCTGCGGGTCTGGGAGATGCTGAAAGAGGGATCGCGTGCGGCTGCGTGACTGGCTTCTTGGGCTTATCGGCCGCGCTCCGAAACGGGAGGGCGGGCAGCTTACGGCTGTGCGGGGGCGGCATTCCCATGTGATTATTCTCGACGGGACGATGTCCTCGCTGGACGATGGTCACGAGACGAATGCGGGGCTGCTTTACAAGCTGCTATCCGAGCAGGGGCCACGTCTGGGGCTGACGGTCTATTATGAGGCCGGGATCCAGTGGCGTGATTGGTCGAGGACCTGGGACGTGATCGCGGGGCGCGGGATCAACCGGCAGATCCAGAGGGCTTACGGGGTTCTGGCCTCGCGCTATCGGCCCGGGGATCTGATCTTCCTCGTCGGGTTTTCACGCGGCGCCTATGCGGTCCGGTCGCTGGCCGGGGTGATCGACCGGATTGGCCTTTTGCGGGCCGAGGACGCGACCGAGCGCAATATTCGCGAGGTCTACCGCCATTATCAGGCCAGCCCGGACAGCGAGGCGGCGGCGGTCTTTGCCGCGCGCCATTGCCACGAGACGGTGGAGATCGAGGCGGTTGCGCTTTGGGATACGGTCAAGGCGCTGGGGTTGCGGGTGCCGCTGCTCTGGCGGTTCCTTCCCGAAAAGCACGCCTTTCACAACCACGCGCTGGGCCCGGCGATCCGGCACGGGTTCCATGCGCTGGCTCTGGAAGAGCGGCGGATGGCCTATGCGCCGGTGATGTGGGTCTGCAATCCGGACTGGCCCGGGCAGATGGAGCAGGTTTGGTTTCGAGGCACGCACGGTGATGTCGGCGGGCAGCTGGGCGGGTTTCTGGAGGCGCGGCCTTTAGCCAATATCCCGCTTGTCTGGATCATCTCGCGGCTCGAGATGTGCGGGCTTGAGCTGCCGGATGGATGGCGCAGCCGGTACGAACAGGATGCGGGCGCGCCATCGATCGGGGCGTGGCGCGGCTGGTCGAAGCTGTTCCTGTGGCGCCGGCGCCGGGTGGTCGGGCGCGATCCATCGGAGCGGCTGCACGAGGCTGTGCAGCAGGCGCCGGAGATCGGTCTGGTTCTGGCCGATTAGGCTTTCGGTGGCAGCGGTAGGATGATGCAGGTGGTGGAGCCTGTGGCATAGAGTTTGCCGTCAGGCCCCCGGATCTCTCCTGTCGCGACCCCGGTAGAGCGGCCCGCATGGGAGACGAGGCCTTCGGCGGTGATCTCGGTGTCCAGCGGGATGCTGCGGGTGATGTTGATCTTGTATTCGAGCGTCGTGTAGGTCGTGCCCGCCGGGATCATGGTCATGATCGCGCAGGCCATACAGCTGTCGAGAAGCGTGCCGTACCAGCCGCCATGGACCGTCCCGAGCGGGTTGGTCATGTCAAATCCCGGCGCGCCGCGAAACGTCACCCGGCCTTCTTTGACCTCGTTCAAACGGTAATTCAGACGGGCACCGATGGGCGGGCCGGGAAGCGTTCCGTCGCGGATGGCCTGCATGAACTGAAGACCCGACATGGTGCGCAAGATCTCGGGATCCGGCAGGTCGGCGGGCGTCTTGGCATGAAACATTGGGGCCTCCGGGATGTCCGCGGAAGCTGCCCCGTCAGGCGGCGTTTGACAAGGGATCCTGCCGGGGCGCGGCGCCGAGGGCTGTGCAGATGTCGAGCGTCAGATCGGCGCTGTTGAGCGTGTAGAAATGCAGATCGGTCATACCGTTCGAGACAAGTTCGGTGCAGAGCTCGGTCGCTTGGGTGAGCGCGAAGAGGCGCGCGCGGTCGTGACGCTCGGCGGTGTCGAAGGCCTGTTCGAGCTCGAGTGGAATGGGCGCGCCGCAGGATTTGGCGAAGCGACGCGCTTTGTCCCAGTCCTTGACCGGGAGGATGCCGGCGATCAGGGGTAGCGTCACTCCGGCAGTGGCGGCGGCATCGCGCGGGCGCAGATAGCGTTCTGGCGAGAAAGAGAATTGGGTGATTGCGGCGCTTGCCCCGGCATCTTGCTTGCGCTTGAGCCAGTCGAGATCCTGAGTTGTCCCCCGGCTGTCGGGATGCGGATCTGGATAGGCGGCGACGGTGACGTCGAAGCCGTCTTTGGCCAGCGTCTCGATCAGATCGCAGCTTGTGGCGAAGCCATCGGGATGGGGCGTGTAGTGGTCTGCGCCATCCGTAGGGTCGCCGCGCAAGGCGAGGATGCGGGTGATCCCGGCGGCGCGATAGGCCTCGGCTGTCTCGAGAACCTCGGCGCGCGATTGGCCTGCGCAGGTTAGATGGCCTGTGATGGATAGTCCGGTTCGGCTTTGCAGAAGGGCCGCTGTCTCAACGCTTTTCGTGCGGGTCGATCCACCGGCGCCGTAGGTTACCGAGATGAAGTCGGGATCCGCCTTCGCGAAGTCGCGGGTTGCCTGCAAAAGCGTGTCCCGCCCCTTGTCCGAGCGAGGCGGAAAGACTTCGAAAGAGACGGATGGACGCGGCATGACAGGGCAACTCCTTAAGTGGACCTCTTGTTTCAATTCTACCCGCGTGAGACAATTTCATAATACTCACTTTGAAGATGAGGTTGATTTGCATATTGAGTTTCGCCACCTGCGAACGATCCAAGCCATTCACGAAACCGGAGGCCTCGCCCGCGCGGCGGAGCGGCTGGGGCTGACCCAATCGGCGCTATCCCATCAGGTAAAGGGGATCGAAGCGCAGGCGGGGGTGGAGCTGTTCGTGCGTCGATCGAAGCCGCTGAAGCTGTCGGCTGCGGGGCTGAAGCTGCTTGCAGCGGCAGAACGGATCCTGCCGGAGGTCGCTGCGTTGGAGGCCGAGTTTGCCGGGCTCGAGACCGGGCGCGCCGGACGGCTGCATATCGCGATCGAGTGCCATGCCTGTTTCGAGTGGCTGTTTCCGGTTCTCGATGCGTTTCGCAAGAACTGGCCGGATGTAGATATCGATATCCGTCCGGGACTGGCTTTTGGGGCCTTGCCCGCCTTGCAGAAGGAGGAGGTCGATCTGGTTGTCTCCTCCGATCCCGAAGAGTTGGATGGCGTCGATTTTACGCCACTCTTCGATTACGAGCCGGTCTTTGTGGCTGCCGATACGCATCCTTTGGCGGCGAAGGATTTCGTAGAGGCTGGTGATTTTCGCGGTGAAACACTGATCACCTACCCGGTGGGTCGCGCGCGTCTCGATGTCTTCAGCCAACTTTTGATGCCTGCAGGCGTTGAGCCTGCTGCGATCCGGCAGGTGGAGCTGACCGCGATGATCCTGATCCTCGTTGCCTCGGGGCGCGGTGTGTCGGTTCTGCCGGACTGGGTGCTGCGGGAGGCGCGGACAAGTGCTGACTACATCACTCGCCCGTTGACGAAAGGCGGGATCACACGGCGGCTCTATGCAGCGACGCGGCGCGAGGAGACGACAAAGCCTTTTATGGCGCATCTGATCCGACTGGCCCGCAGCGAAGCTGTGAAGCTTCAGCGGAGCGCTGCCTGAGGGAACTGATCGAAGGTTCAATGCTTTAGCTAGCGTTGGACGTGAGGATTGCGCCGTGACGGATGAAGATACCAAGACCGAGGAAGAGCGCGAGCTTGAAGAAAAGGCGGAAGAGAAATCCGTCGAAGAAGCAGCCAAGCTGACCTCGAAACTGGTTTATGAGGTGATCCGGCGGGACGGTGAGGAAGAGTTGGCCCGTCCGACGCGGTCCTTGATCTGGTCGGGGATCGGAGCGGGGATCCTAATCTCTTTTTCGGTTCTGGCCGAAGCGATCCTAAGGACCTATCTGCCAGACGTTCCATCAAGCTATCTGGTTGAAAATATTGGATATAGCTTGGGGTTCCTGCTGGTCATCCTCGGCCGTATGCAGCTTTTTACCGAAAACACGATCACCACGGTTTTGCCTTTGATGGTCGATTTCTCAGGCCGGATGATCCTTCGGATCGCCCGGCTCTGGGGGATCGTTCTGGGGGCGAATGTCGTCGGTGCTTTTGCCATCGCGGCGGTCTATGCGTTTACGCCCGCGATCCCGCCTGAAATCATTCCCGCCTTTACCGAGCTTTCCTATCACGCGACGGGTATGCCGCCTTTGCAGGGCTTTGCGCGAGGCATTCCGGCGGGCATTCTGGTGGCGGCGATCGTGTGGATGTTGCCGCAGACCGATAGCGCGTTCTTCACTATCCTTGCCTTCACCTGGCTGATCGCTGCGGGAGATTTCACCCATATTGTCGCCGGATCGGTCGAAATGGCGTTTCTGATCTGGATCGGCGAGCTGGGCGCGGTCGGCGCGATCTTCGGCTTCTTCCTCCCGGTTCTGCTTGGCAATGTTGTTGGTGGCACCGCGATCTTTGCGATGCTGGCCTGGGGGCAGGTCAAAGACGAGATGCGCATCAAGGTCAGCCGGGTCTAGGGAACCCGCGGCGCCGTTCAGGCATTTGCGGGGACTGACAAGATCAAGGAGTGATGTGATGAGCGATTACAGCGAAGGCGATAAGGTCGAGTGGAACTGGGGCAACGGTACCGGGACCGGGACCGTGCAGAAGAAGTACACTCAGAAGATCACGCTCAAGATCGACGGGAACGAAGTCACCCGCAATGCGAGCGACGATGAGCCGGCCTACAAGATCGAGCAGGACGACGGGGACGAGGTCCTCAAGTCCGGCAGCGAGCTGTCGAAGGCGTGACACGTCTTCCGCACGGGATCTGGGTTATCGTGGCGGGCACCTCGGACGCCGAGATTTTCATAAATCTCGGTGAAGGCGAGGAATGCCACCTCAAGCAGATCCCGCGCGATCTGATCGGGGGCGGCCTGTCTCGGGCCGCTTTCGAAGAGGCCGTGAAGGCCGATGATGATCTGGCGTCAGCTGAGCCTCTGTTGCTTGGGGATGACGCGTCTGGACTCTTGAAGCCGCTGCGGGATGCCGACACTCAGGATCAATTCGAGGAGCTGCTGATCGCGGCGCCTGAGCCGACGCTTGAAGTCTTAAGGGAGGCGATGCCGCTGTCGCTGAAGAACAAGGTGATGAAGGCCGTTGCAGTCGATCTTTCCGGACAATCCTTCGATCTGATCGAGCAGCGGCTGCTGTCCCATCTGACCGTCGATGACGCCGCTTGATCCCGATCTGATCTACTATCCCGACAGCGAGCCGGGAATTCGCCGAAAGGGGCGGGGTCGAGGTTTTCAGTATATCGCTCCGGATGGCACGGGAATTGATGACACCAAGGAGCGTGAGCGGATCGAGGCTATCGGCGTTCCGCCCGCTTACGGGGATGTCTGGATCTCTCCCCTTCAGAACGGTCATCTACAGGCAACGGGGCGGGACGAGCGGACACGTAAGCAATATCTTTATCATCAAAGCTGGGCTGAAGCGCAGGCAGCTCGTAAATATGACGGGCTTGCGCATTTCGGGACGATGCTGCCGCGTCTGCGGCGCAGGATCGCGGAGGGATTGAAAGAGCCTAAAGGAAGCGAGGATCTTGCGCTTGCCGCGATCCTGGCCTTGCTTGACCGAGCCTCGTTGCGGCTGGGGCATCCCGACTATCGCGATGAGAACGGAACTTATGGTGCCACAACGCTTCGGACGCGGCATGCAACCTTTGGCGATGGAGAGGTCGATCTGACTTACGCGGCAAAGGGCGGGCAGATGATCTCCAAAGTCCTGCACGGAGATGCGCTTCAATCGGCGCTTGAGAAAACAGCGGATCTGCCTGGGGCGGATCTGATTGGCTGGACCGATGACGCCGGGACTGCGCGGTCGGTGCGGTCCGAGCAGGTAAATGGGTTTCTGCATGACGTTTGCGGAGAGGGCGTATCGGCGAAGACCTTTCGCACCTGGAACGGGACCCGGGAAGCGTTCCGGGTCGCGCTGGCGGCGGGCGACGGGTCTCTGACCATCAAGACGATGGCGGAAGCGGCGGCCGAGCAGCTTCACAACACGGCGACGATCGCGCGAAGCAGCTACATTCATCCAGATGTGATCTCTTTGGCTGAGATGGATAACGCGGAGAGAAAGGAGCGCCTTGCCGGTCTTGACCCCGGTGGCCGCACCGGTTTGCGCGCCGGAGAGGCGGAGCTTTTGTCCTTTCTGTCGGACTAGCCTGAGATCCGTTCGGCGGGCTTTCTGATCAGGCCGATATCGGTTTCCAGAAGATCTGTCGCTCGTGCTGCAATGTAAGAGCCATAGATCGCCGCGAGGTTCGCAATGACAGCGGCGGCAAGGATGCCGGGATAGCCCATGAGCGTCACGCCGATCCAGGCCAGCGGAAGATAGAAGATCAGGATCCGCGAGAGGCTGAGCCCCATCGACCAAAGCGCCTTTGACCGAGCATTCATCGCGGCATTGGCGGTGATGATGACGCCATAGCCGACAAAGCTCCAACTGACGATGCTGAGATATTGCGCGGCATATCCAGCGGCCTCCTCGCTTGACGCCATGGCGGTGGAGATCGGCCCGGCGAAGAGGGTCAACAGAGCCGCGATGGCGAGTCCGTAGATCAGGCAGAAGAGCCACGATAGACGGACAGCCCGGCGCGCCCGGTCTTTCTTTTCGGCCCCCCAGTTCTGGCCGACAACCGGTCCGATGCCCGAGGACAGCGCCAGAAGCGCCACGATTGCGACCGATTGCACGCGCGTTGCCGCGCCAAAGCCGCCGACGGCTGCTTCGCCCAGTGTGGCAACCGCCGCCGTGACCGCTGCCATGCCTGCTGGATTGATCGCATTGGAGAAAGACGCGGGCAGGCCGACGCTGCCGATCTCTTTGACGGATTTGGGGATGTTCTTGAACGGCTCGCAGCGGAACTGGAGCAGGCCGCGCCAGATTGCGTAGCTGATGGCGGCGACTGCTGCCACGGCGCGTCCGATAAAGGTTGCCAGACCTGCGCCTTCGGTCGCCATTTCCGGAAAGATCCACCAGCCGAAGATCAGGATCGGAGTGAGCGCCATGTTGACGAGGGCAGAGAAGATCATCGTCACGGCGGAGGTCGCCCCGTCCCCGTGGGCACGGAATACGGCGTTGGTAATCATCATGACGACAAGGAACGGAAAGGAGAGGGCCCACCACGGCGCATATTCCGCGATTTCCTTGAGCACCTCGTCGGAGGCGCCCATCGCGCCGAAGAGCCAGCGGAACCCGACCCAGAAGAGCCCTGCGACGATCAGGGAGAGAACCGCACCAAGCCCGAACGCATGCAGCGCGAGACGCCTCGGGACGCTTTCGTCGTCACCGCGTCCGATCGCTTGGGAGACGGCGGTGTTCGCGCCCGCCGAGAGACCGATGGAGAGCGATGTGATGGCGGTGGCGACGGGATAGAGAAATCCCACGGCAGCGAGCGGAGCGCCGCCAAGCTGACCCAGGAAGTAGGCATCGACGATTCCGACGCTGAGCACTGCAAGAATGCCAAGAGACATTGGCGCAGAGACCGAGGCGAGTGCCCGCCAGACCGGGCCTTTGGTAAGGTCGCGATCCGACATCAGAAGAGCGGGCGTTCGGGAAGAGGATCAGGCCGAATGCCGCCTTCCCGCGCGAGGCCGTCTATATCGTGGACTGTCAGCATCCCGTCTCTCCACGCTGCTATCTGCTTGTCACGCAGGCGCGCCAGGGTTTTGTTTGTGTGGACAAGGGAAAGTCCGAGTGCGTCGGCCAGATCCTGTTGCCGGAACGGGAACGGCATCGTGTTGTTTTCGACGAGGTCCAACGCGGTGCCGCGCTGAAAGATCCTGAGAAAGGCCCAGATAATCTTTTCGGCGGCGCTGCGCTGCCCGAGGGAGGCCAGCGCTTCGCCAAGGAAATGCTCCTCGACGGCGGCGAGCCACGTCAGGTCATAGGCGCGTTCGGGATGTGCGCGGAAAAATGACCACAGCTCGCTACGGTCAAAGACACAGAGTGTCATGGGCGAGACCGCATCGACCGAATGCTGCATCTCGGTCATGATACCGCCTTGCAGGCCGAGAAAATCACCGGGGAATACGAAGTTGATGACCTGGCGGCGACCATTATCGAGTGTCATATAACGTAGCCCCATCCCCTCAAGAACGCTATAAAGCTGAGGGCTGCCGGACCCTTCCACAAGGAGAGGTGTGCCGGGGTCGATTGTCAGCTCTCCCTTCTTGAATTTCTGGGTAAAGCGGACTTCGTCCGCAGTCATCTTCACGAAGATGTCGTGGCGACGGAGCGGACAATTTTTGCACTTGGTCGACATACTGGTACTTCGTTCCTGCCTATGTCGTAGTTAAATGCAGAGGTTCATGAAGTGTTCCATCTTTGATGGAAGCAGGTCAGGACATGTGGTGTCTGGATCTCTTGTCATTTTGGAGCGGGATCTGACTGCCCGACAGGATCTCACTGGGTGTCTGATACAAATTGAGCCGGGGGCCGGGTGCCCTGGCATGAGGTTTTGAAGGACGCCTGGGCGTATGTCGGGCCGCTGTCTTGGGTTCAGGCTGCGTTCGTGGGCCGTACTCTCGCGTGATCGAGTGGGCAGCGCTGCTTTGGTGTTTCAGTGAGATTGAATGGTGGTTCTGAAAAGCTGTCACGTCTGAAAAGAAAAGGCCGCGACGAACCGGGTGTCCGTTCAGCGGCCTTTTGCAATTTTAGTGATTCGTGCTGGATAGGCACAAATCTATATATTTTAACGGCGGCTCATCAATCCCGCCAGAAAGCCAACTCCGGCCACGATGGCGAGCGCGGTAACGGGCTGTGACCTTACGAACTCGTTCGTTTGGTCGGTCAGGTTCTTGGCGCGGGCGCGCCCCTCCGTATGAAGCTGATCGAGCTGGGCAAGCGTGGTTTCGGCCAAGCTGCCAAGGTCGCGCTGAAGAAGTTCGATCTGCGTATTGAGATCACCTTTGTCGTTCGTTTCAGCGGGTTTGATCGGTGTTGCGTCCTTCGTTGCCGTCTGGGCCATATCATTCTCCGTCCAATGGGGTTCCTTGAGGAACGGGCTGACCGTCCTCAAGGTTCCACTTTTAGGCCTTCAGAGTTTCAGTCGATGAGAAGAACATCGCCTGACCGACGGCGGACCGCACCTGATCTTCGACATAGGGTTTGGAGATCAGGAAGGCCGGTTCGGGACGCTCGCCAGTGAGAAGACGTTCCGGATACGCGGTTATGAAGATCACCGGGATCTCTCCGAAATGGCCGAGGAGATCGTTTACGGCGTCGATGCCGGAGGATTTGTCCGCCAGATGAATGTCCGCGAGGATCAGATCGGGTCGCTCTTTTTTGCCCATCTCGACCGCGTCGGTCCGGGTTGGCGCGAGCCCAACAACCTCGTGACCCATGCTCTTGACCAAGGCTTCGAGATCCATGGCTATGATGGCTTCATCTTCGATAATCAGGACACGGCCTTGGATCGCGTCGGAGAGTTCCTGCTCGGCGACGGAGAGCAGATGCTCGACCTCTGACAGGTCGATTTGCATGATCGTTGCGACTTCGGCCGGGGGGAAATCTTCGAGCGATCTGAGAAGAAGCGCTTCCCTCGTGTTCTTTGTCAGCCGGCTTAGATGCGCCTGGGCCTTTGCCTCCAGCCCGTCGGACGCATCCTCGATCCGCGAGCCTGAGCTGTCCCAGATCGAGTGAAAGACACGAAAGAGAGCTGTTTTCGGAGCGATGTTTCCTTCAAAGGCAGACGTATCCTCCAAGATCGCTTCGAGCGTCGCCGCGGCATATGCATCGCCGCTTTTCTGGCTTCCGGTGAGAGCGCGGCCATAGCGCCGCAGATAAGGCAATTCGGCGCCGATATGGGTAGTGAGAGGCGTCGCGTCTTGCGGGGTGCTCATTCTAGCCTGTCCTTTTTGAACTTATATGGAACCAAAATGCATCTGGCGGGTGTTGGTTCCAAGTCTCGGCAAAGCAATTAACGAACTTAAAGGGCAAAATGGCGCAGGAGAGAGACGGGGCAGACACCCGCAAGCAGATCGCGAAGGGTTTGAAGCAGGTTTACGGATCCTATTCGGATGCGGAGGTCCCCGACCGCTTTGACGCGCTTATGCAGCAGCTGAGGGACAAAGAGGCAGAATCGGGACTGGAGGACAAATCATGAGTGTCGCCAGACAGAGCACATCTAACGGAGCTGCCGTGGTCCATGCGGATCCGCGCGACGAAATTGTCGAACATCTCAAGCCTATGCGGGCGTTCGCCATGTCGTTGACGAAGGACTGGGCAAAGGCAGATGACATCGTTCAGGATACTATCGTCAAGGCGTGGACGAATATCGATAAGTTTGAGCCTGGAACGAACATGCGGGCGTGGCTTTTTACCATTCTGCGCAACACGTTCTACTCGAGCTACCGCAAGGTGAAGCGAGAGGTTTCCGACACTGACGGGGTCTTTTCGGCCCGTCTGTCAGAGAAGCCATCGCATGATGGGCGCTTGCAAATGCGTGACTTCGAAAGGGCGCTGAGCAAGCTTCCGATCGAACAACGAGAGGCTCTTATTCTTGTCGGCGCTTCCGGCTTTTCCTACGAGGAAGCCGCGATGACCTGCGGCGTTGCTGTCGGGACCATCAAGAGCCGGGTCAACAGGGCGCGAAACCACCTTTCGGCGCTGCTTGATCTTAAGGGCGATACGAATTTCGAGATGACCGACGAAGCGACGTTGGCGGTTGTCGCAATGAACACATCCGTCACAAGATAATGTTTTCAACGCGGTACGATTGGGCTTGGCATCAAAGCCTTGGATTTCGCATCCTTGCCCTTTTGTCCGTTGTGCTGTTGCCGATCGGTCTTCTGGCGGTGCTGCAAACGCAGGAGGTTACGGACCGCGTTGAGGAGCAATCGCAGCAGAATATCCTCGCTCTGAGTGAGCGTGCCGCCGGGGGTCAACATGCCCCGATCCAAGCTGCCTTTGGCGCTGCGCGGGTGATTGGGGCGACGTCTGTTAACCTGCAGACCAATCCAAACGACTGCAGCGCATTTTTGGAACGGGTGGTGTCGATAACGCCGGTTTATTCCTTTGTCGCGCTTATCCCCCCGGACGGGCAGGTGACTTGCAGCTCAACCGGGCAAGCCTTTGATGCCACTGCCTATGACAACTTTGACGACGCGATGGAGCGAAGAGCTGCGTCTGTCTTTGTCAATCGCGCTGGGCCTTTGTCGGAGCAATCGGTCCTGATCGTATCCGAGCCAATCGAGATCGATGGCGAGTTTTTCGGGTTCATCTCGATTTCGATCCCTCATGATCGCTTGCCTACCAATATCGGGATTGGCGGCGCAGAGACGCCGCAGAGCATTCTGCTTTTGAATAGTCGCGGAGAAATTGTCAGCGCCACCGCAGGTTTCGATGCAGCGGAGCAAGATCGGCCAGGGGAAGAAAACCTTGCCCGTCTTGTCACCGAACCGCCACGTGTCTTTCGCGGCACGGCGATAGACGGTCAGGCGCATCTCTATGGAAGCTCGATATTGATCCCGGACGTTCTAACCGCGCTGGCGGTTTGGGACCCCGATACCCCGATCGCCCGGCGATTGGATTTCGCGATCTCTCCAAGCCTTTTTCCAATTTTCATGTGGGTGGCGAGCTTGATCGTCGCTTACTTTGCCCTTGATCGGCTTGTTGTGCGTCAGATCCGCAGTTTGAGCGATGGGATACGGCTGTTCGCCTCTGACCGACGGAGCCCGTTTACGGATAAAGGTCACCTGCTTTCCGGTGAATTAACGGCGATCGAACGCGATTTTCAGCGAATGGCGGAGGATGTCATCTATGACGAGGCGAAGCTGGAAGGGGCGATCAAGGAGAAAGATGTTCTACTCAAGGAGGTCCACCATCGGGTCAAGAACAACCTGCAGCTGATTTCCTCGATCATGAATATGCAGCTTCGAAAGACAACGAATGGCGAGACGAAGCAGATCCTCAGCCGGTTGCAGGATCGGGTGCAAAGCCTCGCGACGGTGCATCGCAAGCTGTACCAGACCGAAAATCTCGACAAGCTGGATGCGGGATATCTCGTCCGCGATCTTGTCAGCCAAACCGCGCGGCTCAGTACGGTGCCAGAGCAGCATATGGATCTGCAGTTCGATATCGAGCCGGTGGTGATGTATCCCGATCAGGCGGTGCCGCTGTCGCTGTTCCTGACGGAGGCCGCGATCAACGCTTTCAAATATGCCGGGGCCGATGAAGGTAAGGCACCCTGGGTCAAGGTCCGCTTCGTGCTTGAAGCGCCGGGGCAGGCTTTGCTTGAGATCTCAAACTCGCTTGGCACATCGACGCCCCTGGCAGAAGAAAGCGAGATGTCGGGTTTTGGATCGCAGCTGATCCGTGCTTTCTCGATGCAATTGCGCGCAAAGACAGAAGTGACCCAAGATAACGGTGTTTATCGGGTTGTATCACGGTTCAATGTCGAAGAGTTCGAGCCTGAATATCGTGAAGAGGTCTGATGCCGTCTCAACCGCATGCGCCACCGGCTTTGCGCAACCTGAAAGTCCTTCTGACAGCGCATGAGGCGTATCCGGAGATGGAGCGCCTCTTTCTCGAGGCGAGGCATGAGATCCGGGCCTGCTTCCGGATCTTTGATCCGTTCGCGAAACTGCGCTCGGACGCGGCGCTTGCTGTCGGGGAAACCTGGTTCGATCTGATCACGCACACACTTGAGCGAGGCGTGAGCCTTCGGATGGTCATCTCTGACTTCGATCCGGTCGGGCGCGTCAATCTTCACCGGCAGACCTGGGACAGTTTGCGGGCACTTTATGCGGCGGCGGAGGCGTCGGGTGCCTCTCAGAACCTGACCGTGACGGCAGCCTTGCATCCGGCAGAGGTGGGCGTGTTGCCGCGTATCATCCTTTGGCCGAAAATCCGGAGCAGCCTCAAGCCAATCCTGGAGGATGTGAACGCCCTTCCTGCAGAGGAGCGGGATGAGGCGATGAGGCGGATCCCGCTTGTCGCCAGGTTTGCGGAGAAGGCAGGGGAGAGCTGGCGGCTCAAAAGATGGCAGCTGCCGGTCCTTCATCCCGCCACGCATCATCAGAAGCTGGCCGTCTTCGATCGGAAATCGCTGTATATCGGCGGTCTGGATCTGGATGACCGGCGGTTCGACACGCCCGAGCATGACCAACTGGCGCAACAGACCTGGCACGATGTCCAGCTGTCGATGGAGGGCGATCTTGCTGTCGCGGCCCACGATCATCTGGGCAGTTTCCTAAATGTCGTTGAAGGAAAGGATCCGCCCGCGATGCCGCGCGGTCTGCTGAGGACGTTGTCTTCCAAGCGCAAGCGGCCTTGGCTTGCGATGGGCCCGCGGCCCGTTCTGTCGGAGGTGGCGCAGGCCCATAGCCGGCATGTCCGTGAAGCGCAGGACCTGATCTACCTCGAGACCCAGTTCTTCCGCGATCGCAGGTTGGCTCATCAACTGGCCGAAGCCGCGCTCGCCAATCCTGATCTCAAGCTTTTGATGATCGTTCCTGCGGTTCCCGAGGAGATCGCATTCGACGGTCGGCGGTCAAGCGATCAAAGGCTGGGAGAGCATCTTCAGGCGCGCTGTCTGGAAATGGTCCGGGACGCCTTCAAGGATCGGTTCTTCATCGGCTCTCCCGTGCAACCGCGTCTGCGCGACGAGATGGACGAAGGTCCCAAGCGCCTCGGCGAGGCCCCCATGGTCTATGTCCATGCGAAGGTTTCGATCTTCGATGACAGGGCGGCGATCGTGTCCTCCGCCAATCTCAACGGTCGCAGCCTTTACTGGGATACCGAAGCTGGGGTCGAGGTCAGTGATGCGGAGCAGGTGAAGATCATTCGCGAGAAATGTTTCAGGCATTGGCTTCCGGCTGATGCGCCTCGACGGTTCTTTGATGGCGATGACGTCATCAAGGCGTGGCGCGAGCTGGCCGAGGACAATCAAGGTCAGCACCCAGAAAAGCGGGACGGGTTCATCCTGCCCTATTCGATCGGGGCGGCTCGCCGGTTCGGACGAGCCATCCCGATCGTTCCCGAGGAGATGGTGTAGCCGCTACTACGCTGCTTCCTGAGAGAGCTGGGTCGCGGTAAAATTGTCTTTGCGTTCTTTGCGCAGGGCGAGCGACCAGACGAGGATCGGGATAGCGATGATCGCGCCCACCGGCCCCCAGAGCCAGAGCCAGAAGACAAGGCTGAGGAAGACCAGCATCGGGTTGATCGACATGGTTCGTCCGATGAGTTGCGGCGTAACGAACTGACCTTCTGTCATATTCATGAGCAAATAGCCCGCCGCAGGCAGGATGGCATAGATCCCGTCAAAAGCGACGATTCCCGCGACGAGAAGGCTGCAGGCCAGGAGGATCGGACCAAGATAAAGAATGAAGTTGAGAAGGAAGGCCAAGCTGCCCCAAAGGAACGGCGCAGGCAGCCCGATCAGGTGGAAGTAGCCCGTCACGATTGTCGCGAAGATTGCGTAGATGACCGTGATCGTAAGGAAGTATCGCGAGACGTCCTGTTCCGCAGCTTCCAGCAAGTCCTTGGATATATGGGGCAGGGTTCGGCTGGCTTTCTCGTAGATGTCTTCGCGGCCCAACAGAAAAAAGTAGAGCGTGCCCACAAAGATCAGCAGTTGAGCACCCACGGCCGGAGCAGATGTCAGGAGATCGGTGATATCGGGCACGACGATATTTGCGCCGCCACTGCTTGTTCCGCTACTGCTCACCGCGGCGGTCACATCGCTTGTGACCTGGTCGATCCCTTCGGCCGCCCGCCTGATGTCTCCTGCGAAGCTCTTCAACTCGTTCCAGATGGCTGGGGCGCTGTCGATTGCGATGCGAACGATTGGGCTGAGCGCGGTAAAGAGCGTCGCAATGATCGCGAGAAAAATGACCAGCGTGGCAAAGGCGCTAAGTACATTTGGCAGCCCAAACCGAAGAAAAACGCGCGATAGCGGTGACAAAACCACCCCGAAGACAAGCGCAAGCGTCACTGGCGCAAAAATCTCGGATGCGACATAGAACGCTGTCGCAACCGCGATCGCCGTCAGGATCGGCAACATGAAGGGTCTGAGCGGGTGTTCGAGCATTATGAATCCTTTTCAAAACAAGTGGAGAAAAGTCGCTCAGGTTCCCATAGGAACGAAACAAAGGGACGCCGTGATGCATTGGGTTCTTACAATCACTGCAATCAAACATGAGGATGACAGCGATGAACTGGGACCAGATCCAAGGTCAGTGGAAACAGATGAAGGGTAAGGCGCAGGAGCGCTGGGGCGAGCTTACCGATGATGAGCTCGATCAAGCTCAGGGTGATCGCGAGCAAATGGAAGGCCTGATCCAGCAAAAATACGGCAAGTCCAAAGAAGAAGCCCGCAAGGAAGTCGATGAATGGATGGCAAACGCCTGACGCATCAGACATACGGCGCAAGACAAGGGTCCGGATCATCCGGGCCCTTCTTATTTTGAGCTGTTCGGGCTTTCTATCCAGATCGTCACCGGGCCGTCGTTCACGAGATGGACGGCCATATCCGCTCCGAACCGGCCGGTTGCGACAGGGCAATTAAGGTCCGACATCGCTCCTATGAACCGAAGATAGAGACGGTTGCCGTCTTCCGGTGCGGCAGCTTGAGAAAATCCAGGCCTATTTCCGCGCGACGTATCGGCGGCGAGCGTGAACTGACTAACGATCAGCGCGGCGCCATTCACATCTGTAACGGACTTGTTCATGCGTCCGTCCTCGTCGCGGAAGATACGGAGCTTTGCGATTTTTGCGGCCAAGGCATCCGCATCGCTTTCGGTATCCCCCTGCATCGCGCAAACGAAGATAAGAAGACCGTGGCCGATCTCCCCGATCGTGGCGCCCTCGATCTGAACCGAGGCCTGACTGACCCTTTGAAGAAGCGCTCTCACAGCTCTTTTGCCCAAGGCGGATTGGCGCCTGCGCGGGAGACGGTCACGGCCGCTGCCCGGCTCCCGAGTGTCAGGGCCTCGCCGATCTGATCTTCGGACAAAGAGTGCAGAGCGTCATCGTTCAGCAGGCCGGATCTATCCAAGGAAGCCAGAAGACCTGCATTAAATGTGTCACCCGCGCCGACCGTATCGACGACGTCCACCTTTGTGGCTTCGACCCAGACGTCGTGGTTAGAGGTATAGCCAGCGACCCCGTCGGCCCCTTGCGTAACAGCGACGAGGCGCGGACCCTTCTTCAGCAAGGACCGGGCGAGATCGGGAAGAGTGCCGTTTCCTTCGAGCCACCGGAGATCCTCATCAGAGACCTTCACGATATCTGCCGCTTCGATCATCCGTCCGATCCGGGCGCGGTAGGCCGCCTCATCGGAGATAAATCCGGGACGGATGTTGGGGTCGATCATCGTCACCGCACGGGACGCCTCTCGTAGCATGAGCGCCTCATAGGCCGCTCCACACGGATCGGTCGCAAGACTGATGCCTCCGAAAAAGAGAGCGTTCGCAGAGGTTAGGGGCAGATCCTCAACCGAGAGATATCGTCCGGCGGTCCCCTCGTCGTAGAAGGCGTAGCTGGCCTGACCCTGAGCAAGCCGCACGAAAGCCAGCGTCGTTGGACGATCCGAGAAGGCGACGGTGCTGGTTTCGACATTGGACGCGGCGAGGCTCTCCTTGAGCATATCGCCGAAGAAATCCGTGCTGATCCCGCTGAAAAAGGCGGTTTCAGCGCCAAGGCGTCCCAGAGCAATCGCCGTGTTGAAGACCGCGCCTCCCGCATGGGGGGCGAAGGCCGGTGCCCCCTCCGCAGTTTCCCGGGGCAGCATGTCGATCAGGGCTTCGCCGCAGCAGAGAATCATGCGCTTACCCCTGCATGGCCGAGATTGCGCCGATTACAGCGGCAATCAAAAGGCCGATGATGACAGCGATGGCAATCTTCCATTTGGACCATGGGCGCTCTCCCTGAACGCGGCCGGTATGACCGTTGACGACGAACCGATAGGTCTTGCCGCGATATTTGTAGGCCGCAAGCCAAACGGGCAAGAGAATATGCTTGAAGGTCACGCCGCTCACCTGAGTGTCGACGGCGTGAACCCGTTGGCGGTCGCCTCCGATGTCGAACTTCACGTCCCGTTCGATAACGCGATCCATGATTTCGCGGGCCAGGACGAAGCCGCTTTCAAGATCCACCTGATAGCCTTCAGCGCGAAAGCCTGCGAGAAATTCGGGTCTGTAGGGTTCGAGCATCGAAAGATCCCACGGTTCGAGACCCTCTGTATAGCGTCTAGGAAGGGCCTTCGAGGCAAGGACGAGGACATCATCGAAGGCACGGGCGACGCGGCCGGTGACAGAGCGCCAGCGGGTCTTGCGGACCTGCACGCGCTGGCGCTTTCCGTCGCGGATGACCGTCCGGGTTTCGTAGTAGTCGTTGCCCTGCTCACCGCGATAGGAGGAACGTGTCTGGGCGTCGAAGGTCCAGTAGGGAACGTAGATGCCAGACATCGCCCGGCCCTTTCGGGCGTAGTCCTGTAGGCCGTTGGGCGCGAACCAAAGCTTTCCGAGCCAGTCGGTCATCGCTTTCCGCGCGGTCTGCTCGTCAAGCGCGAAGGGCAGGACGCCTTGCGGTTTGAAGTGGCGGTGTACGCCAGTATCGGTCACGACAGGCGTTGCGCAAAACGGGCATTCGGTGGCGTGGATCTCCGGGTCAAACTCGATCTCGGCGCTGCAATTCGGACATTTGGAGACCCGCGTCTCCTCGATCTGGGCCTGCGAGACGGGGGTCGTCAGCGCCGTCTGGAAGTCAAGTTCTGCCAAGGCGTGCGTCGACCGCCCAAGGCCTTCGACCTGGGACGTGTTTCCGCAGTGGTCGCAGACCAGCCGTCCCGCATCGGGATCGAAGCGGAAATCGGATCCGCAATTGTCGCAGGGAAAGCGGTGCTGCTCGAGGGGAAGGGCGGTCTCGACGTCTGACATCGTGGCGCTTTCGGGGCTGGGGCCGGTCGCTTACGATACAGGAGGAGGCGGGGGCGGCATGACCGTGAAGAGCTGCGCCAGCTCGCGCACATCCTCTGCCTTGAGCCATCCGTCCTGGCCTTGCGTCCAGACAAATGTCTCACGCGAGAGGCTGCCATCGGCTGCCATCTTTCCCAGATCCGCCTTGGAATAAGGGCCCTTCGTCTCGCCATTTTCCGCGATATGCCAGACATGTTCGACGGGCGGCGGGGGCGGCGCGGAGCTTTGTCCGCCCCAAGGCCCGCGCGACATTTGGTTGGCCATTGCCATACCCATGCCCATTCCAAGACCGGCGCCCATGCCGCTGTCGCCGCCTTGTTCGGCGGCTTTCGTCATGGCTTCGGCCTGGGAGTATTGGGTGAAGCGGTTGAGATCGCCCGCGATCCCGACAGAGGTTCTTTTGTCCAGTGCCTGTTCGACGGCGGGGGGCAAGCTTATGTTTTCTATGTATAATTCCGGAAGCGTCACGCCGTAGCTTTCGATCACGGGGCTGATGGCTTCGGCGATGATGTTGCCCAGATCGCGGGTATTGGCGGCCATATCGAGAACCGGAATGCCTGAGGATGCGAGCGCGCGGGAGAATTCCTGAACGATGATGTTGCGCAGCTGGAAGCTGATTTCGTCCATGGTAAATTCGCCGTCGGTGCCGACGATTTCGGTGAGGAACTTTGCGGGGTCCACGACGCGGACAGAGTAGGTTCCGAAAGCCCGCAGACGGACGGGGCCAAACTCAGGATCGCGGGCCATGATCGGGTTCTTCGTGCCCCATTTCAGGTTGGTGAAACGGGTCGTGTTGACGAAGTAAATCTCTGATTTGAAAGGAGATTTGAAGCCGTGATCCCAGTGTTGGAGGGAGGTCATGATCGGCATGTTGTTGGTCTCGAGCATGTAGAGACCGGGGGTAAAGACATCGGCTAGCTGACCCTCGTGCACGAAGACAGCGGCCTGACCTTCGCGGACGGTCAACTTGGCGCCGTACTTGATCTCGTGCCCCTCGCGTTCGAACCGCCAAACCATTGTATCTCTTGTATCATCCGTCCAGTGAATGACGTCGATGAACTGGCCTTTAAGGAAGTCGAAAATAGGCATTGGGCAAGGCTCCTGACGGGAGGATTATTGGGTATAACGTGGCCTGTGACGGGCGGCGTTACAAGGCCGGATCGGGGTTGCGGTATCCGGTCGGTATCGCGTCGGTATCCGGTCGGTGAATATCTGGCCTGGGCTTACGATTGTTTAAGATCCGTCCTTTAGACTGCTTGTAAGGATAGAATGTTGAGCGACCGGAAACCAATGATGACAGTGCCGCTGTTTGCCAATTGGCGAGAGGCCGAGAGGTCTCTGATAGCCGCCTTGCGAGTGCTGATTTCAGCTTTCGCCTTCTCCCGCCAGTTCGCGGGCGATCACCCGCGCGACAGGTTCGGCTTCGTTCACTGTCATTCCAGGGCGCATCCGGGGATCGTAAAGCATCTTCAGAAGCTGTTCGTCATGGGTCGTCAGCCGGGCGAACTCCTCGTCGTCGTTAAAGATCGACGGGCGCGCCTGCGGGCTGTCATTGGCAAGTCCCATGCCTTGCGCCAGTTCTTCCTGGATACAGCCTTTGCGGATCAACTCGGGATGTTCGGCGCGCACGACCGCGATCGCCTTGGAATAGGTTGCGCGGTCCGGCCCGTTCGGAAAGGCGACGACAAGGCACAGCGTGGTCCGGGGCAGGGTGACGATCTCGCGGACCACCGTCTCGCTAATACCGGGGGCCAGATTGCGCAGACGGGGAGCGATGGCCTGCCGCGAGGTCTCATCGAGGATCAGAACGTGAAAGTTCGCGGCGGCAGGCGCAACGGAAACGGGATGTTTGGTCAGGCGCGACAGGCGGATCGCGAAGCGAGCGATGAAGGCGCTGTCTTCGGCGCGCTGCGCGGGAGGGACGGCAGCCCCATATTCAATGCCAATCCGGACCGGCTGCGACCAGCGGCGAAGGACGCTCTCGGTCGCCTCGGGCACAAGCGTGTCCGCCTCGGTCCGGTATTCGTCATAGAGCGCGATCTGGATAAAGTTGCGGGCAAGCTCGCGAGCGGTATATGGCGTGTCCGGCCCGCCGCCGTCCTGACGCAGCAGGCCCTGTACCAGCAATCCGTCCTGTAGCCGCTTGAAATAGATCTGCGCATCCCGGTCCAGCTTTGGCGCTGGCGCCTGACGCGGCGCAGGCGGCGCAGCGGGCGCGGCCTTGGGAGGCTCAGGCGCGGGCGGGGGAACAGGCTCGGTGAAATCGCAGGCCGCAAGGCCCGCGATCATCGCGAGAGCAAAAGAGGCGCGGGCTGCCAGCAATGGATCAGACCGAAGTGCCTGCCGTGTCGCCAATACTATCCTTGCGGGCCTTGGCCGAAGCGAGCGTCTCCTTGAGCTCATGCTCCATCTTCTGAAGCTCTTCTTCGGCGGCGGCGCGCCGGGCCTTGCCTTCGTCGGCGATCTGCAGACTTTCGTTGATCGTCGCGATCAGATCTGAATTGGCCTGTTTGACGGCCTCGATGTCAAAGACGCCGCGTTCCATTTCCTCGCGGATGATCTTGTTGCTGTCGCGCAGATTCTTGGCGTTGGCGGTGAGTAGCTCGTTGGTCAGATCGTTGGCATCGCGGACGGCGGCAGCGGCATCGGCCGACCGCTGGATCGTGACCGCCTGGGCCAGTTGCGTTTCCCAAAGCGGGACGGTGTTGACGAGGGTCGAATTGATCTTGGTGACCAGCGACTTGTCGTTCTCCTGCACCAGCCGGATCGAGGGGAGCGATTGCATCGTTACCTGCCGCGTCAGCTTGAGATCGTGGACACGCCGCTCCAGATCGTCGCGGGCGGCGCGCATATCGCGCAGCTCTTGAGCTTCCATAACGGCTTTGTCCTCGGGGGCGGCATCGACCGCTTTTTCCTTGGCGGGAATGACCGTGCCGTCGAGTTCCTTCAGCTTTTCCTCGCCGGCGGCAATGTAAAGCGCGAGCTCGTCGTAGAAGGCGAGGGTCTTTTCATAAAGCTGATCGAGCGATTCGATGTCCTTGAGCAGAACATGTTCGTGCTTGAGCAGATCGTCGGTGATGCTGTCGATCTGGCCTTGGACATCCTCGAACCTGGCCATGAATTCAGCGACCGGCTTGGATTTACCGAGCAGCTTTTCCCACCAGGAGCGTTTGCGATTGGGATCGAGTTCCTCGACCGAAAAGCCCCGGATGGTCGACACGATATCGCGCAGGGAATTGCCCGCAGGGCCGACATCCTTGTTCTTGACGTCCGAGAGCATCGCCTGGCTGATCTGCTGCAATTCGGATTGCGCGGCAGAGCCGAAGGAGACGATGGAGTTCGTCTGGCTCATGTCGAGCTCGTCCATGCGACGGCGGATCTCGGCGCTGGCGGCCGGATCAGCCTCTTCGAGCGTCACGATCTCTTGCGCGGGAGCGGGTTCGGGCAGCGTCACGGCGGCGACCTTCGTGACGGTTTCAGTCTCGGCCTCGGCCTGCTGGCGGACGGTGTCGGACATGGCTCAATTCTCCTGATTGCGGGCGAGCGCCCCTTCGCGCTGCAAGCGGTCGCGCAGCACCTTGATTTCGATATCCATATCGCTGCGATCATCAAGCAGCATCTTTTCGGTCCGCTGGGCGAAGTTGCCTTCGAGATCGTCAAGCAGCGTCTCGTAATCGGCGCGCGCCTCGGGGTCCTTGGTGCGTGCGTAAAGCTGGGCGAACTTGGCAGAGGCATCGCGCGCGCCGAGAAGGTAGACGCCGAGGAACTTGCGCGCGCCGGACAGATCGCGGGGATCTTCCTCGACCGTGCGGATCATCTTGCGGGCGGCGGCCTGAAAACGGGCGACGCGTTCGGTCAGGCGGCGGTCGCGCAAAGCTTCGATCGTGCCGCGCATCTGGTCAAGATGGGCCTCGGCCTCGTCTACGACCTTAGCGACGCGGTCCTGCTGGAAGGTGTCGACGCCTTCGATGCGCTTGTTGCGCAGGGGATCGAAGCCGAAAGCGGCGGTATGCAGGCCGCCAGCGGCGAGCCCGTAAAGGATCGATCCGACGATCCCGGCCTCCTTGCTATAGGCGGCCAGGGCGATGCCCAGACCCGTGAGCACGGAGGCGAAGATCTTGCGCGGGATGGCCGGGCGGCGGGCCACGGCGCGGGCGTTGTATTCCGCCTCGGCGCGCAGGCCATCGCGGACAAGCCAGGCGGCCAGCGTCAGGATCCCGCCTGCGGCGAGGCCTGTGGCAAGCGAGACGGGGCCGTCTGTCAGCGAGGTGAAAACGATGGCGACAGCGGGCAGGAACAGCAGATTGGTGCGCGCGCCCGCCGGATCGACGCCGCGGTCGAATTGCGGAGCTGTCTGGCCGGTCTCGTCGCTGCCGGGGGAGAATTTGCCGCCGTAGCGCCGCGCCATCAGAGCCCTCCGAGCAGCCCGGTGGTCAGGCCCATCATCAAGAGAAACAGTGCCAGATAGGCGATCTTGCGGAACTGGCTCGACATGGGGCCCCCTTGCGATGCGCCAACGACAGGGCGCAATGCCGACGCGATCATCGTGACTGTAGCTGCAATCAAACAGATCGCCAGTAGAAACAGGATAAGTCGTGCCATGGTGCCCCTTTCGCCTTTCTACTTAGGGGCATCTTTTGCGTTTTGCGAGTGCGGGTCAGGTTTTCCGGACCCGGTGCGGCTTAGCGGCGGCGGCGCTGCACTTTGGGTTTGCCGGGCGGCGGGGGCGGCGCGCCGAGGCCGAGCTGGTCACGGACGATGCGCTGGCGCACTTCCTCGACCTCGCCGGTCTTCAGCTTGCCCAGCTGGAAAGGGCCGTAGCTGATGCGGATCAGGCGGTTCACAGTGACGCCGAGCGCCTCCATCGTGCGGCGGATCTCGCGGTTTTTGCCTTCGCGCAGACCGATCGTGAGCCAGGCATTGGCGCCTTGCTGGCGGTCAAAGCTGGCCTGCATCGGTTGGTAGTCAGTGCCTTCTACGCTGATGCCTTTGCGTAGCTCTTCAAGTTTGGCTTCGCTCAGACTGCCTTTGATGCGGACGCGGTAGCGGCGGAGCCAGCCGGTGGCTGGGAGCTCCATCTTGCGTTTGAGCGCGCCGTCATTGGTCAAAAGGAGCAGGCCCTCGGAGTTGAGATCGAGGCGGCCGACGCTCATGACACGGGGCATCTCCTTGGGGAGGGCATCGAAGACCGTCTCGCGGCCTTGTTCGTCGCGTTCCGTCGTCACGAGGCCCGGAGGCTTGTTGTAAAGCCAGATGCGCGGCGCGTCGGGGGTCTTGAGCGGGGCGCCGTCGACGAGGATCTTGTCGGCATCCGTGACATTGAGCGCCGGGCTGTCGATGAGCTTGCCGTTCACGCGGATGCGGCCCGCCTCGATCATACGCTCGGCCTCGCGGCGCGAGGCGACGCCAGCGCGGCTGAGAACCTTGGCGATGCGGTCTCCGGGAGGGGGCGTGTCGGTCATGCGGTTGGGGTAGTCTGCCATCGCGCCTGCTGCAAGCGGTGGCGCTTTCAGCGGCGGGGCGGCATGAAGGAGCGATGAGCTTTCGAAGTGACATGCAGATTGCGCTGGACGAGGCGCGGGCCGCCGCCAAGCGGGGGGAGGTTCCGGTGGGGGCGGTGATTGCCGATCCGTCGGGGCAGATCGTGGCGCAGGCCGGGAATCGGACGCGGGAGCTGAACGATCCGACGGCTCATGCCGAGATATTGGTGCTGCGCGCGGCCTGCGCCGAAGCGGGGAGCGAACGGCTGCCGGGCTATGTGCTGACGGTGAGCCTTGAGCCCTGCGCGATGTGCGCGGCGGCCATCGCTGCGGCGCGGATTGGGCGGCTGATCTATGGGGCCGCCGATCCAAAATCGGGCGGCGTGGCGCATGGGGCGCGGATTTTCGAGCAATCGCAGAGCCATCACCGGCCCGAAGTGATCGACGGGATCGCGGCGGAGGAATCGGAAGCGCTGTTGAAGGGGTTCTTTACCTACAAGCGATAGGCAGGGCGGTGGGATTTGTCGCCTCTTTGCCATAGCGGGATGCGGCGGAATGGGCCGATGCATGTGCCGCTTGCGCTTGGCCGGGCGGCGGATAACGTGCCGCGCATGGAAGAATTGATGCGCCAGATCGACGGCTATTGCGAGCGGACGGACTTTACCTATTGGAGTGAGCCGATCAATGCCGTTACGAATGCCGCTTTCATTATCGCAGCGCTCTGGATGTGGCGCCGGACGGCAGGATTGGTCTGGGCGCGGGTTCTGTGTGTCATCCTGTTCGCAATCGGGATCGGAAGCTTTCTTTTTCACACCCATGCAACACTATGGGCGGCGCTGGCCGATACGATTCCGATCGGGATTTTCATCCTGGTCTACCTGTTCCTGGTTCATTGGCATGTGCTGAACCTGAAGCTGTGGCAGGCGGGGATCGCGGTTCTCCTGTTCTTTCCCTATGCGGCGGCGGTGGTCTGGGCCGCGAACCAGAACGGGTTCTTCGCGATTTCGAATTTCTACTGGACGGTGCCGATCCTGCTCTTTGTCTATGGTATCGGGCTATGGCGAAGGGATCTTGCAACAGCGCAGGGGTTCATTGTCGGCGGCGCGATCCTGACGCTGTCGATTACGCTTCGGTCCATCGACGAGCTGGCCTGCGATATGCTGCCGATGGGCACGCATTACTGGTGGCACCTGCTCAATGGGCTGATGCTGGGGATCATGATCGAGGTTTACCGCCGTCACAGGCTTGCGGCAGGCGAGGCGCGGGGGTAGATCGGGCGCCGCAGTCCCGCCGAAGGAGCGCCCATGTCCATCGATACCGAAACGGCCCGCCGTGTCGCCAAGCTCGCCCGGATCCGGGTCGAGGATGAGGATTTGCCTGCGCTGGCGGGTGAATTCTCGGCTATTCTCGAGTTCATCGAGCAGCTTGAGGAAGTGGATGTCGAGGGGGTCGAGCCGATGACGTCGGTGACGCCGCAGCGGCTCAAGCGGCGCGAGGATGTGGTGACGGATGGCGGTCAGCAGGCGGCGGTTCTAGCCAATGCGCCGGATGCGCGGGAAGGGTTCTTTGCGGTGCCGAAGGTGGTGGAATGAGCGATCTGACGGATCTGACGATTGCCGAGGCGCGCGGCAAGCTGCGCGCGGGCGAGCTGAGCGCGGGCGAGCTGACCGAGGCGTGCCTTGGCGCGGTTGAAGCGTCGGGCGAGCTGAATGCGTTCGTGCACAAAACGCCCGAGATCGCGCGCGAGCAGGCGGCGGCAGCCGATGCGCGGCTGAAGGCCGGGGACGCGCCAGATCTGTGCGGGATACCGCTCGGGATCAAGGATTTGTTCTGCACCAAGGGTGTCGCCAGTCAGGCGGGATCAGCCATCCTGGATGGGTTCAAGCCGGAATACGAAAGCACCGTGACGCGTCAGCTGTTCGAGGCGGGCGCGGTGATGCTGGGCAAGCTGAACATGGACGAGTTCGCCATGGGATCGTCTAACGAGACGTCGACCTATGGCAATGTGGTGAACCCCTGGCGCGCGGGCAATTCGGAGGCGGCGCTGACGCCGGGCGGATCGTCGGGTGGGTCGGCCTCTGCCGTGGCCGCACGGCTCTGTCTGGGGGCGACGGGCACCGATACGGGCGGGTCGATCCGGCAGCCGGCGGCGTTCGTGGGGATCACCGGGCTGAAGCCGACCTATGGGCGGTGCTCGCGCTGGGGGATCGTGGCCTTTGCCTCGAGCCTCGATCAGGCGGGGCCGATGACCAAGGATGTGCGCGATGCGGCGATCATGCTGGGCGCGATGGCGGGGCATGATCCGATGGATTCGACCTCGGCCGATCTGGCGGTGCCGGATTTCGAGGCAGCCCTGACCGGCGACATCCGGGGCAAGGTCGTGGGGATCCCCAAGGAATACCGGATGGAGGGGATGCCGCAGGAGATCGAGGATCTGTGGACGCGCGGCAAGGAGATGCTGCGCGATGCGGGCGCCGAGTTGCGCGATATCTCGCTGCCGCATACGAAATACGCGCTACCCGCCTATTATGTGATCGCGCCTGCCGAGGCGTCGTCGAACCTGGCGCGCTATGATGGAGTGCGGTTCGGACATCGGGCCAAGCTGTCCCAAGGCGACGGGATCACCGAGATGTACGAAAAGACCCGCGCCGAGGGCTTCGGCGACGAGGTCAAGCGGCGGGTCATGGTCGGGACCTATGTGCTGTCGGCGGGATTTTACGACGCCTACTACAACCGCGCGCGCAAGGTGCGCACGCTGATCAAGCGCGATTTCGAGCAGGCGTTCGACAGCGGGATCGACACGATCCTGACGCCCGCGACACCGTCGGCGGCCTTCGAGCTGGGGCAGACCTTCGACGATCCGGTGCAGATGTACCTCAACGATGTCTTTACGGTCACAGTCAATCTGGCGGGTCTGCCGGGGATCGCTGTGCCTGCGGGTCTTGATTCCAAAGGACTTCCCCTTGGGCTGCAGCTGATCGGGCGTCCATGGGAGGAGGGCGATCTGCTGAACACGGCTTATTGTCTTGAGCGATCCGCCGGTTTTGTGGAAAAGCCGTCACGCTGGTGGTAATCTCGATCAAATTGCCATGCGCGGCAGGTTGAACGGAAGCGGAGCAGGCGCGGTTATGAAACAGATATTTGCGGTCAGTCTGGTGGCGTTGGTCCTTGCCGGATGCACGACGACCCCGGCGACCCGGTCCACGGGTGTGGGGTTCAACGACTATCAGGATTACGAAAGCCAGCGGCTGGCCCGCGAGGCGGAATTGCGCGGGCAGCGCGTGCGCGGGCCCCAAGTGGTTCTGCCGCAGCCGGTGCCGGGATCGCCTGCCTCGGGCAATGCGATCCCGTCGAGCGATCTGGCGGCTGCGGGCATCGGTGTCTCTGGCGGGGCCGACCGGGATGCGCTGGGCGCAGGCCGGGGCCGGTCGACGGTGCAGGGCGATGTGGCCATCGCCTCGAGCGGGATTTCGGATGAGCAGGATTTCGGCGCGGTCTCCAACCGCGAGACGATCGAGAGCGATGCGGACCGGCTTGCGCGGCAGGCCGCGGCTTACCGAGTGATCCAGCCAACCGCTGTGCCGGAGCGGCGCGGGTCGGGCGGGCCGAATATCGTGGAATTCGCGGTCAGCACGAGCCATGCAAAGGGGCAGGCGGTCTATTCGCGCTCGGCCCTTTCGGGCGAGCGTAAACAGCAGCGGGCCTGCGCGGAGTACCTGTCGGCCGATCAGGCGCAGCGCGCGTTTCTCGCCGCTGGCGGTCCGGAGCGGGACCGGCTTGGCGTGGATCCCGATGGGGATGGCTTTGCCTGCGCCTGGGATCCGGCGCCCTATCGGCGGGCTGTCTCGAACTGAGCCTGTCTCCTAATTTCGGGCCGCGCCGGGATGGGGCGGCCATCTCTCTCGTCGTTTTGCATTTCACCGGGATGGAGAGCCATGCGGCGGCGCGCGCCCGGCTTTGCGATCCCGACGCCGAGGTGTCGGCGCATTACCTGATCTCGGAAACCGGTCTGTGTGAGGCTTTGGTGGCCGAGGATCAGCGGGCCTGGCATGCGGGCCAGGGCCGCTGGGGCGATGTGTCGGACGTGAACTCCGCCTCGATCGGGATCGAGCTGACCAATGACGGCGCCCAGCCGTTCGCAGAGCCGCAGATGGCGGCGCTGACGGGGCTGCTTGGCGAAGTGCTGACGCGCTACGATCTGGGGCCGGAAGCGGTGATCGGGCATTCGGATATGGCGCCGCATCGGAAGTTTGATCCCGGTCCGCGCTTTGACTGGCGCAGGCTTGCGCGGGAGGGCGTGTCTGTCTGGCCGGATATGCAGGACGCTGATCCGTCCGCCTTCGGGGAGGCGGCGGCCCGGTTCGGCTATCCGGTCGATCTGGTGAGCAATGAGGATCTGCTGGATGCGGTTCGGCTAAGGTTCCGGCCGTGGGCGGCGGGACCTCTGGACGAGTTTGACAGCGGGCTCGTCGCGGATCTGGCGGAGAGATATCCTTGCCCTGGTGCTTCGGCATTGACGGGCTGAGCCCTTGGCATTAGCTGCGGCAACGCGCGGATGGCCGGATGATCGCGGGCGGGTGACCGTTCGAGGAAAGTCCGGACTCCATGAGGCAACGGTGCCGGGTAACGCCCGGCCGGGGCAACCCGAGGGACAGCGCCACAGAAAACAGACCGCCCGGATCCATTCGGGCAAGGGTGAAACGGTGGGGTAAGAGCCCACCGCGGGACGGGCAACCGGACCGGCACGGCAAGCCCCACCGGGAGCAATGCCAAATAGGGACCTCGCGCCTTCGGGCAGGGACGCTTCAGCCCGAGAGGTCCGGGTTGGCAGCTAGAGGGCGTTCGGCAACGGGCGCCCGAGATGAATGATCATCCAGCGGAGCGATCCGTGGACAGAATCCGGCTTACAGGCCATCCGCGTCAAATTAAACCAGAACAGCATCTGGCATTGCCTTTCCGGGCATTACCGGCTTCCCTTAAGGTAGAATCGCGGGTCGGGGGACGGCCTGCGTTCGGGGACATTGCTATGACCAAACAATCGATGAAGGACATCGGACCCGATGCCCATGCCGTTGAGGTTATCGGATCAGCCGCGCCTGCATTCACGCTGGCCTTTCTGCGGGCCTGCCCGGATGCCGTGGCCATTCTCAATTCGAAGGGCCGGGTCGGGTTTCTCAATCAGACCGGTCGCACTCTTATGGATCTCGATACATCGGAGACGGTGACGGGACGCAGGTGGTGGGATCTCTGGCCAGAGGATGAACGGGCGGGGTTGCAGGCGGCCTTTGACCGTGCGCTGTCCGGGCAGCTTGTGAAGCTGGGCGCGGCGCGCACCTCCTCGGGCGGAGAGAGGCGGAGATGGGATCTGACCCTGTCGCCGATCATCAATCTGGACGGGCAGACGGAATCGGTCCTGCTGGTGGCGCGCGCGCCGGGCGTTTAGGCGGGCTTTGCGGTTGACAGCAAGGGCCCCATCGCTAAAACGCGGGCTTCACGAGATGATACGCCCCCGCGCAGTCATGCGAGGGGCGAGAAGAGCGAGAAATCATGGCGAAACCGACGACGATCAAGATCCGTCTGAATTCGACCGCGGGCACCGGCCACTTTTACGTGACCAAGAAGAACGCGCGGACGATGACGGAAAAGATGACGGTCCGGAAATACGATCCGGTCGTGCGCAAGCATGTCGAGTACAAGGAGGGCAAGATCAAGTAAGATCTGCCTTTTTCGGTATGACATGGGCCGCGCGGGATCTACCCGGCGCGGCCTTTTGCGTTTTGGGGGACAGATGATGGCGCAGACTTTGACGGTCCGACCTGCACGAGGCGACGATCTGGGTGCTCTGGATCAGATGATGGCGCGGAGTTTTCCGGCTTTGCTGAGGAAGGATTATCCGCCGTCGATCATGGTGACCGCTGTCCCTTTAATCTCAAAAGCTCAGCCGGGTCTTTTGCGGTCCGGCACTTATTTTGTCGCCGAGGACGAGGATCGCACCCTAATCGGCGCGGGCGGGTGGAGCCTGACCGATCCGCATGACGGGGATCGACGTCGGCAGACCGGGCATATCCGGCATTTCGCCGTTGATCATCGCTTGGCCCGCCGCGGCATCGGACGCGCTTTGATGGCCCATGTGATGCGGCAGGCTTCTGCCTTGGGCGTCCGGCGTCTGGTTGCGATGAGCACCCGCAGTGCCGTCGCGTTCTACAGCGCTCAGGGCTTCACCGCGATCGAGGATGTGGACGTGCCTCTTCGGCCGGGGATCCGATTTCCAGCGGTTCGGATGGTTCGGGGCCTGACGTGAAAAGGGCCGGTCAGTGACCGGCCCTTCGAGTAGATGGCTGTGCTCTGCTGCGTTATTCGCGATTGCCGAAAAGCTGCAGCAGGAACATGAACATGTTGATGAAGTCGAGATAGAGGTTCAGCGCGCCCATGATAGCGGCCTTGCCGAGCCATTCCTGATCACCAGCGAACGCGTGCTGGAGATAGGTATTCTTGATGTTCTGCGTATCATAGGCGGTCAGACCGGCGAAGATCAGCACGCCTAGGATCGAGATCGCGAACATGATTGCAGGCGACTGCAGGAAGATGTTGACGATCATTGCCACGATGAGGCCGATCACACCCATGATCAGGAACGATCCCCAGCCGGAGATGTCCTTCTTCGTAGTGTAGCCCCAAAGCGAGAGACCCGCGAAGGCGATCGACGTGATCAAGAAGACCTGCACAATCGAGAACGACGTGTAGACCAGAAAGATCGAGCTGATCGACAGACCCATAACAGCGGCGAAGGCGTAGAACACAAGCTGCGCTGTGGCAGCCGACATCCGATTAATCATCGCACTAAAGCCGAAAACGAAAATCAGCGGCGCGAACATGATCAGCCAGCGCAATGGCGAGGCATAGATCGCGTAGCCAAGATCTGTCAGCAGCGTTCCGTTGGGAAGCGCGGCAGCCGCAGCGGATTGATCGGTCGTTGTCGCAAGGCCGGAGATCGACCAAGCGGCAAGGGCCGTGATGACCATGCCCACGGACATCGTGCCGTAGACCTTGTTCATATGAGCGCGAAGCCCTGCGTCAATCTCTTCCGAGCGGATCCCGGCCGTTGACCGGGCCTTCACATACTCTTCCATCGGTTTTTCTTCCTCCAAACTGAATGGACCCCGCAACGGGCGTTACGGAACTTACACAGAAAGATTGGATGGATCGACCCGGAATTCAAGGTCTTCTAGAACTGAAAGGAACTTAAATTCCGGGCATTTTGACGCTTAGCGGACGTTGGGCAGATCCCAGAACGGGCGGTTGGCCTCTTTGAGAGCTTCAGCGCGGGTGACGCCGAGGTCAGCAAGAGCTGCCGCATCGAGGTTTGACAAGGCAATCCTCTGAGACCGGACGCGGAGCATTTGCGCGATCAAGGAGATAAAAGACGTCCTGCGCGGGACGGCTGTGCGGGTGGCGGTGGGATAATGAGCGGCGAACATAGCGCTTCCTTTCCAAAGCGTGATCCAAATCAGGTGTCATATCGGATTGCTTGATATCTAGATGCAGATGCGGCATGTTGAAAATGAATGTTTGATCGATGATGCATCAGGAATTGTGATATGCCTCGAAATCTCGATATCACGGCTTTGCGCTCGTTCGTTGCGGTCGCCGATACAGGCGGGGTTACAAAGGCCGCGGGGTTCCTCAATCTGACGCAGTCGGCGGTGTCGATGCAGCTCAAGCGGCTCGAGGAATCGCTTGGGATCTCGCTGATTGACCGGAGCGCGCGCAGTGTGGCGCTGACGGCGGAGGGCGAGCAGCTTCTGAGCTACGCGCGCCGTATGATCGATCTGAACGATGAGGCTTGGGGGCGGCTGACGGCCAACGAATTCGAGGGGGAAATCGTTCTGGGCGTGCCGCATGACATCATCTATCCGTATATCCCACCGATCCTGCGCCGCTTCGCCTCGGAGTTTCCGCGGATGCGAATGCGGCTTGTCTCGGCACCGACAACGCGGCTACGCGAGATGTTCGGGCGGGGGGAATGCGATGCGATCCTGACGACCGAGGAGCAGCCCGGACCGGGAGGCGAGGCGCTGGTACAGCTGCCGCTGGTCTGGATCGGGGCAATGAACGGCACCGCCTGGAAGCAGCGCCCGCTGCCGGTCGCGTTTTGCAGGAACTGCATCTTCCGGGCCGGTGTTCTGCGCCGGATGGACGAGGCGCAGTTCGATTGGGAGATGATCGTGGAATCGGACATGGACAATGCGGTCGAGGCGGTGGTCAGCGCCGATCTGGCGGTCCATGCGGCCATCAAGGGCGTCTATCCACGACAGACCGCTCCTATCCATCACGACGGCGCTTTGCCCGATCCGGGGCGGACGCAAATCGTGCTTTATATGCAGCGCTCCAATGCGACGGTATCGAGTGCGCTTCGCGACATGATCCGGACGACCTATCGGTCCGAAGCCACCCGCGAAGAGGCTGTGCCGCTTACGGCTTGACCGTGACCACCACTTTTCCGGTGGCTTTGCGGGTGCGCAAAAGATCAAGCGCCTCGTTGGCCTTTTCAAGCGGGAGGTGATGGCTGACATGCGGCTTGATCCTGCCTTTGGCGTACCAGCCCATGATCTCGTCCAGGCTGGATTTGAGCGCGTCCTGGTTAAAGGCCATGTAGCCTCCCCAATAGAAGCCGATCAGGGTGATATTCTTCACCAGAAGGACGTTCGCGCGAGGTTTCGGGACCTCCCCGCTGGCAAAGCCGATCAGGATGTAGCGCGCCTCGGGTTTGCAAGCGCTAAGCGCAGCGGTGAAAAGATCGCCTCCCACCGGATCATAGACGACATCCGCGCCGCCAAGGGCCTTGACCGCTGCTTTGACATCATCAATGTCGCTGTCGATCAGATGATCCGCGCCAGCCTGCCGCGCGATCTCAAGCTTTCCCGCGCCCCGGGCGACGGCAATGACCGTGGCACCGATCGCCTTGCCCAGCTCGACCGCCGTTAGGCCGACGCCGCCGGCGGCCCCCAGGACAAGGAGCGTCTCTCCGGCTTGAAGCTGCGCGCGCCGGGTCAAGGCAAGATGGCTGGTTCCGTAGGCGACGATCAGTCCGGCGGCGATGTCCGAGGGAATGTCGTCGGGGAGTGGAATGCACAGGTCCGCGGGAAAAACACCATATTCGGCCAGACCGCCCGAGCCGCCGAAGACAGCGACCCGTGTTCCCAATGCAGGGGCGCTGACGCCTTCGCCATGCGCGGCGATGCGACCTGCGACCTCCATCCCGAGGGCGAAAGGCAGAGTGGGTGTGTCCTGATAGGTGCCGTTCGCCATCAGCAGATCGGCAAAATTGAGCGCGCAGGCCTCGATCTCGATCAGAACCTCACCTTTGGCTGGATCGGGCCGGTTTACGTCAGTGTAGCGGGGAGGATCCTCGAAGGAGGAAACGAGGAAGGCGCGCATAGCATGTCCTATTTGAACTGCAGCTTCGATATCCTGTCCCGGGACAGAGCGAAAGCGATCTAGGCTGGCGGAGCCAAGACAATTGACCTAAGTTGCGCGCCGTGGGGGGCTTTCGCCTTCGTTCGGCATTTTGTCGCCGTATCGAATAAGCCCTAGGGCCGGAATTTGATGGGACGCCTTGGGGCGACGTTCCTGCCGGCTGATAAACGATTGTATTGGAGAACGTAGATGAAGCACCCAGTTGATGTGCATGTTGGGAAACGGATAAGGCACCGTAGGTGGACGGCCGGAATGACCCAGCAGCAACTGGCAGAGCGGGTTGGAATCAAATTCCAGCAGATCCAGAAATACGAGACCGGGGCCAATCGTGTCAGCGCCTCTCGACTTTGGGATATCGCTCAGTCGCTGGATGTCGATGTGTCGTTCTTCTTCGATGGTCTTGCATCCTCTGCTGCGAGTGAGGAGACGGGCGAGGCGCCAACCGACATTCTGGTCGACAAGGAAGCGCTTGAGCTGGTTCGATCCTATTACGCAATCCCGGAAAACCAGAGGCGACAGTTGTTTGAGCTGGCGCGGGTGTTGGGCCGGGCAGCCTGACGTTCTCTTGATGACAGAACGCAATCGTCTGGATGCGCGCGGTGATGCAGCAGAGCTGGTGGCGGTGGCTCATGCGTTGGCCGATGCGGCCCGCGTCCAGACGTTGCGCCACTTTCGGGCCGATGGATTGGCGGCAGACAACAAGGATGTCACGGGCTTTGATCCGGTCACCATCGCTGACCGGGCGGCAGAGGATGCGATGCGAGCGGTCCTGCGCGAGCGGCGGCCCGAAGACGGTGTTCTGGGAGAGGAGCGCGGCGCAGAGGCTGGATCGAGCGGGCTGACCTGGGTTCTTGATCCGATCGACGGCACGCGGGCCTATCTGGCGGGCACGCCGACATGGGGCGTGCTGATTGCTGTGTCGAATGAGACCGGACCGATCTACGGGATCATCGATCAGCCCTATATCGGCGAGCGGTTCGAAGGGGGATCAGGCCAAGCAAAGATGACCGGGCCACATGGCGCCAGGTCGCTTGCTGTACGGGCTGCGCGACCGTTGGGCGAGGCGATCCTGTTCACGACCTTTCCGGAGGTCGGCACGCCTCAAGAGCGCGCGGCATTCGAGCGGGTGGCGGCCAAGGTCCAGCTGACGCGGTACGGGATGGATTGCTACGCCTATGCGCTGTTGGCGGCGGGTCAGATCGATCTGGTGATCGAGGCGGGGCTGAACGCCTACGATATACAGGCGCCTATCGCTGTGATCGAGGCGGCAGGCGGTGTCGTCTCGTCCTGGGACGGCGGAGATGCGGCCGGCGGAGGGAGGGTGATTGCCGCCTCCTGCCCCGAGATGCTGGATGCGGCCCGCGATCTGGTCGCGGGCGGCTGAGACGCTAAGAGGCGGGGGACCGCTGCCGTTTTCCGCCGGATCGGCGGAAACATGATCGCAATCGGGGGCATTCTAGATAAGGTTGTATCGCTCGCCGCATTTTTGCTCGTCTTTCGCCACGACGATGATGAAGTCTCCCCGCTTTGCTGCGTCGAACCTTGAAATTCAGGACGGCGTCAATGATCCGTATTTTCTGCATCCTAAGCCTGATGGCTGCCATATCCTGCACCCCGGTCGAGACTGTGGGACGCGGTGCTTCCGGGACAGAGATCACGGTCTTGGACCGGATCCCGGCGGCCTCTCCCGGATCGGCGTCGTTTGCGGCGCGGTTCCAATCCTTCCGGTCGGCGCGCGGACTACCTGCCGTGCGGGCGGACAGCCGTTTAACCGCGGCGGCGCGGCGCCATGCGGCCGACATGGCGCGCAACGGGTTCTTCGCACATCGCGGATCGGACGGCACGAAGCCCAGCGACCGTGTCAAGAGAGCCGGATTCAGCCCTTGCTATACGGCGGAAAATCTCGGGAAGGGATCGTTCTCCGAAGCGCAGATCTTCAGCGCTTGGGAGAGATCGCCGGGCCATCGCCGTTTGATGCAGAACCGCCGCGTAACCCGTTACGGCCTTGCGCAGAATTCCGGAAACTGGGTTCTGGTCATGGCGCAGCCGCAGCCCTGCTGACCCGCTCTCCGGCGACCCACACATCGCGGATTGCACGGTCGTCGCCCATCATGATCGTCGGAAAGAGCGCTTCCCAAATGGTGTCGGCGCGGCTCATGCGCTGGGCGATGGCGGGCTTGGAGGCAAGATCGAGAATCGTGAGGTCCGCCTCGTAGCCGGGGGCGAGCGTTCCGATCCGGTCCTGAAGATGCAGCGCCCGGGCACCTCCCTCGGTGGCCAGCCAGAGAAGCTGAGCTGGATGAAGCGCGGTGCCGCGAAGCTGCGCGATCTCGTAGGTCGCCGCCATCACGCGCAGCATCGAAAAGGAGGAGCCGCCGCCGGTATCGGTCGCGAGGCCGATGGGAACGCCGCGCGACGACAGACCCGCCAGATCGAAGAGCCCTGATCCAATGAAGGTGTTCGAGGTGGGACAATGTGCGATGGCCGCGCCGGTTTCAGTGAGCCGGTCGATTTCCCGAGGCTCCAGATGAATGGCGTGGCCGTAGATTCCGCGTGCGCCCAGAAGGCCGGTCGTCTCGTAGGTGTCGAGATAGTCGCGCGCATTGGGGAAAAGCTCTTTGACCCATGCGATTTCGTCGGTCTGCTCGCTCAGATGGGTCTGCATCAGGCAGTCCGGATAGGCGGACCAGAGCGCACCGAGCGCCTCGAGTTGTTCGCGGGTCGAGGTGGGCGAAAAGCGCGGCGTGATTGCATATTGGGCACGGCCCTTGCCGTGCCAGCGCTCGATCAGGGCAAGGCTGTCGTCATGGGCCGATTGCGGCGTATCGCACAAGCCGGGCGGTGCATTGCGATCCATGCAGGTCTTGCCCGCGACGATCCGCATGTTGCGGTTGGCCGCTTCGGTGAAAAGGGCGTCGACGCTTTGCGGATGGATCGTGCAGTAGCTGGCCAGCGTCGTGGTGCCGTTCTGAAGCGCGAGATCGAGCGTGAGCGCGGCAACGTCGTGCGCGTAAGCCGGATCGCCAAATTTCATTTCCTCAGGGAACGTGTAGGTGTTCAGCCAGTCGATCAGCCGTTTGCCCCAGCTCGCGATGATCCGCGTTTGAGGGTAGTGCATGTGCGTGTCGACAAAGCCGGGACTGATCAGCGCATCGCCGTAATCGACGATCGCAGCCTCGGGGTGAGCGTTACGAAGCGTCTGAGCCGTATCGACCGCGGAGATAGTCCCGTCTTCGATCAGGACCGCGCCATGGGGCTCGTGCCGGGCGGCCAATTCTGGCGCGGCGGCACTTGGTTGACCGTCGAATGTGATGATCTGACCGAGAAGGAGGTGACTGGACATGACGGCACCCTAGGTCGGAGTGAAGGCGGGGTAAATCACATGCCGCTTGCCGGGCGGGCGGGCCTGCCTATGGTGCGCCGGACGGCTTGAAGGAGACCTTCGATGACGGATGAGACAATCGAGATCGAGGGCGACGCCGACGGCTATGCGCTTGAGGCCAAGAAGGTTCAGAAGATCCTGACGGCCGTCGAAACGGGCGACGAGCGGCAGTTGGCCTCTTTGCTCGAGCCGCTGCACCCTGCCGATGTCGCCGACCTTCTGGAGCAGATCGAAGACAGGCCCCGCGCCGACCTTCTGGATCTGTGGAAAAGCGGGTTCGACGGGGAGGTTCTGTCCGAGCTTGAGGAAAACCTGCGCGAGGAGGTGATCGACCAGCTGACGCCCGACGCGCTCGCCTCGGCGGTGCGGGACCTGGAAAGCGACGATGTCGTCGATCTGGTCGAGGATCTGGGCGACGAACAGCAGGAAGCGGTTCTCGATGCGCTTGGGGCGATGGACCGGCAGGCGGTCGAGACCGCGCTGGCCTGGCCGGAAGAAAGCGCCGGACGCCTGATGCAGGCCGAGACGGTGCGCGCGCCCGAGCATTGGACGGTGGGCGAGACGATCGACTATCTGCGCGGCGAGGAGGATCTGCCCGATCAGTTCTACCACGTGATCCTGATCGATCCGCGCATGAAACCTGTGGGTTATGTCACGCTGGGCCGTCTGTTGGGATCGCGGCGGGAGGTTCCGCTTCGCGACCTGATAGAGGACAGCTTTCGGATCATTCCAGCCATGCAGGACGAAGGCGAGGTGGCCTACGCCTTCAATCAGTATCACCTGATTTCCGCGCCGGTCGTGGATGAGGACGGCCGCCTTGTCGGCGTTATCACCATCGATGACGCGATGGCGGTCCTGGATGAAGAGCATGAGGAGGACATTCTGCGTCTGGCCGGTGTCGGCGAAGGGTCGCTGACGGACCGGGTGATAAACACGACGCGTCAAAGGTTGCCTTGGCTGGCGGTGAACCTTGTCACCGCAATCCTTGCGAGCCTTGTGATCGCGCAGTTCGAGATAGCGCTCCAGCAGATCGTGGCTTTGGCGGTGTTGATGCCGATCGTGGCCTCGATGGGCGGCAATGCGGGCACGCAGTCGCTGACGGTCGCGGTGCGCTCGATCGCGACGAAGGACCTGACGGGATCGAATGTCTGGCGGGTGATCCGGCGGGAGGTCGCGGTGGGTCTGATCAACGGCGTCATCTTTGCTATCGTCATGGGAATTGTCGGGGTCATCTGGTTCGGCTCGCCGATGCTGGGGATCGTGATCGCGCTTGCCATGGTGATCAACATGGTGGCCGCAGGACTGGCGGGGACGGTGATCCCGGTGATCCTTGAAAAGCTGAAGGTTGATCCGGCTTTGGCCTCGGGCGCGTTCGTGACGACGGTGACGGATGTCGTCGGTTTCTTCGCCTTTCTGGGTCTGGCCGTGGTGCTGCTGCTGTGACGAAGGAAGACGCGCGGCGAGCGGCATTTGTGCGCAGAAAGGCGGCGCATGAGGCGGCTCCGGTCGGCGCGGCGGGCCGGTTGTCCGAAATTCTTGCGGGTCATCGCGGGGTGCCCGTCTCGGGCTACCTGCCGATCCGGACCGAGATCGATCCGGTGTCCGCCATGGCGGAAGCGGCGGCCTGGGGGCCAGTCGGCGTGCCGGTGATCGAAGAGGAGGCGCAGCCACTTCGATTTCGGGAATGGTCGCCGGACGCGGTTCTGGTGCCCGGTCCCTTCGGGGTGCCCGTGCCCGATGAGGGGGATTGGATGACGCCCGAGATCCTGATCATTCCGCTTCTCGCCTTTGACCGGGCGGGCGCACGGCTAGGCTATGGCGGCGGGTATTACGACCGGACGCTGGCGGCTTTGCGCGCGGACGGAGCCTGTCTGGCGGTCGGCTTTGCCTATGCCGCACAAGAGGTGAAGATGGTGCCGACCGAACCGACGGATGCGCCGCTCGACATGATCGTGACGGAGCGCGAGGTGATCGTCCCATGAGCGCGGCTTTGCCGTACGATATCGCCTTGGTGCCGGTCGCGTCGATCTGGCGCTTGTTTTCGGGATCGCCGCCGCCTAGGCCCACCCAATGAGATTGCTTTTTCTTGGTGACGTGATCGGCCGGTCCGGACGGTCGGCCATCACCGGTCGGCTTGCAGATCTGCGTGAACGGCTGCGGGCCGATTTCGTCGTGGTGAATGCCGAAAATGCCACCGGCGGGATGGGGCTGAGCGCCGATCATGCCAAGCTGCTGCTGGAGGCGGGGGCGGATTGCCTGACGCTGGGCGATCATGCTTTTGATCAGAAGGACATGCTGAGCTATATCGAAAGCGAGCCGCGGATCCTGCGACCGCTCAATTTCTCCAAGGTCGCGCCCGGTCGCGGTGCGCGTCTGTTTGATGCAAAGGGCGGGCGCAAAGTGCTCGTCGCGCAGGTCCTTGGTCAGGTCTTCATGAAGCGCGCCTTTGACGATCCTTTCTCGGCTGTCGATGCGGTGTTGCGCACCCATCCTTTGGGCGGGCAGGCGCAGGCGATCCTGCTGGATATCCACTGCGAAGCGACCTCGGAAAAGATGGCGATGGGCCATTTCTGTGACGGCAAGGCGAGCATGGTCGTTGGCACGCATACGCATGTGCCGACGGCGGATGCGATGATCCTGCCGGGCGGGACGGCCTATCAGACGGATGCTGGCATGTGCGGCGACTATCGATCGGTGATTGGGATGGAGCCGGCAGAGCCTTTGCGGAGGTTCGTCACCGGTATGAGCAAAGGGCGTTTCACGCCCGCCAACGGGGAAGCGACGCTGTCGGGGCTGCTGGCCGTCACTGACGACCGGACGGGCAAGGCGATCGAGGTTCACATGATCCGCGATGGCGGAGAATTGTCACCGGCGTCGGTCTGATGCGGATCTGCGCTGGACCTTGGCCCGACCGCGCGCGATTGTGGCGCGATTTTTCGATGAATGGCTGGTGACCGACTGTGCTTGATCTTATTGGCCTGCCCCCGGCCGCCGAGCCTTATATCGCGCTTGGCGTTGTCGTCCTGATGTTTCTGCTCTTCCTGCGGGAGGTCTTTCCGGCGGAGGTGACCGCATTGAGCGGTGTGTCGCTGCTGCTGGTCTTCGGTATCCTGCCTTATGAAGACGCGTTGTCGATGCTGTCCAACCCTGCGCCCTGGACGATTGCAGCGATGTTCGTCGTCATGGGAGCGCTGGTGCGCACCGGATCGCTCGATGCGTTGACGAAGCTGGCGGACCGGCAGGTCAAGACACGGCCCAAACTGGCATTGGGCGGATTGCAGGCCTTTGTCGTGTCGTCCTCGGCCATCGTGTCGAATACGCCCGTAGTTGTCGTGATGATCCCGATTTTCGTGCAGATCGCGCGTACCTTGGGCCGGTCGGCCTCCAAGCTGCTGATCCCGCTGTCTTACGCGGCGATCATGGGCGGCACGCTCACCTTGATCGGTACATCGACGAACCTGCTGGTTGACGGGGTTGCGCGTTCAAATGGGCTGGAGGCGTTCACCATCTTCGAGGTGACACCGCTGGGTCTGATCGTCGTCGCCTGGGGGATGCTCTATCTTCGGTTCGTTGCGCCGTTTTTGCTGCCCGATCGGGACAGCATGGCGAACCTTTTATCGGACCGATCGAAGATGCGGTTTTTCACCGAGGCAGTGATCCCGCCGGACAGCAATCTGATCGGGCGCGAGGTCACGGGCGTGCAGCTTTTCAAGCGGGACGGGGTCCGTCTTGTCGACGTGGTTCGAGGCGACGCCTCTTTGCGGCGCAACCTCGAAGGGGTCGAGCTGGCTGTGGGCGACCGTGTGGTTCTCCGAACGGCGATGACAGAGCTTCTGAGCCTGCAGAACGACAAGTCATTGCGGCGGGTCGATCAGGTGTCGGCGGTCGAAACCTCGACCGTGGAGGTTCTGATCACACCTGGTTGCAAGATGGTCGGGCGTAAGCTGGGCGATCTGCGTCTGAGGCGGCGATACGGTGTCTACACGCTAGCGGTCCATCGCCGGAACCAGAATATCGGGCTGCAGCTGGACGAGCTGACGGTCCGGGTGGGCGATACGCTTTTGCTGGAAGGGGCGCCCGAGGACATTCAGAGGCTGGCCGCGGATATGGATCTGGTAGATGTCTCGCATCCGTCCGCCAAGGCCTTCCGCCGCACGCATGCGCCTTTGGCCATCGTGGCGATCCTTGGCATTGTGGCTTTGGCTGCTCTAGGCGTGGCGCCCATTCTGCTGCTGAGCATCGTGGCGGTGACCTTCGTTCTGGTGACGCGCTGCATCGATGCCGACGAGGCGTTCTCTTTCATCGATGGGCGGCTTCTGGTCCTGATCTTTGCAATGCTGGGCGTTGGGGCCGCCTTACAGGCCTCCGGCGCGGTCGAACTGGTCGTGACCGCGGTTGCGCCGCTTCTGACAGGGTTGCCGCCGTTTTTTGTGATCTGGGCCATCTACCTGCTGACAAGCGTGCTGACCGAACTTGTATCGAACAACGCTGTGGCCGTCGTTGTCACGCCCATCGCTATCGGGCTGGCGACCGCGCTTGGATACGATCCACGTGCGCTGGTCGTGGCCGTGATGATGGCGGCTTCCGCAAGTTTCGCGACCCCGATCGGGTATCAGACGAACATGCTGGTTTATGGCCCGGGAGGCTATAAGTTCACCGATTTCCTGAAGGTCGGCGTGCCGCTGAACCTAAGCGTGGGTATCCTGGCTTCGGCTGCAATCCCATTCATCTGGCCGCTTTAGACGCCTCGCGGGATTGCCCTCGGGCGGCGCGCTGGCCTATAGACGGCCCGCATCCGACATGACGAGGACCAATCGATGGCAGGCCACTCCAAATGGGCGAATATCCAGCACCGGAAAGGACGGCAGGACGCCGCCCGCTCCAAGCTGTTCTCCAAGCTCGCCAAGGAAATAACGGTGGCTGCCAAGATGGGCGATCCGGACCCGGACAAGAACCCGCGCCTGCGCCTTGCGGTAAAGGAAGCCAAGAGCCAGTCGGTTCCAAAGGACGTCATCGACCGGGCGATCAAGAAATCGCAAGGCGGCGATGCCGAGAATTACGACGAGATCCGATATGAGGGGTACGGGCCCGGCGGAGTGGCTGTCATCGTCGAGGCGATGACCGACAACCGCAACCGAACGGCGTCGACCGTGCGCTCCACCTTTTCGAAGAACGGCGGCAATCTGGGCGAGACAGGATCGGTCGGGTTCATGTTCGAGCGCAAGGGGCAGGTGGTTTATTCCGCCGATGTCGGTGATGCCGACACGGTCATGATGGCCGCCATCGAGGCGGGGGCCGAGGATGTCGACAGCTCCGAGGACGGGCATGTGATCCTCTGCGCCGATACGGACCTGAACGATGTCTCGACGGCCCTCGAGGCCGAGCTGGGAGAGAGCGAAAGCACCAAGCTGGTCTGGCAGCCGACAACAACCACGGAGCTTGATCTCGAAGGTATGGAAAAGCTGATGAAGCTGGTCGATGCGCTTGAGGATGACGACGATATTCAATCGGTTACGACGAATTTCGAAGCCAGTGACGAGGTGATGGCGCAGCTTTAGGCTGCGCCGGAACCTTTGCGTGCTGCCGCCTGTTCTCGCGGCATGACCCCGCACCAGCCGCAAACTCATGAAGATCGCCCAGCCCTGCTGATAGGTCTCGGCCTCGCCGGTCTTCTCGGATCACTGGCCCTGGTTGCGGGAACCCTTCTCGGGCCGTTCTTCGTCCCGAATTACGACTGGGTCGCGGATACGATCAGCGACATGGCCGCGGGGGAGGGCGAGATCGTGATGGACGTCGCGCTTTACCTGTATGCAGCGAGCCTGATCGCTTTGTCTCTTGGCGCGGCGCATCTGCATCTGGGCCAGTTCGGATGGAGCGGCGGGCTTTTCATCCTCGTGATATTGGCGCTGGTGGTCACCTTGGTTGGAGTTCGCAACGAATATGGCGATGGCGACAACGAGGGCATCGTTATCCATATTTATCTCGTCTACGCGATGGGGGCACTTTACGCCGTTGGTCCATGGCTGATGGCCGATGGGGCCGGACGGATCTCAACCCTCTATTTTTGGATATTCCGGATCGCAGCTATCGCATGGGCTGTTGCCGCGCCGATCTTCTTTGTGCTGCCGACGACATATGATGGCCTTTGGGAGCGGATCCTTGGACTGATCACCCTCGGCTGGACCATCCCCCTGGCCTGGCTTCTGTTTCAACAAGGGCGCGCCAGAGCCAAGAGCGGCGGGTTGCGTCGCCCCGCGTGACCTGTCACCGGACTATTCATGGTACAGGAGACGCGCGATCAGCCCGTTCAGGGCCTTTTCTGGATGGCCATCACGGGGCTCCTTTTTGTTGGCGTGACAGCGGTCGTCAAACATCTTGGTGATGACGTCCCGCCGGCGCAGGCGGCCTTTCTTCGGTATGTGCTGGGACTTGTCTTTCTGCTTCCGCTGATTGGCCGTTTGGTTCGGGTGAGACTGGATCGCCGTCAGGTTGGCCTTTTCGCGTTGCGTGGGGCGGCCCATACCGGCGCTGTGATCCTGTGGTTCTTTGCGATGACTCAGATCCCGATCGCGGAAGTCACCGCGATGAATTATCTGTCGCCCGTCTATGTTACGCTCGGAGCCGCTCTTTTCCTCGGTGAGCGTCTGCGGACGAGGCGGATCCTTGCGGTGATTGTCGCTCTGATCGGTGCGGTCATCATCCTGCGGCCCGGACTAAGGGAGATCGAGATGGGGCATATCGCGATGCTCTTCACGGCAGTGTTTTTTGCAGGCGGTTATCTGATTGCCAAGCAACTGTCGTCCGAGGTCGAGCCCAGCATGATCGTCGCGATGCTGTCGATTACTGTCACCATTGGCCTCGCGCCTTTCGCCTGGGCCGTTTGGGTCCCTGTTGACGGCACTGCTCTGGCCTGGCTGTTCCTTGTCGCCTGCCTTGCGACCGCCGGGCACACGACGATGACCATTGCCTTTGCCTCCGCCCCGGTAAGCGTCACGCAGCCTGTTACCTTTCTTCAGCTTATCTGGGCGACTTTGCTGGGTGCCTTTGTGTTTAACGAGGGGCTGGATGTCTGGGTTCTGATCGGCGGCGGGATCATCATGGCATCCGTGAGCGTCCTTGCCTGGCGCGAGGCCTTGGCGCGCGGACGGGAGGCGGCCGTGGCCGCGCCGCTACCGCGATGATGGGACGGGCAGCCCTTGAGGCGCAGTGGCTCAAGCTGACGCGAGAGGATCTTCCTGCGGCGGCAAAGCCGGATTGGCCGGTTCGGTTCGACCACTGCTTTCAGCGGATCCTTCTCGACGCGGCGTGCGGCGGGGTGTGGTACGATCATATCGCCAAACGTCCGGCCTATGCGCATGCGTCTGACAGCGTTTTGACCGAGGCTATCTCACTCGGTCAGGCGGTTCTTGACGGGAAGGCCGATCTGTCAGCGCTGAACCGTCAGAGCCTTGTCTGGCGCGGCAAGGCGATCCGGTAGGGCAGAACCCCGCGCTGGTTCGGATCGACATCCAGCTTGTGCTCCAGCGGGGGTACGGCGCGTTGGTGACATTGGGTGCGCTCGCAGATTCTGCAGGAGATCCCGATAGGCTCGAACGCGGCCGAATTGCCCAGATCAAGCCCGTCAGAATAGACGACATCGGGCGCGTGACGCAGCTCGCATCCTAGCGCGATGGCATAGCGCCGGATCGGAGCGGTAAAGGCGCCGCCCGATTTTGAGACGTCGCGCGCGATGGACAGATACCGCGTGCCGTCTGGGGTTTCGGCAAGCTGCCTTAGGAAACGGCCCGGTGTTTCGAAGGCGCGGTGAACGTTCCAAAGCGGGCAGGCACCGCCGAACCGTGCGAAGTGAAGCTGCGTTGCCGAATGCCGTTTCGTGATGGTTCCGGCCTGATCGACGCGCACGAAGAAGAACGGTACACCCTTCGCCCCGGGGCGTTGCAACGTGGAGAGACGGTGCGCGATCTGCTCGATGGAAGCCTCGAACCGGTCGGCGAGCCGTTCGAGATCATGCCGCGTCTCGCGGGCGGCTTGTAGAAAGGCGCGATAGGGCATCATCGCGGCGCCGGCAAAGTAGTTGGCCAGCCCGATCCGCGCGATGTCGCGGGCCTCCGGTGTTCGAAATCGGGCGAGATCCAGAGTGGCCTCCAGCAGGTCGTGATGAGCGACGAGGGCGATCTGAAGCAGCGTCTGGAAGCGCCGGGTCGCCGGATGCGACCGCGACGACAAGGTGAGGGTTCGGCGGTCGGTATCGTAGGCGCGCAGGCCGTCCAGATCCTCAAGGGCCGTGGATATGCCATGCTGTTGCAACGCGGCGTCGATAGCAGACATCAGATCCGGCGCATCGGTTGTAAACTCTTCCGCCGCGTGATCGATCGCATCGATGTAGTTGTCGCGATAGTGAAAGAAATCTCGGACTTCCTCCCACGGAGAAAGGCTCAATCGGGTTTCCTCCAATCCAAGGGCCTGATCGAGGGCCGCAAGACGATCATGCGTCTGTCGGTAGGTCCCGTGAAGATGGATTAGGCTGCGCATCAGGTTGGGCGCATTGGCGACCGCAAGTTTAAGCTCTGCGGCAGAGATCGGGGCGTCGCCGAAGACGGGATCTTTCAAGGCTTCTTTTAGGTCGCTGAGATGGCGGGCCTCATCGCTTCCTTGCAACTGATTGACATCAAATTCGAATTCCCGCGCCAGAGCGAGGATGACCGTCGCGCTGACCGGACGGTTGTCGTTCTCCATCTGATTGAGATAGGGGAGCGACACACCCAGCCGCTCGGAAAAGGCGCGTTGGGTCAGATTGGCCCTGACGCGGATCTCGCGCAATTTCGCGCCCGCATAGTGCTTTTGAACGGCCAACGTCCCCTCCGGCGGCTGCAAATTTGCAAAGGCTTAACTTTGCAAAGCTGGCCGTTCAAGCCGGCGTTCGCGCCGAAGGACAAAGAGGATCGACAAAAGGCTGCAAAAGGTGGTGCCGAACATGATGGCCTGAAGCGGTATCGTTCCGGCCTCTCCGGTCAGAACGAGCCCGGCCAGCGCCGAAAGCAAAGCGCCGCCGCCCACCATCATGGCGCTTCCCAGACCGGAGGCCCCCCCGGCCAGATGGGGGCGTACCGACAGAAGGCCTGCGGTTGCATTGGGAAGCATCATCCCATTGCCAAGGCCAAGGAAGGTGCAGAAGCCAAAGAAGAGGGTCGGTGTGGATAGGCCAATCACCGCAAGACCAAGCGATAGGCCAAGGCCCAGGAGCGTGATGATCGTGCCTGACAGGATCATGGTATTGATCCCGAAGCGAACAGAGTATCGGCCCGAAAGATAATTGCCCGCAGCATATCCTATGGCAGGCGCGCCGAAGGCAAAGCCCGCCCAGAACGGGGAGAGGCCGAAGACGGTATCGGCGACGAAGGACGATCCGCCAAGAAAGGCGAAGAACGCGCCAGATCCGAAAGCGGCACAAAGGGCATAGCCCCAGAAGCGGGGGCTGCTGAGCAGCTCGGGGTAGGTGCGGATCTGGTCGGCAAAGCTCATCCCGCCGCCGCGCACCGTCTCTCCCAGATCGCGCCAGACCAGCCAGAACACGCCGAGGCCGCATAGCAGGAGAAACATGAAAGCAGCCCGCCAGTCGAAGAGTTCGTCCAGCCCGCCGCCAATCATTGGCCCGACCATGGGAACAAGCGCCATGCCCATCGTGACGTATCCGATCATCGATGCCGCTTGATCCTGGGGAACGATGTCCCGGACGACCGCACGACCAAGAACCATGCCGGTCGCGATGATCCCCTGAAGGATGCGGAAGACGAGGAAGACTGTAATGGTGGGGGCGAGGATCGTACCCACGGTCGCAAGGCAGAAGATCGCGATCGAGACAAGCAGGACAGGTCGCCTGCCATAGCGGTCCGCGATCGGTCCGATGATGATCTGCAGAAGCGCGGTGCCAGCCAGATATCCCGAAACAGAAATCTGCATAACGGCATAGCTTGTGTCGAAATGCTCGGCCATTGCCTTGAGCGAGGGAAGAAAGACGCTCATCGACAGGGCAGCGACACCCACCAAAAGCACAAGCGTCACGATATGTGGCGGCGTTTTGCTATCGAGAAAGCGCGTCTTCGGAAAGTTCGTCATTCAGCGGGCGTATCCGCGAACGTCGACCCTGTCCATGCATCCGTCGCCTTTGCATATTTGCAAAATATGAGCGCGGTATTTGCAAGGTTTTGCAAATTTGCTGGATCATGCTTTTGCACATTCGGTCCTGTTGCTAGGGTGTTGCGATATCGAAGGCGGAGGGCCCATGACCACAATCCTTGAAGAGTTAGAGGCGCGCCGGGACATCGCGCGGCTTGGAGGCGGTCAGAAGAGGATCGACGCACAGCATGCCAAAGGCAAATTAACGGCGCGTGAACGGATTGAGCTTCTTCTCGATGAGGGATCGTTCGAAGAGTTCGACATGTTCGTCGCCCATCGCGCGACCGACTTTAAGATGGCCGAGAGCCGTCCGTCCGGGGATGGGGTCGTCACCGGATGGGGTACGATTAATGGCCGGATGGTCTATGTATTTAGCCAGGATTTCACGGTCTTCGGTGGATCGCTCAGCGAAACCCATGCCGAAAAGATCTGCAAGATCATGGATATGGCGGTTCAGAACGGCGCGCCGGTGATTGGTCTGAACGACTCGGGCGGGGCGCGGATCCAAGAAGGCGTGGCCAGTCTTGCAGGCTATGCAGAGGTCTTCCAGCGCAATATTCTCGCCTCGGGCGTGGTGCCGCAGATCTCTGTCATCATGGGGCCTTGCGCGGGCGGAGCGGTCTATTCGCCAGCGATGACCGATTTCATCTTTATGGTGAAAGACACCTCCTACATGTTCGTCACCGGGCCCGATGTCGTAAAAACCGTGACAAACGAGGTGGTAACGGCCGAGGAGCTGGGCGGAGCGGTCACGCATACGCGCAAGAGCTCGGTCGCCGACGGCGCATTCGAGAACGATGTCGAAGCGCTGGCGGAGGTGCGGCGGCTAGTCGATTTCCTGCCGCTGTCCAACCGGGAGGCGCCTCCGACGCGGCCGTTCTTTGACGATCCTGCCCGGGTGGATGATAGCCTTGATACGCTGGTGCCCGATAACGCGAACAAGCCCTACGACATGAAGGAGCTGATCCTGAAGATCGCCGATGAGGGCGATTTTTATGAGATACAGCAGGAGTTTGCGAAGAACATTCTAACAGGGTTTATTCGGATGGAAGGGCAGAGCGTCGGGGTGGTCGCGAACCAGCCGATGGTCCTGGCGGGCTGTCTTGATATCGACAGCAGCCGGAAGGCGGCGCGGTTTGTCCGGTTTTGCGATGCGTTCGAAATTCCAATCCTGACACTGGTCGACGTGCCAGGGTTTCTGCCCGGGACGGGGCAGGAATATGGGGGCGTCATAAAGCACGGCGCGAAACTGCTTTTTGCCTATGGTGAGGCGACGGTTCCGAAGGTTACGGTCATCATCCGCAAGGCCTATGGTGGGGCGTATGATGTCATGAGTTCCAAGCACTTACGCGGTGACTTCAACTATGCTTGGCCAACGGCGGAGATCGCGGTGATGGGCGCCAAGGGAGCGGTCGAGATCCTCTACCGGTCCGAACTGGGCGATGCTGAAAAGATCGGGGAGCGGACGAAGGACTACGAGGATCGGTTCGCAAATCCTTTCGTGGCCGCCGAAAAGGGGTTCATTGACGAGGTGATCCTGCCCCAGTCAACCCGGCGGAGGGTGTGCCGGGCCTTTGCGTCGTTGCGTGGCAAGCAACTGAAAAATCCGTGGAAGAAACATGACAATATCCCGCTTTGACAGTGTCTTTTCGGGCTGCGGTATCCGGTCGGTATTCGGTCTGTATCTGGTCGGTGGGAACCGGGGCAGGACGTTCTCCGTTGCGCACATGCCCAAGCGAGATGGAAAGACGCATGACCAAGGACCACGGACCGTCGATCAAGAACGACGAGACCTACGAGAGCCTGCGCGACGATGGCATGTCAAAACAGAAAGCTGCCGCGATCGCGAATGCGCAGTCCAACGACGACATGGAGCCCTCGAAGAAAGGCGGGCAACAGCCTCCCTACGAGGAGTGGACCAAGGACGAGCTTTACGACCGGGCGCAGGAGCTCGATATCGAGGGGCGCTCCGATATGTCCAAGGACGAGCTGATCGAAGCCTTGCGCGGCTAGCCTTTTGCGTCGCCGTGTTACTGTCGTCGGCGGTCATGGCCGAGCAGGCAGTGCTCGATGTGCCGTCCGGGCAGGAGGTGATGCTTTTCGACCTGGTGCTTGAGCCAGAGACAAAGGTCGCCCGATTTCGGTTTCTGGCGCCATCCATCGGCACGGCGGGACTGAGCTTTACGGATATGGAGAGGGATTTTCCGCATTTGTGTTCGGCCTATGCGCTCCCCGCGCTTGAGGCGAATGGTTGGGAGGCGGAAAAGATCGTTATCTCGCTGTCGGATCGGGAAACACCCTTCGGCGAAACCGTCCCAAACGTGATCCAGTTTTTCGAGGCCTTCGCTATCGAGGAAGCCACATGCCTGTGGGAGCCGTTCTGATGCTCAAGCATCGCGGATTTCCCAGTCGGCTTCCGGGAACCGATTTTCAGTTTACGATCCGGCGCGACAACAAAGGAGGCGCGACTGCTCTCGTCTCGCGCGAGCGATATGCCGATCGCAAACCTGCCGATAGGCGCGCCGATGCCGGTTTTATGGCCGCGCTTTGGGAGCAGTTCGGAGCCGAGCCGTTTGAGCGGGGCAATCTGGATGCGGGGCGACTTTCGTGGCTGTTTGGCCGTGAAGTGATCCCGGCGGAGGATCCGTTCGATCCGGCCAGCTACGATTCGCTGCTCAAGATCGATGAAAGACGCGCCCGTGCCAGCTTTCCCGACGCTTTCGATCAGGAAGGTGGGGTCTGATGTGCCTTTGTATACAAGCATCGGCAATACAATCTAGGCGGGAATCAGCCTACTTTAAGGCAAGCGCAGATCTATCCTTTGCAATGGAAGAAACCCTGTGCAACTTTCGATATGTGGATGGCGGTTCCAGCAAGCCTTCATCCGCAAATTGTCAAAACCGTTACCCTTCCCCTAGGAGGCGATCCAGTCACATTAAGATTGGATCGCCTCCATTCCGTTTGGCGGTTCGTCGGCGAAGATCGGCTATTCTTCGCGTGATATCGAATAACAGCCGCCTGGCTCTTCCGTTCTGGCGTGGACGTGCTTTATTCAAATCGAGTTTGGTCATTCCAGCGGGCAAAAAGGTTCGCGCTGTGGCCAGATGGAAAAAAACAGGAGCAGAGTCATGGTATCCCTTACAAAAGTCGCATTCGCGGGTTTCGCAGCGCTTTCGCTGTCCGCCTGTGCAGGCAGCGGCATCGGCGATAACGACACCGAGCGCGCAGTCATTGGCGCAGCTGCCGGTGCTGTCGTTGCTGACGCAACAGACAACGATGTTGCAACCGGTGCAGCCGTCGGCGGCCTTGCCGGCGTGTTCTGCGACGACGCAGGCATCTGCCGCTAAACAGATCGAAAATCTGAAGTTGAACCGCTCGGGCGCTTGCGTCCGGGCGGTTTCTCTTTGGCGGAATGCCAATCACGCGGCTCTCCTATGGGTTGAGTCGCGCTTTTATCGTGCCTATGGCATGGCGGTTTGAGGGGACCCATGTTCAAGAAAATCCTGATAGCGAACCGGGGCGAGATTGCCTGCCGCGTCATCAAGACGGCGCGGAAGATGGGGATCGCAACCGTCGCGATCTACTCCGATGCGGATCGTCATGCCCTTCATGTCAAGATGGCTGATGAGGCAATCCATATCGGCCCGGCGCCCGCCAATCAGTCCTATATCGTGATCGAAAAGGTAATGGAGGCGATCCGGTCCTCCGGCGCCGAGGCGGTTCACCCCGGATACGGCTTTCTGAGCGAGAACAAGGCCTTTGCCGAGGTGCTCGAGGCGGAAGGCATCGCTTTCATTGGTCCTCCCGCGGGGGCCATCGAAAAGATGGGCGACAAGATCACCTCGAAAAAGATCGCGGCGGAGGCGGGGGTCTCGACCGTGCCCGGCCATATGGGGCTGATCGAGGATGCAGATGAAGCGATCCGGATTTCGGGCGAGATCGGCTACCCGGTGATGCTCAAGGCCAGCGCGGGCGGCGGCGGCAAGGGGATGCGGATCGCCTGGGACGAGAGCGAGGTTCGCGAGGGGTTCCAGGCCTCCAAGAACGAGGCAGCGGCCAGCTTTGGCGACGACCGGATGTTCATCGAGAAGTTCGTCACCCAGCCGCGGCATATCGAGATTCAGGTGCTCTCGGACGGGCAGGGCCGGACGCTTTATCTGGGCGAGCGGGAATGTTCGATCCAGCGGCGAAACCAGAAGGTGATCGAAGAGGCTCCGTCGCCGTTTCTGGACGAGGCGACGCGCAAGGCCATGGGCGAGCAGGCGTGCGCTTTGGCCGATGCGGTCGGCTATCGCAGCGCGGGCACGGTAGAGTTCATCGTTGATGGGGAGAAGAACTTTTACTTCCTCGAGATGAACACCCGGCTTCAGGTCGAGCATCCGGTGACGGAGCTGATCACCGGGATCGATCTGGTCGAGCAGATGATCCGGGTTGCCGCGGGGGAGACGCTTTCCTTTGAGCAGGGCGATGTGGCGCTGAACGGCTGGGCCATCGAGTCGCGGCTTTATGCAGAGGATCCGTATCGCAACTTCCTGCCGTCGATCGGGCGGCTGGTGCGGTATCGTCCGCCAGAGGAGGTCGCCGAAGAGGGCCGCGTTGTCCGCAACGATACGGGCGTTTTCGAGGGCGGCGAGATTTCGATGTATTACGATCCGATGATCGCGAAGCTCTGCACCTGGGCCCCGACCCGGGGGGAGGCGATCGAGGAGATGCGGATCGCGCTCGATACGTTCGAGCTGGAAGGGATCGGGCACAACCTGCCGTTTCTCAGCGCGGTGATGGATCATCCGCGCTTTGTCAGCGGCGATATCACGACGGCATTCATCGCCGAGGAATATCCCGACGGCTTCGGCGCCGTCGATCTGCCGGAGAAGGATTTGAGGCGGGTCGCGGCTTCGGCGGCGGCGATGCATCGGGTGGCAGAGATCCGGCGGGCGCGCATTTCGGGCCGGATGAGCAATCACGAGCGCAAGGTCGGCGCGGATTGGGTGGTACGGATCGGCGGTCATATCTGGCCCGTGGTAATCGAGGCAGACCGGGAGGGCGCGACGGTTCGGTTCGAGGATGAGGCGCGCCACCGCGTGGAAAGCGACTGGACGCCGGGCGATACGCTGGCGCGGCTGGATGTGGATGGATCGCCGCTGGTGCTCAAGGTCGACAAGATCACGAACGGATTTCGGATCCGGTCTCGCGGCGCGGATCTGGATGTGAAGGTTCTGCATCCGCGTCAGGATGCGATGATGGCGCATATGATCGAGAAGGAGGCGCCCGATACGTCGAAGCTACTCCTTTGTCCGATGCCGGGGTTGATCGTGAAGATCGACGTGGCCGAGGGCGAGGAGGTGCAGGAAGGGCAGGCGCTCTGCACTGTTGAGGCGATGAAGATGGAGAATATCTTGCGCGCCGAACGGCGCGGAACGGTGGCCAAGATCAACGCCGAACCCGGGGCGAGCCTTGCGGTCGATGATGTGATCATGGAGTTCGAGTGAGCGGTCTGACGGCGATATGGGCGTGGCTTCAGGGGGTCGATCCGCGTATCTGGCAGGCGGTGATCGCGGGCCTCTTTGTCGCTGTCGGCTGGATCGTGAATGGCCGGCAGAACCGGCGGCGCAGCAGCCGAATGCGCAAGGAGCGGCTGAGGGACGTGCACCGGGCGCTTTTTGCTGAGATTGGCGCCAATCTGCAGACATTGGGCAGCGCCGAGATGCTGCGTGCGCAGTCAGGCCTTGTCGTGCAGCGGATGCGCGATGAGGCGAATAGAGGGCGGTCCTATATTCCGTTCGTGGTGAGGGACCGGAAGGATCAGGTCTATGCCTCGATCATCGACGAGATTCATATCCTCCCGCGCACGACAATCGATGCGGTGGTCGCCTATTACGCGCAGCTTCAGGTGATGGGGGATGTGACCGAGGATCTAAGGGGGAAGACGTTCGCGCAGCTGCCGGTCGAGCGTCAAGTGAGGCTTTACGAGGATCTGACCGAAATGAAGGTGCAGGCCTTTGCGTTCGGCAATCACGCGCTTCGGATGATCGATATCTATGCCAAGAAGGGCAAGGAGGAGGCGGAGAAGTTTGAGCAGGAGCTACGCGAGCAAACCGCCGAGGCCGAGGCAAAAAGACTGGAAGTTCAACGCGTTGCGGCGTCGGAGCGGGAGGTCAATACCCTTCAGGACGCGGACCGGTCCGGCCCGTGACGGGAATGGGTGTATATGGAAGATGGACAGGTGCGGGCTGTTGGCGATCTGACATCTTTTGTCCTCCTGGGCGAGATATAAGCTGCAACAGGTTAGGATTCAATGAACTTTACTGGTTCAGCGCCCGGCGATCGCGGATTTCCTGCTCGCGCAGCGGCATCTTGTCGATGGAGCGCGACAGCTCCCGAACGTCCCAGGGCACCGGCTTGCGCAGCTTTACGCCCCCATCCTTGCCCAGCACGACAAGCATGAAGCCGCGTGGACGCAGCTGCTCTCGCAGGGAGGAGAACGCTTCGGGGTCGGTATCGGTCAGAACGACGACATCGCGTTCGGCGAGGTCTTCCATGCGGGCGGCCAGAAGCTCGATCTGGGTCTGGAAGCGGGGATCGTTCGGAGTGTCGGCAAAGACGACAACCGGGCGCGCGAGCCACCGGAAGTCATCGAGCGTGACATCGACGGCTTCGAGTATCACGGTCGGATCGGCCTGCCATTGCTCGACCGGGCCGAGAACAAGGGGCGTCTGGACCGCATCGTCAGCGGCCGCAAAGGGTGTTGTGAGGACGGCTGCGGTCAAGGCGAGCACAGCGCGGGTCGGAAATAAGGTCATGAGGTCTCCTGTTACCGCAGATATAGTTGGGCCGATCGCCTTTGCGAAGAGTCTCTGCGTCAGGACACGAGACAGTTATTTGGGTTATAATCGGCTGAGCGCATCCAAAGCGGACGGATCAGCTGGAAGGAGCCGGTGATGGGACGCAAGGACGACTGGGCCGAGATCGCGGCTAAGGAGCTGAAAAACAGATCCCTTAAGGATCTGACCTGGACGACACTCGAGGGGATCGATGTCGCGCCGGTCTATACCGCCGAGGATCTGGACGGTCTGGATCATCTCGGCTCGATCCCCGGGCAGGCTCCGTTCACGCGCGGCGTGAAGGCCACGATGTATGCGGGCCGTCCCTGGACGATCCGGCAATATGCCGGTTTTTCGACGGCCGAGGAATCGAACGCTTTTTATCGCAAGGCTTTGGCTGCCGGGCAGCAGGGGGTCAGCGTGGCCTTCGATCTGGCAACGCATCGCGGCTATGACAGCGACCATCCACGGGTGGAAGGCGATGTCGGCAAGGCGGGCGTGGCGATCGACTCAGTCGAGGATATGAAGATCCTTTTCGACGGCATCCCGCTTGGTGAGGTGAGCGTCTCGATGACGATGAACGGGGCGGTGATCCCCGTTCTGGCGTCCTTTATCGTCGCCGGAGAAGAGCAGGGGGTCGACCGTGCGGCCCTGTCGGGGACCATTCAGAACGACATCCTCAAGGAATTCATGGTCCGCAACACCTATGTCTACCCGCCCGAACCCTCGATGCGGATCATCGCAGATATCATCGAATATACCTCAGCCGAGATGCCGAAGTTCAACTCGATTTCGATCAGCGGCTATCACATGCAGGAGGCGGGGGCGAACCTGGTTCAGGAACTTGCCTTCACGCTGGCCGATGGCCGCGAATATGTGCGCACCGCGATCGCGCGCGGCATGGATGTCGACAAATTCGCGGGGCGGTTGTCGTTCTTCTTCGCCATCGGGATGAACTTCTTCATGGAAGCGGCAAAGCTGCGCGCGGCGCGACTGCTCTGGTACCGGATCATGGAGGAGTTCGAGCCGAAGAGCCCGCGGTCGATGATGCTGCGGACCCATTGCCAGACGTCGGGGGTGAGCCTGCAGGAGCAGGATCCCTATAACAACGTCGTGCGCACGGCATTCGAGGCGATGAGCGCGGTTTTGGGCGGAACGCAATCGCTGCATACCAACTCCTTCGACGAGGCGATGGCGCTGCCGACGGAGTTTTCGTCACGGATTGCGCGCAACACGCAGCTGATCCTGCAAGAGGAAACGGGTGTCACCAATGTCGTCGATCCGCTTGCGGGCTCCTATTACGTGGAGAAGCTCACGGCCGATCTGGTCGAGGCGGCCTGGGCGCTGATCGAGGAGGTCGAGGAGATGGGCGGTATGACCAAGGCCGTCGCCTCCGGCATGCCGAAGTTGCGCATCGAAGAGACGGCCGCCCGGCGGCAGGCGATGATCGACCGGGGCGACGAGGTGATTGTCGGGGTCAACAAGTACAGGCTTGAGAAAGAGGATGAGATCGACATCCTCGATATCGACAATGACAAGGTGAGAGAGAGCCAGATCGCCCGGCTAGACCGGATCAAGGCGGAGCGGGATCAGGCGGCGTGCGATGCGGCTCTGCTGGAGCTGGGGCGGCGGGCCGCAGAGGGCGGCAACCTGCTGGAGGCGGCGGTCGAGGCAGCGCGGGCACGGGCGACGGTCGGTGAGATCTCGATGGCGATGGAAGGCGTCTTTGGGCGCCACCGGGCGGAGGTGAAGACATTGGCAGGGGTCTATGGAGCCGCCTATGAGGGCGATGAGGGTTTTGCTGCGATCCAGACGGCGGTCGAGCAATTCGCCGAGGATGAGGGGCGCAGGCCCCGGATGCTGGTCGTCAAGATGGGTCAGGACGGGCATGACCGGGGCGCCAAGGTGATCGCGACCGCCTTTGCCGATATCGGGTTTGACGTGGATGTCGGGCCCCTGTTCCAGACGCCGGAAGAGGCCGCGCAGGACGCCATCGACAACGATGTGCATGTGATCGGGATCTCGTCGCAGGCCGCCGGTCACAAGACGCTGGCGCCCAAGCTCGTCAAGGCGCTGGAGGCGCAGGGGGCGGGGGATATCCTTGTCATCTGCGGCGGTGTCATCCCGCAGCAGGATTACCGGTTCCTTTACGATGCCGGAGTGAAGGCCATCTTCGGACCGGGCACCAACATCCCCGAGGCGGCGCAGGATATTCTCAAGCTGATCCGCAAGGCGCGGCCCGAAGCGGCGGAGTGACTGAACCGCGATCCGCGACCTTCGGGCGCGCTGGGTTCGGTGCCGCAAAGGTTGGAGGTCCTCGACCTTTTCTCGAGACGGATTAAAGTGGCGTCATGTCGATCTGGACCCGCATCATCGAAGTTCTGGCCGCCCTGCGGTCGGGGGAGGGGCTGTCGTCGATCTTTGATCGGCTGCGGTCTGCGCCGGAGCAATCCGTCGGATTCACCATCGCAGTAATCGGGCTCGGGGCGAAGATGGCCAAGGCCGATGGGCGTGTCACACGCGATGAGGTGACAGCGTTTCGCGAGGTGTTCCACATCGCCTCCGAAGACGAGGAGAATGCCGGGCGGGTGTTTGATCTGGCGCGCAAGGACGTGTCGGGGTTCGAGGATTACGCGCGGCGGATCCATCAGATGTTTCGCGGGGAAAACGAGGAGGCTCTGGTCGATCTGGTCGAGGGGCTCTTTCATATCGCGATGGCCGATGGCGAATATCATCCTAACGAGGAGCTTTTCCTCGAACGGGTGGCCGAGATCTTTGAGATCAAGCCGCGATGTTTCAACCAGATGCGGATGCGGTTCGTCCCGAATGCGGAGCCGGACCCGCGGGAGGTGCTGGGGATCGCGCCGGAGGCGACGCTCGATGAAGCTCGGGATGCCTGGCGGGCCCTGGTGCGGGAGACGCATCCCGATGCGATGATCGCACGGGGCGTGCCCGAGGAGGCGGTCAAGATCGCGGAACGCCGGATGATCGCGGTCAATCGCGCCTGGGAGGCTGTGTCCGAAGGGCGTGCGTGAGGATCGCCACCTATAATGTCGAGTGGTTCTGGACGCTGTTCGATAGTGCGGGCCAGCCCTGGGACGATGACGAGCGGGCCGGACGCTATGGGGTCACGCGCCGCGAACAGCTGGAGGCGGTGGGGCGTGTGTTTCAGGCGCTCGATGCCGATGCGGTCATGGTCATCGAGGCGCCCGATAGCAGCCGGAAGCGGTCAGGGGTGCGGGCACTCGAAACCTTTGCAGACCGGTTCGGGCTGCGGGCGCGCAAGGCGCTGTTGGGATTTCAAAGCGAAACCAAGCAGGAGATCATCCTGCTTTACGATCCCGATATCGGAACGGCCCGGCATGATCCCCAAGGCGAGCTAACTGGCACCCATGGACGCGACGGGGCGCCCCGCTTCGATCAGGTGCTGCGCTATGATTTGGATGTCGATGCTGCGCCGGAGCGGATGCGGTTCTCCAAGCCGCCTCTTGAGGTTGCCTTTGAGGTGGCGGGCGGGCCGGTTCTGCGGCTGATCGGCGTGCATGCCAAATCCAAGGGCGGGCGCAGCGGCGAGACGGGCGACGCCGCGATGGCGCGGGCCATCGCGAACCGGCGAAAGCAGCTTGCGCAATGCATCTGGATCCGGCGGCGCGCGGACCAGCATCTAGAGGCGGGCGAGCCGTTGATTATCCTCGGGGATTTCAACGACGGGCCGGGGTTGGACGACTATGAGAGCCTCTTTGGCCGCTCCGGGGTCGAGATTGTGCTGGGCGAAGGCGGCGCGGCGCAGATGACCGATCCTCATGCCCGGCAGGCGCTGAGCCGTCGATTGGGCGCTACGAAAACGACGGCCCGGTTCTGGATCGACACCGAGAAAAGATATCTTCAGGCGCTGCTCGATTACGTGATGATCTCGCCCGATCTGGTCGTCTGTGATCCGGTCTGGCGGATCTGGCACCCGTTCGAAGATCCAGATTGCTGGGGCGATAACGCGCTGCGCGAGGCGCTTCTGGCGGCTTCCGATCATTTCCCCGTCACGCTCGATCTGGACCTCGGGGGTTGGGATAGCGGATGAAGGTGACTATATTTCAGGTCATTGGATAGATGCGGTGATCAAAGATGAAACATATTCTTGCAGTCGTTCTGGCCTTGGGCCTCGCCTCTCCGGCGCATGCGCAGGAGGCTGAGGAGGAGCGCGGCTTCAGCCTGATGGAGGAAGGGGCGAAGCTTTTCTTCGACGGTTTGCGCAAGGAAATGGCACCCGCGCTCGAAGAGCTTGAAGGCTTGGCCGAAGATATGGGGCCGCAGCTTCGACAGCTGATGAACGAGATGGGACCGGCGCTGGCCGATCTGATGGGCCAGATCGACGACATGACCAACTATGGGCCGCCCGAGATCCTGCCGAATGGCGATATCTTGATCCCCAGAAAACCCGATGCGCCGACGCTCGATCTGGACGGCGAGATCGAGATCTAGATCTTTTTGCGGTATCTGACGTCGGTTTCGGCGCCCAGAATGCTCGCCAGTGACGAGAACCGGGATTCGGCGACCTCTCCAAAGAGTGGGGCCGCCTCGTTCGACAGGATAAGGTCGAGTTTCTTCTTCTTGGGATAGAATCGAAGCTGCCCGATCTGTGCGTCCGTTTGCTGCCAAAGCATCGCGCCGAACCGCATCGCTTTGCCGACGATCTCGGCCTCCGTCTGGGCCTCTTCGGGGATCAGATCGTAGAGATGCTCGAAGCGGGTGCCGATCCGGTTGCTCTTGTAACGGTGAAAGAGCGCCAGACCGAGCCAGATCCGTTCGGAATGCTTGAGACCGCCGAGATTGGCCCGGGTTGCGAGATCGAAGCAGACCTCGTGCCGGTAATCGGGATGGGCGCGCCAGCTGACATCGTGCAGCAGGCAGGCGGCCCGGATCAGGCGCTTCTTTGCAGGTGACGCGCTGTTGAAAAGCGGCTTGATGAACGCATAGAGGGTACGGCCAAAGCCCGGAACGCGCGCGTCCTTCGATTCGGCAAAGCGGCACGCCTCGATCAGCGGATCGCGGACACGTAGCTGCGAGGGCATTTCCTCGTAGAGCATCCCCTCGCGGATCCCGTAGCTGGAGATGGTGATGTCTCTGGGTTTGAACGTGCGCACCAGCTGCTTGAGGACGGGAGCGGCGAGCGGGATCAGCGACATGCGGGCCTCCGAGATACCGCAGCGGCCGCGCAGCTCGTTCAGATCGCTGCCTTCGATCATCTTGGCCGTGTCGCGGATCGCGGTGGCCGTCATACGATATTCGTGCAGGACGGTCAGTGGATAGCCGCGCCGCTCCATATCGATGCGGGCAAAGGCGCGCCACGAGCCGCCGACGAGGAACAGACGCTTGTCGGACGAGCCCATACTGGCATGCAGGGCGCCGATCTCGTCCTTGATATGACGTTTGCGGCCTGCCTTGCCGCCTTTGATATCGGCCAGCCGCAAAGGTCCAAGCCTTGACGTCATGCGGCGGCCGACGCGGCCCTCGTCCAGCTCGGCCAGCTCCATCGATGAGCCGCCGATATCGCAGACCAGACCGTAGGAGCCGGGCCAGCCAAGAAGAACGCCCTGCGCCGAAAGGCGGGCCTCCTCCGTGCCGTCAATCACCCAAAGCTTGATCCCGGTTTCCGCTTCGACTTCGGCGCGAAACTCCTCGCCATCTTCGGCCTCCCGCACCGCGGCGGTTGCAACGGCTGTGAGTGGAGAGATGCCCATCCCGTCGGCCAAAGCGCGAAAGCGGCGCATGGCGGAGAGCGCGCGCACGCGCCCTTCGGGGTTTAGACGCCCGGTTTCCGAGATATGCGCGCCCAGCGCACACATGATCTTTTCGTTATAGAAATAGGCGGGGCTTCTGGCTGCGCCGTCAAAGACCACAAGTCGGACCGAGTTTGATCCCACATCAACGACGCCAACCCGGGACAGGGCGCGCGCCTCGGGACTATCGAAGAGCGGGCGCCCGAATGGGCCGAAGTCAGGCGCGGTCTCGTTCAAGGTCAATCCTCGGTATGGGTCAGTTTCGGAACGTCGGAGGCGCCAGCGGACCCGCGCCCGGAAAGCGACGGGTTTTCCATGAAGAACCTGTGGCAGTTGAACGCAAAGCCGTCTTCAGGGGTTTCCGCCCGGGTGAATTTTCCGTCCGGGCCCATCACCCAGCTTTGTGCCACATCGGCGAGATTGGCGGCCATGATCTGGCTGACGATCTGCGCTTTCACGGTCGGATTTGTCGCCTCGATCAGCGTTTCGACCCGCCGGTTGAGATTGCGGCCCATCCAGTCGGCAGAGCTGATATAGACGCGCGCATTTTTGTGCGGCAGCCCATGTCCCGCGCCGAAGCAGACGATCCGGCTGTGTTCGAGGAAGCGGCCCACGACCGATTTGACGCGAATATTTTCGCTCAGGCCTTTGATCCCGGGGCGCAGACCGCAAATGCCGCGTACGACGAGGCTGATCTGCACGCCTGCCCGAGAGGCGGCATAAAGCGCGTCGATCACGTCCGCTTCGATCAGGGAGTTCATCTTGGCCCAGATCATCGCCGGTTTGCCCTTCGAGGCAAAATCGGCCTCTTCGGCAATCCGTTTCAGCAATGTCTTCTTCAGCTCGCGCGGAGAGATCGAGATATTTTCAAGCTCTTCCGGTGCGGCATAGCCGGACAGATAGTTGAAGATCTTGCCAGCATCACGGCCCAGTGCCGGGTCAGTCGTGAAGAGCGACAGATCGGTGTAGATCCGGGCAGTCAGCGGATGGTAGTTGCCGGTTCCGAAATGGCTGTAGGTGACAAGCCTGTCGCCTTCGCGCCGGACGACCGTGCTGATCTTGGCGTGCGTTTTGTAGTTCAGAAAGCCGTAGACGACATGGGCGCCCGCGCGCTCCAGCCGGCGGGACTGGCGGATATTGGCGGCCTCGTCGAAGCGGGCCTTCAGCTCCACCAGCGCGGTGACGGATTTGCCGTCTTCGGCGGCCTCGCAAAGGGCCTCGACGATGGGGGACTGCTTGGATGTGCGGTAAAGCGTCTGCTTGATCGCGACGACATCGGGATCTCGTGCGGCCTGTTGCAGGAAGCGGACCACCATATCGAAGGTCTCGTAAGGGTGGTGCAGCAGCATGTCCTTCTGGCGGATGGCCGCAAACATGTCGCCGTCATGGTCCTGAACGCGTTCGGGGATGCGGGGAGTGAAGGACGGCCAGAGCAGGTCGGGACGCTCATCGAGGACAAGCTCGGACAGGTCGGTCGCGCCGATCATGCCGTCGACCTCGACCACCTCGTCTTCAGTGACGTGAAGCTCTTCCATGATGAGAGCCTTGAGCGCATTCGGAGCACCCACGGAGATCTTCATCCGAACGACATCGCCCCGGCGACGGCGCTTGAGGGCCACCTCGAACTCCCGGACAAGATCTTCGGCCTCTTCTTCCAGTTCCAGATCGCTGTCGCGCAGGATGCGGAAGATGCAATGCCCCTTGATCTTATGGCCGGGAAAGAGCCGGTCGATATGCAACAAAAGCAGATCCTCAAGCCGCAGGAACCGCAGGCCGTCCGTCTGGGGAAGCCGGATGAACCGATCGATCTGCTGGGGGATCGGAAGCAGCGCGCGCAGGGGTTGGTCATCCTTGCGCCGCTTAAGCTCTAGGGCGAGCGTGAAGCCTTCATTCGGCAGGAACGGGAACGGGTGGGCCGGATCGATCGCAAGAGGGGAGAGAACGGGGAACACCTGATTGAGAAAGTATTCCGACAGGAAGTCCTTGTCGTCGCCATTCAGATCGCCGGGCGCGCAGATGGTTATGCCTTGCGCCTCCATCTCCTCTGCGAGGGTCTCAAAGGTGGTTTGCTGGCGCGCCATAAGCTGGCGCGCATCGCGGTCGATCAGGATAAGCTGCTCGCCCGGGCTTAGACCATCCGCGGCGGGGGTCGTATTCCCGGAGAGCTTCAGCTCCCGCAGGCCAGCCACGCGAACGGTGTAGAACTCATCAAGATTGGCCGCCGAGATCGACAAGAACCGCAGTCGCTCTAGAAGCGGCACACGGGGGTTCTCGGCCTCTTCGAGGACGCGCCAGTTGAAGCCGAGCCAGGACAGCTCGCGATTAAAAAAACGCGACGGCCCGGTCAGATCGTCATCGAGCGTTGCCGGTTCCGGGAAGTCGGCCTTGAGAAAGTCAGCTTGGGTCATGCGAATGGTCTGAGGCCTTGGCGTGACAGGGCGGTGACAGATATCCAGACTGATATCATGCTTCTGGACCCTCGTCCTCAAGAAGCGTGCGGACGAACGGCCAGGTCATCTCCCGGCCCTGCGCCAAGGCCTCTTTATCCACCCGGTCGACAATCGTTTGTGCGGCTGCGAACGAGCGCTCGATGCGCGCGCCCAAGCGCTCGATCACCTGAGGCGGCGGATTGAGCTGGCGATCCCGGAAAAGCTTGGTCAACAGCGCGCGCAAAAGCGCATCATCCGGATCCTCGATCTGCACCGGGGTGACGGATTTCACGCGGCTGACCAGATCGGGCAAGGCGATAGGCCACTGGCTTGGCGGGGTGCGTGCGATCAAAAGAAGCTTGCCGGTTCCACTGCCAAGGTGGTTGTAGATATGGAAAAGGCGTTCTTCGGCAGCCGCGCTTAGAGGGTCGCCTAGGTCGTCCAGAATGATCAGCTCGGCTTCGGGAAGGGCGGCGCCGTCCCTCTCAAGATCCGCCGCCGAGAGCAGAAGCGTGTCGCCTGGCACCGCAATGGCCTGCGCAAGATGGCTCTTGCCCGAACCGGCGGGCCCGATCAAAGCCAGACGCCCATCGGGCCAGCTTGCCGGATTCATGACCGCCCGATGCGCAATCGTATTCGCAGGCGAAACGAAGAAATCGCTTGCATGCCGCGCGGTTTGATCCGGCAGGGGAAAGCTAAGCTGCCGAGGCACGGGTCAGGCGGTTTCGTCGGGGGGCTGGATCTCTGCCTGCACCGGCTCTTCACTTGGCTCAGGCACACGATCCGGCGGAGAGAAACCCCAGTAGAGTTTGCTCGATTTGTAGCGGTCTATGGCAAACCGGGCGACGACGCCGATCATGGCGGCAACAGGCACTGCGACCAGCAGACCGACAAAGCCGAAAAGAGCGCCAAAGACTGAGAGGGCGAAGATCAGCCAGACCGGATGCAGGCCGACGCTGCTGCCGACCAGATTGGGCGTCAGGATATTGCCCTCCACGAACTGGCCGGACTGAAAGATCGCCCAGACGGCGACGATCCACCACCATTCGCCCCAGAACTGAAAGAGAGCGACACCGATCGCCAGCACGCCGCCGACGATGGCGCCGACATAGGGAATGAAGCTGATGAACCCCGCAAGAAGGCCGATCAGGACGCCGAAATTGAGCCCGACAAGGGCAAGCGCAATCGCGTAGTAGATCCCGAGGATCACACAAACGAGGCCTTGCCCGCGCAGAAACCCGGCCAGCGTTTTGTCGATATCGGCGAAGATCTGGCGGATCGTGGGCGCGTGATCGCGGGGCAGCAGCTCGTCGATGCGGGCGACCATCCGGTCCCAGTCGAGCAGCAGGTAGAAGGTGATGAACGGGACGAGCACGAAGAGGACGAGGATGTTCACAAACCCGCCAGCCGCGCCCGCAAGACCGTTGAGCAGCTGACCCGCCCGGCTTTGAATCGCTTCTCCGATCTGCTGGAAATACTCGGCGGCCGCACCATCGGGGGCAAGGAAGTCCGCGAACCTGCCGTCCTCTCCGAAGAAGGCCGGGTAGCTTGAGGCAAGGCGTCCTTGTGGATCGTCCAGAAACGTCCGGATCGCGCCGACCGCGCGCGGGATCTGATCGAGCAGAAGCGGCACGACCGCCAGAAGCAGGATCGTGAAGATCAGGATGACGCCGATCGTGATGACGATCACGGACCCGACCCGGCTGAGCCCAAGCCGTTCCAGGCGGTCGGCGATGGGATCCAGCAGATACGCGATCGCACCTCCAAGGATGAAGGGCAGGATCACGTCGCCCAGAAGATAAAGCGTGACGAGGAAGATCACTGCGGCAATGCCCCAGTAGCGGGCTTGGTGGCTGACCGGTAGTGCCATGGGCATCCTTCTCTGGCGTTCTCAAGACATTGCCCATGATCCGGCGCTATTCAAGGACCGGCAGTCGCTTTCTCGTTTTGCGCTGTCCGCAGGCAATGGCGGCTTGCCCGTGCGATCCGCCGCCGCTAAAGCCGAACGGCACCTGATGTGAGGAAGCCCCGACAATGCGTCTGAGCCGTTATTTTCTGCCCGTTCTCAAGGAAACGCCTGCCGATGCGCAGATCGCTTCGCACCGGTTCATGCTGCGGGCGGGGATGATCCGGCAACAGGCGGCGGGGATCTATTCCTGGCTGCCTTTGGGCTTCAAGGTGCTCAAAAGGATCGAGCAGATCGTGCATGAAGAGCAGCAGCGCGCCGGACATATCCCCGTTCTGATGCCGACGATCCAGCCAGCCGACCTGTGGCAGGAGAGCGGCCGCTACAACGCCTATGGGCCCGAGATGCTGCGCGTGCGCGACCGGCACGACCGCGACATGCTCTTTGGACCGACCAACGAGGAGATGATCACGGATATCTTCCGCGGCTCGGTCTCCAGCTACAAGGACCTGCCGCTGACACTTTATCATATCCAGTGGAAGTTCCGCGACGAGATGCGCCCGCGCTTCGGCGTCATGCGGGGCCGCGAGTTCTACATGAAGGACGGCTACAACTTCGATCTTGATGAAGCGGCAGCCCATCACGCCTATAACCGGCATCTCGTCAGCTATCTGCGCACCTACGAGCGGATGGGGCTTCAAGCGATCCCGATGAAGGCCGAAGGCGGCCCGATCGGCGGCGACTACACGCATGAATTCCTCGTTCTCGCCGATACCGGCGAAAGCGGCGTGTTCTACGATGCACGGATTGAGGATATCCGCCTTGGCTCGCGCGAGATCGACTACGATAGCGTCGATCAGTGCCGCGGCGTGCTCGACGAGTTCACCGAGCTGTATGCGCGCACGGACGATACTCATGATGCCGCCGATTTCGAGGATGCGGTGCCCGAGGAGCATCGGCGCGAAGCACGCGGGATCGAGGTCGGCCAGATCTTCTATTTCGGCACCAAGTATTCCGAGCCGATGGGCGCGACAGTGCAAGGTCCCGACGGCAAGCCGGTGCCGGTTCATATGGGCTCTCACGGGATCGGAGTATCACGGCTTGTCGGAGCGATCATCGAGGCGTCCCGTGACGACAAGGGGATCATCTGGCCCGAAGGCGTCACGCCGTTCCATTGCGGGATCGTCAATCTCAAGCAAGGCGATGCAGAGGCCGATGCGGCCTGCGAAAGCCTCTATGCCGGGCTGACGGCGCTGGGGCTCGAGCCGCTTTACGACGACCGCAACGAGCGGGCCGGGGGCAAGTTCGCGACGATGGATCTGATCGGTTTGCCGTGGCGGATCACGGTCGGGCCGCGCGGTCTGAAGAACGGCGTGGTCGAGCTGACCTCGCGCCGGACTGGCGAGAGCGAGGAGATGCCGCCCGAGCAAGCGCTCGAGCGGATCGGGTCGATTTATTCCGGCGTCTAGGGAGGCGCCGCCTTAAGCGGCGAGACCCAGCTTGTAGACGTGGATTTCGAAAGTCGGATGCGCATCGGCTCCGACGACATTCGGCGCTGCATGGCGGTAGATCGAGCGCCAATAGGGCTGAATGACGACACCCTCGTCGAGCATGATCGTCTGGATTTCGGCCATCAGCTCGCGGCGGGTATCGGCGTCCGAGATTGCCATCGCCTCGTTCAGCTTGGCGTCGAAGTCGGGATTCGAGAACCCGCTTTCGTTCCAGGCCTCGCCGGACCTGTACGCCAAGGCCAGCACCTGAACCCCCAAGGGGCGCTGCGCCCAGTCCGTGGTCGAGAAGGGATACTTTGTCCAGTCGTTCCAGAAGGTCGCGCCGGGAAGGATCGTTCGCGTGACGTTCAGCCCCGCATCGCGAAGCTGAGCGGCCACGCTGTCCGACGTATCGCGCCGCCAGTTGTCGTCGATCGAGATCAACTCGTGCTCGAAATCGGCCATGCCCGCCTCTTCCATCAGGGCAAGCGCCTGAGCGGGATCGTGGGGCAGCCGTTCGACATCGGCATATTCGGGATGGATCGGAGAGACGTGGAAGTTGTTGGCGACCTCGCCCAACCCCGCATAGCCCAGCTCCAGACAGACGGCGTTATCGACCGCCATGGCAAGCGCTCGTCTCACCCGTGCATCTGCATAGGGGGTCTGGCCGTTCACTTCGGCGGTCTGGTTCGTTCGGATGCACAACGTGTTGGCCGTCACTGCCTCGGATCTAGTCCATCCGATTGTGTCCATCAGCTCGACGAATTCGCCAAGGCTCTCGTAGACCATATCGACCTCGCCCGCATCGGCGGCTGCGAAATGCGAGGCCTGATCGGTGCCGAAGTCGATGAACCGAATTTCCTCGAGAAAAGCGCCGCCATAGCCTTCGGTGCGGTTGCCCCACCAGTCATGATCCGCGTTCTTGAGCAGGATCGCCTCGACACCGACCGTATACTCGCCCGGAAAGTAAGGGCCTGTTCCAACCGGATTAGCGAGCGGATCATCGCCGGAGAAGCTCTGCGGGACGATCGCTGCCGGATAGTCCGAGAAGCCCGCGATCAATGTGATGTCGGCCATTCCTGGACGCAGGACCAGCGTCGCCTCATCGACAACCTCCACGGCGCCCTCGCGAAGGGTGCCGGTTTCGGAATCGATCAAGGATGTCATGCGGGAGGCCATCGAGTTGCCCTCGACGGCCGTTTCGCACCAGCGGGCGATGTTGAACGCGACGTCCTCGGCGGTGAAGTCGCTGCCATCGTTCCAGGTGACGCCGGGCCGGACGTTGAGCGTATATTCGGTGGCGTCGTCATTCACATCCCAGCTTTCCAGCAGCATCCCGCGAATGGTGCCATCGCGTTGATACTCAACAAGATATTCAAGCCAGCCGCGCGTGTAGTTCGACATTTGCGGCCAGTCATAGGTGCGCGGATCCTTGAGGGCACGGACATCCTGCTGGATCCGCAGAACGCCGCCCTCCTGCGCGCCGCTCTGGGCCAAAGCAGGGCTTTGCAGCCCGATCAGGCCATAGGCGGCGGTCGAGGTCAGCCCGAGCGCGGTCGCGCGGGTCAGGAATTCACGGCGAGAGAGATGTCCTTGGGCATGTTCGGTGGCGAAAAGATCAGCGGCAGGGTGGGAAAGCGGGCGGTGCGTCATCGGGATCTCCGTCATGACGTGAATTGACGCCTCACCGTTGAAGCGCCTCGCCTCCAGAACAATAGCTGACCTGTGACCCGAGGCAACGCCGCGGCACCTCGCTCGGTCGCTTGACGCCGAACGGCGGGCAGCGCACGGTCCCCTCAACCAAAAAGACCAAGCAGAGCATAGATGTCAGGCAGTCCCCCTCCTTTTTCGCGGTTCGAATGGATGATCGCGTGGCGCTATATCCGCGCGCGGCGCGCCGAAGGCGGCGTGTCGACGATGACATGGATCAGCCTGATCGGGATCACGCTGGCGGTCTTTGCCCTGATCGCGACCCTCGCCGTCAGATCCGGATTTCGGTCGGAATTCGTGGGAACGATCCTCGGCGCGAATGCCCATGTGAGCGTCTACAATATCCCGGTGGTCGATGCGTCCGGCGCGCTGGACCGAACGATCTCGGACTACGAGGCGCGCGCCTCTCAGCTTGCCGATGTGCCTGGAGTGATCCGCGCGGCCCCCGTCGTCAAAGGCGAGGTGATGGCCAATCACCGGCAGGAGAGCACGTTCGTCCAGGTCTTTGGAATGACCGCCGAGGATCTGCGGGATATCCCCCGCATCGTCGATCCGGTGACATCGCGAGGCGATCTTGACCGGTACGAGGACGGCATCGCCATCGGCAACGGGATCGCCGCCGAGCTGGGGCTGATGGTCGGCGACCGGATCGAGCTGGTGTCGAATACGGGGCCGATGACGCCCATGGGGCGCGGCCTTAGGCGGAACTTCTACGAGGTCGTCTTTATTTTCAGCGCAGGCCGCTATGATATCGACCGCACGCGGGTCTACATGCCGCTCGAGGCCGCGCAAAGCATGTTCAACCGCGAGGGCCGCGTCGACGAGATCGAGGTCATGGTCGAGGCCCCCGAGGAAATCGACGCGCTGCGGCCTGCCTTGATGGAAGCGCTCGGCCCCCAAGGGCAGATCTTCACGTGGCGAGAGGCCTATTCCTCCTTCCTGAGAGCCTTGGCGGTGGAGGACAACGTGATGTTCGTGATCCTGTCGATCCTCGTTCTGATCGCGTCGATGAACATCATTTCCGGACTGATCATGCTGGTGAAGAACAAGGGCCGGGACATCGGTATCCTCAGGACCATGGGGCTGACCCAAGGCTCGGTCCTGCGCGTTTTCTTCCTGTGCGGTGCGAGTATTGGAACAATCGGGACGGTCTGCGGCGTGATCCTTGGATGCCTCTTTGCGATCTATATCGATCCGATCTTCTCTGCGGTGAACTACCTGGCGGGGGGAGGGGTCTGGGATCCGTCAATCCGCGGGATCTACAATCTGCCCGCCGAGCTGCATCTGGAGGATGTGCTGTCCGCCGTCGCCCTGTCCCTGGGACTAAGCTGGACCATCACCTATTTCCCCGCGCGGCGTGCGGCGCGGATGAACCCGGTCGAGGCTTTGCGCTATGAGTGAAGCCGCGCTCGCCCTCGACGGGATCACGAAGGTCTACAATTCTGGGAAACCGTCCGAGATCAAGGTTCTGCAGGGTGTGTCCCTGTCCGTCGCTGCGGGCGAGGTTGTGGCCCTTGTCGCTCCGTCGGGGGCAGGCAAATCGACTCTTCTGCACATCGCAGGACTGCTCGACAGCGCCGATGGCGGATCGGTGGCAATCGGCGGTGAGGATGTAACAGCGCTCGGCGACCGGCGGCGCACGGCGATGCGGCGCGCGAAGGTCGGCTTCATCTATCAGTTTCACCACCTCCTTCCCGAATTCAACGCATTGGAAAACATCATCCTCCCCCAGCTTGCGAATGGAACGGGGGCAGGCGCGGCAGAGGGGCGGGCGCTTGATCTGCTCAAGCGCGTGGGGCTCGAGGCCCGCGCCGACCACCGTCCCGCCGCCCTTTCGGGCGGAGAGCAGCAACGGGTCGCGTTTTGCCGGGCGCTTGCGAACGGTCCCGGGCTGCTTCTGGCGGACGAGCCGACGGGCAATCTGGATCCCGCGACATCGGATATCGTCTTCGGCGTCCTCATGGACCTCGTCCGCGACACCGGGCTGGCGGCGGTAATCGCAACGCACAATCTGGAACTGGCGGCCCGCATGGACCGAACCGTGCGATTGGAGGCAGGTCGGATCGTCTAGGCGATCCGCTCGCCGTTCTTTGGCTTGGCAGGACATGCGCGCAGCCCAAAGGGAGAGCGCCGCAACGCCTCGCCGCGCAAAGTCTGTAAGAGAAAGCCGGGATGGTGCTGCTGGAGAGAATTGAACTCTCGACCTCTCCCTTACCAAGGGAGTGCTCTACCTCTGAGCTACAGCAGCATCGGTGCGGGGACCTAACCCCAATAGATCAACCGCGCAAGCCCTGACTGGACGCTTTTTGGCCCGCTTGGTAGGGACCTTTCATGAGCGAAAAGAGTTCGTCAGACAGAGCCTCCACCGCGCAAGGCAAAGCCGAGACCACCCGACCGGACCGGGAGGCACGTCTCAAGGCCGCTTTGAAGGCCAACCTCGCGCGTCGGAAGGCCCAAAAGCGCGCAAGAGACGACGGGCACGAGCAGGACGAAGGATAAACGAACATGGACTCGATACTGGTACGCGGCGGCAACACGCTGTCCGGGCAGATCCCGATCGCGGGCGCCAAGAATGCCTGTCTGACGCTGATGCCGGCCACGCTGCTAAGCGAGGAGCCTCTTACCCTCACCAACGCACCGCGGCTCAGCGACATCAAGACGATGACCATGCTGCTCCAGTCGCTCGGGGCCGAAGTGACGTCGATGCAGGATGGCAAGGTTTTGGCCATGTCCTCGCACGACATCACCAGCACCCGGGCCGAATACGATATCGTCCGAAAGATGCGCGCCTCCATCCTGGTTCTAGGCCCGCTTCTGGCACGGTTCGGCGAGGCGACGGTCTCGCTGCCCGGTGGATGCGCAATCGGCGCGCGCCCTGTCGATCTTCACCTGACCGGGCTGGAGGCGCTGGGCGCGACCCTCGATCTGTCCGATGGATACGTTCACGCCAAGGCGTCCGGCGGGCTGAAGGGCGGGCGGGTCAAGCTGGCTTTCGCCAGCGTCGGGGCGACCGAAAACATCCTCATGGCGGCCACGCTCGCCAAAGGCACATCAGTCATTGAAAATGCGGCGCGCGAGCCTGAAATCGTCGATCTCGCGAAATGCCTCAGGGCCATGGGCGCTCAGATCGAGGGGGATGGAACTTCCGAGATTACCGTCGAAGGGGTCGACCGGCTTCACGGCGCGACCCATCAGGTCGTCACCGACCGGATCGAGCTTGGGACCTACATGCTGGCGCCTGCCTTTGCAGGCGGAGAGGTGGAATGTCTGGGCGGACGGATCGAACTGGTCGAGGCCTTTGTCGACAAGATCCGCGCAGCCGGCCTTGACGTGACCGAGACCGACCGGGGCCTCAAGGTGGCCCGCACGAACGGGCGCGTGCATGCCGTCGATGTCACAACCGAGCCGTTCCCGGGCTTCCCGACCGACCTTCAGGCCCAGATGATGGCCATGCTTTGCCTGGCCGAGGGCACCAGCACGCTGGAAGAAAAGATCTTCGAGAACCGCTTCATGCATGCGCCCGAGCTTCAGCGAATGGGTGCCAAGATCGACGTTCGCGGCGGAACGGCCAAGGTCACCGGCGTCGAAAGCCTGCGCGGCGCGCCCGTGATGGCGACGGATTTGCGGGCCTCGGTCTCCCTCATTCTCGCGGGCCTCGCGGCGAAGGGTGAAACGCGCGTGAACCGGGTCTATCATCTTGATCGCGGCTACGAGAATGTAGAGCGGAAGCTCAGCGCGCTGGGTGCGGATATCGAACGGATTAGTGAATGACAGATGCAAGTTTTGCCGATGGAGGTGAGAAACCGCTAAGGTTGGTCGCCCGCGACAGCGAGGATCTTAAGGTGATCTCCTCGCTTCTGCAGGATGCCGTTTTCCCGGGCGAAGAGATGCTTTGGAAGGCGTCCGATCGCCGCTTCGCAATTCTGCTCAACCGCTTTCGCTGGGAGGACAAGCCTGCCGCCGAACGGCGCGGCCGCGACTTTGAACGCGTCCAGGCGGTTCTGGCCTTCGAGGATGTGACCGGCGTCGCTTCGCAAGGCGTGGTCAAGGATCCCGATATCGTCCTGTCCCTTCTGACGATCGAATTCGAGGCGGAAGAGGACGGCACCGGCGCAGTGATCCTGACACTGGCCGGTGACGGAGCGATCCGGGTGGAGGTCGAAGCGCTGGAGGTTTTGCTGCGCGATGTCACCCGTCCCTATCGCGCGCCCTCTCGTAAGGCGCCGGAGCATGACGTTTGAAATTCGCGCGCTCGGGCCTGACGATCTGGCGGAATGGCGCTCGATCCGTCTCGAGGCGCTGAAGACCGTCCCAGAAGCCTTCCTGACGACCTACGACGAAGAGCGGGCTCTCACCGACGAGGCCGTCGCGAAGCGCCTGAAGAGAGGCACGATCCGGGCGATCTTTTCGGATAATGCACTGGCGGGGGTTCTCGCTTTCGTTCCAATGACCGCAGCGGCCTGCCGTCACCGGGCCGAGATCTTCGCCGTCTATACAAGGCCGAGCTATCGCAAGACTGGCGCGACATCGGCTCTGTTCGATGCGGTCCTTGCGGAGGCGCGCGAGCGCGGCTTTCGCCAGCTGGAGCTTTCGGTCGCCGCGGACAACCTGCGGGCCATCCGGTTTTACGAACGTTACGGCTTTAAATGGCAAGGCCGCATTCCCCGGGCGGTCAGACTGGGGGATCGCTGGCAGGACGATCATTTCTATGTGCTTTCTCTGACGCAAGACGCGTCTTGAGCCATGGGGACCGCGCGGGTAAGAGCGGACCCATGCCTCAGTTCCTTCACGCCGACGCCGCTGATTTCGAGACTGCTTTCACGGCTTTGCTAAGCGCAAAGCGGGAAGACAGCCCCGATGTGGACGACGCGGTGGCGCAGATCATCGCGGATGTGCGCACGCGCGGAGATGCGGCAGTGATCGAGCTGACATCGAAGTTCGACCGCTTTGATCTGACGTCCGCAACGCTTGCCTTTTCGACGGCCGAGATCGATGCCGAAGTCGCCAAGGTCTCGCGGGAGGACAGAGCGGCCCTCGATCTCGCGGCGGACCGAATCGACGCCTACCATCTACGCCAGATTCCACCGGACGAAAGCTGGCAGGACGACACCGGCGCGATGCTTGGCTGGCGCTGGAGCGCCGTCGATGCGGCGGGCCTTTACGTGCCGGGCGGCCTTGCCAGCTATCCTTCCAGCGTCCTGATGAACGCGATCCCCGCGCGGGTGGCGGGTGTCCGGCGCGTGGCCATGTGCTGCCCGACCCCAGATGGCGCGGTCAATCCTCTGGTCCTCGCGGCAGCCCGCATCTCGGGCGTTGAGACGATCTACCGGATCGGCGGCGCCCAAGCGATCGCGGCACTTGCCTACGGCACCGAAACCATCCGCCCCGTCGACAAGATCACCGGCCCGGGCAATGCCTATGTGGCGGCGGCCAAGCGCCGTGTCTTCGGCAAGGTCGGGATCGACATGATCGCGGGTCCCTCCGAGGTGCTTGTCATCGCAGATGAGACTGCCGATGCCGACTGGATTGCATTGGACCTGCTCAGCCAGGCCGAACATGACGAGAGCGCCCAGTCCATCCTGATCACGACCAGCAAGGCAATGGGACACGCGGTCAGCGCGGCCGTGGACCGCTATCTCAAGACACTGCAGCGCCGTGCCATCGCGGGGGCGAGCTGGCGTGATTTCGGCGCGATCATCGTCGTGCGCGATCTTGAGGAGGCCGCCCGACTGTCTGACCGGATCGCCCCGGAACATCTCGAGCTTTGCGTCGAGGATCCCGACGCGCTGTCCGCCCAGATCACCCATGCAGGTGCCATCTTCATCGGATCCTGGACCCCGGAGGCGGTCGGCGACTATGTCGGCGGTCCGAACCACGTCCTGCCAACGGCCAGATCCGCGCGGTTCTCCAGCGGGCTGTCAGTGCTCGACTTCCTGAAACGGACCACCCTGGCGCGAATGACACCCGATAGCCTTGGCGCCATTGGACCGGCAGCTGAACGGCTTGCCATATCGGAAAGTCTGGAGGCACATGGGTTGAGCGTCCGGGCGCGACTGGACAAGGTGAACCGATGACCCGGATTGTCGACATTTCCTTGGACGACAAGGCGCTTCCGCCGCCCACGCCCGAAATCGAGCAGGAGCGACAGGTCGCGATCTTCGATCTGCTCGAGGCCAATACCTTCGCCCTGATCAGTCGCAACGGCAAAGAGGTTCATCCCGGACCCTACCGTATGGGGCTTGGTATCCGCGACCAGCGGCTTGTCTTTGATCTGGCGAGCGAGGACGGGGATCCGGCCGGGGCCTTTCATCTCTCTCTCGGCCCGTTCCGGCAGGTCGTGAAGGACTATTTCCAGATCTGTGAAAGCTACTTCGAAGCGGTCAAGACGCTCCCGCCGAGCCAGATCGAGACCATCGATATGGCCAGGCGCGGAATCCATAACGAAGGGGCGCGGATCCTTCAGGAGCGGCTCGACGACAAGGCCAAGGTCGATGATGATACGGCCCGGCGGCTCTTTACGCTGATCTGCGTCCTGCATTTCGGAGGGTGAGAGTGGGTCAGCAGCTTCCCCAATCGGTCCTCTTCTGCTGCGATCACAATTCCATCCGCTCGCCCATGGCCGAAGGCATCATGAAAAAGCTCTATGGGACAAGCTGTTACATCCAGTCAGCAGGCGTCTTCAACGATATGGAAATCGACGGCTTCGCGGTCTCTGTCTGTGAGGAGATCGGGGTGGAGCTCTCCCGTCACCGCTCGCGCAGCTTTGACGAAATGGAGCAATGGGGCGACGATCTCAGCTCGTTCGACATGGTGATCGCGCTCTCTCCTGCCAGTCAGCGGCGGGCGCTCGATCTGACCCAGACCCATCATGTTCAGGTGGAATACTGGCCGATCCTCGATCCGTCCGGTCTTGGCGACCGGCGGGAGGAAAAGCTGGCAAGCTACAGGCAAAGCCGGGACCAGATCCTCAAGCGGCTCGAGAACCGGTGGGAAACACCGGATCCGTAAATGAAAAAGGGCCGCTCCGAAGAGCGACCCTCTCAGAAGATCTAACTTAGATTACTGACCTTCGTAGCTGGGCTGCGATTCCAGCTCTGCACGGCTGGCGTCGACATAGACGCGAAGGTCTCCACCCTCCTCGTTGCGCAGGAAGGCCATCTGACCTGCCTCAACCGCAACGGGCTTTTCTCCAAGGCCGAGGAACCCGCCGACATCGACGATCGCCCGGTCAAGATCACCGGCATTGCTCAGAACAAGCTCGCCGATCTCGCCGATATTTTCGTCATTGATGTCGAAGACCGACGCACCAGTGAGCGAGCTGACTTCAATCTCGGTGGCGGGCACTGTCTGGTAGCCCTCACGCTCGATCATTGGACCTTCGGCGACCATATCGGTCTCTTCGGTCTGCATGGTCTCGCTTCCGGCATCGGCCGTCTCGGTTTCGCCTTCGGTGATCAGACCGCCGGCCTCTGCTGTCTCGGTCATCGGCTGCGTGCCGTCGACTTCGGTGGCATCCGCGGTCTGCATGCCGTCTTCGCTCTGCATCTGCTCGACCGACTGCATCGCGCTGGCTTGCTGCGTGTCACCGTCCGTGCTGTCGCCTTCACCGAATTCGCGCATGGTGACGATGATCTCGCCCTGCTGCTCGAAATTCACGGTCGGCTCACCGGCAGAGGAGAACTGGACGTTCGGCTCTGCGGCCTCAAAGGTGACGCTCGGCTCGGCCCGCGTGATTTGGATGTTGCCCTGACCTTCGGTCTCGGTCTCTTCGTAGATCACGGTCGGATCGCTGGTCGCCATGGTGATCTGCGCGTTGGTCGTGGCGCGCGGCTCACGGACTTCACCGGCAGCATATGTCTCGCCGGATGCGCCATCCTGAACCTGGATACCCTGGCTGCCTTCTGCATTGTCGGCAGTGCGCAATTCGAGATTCACGGTCGGCGGCGCCTGATTGACGGTCACCTGCGGCTCGGCCTGACGGATCTCGACCTCAGGACGTGCGGAGGCGACGTTCACACCGGGCTCGGGCATCGTGATGATGATCTCGGGCGCGGCCTGCGTGATGGTGATCGTCGGCTGCGGCATTTCCACGTTGATCTCGGGTGCCTGCTGGCGAACAAGGATCTCTGCGCCCTGCTCTTCGATGGTCACTGCGGGCTCGGCGGAGGAAATGACAACCTCGGTATCGCCCTGCTCGACATCAACCTGCGGAGCTTCCTGCTCAAGGAAGACCATTCCTTCGACAACGCGCTCGTCCTCGAGCGTCACTGTCAACTGATCGGTCTCTGCCAGACGGGCGGCATCGGTATCGGTCGCTTCCGTCTGAGCTTCGGCTTCGACAAGCGCAGTCACTTCGACCAGCATGACTTCGCAATCTGCGGCGATGTCGGACTGGGCGATGCGCAGCACATCATCGGGTGTACGTTCACTGTTTTCGGGCAGACCGTCTTGGGCAATCTGCATGAGGTCCTGGCAAACCTGCTCCTGCTGAGCGAAGGCTGGAGCTGCAGCCATCGGCACAGTCAGCGCGGTCGAGATAAGGAGGCGACGAAGTGTCATAGCATATCCTTCTTGTTGAAAGGTGATGCTCGCAAACAGATCGAAGGCGCGAAACGTTCCGACACATTTCTAACATATTTTATGATATTCACCGTTCGCTAACGATCTCGCGGCAGGGGCGTCAGCCTTGGGCGACAGCAGCGTCGACACCGTCGATCTGGCTTCGGTTCTCGCGGTAGGCATCTGCCGCCTGAACGAGCGCGGCAAAAATCCGGCGCTGCCGCCGCGCGTAGAAAAGATGCTCCGGATGCCACTGAACGCCAAGCATGAAAGGATCCCGAATTCGCTCGATCCCCTGGATCATTCCGCCCTCATCGCGCGCCGCCACCTGCAGGCCGCGCCCGAGCGTATTGACCGCTTGCGAATGAAGGGCATTCACCTTCATCGGCTCGGATCCGACCAGGCCCGCAAGACGCGTTTCGGCCTCGACCGTCACCGTCTTGCGCGGCAGGACGGTCTTGTATTTGCGCGATCCGAAGGTCTTGTAGGCATCCTGATCCAGATCTCCGCCCAGCACGACATTAAGCATCTGGCTGCCCCTGCAAATGCCGAGAAGGGGCGTATTCGATTTCCAAGCCGTCTCGATGATCTCTTTCTCAAGCGCGTCGCGAGCGGGATCGAGCCGTGCGGAGGTGACCAGCTCGCCGCCGTAAAGGTCAGGGGAGATGTCATCGCCTCCGCCGACGATTACGCCGTCGACCGTACCCACATCTACATCGCGGCCCGACTGCCACCGAACGGCGCGCCCGCCTGCCAGCCAGACGTTGAAGGCGACAAGCGGAAAGATCCGCCAGCCGGAGCGCTCGGAAACGGTGACACCGATGACGGGTTTCATGCGATCTCCTTCATATCATCCAAGAGGTTTGCGGCCTCAAGACGCGCCAGAACCCGATCCGGCCAGTCTGTCCGAAGCGTCGTCCAGTGCGCCCGGTGATCCCGCCAATCCTCGCGGATCAGATCGAGCAGATCGGCATCCGCAGCGATCCGCTCGATCAGAATCCAGCGGTTCCATTCCAGGGCAAGCGTCCAATCTGCCTCGTCAATCCGGCTATCGGGGAGCCGGTAATGATAAGCGGGCCGCGCATTCACCTTCTCGTCGCCGGACAAACCGGCATGCGTCTGGTCCGGGGCGATATGGGCAAAGACCGGCAGCATATCCAGGGCGCGGTTGCGGGTCGGATTATGCTCCAGGTAAAGGTCGATCAGCTCTTCCATGCTGAACTGGTCCCGATCCGCCAAAGCGTCGATAAAGCGCCGGGGATAGGGGTCGATGAAAGGCACGATCCGGCGCGACGGATCGATCCAGTTCTGCGCGCGGATCACATCGTCGCATAGGGCAAAGGCCGTCAGCACAGGAAGGATATCGGAGACCTCAGACCCTTCGGTCTCGACGTTCAAATGGACGCCCCAGCCCAGCAGGAACCCGTTCCGGCTCCCGATCGCACCGGCCTCGCGCAAAGCCGCGCGGCATACCTCGAGCCGGGGCAGATCGGAAAACGCAAGCGGCTCCGTCACGATCTCGACCGGCACGATCCGGCGCGCCGCCTCCAGAAGCCTTCCCACAACCGCCGTATCGGCCCGGTCCCGCCACGCAGTATCCAGATAGATCTTGATCGTTCCTAAAGCGGTTTCGACAAGCTGCAGTCCAACGGGACCCGTCCGCTCGCACCTACCGCTAAGCTGTTCGATCAGAATGTCCGCGACCTCGTCCTCGGTCAGACCGCCGAATTCGATTTCGATCCCGACCTTCCGGTCCTCGCCTTGCGGCAGGTCGAGAAAGCGGTCGCGGGGCAGGGTGAGAGGGGCTTGGGTCATCGAAAGGTGTAACGCAGAGCCTCCGGATCGGGTTGCATTGCAACAGGCCCGACGTCCCCGCGAGTTTTCCCTTGAAAACCGGGGAGACGCGGCGCATTTAGTGCCGCGTCTCGCACCGTTAGGCGAGATTTCATAAAGGAGAGACCATGGCCAAGGAAGAACTGCTCGAATTTCCAGGCGTCGTGAAGGAACTCCTGCCGAACGCGACGTTCAGGGTCGAGCTGGAAAACGGCCATGAGATCATCGCCCATACGGCAGGCAAGATGCGCAAGAACCGCATTCGCGTCCTCGCAGGCGACAAGGTACAGGTCGAGATGACCCCCTATGATCTGACTAAAGGTCGGATCAACTATCGCTTCAAATAAGCCGATGCGGCTTGTTCTGGGCTCCGGCTCGCCGCGGCGGCTGGAGCTCCTCGCGCAGATCGGCGTCGTCCCGGACGCCGTGCGCCCTCCCGATATCGACGAGACACCTTCCCCCGGAGAGTTGCCCCGGCCCTATTGCGAGCGGATGGCGCTCGAAAAGGTGGAGGCCGTCAAGGCGGATCCCGAGGACATCGTTCTGTGCGCCGATACCACCGTCGCTTTGGGTCGCCGCATCTTCGGCAAACCTGCCGACGCCGCCGAAGCCGCCGAGTTCCTTATCAGGCTGATGGGGCGACGTCACAACGTGATCACCGCCGTCGCCGTCCGCTCCTCTGACCGGATCTGGCAGAAAAGTGTCGTGACCGCCGTCAAGATGAAGCGTCTGTCGGATATCGAGCTGAACGGATATCTCGACAGCGACGACTGGCAAGGCAAGGCAGGCGGCTACGCCATCCAGGGCCCTGCGGGCGCGTTCATCCCTTGGATCAGTGGATCCTTTACCGGTGTGGTGGGTCTGCCTGTCGCGGAAACGGCCAACCTTCTGCGCGCCGCCGGAGCGATCCGGTGAAGGGGACCCTCATCATCCTCGATCATCTGGCAGACAAAGAAGCCGCTGCCTTGATGGTCGATGGCATCCTCGACGATATCCTGATCGACAGCTCCGACAACCCGCGTCCCGGCGCGATCTTTCGCGCCATCTGCGACCGACCACTCAAAGGGCAGGGCGGCATGATGGTGCGTCTGCCCGACGGAACCGGATTTCTCCGCCAGGCAAAGGGGCTGGCTCCCGGTCAAGCCATTCTGGTTCAGGTCACCGGCTACGCCGAACCCGGCAAAGCCGTTCCGGTGACCTCAAAGCTGATTTTCAAAAGCCGCTTCGTCATCGTCACCCCCGGAGCGGACGGCATAAATGTCAGCCGCCGGATCCGGGACGAGGAGGCGCGCGTGCGCCTTCTCGAGATTGCCCATGCAACCTTCGACGGACCGGGCGGCCTCATCCTGCGGTCCGCCGCGGCAGGGGCGACCGAGGACGAGCTGACGGAGGACATCGTCGCCATGTCCGATCTCGCGGCCGCCATCCTCTCGGACGCGGACGGATCAGAGCCCGAGGCCCTGACCGAAGGCGACGGTCCGCATGGTCTGGCCTGGCGGGACTGGACCGCCCCTGCGCAGATCGTCACCGAGCCAAGCGGCTTTCGCGATCACGGCGTTCTGGATGCACTCGAGGATCTTCGCAGCAGCCGCGTCCCCTTGGCAGGCGGCCACATGTTCATCGAACCGACCCGTGCCCTGGTCGCCGTCGATGTGAATACCGGCGCGGACACCTCGCCCGCCGCAGGGCTCAAAGCCAATCTCTCCGCCGCCCGCGCCCTGCCGCGCGCGCTGCGCCTGCGCGGCCTCGGAGGGCAGATCACCGTCGATTTCGCCCCGATGAGCAAGGCGCAGCGCCGTCAGGTGGAAAGCGCCCTCCGAGCGGCGTTTCGCGCCGATCCGATCGAGACGGCCCTGGTCGGCTGGACGCCGCTTGGGCATTATGAGTTGCAAAGAAAGCGCGAGCGGCGCCCGCTCGACCTGCCGGAGACCCTCTGATGGCCTGCCCGATCTGCGAAAAAGCACCTTCCGCCGATTACCGCCCGTTCTGCTCGCGGCGCTGCGCCGATCTCGATCTGGGGCGCTGGATGACAGGCGCCTACCGCGTCCCCTCCGCCGAGCCACCAGACGAGGAAGAGATCGAAAAAGCCCTCCATGACGATGCGGACCGGCAGACGCATTAAATCGCGCTGGACACCCCCCTGCACCTCTTCTAGAAGGCCGGGACCCCGAACGCGGAGCATATCTCCTCCTCGTTCTCCGAGCGGCCAACCAGCCCCTCGACCCGGCGCCCGGGTAGCTCAGGGGTAGAGCAGTGGATTGAAAATCCTCGTGTCGGTGGTTCGATTCCGCCCCCGGGCACCACTTCCTGAAACGACCGCAACTCCGTACGCAATATTCGCATGAGAACGTGCTATCCTTCAGGCCTGTTTGCTCTGGATCTGCAGTGCCTCAGCGACGCGGCCACCCCAGTCAAGCAGCCAACCTGACACCAATCGATATCACCATCTCGGCCGGCAATTGACTTTTCTGATAGAAATAGTCGACAAAAGACCAGCGAGTCTCAGCCACCCAATTCGGGAAGCCCGGACGGATCCATCTGGAGTACACCGTCATGGAATCTGGCCGCAAACGGCAATCGGAGCAGGAGGGCGAACGCCTGTCTTCCAAAGCTCAATACCGGATCGAGCTGATCAATCAGGCCTTTGACGGTGTGAACTCCGTCGATCAACCGGTCGAGCCGATCCTCGACCGGCTCGACCGGTCGCGACATGACTGACATGTCCGATCTGCAAACGCGGACGGACGCCTCTCGCACGGCAACCTATGACGCGCGCAAGCTGATGGAGGGATGCACGCAAGCCTGCATCGTTCTTGATGGGCAGACTTATATCCTGCGCATCACACGGGCCGGAAAGCTGATTTTGACCAAATGACAAGGGGCGAGCACAGGCTGGCCGGAACTTTCGCAACGGTCAGGGACAGGCCCGCGGCGCCAAGGGTCGATCCGGGCGGAAGCCCGCAGATCGGCATCACTCACCTTCATCCAATCGAATAATTGTTCAACAGGGGAACAGACAGGAATGAAACTTACAATCGCAGCCGCGCTCGGAACGACGCTTTTGACCGCAGTCCCGGCATTTGCTGACCGGGCCGCTGTGCTGGGCACCTATGCCGACATCGCCGAGGCCAAATACGAAGACAGCCTGACCTCGGCGCAGGACCTGCTCGAGGCGGTCAACACACTCGTCGACGCCCCGTCCGCGCAAGCGCTGCAATCCGTGAGGGACGCCTGGATCGAAGCGCGCGTGCCGTACCAGCAAACCGAGGTCTACCGCTTCGGCAATGCCATCGTCGACGATTGGGAAGGCAAGGTGAATGCCTGGCCCCTCGATGAAGGGTTGATCGACTACGTGGACGGCTCCTATGGCGGCGCGACCGACGAGAACGAATATGCGGTGCTCAATGTCATCGCCAATCCGGCCTTCACCCTGTCGGGCGAGCAGGTCGATGCCGCCGATATCACGCCCGCGCTTCTGGAAGGCGCCCTGCACGAGGCTGACGGCGTCGAGTCGAACGTGGCGACGGGCTATCATGCCATCGAATTTCTCCTCTGGGGTCAGGACCTGAACGGTCATGGTCCCGGTGCAGGCAATCGCCCCTGGACCGACTACGCGTCCGGCGAGGCCTGCACAGGCGGGAACTGCGACCGCCGTGCCGACTATCTCAAAGCGGCGACAGAGCTGCTTGTTTCGGATCTCGAATGGATGGTCGGCCAATGGCAGGACGGCGGGGAAGCCCGCGCCCAACTCATCGCAGACGAAACCGCGGGGATCTCAAGCATCCTGACCGGGATGGGATCGCTTTCCTATGGTGAGCAGGCAGGCGAGCGGATGAAGCTCGGCGTCATGCTCAACGACCCGGAGGAAGAGCATGACTGCTTCTCCGACAACACCCATAACAGCCACTTCTATGACGCTCTGGGCATTCGAAACGTCTATCTCGGCAGCTATACCCGGATCGACGGAACTGTCGTCTCGGGCCCGTCCTTGTCATCGCTCGTAGCCGCGGCGGATGCGGGCGTAGATACCGAACTGACGTCGAAGCTGAACGCGACGATGTTCGAGATGTCCGAGATGAAGACGGCGGCCGAAGCCGGCTTCGCCTATGATATGATGCTCGAACGCGGCAATGAGGCGGGCGAGGCGCTTATCATGGGGGCGGTCGATGCCCTGATCGATCAGACCCGGTCGATCGAACGTGCCGTTGCGGCTCTCGATGTGAAGACAATTGCCTTCGAAGGATCCGACAGCCTCGATGATCCCGAGGCGGTGTTCCAGTAAGACAAACTGCCACCTGGCAAGACGGAAGACCGATCCTAGGTCTTCCCTCAAGCAAGCAAGGCACGACTCCCATGGCAAAGACCCCAAGCCCCTGCATCGACGTGTGCAAGTTCAAGCGTGAAGGCCATTGCATCGGCTGCTCGATGACAAAGGCGCAAAAGTCGCTCTTCAAGGAGTTGAAGAAGAACAAGCATCGCGACGCCTTTGTCGAAATGCTCGTGGGTCAGCAATCCCGGCTCGGGCGCTACAAGCATTGGGCGCCCGAATACCTCAAGAAATGCATGAAGAAAAAAGCCAAGCCGGTCAGGGCCGTCCGAAAGGCCGCCTAGCTGGTGGACATGAAAAAAGGCCGCACGGATATGCGGCCTTTCTCAATCCGGATCAGTGCCGCTTAGCGCAGGTGGCTTCTGAGAAACCACGCGAATTTCTCATGCACTTCGCCGCGCGCGATGCACAGATCCTCGGTGAGCGTATCTCCGTGATTCGCGGCCAACTCGCCGCAGCCCGCAACCGTCGACGCCAGCGTCTCCTGCGCGGACAGCATCATGGCGATCATGTCCTTGTCGGTGGCGTGACCGTCATGCTCGGCGACCTTCGATCGCTTCAGCATAACCTCAAGCATGCCCTCCGCATGTCCGTCGAGCGCCTTGATACGCTCCGCAAGATCGTCCTGCGCGACGAAATGATCCTCGTAGATCTTCTGGAACAGATCGTGAAGCGGGCCAAAGGCCATACCGGTCACGTTCCAATGGAAGTTCTGTGCAAGCATCGTCGTCACGGCCGTTTCGGCAACACTCTGGTTCAGTGCTTCGACGATTTCTGTTTTGGCATCGGTCGACAATGCGACTGCTGTCTGCGTCATGATATGTCCCTGATGTTCAGTTTTTCGCTTGCTTGCCGGGAACGGCTGGCTGGCTTGCTGCTTAACAAATAGCAAGGCAGCCGCCCGAGGCAAGCCCTATTTAGAATAATTCTAAGTTAGGGCGAACGGCAGGGAGATCCGCGTGACGAGAAACCGGATATGGCGGTGATGCTCCCGGGGCAGGCGCGATCTTAGAAGAAATGCGGCGCTGTCTTCGTCGCTCTGCGCAAGCGCGGCAGCCAACCGCAACAGCCACGCCTCGTCGAAAGAGTGCTCCCGCGTTCCGGGCCGGAACAGGATGGCGCGCTGACCCAGCGCGTCGCTCAGGCACAGGATCAGCGCCTCCGCATGCGCCCGAAAGGACGAGTGTCGGTCCAGAGACAGCAGCGCGCAGGCTTCGAACAGATCCGTGCGGGCTTTTGCCCGGCAGCCCAGCGCGACGAACCGCACATGGTTCAGGAAGGCGTCCGCGCTCCGATCCGACGGAACGGCATCGGGCCAGCTCCAGTCGATCTGCTGTTTGCTGAGTGCCACCATCTTTGCGTTTCTCCAGGCTCAGGCGTGCTATCCGCTCGCCAATCCTAATTCCTGAGTATATTTATAGGATATGTCGCGTCTCACAAGAACCATTGCTGTCTTGGCTGCTGTTTTCGCAGCGTCCAGTTCAGTTTACGCTCAGGATCTTCAGGATTTACACCTGCAAATTGTCCCACGCACCCCTCAAGAGGCGGCGCGGATCGCGAATGTGACCCGGCCTGCGACGGAATTCGAGATGGCGGAACCTTTCGAGGCGAATCAGGCCGGGGCGGCGACGGTCCGTTCGTCCGGCACCCGAGACGCCTTCAGCCAGCCCTCGGCCAATATCAGTTTCGAACGCGAACTCGACTTCAAAGTCGGCAACGGCCTCTTTAAAAAGCTCTGGGTCTCGTCGCCGTCCTCCACCCTTGCCTCCGACGGGCTGGGGCCGCTTTACAACGCACGGTCCTGCCAGCGGTGCCATCTCAAGGATGGACGCGGCCACCCGCCAGACGGGCCCGAGGACAGCCGTGTGTCGATGATCGCGCGCCTGTCGATCCCGGGTGGCCCCGATTTCGGCGAGATACAGGATTATCTGAACTCCGCCCCAGACCCCACCTATGGCGGCCAGTTGCAGGACTTCACCGTCGCTGGTCACCCGGCCGAAGGCAGGCTCGCGATCCGCTATACCGAAGAGCCGATCTCTTTGTCAGAGGGGGAAACCGCCAGCCTCCGGCGGCCCACTTATGCGATTGAGGATCTTGGCTACGGCCCGCTTCATCCGGATATGATGCTCTCACCGCGTGTCGCGCCGCAGATGATCGGTCTCGGACTGCTCGATGCGATCCCCGCCGCCGACATCCTCGCCCTTGCCGATCCGGGCGATCTCGATGGTGACCGGATTTCCGGTCGCGCCCAGATCGTACTGTCTCAAGAGCACGGCGTGCCCATGCTCGGGCGCTTCGGGCTCAAGGCGGGCCAGCCATCGGTGAAAGAGCAATCCGCCTCCGCCTTCTCCGGCGATATCGGAATTTCGACAACGCTGTTCCCGGCGGCCTATGGCGATTGCACCGAGGCGCAATCGGCCTGCCGCACCGCACCCCACGGCGAGACGGCGATCCACGACAACGCCGAGATCGGCGATGAAGGGCTCGACCTTGTGACCTTCTACGCCTCCAATCTCGGCGTGCCCGCCCGCCGCGATGTGGACGATCCCGAGGTTTTACATGGCAAGCGCATCTTCTACGACACCGGCTGCATAGCCTGCCATACCCCGAAATTCGTCACCCATCGTCTCGCCCGCCAGCCAGAGCAAAGCTTCCAGCTGATCTGGCCCTATACCGACATGCTCCTGCACAATATGGGGCCCGGCCTGGCCGACAACCGTCCGGAGGTGCGCGCGACCGGCCGGGAGTGGCGCACGCCGCCGCTTTGGGGGATCGGGCTCACCCGTCAGGTCTCGGGCCATACCTATTTCCTGCATGACGGGCGGGCACGGTCGCTGCTTGAAGCCGTGCTCTGGCACGGCGGCGAAGCCGAAGCGCAAAAGCAGGCGGTCGTCGAGATGCCGAAAGCCGATCGCGCCGCTCTCATTCGTTTTCTTGAAAGTCTCTAGATATGCGCCTTGCCCTTGCTCTCTCCCTCGTCGCAGCCCCTGCTTTCGCGGATGTGGATGCCGCCCTCGACCGCCATATCCTCCCTGGCCATCTCAAGCTTGCCGAGACAACCGCCACGCTCGCAGCCGCCGCAGAAGAGGACTGCACGCCAGAGCCTCTTAAGGCGCCATTCAACACCGCCTATGACGCTTGGCTCGGTGTCAGCCACATCCAGTTCGGACCAATCGAGGATCAGGGTCTGTCACTTGCTATGGCCTTCTGGCCCGATCCGAAGGACAGGACGGGCAAGGCCCTTCGCGACCTCGCATCGGCAACCGATCCGATCGTCGATGATCCGGACAGCTTCGGCGAGGTATCGGTGGCGGCGCAGGGCTTCACCGCCCTGGAACGCCTCCTTTACGAGTCGCAAACCGATCCTGACTATGCGTGCCAGCTTGCGGTGGCTATCGCGCGCGATCTCGCCCGCAAATCGACCCTCCTCGAAGAAGGGTGGGAGGATCACGCGACCCTTCTCCGCGACGCCGGAGCGAATGCGCGCTACCAGTCCGACCTCGAAGCACAGCGAGCGCTCTTCACCGCTCTTTCGACCGGCCTGGAATTCCTGCACGACCAGCGCCTCGGCCGTCCACTGGGGACATTCGATCGCCCCCGACCGGCCCGAGCGGAGGCGCGGCGGTCCGGCCGCACCCTGCGCCATATCAAGCTGAGCCTCGCGGCGCTCGAAGATTTGACCACGACCATGGCCGCAGACACGCCCCAGACGCAGGCCGCCTTCGCCGAGGCCCGCGCCCGTGCGGCAGCGCTCAACGATCCCACGTTGGCGGGCGTTGCGGATCCCGCCTCGCGGTTCAAGATCGAGGTCCTCCAGCAGGCGGTCCGCGCCGTTCAGCTCGCCGTTATCGAAGAGATCGGAAACCCCCTTGGCATTCAGGCCGGGTTCAACGCGCTGGACGGCGACTGATGCTCTCGCGACGGGGATTTGTCGCCGGGCTCAGCGCCTTGGCTGCACCGGTGCCGGGATGGGCCGCAGTGGGCAGCCCTGTCGCTCTCAGCGGCGCGCGCCGCCCGGACGGGTCCTTCGCTCTCACCGGCTTGCGCCAGGACGGGAGCCTCGCCTTCACCATCCCGCTTCCCGCCCGCGCCCATGCGGGCGCAGCGCACCCCACCCGCGCCGAAGCGGTCGTGATCGCCCGCCGACCGGGAACCTTCGCGCTGGTCCTCGATTGCGCGCAAGGCATCGTGCGCAGGCAGCTGGAAGCCCCCGAAGGGCGGCATTTCTACGGTCATGCGGCCTTTTCCGAAGACGGCGCGCTGCTCTTCACGACCGAAAACGACTATGCTAGCGGGGCAGGGCGGATCGGCGTCTGGGACCGGCGTCTTGGCTATGCGCGCATCGATGAATTCCCCTCCGGCGGGATCGGACCGCACGAGATCATCCGCATAGGCGGGGGCAGGCTCGCCGTCGCCAATGGCGGCATCCGGACCCATCCGAAAACGGGTCGCGAGAAGCTCAATCTGGATAAGATGCAGCCGAACCTCACGATCCTCCGCAATTCGGGATCCATCCTGCAGCAGGTCCAGCCCAAGGCTCATCAGAACTCCCTGCGCCATATCGCAGCCGACCGGCAGGGTCGCATCGCCGTCGGTTTCCAGTGGCAAGGCGATCCGTTCGACGCCCCTCCGCTTGTCGCTCTCTACGAGGACGGAACGCTCACCGATTTGACACCGGACATCGAACAGATGCGCAACCTGGGCGCCTATATCGGCAGCGTTTCGACCCATAGCGCAGGCATCGCGGTCTCCGCCCCCCGCAGCGGACGGGTCGCGCTTCTTGGCCAGAACGGAACGGTCATCGTTTCCCAACATGCGCCCGATATCTGCGGTCTGTGCAGAACGACCGACCAGACCCTGGCCACCGACGGAAACGGTCGGATCTACCGGCTGGACGACACCGGCCTCACGCGGCTTGCCGAACATCCTCTCGCCTTCGACAACCATCTGGTCCCACTCTGACCGCCCCTCCTTTCGTCAGGGAAAGGACCGGGGGCCATGCACGCCCCTATCATGTTACAAAAACCATGATGATTTATATCCCGTAACATGATAAACTGATGAGTGAACGCAGCGCCTGTGACTGGCAGCGGCAAACCGCACGATTGAAGGAGCCAAGGCATGTACGCACAGATGGTGACGTCCGAGGCGACCAAGGACAGCCCTGAGAAACTGGCCGCCTTTCAGGCCCGGATCGATGCCGGCGAACAGATCGAGCCGAAGGACTGGATGCCCGAGGGCTATCGCAAGACCCTGATCCGGCAGATCGGGCAGCATGCCCATTCCGAGATCGTCGGCCAACTCCCCGAGGGCAACTGGATCACCCGGGCCCCGACGCTCGAGCGTAAGGCGAACCTTCTGGCCAAAGTCCAGGACGAGGCGGGACACGGACTTTACCTTTATTGCGCCGCCGAGACATTGGGCGTCACGCGCGACGAGCTGACCCGGATGCTGCTCGATGGCCGGATGAAATATTCGTCGATCTTCAACTATCCCACCCTCACCTGGGCCGATATGGGCGCTGTCGGCTGGCTGGTCGACGGGGCCGCGATCATGAACCAGGTGCCGCTCCAACGCACCTCCTACGGTCCCTATGCCCGCGCCATGGTCCGGATCTGCAAGGAGGAAAGCTTTCACCAAAGACAGGGCTTTCACATCATGATGGCGATGGCGGGCGGAAGCTCCGACCAGCGCCGGATGGCGCAGGATGCCCTGAACCGCTTCTGGTTTCCCGCCCTGATGATGTTCGGCCCCTCCGACAAGGACAGCGTTCACTCCGCGCAGTCCATGGCGTGGAAGATCAAGATGAACACCAATGACGAGCTGCGCCAGAAATTCGTGGACGAAACGGTGCCCCAGGCCGAATACCTTGGCCTGACCATTCCCGATCCGGACCTCGCATGGAACGAGGAGGAGGGGCATTACAGCTTCACCGAACCAGACTGGAGCGAGTTTTTCGAAGTCATCGCGGGCAACGGCCCCTGCAATGTCGACCGGATAACCGCCCGCCGAACCGCATGGGACGACGGCGCTTGGGTCCGCGACGCCTTGATGGCACATGCCGAGAAATCCGCCGCGCGCAAGATGGCGGCGGAATAGACCATGAGCAAAGAATGGCCCCTCTGGGAAGTCTTCATCCGAGGCCAGCACGGGATGAGCCACCGCCACGTCGGCTCTCTTCACGCCGCCGATGCTGAACACGCGATCAGGAACGCGCGGGATGTCTATACCCGCCGCAATGAAGGCGTCAGCATCTGGGTGGTCGAAGCGGACCGGATCACCGCCTCAAGCCCGTCGGAGAAAGGCCCGATGTACGATCCGGCCCGCGACAAGATCTATCGCCATCCGACCTTCTACGACATCCCGGACGATGTTGGGAAATGTGATGACCCCTCTCCTCGAATTTCTCCTGCGGCAAGGCGACAATACCCTGGTTCTGGGGCACCGCATGTCCGAATGGTGCGGCATCGCACCCGCCCTTGAAGAGGATATCGCGCTCACGAATACCGCGCTTGATCTCATCGGGCAGACCCAGCTCTGGCTCGCCTACGCAGCCGAGGTTGAAGACGCGGGCCGGTCGGCCAACGATCTCGCCTTCCTGCGCGATCCTTATGATTTCCGGAACCTGCTGATGCTCGAGGCACCCAATGCAGATTTCGGCCGGACGCTGATGCGGCAGTTTCTCTTCGATGCGTTTCAGGTCCCCTGGCTGACCGCGCTGTCAGGCAGCTCCGACCCCCGCATCGCCGAGATCGCGGCGAAATCGGTGAAGGAGGCGCTCTACCATCTCGACCGCTCCTCCGGGACGGTGATCGCCCTTGGCGACGGCACCGAGGAAAGCCAGAGCCGCATGCAGGCCGCGCTGGACTACCTCTGGCCCTATACCGGCGAGATGTTCGCCGATGACGCGACCGACGCCGCCATGGCGGACACCGGCATCGCGCCGATGCCGTCGGCAATGCAGTCTGCATGGCAGGTAAAGACGGAAGAGGTGCTGGCCAAAGCCTGCCTGACAAGGCCGGACAGCTCCTTCGCCCAATCGGGCGGTCGCACCGGCCGTCGCCATACCGAGCATCTGGGTCACATGCTGGCCACGATGCAGACCCTGCAACGCTCCTATCCCGGAGCGGTCTGGTAGGATGGCTGTGGCCCGCGCGATAGACGAGGCGCAGATCTGGGAATGGCTCGAAAGCGTGCCCGACCCCGAGATCCCGGTCATCTCGGTCGTCGATCTGGGCGTGGTGCGCGATGTTCGCGTCAAGGACGATACCGTCGAGGTGACGATCACCCCAACCTATTCGGGCTGCCCCGCCATGGCCGTGATCGCGCTCGATATCGAAACGGCACTGGCTCAAAGCGGCGTTCAGGCGGTCCGCCTGACGACCCGCATCGCGCCGCCCTGGACGACGGACTGGCTGTCGGACAAAGGCCGCGCGCAGCTGGAACGCTACGGCATCGCGCCGCCTCAGGCCGCCGGAGGTCCCAAGCGCTGCCCGCAATGCCATTCGACGGCCACCGAGAGGATCAGCCAGTTCGGCTCGACGCCCTGCAAGGCCCTGTGGCGCTGCACTGACTGCCTCGAGCCGTTCGACTATTTCAAATGTATCTGAAGACGCAGACCATGCCCCACTTTCATCCCCTCACGGTCACAGCCGTCGAAAAGACCATCCGCGATGCGGTTGTCGTGACCCTGAACCCCCAAGATCATCAGGCCTTCGCCTTCACGCCGGGCCAGTATCTCACGTTCCGGCGCCAGTTCGGAGAGCACGAGATCCGGCGATCCTATTCGATCTGCACAGGCGACAGGAAAGGCCCGCTGCAGGTTGGGATCAAACGCGTTCCGGGCGGCGCCTTCTCGACCTGGGCGAACACCGAACTGGCGGCAGGCGACGTGATCGAGGCGATGCCGCCCATGGGCAACTTCAACGCCGCCTCCGGCATCGAGGCACCGCACTATCTGGCCTTCGCGGGCGGCTCGGGGATCACACCGATCCTGTCGATCCTGCACAGTACCCTCACGGAAAACTTGGAGGCGAGGATCACGCTGGTCTACGCCAACCGCACACCGGCCACGATCATGTTCCGCGAAGGGCTGGAGGACCTCAAGAACCGGCATCTCGGCCGTCTGAACGTGATCCACATCCTCGAGGATGACAGCCAGGAGATCGACCTCTTTCGCGGCCGCGTGGACGAGGCGAAATGCGCCAACCTCTTCCGGTCCTGGATCGACATAAGCTCTGTCGACATGGCCCTGATCTGCGGCCCCGAACCGATGATGCTGGCGATCTCCGGCGCGCTTGAGGCGCATGGCCTGCCGCGTGACCGGATCCGGTTCGAGCTCTTTGCCAGCGGCCAACCGGGCCGCCTGCCCACGCCGGTCGCGGATCTTTCCGAAATGGCGGATGGCATCCCCGGTCGCGTCACGATCGGCGGCCAGGCGCAGACGCTGACCATCCCCGGCGGCACCAGTCTTCTGGATGCGGCCTTGGCCAGCAATCTCGATGCGCCCTTTGCCTGCAAGGCGGGCGTCTGTTCGACCTGCAAAGCCAAGGTAGAGCAAGGCGATGTCGAGATGATCGCCAATCACGCCCTCGAAGATGACGAGGTCGATGCCGGGTTCGTGCTGACCTGCCAATGCTACCCGGTCTCGGGCAAACGGGTCGTCTGGTCCTACGACGCGGCAGGACACTAAAGCGGAAGGCATCAGGCGCGGATCGGCGGGCTGTCCTTCAGAAAAGTCGTCACCAGACGGTGGCACCGGGCCAGAGATCCCTCGGGCAGCAGACCGATATGTGCCCAGCTTCCCGGTCGCAGGGCGAGCCGCCGCCAGTGATGGAGAACCAAGAGCCGCATCGCGGTCCGGTCCCGCTCCGACGGCAACCCGCCCGCCCGCTCCGCAGCCTGCAGAATGGCGACAAGACCCTCAGCCGTCTCAAGAAACGGCTCGGACACCAGACGCCTCTCGACCCAGACCGGGATATCGCCCGTCTCGGCCACAAGCGGGACCGCATCCGGCAACCCGCTCGCGACATCCCGTGGCGCCACGATCAGCTCCCGGGTCAGCGCAACCGATCCCGCCGGAGCCGCCGCCTCTTTCAGCAGGTAGAACCGGCAGCCCTCCGGGAACTTCACCTTCTGCCGGTAGACATCCGCGCTGGCCGCAACCGTCTCCCGCCGCGCGGTCTTTGACAGGGCATAGACCGCTTCCCGGCCATGGTGCGTCGATACGATCCAGCCATCGCTTTTCAAACGATGCAGCGCCACCCGGATTGCATCCGGCTTGATCCCCAGATGCCCCAGCAGATCCCGGATCTGCGCGCCCGTCAGCTCTTCCCCGTCCAGATCCCCGAACAGGGTGACGATAAGCGACCATGTCTTCAGGCTCTCACGCCCGATAAGATCCATGACAAGAGGGTGGGGAGGCTGCACTGGTCCGTCGGACCCCTGAAACATGTCTTTGCCGGACCCTAGCATGGCGAGCCGTGCGCTGCCTACGGCCCTGTTCCCGCCCCATAGGCGTTCATCGTCAACAGATCGTAGCTCGCCACCGGATCCCCGTCCTGATTGGCGACAGCCACATGCCAGCGGACCTCTCCGTAATCGTCGTTGCGCGGTGTCTTCTGCTTCACGCTCAGGCTGACCCGGATGCTGTCCCCGGGCTCCACCGGCTTGAGAAAGCGCAGAGTGTCGAGGCCCGTATTGGCCAGAACCGGCCCCTCGTCGGGCTGCACGAAAAGACCGGCGGCAAAGCTCAGGATCAGATATCCATGGGCCACACGGCCGGGAAAGAACGGGTTCCGCTTGGCCGCCGCGTCATCCATATGCGCATAGAACGTATCGCCGGTGAACCGCGCGAACTGCTCGATATCCTCCAGCATGATCTCCCGGGCAGCTGTGCGAAAGGTCTCGCCCAGCTCAAGATCGTCGAAACTGCGGGTGAAAGGATGGTCTTCATGCGTGATCTCTGTCGCGCCCGGCACCCATCTGCTTGTGATGGCAGACAGAATGTCGGGGCTGCCCTGGACCGCTGTGCGCTGCATGTAATGCATCACCCCGCGCACCCCGCCAAGCTCCTCGCCGCCCCCGGCCCGTCCCGGCCCTCCATGCACCATATGGGGCAGGGGGGATCCATGGCCGGTGCTTTCCGCCATGCTGTCGCGGTTGTTGAAATACAGCCTGCCGTGAAACGCCCCCGCGCCAAGCGCAACCGCGCGCGCAACCTTGGGATCGCGCGTGATGATCGAGGCGACAAGACTGCCTTGCCCCTTGTTTGCAAGCTGGGTCGCATGATCCAGATCCCGGTAGGGCATGATGGTCGAAACCGGGCCGAAGACTTCGACCTCGTGGACGTGCTGCGCCATATCGGGCCGGGCGCAGTGAAACAGCATCGGCGGAACGAAAGCACCCGACTGGGCCGCCTCGCCGTGGATCTCGAAATCCTCTGGATCGCCAAAGACCCGCTCGGCCTCCGTCTCGATCTGGGCGGCTTTCTCCAGAACGTCCATGCGCTGCTCGGCCGACACCAGCGCGCCCATCCCTGTCGCGCTGTCTGAAGGATCGCCGATCCTCACTTTCGACAACCTGTCCCGCAACGCTTCGATGACGGGCGCGACCGTCTCTTCGGGCGTGATGATGCGGCGGATAGCCGTGCATTTCTGACCGGCCTTGGCCGTCATCTCCCGCGTGACCTCGCGGATGAACAGATCAAATTCCGGCGTGCCGGGCCGCGCATCGGGCCCAAGGATCGAGGCGTTCAGACTGTCCTGCTCGGCCACGAACCGAACCGCCCGCTCAAGCAAAGGCGCCGCCGATCTCAACGCAAGAGCCGTCCGCGCAGAGCCGGTGAAGCTCACCACATCCTGCACCGTCAGCCGGTCCAGCAGATCTCCGGTAGAGCCCGAGACAAGCTGCAAAGCACCCTCTGGCAAGATCTTGCTCTCCAACATGATCTGCACCGCCAGTTCCGCGACATAGCAGCTGGCCGTCGCCGGTTTGACGATCGCAGGCACCCCCGCCAGCAGCGTCGGGGCGAGCTTCTCCAGCATCCCCCAGACCGGAAAGTTGAAGGCATTGATATGCACCGCCACGCCCCGCAGGGACGTGCAGATATGTTGCCCCAGAAACGTGCCGCCTCGCGATAGCTGCTCGATCTGCCCGTCCACGTAGACGGTATCGTCCGGCATCTCCCTGCGCCCCTTGGAGGCAAAGACAAAAACCGTTCCGATCCCGCCATCGATATCGATCAGGTGATCTTTTTGCGTGGCGCCCGTCGCGAAGGAGATGTCGTAAAGCCGCTGCTTGTGCTCTGCCAGATGCTGCGCCAAAGCCTTCAGCATCCGGGCACGCGCATGAAACGTCATGGCGCGCAGGGCGGGGCCGCCCTGGCCTCTGGCGTAATCCAGCATCTCGTCCATATCGAGCGTCGCGTTTCCGGCCCGGGCCATGACCTCGCCCGTGACGGCCGACCGGATCTCGCGGGCGCTCTGGTCCGACCCGATCCACCGGCCCGCCGCAAAGCTTCTCACATCCTGAAGTGCCATCCCGCCCCCTGACGTCTCGGATCTCGCTTTGGTCCCCGTCCAGACAGGCGGACCATCGCTGCGAAACAAAGTTGACCAACCGGTCGGTTAATGTATTCTGTGCTAGGCTCGCGCAAGGCCGATTGCAAGGGAAAGTTCGGTGCCGGTTTTGATCTCTCCACAAGGTCGGGGACGCAGCTTTGCTCCCGCGACCGCAGGGCCGCGATGCGCGCGCCCAGTGATGCCGCAAACACCAGACCGCGCCGCTCCATGCTGACCCCAACAGCCCGCGCCGAGAAATCCGCAGCCGCCATGCTGTCCGGCGACCGCGCCAGCGCGTGGCTGGGCATGTCGATCGAGCATGTCGATGAAGGCACTGCCAGCCTGACGCTCACCGTCGCGGATCATCATGCGAACGGCCACGGGATCTGCCATGGCGGGATCATCTTCGCCTTGGCCGACAGCGCCTTTGCCTTCGCCTGCAATAGCCGCAACCAAAAGGTCGTGGCCCAGCACAACACCATCACTTTCATCGCGCCCGCCCAGGTCGGCGACCGGCTCGTTGCGACGGCGCGCGAGGTCAGCCTCAGCGGGCGTAGCGGGATCTACGACGTCAGCGTGACAACCGGCGATGGCGTGGCAATCGCTGAATTCAGAGGCTGCTCCCGGACGCTCCGCGGCACGCTTTTCGAGGAGTAGCATGTGAAAGACCTCACACCCCCGCGCGACACTCTCGACCCGATCGAGGTAGCCTCCATCGACGAGATCCGCGCCCGCCAGCTTGAACGGATGAAATGGTCCCTTCGGCACGCCTACGAGAATGTGCCGATGTACCGCCAGCGCTTCGACGCGATGGGCATTCATCCAGATGACCTGCGCTCTTTGGAGGATCTGGCGAAGTTCCCCTTCACCTATAAGGACGATCTGAGGGACAGCTACCCGTTCGGCCTCTTCGCCGTGCCCCGCGACCAGATCGTGCGGCTCCACGCGTCCTCCGGCACGACCGGAAAGCCAACCGTCGTGGGCTACACCCGCAACGATATCGATATGTGGGCCGACCTCGTCGCCCGCTCCATGCGCGCCAGCGGCACCCGGCCCGGCGATATCGTGCACATCGCCTATGGATACGGGCTCTTCACCGGCGGACTCGGCGCCCATTACGGGGCCGAGCGTCTGGGCTGCACCGTGGTTCCCGTCTCGGGCGGCCTCACCGAACGGCAGGTCACCCTGATCGAGGATTTTCGCGCCACGACGATCATGGTCACGCCATCCTACATGCTCAACATTCTCGAACAGTACCGCAAAAGCGGCATCGACCCCCGGAGCAGCCCGCTCAATGTCGGGATCTTCGGGGCAGAGCCCTGGACAAACGCGATGCGCCGCGAGGTAGAGGACGCCTTCGACATGCATGCGGTCGACATCTACGGCCTCTCCGAGATCCTCGGTCCCGGCGTCGCCAATGAATGCGTGGAAACCAAGGACGGCCTTCACATCTGGGAGGATCATTTCTATCCCGAGATCATCGATCCCGAAACCGGTGAGGTCTGCCCCGACGGCGAGATGGGAGAGCTCGTCTTCACCACGCTCACCAAGGAGGGCCTGCCGATGATCCGCTACCGCACGCGCGATCTGACGCGGTTGCTGCCCGGCACGGCACGCTCTATGCGGCGAATGGAGAAGATCACCGGCCGGTCGGACGACATGATCATCCTGCGCGGCGTGAATATCTTTCCCACCCAGATCGAAGAACAGGTCCTGTCCATTCCCCAACTCGCCCCGCATTTCCAGATAGAGCTCAAACGGGATGGGCGCATGGACGCCATGTCGATCCATGTCGAGACGGCGCCAAAGGCGTCGGATTCCGAGGCGCGGACCGCCTCCGCCCAGGCGCTCGCGCAAAAGATCAAGGACGTCATCGGCGTATCGACCGACGTCGTCGTGGGTCCTCCCGGCAGTGTCGAACGCAGCCAGGGCAAGGCCCGCCGCGTCGTCGATGCGCGCCCCAAGGAGTAGCGGCCATGGTTCGAACGAAGGCAAAGGATCACGACAGGAAACGTCTGAACATCCTGTCTATCGCCGCCGCTGTCTTTGCGCGCGAAGGGATCGCCCGCGCCTCCATGACCGAAGTGGCGAAGGCCTGCGGCATCTCCAAGGCCAATATCTACCACTACTACGACAGCAAGAACGATCTCGTCTTCGACATCCTCGACACCTATCTCGCCCAGCTTCGCAACTGGGTCTGCGAGACGGACCTTTCGGATCAGACCCCGCCCGAACAGCTGCACACCATCACCCGAGAGCTTCTGCTCGCCTATGAGGGGATGGACAACGAACACAAGATCCAGACCGAAGGCCTGCCGCTTCTCGACCCGGACAAGCAGGCGATCCTCAAAGGCTATCAAAGGGACCTGGTCGGCCTGATGGCGCAGATCCTGCAAGGCTGCGCACCCGACACGCTGGGAACCGATAGCGGCAAATGCCGCGACATCACCATGTCCGTTTTCGGGATGCTGAACTGGTTCTACATGTGGCGCCCCGCCGCCACCAAGGAGCAGCGGCTCGACTATGCCGCAACCGTCGCCGACCTGACTCTGACCGGACTATCGGGGAGTAAAGCGACCTAGCGCTCCCATAGCCGGTCCCCTTCAACCAACGACCGACGCCAAGTCAGGCTGGCCGCCGCAACGCTCACCGGATCGAGCCCCACCACCTCGCGCGCCAAGCGCCCTCCATTCGATCCTCGGACCCCTGAATGACGGGTGACCAATGCTCGTCGCAAAGCAACACCGACGCCTCACTAATATTGACTGACCGGTCGGTTTATGTGAATTTTGTGCAATCCCGAAGACCAACAGCCTCGGGAAAACGGGAGGGAAAACATGAAAACCAAATCGATGATCTTTGCGGCCGCGACGTCCTTGATTGCGAGCGTCACGACCGTCCAGGCCGAGGAGACGATGGTCATCTCCTCATGGCTGCCGCCCAGCCATATCATGAACGAGATTATCTGGCCGGAATTCATCGCCCGCATCGAAGAGTCCACGGAGGGCCGCGTCACCGGCACGGTCGAATACCAGCTGGCCGCACCCCCCTCCCAAGCCGATCTCGTGGAGGATGGCGGCGCGGATGCCGCGTGGATCTTCCACGGCTATAATCCCGGCCGCTTCGTGACGACAAAGCTCATCGAGATCCCCGGCCTCGAAGGGGACTCCGCCGCCGCCTCCGCCGCGCATTGGCGCGCGCATGAGCAGATCCTGGGCGGCGCGAACGAACATGAGGGCCTCGTCCCCGTCGCCATGATGGTCCACGCGCCCGGCATGCTGCACCTGTCGACCGAGATCTCGTCCCTCGACGAGGTGTCCGGCCTCAAGATCAGGTCCGGTGGCGGCGTCATGGGCGACGTTCTGGCCGGGCTCGATATGGCAGGCGTTCAGGTCGCCGCCCCGAAGGTCTACGAGACTGTCGCCAACGGCGTGGCCGACGGCACCTTCTTTCCCGGGGACACGATCTCGATCCTTAGGCTGACCGAGGTCCTGCCCTATACCTACCGCGTCCCCGGCGGCTTTTATCGCGGCTCCTTCTCCATCGTCATGAGCGAGGAGTTCCTGTCTTCCATCGGCGAAGAGGATGCCGCCGCGATCCAGGCCGCGTTGGGAGAGGACTTTTCCGCCTTCGCAGGAGAGGCGTGGGACGAAGGGAACAATCGCGGCGTCACCGCCCAGATGGAGACAGGGCAGGTCATCGACCTCGACGGCGAAGCCATCGCGAAATTCGAGGCGCTCGTCCCCCAGATCCGGCAATCCGTGCTGTCCCAGGTCTCCGAGACGGGTGTCGATGCCGAGGCCGCGCTCCAGATCATTGAAGAGACGATGGCCGAATATAGCGGTAACTGAATGAGCCGACTTCTGGACCGGGCGGGCCTCTGGTCTGCCCGGACATGCATCGCGCTCAGCGCGGGCTGCCTTCTTCTGCTGATGATCCTCACCGTGGTCGAGGTGATCGGGCGCTATCTTTTCAACGCTCCGATCTTTGGCCGTCAGGACATCTCGCAGATCCTGCTGGCAGGCTCGATCTTCTTCGCCCTTCCCGTCGTCTGCCTGAGGGGCGATCAGATCGCCGTTGATCTCTTCGACGGGATGTTCTCGGCAAGGGCGGCCTTTTGGCGGGACCGCATCATCGAAACCGTCACGGCACTGACATTCCTTATCATGGGCTACTGGCTTCTGGATCGCGCCCAAAAGGCACTGTCCCGTGGCACGACAAGCGAGCTGCTCTTTCTGCCGAAATATCCGCTGATCGGTCTGATCGCCGCCATCGTCGGTCTGACCGGCCTCCTTCTTCTGGCGCGCGCCGCCGTCCTCGCCCTGCGATCCGGGCGCGCGGATCCGCCATGATCGTTTCCCTGATCGCCTTCGCGATCGTCATCGCGCTCGTTTTCCTGCGTCTGCCCATCGGCATCGCCATGGGCATCGTCGGCGCGATCGGCTTCGTCATCCTGCGGGACTGGCGCTGGTCGGCGGGGCTGGGTCCTGCGGCGGATTCCATTCTCGATGTCACACAGAACGACGCGCTGTCGGTCATCCCGCTCTTCATCTTCATGGGCATGATCATCGCACAAAGCGGGATGGCCAATGACCTTTACCGGGCCGCCTATGCGGTTGTCGGAAGGCTGCCCGGCGGGCTCGCCATGTCCACCATCCTGGCCTGCGGCGGCTTCTCGGCCGTCTCTGGCTCGTCGCTCGCCACCGCCGCGACCATGTCCAAGGTCGCCCTGCCGCCGATGCGCAAATATGGATATCACGACAGCCTCTCGACGGCCTCTGTCGCAGCGGGCGGAACGCTCGGCATCCTGATCCCGCCCAGCATCATCCTGATCATCTACGGATTTCTGACCGGCCAATCTATCGGCAAGCTCTTTCTCGCCGGGATCCTGCCGGGGATCCTCGGCATCCTGCTCTATCTCTGCGCCGTGGCTTTCGTCGTCTGGCGCAAACCCGAGGCAGGCCCCGCCGGAGACGCAATGTCCGCCGCCGAGGTCCGCAGCAGCGTGATCCGCGTCATCCCGATCCTGATCCTCTTCGTCATCATTATCGGCGGGATCTACGGGCAGATCTTCACCGCCGACGAGGCCGCCGGCGTCGGCGCCTTCGGGGCCATCCTGATCTCCATCCTGATCGGGCGCTTCTCCTGGACCGGCCTGATCGAGGCGCTCTCGCAGACCGTCAAAACATCGGTCGGCCTCTTCGTTCTTCTCATCGGCGCCGACATCTTCAACCGCCTGATCACCCGCGCGGGCCTTCCCGGCGATCTGCTCGATCTGGTGCAGGGGGCCGGGCTCGAACCCTTCTCGGTGCTGGCGATGATCATCGTGGTCTACCTGCTCCTCGGCGCGGTCTTCGAAAGCCTGTCGATGATCACCCTGACGGTGCCCGTCTTCGCGCCTCTCGTCGCCTCGCTGGGCTTCTTCGAGGGCGATGTGACGGGCGAGATGGCACTCATCTGGTTCGGCATCATCGTGGTCGTCGTCACCGAAATCTCGCTCATCACGCCGCCCATCGGGCTGAATGTCTTCGTCCTCCGATCCGTCATTTCCGATGTCTCGACCGGCACGATCTTCCGGGGGGTCACCCCGTTCTGGGCCGCCGATATCCTGCGCCTGATCATCCTCGTCGCGCTTCCGGCCTTCGCCCTCTGGCTGCCCATGGGCGTCTGGAGCTTCGGATGAGGCACAGCTTGGATCCGCCCCCGAGAGGCGTATGGTTCGGCCTGCCGCAACCGCCAGCACGCCCCGCAACACAAAGGACACCAGCATGACCACAGGTTTCGCCTCTCAGGGGGACATGACGGAAAAGACGATCACCTTCGACGAGATCGGCGAAGGGCTCTGGGCCTTCACCGCCGAGGGGGATCCGAATTCTGGCGTCATCATCGGCGATGACAGCGTCATGATCGTCGAGGCGCAGGCAACTCCGCGTCTGGCGAAGAAGGTCATCGAAAAGGTCCGCGAGGTGACGGACAAACCGATCAGCCACGTGGTTCTGACCCATTACCACGCCGTGCGCGTTCTCGGCGCCTCCGCCTACGGCGCGGATCAGATCATCATGTCGGACCGGGCCCGCGCCATGGTGGTCGAGCGCGGCCGGGAAGACTGGGACAGCGAATTCCAGCGCTTCCCCCGCCTCTTTCAGGGACACGAAAGCATCCCGGGCCTGACCTATCCGACCACGACCTTCAGCGACGCGATGACGGTCTATCTAGGCAAGCGCCGTGTCGATATCAGGCAGATCGGCCGCGCTCATACGGCCGGGGACGCGGTGATCCATGTACCCGACGAGAACGTCATGTTCACAGGCGACATCGTGGAGGATCACTCGGCCTGCTATTGCGGCGACGGCCATTTCGCCGATTGGGGCCGGACGCTCGACCGCATCAAGGCCTACGGCACCGACGCTATCGCACCCGGTCGCGGCGCGGCGCTCATGGGCCGCGAGGCGGTGAGCCGCGCCATCGAAAGCACGCGTGATTTCGTTCAATCCACCTACGCGCCCGCCGCCCGCGTCGCCATGAAGGGCGGCACCCTCAAAGAGGCATGGACTGCCGTACGCGAGGTCTGCGATCCGAAATTCAAGGATTATGCCATCTACGAGCATTGCCTCCCGTTCAATGTCAGCCGCGCCTATGACGAGGCGCGCGGCATCGCCCATCCGCGCATCTGGACCGCCGAGCGTGATCTGGACATGTGGGAACAGCTGCGCGATTGACCCCCGCACCGGGAGACTACCAGATGGCCGACCCCTCGACCCGGACGACCGCCACCCTTTACCCCTACGAAAAGCCCTCCGCGCTCGGGGCGCCGCCCCGGACCCATCCCGTCGTAATCGTCGGTGCCGGTCCCGTCGGGCTCGTGCTGGCGCTCGATCTGGGCCGCAAGGGCACGCCGGTTCTGATCCTCGACGATCAGGAAGGGGCCGGGCAGGGCAGCCGGGCGATCTGCTTTGCCAAACGCACGCTCGAGATCTGCGACCGCCTCGGTCCGGGTCAGGCCATGGTCGACAAAGGCGTTGTCTGGAACCTGGGCAAGGTCTTCCACGGCCATGACAAGGTCTTCGAATTCAACCTCCAGCCCGAAGATGGCCACAAGAACCCCGCCTTCATCAACCTTCAGCAACCCTATTTCGAAGCCTTCCTCGTGGACGCTATCCGGCAGGCCCAGAAGGACGGCGCGCCGATCGAGATCCGGGGCCGCAACACCGTCACGGGCATCACGCCGGACCCGGATGGCGTCACAGCCCAGATCGACACCCCGGACGGCGCTTATGCGCTTCGGGCCGATTGGCTCGTCGCCTGTGACGGCGCCCGCTCGCCGGTGCGCAAGATGATGGGCCTCGGCTTCGAAGGCCGCGTCTTCGAGGATAATTTTCTCATCGCCGATGTCCGGATGACCGCCGACTTCCCGACCGAACGCTGGTTCTGGTTCGAACCTCCCTTCAAGGGCGGCGGCGCGTCGGCCCTCCTGCACAAGCAGCCCGACAACATCTGGCGCATCGACTTCCAGCTTGGCTGGGACATCGACCGTAAGGCCGAGTTGCAGGAGGACAACATCCGCAGGCGCGTCGACGCGATGCTGGGGCAGGGTGCCTCCTATGACCTCGAATGGACCTCGATCTATACCTTCCAGTGCCGCCGGATGGAGAAGTTTCGCCATGACCGCGTGATCTTCGCAGGCGACAGCGCCCACCAGGTGTCGCCGTTCGGCGCGCGCGGGGCCAATTCCGGCGTGCAGGATGCCGACAATCTGGCGTGGAAGCTCGATCTGGTGACCAAGGGACTGGCGCCCGAGACCCTGCTCGACAGCTACTGCGAAGAGCGTGTCCACGGCGCGGACGAGAACATCCTCAACTCCACCCGGTCGACGGACTTCCTGACCCCCAAAAGCGACATCAGCAAGGTCTTCCGCAACGCGGTGCTCGAACTGGCGAAGACCCATGCCTTTGCTCGCCCGCTGGTCAATTCGGGCCGACTGTCCGTCCCCTGCGCCTATGACGGGCTCTCGCTCAACGGTCCCGATAGCCTGAACGGACCGCGATGCACCCGCGTTGGCGCGCCATGCCCGGACGCTCCACTGGCCGAGGGGTTTCTCCTCGATCGCCTCAACGGCACCTTCACGCTGCTCGCCATCGACACCGAGGCACCTGCGCTAGAGGCTGCCGACGGCATCCCCATCCAGACGCTGACCCTCTCAACCGCGACGGACGATCCCAGCGGCGCCCTGCGCCAGCGCTATCTTGGGAAGGCAACGGCCGCCCTCTACCTGATCCGTCCCGATCAACACGTCGCCGCCCGCTGGAGCGGCGCGACCCAAGGCGACATCACCTCAGCCCTGCGCAAGGCAACCGGATACGAGACCTGATATGACCCTGACGCTGACCCCCAATATTCCCGACCCAGACGGCTTCTATGAAGAGCTTCTATCGATGCATGAGGGACTCACCGACGCGCAAAGCAAGGCTTTTAACGCCCGCCTCATCCTGATCCTCGCCAATCAGATCGGAGACCGCTCGATCCTGACCGCCGCACTGAAAGCCGCGATATCTCCGCCATAAGACCGCGTCCCGGGCAAGGCGCCCTCGGTCAGGTCCGCCAGCGCAGCACCCGCCGTTCGATCCAGCCGATCACCGACGAGGTCAGAACCCCCAGCACCGACAGGATCACGACCCCCGCAAAAAGCCGCTCCAGATCGTAAAGCGATCCCGCCTCGAGGATATAGGCCCCGATCCCGTAGGTGGCGCCCAGCATCTCGGCGGCGACAAGCAGTATGATCGCAATCGCCAGCCCGATACGCAGCCCCGACAGGATCCCGGGCATCGCGCCCGGCAGAACGATCTTGCGCACGATGGACCACCAGGACAGGCCAAAGGACTGCCCCATCCGGATCAGCGTCCGGTCCACGTTATCCACCGCGCCATAGGTCGCCACGACCATCGGCGTGAAGGTCCCCAGCGCGATCAGCGCATATTTCGACCCCTCGCCGATCCCGAACCAGATAACGAATAGCGGCAAAAGCGCGATCTTGGGCACCGGGAAAAGCGCGCTGACAACAGGAACAAGCCCGGCGCGCACCAACCCGAACAGCCCGATCAGCGTCCCGATCCCGATCCCCGCCAACGCGCCCAGCGCGCCGCCCACCGCAAACCGTGACAGCGACGGCAACAGATGATCCCACAAAGCGCCGGTCACCCAAAGCTGGCGAAAGACATCCAGCACTTCGGAGGGCAGCGGGAACGTCAGCCGCCCGATCCAGCCTTGCCGGATGCCGATCTCGATCCCGCCGATCAGCAGCGCGAAGACGACAAAACCGGCCCACCGATTGCCTGTGATCCGAAACCCGCCGCCCCGAAATGGCACCGGATGCGGGCTCTCCGCACCCGCAGAAGCCGCAACCCGGGCCGCCGCCTGCACCGTGCGCGCCCCGGTCTCACCCATCGACCAGCTCCGCATCCGCCGCGCGGGCCTCGTCGCGCATCAGCCCCCACAGATGCGCCTGCACATCCTCCATCGCGCCCCGCCCGCTCAGTTCCGCATCGATCTCCACGATCTCGCGGATCCGCCCGGGGCGGCGGGAGAGGACAACGACCCGGTGACCCAGCCGCACCGCTTCGGCCAGATTGTGGGTCACATAGACCGCCGTGAACCGCTCGCGCTCCCACAGGCCCACAAGATCATCCATCAGCAGCTCGCGTGTCTGCGCATCGAGCGCCGAGAGCGGCTCGTCCATCAGCATCACTGCCGGATCGACGGCCAGCGCCCGGGCAATCGCGACCCGCTGCTTCATCCCGCCCGACAGCTGCCGGGGCAGCGCATGCGCAAAATCCGACAGCCGCGTGCGCGCCAGCACATCCGCGATCCGCCCGGCCCGGTCCACAAGCCGGTGATCCTCGAGAGCCAGCGACACATTGCCCGCCACGCTGCGCCAGGGCAGCAGGGCAAAGTCCTGAAAGACGTAGGTCAGCGGGTTCAGCGACCCCTCCGGTGGCGGGCCGACCTGAACGACCGCCCCCGCGCTCGGCCGCTCCAGCCCGCCGATCATCCGCAGCAGGGTGGACTTGCCGCACCCCGAGGGCCCCACGATGCAGACGATCCGCCCCGAAGGGATGTCGAGGTCGATCCCCGACAGCACTTCGGTCTCGCCGTAGCGATGCGTCAGACCCTCGATCCGCAGATCCATCAGACGCGCGTCCTCACCCCGTCAGCTCCCGACCGTCTCGACAAAGGAGCCGTCGATCAACTGATCCAGCGAGATCCCCGCATCCACCAGCCCCTCGGACTGGAACCACTCCAGCTGGTCGCGCACCGACGCCACGTTGAGCGTCGCGCCCTCGTTGATCCGCATCGTCCCGTTGATGATCGACGGCGCGGCCCGCTCCCGCTCGCGGTCGGTGTAGACATATTTGTGGATCAGATCGACCATCGCATCGACCCCGGCCTCTCCGCCCGCCCGGTCGATCATCGCGCTGTTGTAATCCGAGATCCCGCGCGTGACCGCGCCCAGATAGCCTTCGGTCAGTGCCCTATCGCCCGCATTCTCGGTCGAGGTGAAGATCGTCGTCACCTGATAATCCGGCAGGTAATCCACGACCGACCCGATCATATGCACCTCAGGCCCCGAGGCGACAGGCTTGGCGATATGCGGCACGATCGACCAGGCATCGATCTGCCCGGTCTTGAGCGCACCGATGATCGCCGGCACCTTCTGAAGCGGCACGAAGGTCATGTCGATCCCCTCGGCCTTGGCCATCTTCGATCCCATATAGTGAAAGCTCGACCCCGCCGTCGTCATCCCGAAGCGGCGCCCGTCCAGCGCACCGGGCGCCGTCACGCCCTCCTGAAAGGCCGCGTCCGAGGCGAGGATCTTCTGCCCGTCGATCCCGGGCTCTTCGGACAGCGCGCCGCCGATCACCTTGATCGCGCCCTTGTCGGCAAGGTTCACAAGCCCGCCCGAAATGGCCGTCATCGCATAATCGACATCGCCAGAGGCAATGGCGACGGCCATCGGCTGCGCCGCCTGAAAGAACTCCAGCTCCACATCAAGCCCGGCTTCCGCGAAATACCCCCGCTCCAGCGCGATGAAGCTCGGCGAATGCGAGGTAAAGCGCAAAGCCCCGACCTTCAGCTTGGTCCCCTGCGCAAGGGCCGGAGCGGCCAGCGCTCCCGTAGCGGCGCCCATCAAAGCGAGCGTATGGCGGCGTGTGATTGTCATTTTCATGTCCTCCCGTTCGTGCCCCGACGATGCCGGTCACGCCCCCGGGGCACAAGGGCGGATCGCACTCCCTCCCTCCGCTCGAAGAGCCCGAAACCCAAAAGGCAAAGCGCAGCTCCCGCTCCCAAAGCCATCCCGCCTTCGCGCCGAGGCCTATCCATCGATGAACCGGTGCCGCACTGCCACAGAGTAAATTAGCGAGATCCAGACTAAGGCGGCGCTCCCCTCAATCCCGGGCAGAAGACCTCTCGATGACCCTTGAGACCCCGCAGGGTCAGCAAAGGTGGTCGTTGCTCGGCCAACCGCATCCTCTGCTCTAGGTGGACAGATCGTCGCAATCTTAACTAAAACTCAACCTAAAGTTGACCAACTCCACTATGAGGAGTAGTGCTGCTTGAAGTAGTTTCAGTTTAATGTGGAGAGATCATGGCAGCCTACAATTTTCAGATAATCGATGCGGATAACCCAAGCGGGATCGACTTTCAGACCTTTAACCAAGGACTTCCCTTCCAAGTCGCGGAAGAGGATATCACGGTTCTGTCTCTCGACGACGACGACGAATTTCTTCAGCTACAGGGAACAGATCCCGATGGAAATCCGGGAGTTGCGTCAAACGATCCATCATCTGCCGGTACAACTGGATTTGAACCTGGGGAACCAGTTCAGTTCTTCACATCTTTTTCGGTGACCGGTTCTGATGGATCTACCGGCATCGTCTATGCTCTTTCCAATCAATCAGGATCAGGTATTCAAGGTTTCGCTGCGGACTTCCCGCTGGTTCCGGGCGTCACTTATACTTAACCGAGAGATTGATTGAGACCACAGTAGCCTACAGTTCGCTCGTTCCTTGCTTTACGGCAGGCACTCTGATCGCAACACAGGTTGGCCTCAAGCTGATCGAAGACCTGGAAGTCGGCGACATGATCGAAACCGCCGATAACGGTCTGCAACCAATCCGCTGGATCGGCCGTAGATCGGTTCCCGCGATTGGCAATCTTGCCCCTGTCGTTTTTGCACCCGGTGCCATTGGAAACGAACGCGAACTGGTTCTGTCCCCTCAGCACCGTGTCCTTCTGTCCGGCTGGCGCGCCGAGCTATTCTTCGGAGAGACCGAGGTCCTGGCCCCTGCCAAACATCTGATCGGTTCCGACAAAGTCTTCCTCCGCGAGAGCGATCAGGTCGAGTACTTTCACATCCTGTTCGATACTCACGAGATTATCTTTGCCGAAGGCGTGCCATGCGAGAGCTTCCATCCCGGTGAAATGGGCTTGTCGGCTATTGATGAAGACCAACGTAACGAGCTCTTCTCGATCTTTCCCGAGTTGGCAGTTTCAGCCGAAAGCTACGGCGCTTCGGCCCGACCGTCCCTCAAGGGGTTCGAGGCATCTCTACTCGCTTAACGTGAAAACGACGCCAGCGCGGATACGTCTTCGCGCTGGCCTTTCGGTGATCCCGATCATTGACAGACCTATCTCTTGACCCGATAGGCGTCGACCCTCGACATCCCGCGTTTCTCCAAATCCGAGCGCGCGGTTCTGAATAAGTAGACAGCGGACTTCGAATTTCTTCTCTCATTCAACGTATAAACAATCCCACCCCAGCGCCCCACACTGTCCACATCGTTGCGCAACAAAAGAACCGAACGCTCCGTTACCTGGGCGTCCTTCGAAAATCCACCGACCGGATACCGACGCAATACCGACCGGATACCGAAGCCCGGATTCCAAGAAAAAACAGGCGTTAACCTATGATTCGCAGGCCCCTCGGCGGATCCACCGACATCCTATCCCGCCGCGGTTAACGATCCGCTTACGGTTTGACCTCGTCCGGCACCTCATCAAGGTGATCCTCGTGGATATACCGCGCATCGCAATAGCCGCATTCGACCCAGCCCTTGGTCTGCGAAATCTGGAGCCACACCCTCGGATGCCCCAATGCGCCCTCGCCGCCATCGCAGGCGATCCGGTAGGAACTGACGATCTTGGTCTCGGGCGCATCCATCGGCTGGGTCCTTGCACTTGCCGGGGCCGCTGCCCCTGTTAGGTAAGCGCGGACAATAACGCTCGCGCCGCCCCGCGCAACAGGAAGACGTTCATGACCCCCGCCATCGAAATCTCCGGCCTGAAAAAGACCTATGCCGCCTCCGGAAAAGAGCCGCCGAAACAGGCGCTTAAGGGCATCGACCTCGATATTCCGCGCGGCTCCATCTTCGGTCTTCTGGGCCCGAACGGGGCCGGAAAATCGACGCTGATTAACATCCTCGCCGGTCTGGTGAACAAAACTGAAGGCACGGTGAAGATCTGGGGCTTCGATCAGGACGTCAATCCGCGCCAATCCCGCGCCTCCATCGGGGTGATGCCGCAGGAGCTGAACCTCGATCCGTTCTTCTCCCCGCGCGGCGCGCTCGAGGTTCAGGCCGGGCTCTACGGCGTGCCGAAATCCCAGCGCCGCACCGACGAAATCCTCGAGCTGATCGGCCTGACGGACAAGGCCAACGCCTATGCCCGCTCCCTTTCGGGCGGGATGCGCAGGCGCCTGCTTCTGGGCAAGGCGCTCGTCCATTCCCCGCAGATCCTCGTCCTCGACGAGCCCACGGCGGGCGTCGATATCGAGCTGCGCAACATGCTCTGGCGCAATGTCCGCCGCCTCAACGACGACGGCATGACGATCATCCTGACGACCCATTATCTGGAGGAAGCCCAAGAGATGTGCGACGAGATCGCCATCGTCAATCACGGCGAGATCCGCGCCTGCGATACCACTGCCAACCTCTTGGGGAGGCTCGATAAAAAGACGATGGTCATCCAGCCGAAAGAGGCGACAGCGGCCGAGATCACACCGCCCGAAGGGGTCGAGATGGAGGGGCATCCCGACGGGCGGATCTCCTTCACCTACCGCACCAGCCACACCTCTGCGGACGATATCCTCGACGCGCTGCGCCGCTCGGGCGTCTCCATCCGGGACGTCAAAACCACCGAGGCGGATCTGGAGGACGTGTTCCTCGATCTGACCCGGGACGAGGCCGTCTAGGCGCGCATTGCGGCCTGCCCGCTAAAGCCCGCCAAAAGGCATTCGGCGTCCACCTCACCGATGCAGTCCCCGTCCTCGAGCACGCAAAGGCGCCCATCCTCTGCCTGCCGCAGCAGCTCTGCCGCATCGTTGAGAGACGCGCTCCCCTCGATCTCGCGAACAGGTCGCTCCGCCCGTTTCGGCGCCATCACATCGCGCACTGTCAGCACCGTCGACGGGTTCATATTCTGAACGAAATCAGAGACATACTCGTTCGCGGGATTGGCAAAGATATCGCGCGGCGTGCCGTGCTGTACGATGCGCCCGCCTTCCATGATCGCGATCCGGTCGCCCAGCTTGAACGCCTCATCCAGATCGTGGCTCACGAAAATGATCGTCTTCTTCAGCCGCGTTTGCAGATCGATCAACTCGTCCTGAAGCCGCGCCCGGACAAGCGGATCAAGCGCCGAAAACGGCTCGTCCATCAGCAGGATCGGAGCCTCTGTGGCAAAGGCCCGCGCGAGCCCCACCCGCTGCTGCATCCCGCCGGACAGCTCGCTGATCTTCCGATCCGACCAATCCGAAAGTCCCACCAGCTCAAGCTGGCGCGCCACCTTCTCGCGCCGCTCGGCCGCCGGCATCCCGGCCAGCTCCAGACCCAGCCCGACATTTGCCTCGACACTGCGCCAGGGCAGCAGCCCAAAGTTCTGAAAAACCATCGAAATCTGGCTTTGCCGTAGATGCCTGAGCGCCGCGCCTCTCGCCTTGGCGACATCGACGGCGCCAGATCCGTCATAGACCCGAACCGCCCCGCGCGTGACGGGATTAAGCCCGTTGACAGCCCGCAACAGCGTTGATTTTCCCGATCCGGAGAGGCCCATCAGAACAAGCGTCTGGCCTTCTTCCACGGCCAAGGTGCAGTTGCAGACCCCCAGAACCTGGCCGGTCTTTTCCTGGATATCCGCACGCGACCGGCCCTCATCGGCCATCTCCAAAGCCGTCTCCGGCGCATTGCCGAACACGATCGACACATTGTCGAGATCGACCATCACCGTCATCTGCGGCGCACCCTCAGCATCCGGTCCAGCACCACAGCAACGACCACGATCACGAACCCGCTTTCGAACCCCAAGGCCGGGTTCACCTGATTGAGCGCCCGCACCACAGGAACGCCCAGCCCGTCCGCCCCGACAAGCGCGGCGATCACCACCATCGAGAGCGACAGCATGATCGTCTGGTTGAGCCCCGTCATGATTTGCGGAATCGCATAGGGCAGCTCCACCTTCCAGAGCGTCTGCAAACCTGTCGAGCCAAAGGCCTGCGCCGCCTCCAGCAGATCCTTGGGCGTCGAGCTGATCCCCAGATGGGTCAGACGGATCGGTGCGGGGATCACGAAGATCACCGTCGCGATCAGTCCGGGAACCATACCGATCCCGAAAAAGACAATAGCCGGAATGAGATAGACGAAGGTCGGCAAGGTCTGCATCAGATCTAGCACCGGCCGGACCGCCGCGAAAAGACGCGGCCTATGCGCCAGCGCGATCCCGATCGGCACCCCGATCGACATGCAAACAAGGCAGGCCATCAGGACCAGCGTCAGGCTCTCGGTCGTCTCCTCCCAATAGCCCTGATTGAGCACGAAGAGAAACCCGACAACCACCAGAATGCAGGTCGTCCAACTGCGTTGCAAAACCCAGGCCAAGGCCGCGAACAGCGCAATCACGACGAGCGGAGGCGGCGCCTGTAGCACCGTGATCATTCCGTCGATCAAGAACTCCATCGCCGGGGAGAACCGGTCAAAGAACCAAGCCCCGTTGATCTGAAGCCAGTCGAACACCGCCTCGGCCGCATCCCCGACCGGGATCTTGGTCTCTGTCAGCCACTCCATCCCGGCGCTCCTGCCTTGATGCGGCCTGGCCGCATGGTGCTAAGGGACCGGCCCGGAGGCCGGCCCGGATGCAACGCGGCTCTCAGAGCCCGAGCGCTTCGCTCACCGCCGCCGCGCTGTCGCCGCCATCGACCGTGGTCACCCCGTCGAGCCAGCCCATCACAACGTCCGGATTGCCGGTCAGCCAGGCCTGCGCCGCCTCTTCCGGATCCTGCCGATCATCGAGGATCGCGCCCATGATCTCGTTTTCCATCTCAAGCGAGAATTCGAGATTGTTCAGCAAAGCGCCGACATTCGGGCAGTCCTCGACATAGCCCTGACGCGTATTTGTATAGACCGTCGCGCCGCCCAGTTCGGGGCCAAAGAAATCGTCCCCGCCGGTCAGATAGGTCAACTCGTAATTGGCATTCATCGGATGCGGCTCCCAGGCGAGGAACACGATCGGCTCATCCTTGCCGGAGGCCCGCCCGACCTGCGCCAGCATCCCTTGCTCAGAGCTTTCGCGCACTTCAAACTCCGACAGCCCGAACGCATCCGCTTCGATCATGTCCATGATCAGCCGGTTGCCGTCATTTCCCGGCTCGATCCCGTAGATCGTGCTGTCGAGCGCCTCGGCCTGGGCTGCGATATCCGCAAAATCGGCGATGCCAAGCGCCGCGCCAGCCGCATTGGTGGCCAGCGTATATTTCGCGCCTTCCAGATTGGCGCGGACCGTGTCGACGGTTCCGGCCTCGCGATAGGAGGCGATATCGGCCTCCATCGTGGGCATCCAGTTGCCCAGAAAGATATCCACATCCCCTTCGGACAGGGCAATATACGTCACCGGCACCGACAGAACGCGCGTCTCGGTTTCGTATCCCAACGCGTCCAGAACCACCGATGTCGCTGCCGTCGTCGCGGTGATATCCGTCCAGCCGACATCCGCGAATGTCACGGTCTCGCATTCTGCCAAGGCCAGGCTCGTGGTGCAGAGCAGAGCGGCCGATGCTGCAGAAACCTTCGAAAACATGGGTCTTTCCTTCCTGTTGTTGCCGATGCGCGGGCAAAGCCTCTGCCGGTCCGGCGAACGTTGCGCGCATCTCTTTGGTCGACGACACTTCAGGGCCAAAGCCCGCCGGGTGTCCAGTGCATGTCCATGGGATAGCGCCAGCGCCGTCCCCGGAGATCACGCCAAAGGGAGGTCTTTGCGCCGCTCATGTCAACCGGAACCCTTAACAGGCGATTGACAGGACCGGCCAAGTTGGATGCGATATGCCCCGGCGCAGTGCCGATCCCGCGACAGGACAGATCCTTATGACCTCACCGCCATCCCATGCCCGCGCCGTCATCATCGGCGGCGGCATCATCGGATGCTCGGTCGCCTATCATCTGGCCAGGCTGGGCTGGACCGATGTCGTCCTGCTCGAGCGAAAACAGCTTACCTCGGGCACGACATGGCACGCCGCAGGCCTGATCGCGCAGCTCAGGGCCAGCCAGAACATGACCCGGCTCGCCAAGTACAGCCAGGAGCTTTACGGCCAGCTCGAGGACGAAACCGGCATCGCGACCGGCTTCGTGCGCTGCGGCTCGATCACCGTCGCTCTAACCCAGGACCGGCGCGAGGAGATCCTGCGCCAGGCCGCCATGGCCCGCGCCTTCGACGTCGAGGCCTTCGAGATGTCTCCCGCCGAGGTCGCCGCACGTTACCCGCTGCTGAATACAGATGGCGTCACAGCGGGCGTCTGGCTGCCGAAAGACGGGCAGGGGGATCCCGCGAATATCGCCCTCGCGCTCGCCAAAGGCGCCCGCAACCGGGGTGCTCGCATCTATGAGCAAACCAAGGTCACCGGGATCCACCGCGACGGCAAGACCGTCACCGGCGTCGATTGGGAGACGGACAGAGAATCCGGCTACACCACCTGCGACATGGTGGTGAATTGCGCCGGCATGTGGGCCCGCGAGGTCGGGCACATGGCGGGTGTGAACGTGCCGCTCCATGCTTGCGAGCATTTCTACATCGTCACCGAAGCCATCGAAGGCCTGACCCGCATGCCCGTCCTGCGTGTCCCTGACGAATGCGCTTATTACAAAGAGGATGCGGGCAAGATCCTCCTCGGCGCATTCGAACCCGAGGCCAAGCCCTGGGGCAGGGAGGGCATCCCCGACAGCTTTGAATTCGATCAACTCCCCGAGGATTTCGACCATTTCGAACCGATCCTCGAACAGGCCTGCGCCCGAATGCCGGTGCTGGAGAACGCGGGCATCCACACGTTTTTCAACGGTCCCGAAAGCTTCACCCCCGACGACGCCTACCATCTGGGCCTCGCTCCCGAGAGCACCAATGTCTGGGTCGCCGCGGGCTTCAACTCCATCGGCATCCAGTCGGCGGGCGGCGCCGGCATGGCGCTCGCGCACTGGATGGACACCGGCGAACGGCCCTCCGATCTCGGTGACGTGGATATCGCCCGGATGCAGCCCTTTCAGGGCAACCGCCATTACCTGTTCGAACGCTCCAAAGAAACGCTCGGCCTCCTCTATGCCGACCACTATCCGTTCCGGCAAAAGGCCACGGCCCGCGGGATCCGCCGCTCCCCAATCCACCGCGAGCTTCTCGATCAGGGCGCGGTAATGGGAGAGCTCGCCGGGTGGGAGCGCGCCAACTGGTTCGCCAACCCCGGCCAGGACAGCGCCTATACCTATAGCTGGAAACGCCCCGCCTGGTTCGACAACGTTGCTGCCGAACACAAAGCTATCCGCACAAATGTCGGCCTCTACGACATGTCCTCCTTCGGCAAGATCCGCGTCGAAGGCCCCGAGGCCGAGGCCTTCCTGAACCATATCGGAGGGGGCGACTTTTCCGTCCCGCCTGGAAAGATCGTCTACACCCAGTTCCTCAACCACTCCGGCGGGATCGAGGCGGACGTCACCGTCACCCGGCTGTCTGAAACGGCCTATCTCGTCGTCACGCCCGCCGCGACACGTCTTGCCGATCAAACCTGGATGGCCCGCCATATTGAAGGCCGTCGCGTGACCCTTACCGACGTAACGGCGGGTGAGGCCGTTCTCGCACTCATGGGCCCCAGATCGCGTGACTTGCTCACCCGCATCTCGCCCAACGACTTCAGCAACGCCACCCATCCGTTCGGCACGGCCCGCGAGATCGAAATCGGCATGGCCCTCGCCCGCGCCCACCGCGTCAGCTACGTCGGAGAACTCGGTTGGGAGATCTATGTCTCCTCCGACATGGCCGCCCATGTCTTCGAAACGATCATGGCCGAGGGCGCCGATCTCGACCTCAAGCTCTGCGGCCTTCACATGATGGATAGCTGCCGGATGGAGAAGGGCTTTCGCCATTTTGGCCACGACATCACCTGCGAGGATCACGTCATCGATGCGGGCCTCGGATTTGCCGTAAAAACCGACAAGCCCGATTTTATCGGCCGCGCAGCCGTGCTCACCCGCAAACAGACCGGCCCGCAGTCGCGCCTCGTGCAGTTCCGCCTCACCGATCCCGAACCGCTGCTCTTCCACCACGAGCCGATCCTGCGCAACGGCGAGATCGTCGGCCACCTAACATCGGGCAGCTACGGCCACCATCTGGGCGGCGCGATCGGCCTTGGATACGTGCCGAGCAAAGGCGAGAGCGCGGCGGACGTCCTCTCCTCCACCTACGAGATCGACGTGATGGGAGACCGGATCCCAGCCGAGGCCTCGCTCAAGCCGCTCTACGATCCAACGTCCGAGCGGATGAAGGCCTGACGCCTTTTCAGGTCCGCAACATCCTCAACCCTTGCGTGACATCCATCCGAACGGCAAGCCGCAGGCTCGGCTCGTCTCCGGCGCGCAGGGCCGCCAGAATCAGCTTGTGATGATGCGGCGGCGCCGTCCGTTTTAGCTTGCCATAAAGCGCCCCCATCGTCGGCCCAAGCTGAAGCCAGACCGTCTCGGTTAGCGCCAGCATCGCCGGGGCCTGCGCCCTGAGATACAGCGCGCGGTGAAATTCGAGGTTCGTCCGGATATAGCCAGACGCATCCTTGCGCATGATCGCCTGCGCGATCGCGGCATTGATCGTCTCCAGCCGGTCGATCAGCGCGAAATGCGCGCGGGGCAGGGCGCGCGAAGCCAGTTCCGGCTCTAGCAAGGCGCGCAACGCGGCCAGCTCCTCGATCCGGTCGCTCGACAGCTCTGGCGTCGCCACCCGCCCCGAAGCTGACAGCGACAGCGCGCCTTCCGCCACCAGCCGCCGCACAGCCTCTCTTGCTGGGGTCATCGACACGTCAAAGGAGCTTGCCACCCCTCGGATCGTCAGCGCCTCCGCAGGCGCGATCTCCCCGTGCAGGATCTGGGTGCGAAGCGTTCTGTAGATGCGCTCATGCGCAGCGGTCGCTGGCGCGGGTGTCACGTTTGGCAGCATCATCGCCCCTGATCTGAAGGCAGAGGCCGCCTGCGTCAATCCTCGAACCGGTAAAGATGCAAGGCTTCCCCATGCGTCCGAAGCCACCCGCGCTGGACCTGAAATCCTGGATAGATCGCCTCGACCGCCGCCCAGAACCGGGCGGAATGATCCATATGCACCAGATGCGCGACCTCATGGGCCGCCACGTAGTCCAGCACATCGGCAGGCGCCATCATCAGCCGCCAGGAAAACATCAGATCCCCCCGCGACGAACACGACCCCCAGCGCGAGCGCGTATCGCGCAGCGTCAACCGCCCGTAAGGTCGCCCGATCCGCTCCGCATAGTCATCGCATGCCGCCCGTAGCCGCAGATCGGCCTGCCGCTTGAGAAAGGCCATCACCTGCCGCCCGGCATTCTCGTACCGCTCAGGCACCAGCAGCACACCATCCTCCAGCCGCGCCGCTCGAACCGGAGCGGACCGAACCGCCACCTCCGACCCCTCGAACGCCACAGTTTCCCCGATCCCTACGGGGCGAAAGACAGGCTGCGCCCTCAGATGATCCTCAAGCCACGCCCGTTTGCCCTGCGCAAAGGATCGCGCCTCGCGGTCGCTGACCCGGCGCGGCACCGTCAGCGTCACCCGGCCGTCCAGCCCCGAGATCCGAAGCGACATCCGTTTGGCCGCAGCCGAGCGCCGCAGCACGACATCGATAGGGGGGTTGCCAGCAAGGACAAGACGTCCCATATCGCGCTCCTGAACAATGAACCGGACCGGGTCTTTGACACGATGCCCGGCTTATGGCAGGGGACGCCGATCCGCTGCAAGTGTACGAATTGATCCAGGAAGGGACCTTACCCATGCCGAAGGAAGAATGGGGCACCAAGCGCCTGTGCCCGACGACCGGCAAACGCTTCTATGACCTGAATGCCAATCCGATCGTCAGCCCCTATACGGGAGAGGTCGTCGAGGTCGAGACAGGCAAGACGCGGACCATGGTCGCCGATGCCGAGGATGCACAGACCAAGAAGCTGAAGGCCAAGGAAGACGAAGACGAGATCGTTCTCGACGATGATGATGACGAGGAAGACGAGGCCGATGTCGATCTGGGCGATGATGTGCTCGAGGACGACGACGACGACGACGAGGTTTCGCTCGACGATATCGCCGACGTGGCCTCCGATAGCGACGAGGACAGCTGACGTTTTACACTTGATCTCGTGCGGGTCACTCGCATAGAGAACGCGAGGCGGCGTCTCAGGCGTCCGCCCGGTCGGGGCCTTAGCTCAGTTGGGAGAGCGCTTGCATGGCATGCAAGAGGTCAGGGGTTCGACTCCCCTAGGCTCCACCAAACACCTCATCGTTTGCAAAAAAGTGCCCTCGCAGCGGCAGAATGGACTGCCACGCCGTTGAAGAGACGGGGCTATCGCGTACGTTCATGCCCGACATTCTGTGAAATCATGGTCTAGTTTGGGCCCGTTCTACAGGGCTCCGCACGATAGGCGCATATCGGCGATGGATGCCCTCTGCCACGGTAGTGGCAAAGGACCTCTCGTGTCAGAGCGCCTTTCGGAAGATCACCTTATCGTCTCCCTCGGCCCAGAAATCTCGGATCCGCGCCTCTTCCTCATAGCCATTTTGCGCGTAGAACTTGCGTGTCAGGGCAAAGTCATCGGTGCCGGATGTGTCCACGATCAGAATACGCTGCCCTTGATCCGCCAGATGCCTCTCGGCGGCGGCGACCAGTGCAGCGCCCAGACCCTTGCCTTGCCGATCCGGGCGGACCGCAAGCGCGAGCATGTTCCACGTGCCATCCGCCAGATCTTCGGGGACCGTGTAGCACAGACCGACGGCCTCGCCCCCATGCAGACAGGACAGCCAGAAGGCATCCGTCTCCCCTGCCAGGGCAGCGGCCAGCATGCCGGGAAGCATTTCGCTTGGAAACAGCTGCGTTCCGCCCAGAACGGCCTGAAGATTCGGGATATCGTCCGAAGACGTCGGTTTGATGATTGGATCTGTCATGATCTCAGTGTCCTTATCGGTTATTGTATTGTGGGTTCACAGAGCGAATGCCGAGCCACGTGGCGCGGTAGGGTCGTCCGTTCACCGATTTGATGAGCCGCCGCTTCTTCAGGCGGTCGAAAAGCTTCAGCGAGCAATCGGCCAACACATGGCCGTCTCGCGTGAAGCAGGAGACGTCGCGCACCTTGCCGTTCGTCATGCGCTCGAAGTGGATGGCTCCACCTTGCGCCAGAACGTGCAAAACACGCTGTTCGTGCTTTGAGATATTCAATGGAGTGTCTCTTGATCTTACGTCAGCCGAAAAGGCCTCCGGCATCCCGCGCGGAAGTCTTTTGGTTCAGGTCGGTCCAAAGAAGTGGACCTTAGCGGCGGGCCGCAATCGTAGACATAAAATCTCCATCGCTCTGCTTTGATGCAGGACGTGATCCGCGATTATTGCGACAAACGGGTCTTGGCAAGCAGACATTCAAAAAACTTGCCGGAAGGCGTGGTCGCCCGCCGAGCTGCCTTTGCGGCGCACTTCGGGGATCTCGCGAAAGCAGACTGGGATTTGCCCGCATCCCGGTCTATCCAGAAAGAAAACCGAACGAGGCAGATCATGTACCGCAGGACCCTTCCCTTTTTCTTGGCTCTTATCCTTCTCGCCGGATGCGATGCCGGATTGGCCGACCGCACCGCCGTCGACCGGACGGGGCCGGATGAACTGCTCAAGCTGCGGGCCGGGCCGGGGCTGGGATATCGCGTCATTCTGGGGCTACCGGACGGAACGCCGCTCAATCGGCGCAACTGCGTGACCGAGCTTGGTCAGCTTTGGTGCCGCGTCTCGCTCGCCGATGCGCCGCAGATCACGGGATATGTCTCGGCAGATTATCTATCAGATAGCTGAAGCCACCCCGTCGCTCTTGCCCGCCTTGCGTCGGTTCTCCTGCCGCGCTGTCACAGAACTTTTTGCTTGGCCCTCTATCCTGCGGCCACGGACGGCAATTCCGCCGTCTCCCCAGCCACAGCAAGGAGTTCTTCATGAGCAAGGCCGATCTTTCAGACCTGTCCGCAGACGAATGGGACGAGGTTCGATTCCCAAGATCCAAGGTGCAGGAATTCGACCGCGTCGTCGAACGCGCGATCTCGCGTCGCAGCTTTCTGGGCGGAACGCTCGCCTTCGGATCGGGCGCGGCCGTCATGGGAACGGCCTTCCTCAAGGGCAGCCCCGTCGCCGCCCAGCAGACCAGCCGCTTTGCCTTCGAACAGCTCGCGCCGCAGACTGACGGCACCGTGCACGTGCCGAACGGCTATAGCTGGGATGTCCTCGTGCGCTGGGGCGATCCGCTCTTTCCAGACGCGCCCGCCTTCGATCCCGAAACGGGCATCCCGACCGAAGGGTCCGACCGCGTTTTCGGCGAGAATACCGACGGGATGGAGCTTTTTCACCAGGGCGGAACCGAGCTTCTTGTGGTCAACAGCGAATACCCGAACCCCAAGATCAACCTGCCCGCCAGTCAGGACGGCGAGGCAAGCTCCGCTGACGATGTCTTGCGGCTGCAGAACTTCCAAGGCGTCAACGTCATGGAAGTGGTCGAGGGTGCGGATGGCTGGTCCGTGGTTGTCGACAGCGCCTACAATCGCCGCATCCATCACAACACGCCCATGGTGATCGACGGCCCCGCCGCCGGGCACGACCTGCTCAAGACCGCTGCCGATGAAACCGGCACCCAGTCGCTCGGCACGTTCAACAATTGCGGATCGGGCCGAACCCCCTGGGGCACCTATCTGACCTGCGAAGAAAACTTCAACGGCTATTTCGGAACCACGCAAGAGGTGTTGGGAGACGAGGCCGTGATGCAGGGCTACCGGCGCTACGGCGTCTCGACCGACATCGATGCGGGCCGCTACAACTATCACGGCTTCGACGCGCGCTTCGACATCTCGCAGAACCCAAACGAGCCCCATCGCGCGGGCTACATCGTAGAGATCGATCCGTGGGATCCGGAGGCGACACCGGTCAAGCACACCGCCCTGGGCCGCTTCAAGCACGAGAACGCCGCCTATGCACTGACCCCCGAAGGCCGGGTCGTCGTCTATATGGGCGATGATGAACGGGGCGAGTTCATGTATAAATGGGTCTCCACGGGCATCTACGTCGCGGGCGGCGATACCTCGACGCTCTTGTCGGATGGCCAGCTCTTCGTAGCGCGGTTCGACGACGACATGACCGGCCAGTGGGTTGCCCTGACGCCCGAGGCGACGGGGATGGAGCCCGCCGAGATCTCGATCTTCACCCGCATGGCCGCCTCCGCCGTCGGTGCGACGACAATGGACCGTCCCGAATGGATCGCAGTCAATCCGACCGCGGTCGAGGCCTATTGCTGCCTGACCAACAACCGCAACCGCGGCGCCAAGGAAGATGGCGGCGTGGTCAAAACCAATGCGGGCGGCGATCCGATGGAGGTCAACGCGGTCAACCCGCGCGAGATCAACAATTACGGCCAGATCGTCCGCTGGCGTCCACATGAGGACGATCACGGCGCCGAGAGCTTCGACTGGGATCTCTACGTCATGGCGGGCAACCCGGAGGTTCACGGCGACGATCTTTACGCCGGAACGGCCAACATCAACGCGGGCAACCTCTTCAACTCGCCGGACGGGATGCAGATCGACACTGCCGGTCTGATCTGGATCCAGACCGATGGCGACGATTCCAACGAAGGCGACTTCGCGGGCATGGGCAACAACCAGATGCTCGCGGGCGATCCGGCGACCGGAGAGATCCGCCGCTTTCTGACCGGCCCGAACGGCTGCGAGGTCACCGGCCTCACCTGGTCGGCCGACCGGCGCACGATGTTCGTCGGCATCCAGCACCCCGGTCAGCCCTTCCCCGATGGCGAAGGCAGCCTGCCGCGTTCGGCCATCGTCACGGTCACGCGGGACGACAACGCTCTGGTCGGTTAGACAAGACCCGCTCCAGCTACCGACGGCGCGTCTTGAAAAGAGGCGCGCCGTTTTCTTTTTTGCCACTCGCTCTGGGCCGGCCACGCGATCGCCGTCTCGCAGATGCAGCACGCGGAATGCCGGAAAAGCTGGACTTTCCCGGGCTGTGACTATCTGAAGCATCAGAAGTGGACGCGATCGATCAAGATGCGCCCTGGCGGGTCGCCTCTTGAGGTAGGGCGGAAACTACCACAAAAGAGGCCAGACTGACGGCCAAAAGGTAAGGAGCTCGCGTGTCCCTCTTCCTCATCGTGGCGTTGCCCTTCCTTGGTGCGCTTCTTCCGGGCCTGATGAACTCCGCCGGTCGGCAAGCCTGCGCGGGCGTAACCTTCACCGTCACGCTCGCCGCTTCGATCGGCCTTCTCTCCCATCTTCCCGCCGTTCTCGCCGGAGAGGTCGTGACCGCCCGCGTCGACTGGATGCCGCTTCTGGGCCTTAACGCGACCTTCATGCTCGACGGGCTTGGCTTCTTCTTTGCCGCCCTGATCCTGGGCATCGGTCTGCTCATCATCACCTATGCGCGTTTTTATCTCTCGCGCGACGACAATATGGGCGAGTTCTTTACCTATCTGCTGCTCTTTCAGGGCGCGATGGTCGGTATCGTCCTCAGCGATAACATTCTGCTTTTGCTGGTCTTCTGGGAGCTGACATCGCTCTCGTCCTTCCTGCTGATCGGCTATTGGAAGCACCTGCCCGAAGGGCGGCAAGGCGCCCGCATGGCGCTTGCTGTCACGGGAATGGGCGGGCTTGCGATGATCGGCGGAATGCTGATCCTCGGCCAGATCGCGGGCAGCTACGATCTCAGCGTGATCCTGCAGAACCGCGAGCTCATTCAGGAGTCGCCCCTTTACCTGCCTGCGCTGATTTTGATCCTGCTCGGCTGCTTCACAAAATCCGCGCAGTTCCCGTTCCACTTCTGGCTGCCGCACGCCATGGCTGCGCCGACACCCGTCTCGGCCTATCTGCATTCGGCAACCATGGTGAAGGCCGGGATCTTCCTGATGGCCCGGCTTTGGCCGGTCCTGTCGGGGACGCCCGAATGGTTCATGATCGTCACGACCGCGGGCCTCATTACCATGGTCCTCGGTGCCGTCATCGCGCTGTTCAAACACGACCTGAAGGCGCTTCTGGCCTTCTCGACGGTCAGCCATCTGGGTCTCATCACGATGCTGCTGGGCACCGGCACCGCTTTCGGCGCCATGGCGGCGATCTTCCACATTCTCAACCACGCCACGTTCAAGGCCGCGCTTTTCATGTCGGCGGGGATCATCGATCACGAGGCCCATACCCGAGACATCCGCCGCCTCGGCGGGCTCAGACACCTGATGCCGGTCACCTTCGTCATCGCGACCCTCGCGGCGCTTTCGATGGCCGGGATCCCGTTCCTCAACGGCTTCCTCTCAAAAGAGATGATGCTAGAGGAAACCACCGACACTGTCCTTTTCGGCATGCCGCTTCTGGTCCCGGTCATGGCGACCGTCGGATCGCTTTTCTCGGCCGCCTACTGTTTCCGCCTGATTGGCCACGTTTTCTTCGGTCCCGTCCGCGACGACTATCCGGCCAAGCCGCACGATCCCGGCTCGGGCCTGTGGCTGCCGCCCGCGATCCTCGTCGTCCTCGTCGTGATCATCGGCGTCGCTCCATTCCTTGCCGAACCCTTTGTCAAACTCGTGACCGCCTCGGTTCTAGGCGGCGAAGGCGACGTGCCGACCGCCTATTTCAAGATCTGGCACGGTCTGGTCCCGGCGCTTTTCATGTCGATCGCCGCCGTCGTCGGAGGAGCGCTCCTTCTCGCGATCTTCCGCCCCACCCTCCGCCTCTGGGACGCGACACCGCGCCCCGAGGCCAAGGTGATCTTCGACGCTATCATCGACGCCACCGTCCGCCTTTCGCGCGCCTTCACCCACCGGATCCATGACGGTGCCTTCTCGCGCTACGGCTCCATTTTCGCTGTGGCCGTCATCGCCGCAGGCACCCATGCCTGGATGACCGGCAGCGTTGGCGCAGCCAGCCGCGCGATGCAGGCCGCAGGCCCGGTCGAGGTCGCCGCCTGGCTCATGCTCGTCGCCGCCACCTGCGGGCTCGTCTTCCTGCACCGCAACCGCCTCCTGTCGCTGATCCTGATCGGCATTGTCGGCCTCATGGTGTCGGTCGGCTTCGTCTTCTTCAGCGCCCCCGACCTGGCCCTGACCCAATTCACGGTCGAGGTTGTGACGATCATCCTGCTCCTGCTGGCACTTAACTTCCTGCCCAACCGCACGCCCAAAGAAAGCAGCATCCTGCGCCGCACCCGGGACGGAGCGATTGCCGTCGCGGGCGGCCTCGCCACTATGGCGCTGTCCTACCACTACCTGCTGCGAGACAGCATCGCGCCCGCGATCTCTGAATTCCACCTCGCCAACTCCTACAAGGGCGGCGGCGGCACGAATGTCGTCAACGTGATCCTCGTCGACTTCCGCGGCTTCGACACCTATGGCGAAATCATCGTCCTCGGCATCGCGGCGCTGCTGATCTACGCGCTCACCGAAACGCTTCTCTCCGGCCCGGTCCGCGCGCGCCTGCTGAACCGCACGCCCGACCAGCCGCTTTCGGGCGATATGCACCCGATGATGATGGTCGTTCTGACCCGCGTCATCATGCCGGTCGTCCTGATGGTTGGCTTCTACATCTTCCTGCGCGGCCATAACGAGCCAGGCGGCGGCTTTATCGCCGGTCTCGTCGTCTCGATCGCCGTCGTGATGCAATACATGGCCAGCGGCTTCAGCTGGGCCTCCGCGCGGCTGCGCTACCCTTATCATGGTGTGATCGGCGCGGGCGTCCTGATCGCGGGCCTGACCGGCATCGGGTCGTGGTTCGTTGGCAAGCCCTTCATGACCACGGACTTCACCTATGTCCGCATCCCGCCCTTCAACGAGTTCGAGCTGGCCACAGCGCTGATCTTCGACCTCGGTGTCTTCCTCAGCGTCGTCGGTGCCGTAATGCTGTCGCTCGAAAGCTTCTCGCGCCTTGCCCGCCGGGCCCATTCCGAAGAAAGCGAGCACGCGATGGATATCGATCCTTCCCGGGACGATCCGCCCCCCGCGGGCTCAGGTTTGGCGGGGGATTGGTAATATGGAAATTCTCGTCGCCTCCGCCATCGGCATCCTTACCGCCGCAGGGCTCTACCTCGTGATGCGCCTGCGCACCTTCCCCGTGATCCTCGGCATCTCGCTGCTGACCTATGCGGTGAACGTCTTTCTCTTTGCCTCCGGTCGCCTGACGACCGGCTCGCCCGGCATCCTGCGCGACGGCGTCGACGTCTATGCCGACCCGCTCCCGCAAGCGCTTGTCCTGACCGCCATCGTGATCTCCTTCGGGATGACCGCCGTTGTTGTGATGATCGCGCTTGGCGCCTATCTCGGCTCCGACGACGATCACGTGGATGATCCCACCGAAGGCCCCGACCCCCGGGTGGAGGAGCGGCCATGACCCACTGGATCGTCGCTCCCGTCATGCTGCCCGCCATTCTGGCGCCCTTCATCGTGCTGGCCGCGCGCTACCATATCGGCATCCAGCGCGTGGTGTCCCTCGCCGGCGTCGTCGGTCTGATCGCCATTACCGCAGGCCTGGCCTGGCAGGCCTCGGACGGCAGCATCGCGCTCTACCAGCTGGGCGACTGGGCCGCCCCCTTCGGCATCGTTCTGATCGGGGACCGGCTCTCCACCATGATGGTGCTCCTAACGGCGGTGCTTGGCTTCTTCGTCCTGCTCTATGCTGTCAGCTCCGGCTGGGACCGCAAGGGCAGGCACTTCCACGCGCTTTTCCAGTTCCAGCTGATGGGGATCATGGGCGCCTTCCTGACCGGAGACCTCTTCAACCTCTTTGTTTTCTTCGAGGTCTTGCTGATCGCCTCCTACGGCCTGATGATCCATGCAGGCGGCAACGAGCGGCTGCGCGCGGGCGTCCAATACGTCCTCTATAACCTGCTCGGCTCGACCCTCTTTCTCTTCGCGCTGGGGTCCATCTACGCCGAGGCCGGAACGCTCAACATGGCCGATCTGGCGCAGCGCGTCACGCTGATCGGGCCGGAGGCGACGGTGGGCATCCGCGTCGCCGCCGTCCTTTTGCTGCTGGTCTTCGCCGTCAAGGCCGCTCTTGTACCGCTGCATTTCTGGCTGCCGTCCAGCTATGCCGAAGCGCCTGCGCCGGTCGCGGCCCTCTTTGCGATCATGACCAAAGTCGGCGCCTATGCGATCATCCGCGTCTACACGATGGTCTTCCCGCCTGATCTCGAGGCGACAGCGGGCCTGCATTCGGTCTGGCTTCTACCCGCCGCGCTCGCCTCTATGGCCATCGGGATGATCGGCGTTCTGGCCGCCCGGCGGATCGACCGGCTGGTCGCGTTTTCTGTCGTTGGCTCCATGGGCATGGTCCTGATCTCCATCGCGCTCTTTACGCCGGAAGGGATCGCCGCCGCGCTTTACTATATGGTCCACTCGACACTGGCGGCGGCCGCGCTTTTCCTGATCGTCGATCTTGTCCAGTCGGGCCGGGGTAGCCTGCGCCTGACGGCTATGCCGCCCATGACCGGAGCGGCCTTCACATCGGCCCTCTTCTTCGTCAGCGCCATCGCGATGACAGGCCTGCCGCCCCTCTCGGGCTTCGTCGGCAAGCTGCTGATCCTCGATGCGGCCTTCACCTCGCCTCTCGTCGTCTGGACCTGGGCCACAATCCTCGGCGCGAGCCTCGTCGGCGTCGTCGGTTTCGCCCGGGCGGGCAGCATCGTCTTCTGGAAAGCGAAAAGCATCACGCCCGAAGACGACGCGCCCAAGCCGCCCCCCGCCCCGGCGGCTCTTTCCTATGTCGCGGTCGGCGGGATCGTGACGCTTCTGGCGGCCCATACGGTATTCGCAGGCCCCATGACCGGCTATACAACAGCTATCTCAGAACAGCTCTTCTCACCCGAGCCTTACATCTCCACCGTGATGGACACGCCCGGCAAGCTCAGCCCGAAAGAGGAGGCGAACTGACATGAAGGGCGCACTCCGCTGGCTTCTGCCGCACCCGTTCCTTACGCTTCTGCTCGCCGTTGTCTGGACGCTGCTGCAGAACAATATCTCGGCAGGTATGATCGTCTTCGGCCTGATCCTCGGCATCATTATCCCCTGGGGCACCGCAGCCTGGTGGCCTGATACGCCGCGCGGCTTCCGGCTGGGCAAGATGATCTCTTATGTGCTCCTCGTGCTTTGGGATATCCTTATCGCCAATGTAGAGGTTGCCTGGATCGTCCTCACCCGCCCGAATGACAAGCTCAGGCCCGCCTGGGTCGTCGTCCCGCTCGACCTGCGCCAGCCAGAGGCGATCACGGTGCTCGCCGGCACGATCACCCTGACCCCCGGGACCGTCTCGGCAGATCTGTCCGATGAAGGCCACAGCCTTTTGGTTCACGCGCTCGACACCGACGATCCAGACGCCGTGCGCGATCAGATCAAGCAGCGCTACGAGCGCCGATTGAAGGAGATCTTCGTATGACATTCGCCGCCGATCTCATGAACATCGCTTTGACCATCGCCTTCGTTGTGGTGGCGCTTTCGCAGATCATGTCGATGGTCCGCCTCGTCATCGGTCCCAATACCGGCGACCGGATCCTCGCGCTCGACACAATGGTCGTGAACGCGATCGGCCTGATCGTCCTTCTGGGGATCGCCCAGGGCAGCCGCATCTATTTCGAGGTTTCGCTCATTATCGCGATGCTGGGCTTCGTCTCGACGGTGGCCTATGCCCGCTTCGTCCTTCGGGGAGATATCATCGAATGACCCTCGAGCTGATCGGAACCATTGCCGTCGCGATCTGCCTCTTCATCGGGGCGATCTTTACCCTTGTTGGGGCTATCGGCCTGCTGAAATTCAACGACTCCCTGACCCGCCTGCATGCCCCAACCAAGGTCGGCACGATGGGCGTTGGCGCGCTGCTCCTCGCCTCGATGATCCACTCCTACACCTTCGCCGACGGCTCCATGCACGAGCTGCTGATCATGGCCTTCCTCTTCGTGACCGCGCCCATCTCGGCGAATTTTATGGCAAAGGTGAATCTGCACCGCCGCACCTGCGAAACGCCTCCGCCGCCTCCGCGCGACCGCACATGGTCCACGCTCGACGCTCCCGGCGGGCACGAGGATCTTGTCGACGTCATCGCCGCCGAACGTCATGGGGAAGAAACAGCAGGTTAAGCCAAACCTCAGGCCATCTCGTCCCGTGCGGCGGGCAAAAGATCTGCTTCGATCAGCCGCATCAGGTCCCCGAAATACCCGCCGCTGCGCGCGGGCCGTGTCGGATCAGAGGTAATCGCGATAGTCAAATCCAGCGTCGGCACGATGCAGATGATCTGCCCGCCATAGCCTCGCGCCAAAGCATATCGGTCGCCGCCTGATCGCCCCAGAAACCAGCCATACCCATAGCTCAGCCCCGAAAAGGGCGAACGCGTCCGCGGCTCCAGCGACCGCTCAACCCAATCGCCGCTCAGAACCTGCGTGCCGCCCAAGGCGCCCCCGCTCAAGTACATCTCACCAAAGCGCACCATCGCGGGCAGGCTCATCGACATCTCGTTGCCGCCCAGGTACCGTCCCTGCGGATCCCGCGTCCAAGCGGGGATCTCGATCCCGAGCGGCCCGCCAAGCCGCTCCCGTGCCAGCGCCAGCAGGCTCTGCCCCGACACCTCCGACAGCACCGCGCCGAGCACGTGAAAGGACCCCGTCGAATAGAGCATCCGGCTCCCCGGTTCGGCCACGAAGGGGCGCGACAGCGCATTGGCCACCCAATTGCCGCTGCTCACCCAGCCGCCGTAATTGGCGCCCGACGTCCGCTCCAGCCCGGCCTGCATCGTTACAAGGTTCTCAACCGTGATCTCGCCCACCCGTTCGTCCGCGCCGCGCGGAATCAGCCGCGGCGCCACCTCGGCCAGCGTCGCCTCCAGCGACGGGATCTCCCCCCGGTCAAGCGCGGCCCCGGTCAGGGCCGCCACCACAGTCTTCGACACCGACTTGATCGGCACCGCCGTCCGGATCCCCGGCCCCCGAAACACCTCCGCGACGACCTCGCGCCCGCCCATCCGCACCAGCATCGCATGGCATTGATCCAAGGCCCGGGCCCGTCCCACAGCCGCATCCCAAGGGCCGGACTGCGCGAGGGCAGGGCAGGCGACAAGCCCGGCAAGACCGGTCAGGACATGGCGGCGACTGAGATCGGACATGGGCGATATACCTGCTTGGGATGTGATCAAGGGACCTATGTCCCTCGATGATCCGGGCAAGCGAAATTGGCAAATAACAGCGCCTGACAGTGACGTTATATCCCGCCCGTCAAAGCCCTTCGCTGAACTCTGCCAGCAGCATCTCGACCACCGCCTTCAGCGCTTCGGCGTCGCTCGCCCCCGCTTTGACGGCCGCCTCATGCACAAATCTCTGCCGGTCTGCCGACGTGCCCGCCTGCGCGATGGTCCGGGCATTCTCGACCTCTGCGAGGCAGCCCAGCACGTCGGCATGGGGCTCCACGAACTCGATCAACTCCTCGACCAGCTCTGTTACCGGCACCAGCGTCTCGATCCCCAGATCGATCAGACTATCCGTCGATCCATAACGCTGCGCCCGCCAGCGGTTTTCCTCCATCAGGAACCGGTCATAGGACCGCCATTGCCGGTTCGACCGCCGCAGATCGCTCAGCGCCCGCATCAGACTCTGGATCAGCGCCGCCAGCGTGAGCGCATCCTCCATCCGGGGCGAGATATCGCAGATCCGCGTCTCGAGCGTCGGATAGGTGTCCGACGGACGCAGATCCCACCAGATCTTCGTCGCATCCTCGATATCGCCTGTGCGGATGATCGTCTCGACCGTCCGGCGATACTCCGCAAAGCTGTGAAACCGTGGCGGCAGCCCCGTGCGCGGCATGTTGTCAAAGACGCTCAGCCGATACGAGCTCAGCCCTGTATCATTCCCCTCCCAGAACGGAGAGGAAGTCGACAGCGCCAACAGATGCGGCATGAAATAGGAGGCCTGATTCATCAGATCGATGCGCAGATCCTCATCCTCGATCCCAACATGAACATGCATTCCGCAGATCAGCATTCGCCGCGCGACATGCTCCAGATCGTCCTCCAGCTCGCGATAGCGCTTGCGGTCGGTGAACGCCTGATCGTCCCACTTTGAGAACGGATGCGTCGACACCGCCAGCGGAGCCAGCCCGTGTTCAGCAGCCGCCGCCTTGATCGTGCGCCGCAAATGCGCCAGATCCGTGCGCGCCTCTGCGATATCGGCGCAGACGACAGTCCCGACTTCGATCTGGCATTGCAGGAATTCCGGACTGACCTGCCGATCCAGCTCCGCCTTGCATGCCGCCATCAGCGCATCAGGCGCTGGGGCGAGGCTCAGCGTCTCAAGATCGACAAGAAGATACTCCTCCTCGATCCCAATGCTGAAACTGGGCTCTGTCATCACCATCCGCCAAGAGTGCCCGCAAGCAGGGGTCAAGTACAACGGGTTTCGAACGGGTCCCTCTAACCGGCCCGCGCCCGAAGCCAATCGGCCAGATCCTCACCCTCAAGCTTGCGCTGCGCCAGCTCGATTATGAGGGGGCCGATTTCGTCAGAGGCGAATGCCATCGAGACACTATTCGCCTCCAGGAGAAGAACCGTGGCTTGATAAGCCGTACGTTTGTTCGCATCGTTAAAACAATGACCTGTCGCAATGGCTTCGGCGTAGGCGGCAGCCAAATCAAAGACGTCGCGGATCATCCCGTAGGCAAGTTTGTTGTCGACCCGGGCAAGCGCTCCGTCCAGTGACTTATCTCTGGCCAGACCTTGCAATTCGCCGGGGTTCAAAACCTCGTCGTGAATGGCGACGACCAGCTTGGTCGTCAAAAGATTGAAAGCCATTTACTTGTCGCGAAGGTAGTCGAGAACAGGCTGGTCGATCTCCTTGCGCCGACGCATGATATCCATGATCTCTTCCATGGTCGCTGTCCGGTGCTCTTCCGGTTCAGATACAGCCTCGATCGGCACGAAATACCCCACAGGCTTGGAGTTCTTCATGATCGCCACCGGCTTGCCCCGCGCGCGGTCAAGCACCTTCTGTGGCTCGCGCAGCTCGGTCATCGTGGCTATCTCGTTCGTCAGCAGGCGGGTCATCTGACCGCTCCTTCATATAACGTCGCCCGGTTGATATACTCCTCCTATACCATCGTGCAACTCCATATGCGAAATAATATACACTCAAATGTATAAAATCCGATCGATCTCCGCGGCGCTTCTGCCCCATTGACCGTTTGACCGTTCCCCCGCATATCACTGCAATGACCGACCTTGCCCATATCCGTAATTTCTCCATCGTCGCACATATCGACCATGGCAAGTCCACGCTCGCCGACCGCCTGATCCAGGAGACGGGGACGGTGCAGGACCGCGACATGAAAGAGCAGATGCTCGACAGCATGGATATCGAGCGCGAGCGCGGCATCACGATCAAGGCACAGACCGTCCGGATCGACTACACCGCCGATGACGGGCAGGCCTATGTGCTCAACCTCATCGACACGCCCGGCCATGTCGACTTCGCCTACGAGGTCTCCCGCTCCATGCGCGCGGTCGAAGGCTCGCTGCTCGTCGTCGACAGCACGCAGGGCGTCGAGGCGCAGACCCTCGCGAATGTCTATCACGCCATCGATGCCGACCACGAGATCGTGCCGGTCCTCAACAAGATCGACCTGCCGGCCTCCGATCTCGACCGCGTCGCCGAGCAGATCGAGGACGTCATCGGCATCGACGCGTCCGGCGCCATCGCAGTCTCCGCCAAGACGGGGCAGGGGATCCACGAGACGCTCGAGGCCATCGTCCAGCACCTGCCCGCCCCCAAGGGCGATCCGGACGCCCCGCTTAAGGCGATGCTGGTCGACAGCTGGTACGACAGCTATCTCGGCGTCATCGTCCTTGTGCGCATCATCGACGGCCAGCTGAAAAAAGGCGAGCGGATCAAGTTCCTCTCCAACGGCACCGTCCACCATGTCGACCGGATCGGCGTCTTCAAACCCGCGCTCACCACCATCGACGCGCTCGGCCCCGGCGAGATCGGCTTTCTGACCGCCTCGATCAAGCAGGTCCGCGACACCCGCGTCGGCGACACGATCACCCACGAGAAGAAGGGCACCACCGACGCGCTCCCCGGCTTCAAGCCGTCCCAGCCCGTCGTCTTCTGCGGCCTCTTTCCCGTCGACAGCGCCGAATTCGAGGATCTGCGCGACGCCATCGAAAAGCTCGCCCTCAACGACGCCTCCTTCTCCTTCGAGATGGAAAGCTCCGCCGCCCTCGGCTTCGGCTTCCGCTGCGGCTTCCTCGGCCTTCTCCATCTCGAGGTGATCCGCGACCGGATCGAACGCGAATACAACATCGAGCTCATCACCACCGCGCCCTCCGTGATCTACCACATCTACATGCGCGATGGCGAGATGATCGAGCTGCACAACCCCGCCGACATGCCCGACCTCACCCATGTCGATCACATCGAAGAGCCGCGCATCAAGGCGACCATCCTCGTGCCGGACGAATATCTCGGCGACGTGCTCAAGCTTTGCCAGGATCGCCGCGGTATCCAGCTGGATCTGACCTATGCGGGCACCCGCGCCATGGTCGTCTACGATCTGCCGCTGAACGAGGTCGTCTTCGACTTCTACGACCGCCTCAAATCCGTGACCAAGGGCTACGCCTCCTTCGACTACACGATGGAGGGCTACCGCGAGGATGCCCTCGTCAAGATGCAGGTCCTCGTCAACGAAGAGCCGGTCGACGCGCTCTCCATCATGGTCCACCGCGACCGGGCCGAGATGCGCGGCCGCGCGATGTGCGAAAAGCTCAAGGACCTGATCCCGCGCCACATGTTCAAAATCCCGATCCAGGCCGCCATCGGAGGCCGCGTCATCGCCCGAGAAACCCTCGCCGCCCTGCGCAAGGACGTGACCGCAAAATGCTACGGCGGAGACGCCACCCGTAAGAAAAAGCTCCTCGAGAAGCAGAAGGCGGGCAAGAAGAAGATGCGCCAGTTCGGGAAGGTGGATATCCCGCAGGAGGCATTTATAAGCGCCCTGAAAATGGACGGCTAGCCGTCCATTTTCAGGGCGAGTGCGCGGCAGCGAATGGCGAAGCTAATCGCGTGCGGCACCCGGTGCAAGGCTGGGTGAGATCGCCGCTCGATTTAGGGGCTAAGAACGGTAAGTCATTGTTCTAGTTCAGATTCACGAGGTTCTTGCTTGTTTTTCTCTATTTTGTAGTCTCACCGCAAAAACGAGGCAGGCAATGAATAATCACTTCGTAGCGGCACCGCAGCCAACCCTAAAGCGAGTTGCTGATATAGACGGTCCGGACTTCTATCCAACGCCAGCATGGGCCACTTATGCACTAATTGAAAATGAAGAGTTTATAGGTGACACTTGGGAGCCAGCCTGTGGTGATGGAGCAATGTCTAACGTTCTAAGTGAAAGTTCTAGCAAGGTTCGAAGTTCTGATCTCTATGATCGCGGTTTTGGTGAAATCGGTATCGACTTTCGTGAAGCAACAGACCGTCACACTAACGTTATCACAAATCCACCCTTTAATGCAGCAGAAGATTTTGTTCATTCTGGCTTAAGGTGTGCTAAAAAGAAGTTCGCTTTGCTTCTTCGACTTGCTTTCCTTGAGGGTGCTGGAAGGCAAAAGAGTATTTTTAACGAAAAGCCTCCCAGCAAGGTTTGGATATTTAGCGAAAGAATTACCTTCTACCCAAAAGGCGCAGTTAGAAAAGGAAGCGGTACTACAGCTTACGCCTGGTTTGTCTGGGATCAAGATCACATCGGTGGCACGGAGTTAAATTGGCTGCCGCTTGGTTACAAAGCTAGATATAGCTAGTATCTCATACAGATTTTTTTCCGAGTTCGGTAATCGCCCAACTCTCATTGTCGGGGTCGTATACCGCTAGACCTTGGTGGACTAGCCCGGTCGACTGGGCTCTATGTGACACGAGATTTCTAACTTTCTGAGAGAAATATGTATCACTTCTATTGTCTGCAACTTCTGCATCTTTGCCGGTAGGTTTTAATCGTAGCTCGAGAGCTTGTATTAGCTCTGATGTTGTAAGTGTGCCGCGAGGATGTGAATCGAGTTCCTTCAGCGCTTCTTTCCTAATCATCCCTTCAGTATAAATCATACTCCATTCCTTATTGCATATCCATGATGAATAGCTCCTAGTAGATCTTCTTTAATTTAAAGTGAACCAACCGCTTCTCCAATGACAATAACATGAACCTTTCCATTGCTGTCTACTTCACCAACGCCATCGCCATAGACTTCACAGGTCTGATCTTCATGTGCAGCTAAACCTTCTGGTTTGAGTGCTAGAGTCCAGATTCCAACAGCAATTATTAGAAGCAGAATTCTGTTTATCATTGGGCCTCTTTCTACCTAAGGTTATAACTTTCTAAGAAGTATACAATCAGAAATCTTTGAGTATAGGTTCTTCGGTCTCTCTCGCCCGGCGGCACGCCGGGCAGCGCCCGACCCGCCCCCCACGGGGCGGGCGCTTTTGCAGCGGTGCAAACAGCACTCCGGTAGGACTTCGGGAGAACAGTGCGACTAGCTCAGAGGCGCCCCGTCGGGTCGGGCGCTGCCCTCTTCTCTCTCGATCCGATGCAGAGAATAGACCATCGCCGGGCGGACCTCGATCCTGCCCGCCATATCTGTCTGCCAACCCAGCAAGCGTAGGATGGATGCTTGCCACCCATCACCTTTCTCTCCGCCCGGCGACACCACCGAGCAACGCCTCACCGCTCAGAGGGCTTTCGCCGCGCCACCAGCGCGACGGTCCTCCTGAACCCCACGGGGCGGGCGCTCCTTCCCCCTCCCACCAATCACCCCCGTCCCCATCCTGACACCACCAACCCCAGCCTAACCCTGCCCCGCCAGGCGCTGCCTTCGGATCCCCGTCCCCGCTCATAGCCAGCAAGCGCACGACAAGCCGCCTCCACCCATCGCCATCTCGACAAAAACACCGGTCACCAAGCATTGCCCTCCCGCACTGACATCTCCATGGTCCACCCATAGTTGCAGGAGATTTCACATGAAGATTTTGGCGATCATCGTTGGCACGATCCTCGGGCTCGGAGGCGCTGTTGGTGGCTACTACTATTTCTACGTCACATCGAGCGATAGCCCCTATGACGAGGCCGGGATCACGCTCAATCAGGTCATGCCCGGTCCGGTCAGTGCATGGGGCTGCGCGCAGCTTGAAGAGCGGTTCGCCCAGCAACTTCCTCCGCTTGGCTGTCAGGCAGAGGGAGACCAGCGGAGCTGGCGCTGATCACGCAGAGGCGGTGAGCCACGCACCCGCCTACGACCAACGCCCAACGGAAAAGCCAAGCGCAGCATGGGCCGCCTTCGCCCATCCCCAAACCCCTTCCAACCGGTCACGAGGAACTCGGCACGGGGCAGGGCGCCTAGAAAAGGTTACCGCCCCGATCCTCCGCGATCGCATCCGCGCCGATCGCCGCCCCCGCGCCAACCGCGAGCGCGCAGCCCGACAGCGTGCCATGGGCAAGAGTAAGGGTCAGGGCGATCAAAATCATCCGGCGCATCGGGTCTCTCCTTGAACTGGCCGCAATGATATCGCCGCCCCTTCGTCGCGCAAGGCTCCGCGGAGGAAAGAACCGCTAGGGCGTCGCTTATATGTCGCGGCCCGGGCGGGCGGGGGACATGCGCGAAATCCACCGACCGGATACCGACGCGATACCGACCGGATACCGACGGCCCAATTCGCCTCCCGCCCGCCTCGAAACCAAACTGGTTTACCCGCGCCGCTTTGACGCATCCGCCGCGTCCTCTAGATCAGACCGGACAGGCGCGGCCGGAGGATCCATGCAGTTCGACATCGATTGGGCCTTCATTGCCGAGCAGGAAGGCGCCGCGATTACAGAGGGTTACATCCCCTCCGACGGCGACGGCCGCGTCGTGGGCCGCTCTGGCGTAACCATCGGCACGGGCTTCGATCTGGGCCAGCACAGCGAGGATGACCTTAACCTCATCGCCCCCCGCGGCACCCCCCTCTTCGAGACGCTCCGCCCCTATCTCGGCCTGCGCCGCGACGCCGCCCAGAAGGCGCTAAGTGCCTCTCCTCTCACGATTTCTTCTGAGGATGCGGACGCAATCGACCAGGCCGTAAAGCGCGAGAAAGCCTCCGAAGTCGCGGCCCGCTTCGACACCGCCATCGCCCGCATGGGAGAGGCCGGTCACTTCTTTCGGGAGTTGCCGCCCGAAGCGCAGACCGTCATCATGTCCGTCGCGTTCCAATACGGCGATCTCGCCACCCGGACCCCGAGTTTCTGGAGCAGTATTCTCATGCAGGACTGGCAAGCCGCCCATGACGAGCTGCGCGATTTCGGCGACCGCTACCCATCCCGCCGCAGACGCGAGGCCGCCTATCTCGAGCCGCTTCTGGACGGCGATTTCGAAGAAGCCGCCATGTCGGGGGAGGACACGCAATGAGACTGGCCCTGCTCGCCCTGATCCTGCCTGGTCTGGCCTTGGCCGAACCGGACCGGCTCCGCAATGATCTGCCCTCGGCCATCCCCGACGAGGTGGCCGCGATCGAAACCGGCGTGCCGGCCTTTCCCACCTGCGGCGACTATCTTGCCGCCTATCCCGAGGTGCGCCGAAGCCCCGCCGTGCAGCCGCAGCGGTTCGTCTCCTGCGAGATCGGCTTCCTGCTTGGCATCGGCGAGCCGCTCCAGACCGAGAGGCCAACCGCCTGCAGGGTCCTCGACGGATCGATCCAGAACATGGACCTGCGCAGCTTTCCCAACGGCTCCGCGCCCCGGCTGCCCCAGGGGACCGATCCGGTCACGCTCGATAAGCTCTACGATGTGGACTGGACCGTCTTCTGCTCGGCGGCGATGGCCCGGGACCAGTTCTGGGTCATCAGCATCGCGCCCCTTGCCGTGGGAGACTGGACCGACGACGGCAAGCCTGATGCGCTCGTGGTCTATGAAGAACAAGCGCGCGACGGCAGCTTTTATGACGTTTATGCGCTGGTCCTGACCGGGCTCGAAGGAGAGGCGGTCACCGCCCTGCCGCTCTGCGTCTTCCTGCCGGGAGAGGATGACGGCGTCGGCGATGCCTGCGATCCGGACTAGGTCGTCAGAAATGCCCGAAGTGCGGCTTCGACCTCCCGGGGCTTGTCCGCATGCAGCCAGTGGCCTGCCCCATCGACAGTTTCGATCCGGGCCGCGCGGAAAAGCGTTCTGATCCGATCCTCATGCCCATGCTCGACATAGGCCGACTTCCCACCACGCAGGAAAAGAGCAGGCCCTTCGTAACGTCCGGCCAGATCGGGAAACCCGAGGATCTTCGGCATCTCATCGGCCAGCACGTCGAGATTGAGTCGCCATCGCCGCTCCTCCACATCCAGGCTTTGCAGCAGAAAGGCCGCCGTTCCCGCATCTAGCCCGTCCAGCGTCACCTCCGATCGCCGCGTGATCCCGCTCAGATCGGCCCGCCGCATCGCCTCGAGCGGACCCATCTGGGAATGGCTGTAAGACGTCGGCGCGATATCGAGCACCGCAAGGCTCTCGACCAGCTCGGGCCGGGTCAGCGCCAGAGCTATCACCGCCTTGCCGCCCATGGAATGCCCGACAAAATGAGCCGGGCCAAGCTCCGCCAGATCGCCCGCAAGATCCTCGTAGCTATGGGTGGGGTAGTTCGGGCTGCTCCCATGATTGCGCATATCCGGCGTGACGACCTCAAAGCTGTCCGCCAGACGCTTGGCGATCACACCCCAGTTGCGGCCCGACCCGAAAAGGCCATGGGCGATGACGACGCGGGGTCCTGTGCCTTGGCTTGTCGTGTTGAGCATTGTCGGCTCCTTTTGCGCGGCCTAAGAGGCTGTCATGACACAAGATGCGCGCGTGGACGAGATGGCGGCTGAGCTGCAGCGGATGATGGTGGAGCGGCTGGCGCTTCCGAACGTGCCGTTCGAGCGGCAGGTCGCCAAGGCCGGGCGTCTGCTGCCCCGGCGCCAGCGCCGCAACGCAGCCCGTCTGATCGAGGCCCGGTCCTTCGGCGGCCATCCCAAACTGGCGCGCCAGATCGATTTGCGGTCGCTCGAGGGGATCTATCGCGACATGCGGACCTTTCTCGAACAGACCGAACCGGGAGAGTTGCGCTGGACCCGGCGGATCAATCTGGCCGCTGCCATCGCGTTCAATATTCTGGTCGTGGGGATCCTGATCGTACTCGCCCTCGTCTGGACCGGCACGGTCTAGGAGCGGCGAGCCAGAGGTCCCGGCTCAAGGCCGAGACACGTCTGTTCATTGGATCAGTGGGTTGTCTAGAGGTTCGGATAGATCGGGAACTTCGCGCAAAGCGCCTCGACCTCGGATTTCACCTTCTCCTCGACCTCGGCATTGCCATCCGCGCCATGGGCTGCAAGGCCGTCCACGACCTCGACGATCCAACGCGCGATCTGGCGGAACTCCTCTTCGGCAAAGCCGCGCGTCGTCCCCGCAGGCGATCCCAGACGGATCCCCGACGTGACCATCGGCTTTTCGGAATCGAACGGAATGCCGTTCTTGTTGCAGGTGATATGCGCCCGGCCCAGCGACTCTTCGGTCGCGTTGCCCTTGACCGACTTCGGCCGCAGATCGACCAGCATCACATGGCAATCGGTCCCGCCCGTCACGATATCGAGCCCGCCTTTCATCAACTCATCCGCCAGCGCCTGCGCGTTGCGGATCACCTGCTCCTGATAAAGCTTGAACCCCGGCTCCAGCGCCTCCTTGAAAGCGACCGCCTTGGCGGCGATCACATGCATCAGCGGGCCGCCCTGAATACCGGGGAAGATCGCCGAATTCACCTTCTTGGCATTCGCCTTGTCATTGGTCAGGATCATCCCGCCGCGCGGGCCGCGCAGGGTCTTGTGGGTGGTTGTCGTCACCACATGGGCATGGGGGAATGGCGAGGGATAAACCCCCGCCGCGATCAGACCTGCGAAATGCGCCACATCGGCCAGAACGATGGCATCCACGCTATCGGCAATCTCGCGGATCCGCGCAAAGTCGATATGGCGCGGAATGGCAGATCCGCCCGCGATGATCATCTTGGGCTTATGCTCCGCCGCAAGCTCCGCCATCTGGTCGTAATCGATCAGGTTGTCCTGCTGGCGCACGCCGTATTGCACCGCGTTGAACCATTTGCCCGACTGGTTGGGCTTGGCCCCATGCGTCAGATGCCCGCCCGCATCAAGACTCATGCCGAGGATCGTGTCGCCCGGCTGCAAGAGCGCGGTAAAGACCCCCTGATTGGCCTGACTGCCCGAATTGGGCTGCACATTCGCAAAGTCGCAGCCGAAGAGCTCTTTCGCCCGCTCGATCGCAAGATTTTCCGCGATATCCACATACTGGCACCCGCCATAGTAGCGGCGGCCCGGATAGCCCTCGGCGTATTTGTTCGTCATCACGCCGCCCTGCGCCTCCATCACGGCGGCCGAGACAATGTTTTCGGATGCGATCAGCTCGATCTCGCTGCGCTGGCGCGTCAGCTCCATCCGCGTGGCAGCGGCGATGTCGGGATCGCGCGTGCCCAGACCTTCGGTGAAGAACCCGTCGTCACGGTGGGGGGCGTTCATGGTCTCTCTCCTTCAGGCAGGGCAGCGTTGGCGCGTCTTTAGCGGATCAAGCATAGCACGAAAAGGCGGCAAACGGGCGCGAGGCCGATTAATCGGTCCGCTTGCCTTTCCCCATGGCGCAGGCAAGAGTTGCCCCGAACGACCCGGCAGGAGGGCCAGATGGCCGGACCCAAGATCGCGTTTCTGGCCAGCGAGGTGGATCTCGCCCAGGAAGCGCTCAAGCGCCTAAGCGACCGCCACGGCTCTGTCCCCCCCGAAGAGGCCGATCTGATCGTCGCGCTTGGCGGTGACGGCTTCATGCTGCAAACGCTTCATGCGACCCAGGACATGCCCGCTGCGGTCTATGGAATGAACCGCGGCACCGTCGGGTTCCTGATGAACGAATACAGCGAGGACGATCTCATCGACCGCCTCGCCGCCGCCGAAGAGGCGGTGATCCATCCGCTCTCCATGGTGGCCGAAACTGTCGGCGGTATGCGCTGCGAGGCCCTGTCGATCAACGAGGTGAGCCTGCTGCGCTCGGGTCCCCAGGCGGCCAAGCTCCGGATCCTCGTCGATGGGCGAGAGCGGATGTCAGAGCTGGTCTGCGACGGCGCGCTGGTCGCCACTCCTGCCGGATCGACCGCCTACAACAATTCGGCCCACGGCCCCATCCTACCCATCGGCGCGGACGTGCTCGCCCTTACCGCCATGGCCGCCTTCCGTCCCCGCCGCTGGCGCGGCGCGCTCTTGCCGATGAGTGCGGTCGTCCGGTTCGAGGTGCTCTCTCCCGAAAAGCGTCCCGTCATGGCCGATGCCGACAGCCGTCGCTCGGTCCGAGATGTCGCTTGGGCCGAGATCCGCAGCGATCCGTCCATCGCGCACCGCCTGCTCTTCGATCCCGGCCATGGGCTCGAGGAACGGCTCATCCGCGAGCAATTCACGTAAGATCAGCGGTAGACCTGATCCTCGCCGGGAAAATCGCGCGACTTCACCTCGTCCGCATAGCTGCGCACCGCCTCTTCGATCATCGGCCCTAGCGAGCCGTAAACCTTGACGAATTTCGGCACCCAGTCGCTTAGCCCCAGCATGTCCTCCAGCACGAGGATCTGCCCGTCACAGGCTGCCGACGCCCCGATCCCGATGGTCGGGATCGAGATCTCCTCGGTGATTTTCCGCGCCAGCGGCTCCACCACGCCCTCCAGAACCGACGCGAAGGCACCCGCTTCCTCGACCGCCTTGGCATCCGCAATCAGATCGGGCCAGGTGTCTTCATCGCGGCCTTGCGTCTTGAAGCCCCCCATCACATGGGTCGATTGGGGCGTCAGCCCGGTATGGCCCATGACCGGAATGCCCCGCTCGGTCAGGAAACGGATTGTCTCGGCCATCGACTGCCCGCCCTCCAGCTTGACCGCGCCGCATTGCGTTTCCTTCATGATCCGCGCGGCGTTGCGAAAGGCGACCTCCGGGCTTTCCTCGTAGCTGCCGAACGGCATGTCGACGACGATCAGCGCCCGCTTGGTGCCGCGCACCACCGCCTGACCGTGCACGATCATCAGTTCCATCGACACGCCCAGCGTGTTCTCCATCCCGTGCATCACCATCCCGAGGCTGTCGCCCACAAGGATGAAATCGGCATGCTGCTCCACGATGGCGGCGGTATGCGCGTGATAGGATGTCAGCGATACGATCGGCTCTTTGCCCTTGCGCGCAGCGATTTCCGGCGCGGTGATCCGGCGGATCTTGGTCTGTTTGCTCATGGAGCGATCTCCCTCTGGTCGATCAGTAATACACCGCCGAACTCGGCCGAGACCAGCAAAGCGGCCCGCCGCGTAAGCGGCCCCTGCGCCCGCTCCAGCGTGTCGGTCCAGACGATATCGACGGCCCTCAGGCTCGCGCGCGGCTCGCCATTGATGGTCCCGCGCAGCAGGCTCTCGATTTCCGAAACGGTCGCCTTCTTGCGCGCCGCCGCCTCCGCCTTGTCGAGCGCTTGGGACAGTACGATCGCCGCCGCCCGGTCATCGGGCCCGAGGCGCTGATTGCGCGAGGACATAGCGAGCCCGTCCGCCTCGCGCTTGGTGGGCACGCCGATGATCCGCACCGGCATATGCAGATCACGCACCATCCGCTTGATCACCTGAAGCTGCTGCCAATCCTTCTCGCCGAAATAGGCCGCGTCGGGCTGCGCGATATTCAGCAGCTTCGTCACCACCGTCGCCACGCCGCGAAAATGCCCGGGGCGGACCTTGCCGTGCAGCATATTGGCCAGCCGCGTCGTCTCCACGATGGTCTCATCGCCCTTGGGATACATCTCATCCACCGACGGCATGAAGACCGCATCGACGCCCGCATCCTCGAACTTGCCCAGATCCCCTGCATCGTCGCGCGGATAGCTCTCAAGGTCCTTGGGATCGCCGAACTGCGTGGGATTGACGAAGATCGTCGTCACAACCCGCGCGGTCTGAGCCTTCGCCGCCGCCACAAGCGCCAGATGCCCCTCATGCAGCGCCCCCATCGTCGTCACCAGCCCAACCGTCTCCCCCGCCACCCGGAACGGAGCAATCTGCCGCCGAAAATCGGCAATCTTCGTGCAAACCTTCAAAGGGGAAAGCCTCCGGACAGTCTCGGTTTTTCAAGGCATAAAGAGCCCTCTACCGACGGGCAAGCCGATGAGTAAGGAAGCGCGTAACGCAGCCCCCAAGGCTGCCGCCCCTGCGTGAACAATCGGGGAAAGCATGCATCAAGCCCCATACACCCCTCTTCCTTGGTACCGATAGTCGCATCCGCGCCCCATAGCGTCGGACGGCGCTTGCGAAAGCCTGCCCCGGATCGATACGCTCTGCGTCAATTCGGGGACGGGAGAGTGATGTGAAGACCCATGTGAAAGCGCTTGTCGTCGGCGGCGGGGCCGTCGGGACCTCCATCGCCTATCATCTCGCTAAGGCCGGTTGGGAGACGATGCTGCTCGAACGGGACGAGCTGACCTCGGGCTCCACCTGGCACGCGGCGGGCCTGCTGCCCTATTTCAACATGAGCTACGCCTCGACCCATATCCACGACTACTCGATCAAGTTCTACAAAACCCTCGAAGAGGAAACCGGCCTCAATCCCGGCTTCTCGGTCGTCGGCAACCTGCGTATGGCCCAAAGCCGGGAGCGGATGGACGAATACATGCTCTATGCCACCACGGCCGAGAATGTGGACGTCCCCTACGAATGGATGAGCCCCGACCAAATCAAGGAGCGCTATCCGCTCGTGCGCACCGACGATCTGGTCGGCGCGATCTTCCACCCCACCGATGGCTACATCAACCCCGCCGATGTCACGATGGCCATGGCCAAGGGCGCACGCCAATACGGCGCCGTGATCGAGCGCAAGTGGCAGGTCGATGGCTACGAATGGACCGGCGATCACTGGGACGTCACTGTCACCAAGATGACCGAAAAGGGCGGCAATCTGGTGCCCACGGACGAGCAGCAGGTCATCCACGCCGAACATGTCGTCACCGCCACCGGCAACCATGCCCAGCGCACCGCCCGCCTCCTTGGGATCAAGACGCCTGCCGTCCCGGTCGAGCATCAGTATATCGTCACCGAACCCGATCCCGCCCTCGTCGAATGGCGCAAGCAGAACGGCGAACATCCCGTCCTGCGCGATGTCGATGCCCGCTGGTATGTCCGCGAGGAACGCGGCGGCTGGATCCTCGGCCCTTACGAGGACGGCGCGCCGCACCGTTTCCGCTTTGACGTCCCGGACAGCTTCCGCGCCGATCTCTTCCCGCTCAATCTCGAACGGATCGAGCAGGAATATATGGATTTCATCCACCGCATTCCCTCAACCGAGGAAGTGGGGCTCAAGGACGATTTCAACGGCCCGATCTGCTACACCCCTGACGGCAATCCCCTTCTGGGTCCCGCGCCGGGCCTCCGCAACATGTGGCTGGCTGAAGGTTTCTCCTTCGGGATCACCGCCGCGGGCGGGGCAGGACACTACCTCGCGCAGGTCATGACGGCAGGCGAGGCCGAGATCGACATGGCCAGCCTCGATCCCAAGCGCTACGGCGACTGGATGACCTCCGAATATGCGGTTCAAAAGAACGAGGAGACCTATCCTTTCCTCCTCAAGCTGCACTGGCCCGACGAGGAACGCCCGGCGGCCCGCCCGCTTCGGACCGCGCCCTGCTATGATCGGATGAAGGCGCACGGCGCCCAATTCGGTCAGGTCAATGGCTGGGAACGGCCCAACTACTTCGCCCCTAAGGGCTTTGACGACATGGCCGCCAGCAGCTTCCGCCGTGGCGGCTGGTGGCAATACGCCAAAGCCGAGGCCGAGGCGATCCGCAGCGGCGTCGGCCTGATCGACGCGACCGCCTTCGCCAAGCACCGCCTGACCGGTCCCGGCGCCACAGCCTTTCTCGACTGGTTCACAACCAACAAGCTGCCCAAGGTGGGCCGCATCAATCTGACCTATGCGCTGGGCCCTGCGGGCACGACGCATGCCGAATACACGATCGTCCGGCAGGCCGAAAACGACTATTACCTCGTCTCCGCCGGGGGCTGGCACGCCTATGACGAGGATTTTCTCTACAAGGCAATCGAGGACAAAGAGCCCGAGTTCGGCCGCATCAACGAAGAGGACGTGACGACCCAGTGGGGCGTCTTCGCCATCGCCGGTCCCAAATCCCGCGCCGTCCTGGCCGAGCTGATCAACGATCCCAACCCGGACACCGCGCTGTCAAACAAGCGCTTCCCGTGGCTTTCGATGCGCAACATCGAGCTCGGCATGGTCCCCGTCAAAGCCATCCGCGTCGCCTATACCGGAGAGCTGGGCTGGGAGCTGCACCACCCGATCGAAATGCAGAACCATCTCTTCGATCTGCTCATGACGGCGGGCGAAAAGCACGGGCTCAAGCTGGTCGGTGCCCGCGCCCAGAACTGGCTGAGGCAGGAGAAATCCTACCGCGCCTTCGGCACCGAACTGGGCCGCGATGCCACCCCTCTAGAGGCAGGTCTCGACCGCTTTGTCGACCTCGGCAAAGACTTCCACGGCAAAGCCGCGATGGAGCAAACGGGCCTCCGCTTCAAATGCGTCACCCTGCTGGTGGACGGCCCGGACGATGCCGATCCCTGGGGTCGTGAGGCGATCTACCTGAACGGAGAGCGGGTGGGCCGCTGCACCTCGGGCGGCTATTCCGCCCATTTCGGCGAGTCCATCGCGATGGGCTATGTCCGCCCCGATCTGGCCGAATCGGGTCAGGCGCTCGAGGTGAAGATGTTCGACCGTCTCTGGCCCGCCACCGTGACTGAAGACAGCCCTTATGACCCCCGGAATGAGCGGATTCGTGTGGATAACTGAATCTTGCCGCGCCCCTGCCGCAATTCGGACATGACTCGCGCCGTCTGACCATGATCCTGCCGCAGTGCTATGCAGCATTGTTTCGGTAGGGGACTTAGAAGGGCGCGGTCATGAGCTTTATCTCAAAGATCGGTGATAACGTAACAAGTGCTGTTGTCACCGGGCTCTCGGCGGATGCCCAACTTCGGACACCTTGCGGCGAACGCCGTGTCGAGAATATCCGTCCCGGTGATCTGATTGTAACGCGAGGCGGCGGTCTGCAGCCGGTTCGCATGGTCTGGACGCGCACGCTTACTCTTGCCGAACGGCAGGAGGATCCGTCCTGCGTGCCTGTCTGCCTTGGGCCACGTGTCGTGGGTCCGATGATGCCGCAGCGATCCCTCACGCTTGCGCCGGATCATCGGATCCTCGTCCCGGCCCACCTGCTCAGCGATGTGGGCGGGCAGGGCGGCCTGATGATGGCCCGCGATCTTGTCGGGCTTAGCGACAAGGCCCATCTCGACAGGACGACGGACGACATCACGCTCTACAATATCGTCTTCGATGGCCCCCAGGTCGTGATGGCCAGCGGCCTTCCGGTCGAGACCTTCCATGTCAGCCCCGACCATCTGGCAGCCGTCCCGGAAACAGGCCGATCCGAAATCATGCGCCTTTTTCCCGCCGCACGCGGCAAGGGCGCACCTGTCGCCCCGCTGCCCTATCCCGCCGTTGAGGCTGACGATTACGCCCCAGCCTTCGCCTGATTTTCATCGAAGACGGTACTTGGTGACCTCACATATTGTCAGGCGCGACTAAATGCTCAGTGAACAATCCTGATCCGGCCTCCGGGCGCGGCGCGTCTGACAGGCCTTGCAGGTTTCGCAGCAGTCCTTGCCCGATGTCATAGATGCGGGACGGGCCGTTATCTCACTCCGGCTGCCCCGATGTTGGCTCACAGATTTGAACTGACGGAACCTCATCGAACCTGAAAAAAGCAATCCGGTTACGAGTTCGTAAATTTCTATTCTGTTCTAGCGTCGGTTCATGTCTCGCCAGTTTTTGTCTTCGATCCGCTCGTTCTCTGAATTTGTTCTGTTCACTAGATCTAGATTCGTCGCTTCCATTCCGAGAGGAGGCTTCTTGGGATCATATGTCGGGGGACGGAACCAAGCTATCAATTGTCGGAAGACGTGAAACATCTCGCAGGCACCTTCGTTTTTAGACCGAGCGCATCAAGCTGGCGGCCATCCATCCTAAGCTCGCTGTCGCCATCACGGCGTGCTTCTTTCACACGAGCTCTCGTCGGTGAATTTCAACGACACGTCATTCCTCAGTCAAAAGCAGAGTATAATTGGAGTAAGCCTAACGAAGCGAAGTCGCGCAGCATAGAATTGTCGGGAAAACTCGACTAAGTCTTGGGCAAATTGATAGAGTTGAAGCCGTCATTCGTGCACCGCGCAGCACCTGTTGATCTGAGCTTGATTTGTCATTCGTTCACACGAAAAAAGGCCCTCCGCAACGAAGGGCCTTCAAACTCGGATCAGACAAACCCTATTCGGGAATGTCGCCCTCGATCCCCTCGACATAGAAGTTCATGCCCAGCAGATCCTCGTCCGATGCGGTCTCGCCCTCGGCCAGCCAGACCGAACCGTCCTGCTTGTTGATCGGACCGGTAAACGGGTGATAGTCGCCCGCCGCGATCCGCTCCTTCATGTCGAGCGCCTCGGCCTTCACATCCTCCGGAACCGCATCGGTGATCTCGCCGATCCCGACCATACCCGGGCCGATCCCGTCCCAGGTATCCACGCTTTCCCAGGTCCCGTCGACGACAGCCTGCACGCGGTCGATGTAATAGGGCGCCCAATCGTCGATGATCGAACTGACGCGCGGCGACGGCGAAAACTGAGCCATGTCCGACGCCTGCCCAAAGCCAATCACGTTCCCGGCCTCCTCAGCGGCGGCCAACGGCGCGGTAGAATCCGTATGCTGCAGGATCACATCCGCGCCCTGATCGATCAGCGTCCGCGCGGCCTCGGCCTCCTGGGCGGGATCGAACCAGGTGTAGACCCAGACGATCCGGTACTCGACATCCGGGTTCACCGCCTTGGCATGCAGGTAGGAGGCATTAATCCCCCGGATCACCTCGGGGATCGGGTAGGACCCGATATAACCGATCACATTGCTCTCGGTCATCTTGCCCGCAATATGACCCTGAATGGCGCGCCCTTCATAGAACCGCGCCGAATAGGTCGACACGTTGTCGGCCCGCTTAAAGCCGGTCGCATGTTCGAACTTCACATCCGGAAACTTCTCGGCCGTCGCGATCGTCGCATCCATATAGCCAAAGGACGTCGTAAAGATTAGATCGGCCCCATCCAGCGCCATCTGCGTCATCACCCGCTCGGCATCGGCACCTTCGGGCACGCTTTCGACAAAGACCGTCTCGACCGCATCGCCGAAATGCTCCTCGACCGCCAGACGGCCCTTGTTGTGTTCATAGGTCCAGCCGCCGTCGCCCACGGGGCCGACATAGACGAACCCGACCTTGACCGGATCGTCCTGCGCAAAGGCCATCCCGGCCAGCCCAAGGGCGGCAGCCGCCCCAAGAAGTGTTCTGCGATACATGTGAATTTCCCCTGTTGGTAGCGGGCTCAGCCCGTCTTGTGGAAGATACGCCCCAGCGAGCCGGGCGCACGACCCGAGGACATTAGGACGAGGACGAGAATGGTGACAAGGTAGGGCGACATCGACAGATACTCGACCGGAAGCGCGATCCCCGCCGCCTGCAGATTGAGCTGCAGCACCGTCACACCGCCAAAAAGCCAGGCACCCAGCAAAGCGCGCCACGGCTTCCAAGCGGCAAAGACCACGATCGCCAGCGCGATCCAGCCCGCCCCGCCGGTCATCCCTTCGGTCCATTGCGGCACGCGCACAAGGCTCAGATAGGCCCCGCCGATCCCCGCACAGGCCCCGCCAAAGGCAATCGCCGCCAGCCGCACGCGCACCACCTTGTAGCCCAGCGCATGGGCCGCATCGTGGTTCTCGCCCACTGCGCGCAAGATCAGCCCGGCCCGGCTGCGCGTCAGCACCCACCAGACGGCGACCACCAGCGCGAGGCCCGCATAGACCATCAGGTCATGGCCGAAAACGATCCGCCCCACGACCGGCAAATCCCTCAGGACGGGAATATCGAGCCGCGCGGGCGTCGGCCCCTTCACCCCCTGATAGCCTTGCCCAAGCAACGCGCTCAGACCCAGCCCGAACAGCGTCAGCGCCAGCCCCGTCGCCACTTGATTGCTGAGCAGATACTGCGTCAGAACCCCGAAGATCAGGCTGAGCAGCGCCCCGCCCACAGCCGCGCCGAGAAAGCCCAGGTAAGCGCTCCCGCTCTCGACCCCGACGATGAATCCGCAGATCGCGCCGGTGATCATCATCCCCTCGACCCCGAGGTTCAGAACGCCCGCCCGCTCCACGACAAGCTCGCCCAAGGCCGCGAACAGCAGCGGCGTCGCCGCCACGATCAGCGACGCGACCAGAAGAACGGGATTGATCGCCGACAGATCCATCTACTCCGCCGCCTCCGTCCTCAGCGCAGGCGTAGCCTCGCTGCGACCGAACTTCAGCCGGAAATGCGTCAGCACATCGACCGCCAGCAAAAAGAACAGCAGCATCCCCTGGAACATCGAGATCGCCGCTCCCGGCAGGCCAAGCTGCGACTGCGCGATCTCTCCGCCGATATAGGTCAGCGCCATCAACAAGCCCGCCAGCAGGATCCCCACCGGATGGAGCCGCCCGAGAAAGGCCACGATGATCGCCGTGAACCCGTATCCGGTGTTGAAACTGATGGTGATCTGCCCGGCCGGTCCCGTCACTTCAAAAGTCCCCGCCAGCCCGGCAAGCGCTCCCGAGATCCCCAGACACAAAACCACCAGCCGCCCCGGCACGACGCCTGCGAACCGTGCCGCCTTCGGCGCCTCTCCTGACAGGCGGATATGAAAGCCCAGTACGTGCCGCTCGAGCAGCACATAGGCGAAGATCACTGCGATCAGCGCGGCAACCACGCCCCAATGCATGCCGGTCCCGGCGATCAGCTCGGGATTTGCCGAAGCGTCCCATTGCGACAGGTTCCGCGATCCCGGAAAGCCCCTGCCTTCGGGATTGCGCAAGGCGCCCAGCGCCATCGCGCTCAAAAGCCGCTCGGCCACATAGACCAGCATCAGCGACACGAGGATCTCGTTCGTCCCGAACCGCACCCGAAGAAGCGCCGGGATCATCGCCCAAAGCAGCCCGCCCAGCGCCCCGCAGAGCACCATCAGCGGGAAGATCCAGCGCGTCTCCGCCGGATAAAGCGCCAGCCCCGCCGCCGCTCCGCACAGCGCGCCCATGATATACTGGCCTTCCGCGCCGATATTCCAGATCCCCGCTCGAAAGCCCAAAGCTAGCCCGATCGCGATCAGAACCAGCGGCGCGCCCTTCACCAGAAGCTGCGGGCGATAATAAAAGGCAAACTCCCCGAAAAGCGGCTCCCAAAAGATCACCCGGATCGCTGCCACAGGATCCTTGCCCAGCAGCGCGAACATCAGCCCGCCCGCCACCATGGTCGCAAGGACCGCCAGAACCGGCGTCGCAAACGCCATAGCCCGCGACGGAGCCGCCCGCCGCTGCAGCGAAATCACGCGCGCCCTCCCGAAAGGGGCCGTATCCCAAACCGGCACTTCATCGTCACGAGCCAAACCGTCCTTTCGCCCCCAAGGGCCGCGCCACAGCAAATCACCGACAAGAGGATTCGCCAACCGCGACCTGCGGCAAAGCGATCCCGCCCGAGAAAAGCGCCTCAAGACGGCTCAAGAAAGCGTCGCGCCTCTCGTAAAGGACGATCCCCTCTCTAGGAGCAAACCGTCCGATCAGAGGCAAACCCGCAACCCTCCGTCGAAACGGTCAAACTACGATGACAAACCGCTCCCTCCACTAAAAGAGCCACCACCCAAGCCGTTAACCTTAACGCCCATTAACCTTAACGCGCGCCCTCAGGCCGCCCTCTCGCTCCACTGATCTTCATCTTGTCGAAAATATGCAAATTCCACGCTCTCACACATGCGCCACATCCATATCATGCGCCCCGCCCAGCATCAGGCCGATCTCCTCAACGGTCAGCCCCTCCGCAGGCCGTGGAGCGCTCAGCCGCCCTTGGTTGAGCGCCGCGAACCGGTCCGAAATTTCCATCAACTCATCGAGATCCTGCGAGATCGCCACCACAGCGGCCCCGCCCGCTGCCAGATCCAGAAGCGCCTGCCGGATCTGCGCCGCCGCCTTCGCATCCACGCCCCAGGTCGGCTGATTGACCACCAGCACCTCGGGCGCCTGCAGAACCTCCCGCCCGATGACGAACTTCTGCAGATTGCCCCCCGACAGGGCCTGCGCCGCGCTCCCCGGACCCGGAACGCGCACATCGAAGGCGTCGATCACCTCCTCGGCAAATCCCCTTGCCGCGCCCCAACGCAGAAATCCGTTCCGCGCCAGCCCCTTGCGCGTCATCCCCGACAGAAGCGCATTCTCCGTCAGGCTCATCGCGGGCGCCGCCGCATGGCCCAGCCGCTCCTCGGGCGCACAAAGCAGCCCCAGCCGCCGTCGCGCCTCCGGCCCCAGGGCACCTACCGGCCGATCCCCGAACCGGACCATCCCCGGCGCGACCTTCATCTCACCCGAGAGCGCCGCCAAAAGCTCGTCCTGCCCGTTCCCGGCCACGCCTCCGATCCCCAGCACCTCGCCGCGCCGCACCTCCAATGAAATCCCCTCGAGCCGCGTGCCGAACGCCGTCCGCGCAGGCGCCGACAGCCCGTCCAGCACCAGCACGACGTCCCCGGCCGCGTGCCGCTCGCGCGCAGGCGGCTCCAGCATCTCTCCAACCATCAGCTCCGCCAGCTCCCGCGCCGTGCGCGCGCGCGGATCGCAGCGCGCCACAACGCGCCCCTGCCGCAGGATCGTCGCGCCATCGCACAGGCTCCGGATCTCCTCCAGCTTGTGCGAGATATAAAGGATTGCCGTCCCCTCCGCGCTGACCTTGCGCAGGGTAGCAAACAGGATCTCCACCTCCTGCGGCGTCAGAACGCTGGTCGGCTCGTCCATGATCAAAAGCTTCGGAGCCTGCAAAAGGCAGCGCACGATTTCGACCCGCTGCCGTTCCCCCGCCGAGAGATCCCCGACCGCCCGCCCGGGATCGAGAGGCAGACCGTAGGCCTCGCTTACCTCCCGGATCCGCGCCGCCAGCGCCCGCTGCGGCGGCGGATCGGCCATCCCCAGCGCGATATTTTCCGCGACATCAAGCGCATCGAACAACGAGAAATGCTGGAACACCATCGCCACGCCCGCATCGCGCGCGGCATTGGGATCCTCGGGCGCATAAGGCGACCCCGCCATCTCCATCCGCCCCGCATCCGGCGCGACCAGCCCGTAGATCATCTTGACCAAAGTCGACTTGCCCGCGCCGTTCTCGCCCAAAAGCGCATGCACCTCGCCCGCCGCGACCTCGAAGCCGATATCGTCGTTCGCCCGAACCGGCCCATAGGCCTTGCTCAGCCCCTCCGCCTTGAACAGCGTCACGCCTGCTTCTCCCTTAGATCCACGCGAGGCGCGGTCAGCATCGCACCCGCCACACCGATCGCGATCTGCTGCGGATGCTTGCCCAAAGACGGATCCCCGATCGGACAGTCGATCCGCGCAATCGTCTCCGCCGAATGGCCCAGCCCCGCCAGCCGCGACCGGAACCGCGCCCATTTCGTCGCCGACCCAATCAGCCCGCAGCGCCCAAAGCCGCGCTCCAGCAGCCGGTGGCACAGCTCCAGATCCAGCGCATGGGAGAAGGTCAGCACCAGATGCTCCGCATCCCGCGGCGCCCGTTCAACCAGATCTTCCGGCTGCACCGCCGCCAGCACGCTTACCCCCTCCGGTACGCAATCCGGGAACCGCTCCAGCCGAGTATCCACCCAGACGATCCGCAAGCCGGGCAGGGGGCTCAGCACCTGAACGATCGCCCGGCCCACATGCCCCGCGCCCCAGATCCAAAGCTCCCGCACCGGGGCCGTCACCGGCTCGATCATCCAGCCATCAATGAGAACCGGCACCACCTCGCCGCGCCCGCGCGGCCGGTCCAGAACGCGCCGCACCGCCAGCGTCTCGCCGCGCCCGCTTAGATCCCGCGCGACAATCGTCCCTTCGATCCCCGCGATCAACGCCGCATCCCAAAGCTCCGTCACCAGCGTCACCGCCCCGCCGCAGCACTGCCCCAAAGCAGGCCCAAGCGGATGGCGGCTGATCCCCGTGCGCCCGCCCAAGGCCGCCTGCGCCGCCTGATATTCCAGTGCGCCGCCCCCGATCGTCCCCGACTGCCCGCCCTCCCAGACCAGCATCGCCGCCCCGACCTCGCGCGGCACCGACCCGCGCGTGGCGGCCACGACGACCCGCGCGATCGATCCATGCAAAGCCACCGCCGCGCGCAGCGCCTCGAGATCGAAACTCACGCCTGCACCCGCCGCACCGCGGCCAGAACCCGCTCCGCCGTCGCGGGCGCATCCAGCGCCGGATAGCCCGGCCCGCAGGCCGCGACCGCATCGCTGAGCGCCAGCCAGACCGAAATCCCCAGCATGAAGGGCGGCTCGCCCACCGCCTTGGAGCGATAGATCGTCTCCTCCCGGTTCTCCCCGTCCCAAAGCGCGACATTGAACACATCCGGCGCATCCGAGGCGCAGGGGATCTTGTAGGTCGCCGGCGCATGGGTCCGCAGCCGACCCTCGCCATCCCAGACCAGCTCCTCGGTGGTCAGCCAGCCCGCGCCCTGCACGAAGCCGCCCTCGATCTGCCCGATATCCAAAGCCGGGTTCAGCGACGCACCGCAATCATGCAGGATATCGGCGCGCAGGATCCGGTTCTCTCCGGTCAGCGTGTCGATCACAACCTCGCTGACGGCGCAGCCATGGGCAAAGTAAAAGAACGGTCGCCCCTGACCCTTGATCCTGTCCCAGCGGATCTCGGGCGTCTTGTAAAACCCCGTCGCCGACAGGCTCACCCGGTTCTCGTACACCAGCTTGGCGGCTGAGGCAAAGCTCATCTCTTCCGCCCCGACCCGCACGAGGCCATCCGCGAACACCACCTCCGATGGCCGCGCCTTAAACAGCCCCGCAAGGCATTCCGCCATCCGCTCCCGGATCGTGTCGCAGGCGGCCTTCACGGCCATCCCGTTCAGATCCGATCCCGACGAGGCCGCGGTCGCCGAGGTATTGGGCACCTTGCCCGTATCCGTCGCCGTGATCCGCACCACCTCCGGCTCCACCCCGAACCGCGCGGCGGCCACCTGAGCGACCTTCTGGAACAATCCCTGTCCCATCTCGGTCCCGCCATGGTTCATGGCGATGGTCCCGTCCTGATAGACATGGACCAGGGCTCCGGCCTGATTAAGATGCGTCAGCGTGAACGAGATCCCGAACTTCACCGGCGAAAAGGCGATCCCCCGCTTCAGGACCCTGTTCGCCGCATTCCAGCGCGCAATCTCCGCCCGCCGCGCCGCATAATCCGACGTCTCCAAAAGCCGTTCCGTCATCGCGCCCAACTCGAAATCCTTCACCTTCATTCCGTAAGGCGTCGTATTCTCCCCGCCCGAAGGCACGCCCCCCCCGCGCTCCGACGGCACCGCACCCACAGCCCCCCGCGAGGCTGCATCTCCCGAAACCGCGATCTCCACGTCGCGCGGATCTCTCTTCATCTGGCCCGAAATACTCCGGGGGGTCCGGGGGGCTGGTCCCCCGGCGCTCTCCGCATAGTAATTCCGCTGCCGCAACTCCGCTGGATCCACCCCCAGCACATGGGCCGCGTGGTCCATCACCCGCTCGATCCCCGCCATGCCCTGCGGTCCGCCAAATCCCCGGAACGCCGTCGCCGATTGCGTATGTGTCTTCAGCCGGTGCGAGGTGATCCGCGTGGCCGGCAGCAGATAGGCATTGTCCGCATGCAGCATCGCCCGGTCCGCCACCGGCAAGGACAGATCCTGCGCCCAGCCGCAGCGCATGTAATGCGTGAAATCCACCCCAAGGATCCGCCCGCGCGCATCAAAGCCCGCGCGATACTCCACCCGGATATCGTGCCGCTTGCCGGTCACGATCATGTCGTCATCCCGGTCATAGCGCATCTTGGCGGGCCGCCCGGTCCGTGCCGCGATCACGGCGCAGGCGACGGCGAGCGCGTTGCCCTGGCTCTCCTTGCCGCCAAAGCCGCCACCCATCCGCCGCACCTCGACGCGCACGTCATGCATCGCCAGCCCCAACGCCTCTGCCACCTTGTGCTGGATCTCCGTCGGATGCTGCGTCGACGACTGCACCACGACCCCGCCATCCTCCTGCGGCAAAGCGAGCGCCGCCTGACCCTCCAGATAGAAATGCTCCTGCCCGCCGATCTCGACCCGGCCCTCGATCACATGCGCCGCCTCCTCCAGCGCCGCCTCCACATCGCCTTTGGAGTAAACCCGCGGCCCATCCTCGAACCGGCTCTCCGCCGCCAGCGCCTGCTCCACGGTCAGGATCGGCTCCATCGCCTCGATCTTCACCAAGGCCCGCCGCACCGCTGCCCGCGCCGCCAGATGGCTCTCGGCCGCCACCAGAAAGAGCGGCTGCCCGGCATAAAAGACCTCGCCCTCCGCCAGAAGCGGCTCGTCATGCGCAGACGGAGAGACGTCATTGGCCCCCGGGAGATCTGCAGCGACCATCACCGCGACCACCCCCGGCGCCGCCCGCACCGCCTCCAGATCCATCGCCAGGATCCGCCCGCGCGCCACCTCGCTCAACCCGAAGGCAAGCGACAGGCACCCCGCGGGCATCGGCACATCGTCCACATAGCGCGCCGCCCCCGTCACATGCAGCCGCGCACTGTCATGCGCCAGCCCGCGCCCGACAGCGCCCGTCACCGCAGCTTCGTCCTTCATTCTGCCGCCTCCCGCGCCGCCGGAGCAACGTCCAGAACCGACACCGCGCCGCCCTCCAGATCCTCAAAATACCGCCGGGTCATCCCCCGCGCCGCCTCCAGTCGATACGCCGCCGAGGCCCGCATATCGCTGAGCGGCGCAAAATCCTCCGCCACCGCCTCCGCTGCCAGGTCAAAGCTCTCCCGACACCAGCGCGCCCCGACCAACGCCGCCTCGACCGCCGCCGCCCGCTTCGGCACCCCGGCCATCCCGCCGAACGCGACCCGTGCCGACCCGATCACCCCATCGGCAACCGACACCGACAGACACCCGCACACCGCCGAGATATCCTGATCGAACCGCTTACTCAGCTTATAGCACCTCAGCCGGTCCACCTGCCGGTCAAAGCTCACCGCCTCGACAAATTCGCCCGGCAACCGGTCCTGCTTGCCATACTCGATAAAGAACTCCTCCAGCGGCATCTCCCGCCGCACATCGCCCCGCCGCAGATGTAGCACCGCCCCCAGGGCAATCAGCGCCGGCGGCCCGTCCCCGATGGGGGAGCCATTGGCAATATTGCCCCCCAGCGTCGCCGCTTGCCGCACCTGAACCGACCCGTAGCGCCGCAGCATCTCGGCAAAGGACGGATGCAGCTCGACCACAGCCTCCCGCACCGCCTCGACCGTCGCCAACGCCCCGATCCGCACCCGCTCCGGCCCGACCTCAATCGCCTTCAGATCCTCGCATCCGCCCAGAAAACAGACCTCTCCAAGATCGCGAAGCCCCTTCGTCACCCACAGCCCCACATCTGTCGCCCCCGCGATCAACGTGGCCTCCGGATGCGCCGCATACCACTCCGCCAGCTCATCCGGCGAGGACGGCCGCACCGCCTGAGCCGCGCCGATCCCCTTCATCTGGCCAAAAATACTCCCGCCGGAGGCTGGGGACCGCAGGTCCGAAACACCGCCCTCCGCGCGAACCATCCCGGCGGCCTGGTCCCCGGAAGACACGCCTGCCTGCCACATCCCGCCCCCCGCAGGGGCGTCCGCGCGGATCTCCTTGGCCAGCCAATCAGGCACCGGCTGATCCTCGCAGGCCTCCGCCGCCCGCAGGATCGGTGCATAGCCTGTGCAGCGGCAGAGGTTCCCCGCGATCTGATCCTCATGATCGCGCTGCCCGTTCAGATGCGCCACCGCCATCGTCACCACGAAGCCCGGCGTGCAGAACCCGCATTGCGACCCATGATGCTCCACCATTGCCGCCTGAACCGGGTGCAGCGCCCCGCTGGGCCCCGCGATGCCTTCCACCGTCCGAACCGAACAGCCCTCCAGCTGCCCCATGAAGAGAATGCAGGCATTCAAAGCGGCCGCCTCTCCGTCCCGGACCACCATGACCGAACAGGCGCCGCAATCGCCCTCGTTGCAGCCTTCCTTCGTACCCGTCAGCCCGCGCGCCTCGCGCAGCCAATCAAGCAGCGTCACAGTCGGACCCACCCGGACCCGCACATCTTCTCCGTTCAGCCGAAAGGAGACCTCCATCGCGATAAACCCGCCGCCTTACTTTGGGTAAAGGGATCTGGCCCGGCGTCGATGCGGCGTAGACGCTGGGCCCCCATGCGGGGAAGGATCAAAGCCCGCCCGCCCGACTTTGACAAGCCCCCGGGTGCCTTGGCCTATGTAGTCAGGGCATCTCTGCCTTGTTTTCGGGCGATCGGGCAGGCTGCCGGGCAAGGGGCAGCGCAGAGCCGCCCGTCTGCCTTACTCACTCCGGAATGGCACCGATCATGTCTTTGGGCTCAAGATGCAGCGCTTCCAGAAGATGAAGTCTGAGGGACTCGAAATCGGCGAATTCGACCTCGGTCTTTCCTTTAAGCAGCTCATATCTGAGCCCCGCTTTTGTCACGAGTTGCAGAACCGGAACATTCCAACTGTTTTTCTTGCTGGATCGTTGGGTCTTCGACACGAAAAGGCTCTCGATGTCGTCCTTTTCAAAGGTCACATTCCCCGGCCAAGGGATTGGATGATGCCTCAAGGACAGAACATCATCCTTTGCAAGGATCGTCGTTCTGTTGATCAACGAAACCATGACATAACCGATCCCGAGCACCCCGAAGATTAGATGTATCCCCGGTATCGGAAAGGCAGAAAGAGGGTCCGAAAGAAAGTCACCTGCCTGCACAAAGGACATCGCAATAGAGTTCCAGAAGATGAAGAAGGGGATAAGAAACCAGATCGTTCCATTTCTCCAGTTCCACGTGATCCTGAGATCCTTGCCAGTCCTGTCGACCTTGTACTTTTCACCGAGCGAACGGCGCTTGCCGATCTCTGGACGCGCCGCAATCCTGTCAAGATAAAGAGCGCCGCAATAGTCGCATCGGTCACCCTCGTTGCGATACACTCCGCAGGAAGAACAGCGGGTCGCAGCCGAGCGGGCATCAATGTCGCTTTCGTTCAATGTCATGACAATACAGACTCCAGATGCGCTACAGTACCTATCAGCTGGTATCGAAAACCGAAATGGCTGCCCTGCCTGGCGCAGCTACGCGCCAACGATTGCCAGTCCGCGCTGAAGGACGGCGGCGGTCGACCTGCCCTGGTCGCCGCACCTTTGCTATAGAACAAGAAACCGGACGCCGCGGCGCGTCCACTGCAGCAGCACGGCCCCATGTCCCTTCTCGGTCTCCATCACGTCCAGCTCGCCATCCCGTATGGTGCCGAGGATCGGGCGCGCGCCTTCTACGGCGATCTTCTGGGCCTGACTGTCGTTCCCAAACCGCAAGAACTGGCGGGTCGCGGCGGCCTCTGGTTCGAGACCGGCACCCTCAGGCTCCATCTCGGGATCGAGACGCCCTTCAACCCAGCCCGCAAGGCGCATCCCGCCTTTACGGTCCAGGATCTCATCGCCCTCAGGACCCGGCTCGCCGCCGCCGAGGTTGAGGTCACCGAGATCTCCGCACTGCCCGGTCTCACCCGCTTTTACGCCAGCGACCCATTCCGCAACCGTCTGGAATTCATCCAGCCTGGCTGACGCGCGGATTTCTTGTGGACAACCCGCAGCCTTCGCTTTCCAGACCGCGCAACACCACATATTGTGGTGCCATGGCCGACACCCCCCGATTCATCCACCTGCGCTGTCACACCGAATATTCGCTGCTCGAAGGGGCCGTCCCGGTCAAAAAACTGCCCGGACTGGCTGCCGCAAGCGACATGCCAGCCGTCGCCGTCACCGACAGCAACAACCTTTTCTGCGCGCTGGAATTCTCCGAAGGTGCGGTCAAGGCTGGGGTCCAACCGATCATCGGCTGCCAGATTGATGTCGCCTATCTGGACACCGATCCCGGCAAGCAGCCCGAGCCGCCCGCCGCCATCGTGCTCCTCGCCCAGAACGAAACCGGCTACGAAAACCTCATGGCGCTCAATTCCTGCGCCTATCTCGATGCGGGCGGAGAGCTGCCCCAGGTCACGCTGGACGAACTGGCGGCCCATAGCGACGGCCTGATCGCGCTGACCGGCGGCCCGGACGGCCCCACGGGCCGCCTGCTGGCTCTCGGCCAGACCGCTAAGGCGCAGGCCCTGATGACCCGCCTCGCCGCGATCTATCCAAGCCGCCTTTATGTCGAGCTTCAGCGCCATCCGGGCGAGGACGCCGCGCCAGAGCCGACCGAACGCGGCCATCTCGACATGGCCTATGCGATGGACCTGCCTATCGTCGCCACCAACGACGTCCACTTCCCCAAGACCGAACTTTTCGAGGCGCATGACGCACTTTTGTGCATCGCGGACGGCGCCTATGTCGACCAGAACGAGCCGCGCCGCCGCCTGACGCCCCAGCATTACTTCAAGTCCCAGCAGGAGATGGCCACCCTCTTCGCTGACTTGCCCGAAGCGCTCGAAAACACGGTCGAGATCGCCAGACGCTGCGCCTTCAAGGCCTATAAACGCGATCCGATCCTGCCCAAATTCGCCGATGACGAGGTCGAGGAGCTGCGCCGCCAGGCCGAGGCGGGCCTCAAGGACCGTCTCGCCGTCATCCCCCATGCCGCGCCCGTGGAAGACTACGAAAAGCGCCTCGATTTCGAGCTGAAGATCATCGAAGGCATGGGCTTTCCCGGCTACTTCCTGATCGTCGCCGACTTCATCAAATGGGCCAAGGATCACGACATCCCCGTCGGCCCCGGGCGCGGCTCCGGCGCGGGCTCGCTTGTCGCCTATGCGCTGACGATCACCGATCTTGACCCCTTGCGCTATTCGCTTCTCTTCGAACGCTTCCTCAATCCCGAACGGGTGTCGATGCCCGATTTCGACATCGACTTCTGCATGGACCGCCGCGAGGAGGTCATCCGCTACGTCCAGCAAAAATACGGCCGCGACAAGGTCGGCCAGATCATCACCTTCGGCGCTCTCCTCTCTAAGGCCGCCGTCCGCGATGTGGGCCGCGTCCTGCAAATGCCCTACGGTCAGGTCGACCGCCTCTCCAAGATGATCCCGGTCGAAGGCGTCAAACCCGTCTCGATCGAAAAGGCCCTCGCCGACGAACCCCGCCTGCGTGAAGAGGCGAAGTCCGAAGAGGTCGTCGCCCGCCTTCTTACCTACGCCCAGCAGCTCGAGGGGCTGCTCCGCAACGCTTCCACCCATGCCGCCGGTGTCGTCATCGGCGACCGCCCGCTCGACAAGCTGGTCCCGCTCTACCAGGACCCGCGCTCGGACATGCCCGCCACCCAGTTCAACATGAAATGGGTCGAACAGGCGGGCCTCGTCAAATTCGACTTCCTTGGCCTCAAGACCCTCACCGTCATCCAGAACGCCGTCGATCTGATCACAGCGACCCGCCCCATCCACCGCTCCGCAGAGGGCACCGAGCTTTACGGGCCCGCCCCCGGCACTGAAAACGACATTGGCGCGATCCCCCTCGATGACGAGGCCAGCTACAAGCTCTATGCCGCCGCCAAGACCGTCGCCGTCTTCCAGGTAGAAAGCTCGGGCATGATGGACGCCCTGCGCCGGATGAAGCCAGACTGTATCGAAGACATCATCGCCCTCGTCGCGCTCTACCGTCCCGGCCCGATGGAGAACATCCCGAAGTTCTGCGAGGTCAAGAACGGGATCTCGGACCGCGAAAAGCTCCATCCCCTTGTCGATCACATCCTCGACGAAACCCAGGGCATCATCGTCTACCAGGAACAGGTGATGCAGATCGCGCAGGACATGGCGGGCTATAGCCTTGGCGGCGCCGACATGCTCCGCCGCGCCATGGGCAAGAAGATCCAGGAGGCGATGGACGCCGAGCGCCCGAAATTCCTCAAGGGTGCCAAGGACAACGGCGTGGACGAGAAGAAGGCGATGGAGGTCTGGAACCTCCTCGACAAGTTCGCCAACTACGGCTTCAACAAATCCCACGCCGCCGCCTATGCTGTCGTCAGCTACCAGACCGCGTGGCTCAAGGCGAACCATCCCGTGGAGTTCATGGCTGGCGTCATGAACTGCGACATCCACCTGACCGACAAGCTCGCCGTCTATTTCCAGGAGGTCAAAAAGGGCCTCGGCCTGCCGTGGCAGCCACCTTGCCTCAACCGCTCCGACGCGACCTTCGCCGTCCGGGACGGCCAGCTTATCTATGCCCTCGGCGCGCTCAAGAATGTCGGGGTCGAGGCGATGCGCCTCATCACCGAAGCAAGAGGCGAGAAGCCCTTCGTCAACGTCTACGACCTCGCCCGCCGCGTCGAGCTCAAACGCGTCGGCAAGCGCCCGCTCGAGATGCTGGCGCGGGCAGGGGCCTTCGACCAGCTCGACCCCAACCGCCGCCGCATCTTCGACAGCCTCGACGCGCTCACCGGCTATTCGGCGGCCATCCACGACCAGCGTGGCTCAAACCAGACCTCCCTCTTCGGCGAGGCGGGCGATGACCTGCCAGAGCCGCGCCTCTCCCCCGTGCAGGACTGGCTCCCCGCCGAACGGCTGGCCGAGGAATTCCAGGCCATCGGCTTCTACCTCTCCGGCCATCCGCTCGATGACTACATGGCGCCACTCAAGCGCAAGCAGGTTATGACGCTCGACGAGGTCACCAAACGCGCCGAAAAAGGCCCCGCGATCGTCAAGATGGCCGGAACCGTCGCCGGCCGGCAGGAACGCAAGTCGGCCCGCGGCAACCGCTTCGCCTTCGTCCAGCTCTCCGACCCGACCGGCCAATACGAAGTCACCATGTTCTCCGACACGCTGGAGGCTGCTCGTCACTACCTAGAGACCGGCGCGCAGGTCGTCCTGCAGGTCGAGGCGACGATGGAGGCCGAGCAACTCAAGCTCCTCGGCCGCTCCGTCTCGCCCATCGACACTGCCGTTGCCGAAGCGGGCAGCAGCGGCCTGCGCGTCTTCATCGACAACCCCGAAGCGGTCCCGACCATCGCCCGCGTCCTCGAGGATGCCGCACAGACCATCAAACGCGCAGGCAAGGGCCCGATCATCCTCGTGCTGATGGATGACACTCTTCCCGGAGAGGTTGAGATCGAAACCGGCCGCGATTTCCCCGTCACGCCCCAGATCAAGGGCGCCGTCAAATCGCTCCCTGGCGTCGTCGCGGTCGAGGACGCGTAGAACCAGCCAAGCCCGATCGCGCACCAAACACGAACGCCACAGGTGTCGGCGGACCCATGCGCTCGCGCTGGACTTCATTGGTTTTTCCCGCTGAGAAAGAGTGGAAAGAGCCTCGAAAGACAACCAATGCGTAAATCCCTGAATCTGGCCCTCTGGGCCATCTGCCTGGCAGCCCTCGCGGTCCTTGGCTGGCTCTCTTTGGGCCGCCCAGCGATCCAAACGCGGGTTCAGGATCTGCTCTCGAACGGAGAGATCTGGCGCTCTATCGGCCTTCAGATCGTCCTGCCGATTGCCGCAAACGTGCTCCTGATCACGGTCATCACCTGGCTCGCTTTCCGTGGCCGCGACCGCAAAGAGCAGGTCATCGCGGGCAAGAAGACCCTCTTTCTCAAACCCGGAGCATTCTGGATCGGAACGATTTCCTGCCTGGCGCTGGTCTCGCTCTTCCTCTGGGTCGCACTCACTCTCCCGGACAAACCCATCCGCTGGGTCGGATACGCCTTTGCAGGCCTCTTCAGCTATATCTTCATTTGGCTCCTGCGCGCCCGCGTCGCCTATGACGATTATGCCGTCTCGGTCATAGGCTGGACGCTCCGCAGAACAGAATATCGCTGGTCCGATCTCGTCCGCATCGATCACATCACGGGATCGCTCGAATACCACTTCATCTTCGATCCCGGAGGCCGCGCCCGCGTCAGTCAGGTCTTCTCGGATGTCGATGATCTGCTCACCGTCGCGCTGCGCCAAAGCAACCTGATGATCCCGCCAGAGCTGCGCTCTTCCGCCTGAGGCAGACGGGTAGGTTGGCTCGTCCAATGGCGAGTTGGACAATTCTGACCCAATCCGCACCATTGTTTCCGTGAAATCGAGAATGTTGCACGACGAACCATCGTCCGATCCGTTAACCCGGGACCTTTGCGAAAATCCACCGACCGGATACCGACGTAATACCGACCGGATACCGAACAGGCGTTTTGTCGCAAGGCCCTGCAATTAAGGGTGATTCGCGCAGATTACCCCGACGCCTGATAATCCGCTGCATCCGGATCGGTATAAAAGGACAGCGCCGCTCCGCCGATCCCCGCCCCGCGCCGCTGCGTCGCAATGGTCAGTCCTGTCCCGGCGCGGTATCAAAGCGCATTGTTCTTGCTGGACGACCGACATGATCAGATCTCTCATGACCCTGCTTTTGCTGGGCTTTCTCGCTGCGTGCGATCCTGCCGCCGATGTCACGCGCGCCTCTCAGGGCGCCGATAGCATCGACCTGCCGCCGGGAACCGCTCCGGCTTTCGGCCAGATGGCGCGCAGATGCGGCGTCGACGTCACCCGCGGGGCTGAGAAGGTCGGCCGTTTTCCCGATACACGCCAAGGGGTTACGCTCTATGACAGCAACCCCCAAAGCACCCAGATGCGCCCGTTTTTCCTGACCGGATTTGCCGATAATTGTCCCCGCCAATTCATGGCCGCCCTTGTCACGACAGGCACTCCCGGAGGCCACGAATTCGTCCGTTACGAAGCCACTCCGGCCTCCGTTGCCTACAGCCCGACCGATACCGCCTACGAGCGGATCAAGCGCGCGACCTGCGGTGCGGGTAAAGGCAAACCTTGCGGTAACCGCTTGTCACGGCTAGAAAAACAGATGGCGTTCTTCATCGCTTACCAGCGCTTCGGCACCAACGAGAGCTGGGCGGAATTCCTCGTACATAACCGAAACCTGATCGCTGCCTCCCTTGAGAATTAGGGGCTAGGCCATCAATATGACACGGTCGGGTAGGAGGGTTCCGGTATGACAGACATCGTACTCATCGCGCTTCTTATCGGAGTGGTCGCCGTCGCCGTCCTCTATCTGACGGCCAAGTCCCGGATCGCGCGCCGTCCGGACAAGCCCACGGAAGAGTCTGAAATCATTCTGGAAAACTCCGAAGACGAAACGGATCGCCGCGACTGATCCTTCAGTAATGCGGCGGACGCTCGTCCCCCAGAACGACGCCTCCACCGCCCTCGGCTTCCCGTCCGGCCTCCCGCTCCATCAGCATCTGCACCCGCCGCTGCAAGACGGCGATCTCGGCATCCTGCCGGGCGACGATTTCGCTCAGATCGTCGGTCACCTTGGACAGCTCCGCGATCCGCTCTTCGAGTTTTACCAGATCCGATGTCATTTCAGCACCTTACACTGCGTCGCCCCATAAGCCGTGCGGCAACTGTTGCCCCGCGCGACACCCCACGCTAGACGGCTCGCGCACGATCCGGAAGGCATCCCGATGGCCAAAGTCAAGAAACAGCCCCGCCCCAAAGCGGCCAACCCGCGCGGTCTGCGCGACTATTTCGGCGCCGAGGTCACGGCCCGGACCGACATGCTGCGCACTATCGCCGAGGTCTACCACCGCTACGGTTTTGATGCCCTCGAAAGCCCCGCGATCGAGACGGTCGAGGCCCTGGGCTCCTTTTTGCCCGACGTAGATCGCCCCAACGCGGGCATCTTCGCCTTCCAGGAACCGGGCGAGGAGGACGGCGACTGGCTTGCCCTCCGCTACGATCTGACGGCCCCGCTGGCGCGCGTCTACGCCCAACACCGTAATGACTTGCCGACCCCGTACCGCCGCTTCGCGATGGGCCCGGTCTGGCGCAACGAAAAGCCGGGGCCGGGCCGGTTTCGCCAGTTCTATCAATGTGATGCGGATACCGTCGGCACGGCCTCAATGGCCGCCGACGCCGAGATCTGCGCCATGCTCGCCGACACGCTCGAGGCTCTTGGGCTGGGCGGGCAATACGTGATCCGCATCAACAACCGCAAGGTCCTGAACGGCGTGATGGAGGCGGCGGGTCTGTCCGAAAGTCACGAGACCGAACGCGGCATCGTCTTGCGCGCCATCGACAAGCTCGACCGCCTTGGCCCGGACGGAGTCCGCGCCCTGCTCAGCGAAGGCCGCAAGGACGAGAGCGGCGATTTCACTAAGGGAGCCGGACTGTTGCCGGACCAGACCGATACCATCATGGCTTTCATGGATGCGCGCCGCGACACCGGAGCGGACACGGTCGCCCGCCTCCGCGAGATCGTCGGCACCTCCCAGATTGGTCTCGACGGCGTGGAAGAACTCGCCCAGATCGCGACGCTTCTCGAGGCTCAGGGCTACGGGCCAGACCGCATCCTCATCGACCCCGCCACTGTCCGCGGCCTTGGCTACTACACCGGTCCCGTCTACGAGGCCGAGCTGACCTTCGAAGTCACTGACGAAAAAGGACAACCCCGCCAGTTCGGTTCTGTCGCGGGCGGCGGGCGCTATGACGATCTGGTCAAACGGTTCACCGGTCAGGCCGTTCCCGCCACGGGCATTTCCATCGGCGTCGACCGTCTGCTCGCCGCGCTGCATGCGACGGGCGGCACAGAGGCTAAGGTCCAAGGCCCGGTCGTCGTCACCGTCATGGACCGGAACCGCCTGGCTGACTATCAAACCATGGTCACCGAGCTGCGAACCGCAGGCATCCGCGCTGAGCTCTATCTCGGCAATCCCAAGAACTTCGGAAACCAGCTGAAATACGCCGATAAACGCAAGAGTCCCGCCGCCATCATCCAAGGCGAGGACGAGGCCGCGCGGGGCGTCGTCCAGATCAAGGACCTCATCCTCGGCGCCGAACTCTCGGAGACGGCGACGCTGGAGGAATGGAAGGACAATCCATCCCAGATCGAGGTGCCTCGAACGGATCTTGTTGCGCAAATCCAGAAGATTCTTGCACGGCACAGCTGACATGACCGTCCCCGCTATCCGCGCCGAAGCCGCGCGCCTTCTCGCGCATTTCACTAGCCAGGGCGCTCAACCTTTCGAGACGGGTATCCTGCAACCCGCCGAGACGCTCCTTGATCTGTATGGAGAGGATATCCGCGCCCGCGCCTACACCACGCAGGATCCCCAGCGGGGCGAGATGATGCTGCGGCCCGATTTCACCGTCCCGCTCGTGCAGTGGCATATGGAGAACGGCGCCGATCCCGCGCGCTATGCCTATGCCGGAGAGGTCTTCCGCCGTCAGGAAGATCACCCGGACCGGCCTACCGAATACCTTCAGATCGGGTTCGAGATCTTCGATGGATCCGACCCGGCCCAGGCCGATGCCGAGGCCTTCGCGACGATCCGTGACGCGCTTGGCCCGCTGACGCCGTCGACCGGGGATCTCGGGATCCTGACCGCCGCCATTGACGGATTGGCGACGACAGACGCACGCAAACAGGCGCTCAAGCGGCATATCTGGCGGCCCGCCCGCTTCCGGGCGCTTCTAGCCCGATACAGCGCCGAAACCCCCGCCAGAGAGGCGATCCGGTCCGAGGCCCCCCTGATCGGCAAGCGTAGCGCAGCCGAGATCGACGCGCGTCATGCCGCGCTTGCCGAAGAGGCCCAAACGCCCGCGCTTACGCCGCAGGACCGCAGCACTCTCGATGCCATCCTCGCCTTGCGCGACACATCTCCGGCAGCGCTTGCGGCCCTGCGTCATCTGGCGAACCGCACACCGCATCTGGCCCCCGCCGCCGACCGGCTGGAGGCGCGCCTTGACGCGCTCGCCGCTCTTGGTGTCGATCCCACCTGTCTGCCGTTCCAGACCACCTTCGGCCGCACGCTGCTGGAGTATTACGATGGGTTTGTCTTCGGCCTCGCGCCTGGGCCAGGCCATCAGCCTGTCGCTACCGGCGGACGCTATGATGCGCTCACCCGGCTTCTTGGACGGGGCAGGGCGCTGCCTGCCGTTGGCGGGGTCATTCGCCCCGATCTTGCCCTGGAGGCAGCGCGATGACGCTCAAACTCGGCATTCCGTCCAAGGGCCGTCTGATGGCGGATACGATGGACTGGTTCCCAACCCGCGGCATCACGCTTGAGAAAACCGGCGCCGATCGGGAATATGCCGCTCGCGCCGTTGGCATAGAGGGGCTGGATCTGCTCCTGCTCTCGGCCTCGGAAATCCCGCGCGAGCTTGCGCGTGGACGGCTTCATTTCGGCGTGACCGGCACCGATCTGATCCACGAACGCCTTGCCCCGGTCGAGGCTTTCGTCGCCGAAGAGGCCAAGCTCGGCTTCGGCCAGGCCGATCTAATCCTCGCCGTTCCAATGGCCTGGACCGATGTGCGAACGGCGCATGATCTGGATGCCGTGGCCGCCCAGTTCCGCGCAGCCCATGGACACCGGCTTAGGATTGCGACGAAATATCACCGTCTAACCCGCGCCTGGCTGAAAGAGCAGGGCGTAGCCGATTACCAGATCGTCGACAGCCAAGGCGCAACCGAAGGCACCGTGGCGGCGGAAACGGCAGAGGCGATTGCCGATATCACCTCGACCGGGGAAACACTGACCGCCAACCACCTGCGCCCGCTGGACGAGCCGCCCATCCTGCAAAGTCAGGCCACCCTCTGGCGCAGCCTCACCGCAATGCTGTCGGACGAGGAGCAAGCCGCCCTCGACCGATTCCGCGTCAAGCTCGGGCTTTAGCGCAGACGCGCCCCGGCCTCGAGCCGGGGCCTCCCCGTCAGCGTACCCCGATCTCGGCCAGCGCGGCGCTCAGCGAGGGCGGTATCCCGGCCTCCGCGTCGCGTCCCTTGGGCAGATCGCGAGGCGCGTCTTCGGGTTTGAGATATCTCCATCCCTGGAAGGGCCGCCGCAGCACCGCTTCGGTGCGGACGATCTCATCGTCGAGCATGATCGCGCAGCGGCTAATCCCATCCGCCCCGATCATAGGCTCAAAGCTGATAATCCTCTGGCGGGCCTGCATCACACCGGCAATCACCCAGTAGATCGACCCGCCCGCCAGGATCTCGTCCACCCGCTTGGGCCACATTCGCGTTTGATGGTAGTAGCGTCCGTCGATCCGCTGTTTCGAACGGTTTTGCTGCCAGTCGATCAGGCTTTCGACGCTCTCGGATCCGACCGAAAGCTTCTGCATGTGGATAAAATCTGTCATGGAGACCCCATATATCGAGGCTAACATAATCCGATTCCCTCGATGTTCACAATTGACCCAAAGGGTCGCAGACCGTAATGCTGGTCGCCCCGCCGTCTGTCAGGAGCCTGCCCATGAGCCGTTTCGCCGCGCCCATTTCCGAGACCATCTGGGACATGAAATACCGGTTCAAGGGCGCAGATGGCACGGCCCATGACGAGACCGTTGAGGATACCTGGAACCGGATTGCGACCGCTCTGGCGGAGGTCGAGGCTGATCCCTCCGACTGGCAACCGAAATTCTACGCGGCGCTGGAGGATTTCAAGTTCCTGCCCGCCGGTCGCATCACGGCAGGGGCGGGCACCGAACGGTCGGTGACGCTTTTCAACTGTTTCGTGATGGGCACGATCCCCGACACGATGGCGGGCATCTTCGACGGGCTGAAAGAGGCCGCGCTGACCATGCAGCAGGGCGGGGGCATCGGCTATGATTTCTCGACCATCCGTCCAAAGGGCGCGGCCGTCCACGGCGTGGCCGCTGACGCCTCGGGGCCGCTGTCGTTCATGGATGTCTGGGATGCAATGTGCCGCACGATCATGTCCGCAGGCGCGAGGCGCGGCGCGATGATGGCCACGATGCGCTGTGACCACCCGGATATCGAGGACTTCATCACCGCGAAATCCGATCCGCAACGTTTACGAAATTTCAATGTATCGGTGCTAGTCACGGATCCGTTCATGGAGGCGGTGAAGGCCGATGCCGATTGGGATCTCGTTTTTGACGGAAAGGTTTACAAAACCTTAAAGGCGCGGCTCCTGTGGGACCGTATCATGCAGTCGACCTACGACTATGCTGAACCCGGTGTGATCTTCATCGACCGCATCAACCGGATGAACAACCTACGTTACGCCGAGACCATTGCGGCGACCAATCCCTGCGGCGAGCAACCTTTGCCGCCCTACGGCGCCTGCCTGCTTGGCTCGATCAACCTCGCGCGGCTGGTCTCGGACCCATTCGAAGACGGCGCCGAGATCGACCACGACGTGCTTGATGATCTTGTCGCGACCGCTGTGCGTATGATGGACAATGTCGTCGATGCTTCTCGTTTCCCGCTCCCCCAGCAGCAGGAGGAGGCAAGCAACAAGCGCCGGATCGGCCTTGGCGTCACGGGCCTTGCCGATGCGCTTTTGATGCTCGGTCTGCGCTATGGATCCGAAGAGGCGGCGCGTCAAACTGAGCGTTGGATGCACCGGATCGCCCGCGCCGCGTGCCTGGCCTCAGCGCATCTGGCACGGGAAAAAGGCGCCTTTCCCCTGTTCGAGGCCGAGCCCTTTCTGGATAGCGGATCGTTGGAGCACATGGATGAGGACGTACGCGCGGCGATCGCCGAGCATGGTATTCGCAACGCGCTTTTGACCTCCATCGCTCCTACGGGGACGATCAGCCTTTACGCCGGCAACGTCTCCTCCGGGATCGAACCGGTCTTCGCCTACAGCTATACACGCAAGGTCCTGCAAAAGGACGGCTCCCGGACAGAGGAAGAGGTCGTCGACTACGCGGTACAGCTCTACCGCGACACGCACGGCGCGGATGCCGAATTGCCGGATCATTTCGTCAATGCTCAGACCCTTGCCCCGCTCGATCACGTCCGGATGCAGGCGGCCGCCCAGAAATGGGTCGATTCCAGTATTTCAAAGACAATCAACTGTCCCGAGGACATCTCCTTTGACGACTTCAAGGATGTCTACATGGCCGCATGGGATCAGGGCTGCAAAGGCTGCACGACCTATCGGCCAAATGCGGTGACAGGGTCCGTCTTGACGGTATCGGAAAGCAAACCAGAAGAGGTTGCTCCGCCTGAGCGCGATCAGGCGGAGATGGGCGGCGAGGTTGTCTATATGTCCGAGCCGCTGGATCGGCCGGCGGCTTTGGAGGGGAATACGTATAAGCTGAAATGGCCCGATAGCGAGCATGCAATTTACATCACGATCAATGATGTCATTCTGAACGGGCGGCGCAGGCCGTTTGAGGTGTTCATCAACTCCAAGAACATGGAGCATTTTGCCTGGACCGTTGCCCTGACGCGGATGATTTCGGCGGTGTTCCGGCGGGGCGGGGATGTCAGTTTTGTCGTCGAAGAGCTGAAGGCGGTCTTTGATCCGCGAGGCGGGGCCTGGATAAAAGGGCGCTACATTCCCTCAATACTTGCCGCTATCGGGGGGGTGATAGAACAACATATGGTAGCGATCGGCTTTCTCGAGGGGGAAGGGCTGGGGCTGAAATCGGATCCGCAGGCAGAGGCTGCGGGCCAGCCCCGCGGGGCGGCTTGTGCGTCTTGCGGGAGCTTTGATCTGAGGATGGTGGAAGGCTGTTCGACTTGCGTGAGTTGTGGATTTTCAAAATGCGGATAGTGGGTTTCATTCGGGCGAAAACCTCTGAGTGATTCTGGTTAATCGCCCAAATGGGGGTGCGGTATCCAGTCGGTATCGCGTCGGTATTTAGTCGGTGAAAACGAGGAAGGGTCGGATCGTTACACCTCCGTACGGTGGTTCAGCCCAGACAATCCCACTCCCTGAGTATTCTTTGTACGACCAACAGAAACAGTCCGAACCGGACATAAGTTCCTCCAAACTGCGCGGCTTCGCGGATTGATCTGGCTCAAACCCGAGACGATCCGAACGGGCTAGGCTATCAGGACGGAGGGACGCGATATGCTTAGAATTTTGACAGTGCTTCTACTCGCCGGACCGGCCTACGCGCAGGACCTTGTGGAGGGGGAGCGGACGTTCTTTGTCTTCTGTTCGTCCTGCCACGGGGAGGCGGGGCGGGGGGACGGGCCGATGGCAAAGATCCTAACTGTTCCGGTGCCGGATTTGTCGATGTTGCGGATCAACAATGACGGTACGTTCCCGATGACGCGGGTTCTGCGCCAGGTCGACGGGCGCGACCCGGAGCTGGCCCATAGCGGGGTGATGCCTGCGTTCGGGATGCTGCTTGAGGATATCCCGGTGCCGCATCAGCTGCCGTCGGGGCAGACGATCATGACCGAGAAGGGGCTGCTGGATGTGGCGCTGTGGCTGGAGAGCATTCAGGAGTGACGGCTTACGAGCCGCGCCTGGCCAGCTGGGTGAGCGCGACCCCGGCGGCCATGACGCAGATGCCGAAGAGGCGGATCGGGGACAGCTCGGCTGGGCGGGCGCCGAAGAGGCCCCAATGGTCGATGATCGCCGCCGAGATGAGCTGGCCCAGCAGGACGAAGAAGACAGCGTTGCCAACCCCGAAGACGGGGGCGATCCATGTGATCGTCAGCACGTAGAAGGCGGTGAGGATCCCGGCGGCAAAGAGATGCGGCGGCTGGCTGACGATGCGGGTCAGGGCCTGCGGGCTGGTGATCAGGGTCACGGCGGCAGTGGCGACCAGAGCGACGGTGAAGAGGACGAGCGCGGCGGCGGCGGGGCCGCCGATATTGGCTCCGAGCCGGGCATTGAGCGCGGCGAGGATCGGGATCCCGATCCCGGCGGCCAGCATGATGAGCGCGTGATGCATGTGGTGTCCTCCCCCGGGTTCGTGGGGAGAGTTGCCGATTGCGGAGCGGGTGTGAAGGGCCGCGGCGGCGTGAGAGACGTCTCGGAAATCGTCCAGTGGACGATTCCAGTCTCGAACGCGGGGCGCGCAAGGCGGGCAGAGGGAGGAGATGCGGTGAGTGAAATCACCCACTCTACGCTTGCTATTCATTCTGCGGTGTTAACTGGCATCTCTCTATGAAGCTCTCGACGCTAAGGGACGGGAAATATTGTATTTCTCCATCGAGCCTTGCCCGAATGCGACGACTGACACTAATACGTACGGGGTCTTCTAGTTTTGAGATATGAGGAAAGGCAGCTAGGAGATCTTGGCCTACTCCAAAGATTTTACAGCAGTTTGGGTTGGAACTAATAAAATCATCAGCGTCTCGGTATGGCACCAATCCTTCGCGGATCTTTTTGCGAAGCTCCTCGTCACTTACAAGAAGGTTCAGTGTCGGAAAAGTAACTACGGCTTCTACGGCCTCTTCTATGATCTGTGAATCTGACTTATCGACACAAGTAACTGTTTCTCCAATCAAGACATTCGGAGCACCACAAAAAAATGATACGCTGGGAAACAACAAGGCCAGAGATAGTACAGGATTTTTCATCTTGATGTCATTCTATAAAATCTCAGGAAATGGATTTAAAGATTATTCTGAATCATGAATTTTAAAGCATTGAGGTGTAGCTAACCTCTCAGATCGAAACTCAACGGTCTTCTGTTGAGCCAGCCTTCACAACCCCAACACCTCCCTCAACCGCGCATTCGCGCGCGTCGTCCAGCCTTTGCCGTCTTCTTTCAGCCGCGCCACGACATCCTTGTCGAGGTAGAGGGTGACGCGTTGCTTGCGGTCTTCCTCGGGTAGGGCCGGGCGACCGGGGCGGGCGTCTTTGAAGAAGTCGGCGTCAAGCTCGGAGGCGTCTCCGTCAGGGGCGATGTAGCTTTTACGCTTGCTCATAAAGCGTCCTTTCGCGGGCATTGGCCTTGCGCGGGCTGATGAGGCGGAGCCCACCCTCCCGCGCCGCGACGACGCAAACGTGAAGGCGGTCCGCAATATAGCCGATCGAGACGTAGCGCCGCTCTCCATAATCGCCGCGTTTATCCTCGCGGGTGAGGGCGGTGGTCCAGTCGAAGCGCACAATTTCGACGAAGTCGACTCCGTGCTTGTCCATATTCGACCGGCGCTTTGCCTCGTCCCAATCGGTCATTCGTGACCTAATAAATATGCATACATTAATTAAACGTCAAGTTCTTCCACGAACCGCGCATTCTCCTGAATGTACTGGAAGCGCAGCTCTGGTTTCTTGCCCATGAGGCGTTCCACGAGGTCTCCGGTCTGGCCGGGGTGGTCTTCGGCGACGGTGACGCGAATGAGTTTGCGGGTCGCCGGGTCCATCGTGGTTTCCTTGAGGTCCTTGGCGTCCATCTCTCCCAGACCCTTGAAGCGGGAGACGGAGATCTGGCCGCCTCCTTTTGATTTGGGGCCGCCCAAGCCGCGCTCGAGGATCGCGTCGCGTTCGGCTTCGTTCAGGGCATAGGCGCGGCGGGGGCCTTGCGTCAGTTTATAAAGCGGCGGGCAGGCGAGATAGAGGTGGCCGGCATCGATCATCGGGCGCATCTGCGTGAAGAAGAAGGTCATGAGGAGCGAGGCGATATGCGCTCCGTCCACGTCAGCGTCGGTCATGATGATGATCTTGTCGTAGCGTAGATCATCGAGGCGGAACTTGGTGCCCATCCCGCAGCCGAGCGCTTCGGAGAGGTCGCGGATCTCCTGGTTCTGACCCAGCTTGGAGGAGGCGGCGCCGAGGACGTTGAGGATCTTGCCCCGGAGCGGCAGGAGCGCCTGGGTCTTGCGGTCGCGCGCGCCCTTGCCGGAGCCGCCGGCGCTGTCGCCCTCGACGATGAAAAGCTCGGTGCCGTCGCGGGTGTTCGAGGAGCAGTCGACGAGTTTGCCGGGCAGACGGGTCTTCTTGGTCGCGGTCTTGCGGGCAGTCTCTTTCTCCTGCTTGCGGCGCAGGCGCTCTTCGGCGCGCAGGACGAGGAAGTCGAGGATGGCGCCCGCCGATTTGGGGTCTGCGCCGAGCCAGGTGTCGAAGTGGTCGCGCACGGCGCCTTCGGTCATCTTGGCGGCGGCCTCGGTCGAGAGGCGGTCCTTGGTCTGGCCGACGAAGGCAGGCTCGCGGATGAAGCAGGAGACGAGGGCCTGGGCGCCGGTGGTCAGATCCTCGCGGGTGATCTGGGCGGCTTTCTTGTTATTGGCAAGTTCCCCGTAGGCGCGGATGCCCTTGAGGATGGCGGCCCAGAAGCCCGCCTCGTGGGTGCCGCCTTCGGGAGTGGGGACGGTGTTGCAGTAGGATTGGATGAAGCCGTCGCGGACGGGGGACCAGTTGATCGCCCATTCGACGGAGCCGGGTTCGCCAAATTTCTGCTGGAAGTCGACTTTGCCCGCGAAGGGGGCGTCGGCATAGGTTGTGGCGGTGCCGAGGGTTTCGCCAAGGTAGTCGGAGAGGCCGCCGGGGAAGTGGAACGTTGCCTCGGCGGGGATGCCGTCTGCTTCGATGGCGGTTTTCCAGCGGATCTCGACGCCCGAAAAGAGGTAGGCCTTGGAGCGGACCATCTTCATCAGGCGGGCGGGTTTAAAGCGTGGATCGGGGAAGATTTCGGCATCCGGGTGGAAGGTGACGGTGGTGCCGCGCCGATTGGGGGCCGCGCCGATCTGTTCGACCGGGCCAAGCGGCAGGCCGCGCGAGAAGCGCTGTTCGTAGAGCTGGCGGTCGCGGGCGACCTGGACGGTCATCGTATCGGAGAGCGCGTTGACGACGGAGGCGCCGACGCCGTGCAGGCCGCCCGAGGTCTGATAGGCCTTGCCGGAGAACTTGCCGCCTGCGTGGAGGGTGCAGAGGATCACCTCGAGCGCGGACTTGTCCGGGAATTTCGGATGCGGGTCGATCGGGATGCCCCGTCCGTTGTCGCGGATGGTGACGGAGTGGTCGGCGTGAAGCTCGACCTCGATCCGGTTGGCGTGGCCCGCGACGGCCTCGTCCATGGAATTGTCGAGCACCTCGGCCACCATGTGGTGGAGCGCGCGTTCGTCTGTGCCGCCGATATACATGCCGGGGCGTTTGCGGACCGGCTCGAGGCCCTCAAGCACCTCGATGGAGGAGGCGTCATAGTTTTGGGACCCTGACTTTTCGGGATCATGGCCGCCGAGGAGGTCATCTGGCATATCTGGGCTCCGCTCGCTTTTGTTTTTCTGACTTGGAGTCAGTTTTGCCGACATTAGAACAGGTCCGCCCCTTGGAGGAAAGATAATCGCAAGGGCATTCCGCGATTGCAGGCGATGACTCGATCTGGCTGCGTTGGGGTCCGCCGGAGGGGTGTCCGATGTGGCAGGCGAAGGGCGCGCCGGGAACGGGATCGATTGTGAGATGACATACCTAACGCGGCCCTGACGGGCAAAAATCCGCCGCTTTCAGGAAGCAAAGTGCCGCCTTGTCGCGGGCCCTGTTTGAAGGGCTGTCCTGCATTCGAATCTGGTGGGGATTTTGACGTGGAGAAGCGGCATCTGACGCTTTCCGAAGCCGAATCAGATACTTATTTTGATGCCGGGGCGGTTCGGTTTGACAAAGCAGGCGGCACGGACACCCGCGAATTTCCCCTGAAATGGCGAAGATCGGCAAAAAATATCGTCAGTTCTGCCACAGAATCGTCCTTTTGAGACGAATGTCTTTGCGCTCGGCGATTTGCCTGCTACATCTCACCGGGAGAGCACGTAATTCCACTAAGGAGGCCTCCATGAAAAAGCTTCTCACCGGCGCAGCTGTTGCTGCACTTCTCATCCCGACCCTTTCGAGCGCGGGTGGCCTTCTTGCCCCCCAAGGCGAAGTCGAGCCTGTCGCACCTGTTGTTGCCGCTGCACCCGGTTCCTCGGCTGGCAACCTCGGCACCATCGCCGCTGTTGCAGCAGGCGTTCTTCTGATCGCTGCAATCGCATCGGGCGACGATGACGATGATGACGACAGCGGTTCCGGCACTGGTACCGGCAACTAAGCAGCGTCAAGCTACTTTAGATTTATAGAAGACCGCGCAGAACGTAAGTTCTGCGCGGTTTTTCGTTTGTGCGGACCTGCTCTGCACAGATCCCTGATTGCGGGGGCCGCCCGCCGGGCGTAGGTGGCGGATATGACCGCCGCTCCCTTGTCATATCGTCGCGATGTCTCCCGATTGCTGGAGCTGGGGCTTCCGCTGATCGGAAGCCAGCTGGCGCAGCTGAGTATCGGGATCACCGATGTCGTCATGCTCGGCTGGTACGATATCGGCGCGCTGGCAGCCGGTGTGCTGGGTCAGTCGATCTTCTTCGCGATCCTTCTTCTGGGGGCCGGATTCGCCTTTGCCGTGATGCCGATCGTTGCGACAGCGGCGACCGAAGGCGATACGACCGCGCTGCGCCGGGCCACGCGGATGGGGCTTTGGCTATCGGTCGGCTTTTCGCTGCTGATCCTGCCGGTTCTGCTGATGGGGCCAACGCTGTTCCGATTGATGGGGCAGGCGCCGGATCTGGCGGATGGGGCCGGTCTTTATCTGCAGATCGGTGCGTTTGGCATGGCGCCCGCGCTTGTTCTTTTAACGATGCGCAGCACGCTGGCGGGGGTGGAGCGCACCAAGATCGTGCTTTTGGTTACCGTGGCCTCTGCCGTGCTGAATGTCGGGCTGAACTGGGTTTTGATCTTCGGACGGTTCGGAGTGCCCGAGCTTGGGCTGGCGGGATCCGCACTGGCGTCGGTTCTCGTGAACCTTTTCGGGGCGATCGCGCTCGTCTTTTATGCCCAGAAGGTTCTGGCTGCGGAGCAGCTTTTCGTGCGGCTTTGGCGGATCGACTGGGAGGCCCTCGTCAAGGTGGCGCGGCTCGGTTTTCCCATCGGGCTGACCTACCTGAGCGAGGTCGGCCTTTTCGCAGCGGCGGCCGTCATGGTCGGTTGGATCGGCGAGGTCGAGCTGGCGGCGCATGGCGTGGCGCTTCAGGCGGCTTCGGTGACGTTCATGTTCCATCTGGGGCTTAGCCAGGCCGCAACCATTCGGGCGGGCAATGCCTATGGGCGCCGGGATCGCTTTGGCTTTGTGCGCGGAGCGATGACGGCTTTCGGTCTGTCGGGGGTTTTTGCGGTTCTGACGGTGCTGATCTTCGTGCTGCTGCCGCGCCCGATCGCCTGGATCTTTCTCGATAGCGCCGATCCGCTGGCGCCTGCCGTGGTCGAGATGGCGGTGATCCTGATCTTCATGGCGGCGCTTTTTCAGGTCGCGGATGCAGCGCAGGTCATGGCGCTGGGGCTGCTGCGCGGGCTGCATGATACGGCAGTGCCGATGTGGCTTGCGGCGGGCAGCTATTGGGGGCTGGGGATCCCGGCCAGCTATGTTCTTGGCAGTGTGCTGGGTTATGGCGCGGTGGGCATCTGGGCGGGGCTTGTCGTCGGGCTTGGCTTTGCGGGCGCCTTGCTGCTGTTGAGGCTTAGAGGACGGGTTGGGGCGATGGATGAACCGGATCGCGGCGCAGCGGGTTAGGCCAGATGTTTGATCTTATTTCGGGCTGGATCGAGGCTGGCGGAGCGTTGGGCGTCTTTGGTCTGATGCTTCTGGAGAACGTCTTTCCGCCGATCCCGTCAGAGCTGGTCATGCCGCTTGCCGGGTTCAAGGCGGCGCAAGGGCAGATGTCCCTGTGGCTGGTGGTGCTGGCCGGAACGGCGGGGGCCACGGCGGGGGCCTATCTGTGGTACTGGATCGGCGCCGCGATCGGGGCGGACCGGTTGCGCCGTATCGTGCAGCGCCACGGGCTGTGGCTGACCATCTCGGAGCAGGATATCAACCGCGCGCTTGGCTGGTTCGACCGGCATGGAGAGGCAGCGATCTTCTTTGGGCGGATGATCCCGGGTGTGCGGACGTTCATTTCGGTGCCGGCGGGGCTCGCCGGGATGCGGCGCGGGCGGTTTCTGGCCCTGACGGCGCTGGGGAGTTTGTTTTGGACCGCGCTTCTGACGGCGGCGGGGTATGTGCTGGAGGCGCAGTACGATCTGGTGAAGGATTGGCTGAACCCTGTGACGACGGCCGTCGTGGGCCTGCTGGTGGCCGCTTATATCTGGCGGCTGGGGCGGGCGCTTTGGCGACGCTCGCGCGCCTCCTGATCGCGGGCGGTCACGACCGCGCGAGCGGGGCTATCGCGAGCTGGTTCGGGGGGTAGGGTGCAGCCAGTCTTCATCGATCCAGGAGTGTGCCTGTCATGCTGTCATCTCTTCGTGCCGCCGCCTTCGGGCTTGTCCTTGTCGCCTCGCCTGCCGTGGCCGGTCCGCAATTCGTCGACGGGACGGGCTTTGCCGTTTCGGGCTATGATGTGGTGGCCTATCGCGATCTGGAGCAGGTTCCGGTCGGGCAGTCGCAGCCTGCGGGCATACCGGGGCGGGCCGATATCACGGCAGAGTATAACGGGGCGGTCTTTGCCTTTGCGAGCGAGGAGAACCGGGACCGGTTCCTGGCCGATCCTGCCTTCTATGCGCCCGCCTATGACGGGCATTGCGCCTACGGTGTTGCCAAGGGCGGCAAGGTGCCGGGTAATCCCAATCTGTGGCGGATCGTCGATGACCGGCTTTATCTGAACATCACCGAGAATGTCGTCACCTTCTGGGAGGAAGACATTCCGGGCAATCTCACGCTCTCTGAAGGGAATTGGACAGGGCTGGAGCCGGATGCGGCGTCGGATCGGGTGATCCCTCAATTCACCTCGGACGCGCCGGTTGATGGTTAATCGCCGGGCGGTGCTGGCCGGAGGGGGCGCCGCCCTCCTTGGCTCGGCGGCTGTCTGGGGAATTTCGCGGCCTGCACAGGCCGAAACGGAGCTGACGCCGCCTCAGGCGCGCGAGGCGGCGCTGGCCGGAGAGATCGTGCTGGTCGATATCCGGCGGCCCGACGAGTGGAGTGCCACGGGCGTTGCAGAGGGCGCCGTTCCGCTGGACATGCGGCAGGACGACTTTGTTGAGCGGTTGCGGGCGGCGGCATCGGGACGGCCCGTTGCTGTGATCTGCGCCGGTGGTGTCCGGTCCCGCCGTGTGACGGAGCGGTTGAGTGAGGCGGGGGTGCAGAACGTGATCGACGTGCCCGAAGGTATGCTGGGCTCTCGCGCGGGGCCCGGCTGGATCGAGCGCGGATTGCCGGTGGTTCAGGTCTCGCAATAGGTAAGGTCAGGCAGGATAAGAGGTCCCGGATCAGGTCCGGGACGCCTGCGGTTCGGGGATTGAGATGATGCGGATTACGACGCTTTTGGCGGCTCTGGGATGTCTTAGCGCATCGCCTGCCTTGGCGGGCTGCGCGGGGGAGGAGACGGCCTGCGAGATCGAGGGCGGGCAGTATCATATCGTCCTGCCAGACGACGCCGACGGTCCGCTGCCTGCGCTCATGTTCCTGCATGGCTGGGGCAGTTCGGGTGAGGGTGTTCTTCGTAACCGCAACCTGGTCGAGGCGGCGCTGGCGCGGGGCTATGCGGTGATCGCGCCGGACGGTCTGCCGCGCGAAGGCGCGAACGGGCGCAGCTGGTCGTTTCATCCCGAGCGGGCACAGAGGCGCGACGAGATCGGGTTTCTAACGCAAGTGCGCGATGATGTTGCGCGGCATGGGGTGGATGTCGAGGAGATCTCGCTCGGCGGTTTCTCGATCGGAGGCTCCATGGTGACCTATCTGGCCTGCGCCGCGCCCGAGACCTTTGCCGTCTATCTGCCGGTGGGGGGCAGTTTCTGGCGTCCGCATCCAGATATGGCGTCTTGCGGAGGGCCGGTGCGGCTACTGCACACCCATGGCTGGACCGATGGGACGGTGCCGCTGGAAGGGCGGCTTTTACGCGGAGAAAGCTGGCAGGATGCGGATGCCGTCGTTCAGGGGGATGTCTTTTACGCGATGGAGATCTGGCGGGCGACCAATGGTTGCGCGCAGTCGCGTCCCGATACGGACCGGTTCGTGACGGACGACTATTACCTGCGCCGGGCCTGGATGGAGTGTTCGGAGGGAAGCGCGCTGGAGCTGGCGATCTTTCCTGGGGGGCATACCGTGCCGCGTGGATGGGCCGATTTTGCGCTCGACTGGGTCGAGGCATTCTAGGCGCACAGGTGCGCCGGGCTTGACCAGGCGCCTCTGGTCCTGCCCTTTTTTGACCGGATTATTCAGCGGCGATGGCCGGGATGGGACGATGTGGTTCCTGCGGAGCCGCTCGATACTCAGCAGCGGCCCGGACAATGCGGGGCGGGTGCAACGATTGCGGCGTGTCGAGGCGCAGCCATGACGGAGCTTTGCCAAGGCTGACCGCCGAGAGGGCAGAGAGCGGCACGGCCAGAAGCAGGCTGCCCGCGATGGGCAGCAGCCAAAGCGAGACCAGACCGGCAAAGAGACCTGCGGTCAAAAGCGCCCCAAGGACGGTCTCGACCCAATGAAAGCGCAACAGCGTGAGCGTGCGGTAGCGCTGTGCGCCGCGATGTTGCGGGGTCCACGCGCCGGTGCCGAGCATCGCGCGCAGGACCGCCTGCATTTGCTGGATCATCAGGATCGGCGCGTAGGCGATGGACAGCAGGATCTCGATCCCGGTCGAGGCCGCAAGCCGCAGGGGCCCGCCGAAGCGGCGGCGCGCGGCGCGGTTGGTGCCGATCACGGCCGCTCCGATCAGTTTGGGCGCCAGAAGCGTGGCGTAAAGCGCGATCAGAAAGCCGAGCCCTCCGGGGGCGTTTAGCTCGGGCCAGGCGGGATAGAGCGGGTTCTCGGCGTTGAAATAGGTCAGGACCGTCGCTTCGGACGTGCCGAGCAGCGCCCAGGTGAGCAGCAGAACGAACCAGAGCGGGGAGAGCAGATAGCTCATCGCGCCGTGAAAGAGGTGAAAGCGCGAAACGGGGTGCAGGCCGCGGGCGGCGATCAGGCGCAGGTGCTGGAGGTTGCCGCGGCACCAGCGCCGGTCGCGCAGGACATGGTCGATCAGATGGGCGGGCGTTTCCTCGAACGAGCCGCCGGTGCCGGGCAGGAAGCGGACATGCCATCCGGCGCGTCTGAGCAGGGCGGCTTCGACGAAATCGTGGGACAGGATCGTGCGGCCCGAGAGCTTGGGTAGGCCGCAGGTGGCAGCGAAAGCGCGTGTGCGGATGATGGCGTTATGGCCCCAGAAGTTGCCTGCATCGCCGGACCAGAGCGAGAGCCCCTCGGCCAGGAGCCAGCCATAGGCCATGTTGGCGAAGGCCTGCAGCCGGGCAAAGAGACTGTCCGCGCCGATCAGGGCGGGGGCGGTCTGGATCAGTCCGGCTTGCGGGTCGGCGGCCATGGCGCGCATCAGGCGGCGGATCGTGCGGGCGGACATCAGGCTGTCGGCATCGAGGATCAGCATGGCGTCCCAGGCCGCTCCGTTCTGGCGGATCCAGTCGGCGATGTTGCCGGTCTTTTGGTCGGTATTTGTCAGGCGGCGGCGGTAGTGGACGGGCAGAGGCGCGGTTAGGCGTAGGGTTTGGACGGCCTGCCATTCCGCCTCGGCGATGGCCGGGTCGGTGGTGTCCGACAGCAGGAAGAGCGCAGTGTCGCCGGGTAGCGGTCTGGGGGCCAGCGCCTCGAGCATGGCGCGGGCATTGGCGGTGACGGCGCGGGGATCCTCGTTGTGGATCGGGATGAGAAGCGCGGTGGAGAGGGGCCGTTCCGGCAGCGGGCCGCGCTGGCGCTGGCGGCGGGCCATCAGGCCGATCGCAGCGGTAGAGACGGAGAGCGCGACCCAGATGAAGGTGGTTGCGATCAGCGCGGTCAGGAGGATCTCGACGGCCATCAGGCCATTGGAGGAGAGCCAGAGGGTGAGTGCGGTCGCCAGCCCTATAGTTGCAAGAATGGCGGGGGCGAAGACGGCCCAGCGCCAGATCTGCCGCTCGGGATCGGCGGGGCGTGGGGGCGCGGCGCGGAAGCTTTGCACCGGCATGGTGAGTGGCGCGCGGGGCGGCATCGCGCAGCGGGCCGAGTCCCAGCCGGGGGCAGGCGTCACGCGGTCCATCGGTAGAGCCAGACTTCGGAGAGGGGGTCCGTCTCGGATCTGAGCTGGACGCGGAACTCGGCGAGCGTCGCGTCGCCGGGGCGGAAGGTGAAGGCGAGGCGCGGGCCGCCGGTGTCGGGGTTGCGTTGCAGCAGGCCGCCGCTGGTCTCGCCTGCGCTGGTGCGGATAAGCGGGACAATCGTGTCGAGATCGGGCAGGCCGTCCGCGGCGGCGAAATCGATGGCGACGATGAGACCGCCTTCGGGGCGGGCGCCGATCCGGGTGTTCAGGACCTGCGCGAGGGCATGGCCCGGTGCTGGGGCGTCGCCCCAGTCGAGGCGGTAGGAGAGGGTCTGTTCGGTGCCCGCCGCGAAGGGCTCGGCGGGGCGCCAATAGGCGACGATGTTGTCGTAGACCTCGAGATCGGCAGGGATCTCGACCAGGGTCACGGAGCCGCGACCCCAGTCGCCTTCGGGCGTGACCCAAAGGCCGGGGCGACGGTGATAGAGCGCTTCGAGATCGGCGAAGTCCGAAAACGTGCGGGCGCGTTGCATCAGGCCGAAGCCCTTGGGGCCCATATCGGCGAAGGCCGAGAGCTGGAGCGCGCGCGGATTGGCCAGCGGGCGCCAGATATGCTCTCCGCCGCCGTTGGCGATCATCAGGCCGTCGCTGTCGTGGACCGCGGGCCGGAAGTCGGAGAAGCGGTCGCGCATCGTCTCGTCGAAGAGAAACATCGAGGTGAGCGGGGCAACGCCCAGATGCGGCAGGTCGCGGCGGGCAAAGAGTGTGGCGCGCACCTGCATAGAAAGCGGTGCGCCGGGCGTGATCTCGAACCGGTAGGCACCGGTGATCGACGGGCCGTCGAGCAAAGCGTGGAGTGTGACGGTGCCGTAGCCGGGCGCGGGGCGTTCGATCCAGAGGGCGGTGAAGTCGGGAAATTCCTCGCCCGAGGGTTCGGCCGTGTCGATGGCGATCCCGCGCGCGGAGAGGCCGTAGATCTGCCCTGTGGCGATAGCGCGGAAATAGCTGGCGCCTTGCACGACGGCGAATTCGGTGAAGATGCCCGGCTCTTCAAGTTCGGCGCGCAGGCGCAGGCCGCTATAGCCCAGCGTCGCATCACGCGGCAGGTCGGGGAATTCGTCGGTCGTGTCGAAGACGGCCTTGTCGAAGGCGATGGTACGGGCCTCGCCATCCTCGACCACGGACATCTGCACGGCTTGCGGGAAATAGAGACCGGGCGGGAAGAAATCGACGCGCAGGGGGGACTCGGTTCCTTCGAAGAGCGCATTGCGGTGGTCGAACCAGATATGGCGGAACTGATCGTAGCTGAGATCGCGCCATTCCTGCGGGATCTCGGGGCGCGGCACGTAAGGGCTTTGCGCCAGCGCGCGGGCGCGGTCGATCACGTCGGCATCGGAGAAGGGTTTGGGGATGCCAAGCGTCAGGCCGGGCTCGTCCGCGAAGGCTTTGAGCGGGGTTGCCGCAAGGGCCGCGATGGCAGCAAGGACGGACCGGCGGTTCATCGTTTGGCCTTCCACGGCTGGGATTTGAACCAGCCCGCGCCATAGGCGATGGCGATCAGGATCAGGCAGCCGGTGATGTTGACGATGGTTTGCGTCAAATAGGTGCTGCCCGCGACGTCGAAGACGAAGCCCAGAAGGCGCGCGAGGAACATCGAGGTGATGAAGACGGCGAGCGATTGCTGGCCGACCTTCATGATGGCAGCGAGACAGGTGGTCCAGACGCGCGCGATGGCTCCGTTGCCTTCTGGCGGGAGCAAGCGGCGGCCCGCCTCGCCCGCGAGGGTCCAGGCGAGGTAGGCGAGGGCGAGGAAATGGATGTAGCGCAGGATGCCGAAATCGCTCTTGTCGAACCAGACGCCGTTCTCGCGACGCCAGTCGCGCGCCCAGTCGAGGCCAAGCTCGCGCACGCCGATATTGGAGAGCGGGATATTGGCCAGGACGACAAGCGCGGCAAGCGCGATCAGAAGCGGCGCGACCGGCGGCTTGGGGATCCAGCCGCGCATGAAGGCGAAACCGGTGAAGAAAATGAGCGCCCAGCCGAAGGGGTTGAAAAACCAGTTGCGGTCCGACCACGGCTCTGCCGGGAAGGCGAAATGGGGAAGGCCGAGGGTGGAGGTCAGGCCCTCTTGGGCCATCAGCCAGAAGAAGAGGATCGGGGCGGCGGCGGCCCAGAGGTTAATCCGCGCGAGCGCAACGACGAGCGGCATCATCGCGAGAACGACCATATACATCGGCAGGATGTCGAAATAGTTCGGCACGTACCGCAGCGTAAGAAGCGCCAGCATGTTTTCGGTGTTCGACCAGTTTTCGCTGTCGACAAAGAGTGGCCAGAGATTGAGCTGGCCCCAATAGTTTTTGTTGGTGATTGCGAGGTCCGTAAGAAAAATCGTCAGGCCCACGACCGCGACGAACAGGCCGATATGCGCCCAATATACCTGCCAGATGCGAAAGCCGACGCGCGCTGTGCCGAGCCGCCAGCCCGCGCGGTCAAAGGTGCCGCCAAAGGCGATGGCGGAGGCCATGCCGGAGCAGAAGACAAAGATCTCGGTCGCGTCCGAAAAGCCGAAGCGAGCGGGGATCCAGAGCGTCACCCAGTTGCCCGGCGTATGGGCGAAGAGGATGATGAACATCGCAATGCCGCGAAAGAAATCGAGGCGGGGATCGCGAATGCGCACCATGGGCGCGGCCGCGATGGGGGCGGGCGTCTCTTTGGCCATATCTGCGGGATCTGCGAGGGTCATGGCGGGGTCACTGCGCGGTCAAGGGCGCCGATCTCCTACAAGGGTTATTGCGCGGGAATGGCGACGGGTTCCCGACGCGCGGCATCGATCTGCGCCAGCCGCGTTTCGGTGAACGTATCTGCCTGTCCGGCCCGGCGTGCAAGGCGGTCGTTCAGGATGGTTTCGGTCTCGTCCAGATATCCGGCGCGCAGTCCGGCATCGACGGTCATCCGCTCGAACACGTCGCGCTGGGCATGGGAGCCGCCGACGGTCGGCATCTTTGGCCGGGCGGAGGCCAGCGCGCGGAAGGCGGTGTCGTAGCAGCCCTCGCCAAAGGCCGCGAGGCCGTGGGCCGCGGCTTGACCCGGATCGTCGAAGATCTGTCCCATATCCGTTTCGGTGCCCGCTTCACGGCGGACGCGGGCGACCATGGTGCGGGCGGCATCCTCTTTGCCCGCGCCGGTGAGCGCCAGCACGTAGTGCAGATCGGCGAAGACAAGGCAGCCATCGCCGGAGCGCGCTTCGGAGAAGGCGGCAAGCTCGTCCCAGCGGCCCCCGACATCGACGCCTTCCAGTTCGAGCCGCATGAGAAGCGAGGTGGCATTGGCGATGTCGCGATAATCGTCGGTCTTGTCGGCGCGGATCTTCTGATCGTAGAGCGAGAGGACTTCCGCGATGTCTCCGAGATCGAGATGGAGCAGCGCCTTGTGCCACCAGACATGGTAGCGGAAGTTGTTGCAGTGCATCCAGGCGCCGTCATTGTCGGCGATCAGGCGGATGCCCTCTTTCGAGCGGGCGGTCATGTCGTAGACATGGGCGACGGCATGCAGGCCCCAGGCATCGTCGGTGGCCAGCTGCAGACCGGCGCGGCCAGCGCGTTCGGCAGCGTCGTAGTCGCCCGTTTCCTCGAGCGCGAAGGCGTGGCAGCCGAGTGCGTAGCCGCGGCATGCATGGGTATCGTCGTGATGAGGCAGGGCGCGTTCGACCGAGGCGCGCATGCCGGTGGCATCACCGAGGACGAACCGAATGGCGTGGATCACCTTCATCGTCATCGTGTCGCGGGGATTGGCGCCCAGCACCGCCTCGAGCGCGGCGATGGCGCGGGTCGGGCTGCCCGCCAGCCAGTGGCCGAGCGCATCGGTCCAGCCGCGTGCCCTGAGATCCACGGGACCGGCGGCCAGGGCGAGGGTGTGCGCCTCGGCGGCGGTAGCGACCAGTTCGCGCCGGCCCATGAGCATGGAAAAGAGCCCCTTGGCCGCCTGGGCGATGGCCAGATCGGGCTGCCGGGTCAAGAGCGATCCCAGATGCGTGGGCGTTTCGGTGCCGTGGGCGAGGAAGGCCAGAACCATCGCGTTCCAGTCGGCCAGCGCCTCGGGCGAGGTGGTGGCGATGTCGCTGTCACAAATATCATACATGGGTCGGCTCCTGTGCCGGTTTTTCATGCACCGGTTTACTCAAATGTGGAGATCGCGCCAGCCGCGTGCGCGTGACGTGACGCAAGCGTGATGCCAAGCCGCTGATTTCGTGAAGTGAATTAAGCGGCGCGTCGCCGATGGCCTTGTTGTGCGGGGAAGTGCCTGTGAATTAGTCGTTTTCAGTGTCCGTTTTGCCGAGGACGACGCCCGTGTGCTCGCCTAGGCGCGGAGGCGGGCGGGTGTACTGGACGGGTGTGGCGGAGAATTTCAGGGGATTGCCGAGAAGCTTGAGGGTCGCGCCGTTCTGGGTTTGCTCGATCACGGCGTCGCGGGCCTTCGCCTGATCGGTGGCAAGTGCCTGATTTAGATCATGAATTGGGCCGACGGGGACTTTGGCGGCCTCTAGTTTTTGAATGATCGTGGCGGCGGGGATCGTCGTCAAAGCGGGGCGCAGGTGTAACATAAGGGCGTCCCGGTGCGTGATCCGGGCGGGATTTGTTACAAAGCTCGGATCCTCGTGCAGCGGGCCGAGGCCCAGCGCGTCGCAGAAGCGGGCGAATTGGGCATCATTGCCGACGGCAACGATGACATGGCCATCCGAGGCATCGAAGACATCGTAGGGCACGATGTTGGGGTGGGCATTGCCGCGACGCTCGGGGATCTTGCCGGACATCAGAGTGTTGGTGCCTTCGTTAATGAGCCAGGCCATTTGGGTGTCGACGAGGGCTACATCGATGGATTGCCCTTCGCCGGTCTGGGTTCGGTGGTGAAGGGCGGCGAGGATGCCGGTGGCGGCGTACATGCCGCACATGACGTCGGCGATGCCGACGCCGACCTTCATTGGAGGACCGTCCGGCGCGCCGGTCAGCGACATGATCCCGCCATAGCCCTGGGCCATCAGATCGTAGCCGGGCTTTTCCCGATTGGGGCCGGTCTGGCCGAAGCCGGAGATCGAACAGGTGATCAGGCCGGGATGGGCCTTGCGGAGGGTGTCGGGGTCGAGGCCGTATTTGACGAGGCCTCCAGGTTTGAAGTTTTCGACCATGATATCGGCGCGGGCGGCAAGTTTTCGGATCTGAGCCTGACCCTCGGGCAAGGCGAGATCGACGGCGACGGACATCTTGTTGCGATTGGCGGAGAGGAAGTAGGCGGAGAGGTCCTGGATGCCGTCTTCGGTGTCCGCATAGGGCGGGCCCCAGGCACGGGTGTCGTCGCCGCGTTCGGGGTTCTCGATCTTCCAGACGGTCGCGCCAAGATCGCCGAGCATCTGGGTGGCGGTCGGGCCTGCGAGGATCCGCGTCAGGTCAAGAACAACGAGGCCGTCGAGCGGGCCCTTAGAGGCGTCCGTCATAGCTTTCCCTTTCGATAACGCAGCCGATCACGGTGAAGGTGTTCGCCTCTTGCGCCTGTTTGAGCGCGGCCTTGAGCGTCTCGCGGCTTTGAACCGTGTGACCTTCGCCGCCGAAGGCGCGGCCGATGGCGGCCACATCCGGTGCATCGAAATCCACGAAGCTGTTGGGGAGTTGGCGCTGGCGCTGCTTGAGCTCGATCAGGGCGAGAGAGGCGTCGACGAAGACGACGAAGATTGTCTTGAGTTTGCGCTCGGCGGCGGTGGCGAGCTCTCCGGTGACCATGAGAAAACCCGCATCCCCTAAGAAGGAGACGACGGTGCGGTCCGGCTCGGCGATCTCGGTGCCGATGGCGAGCGGCAGGGCGCAGCCCATGGTGCAAAGCGCGGAGGATTGAGTGAGGGCGCGGGGCTCGTAGCACTCCCACATCTGGCTAAGGAGAATCCGGTGCGCGCCGCTATCGGCGGTCGCTAGGACGTTGCGGGGGAGCGCCTGCTGGCAGGTGTCGATGATGGCGGCGGGGCCCCAGTCTTCGTCTTTAGGGAAGGCCTCGGCAAGGGCCGCGCGGGCGGCGGATAGCTCCGCTTCGGGCCATCCGTTCGGAGGGGGCAAGCTATCCGTCAGGACGGAGGCGGTCGCGGCGATTGAGCCGATAATATTGAGACCTGCCTGATGCATGTAGTGATGGTTCGGCTCTGCCGTTACGTCGATGACGTGCTGTCCTTTGGGATCGAAAACATCCCGCCAACCGGTGCGCATCTCGATCGGATCATAGCCGAGACAGAGGACGACATCCGCCTGTGCGATCAGCGGCAGGAGGATCTTGTCGGCTTTGGGAGACAGGCCCGCGCCACCAAGCGCAAGCGGGTCGTCTTCGGGCAGGAGCCCTTTGGCCTTGTAGGTCGTAATGACGGGCGCGTTGAGCAGATGCGCGATTGGCGCAAGATCCAGCCCATCGGTCATTGCGTCAACGCCTGCGATAATGAGGGGGCGCTTGGCTCTTGTCAGCCACTGGCGGGCCTGCTCAAGAGGCTCCTTGGCAGGCACCGTCGGGGTAGCGGGAGCGCGGCGAGAAGGTGCCGGGGCCGTGACGGCTTCGGTAACGGCGGTGATGGGCAGGTCGATATGCACCGGGCCGGGGCGGCCTTCGGTGGCGATGGCGACGGCCTTGTCGGCGATGACATGGGCGGCTTTGGCGTCGAAGGTAAAGCCCGCCTTGACGATAGGCGCGAAGACGGCGCGCTGATCGAGGACCTGATGGGTGTAGGTCTGCGCCTCCCACGGATCGACGCAGCCGGTCAGCACGATCAGCGGCACACGGTCCTGATGAGCATTGGCCACCGCGTTGACCCCGTTGAGCGCGCCTGGGCCGACCGTGGCCACAAGAATGCCGGGCACGCCGGTGCGGTGATAGACGCCTTCGGCCATGAAGGCGGCGGCATTTTCGTGCTTGGCCAGGATCATTTCGATCCCCGCCCGGGTGAGCGCATCGACGATGGTCAGCACCTCTCCGCCCGGCATTCCGAAGGCATGACGGCAGCCCGCCTCGTAAAGACGGCGCGCCAGAACGTCGGCGGCGGAGGGAGATGGGGCGGGCATGGGCAGGCTCCGGGCTTGGGTCTGGCGGAGATGTCGCCGAGCGGAGGTCAAAGCGCAAGGCTGGTCATTTCTCTTCCGCTGACACACGCTTGGTACATGAATCGGTGACTGAGTGATTCACCCGCAAACAGTGCTTTGGTTTCCTTCCCTAACCCAAGACAGGACTTTCCCCATGTTTTCTTCCCTCTTTTTCCGCGATTATATCTTTGGCAGCTTCGGCAATGACACGATCAACGGCTCGGACCGGGACGACACGATCTTCGCGCTGACTGGCGATGATGTGATCAATGCCGGGGCGGGTGACGACGTCATCTTTGGCGGATTTGGGTCGGACACTGCCGTTTTTTCAGGCAGCTTTGAGGATTACGAGATCATCTCGGGGTCGCCGTTCTTTTTTAATCCGGTATCGGTCGTCGGTGCGGATGGGGCGGATCTGCTCTATGGCGTGGAGACGCTGCAGTTCGATGACGGGGTGATCTTTGTCGACGGGCGCAACAATGGTCCGGTGGCGCGGGGCGACGAGGTGACCGCGTCGGAAAACGATGGAGCGGTGTTCTCCGCGGCGGATCTGCTGGCCAATGACAGCGATTTCGACGGTGATGCTTTGAGCGTGACAGCCGTGTCCGCGACGAGCGAGGCGGGTGCTTCGGTAACGCTAGTGAATGGCGCGGTGTCCTACGATCCGGGCGATCTGTTCGACGCACTGGGCGATGGCGAAACGGCGACGGATACGTTCACATATACAGTTAGCGACGGACAGGGCGGGACCGAGACTGCAACGGTCACGGTCACGGTGACGGGGGTGGACGATGCGCCGGTAGAAGCAAACCTGGTGCTGTCCGAGATCATGTATAACCCGGCCTCGGCGGAGGATGACTGGGAGTGGGTCGAGGTCAGCAATACGGGGGGTGCCGATCTGGATCTCGCCGGATACGTTATCGATGACGGGAATGCGACGCAGGTGTCCAGCGCGAATATCGCGGCCGGGACGGTTGCGGCAGGCGGCAGCACGATCCTCTATAACGGCGACGATCTGACGGAGCAGCAGTTCCGCGATGCGTGGAACCTCGAGGAGGACGTGACGCTGATCGCCGTCACCGAGTGGAACGATCTGGCGCTGAACAACGGGGGCGACACGATCTCGATCTGGTCGGATTTCGACAGCTACCAGTCCGATTTCGAGGCGCGCGAGAATACGGTCGTGACGGTTACCTATGACGACAGCGGAGATTGGCCCTCCGACGATAACAGCGCGTCGATTTACCTGACGGATCTGGCCTCGGACGCCAATGACGGGAGCAATTGGGCCCTGTCCACCGTGGGCGGCGATACGCCGGTCAATCAGGGGCAGCAGTCCGATACCGATGGCGGCAATTCGGGGGGCGATGTGGGCTCTCCCGGGGGGGCGAGCGATACTGGCGGCGGGGGCGAGTTCGTTCTGATTTCACAGGTTCAGGGCAGCGGCAGCGAAGCGGCGCTGCTGGGCGAGACCGTCACGGTCGAGGGGATCGTCACCTATACGACGAGCAACGGCTATTACGTGCAGGAGGAAGACGCCGATAGCGACGGGGATGCGGCGACGTCTGAGGCCATCTTCGTCTTTACGGGGTCCAATACGAACCCTGGCGATGGCTTGGTCGAGGTCGGGCAGACCGTCGAGGTTAGCGGGAGCGTAAGCGAGTTCAGTGGGCTGACGCAGCTTTCCGGCGGTACCACGACGGTCACGGATGCGACGATCAGTGATCTGCCGGAGGCGGTGACCATCGCCGTGTCCGGGGTGACGGATGCGGATGTCGATTACGAGGCCGTCGAAGGGATGCGGGTCGAGGTCGTCAGCGGAGAGGTGGACGAAGCGCTTACGGTGACGCAGAACTTCAACCTCGACCGGTTTGGCGAGATCACGGTGAGCGCCGGCACGCAGACCCAGCCGACACAGCTTTTCGATGCGCAGACGCAAGCTGCGGAGATCGCGGCACTTCAAGAGGCGAACGCGAACAACCGGCTGATCATCGATGACGGTCCGTTGGGCTCCAATCCGAGCGAGTTCGCGTTCATTCCGAACACCTCGCCGGGCGATAACGGCAACGGAATCCTGGATGCGGGGGATGATTTCGATCAGGGCGGCACGCTGCGCCTTGGGGCCGAAGTGACGGCGCCGATCGAGGGGATCATGTCGGAAGGCTTCGGCAATTACCGCGTCTATGCGACCGAGACGATGGAGATCGACGAAAGCACGAACGGGGATGCGCGGCCGGAGACGCCGGACGATGTGGGCGGTAGCCTGCAGATCGCATCGTTCAACGTGCTGAACTACTTCACCACGCTGGACCGGGACGGAAACACGACCGGACCGGACGGAGCGCTCGATCCACGGGGTGCGTCTTCGGAAGAGGATCTCGACCGGCAGACGGACAGCCTTGTCAACGCGCTGACCGGAACTGGCGCGGAGGTTTTTGCCATTCAGGAGGTCGAGAATAACGGCTTCGGTGAGGATGGTGCGATCGTCAGGCTGGCCTCTGAGCTGGATGCGGCCGATCCGGCGACAGATATCCGCTTTGTCGATCCGACCGATCCGGGCAGTGATGGCTTCATCGGAACGGATGCGATCACGACCGGTATCCTCTATGACGCAAACGCGGTGACTCTGGTCAGTTCCGAAACGCTGGTCTTCGAGGAGGCGAGCGGACAGGCGACCTTTGCGATTGCTGAGCAGCTTAATCCTTACGTCTCCGACGGCGATCAGGTTGGGGACTTCCAGCGGAACCGTCCGGCAACCATTGCGACGTTCGAGGATAACGAGACCGGGGAGACCTTCACGGTCGTATCGGTCCACCACAAGTCCAAGGGCGACAGCAACCTGCAGGACCTTGCGGACGGGATTGAGACGGCATTGGCGAATGGATCCATCCCGCCCGAGGATGTGGCGATGGTCGAGGCCAATCTGGCAGCACTGAAGGCCGATCCCAACTTTGATCAGGGAGATGGTCAGGGATTCTGGAATGCCGTGCGGAACGATGGATCGACCGAGCTGACCGAGTATCTCGAGGACGAATACGGAACCAGCGATGGCGCAAACGTTCTGGTTCTGGGGGATTTCAATGCCTATGCGCAGGACGATCCCACGCAGACGCTCCGCGATGTTGATCTGAACGGGGATGGATCGGCGGACTATGTCGATGTGATCGACGAGTTTGCAGGCGGTCAGGAGGATGCGTTCAGCTTCATCTTCGACGGCCAGCAAGGCACGCTCGATCAGGGCTTCGCATCTGCCGGGCTGGCTGACAACATCACCGGCGCGACCGAGTGGCATATCAACGCGCAGGAGCCGGATCTGCTGAACTACAATTCGGCCTTCAACGATGCGGGTTTTTACAGCGATGACGTCTTTGCGGCGTCCGATCATGATCCGCTGATCATCGGTCTGGATCTCGGAACGAACCCCGACGCGTTCATACTGTGAACGTGCAGACCTGCCGACTACTCCGGCGGGCCTGATCTACCTTGCGGGTCGGAAGGTTGCCTGACCCGCAAGGACATCGCGCATTGCCGCCCTGCGCTGGTCGAGCCGTTCGGGCAGGATGAGCCCGCGCGATACCTCGAACGTCTGCACATAGGGACCTGTAAAGAGGGCCCTATGCCCGTGGAAGGGCTGAAGCTGCGCGCCTTCGTCGAAGGAATGGCCCAGACCGGCGAGCCGGTATCCGGGTGCAGCAGGGGCAGGGCGCAGATAGCCCTCGACCGCGAGGGCGCCCAGAACGGCGCGCCTGCCAAAGCGCCCGGCGCTCTGGCGTCTGACGGTGAACCCGTCCGTCTCTGGACTGCCGAGCGCTGTTACGTAGGTGCCTGCGGTTGGGCGCGCTCCGAACGGCAGGGTCAGCCGGGCGGTGCCGATCCGCCAGCTGCCATCCGCATCCCTGAGGATGTCGCCTGCGATAACCGAATAGGGCGCGCCGGTGATCCGGTCGAACCGGCTTGCCACGACCGCGCCATCCCGCCAGACACCGCTGACGGCGACGACGGTTCCGGGGGCCGGGCGTCCGACGGCGCCGGGTTCGGCGATCACGCGGATTCCGTTGACCGATCCGTCCTGCATCAAGGTGCCGATCAGCGGATAGCTGACGAGAACCCGCTGCGCGACGAGGGCGCCGCCCTGGGCCACCGCCTCGACCGTCAAGGCGGTGCCGATGCCGATATCGCTTTCGCGGGCGGCCCCGAATGCATTAACGAAGCGCGTCCGGTTGGTCGTCTCGACCCGGCGTCCGGCTACGATCAGACTGCCGAGGTCGGTCAATATCCCGACGATACCCGTGCCGCCGATGCCGCCTTCGGAGGGAGGAGTGCTGTCCTGTGCGGCCAGCCAAGGCGCGCTTAGACATGTGCCGGCTGTAGCGGCAAGAAAATGACGACGTTTCATCGTGGCGATCCGTTCTCAGTCCTCAGGGTCGCTATCCGCTTTTTCGCGGTAGAAATAGACCCCGTATCTAAAGCGCTGCAATGTGCCGCCTGTCTGGGCGTCATCTTCCTGGAATTGCCGCGCCATCGCGTTGATTTCAAGCAGGGCGTTCTGGCTTAGATCGCGGGCGCGAGCCTCGATCGCGTCGATCGAGCTTTTGCTGAGATTATTATAGAAGACAGCCCGTTCGAGAAATTCCGGCGTGTCCTCCATCAAATTTTCGGAAGCCGCGGCAAGGTGGTCGCCAACGTTCTCGGCAAGGAACAGCGCCTTTTGATCCTGGTCACCAGGGCCGATGATGGCGGTAGGGTCGAGCGTGATCATGTCGCTTTCATCGATCTCGACCAGATTAAGCCGCAGCAATTCGTCCAGCAGGGTGCGCGGCCGGATATCGCGATTGATTTGCCGCACGAGCGTTTCAAAGCTTGGCCCATCGGGTGCAGACCGGGGGAGCGGGCGCGGAGTTCCGTCTTCGCTGCGCAACTGCTCTGATCCGGTCCAGCGGCCGATGACGGTTGTCAGGAGGGTGGCTTTCTGGCGGGTTGCGCTTTCGCCGGTTTCGATCGCTTCGCGGATCGATTTGACGTCGCGCCGGTGAATGCCGGTCAAGATATTGACCCTGCTGTCGGTGGGGCGGTCTGTTCCAATTGCAAAATCCTCAACCGCAGTGGAGACGTAAACTTCCTTCAGCGCGCGGTAGACCATCGGCGCGGACACCCCGCGCGCGATGAGCAAACGTACCAAGGGTCGCAAGAGACCTTTGACAACATTGGTAAATTTCTGGGGCGCATTGTCAGCCATGTCAGATAAGTAGATCCGCGTGGAAAAAAGTTCCACAGAAAACTTGACTTATCTGACAGGTGTGACACTTGGTCATGTGTGAAAAAAACACACACGTAAAATTAACTTGTCCAACTTGCACTGGAGACCTTCATGATCACTCGTCGTTCGCTGCTTGCCACTGGTTCTGTCCTGACCGGAACCGCCCTTTTGAGCGCCTGTGCGCCCATGGCCGAAGCTCAGCCTGATATCGTTGATACTGCGATTGCGGCCGGAGACTTTACCACGCTGGTCGCTGCTGTTCAGGCTGCGGGACTTGTCGAGACGCTGAAAGGTCCGGGTCCCTTCACGGTTTTCGCGCCGAATGACGCGGCTTTTGCAGCATTGCCCGCCGGAACCGTCGAGAGCCTGCTGGAGCCTGAGAACAAGGACCAGTTGGTGAGCATCCTGACCTATCACGTAGCGCCTGGCCGCTATCCGGCGTCTGCGCTTGCCGGTCAAAGCGGGCGTATTCCGACGGTTCAAGGACAGACGCTTCGTCTGCACGGCGCGAACGGGGTGCGGATCAATTCGTCCAACGTAATTTCGGCCGATATCAATACCTCGAACGGGATCATCCATGTCATCGATGCGGTTCTTCTGCCTTAAGCAGACGCCTCTTTCAGATTTGCGTCTATAAACATCTAAGTGCCCTCGCCGCCGAGTCGGGGGCACTTGCCGTAGGCCTTAGCTATCGGCGTCCAGACCAAGGCGTTTGAGCGCCGTCAAGGCGGCTGAGCGGTCCTGCTCGTTGGTGCTGAGCATATCGGCGTTCAGGTTCCGAACTGTTGTCGAGAAGGACTTTGTGAGGATCTGTTGGCGGATGAAAGCAGGGACGTCCTCATCCGGTAGTTTCAGGATATGGCTCGCGTCGGATATGCTGTCTTGCACGCAAATCTCCCGATGTCTCGATGGTCACCGGAATATCGTTAGCCGCTCGGACTTGATGTGACGAGTCTTTATCTGGGAAACAGATTGGGCTCTTTCTCTCTGGTCCGGCTACGCCAGGGGTGCTGGTTGCCGAGCCATTTTCAGGCTCAACTCCAGGCAGCAAGATGGGCCCGTGCGGTCAGGCGACCTTTGGGAACCAGCTTGTGTCGACTTCGGCAAAGCGGTCGATGAAATTGACATGCCGGATCCATTCTTCACGCTTGGCGAGCCGGATGTAGGGACGATCGATCTCAATATCGCCATCCTCCGAGAGCTGGCGAAGGATCTTGTTCACGTAAACTGACGTGATCCCCAGCACATCGCCGATCTCCTGTTGATTGAATGGGAGGTGAAAGCGGTCGCCCATCCCCATGATGGACACTGCCAGACGGGACCTGAGACTGAGAAGAAAGTACATCAAGCGGTCACGCGCATCGAGGCGCGTCAACGTAAAGATCTGGTCCCGCATCGCGATCTGATCGAGACTGGAGAGCGCCGTTAGAAGGGACATGATCCGAGGATGTTCAAGCCAGAGTTTCGGCAACTGGTCCTTGTCGAACGTTCCGACAATGCCGCTGGTCTGCATCGATACGGTATGAGGCGTCTCAAGAAGGCCGAGTTCGGCAAAGCCGATGACCTCGCCGGGAAGATAGATGCGGGCGATAGAGCTGAGGCCACGGCTCGGCTGGGTTCTGACGACCGCCCACCCGGATTTCAGCACATAAATCTGATTCGAAATTTGCCCGCGATCGAGAAGAATGTCTCCTTTGTCAAGGCGCAGCTCGGACTTTTCGAGACTCGCAACTGTCTCGCGCTCTGCCTCCTGCAAAGGAAGATATCTTTCGAGCCGAATCAGAAGTGAGCTCGAATACCTCGACATGTTCTATTCTCCATTTGTCGCCTGACATCATCGTGGATGCACGAAGGTCGGACTTCACGTTGGAGAATACCTATCCAAAAGTCAGGGAAGGCGAATTAAACAAGATTAATTGCGCCATGGATATGAAGCACTTATCGCTCAACCTCTTATCTACATTAGATAAATTTGTTAAGATTTCGGCTCGAAAAGGAGCAGGAAGCTGTCTTTGTGCGTATGTCAGGCGACAACTCGATGCTTTAAGGGCAAGATGATCCGAGGGTGACGTAAGGTTAATTTTTGCTGATTTTGCGCAGTTTTCTTTCGTTCACGAGGATGCCGGGCGCAATCGCCCGGCACCTCCTTTTACGATCAGAAGATCAGGCCGTTCTCGCTGTGGCCAAATGGGAAGATCCCTCGGGGCTCGATGTGCCTGTCAGACTATCCTTCGCTGCATCGGTGGCGTCACGCGCTGCGTTTTTCGTGCGCGTCCCGACTTTTTCGATCTCGGTCTTGAAGATGTCTTCGGCTTCATTGAAGAGATCGTCGCTGTAGCGTCCGAACTCCCGATCCTCGAAGTCAGAGCGAGGCAGGGCGCCACCGATCGCTGCACCAAAGGCCATGGACAAAGCGCCCGCGACCAAGGGGTACTCTTCGAAGAGATCTCCCGCCTTTTCTTTGTTGGCTGTATAGCCGCGTTCGAACTGGTCGCGATAGAACAACGCTTTTTCTCGAGCGATGAGCACGCGCAGACGGGCTTCTTCGCTGAGGCCTTCCGTTCCTTCAGAAAGGCGATCCCGCCATTCCTTCGAGCGGAGCTTGAGGCGCGCAACGCTCGCCTTCATTTCGGCTTGCTGTTGTTCTGGCGTGAGTTCGATCTGGCCCGCCTTGCGCGCCCACTCACCCTTCGCGGCTGGCGGAAGCGATGGGTAGGACGGCACTTCGTGCGGACGCGAGAGCGCTCGCGTCTTCGATGCCTTGTCGCGCGGCGCGCCCAGTGTCAGCCATGCAAGGCCGATGCCGGTAAGAGCGAATGCGACCGGGTTCTCGCGGATCGTATTAACGAGTGTGCGTGCAACATCGTTTCCGTTTTCGCGGATCTGCGTTCCGATCTTGTCGACTACGGCTTCGGGAGAAAAGGAGTCCTGCAGCCGGTTCAGAGTCTGGGTGAGATTCTCGCGCTCTTGCTCGATCTCGCGCTCGATCTCTTCGGGGGTGCGTTTGTCGTCAGGCATCGTAGACCTCCTTTACCGCATTGGCGTCTCTTTTGAGGTTTTTGGCAGTCCGAGTTGGCGCTATCGATGACAATTTCAGAGCGTTCACGCCCATCATGATCATCACGGCGGCCACGCCGCCGAACAGGGCAGCAACCGCGAGAGCGGCGAGGCCAGGCGTCAGGCCGAGCTGCACAAAAGCAGCGACAAGAGCGCCGGCCAGAACATGAAGCGCGGTGATCGCCAGCACCGTGGCGACGACGATCAGGACGATGCCTTTGACAGCGCGAGTGAGGTTCTGAGTGATCTCAGCCTTGGCCAGATCAACTTCGCTACGAACCAGGCCGCTGACTTGGCGAAGGGCATCTTCGACGAGGCTGGTGGGCGGGATGTTGTCCTGAGTTGCCATTAAATACGGCTCCCCGTGGCAGGATCGATCCGCCCTGGCACGACTGCCGGGCTGCTTGCGCGGGCAAACCGCGTTGCCGCAAAGCCAAGAACGGCTGCCCCGCTGAGGAAGAGAGCGGGATTGCGCCGTGCGAATTGGCTGAGATCGGTGGCGAGTTCACCGATCGTCTTTGTGTGAAGCGCGGTCGATGCGTCGGTCAGGCCGCGCGCGATCTCGTCGAGGGTTCTTTGTTGCGGGCTGCCCGGCGACATCCGGCTGGCGGCATCCTGCGCGGCCAGACCGGCTGAACCGATCTCGGAGGCGACATCGGCTTTCGCGTCGTAAACTCGACCCTTGGCATCTTGGGCCGTATGTTTTGCGACATCCGCTGCGTCATCCTTGATCTTGCGTGCGGCGGCGTCGGGATCCCAGTTCGGATTGGAAGTCTTGGTATCTTGCATTTTGGCAATCTCCCCGGTCGTCTTGAGGGCTTGAGAAGGAACGTCAGATTTCAAACGCGCTGTCGTGCCGGTTCGTTCCCTGTGCCTCTTGTCTGGAACTCAGGGTGCTTCTGGCTGTTGAGGCAGGACAGGAGTTGCTGAATGACGGACACAGAAGACAGCTGCCTTGTGCAAAAGCTGTCGCATTATATCGAGCTCGATGACTTATCCCGCCATCATTTGGCACAGTTCGAGCTGGACCAGATCGATGTGCAGAAGCACGAGATCATCACCCGGATCGGCACGGAGACCTCCAAACTATATGTCGTGAAGTCCGGTTGGCTTTATGCCTTTGTCGACATGCCAGACGGGCGGCGCCAATTGGTTCGGATCTTTCATCCGGGCGATATCATCGGGTTTCCGGATCTCGCTTTTCATCATGCGACGACCACAGTGCAAGCGTCAGAGCCTGCGTGCTTATGTCCGTTCCCCAAGAAGAGACTGGACGACGTGTTTCGTTTGTCCCCAAGGCTGACGGCGCTTCTGTTTGCGCTGGCTGTCCGGGACCAAGTGATTTTCATGGATCTTGTCCGCGCGATGGGACGGATGAGCGCGCGAGAGCGGATCGTGTCGCTTCTGCTCGATATTCTGCATCGGCTTCGGATCACGAATGTCTCGATGACCGATACGATGCGACTTCCCCTGTCGCAGACCGAGATTGGAGATTTGCTCGGATTGACGAATGTCTATGTCAGTAAGACTTTTCGGCGGCTGGAAGAGGATGGATTCATCAAACGGGACGGCGGGACGATCAGGATCCTGAAAGAGGGTGAGATGACTGAGATGACGGATTTCTCCAACAGGTATCAGGATATGGATATCAGCTGGTTCCCGTCTTACACGACTAGGCTGGATCAGGCCCTCTGACATACAAGATCTGAGAGGGTCGCATCCGTGAAAGCCATTATTGCAGGCGGCGGCATTGGCGGATTAACGGCGGCATTGGCGCTGAGCCGGATCGGGTGGGATGTCACTGTTCTGGAGCGCGCAGATACGCCGGGCGAAGTTGGGGCGGGGGTACAGATTTCGCCCAATGGGATGCGGGTCCTTCGCTGGTTGGATGTGGCTGCGGATCTTGAGCCGTTCCTCTTTGAACCTGAAGCGATAGAGATGCGGCTTGGCCAGTCAGGTCGACCGATTTTTTCGCTGCCGGTGGACCGGCTGGTGGGCGGGGAGGACGGTCGCGGTCCTTTGTATGTTCAGGTGCACCGGGCCGACCTTGTTCAGGTTTTGCGGGCCCGGCTTGAGGCGGTGACGCCCGGCCGGTTTCTCGCTGGGCAGATAGCCATTGGCTATCGTCAAACGGCGCATGGAGCAGAAGTCGAGCTTGCGACCGGAGAAAGGCTTGGCGGAGATCTGGTTCTCGGCGCCGATGGGATCGGGTCGGTTTTTGCGCGGCAGATGCATCCAGACATTCGCCCGACGTTCTCGGGCTATGCCGCGTGGCGAATGCTGGTCCCGGTCGATCAACTCGAAGGGGCGCCTCCTCCGCCAACGGGGTGCATTTGGGTCGGCCGAGGGCGTCACGTGGTGACAACCCGCGTCAGGAAAGGCGATGTCGTCAATCTGGTCGGCGTTGTCGAAACTCCCGATTGGGATGCCGAGGGGTGGGGCACGAAAGAGTCCGCGAGCGATGCGCTGTCGGATTTCGACGGATGGCATCCTTCGATCCTCTCGTGCCTGAGGTCAGTTGACGTGATTTGGCGATGGGGCCTGTTCGAGCGTGATCCGCTGCCGTCATGGTCAGACGGATCGGTCGGACTTCTCGGAGATGCAGCGCATCCGATGTTGCCTTCGATGGCACAAGGAGCGGTTCAGGCGATGGAAGATGCGGCCGTTCTTGCGCGGCTTCTCGAACGAAAGACGGTGCGCGAGGCATTGCCGCAGTATTACGAATTGCGGTCGGAACGCAGCCAGAGGATCGCTGCACTGTCTGCTCGGAACGTCAGGTTGTTCCATAAAAAGAACGCTTTAGCTAGGGCAGCAACCTATGGTCCGGCGTGGCTAGCGGGCCGCCTTGCGCCGGGCGTTTTGAAGCGCAGATCGAGCTGGATCTACGACTTTGACCCGACCGAGTAAGCGCCATTTCATTTTTTTTTCGGGTCAGGTGCATTTTTCTTGGAACTCAACCGGGGGTCGGGTGTTCACACATCAGAAGAGACACTCCCGAATGTCTCTTGTCCCCTGATCATCGGCGGCATGTCCAATTTACCGTCCCCCCTGGACATACCGCCGATGACACCTCCCCTTTCAGATATAGACTTGCCGTTTGCGGACGATCGCTGACGCACTAGTGTAAGTATATGTATCGTTTTTTCGGATACCGTGTTCGGACTTGGATCAAGGCCATTCAAGCCGTCTTTCGGATGATGGATGAGAAGAATCTCGGGCTTATCTCGGCGGGGGTCGCGTTCTTTGGTATGCTGGCCATCTTTCCTGGTTTGGCCGCGATCATCGCCCTTTTTGGTTTGGTCGCGGATCCGGTCGTCGTCGATGCGCAGCTCGATCTGATGCGCAACATCATCCCCGGGGACGTTTTTGCGCTGATCGATCAGCAGATCGCGAGCTTGACGGGCGCACGCACAGAAGAGCTGGGTTTGGCCACGCTGATTTCGATTGGAGCGGCATTGTTCACGTCGCGGGCCGGTGTTGCGGCCTTGATGCGGGGCCTCAACGCGATCAACCGGCAGCCCAACCGCGGCGGCGTGCGGCACTTCATCATAGCGTTTACGCTGACGATTACTCTGGTCGGCATGGCGATCATCGCGCTTCTGGCGATTGTCGTGGCTCCGATCGTTCTGGCGTTTTTGCCGCTTGGTCCGATTGCAGGGCTGGTCGCTGAGCTTGTGCGCTGGCTCGTTGCGATCCTCGTTCTTTTGGTCGCTTTGAGTTTGCTTTACCGGTTCGGGCCGAACCGTCGCGGCGCCCGGATGGCGTGGATCACACCCGGCGCGTTCGTCGCCGTTGTCGCCTGGGCTGGGGCCTCGGCGGCTTTCTCTCTCTATCTTGCCAATTTCGGACGCTATAACGAGATCTACGGATCAATCGGAGCGGTCATCGCCATGCTGATGTGGACCTATATCAGCGCGTTCTTGATCCTGCTCGGGGCCGCTTTGAACGTGGCTCTCGAGGATGCGCGGGCCGAGCGGATCCGCCGTGACGCAATCGACAGCGCTGCGGCAGATCCTGTTACTGCTTGATCAAGGTCTCTGTGGAGGAGAAAAACATCGCCTGACTGACCGCCGAGCGTACCTGCTCTTCGGTATAGGGTTTGGCGATCAGGAAGGCCGGCTCCGGCTTCTTCCCTGTGAGCAGGCGTTCCGGGAACGCGGTGATGAAGATGACCGGAACGTCGCCGACGATCTGGAGGATGTCGCCAACCGCATCGATCCCGGATGAGTTATCGGCCAGTTGGATATCGGCCATGACAAGGGCAGGGGTCTCTGCCTTTGCAAGCTTGACCGCATGATCGCGTGTACGGCCGATGCCGGTCAGGCTGTGTCCCATCTCGGTCACGATGCTTTGCAGGTCCATCGCGATAATCGCTTCATCCTCGATGATGAGGATCCGGCCAGCGACAACGTCCTTCATTTCCTGACGAGCGGTTTCGACCAGCTCCATCGTTCGGTCGCGATCCACGTCCAGAATTTGGGCGATCTCGTTATACGAGAACTCCTCGATCGCGTGTAGAAGCAGGGCCTCGCGACTGTTGCCGGTGAGCTGCGCCATATTCTTTTGCGCCCTGACGTGAAGGTGATCCTCCTCATCGCCGTTTTCCGCATCGACAGACTTCGCGCTCCAGATTTCGTGGAAGGCCCGGAAGAGAGCGATCTTGATATCCGGCGACTCAGTCAGGTTGCCGGACTGTTCGATTGCCTTCTCAAGCGCTTCGACGGCGATCGCGTCCCCAGCATTCTGGCTTCCACACAGAGCGCGGGCATATCGCCGCAGAAAGGGGATATGACGCTCGATATGTGTTGCGAAGGTTTCGGATTGGGTCATGGACAGCCTAATATTATTTATGCACTGGTCTTGTGGCTCTAGCTCACGATAAAGCTTTCAGACAGCTAGTCGAATTGTAAGTAGGCGAAAACAGAAGACATACATGGCTGAACCGAAAAAAACGGATGAAATCGAAGAAAACCTTAAACGGGTCTATCAGGAGGCGCTCGATGAAGAGCTTCCGGACCGGTTCAAGCTGTTGTTGGAACGTCTCAAGACCGAAGGTCCGGGCGCGGTCGACAAGACGCAGGACGATACATGAGCTTTCGTGATCCCAAGGAAGAGCTGATCGAACACCTTCCTGCCTTGCGTGCCTTTGCGCTGAGCTTGGCGCGCAATGGGGCGGCTGCCGACGATCTGGTGCAGGACACCGTGGTCAAGGCGTGGAGCAATTTCGAACGGTTCAAGCCGGGAACGAATCTGCGGGCCTGGCTTTTCACGATTTTGCGCAACACGTTCTATACCGGGCGGCGCAAGGCCAAGCGCGAGGTCGCGGATGTGGACGGCATTTTCGCGGCCGGACTGGCCGAGAAGCCTGCCCATGACGGGCGATTGCAGATGAAGGATTTTCGTCGCGCGTTCGAGCAACTCGCCGACGAGCAGCGTGAGGCGCTGATCCTCGTGGGAGCCTCCGGGTTCTCCTATGAGGAGGCGGCGGGCATGTGCGGTGTGGCGATCGGTACGATCAAGAGCCGGGCCAATCGCGGGCGCGCGCGTCTAACCGAGTTGTTGGAGCTCGAGGAAGGTGACGCGCTCGAGATGACCGACAATGCAACGATGGCCGTGCTGACGGGCAACAATAACAGCTCGATCTAGGCTGCCGCGTCCTGCGCCAGCCTTTCGAGAAATGAACCGGATGTCTTCCTGAATTTGAAATAGCCTGCCCTTGCCCGTGGCCATGCGTCGGCGTCGTAGGGGCGTGCGATGCGTGCAAGGGCAATACCGGCGTCCTCGAGCCGGGGTTCAAGGGCGGCGAGAGCGTCGGCGGTCGGGCCGACAGGCGGATAGGCAGTGACGATTTGCTTGAGATCGTGCGCGATCGCCCAGGTCACGACCTCGTCCGGCGTTGGGCAATGTGTCGCCTGACCTGGTAGGGAGGCGCAACAGGCCTCGATAGCGTCCGATACGAATGAGACGACATGTGGAGAGACAGCGAGCGGCGATCTGTCTTGCGTGGCGTGATAGTGCGCGATTGCCTGCAACCTGTCTGTTTCGGGGAAGATGTCAGATGGACTGAGATCTTCCTCGGTGATTAGAAGCCCGGTGGGACAATGCATGTCCCATTCAAGCGCGAGATCGAGGCTCGATGGGTCCGGAGATGGCGGGCCGTCGAGAGGGGCGGGATTGGCGGCGAGGTCCTCGGGGCGAGGGACGCGACCTTTCGTGAATTTCTCGATATTCCAAGCTTCTGCGATATAGGCCTTGCCCCGGGTCTGAAGGCCCGCGACCCATCGCCAGCTAAGGGTGTTGGAGGCCGGATCGCCATCATAAAGATGCCGCAGGAAGAAATCGGCACCCAGCTCCCACGGGAGGCGCAGAGTGAAGATCCAGATGGAGGCGAACCACATTCGAGCGTGATTGTGCAAATACCCGTCGTGGGTGAGTTGTCGGGCCCAGATATTGAAACACTCGATCTCTGTTCGGCCAGAACACGCAGCCTCCCATTCGGAGCGCAGCCCGCTTTCCGTTTGGATCCGGTTCAACGCGGCCTGAACGCCGAGGCGGTAATCGCGCCAGACCCCCGGACGCATCTCGAGCCAGCCTTTCCAATAGGTTCGCCAGAGAACCTCATCCACAAATTTCTGCGCGGTATCGCGGTCGTAGCTCCTAAGGACAGTTCGCAGGACTTCGTCTTCAGTCAGGATACGATGTCGCAGGAAAGGTGACAGGCGGGAGACGTGAGGGTGATCTTTGAGGTCATAGCCTCGCAAGGCCGCATAGTCCGAGCCCGCCTGCGGCAGAAACTCTGAAAGCTGCCGCAGGGCATTATCGCGTGTGGCGGGTCCGGGCCAGATAGAGCTTGAGGTCATTGTCCGGCTGACATGGCGCAGCTGGAAGGCGCTTCAAGCGGTCAAGCCATGACAGGCACGGCGCAGGACCTGAAGGCGAGCAGGATTTCGTCTGGGGAAGGGATCCATCTGCACGCTGCCACAGCGTCAACGAATGCGAGAGGAAGCTCTATGAGATCGACCCGGGTTCCGTCTTCGGTTTGTGTGAATGTGAGAAGCAGCTCGACGACTGCATCTCCCTTCTGCCACGTGAAAGTCAGACTCTTTCCGGGGTCGATATGCGTGATGCGCCCCAGGATTTCCGGACCTTCATCGGGACCGTTTCTTTGAATTATGCCTCCGAACTTCGGATCGATATCGACCGTTTCGTCCAGTGAGGGCCACCACTTGTCCAGATTGTTGGTGAAAAAGTCGTACGCCTCTTCCTGCTTGAGCGGGACGGTGATTGTTTTTTCAATCGGCTTTGACGTCTTCATTATTTGTTAGCCTTCTTTTCGGAGTGTTTCACAGCGTCATCTCGGAATGCGGACAAGGCATCGTCCCAGAGATGGTCGAGATAGCGCCTTAGATCTTCGAGGCCCTCGGGAGATATCGCGTAGTACCGGCGTGTCCCATGCTGAGCCACGGTCAGAAGACCGGCATCGCTGAGGACGCGCAGATGCTGGGAAACCGCGGGCCTGCTAATCGGAAGGGCTTTGGCAAGTTCGCTCACCGGGGCTGGGCCGTGACGCAGAATATCGACGATGGCCCGGCGGGAGGGATCGGCGAGAGCGACTATTGCAACTTCGTAAGTCATGACTTACCGTAAGCGAATACGAACTGAAACGTCAAGTCCATGGCCGCCCTTGAAGGCCGCAAGGAGCACAACTAGTCTCTTTCGAACCCAGACCGGATCCTTTTCCCCCAAATCAGCAGGCACCCGATGCAAGATCCCGCCCAGACCTACATGAACCTTGTCCCAATGGTCGTCGAACAGACCGCCCGGGGCGAGCGCGCCTATGACATCTTCTCGCGACTCCTCAAGGAGCGGATCATCTTCGTGAACGGTCCCGTCCATGACGGGATGAGCCAGTTGATCGTGGCGCAATTGCTACACCTTGAGGCGGAAAATCCGTCCAAGGAGATCTCGATGTATATCAATTCGCCCGGCGGCGTCGTGACATCGGGCCTCTCGATCTACGACACGATGCAGTACATCAAGCCGAAGGTCTCGACACTGGTCGTCGGGCAAGCGGCGTCGATGGGGTCGCTTTTGCTCACCGCAGGCGAGGCCGGGATGCGGTTCTCACTGCCCAATTCGCGGATTATGGTGCACCAGCCCTCGGGCGGATATCAGGGCCAAGCTACTGATATCATGATCCATGCGCAGGAAACGCAGAAGCTGAAGACGCGGTTGAACGAGATCTATGTCAAGCATACCGGCCGGACGCTTGAAGAGGTCGAATCCGCGCTCGAGCGGGATAACTTCATGTCGCCTGAAGAAGCCAAGGAGTGGGGCCTGATCGATGAGATCGTCGAGAACCGCGCCAAGGACGACGACGAGACCGAAGAGTGAGACGAAACGCCCGGATTACGTGACAGTGATCCGGGCATTTTGCCGTTGTGGCCCGTTGGGGGCTGCCTTAGTCTGGTAAAACGACAAAGCCGTTATAGTTGGCGGCTGGTAGCGTCACCGAGGATCGCCCATGGCAAACACTTCCGGAAGCGACAGCAAGAACACACTTTACTGCAGCTTTTGCGGGAAGAGTCAGCACGAGGTTCGCAAGCTGATTGCCGGGCCGACCGTGTTCATCTGCGATGAATGCGTCGAACTGTGCATGGACATCATCCGCGAGGAGACCAAGAGCGCGGGGCTTAAGGCGGCTGACGGTGTTCCGACGCCGAAAGAGATTTGCGAGGTCCTCGACGATTACGTGATCGGACAGGCCCATGCCAAGCGAGTGCTCTCGGTTGCAGTGCACAATCATTACAAACGTCTGAACCATTCGTCCAAGTCGACCGATATCGAGTTGGCGAAGTCGAATATCATGCTGATTGGCCCGACGGGCTGCGGCAAGACGCTGCTGGCGCAGACGCTGGCGCGGATCCTCGATGTGCCGTTCACGATGGCCGATGCGACGACGCTGACCGAAGCGGGCTATGTCGGCGAGGATGTTGAGAACATCATCCTCAAGCTGCTTCAGGCCTCGGAATACAACGTGGAACGGGCGCAGCGAGGCATCGTCTATATCGACGAGGTCGACAAGATCACGCGCAAGTCCGACAACCCCTCGATCACCCGCGATGTGTCGGGCGAGGGCGTGCAGCAGGCGCTTCTGAAGATCATGGAAGGCACCGTGGCCTCCGTTCCTCCGCAAGGCGGTCGCAAGCATCCGCAACAGGAATTTCTGCAGGTCGATACGACGAATATTCTCTTCATCTGTGGCGGGGCTTTTGCGGGTCTCGACAAGATCATTGCGCAGCGCGGCAAGGGGTCTGCGATGGGCTTTGGGGCCGATGTTCGCGACAATGACCAGCGCGGTGTCGGCGAGGTCTTTATGGATCTGGAACCGGAAGATCTGCTGAAGTTCGGTCTGATCCCGGAATTCGTTGGCCGCTTGCCGGTCATCGCGACGCTTCAGGATCTCGATGAAGATGCGCTGATTACGATCCTGACCCAGCCGAAGAACGCCTTGGTTAAACAGTACCAGCGCCTGTTCGAATTGGAGAGCACGAAACTCACCTTCACCGAGGATGCTTTGGCGGCCATCGCCAAGCGTGCCATCGAACGCAAGACCGGCGCGCGGGGATTACGGTCTATCCTTGAAGACATCCTGCTTAACACGATGTTTGACCTGCCCGGCATGGACGCCGTGACTGAGGTTGTCGTCAATGACGATGCGGTGAATTCGGATGCGGCCCCTCTCATGATTTACGCCGAGGGCGAGAAAGAGTCGGCCTCTGCCGGATAAGGTGATCCGGCGCATCCCAAGCGGCGGAACTTACGAAGAGAAGATAGGCTATTGCCGGGCTGTCGTCGCGGATGGATGGATCTTTGTGTCCGGGACGGTTGGTGTCGACCGGCAGACCGGCGAGGTGTCTTCTGACATAGCCGTTCAGTGCAGGCAGGCCTTGGATATCATCGAGGAAGCCCTGTTGGCAGCTGGTAGCGGTTTCTCGGACGTTGTCCGGGTGACATACATGCTGCCTGACCGATCGGAGTTCGAAGCCTGTTGGCCGGTTCTTTCAGCCACGTTTGGCGATGCGCCGCCCGCCGCGACGATGATCGAATGCGGATTGATCGACCCTAAATACCGGATTGAGATCGAGGTCACCGCCCGCGTGCCACAGCGCTGAGACTGGACGCCGAAAGAGCGATGGGTCATAGACAGATCGAGCGAAAAGGACATCTCGATGGGACTGAAAACAGGTTTGCTCCGTGTATTGACATGGTGGAACAGCCAGACTTTGGGCACCCAGCTTTTCACCTGGCGGAAGGGCGAAGAGGTCGGCCGGGATGAAATCGGCAATATCTATTATCAGACTGATGGCGGCAAACGTCGCTGGGTCATCTACAATGATGAAGCGGAAGCCAGCAAGGTAAGCCCGGACTGGCATGGCTGGCTGCACCACACATGGGACGAGCCGCCGACCGAGGCTCCGCTGCCGCGAAAAGAGTGGGAAAAGCCTCATATCCCGAACCTCACGGGAACTCCTGCTGCCTATGCGCCGCCGGGATCAATCCGCCGTCGCGATCCGGCTCCGACGACAGATTACGAAGCGTGGACGCCGGAATGAGATATCTTGCTTTGGCCTTGGCGCTTTTGGCTGGTCCGGCTGCCTCGCAAGACGAGGTCGTCTCGGCGTCCGGCGGTGTATTGAGAATTCTCGACAAAACGACAGGAGATCTCGAGGATGTCGATGTCGCTATCGGCCAGATCGGCGGAGAGGGCCGGGTCGAGATTGCTTTGGAGGAGTGCCGCTATCCCGCTGGCAATCCGTCCGGAGACGCTTTTGCCTTCGTGACGGTTTTTGTCACGGGCCTTGAGGATCCCGCCTTCCGGGGTTGGTTGATCGGATCGGCCCCCGCGCTTCATGCGATGAACCACCCACGCTATGACGTCTGGGTGCTGAGCTGCACAACCTCCTGAGAAGGCAGCAGCGGCGTTGCGCCGAATTTGGCAGAGCCCTCCAGTGCATCCGCAAGACGCTGTTGGTACACATGACGTGGCACTTCGATCGCGCCGAGGCTGGCGAGGTGATCTGTCAGGAACTGCGTGTCAAATAGCTTGAACCCGTCTGATCTGAGACTGGCCACGAGATATGCGAGAGCGATCTTGGACGCATCGGTTCTTCGAGAGAACATGCTTTCGCCGAAAAACGCTGCTTTTAGCGTGACGCCGTACACCCCACCGACGAGATCGTCGTTGTCCCAGACCTCGATCGAATGGGCAAAGCCCAGCGCGTGAAGCTCGCCGTAAAGATTGAAGATGGTCCTGTTGATCCAGGTATCCGCACGATCAGCGCAGCCTTCGACGACCTGCATGAATGCCTGATCAAGCGTGAGACGAAACGGCTCTTTGAGGAGCGTCTTTCGCAGGGATCGCGAGATGTGGAACCGGTCGAGCGGGAAAATGCCGCGCTGGCGCGGGTCGACCCAAAAGATCTCATCCGTGTCGCGCCCTTCGGACATCGGAAAGATGCCCGACGCGTATCCTTGCAAAAGACGCTCCGGGCTAAGACCGGATCGTGATGTCACCGGCCTAGCCGAGGTTGTTTTCGAGCCATTCTTCAAGCCAGTGGATGTTATAGGCTCCGGTCAGGATATCCTTCTCGGCCAGCAGATCATTGAAGAGCGGAATAGTGGTTTCAACGCCATCTACGATCAGCTCGCCCAGGGCGCGTTCAAGCCGAGCCAGCGCTTCAGGGCGGTCCCTACCGTGGACGATAAGCTTGCCGATCAGGCTGTCGTAGTAGGGTGGGATCGAATAGCCGTCATAAAGCGCGCTGTCCATCCGCACACCAAGCCCACCTGGTGCATGATACTGTGAGATCTTGCCGGGAGATGGAGCAAAATTCGGGAGTTTCTCGGCGTTGATGCGCACTTCGATCGCGTGCCCGTCGATCTTGAGGTCGTCCTGAGTAAACGACATCGGCAGTCCCGCCGCCACGCGAATCTGTTCTCGGACCAGGTCCTGCCGGAAGATCGCTTCGGTCACAGGATGCTCGACCTGAAGGCGGGTATTCATTTCGATGAAGTAGAACTCGCCGTTCTCATAGAGAAATTCGATGGTTCCGGCGCCGATATAGTTGATGCGAGCGACGGCCTCGGCGCATGTCTTGCCGATATCGGCGCGGGTCTTGGCATCGATTGCGGGGCCGGGCGCCTCTTCGAAGACCTTTTGGTGGCGCCGTTGCAGGGAGCAATCCCGCTCGCCGAGATGAACGGCGTTACCCTTGCCATCGCCGAAGACCTGGATCTCGATATGGCGCGGTGTGGTGAGATATTTCTCGATATAGACTTCGTCGTTGCCGAAGGCCGCCTTGGCCTCGGATCGGGCGGCACCGAAGGCCGTGTCGAGCTGACTTGCGGATTCGGCGACCTTCATCCCGCGCCCGCCACCGCCTGCAGTGGCCTTGATGATGACCGGGTAGCCAATCTCGGACGCGATACGGCGGGCGTCTTCGAGTGTGGGGACACCGCCATCCGAGCCTGGCACGCAGGGCACGCCTAGAGCCTTCATCGTCTCAATCGCGGTGATCTTGTCGCCCATCACGCGGATATGTTCGGCGGTCGGGCCGATGAAGGTCAGGTCATGATCTTCGACGATCTGCACAAAATTAGCGTTCTCGCTTAGGAAACCATAGCCGGGATGGATGGCCTGGGCGCCCGTGATCTCGCAGGCGGAGATGATGGCGGGGATCGACAGGTAGCTTTGCGGGCTGGGAGGCGGGCCGATGCAGACCGACTCATCGGCCATTCGGACATGCATGGCATCTGCATCCGCGGTCGAATGAACAGCGACGGTCCGGATGCCCATCTCGCGCGCGGCGCGGACGACACGGAGGGCGATTTCGCCGCGATTGGCGATGAGGATCTTGTCGAACATTACTCGATGATCATCAATGGAGCGCCGAACTCAACCGGGGCGCCGTCTTCGACGAGGATACGTTTGACCGTGCCTGATTTGGGGGCGGGGATCTGGTTCATAGTCTTCATCGCTTCCACGATCAGAAGGGTATCGCCCTCGCTGACCTTCTGGCCTGTTGTGACGAAGGGCGGGTTGCCCGGCTCGGCCTGTAGATAGATCGTGCCAACCATCGGAGAGGTGATGGCCCCGGGATGCGCGGCTGGGTCCTCCGCCTCGGTCGCGGATGCAGAAGCTGGTGTCGGAGCGGCGACGGGGGCCGCCGGGGCGGCGGCTGCGGATGCTACGGGAGCAGGTGCGATTGCGATGGAGCCCCGGCTGACCCGAACATCGAGCGAATCATTTTCGGAATAGTCCCGTTTTACCCGCAGTTCGGTGAGATCATTCTCCCGCAGAAGCTCTGCCAATGCTCGGATGAAGCTGACATCGCTGTCGTGCTGAGTGTTCTTCGCCATCTTGTCCTCGACCGGTTGCGCCGTTCTCACAGGCTTTCGCCGTAAGTGGGTCGCTCAAAAGGGGCCATCTTTCAAGAGGGAAGGATCCTATCGCCGGATCTAGGGTCGATCAGATTGCTCGCGAATCCGCCGGGCGTGCGTCCGGATCAGGGGGCAGCATGCTGATCCCATAGGGTTTGAGCGTGACCTCGATCTGCCTGAGAAAGTGCGGCAGATCCGAAGCGTCGCTGATGCGGCTTTCAAGAAGGGTTCGTCCGATTGCCGCCTTCTGTCCGGGGTCCGGAGGGCGGACTGTCGAAAGCTCTGCCATATCAAGCTGGGTGGTACGGGCCGCCTGCATAGGCGAGGGCGGTTTGATCCACGCGGTTGCCATCTGATAACCGCCGCGAAGGCCTGTAGAAATCTGGAGGATGTCCATCTCACACTCCGACATCGATAGCGTCCCCACCGGATCTTCGATACGTCTAAGGTTTGAAGATCCGGTGAAGATTTTAGATCTAATTGGTCAGATCGATTTCAGGACCAGTGCGCCCTCCGGCGATTTCCCGAATGACAGATGCGTCTTCCGCAAAACGCGTAGCCTCAGCGGTGTTCTCTGCCGGGTCAGTGATCGATGTGACCTGATCGATCAAAGCTTCGATCCGGAGATCTTTCTGGACGTCCGCCGCTCTGGCCCGGGCTTCATCAACAGAAGTCTCGGGCGAGGGCGGATCCAGTGTCAGCAATACCGATTGTTTGGGCGGTGCTGCCGTCTCTACTGCTACACCTGCGGAGAGGAGCGGATCAGCTTGGGGTTTTGCCGGCGTCACCTCTGTCGGCGCGTTTGCTGCAGGCGGTGCCTCGCGCGGCGGACTGGACGCATTTTCCTCGCCATCGGCGATTGGGGCGGTGTTCGTGCCTGTCTCTTCTTTCGGGTCCGCGGATTGTCCGCTTTCCGATCCCGCAACGGTTTGTTTCGGTGCCTGCGTCGTCGGAAATAGAGACGACGAACCAATAGTTTCGACTATCATTTATAATCCTTCGTTCAGTGCCACCACCCGGTAGATCGAAGGATTATGTTCATCTTCGTTAAGAGAGACTTAAGTCGCGCCCAACTTCTGAAGGCAAAGTTAACGGACCGCCGAACAACGGCGGCCCGGTCATCGTTAGCGGTTCATTCGATTTTCGATAAGGTTATCGACAACTTCTGGCTCGGCTAATGTCGATGTATCCCCAAGGCTGCCGTAATCGTTCTCTGCAATCTTGCGCAGAATACGCCTCATGATCTTGCCCGATCGGGTTTTCGGTAATCCGGGGGCCCATTGGATAAGGTCGGGCTTCGCGATCGGTCCGATCTCGCTTCGCACCCAGACTTCCAACTCCTTGCGCAGCTCGTCGGTCGGCTCCTTGTTGGACATGAGCGTGACGTAAGCGTAGATCCCCTGGCCTTTCACGTCGTGGGGATACCCGACGACGGCCGCTTCCGAGACGGCCTCATGTGCCACCAGAGCGCTTTCCACTTCGGCTGTCCCCATGCGGTGGCCCGAGACGTTGATCACGTCATCGACGCGGCCGGTGATCCAGTAATGGCCATCCTCGTCCCTGCGGCAGCCGTCACCGGTGAAGTAGTATCCCTTGTACTGCTGAAAGTAGGTCGCCTCGAACCGAGGATGATCTTCCCAGACCGTCCGCATCTGGGCGGGCCAGCTATCAGCGATACATAAGACGCCCTCGGCGGGGTCATCATCGATGATCTTTCCACTTTCCGGTTCGAGCACGACGGGTTTGATGCCGAAGAACGGCGTCATCGCGGATCCCGGCTTTGTTGCCGTCGCCCCGGGGAGCGGTGTCAGGAGGTGACCTCCTGTTTCGGTTTGCCACCAGGTATCAACGATAGGGCATGTGCCTTTTCCCACGACTTCGTTGTACCAATTCCATGCTTCTGGGTTGATCGGCTCACCCACTGTTCCGAGCGTCTTAAGCGACGACAAATCGGATTTCTCGACGAACTCCTTGCCTTTGCCCATCAAAGCCCGAATGGCGGTCGGCGCGGTGTAGAATTGGTTGACCTTATGCTTCTCGCAGACCTGCCAGAAGCGCGATGCGTCGGGATAGGTGGGCACCCCTTCGAACATGACCGTGGTTCCGCCATTCGCAAGCGGGCCGTAAACGATATAGCTGTGTCCGGTGACCCAGCCGACATCGGCGGTGCACCAATAGACGTCTCCATCATGGTAATCGAACGTCATCTGATGGGTCATCGCGGCGTAGACTAGATATCCGCCCGAGGTGTGCACCACCCCTTTGGGCTGACCGGTCGAGCCGGACGTGTAGAGAATGAAGAGTGGATCTTCTGCGCCTATCTCTTCGGCGGGGCAGTCGTCCGAAACCGTCTCTTTCATCTCGTGCAGCCAATGGTCGGTCTCTGACCGCCAGGCAACTTGCTGACCGGTGCGGCGAACGACGAGGCTTTGGCAGGTATGGATGACGTTCAGAAGCGCTTGATTGACGTTGTCCTTGAGATTGGTCACCCGCCCGCCACGCGGCGCGCCGTCAGCGGTTATCACGACCTTTGCATCACATCCGTTGATCCGCGCGCCCAGCGCGTCGGCGGAGAACCCGGCAAAGACGATGGAGTGAATGGCGCCGATCCGGGCACAGGCGAGCATGGCATAGGCGGCTTCGGGGATCATCGGCAGGTAGAGAACCACGCGATCCCCTTTCCCGACACCCAGTGCCTTTAGAACATTGGCCATCTCGCAGACTTCGCGATGAAGGTCCCGATAGCTGATGTGGAGTGCATCCTCGGTCGGATCGTCAGGCTCCCAGATGATGGCAGTCTGGTCGCCGCGCGCTTCTAGATGACGGTCGATGCAGTTGGCTGCGACGTTGAGCGTGCCGTCCTCGTACCATTTGATCGAGACGTTGCCGAAGTCGAAATTCGTATTCTTTACGATGCTATAGGGCTTGATCCAGTCGATCCGTTTGCCGTGCTCTCCCCAGAACCCCTCCGGATCTTCGATACTGGCAGCGTACATCTCTTCGTAGGTTGCCGCATCGATATGAGCGGTGGAGGCGAAGGCATCGGAGGGCGGGTACGTGGGCGTTTTCTCATCGAGCATATCGATCTCCTCGGTTTTGTCTGACCGCTGACTTGCGGTCGGCGATGGGGCGGCTTCGTGCCAAGGGGAAGGGGCCGCCTGGGGGTGTTAGATAGCAAGATACTCGGCGCGCAGCATCTCGTCGTCCAGAACCTCTTGCGCCGAGCCGTCGTAAACGATCGAGCCGGTATCGAGGATGACCGCGCGATCGGCGAGCTTGAGCGCGGCAACGGCATTTTGCTCGACGATGATGGTCGTGATGCCTTGGTCGCGGATGATGTTGAGGGTTTTAGCAATTTCCTGAACGATGACGGGGGCGAGGCCCTCATAAGGTTCGTCGAGCAAGAGCACCTTGATGTCTTTGCAAAGCGCTCGCGCGATCGAGAGCATTTGTTGCTCCCCTCCAGACAGGGTGACGCCTTCCTGTTTACGCCGCTCGCCAAGACGCGGAAAGAGATCGTAGACCCGATCAATAGACCATCCTTTGGGCGGTGCGATCTGCGCCAGTTGCAGATTTTCCTCGACGGTCAGGCCTGGAATGATCCGCCTGTCCTCCGGGACAAGCGCGATTCCGGCCGCAGAGGCCTGATGCGATTTCATCTCGTGGAGCGGCTGGTGGTCGAGCCAGATCTCGCCATGCCGCAACTCGGGATTGTCGAGACGCGCAATGGTCCGCAAGGTCGAGGTTTTCCCTGCACCATTGCGTCCGAGCAAGGCGAGGATCTCTCCTTCGTGGATATTGAAGGAGATGTTTTGAACGATGTAGCTCTCCCCGTAATAGGCCTCGACCTCCCAAAGCGAAAGAAAGGCCGGGTGAGTGGCTGCGTTATTGGCGTTCTTGTTAAACGGAACGTTCATCGGCTTCTCCCTAGGGGACAGATTTTTCTAGAAAAATCTGACTTTGAATTTTCTTCTAGAAGAAAATTGAGCTTCAAAACCTTCTAGAAGGTTTTGGCGCGTCAGACATGTGCTTCTCCCAGATAGGCTTCGCGGACCTTTGGATGCCCCTTGATATTCTCCGGTGTATCTTCAACGAGCGGCGTGCCTTGCGCGAGAACGGTGATCCGCTCTGCCAGCGAGAAAACCACATGCATATCATGCTCGATAATGCACATCGTGATATCCCGCTTTTCGTTGATCTCCTTGAGCAGATCGATGGTGTTGTTGGTATCCGCCCGCGCCATGCCGGCGGTTGGTTCGTCGAGCAAAAGCAAACGGGGATCCTGAACGAGGCACATCGCCATTTCGAGACGGCGCTTGTCACCGCGCGACAGCGAACTTGCGATCATGTCACGCTTTTCCAGCATATTGACATCGGCGAGCATCTCCTCCGCCTTCTCCTGCAGGCCTTTCTCATTCTCGACGCTTTCGATGGCATGGAGACGGAAGGCGCCGTCCCGTCTGGCAAAGCAGGGGATCATGACATTCTCCAGCACGCTGAGATCGGCGAAGATCTCGGGGGTCTGGAACACCCGGCTAATACCCATCTGGTTGATCTCGTGCGGTTTGCGTCCGAGTACGGATTTGCCATCGAAGAGGACCGAACCGGTATCGGGGATCAGCTTGCCGACAAGGCAGTTGAGCAGTGTTGATTTGCCTGCCCCGTTCGGACCGATGATGGCGTGAACCGTGCTTTCGGTGACCGACAGATTGACGTCGCCTAGCGCCTGAAGACCTCCGAACCGCTTTCCCACACCTTTGACTTCGAGAATTCCCATTTGCCGTCTCCTTATTCGCCGGGATGGCCGGGCTGCTTTCTGGCCGCGTCGCTTTCCACCGAGCCGGCCTTCTTCCCGCGCCGGAAAACCGTCGCGAGCTTCTGGCCACCCTGGACGAGACCGCCGGGCAGGAAGATCACGACCAACATAAAGAGCAGGCCGAGTGTCAGGTGCCAGCCTTTGCCGACAAAGGGGTAGATGATGGCGACGACGATATTCTCGAGGCCGTCTGGCAAGAAGGCGAACCAGTCATGCAGGACGGTGCTGTTGATCTTCGAGATGATGTTCTCAAAATACTTGATGAAGCCCGCACCAAGGACAGGCCCGATCAGCGTTCCCGCACCGCCAAGGATGGTCATGAGAACGACCTCTCCACTTGCCGTCCAGAACATTCGCTCTGCGCCGACCTGCGTGTCCATCGCGACCAGCAATCCACCTGCCAGACCCGCATACATGCCCGAGATCACAAAGGCTGCCAGAGTGTACGGCTTTGAGCTGATGCCGGTGTAGTTCAGCCGGTTCTGATTGGATTTCACGGCCCGCAGCATCATGCCGAAGGGAGAGCGGAAGATGCGGATCGAGAGATAGAAGGCCAGCAGCATCATGAAGGCTGCGAGATAATAGCCCGCATTGAAGGTGAAGACCCAAGCGCCGATCTCAAGCTCGTAGCTTGAGGTCATGTTCAAACCGAAGAGGTTTGCACGCGGCGGATTTCCGGGGGCAAGTTCCGCATCGAGGATCCGGGGATCGAAGTACTTGAGTTGCAGACCCGTCTCGCCGCCGGTGATCGGGGTGAGAACCGAATAGGCCAAGGCGAAGGACATCATCGCGAAGGCGAGAGTCAGGATGGAGAAATAGATCCCGGAACGCCGAAGCGAAATGAAACCAACGATCAATGCGAAAAGGCCCGCGACGACGATCGATCCGAGGATGGCCGGGATCACATTGGTCGTCAGCAGTTTCATCATCCAGATGCCAGCATAGCTACCGACGCCCAGAAAGGCGGCGTGACCGAAGGACAGATAGCCGGTCAGACCGAAGAGGATGTTAAAGCCGATCGCGAAGATCCCAAAGATTACGAAGCGCTGCATCAGGTCCGGGTAGCCTGCATTGAACTGAGACAGTGCAGACCCCTCCGGGAAGGGATTGAGGAGGAAGGGTGCAAAGAGGGACAACGCGAGAACGAGCAAGAATAGCGAGAAATCCTTGCGCCCCAGACCCATCACTCTGCCCGAGCCCGTTTTTGTCTTTGAGGCGGAGGCGCGGACAGCGCGAGTATCGGTGGTTTGGTCTGTCATGGCTTAGTCCTCCATCACGCCCTTGCGTCCCATCAGACCGCGAGGACGGGTCAGAAGCACGACGATGGCGACAAGATAGATGATGATCTGATTGATCCCGGGCAGAACGTTCAGAACTTGTGTCATCGACGCGAAGGCTTCGATGATGCCTAGCATAAAGCCTGCCAAAACGGCCCCCGGCAGAGAGCCCATGCCGCCCACGACGACCACCACGAAGCTCAGGACGAGAAAGTCCATGCCCATGTGATAGTTGGGTGAATTGATGGGTCCGTACATGACCCCTGCAAGTCCGGCCACTGCAGCGGCGATCCCGAACATGATGGTAAAGCGCCTGTCGATGTCGATGCCAAGCATGCCCACGGTTTCGCGATCCGCCATGCCTGCGCGAACCACCATACCGAATGTCGTGAATTGCAGGAAGGCAAAGACCGCAGCGATCAAGATCGCGGCGAAGAAAAAGTAGGTGAGGCGCCAATAGGGATAGACGATTGATCCGGGGTCAAACCCGAGGAGAACGCCAAAGTCGAAGCTGCCGACAAAGGCCGAAGGGGCCGGGGTCGGGATCGGGTTCGCGCCATAGAAATATTTGATGATCTCTTGCAGCACAATCGCGAGACCGAAGGTCACGAGGATCTGGTCGGCGTGGGGGCGTTTGTAGAAGTGTTTAATCAAGCCGCGCTCCATCGTGACGCCGATTGCGATCATCACGGGGATGGCAAAGAGGATCGAGAGCGGGACAGCCCAGTCTATTATAGCATTGCCCGTCGCTTCACCGAACCAGTGGACGACATAGGGCGTCTCTTGCTGAAGCGCACCGAAACTGAAGCCGCCGACGGATGTGTCGCCCGCATCCTCGGGAACGAAGCCGAGGCTCAGCAGGCGCGAAAAGGTGACAGCACAGAACGCGCCCAGCATGAAGAGCGCGCCGTGAGCGAAGTTTACGACACCCAGCGTGCCGAAGATCAGCGTGAGGCCGAGGGCGATCAGCGCGTAAGCGCTGCCCTTATCGAGCCCGTTCAGGATTTGAAGGATAATGGCGTCCATGGCGGCCCCGCTGCGACGTTCCGGTCAGATGACGTGTCGGTTTGCAATCTGATCCGACCCGGTGGATCGGAAGGCCGCCGCTCCGACACGGGAGCGACGGCCGTAGCATTGGCGCGGATCAGGCGCCCGGGTTGCACTCGCCCAGCGAGCCGCCCGCAAATTGCGGATGGTCAGGCGCATATGTGACCTGATCGACCGGAGTAACTTCTACGATTTCAACGAGGTCGAATTCGTTCTCCGGGTTCTCCTTGCCGCGCACCACGACGACGTCCTTGAAGCACTGGTGGTCATCGGCACGATAAAGGGTCGGCCCGTTGCCCATCCCGTCGAATTCGAAGCCCGACAAGGCTTCGTCGACGGCGCAAGGGTTGAACGATCCGGCCCGCGTGACGGCATCGGCGTAAAGCAGCGTCTGCACGTAGCAGGTATGGGCGGCCTGAGAGGGCGGGAAGCCATACTTGTTGCCGAAGCTCTGCACGAATGCGTTTGTGCCAAGGTAGCGCTCGCCGAGCTGGTTCTCCAGCTTCCAGTCCCAGTTCTGAGAGCCGAGGATGCCGGCGATATTCTCGCCCGCGCCGCGCGCCATCAGTTCGGAATAGAGCGGCACGACGATTTCGAACTGCTTGCCATTGGCTTGGCGGCTGCGCAGGCCAAACTGGACCGCGTTAGTCAGAGAGTTGACCATGTTGCCGCCATAGTGGTTCAGGACGAGGACGTCCGCCTCGGACTGCAGAACGGGCGCGATATAGGACGAGAAGTCGGTCTGGGTCAGCGGCGTAAGCACCGTATTCACTGTCTCCCAGCCCAGAGCCTCGGTTGACTCGCGCACGGCCTGCTCTGTCGTATAGCCCCAGTTGTAGTCGGCTGTCAGATGATAGGCCTTGCGATCATTGCCGTATTGCGCGGCGAGGATTGGGGCAAGCGCGGCGCCCGACATGTAGGAGTTGAAGAAATGGCGGAAGCCGTTCGCCTTCTTGTCCTTGCCGGTCGTGTCGTTCGCATGGGTCAGGCCGGCCATGAAGATCACGCCAGCTTCCTGGCAGAGCGCCTGTACGGCAACGGCGACGCCGGAGCTTGATCCGCCTGACACCATGATGGCGCCGTCTTTCTCGATCATCGACCGGGCCGAGGCGCGGGCGGCATCGGATTTCGTCTGCGTGTCGCCAGTCACGAATTCGACGCGCTTGCCCATGATCCCGGTTCCGTCGAGAACCTTGGACGAGAAGGTCTGCAGCATGCCGCCATCGCCTTCTCCGTTCAAATGCTCAACTGCAAGCTCGAAGGCCCGCAGTTCATCGGCGCCTTCATCCGCATAGGGCCCCGATTGCGGAACGTTGAAGCCCAACGTGACCGTGTCGCCCGGCGGAGCATTGGTGAAGCCGGTATGCGCTTCCGCCCAGACCCTGCTGGTGAAGAGCGTAGGGGTCGCAAGAGCCGCACCGCCTAATGCGCCTGTGCGCATAAGGCCGCGACGCGTGAAATTGGATTTCGCCATGTTATCCTCCCGATAGACATATCGCCTCTGCGCCTCCTCGCGCATTCAGACGACTGTCATGTTTACAGCGTGTAGGAGTCATGGTGCTTGGCGGAAAATCTCGCAACAAGACCTTTGCACTGCTGAACTTTTCTGTAAATTTATCGACAATGCGTCGCAGAAACTTGTAAATCCTATTATCTGTGCAATGCAGCGATCCGTTGATAAGACAGGGAAAACCGGTGGCATCATCGACAGGGCAAATCGGGTCGCGGATCCGCAAGGCGCGAATGGCCGCAGGTATCAAACAGGCGGATCTTGCCAGGCAGGTTGAAATCTCGGCTTCCTATCTCAACCTAATCGAGCATGACCGCCGGAGAATTGGCGGCCGGCTTGTCAATGCGATCGCCAGAGAACTTGAGATGGACCCGTCTCTTCTGATGGAGGGGGCGGAGGCAGCTCTGGTTCGCGATCTGCAGACCGCATCGAATGCGGTCGACGTCCACACGGAACTTGACCGGATCGACGAGTTCGCGAACCGTTTTCCAGGCTGGGCCAAGTTGGTCACCGCGCAGGCTGCAAGGATCGATCTGCTGGCGGAACGGGTGGAAACGCTCGCCGACCGGATGGTGCATGATCCGGCACTCGCGGCGTCCCTGCACGAGACGATCTCTGCGGTGACCGCGATCCGGTCGACCTCGTCGATACTAGTGAACGGAGAGAATCTAGATGCCGACTGGCGCCGCCGGTTTCACGCCAATCTCTACAATGACAGTCTACGGCTTGCTGAGCATAGTCAGGCCCTTGTCGACTATCTCGAGCGGGATACGGTCGAAGGGACCTCGGAAAGTCCGGCCGACGAAATAGGGTCGGTCTTTCAGGCACATGACTGGCGGATTGATGCGCTTGAGGCCGGAGGGCTCGATGCGGTGGACAAAACGCTCGAAGAGCTCTTTTCGCCTCAGGCCCGCCGCGCTGCACGACCGGTTTTGAATCGATATGCCCGCGATGCGCAGGCGGTGCCCGAAGCGTCCCTTTCCAAAGTCCGTAAGTCCAAGGACATCGATCCAGCGCAACTTGCAGCTCAGCTTGGCGTGGATCTTGGGACTGTTCTGCGCCGTCTTGCGGTTGGAGGCGATGGGCTTGGCGGGCGGCCGACCGGTCTTGTCCTAAGCGATGCGGCCGGAGCGATCCTGTTCCGAAAGCCCGTGCCCGGATTTCAGATGCCTTCTCTCGGAGCCGCTTGCGCGCGGTGGCCGGTCTTCACCGCCATGGGCCGGGCCGGGCTGCCGCTCCGGGCGGAGCTTGTCATGCCCGCTGCGCCGCCTGCGCGGTTCACAGCATTTGCAACGGCCGAGATCCGGGGACCCGCTCGGTTCGATGAGCCCCCTGTGGTCGAAGCGACCATGCTTCTCTTGGCGGATGGGCCTGAGACGACGACGGCGTTGGAGGTCGGATCGAGCTGCAAAGTGTGTCCCCGCACCGGTTGTGCGGCTCGCCGGGAGGCGTCTATCCTTTAGACGGCGGTCCATGGCAGTCTGAAAGAGCATGCTATCCCCTTTGTTTTTTTGACAGGCTCCCCCATTGTCGCGATAGTCAATGTAAGAGCCGGAGAACCGGCCGGTGACAGGGTTTGGGAGGACCTGGTACATGGGACGACGTGTCCTGCTGATCGAAGATGAGCCCAATATCATCGAAGCGATCAGCTTTATTCTGAGCCGGGATGGCTGGACCGTGCACACGCATTCCGATGGGGAGACGGCGACAGAGAAGGTGCGGGAAGGCCGCCCGGAACTTGTCATTCTCGATGTCATGCTCCCGGGGCGCAGTGGATTTGATATCCTGCGCGATCTTCGTGCCGATGCGGCGACGGCGGATCTACCGGTCCTGATGCTGACGGCCCGCGGGCAGACGAAGGACCGTGAAATGGCAGCTCGGCTTGGCGTCAGCCGTTTCATGACCAAGCCGTTTTCGAACGCGGAAGTGCTCGAAAGCGTACGCGCGCTTGCTGCGTCATGAGCCAGAGACCATCTATCTTTCTGGCACGAGATACCTATAGACGCAGGCGTCTTCGCGATGTCGCGCGGGTCTTGCCCATTGTCGGCGCAGTGCTCTTGATGGTGCCTCTGACCTGGTCAGGCGGATCGGGGGCTTCTGTTCAACTGAACTCCAATGCTGCTCTTTATGTCTTTGGCGCCTGGCTTGCATTGATCGTCGCGGCGGCTTGTCTGTCTGGGCCCCTCAGCCGTCCGGAGCCGGATGAGGGCGGAGAAGGTCGCGACTGATGCTGTCTTTCAACCTGCTGGTTGGTGTCGCGCTGAGTTACGTCGCGGTGCTCTTTGCCGTTGCCTTCTGGGCGGAGCGGCGGGCCGCGAATGGACGGGACGGCTGGCTAAGATCGCCGCTGGTCTACACGCTTTCTCTATCCGTGTACTGCACCGGTTGGACTTTCTACGGCGCGGTCGGATATGCCGCGAGATCCGGGCTGGAATATCTCGTCATCTATCTGGGACCAACACTTGTTCTGGTGGGCTGGTGGGCCCTTCTGCGCAAGTTGGTCCGGGTGGGGCGGACGCAAAGGATCACATCGATTGCCGACCTGATTTCATCGCGGTTCGGAAAATCGAACACGCTTGGCGTGATCGTGACCGTCATCACTGTCGTGGCGACCACGCCATACATCGCCCTGCAATTGCAGTCGGTCACCCTGTCCGTTTCGGTCTTCGCGGAGCAGGGTTGGGGCGAGGCAGATTTGCATGCGACGGCGTTCTGGGTCGCCGTGGGGCTTGCTCTTTTCACTATCCTTTTTGGGACGCGCAATCTCGACGTTAACGAACGGCACCACGGCGTGGTGATGGCGATTGCCCTGGAGGCTGTGGTCAAACTGTTTGCCTTGCTCGCCGTCGGAATTTTCGTTGTTTGGCAAGTGGCCGATGGGCCGGCGGACGTGCTCGCGCGGATCGATGCGTCGCCCCAGGCCGAATGGCAAATCGGGCCGGGACGCTGGGCCGGACTGATTTTCCTGTCGGCTGCAGCGGTTCTCTGTCTGCCCCGGATGTTCCACGTCATGGTGGTTGAAAACTCTGACGAACGGCATCTGGCGACCGCAAGCTGGGCGTTCCCTCTTTATCTTGGAGCGATGAGCCTTTTCGTCCTGCCGATCGCGGTAATCGGCCTCGATGTGATGCCGGAGGGGTCGAACCCGGATCTTTTCGTATTGACCCTGCCGCTTCAGCTGGGTGCGGACGGGCTTGCTTTTCTGTCCTTTCTCGGCGGGCTCTCATCGGCGACATCGATGGTCATCGTGGCCTCTATCGCGCTCTCGATCATGGTGTCGAACCATATCGTCATGCCGATCTGGCTTAGCTCGACAGGCGACCGTGCCAGCATGTCAGGCGATGTTCGGCGGACCGTGATCCTGTCTCGCCGCATCGCGATTGCGGTGGTCCTGTCCTTGGGTTGGCTCTACTTTCAGCTCTCCGGCGCGACGGAGGCCTTAGCGTCTATCGGACTGATTTCCTTTGCCGGGAGTGCACAGATCCTGCCGCCGTTACTCGCGGGTCTGTTCTGGAGAGGCGCGACTCGGATTGGCGCGGGCGCAGGGCTTGTGATCGGATTTGCGATTTGGATCTACACTCTCTTCTTACCGGGCAGTGGCCTTGGTCTACCCGAAAGCGTCATGACCGACGGGCCGATGGGGATTGGCTGGCTCAGGCCGCAGGCGCTCTTTGGGATCGAAGGGATGGATCCGGTACTGCACACCGTCCTGTGGTCAATGATCCTTAACGCGCTTGCGGTTTTTATCGGATCCGTCCTGTCCTTCCCCAGCCCGCTAGAGCGGCTTCAGGGTGCGCAAGTCGTCGACGTTTTTGCCCATTCCGCCAGTCCCAAAGGGTGGGGGCAAGGCACCGCGGAAGCGGAAGACCTGCTCGTCATGGCGCAACGGATCCTCGGAAGCACCCAAGCTCATCACCTGTTCGAAGGGCAGGCCAAGCTCCAAGGCACCGCAGGCTATCTGCCGGAAGTCACTCCGGACTTTCTTGATCGGCTCGAGCGGGAGCTTGCAGGTTCTGTCGGTGCGGCGACGGCCCATGCGATGATCGGACAGATCCAGGGGGGAACATCGGTGTCCGTCGAGGATCTTATCGCGGTGGCTGACGAGACGGCACAGATGATGGAGTATTCCTCCCGGCTAGAAGCGAAATCGGCAGAGCTGACGCTGACGGCGCAGCAGCTTCAGGAGGCCAACGAGAAGCTGACCGCTCTTTCGATCCAGAAGGACGGATTTCTCAGCCAAATCAGCCATGAGCTTAGAACGCCTATGACGTCGATCCGCGCCTTCTCGGAATTGCTGCGCGACGGAGACGTTCCGGCAGATGAGCGTGCCCGGTTTGCTGGGATTATCCAGGACGAGGCGGTTCGACTGACACGGCTCCTTGACGATCTTCTTGACCTAAGCGTGCTGGAAAACGGGCAGGTAACCCTTAATGTCGCCGACGGCCCGCTTGTGGATCTGATCGACAGGGCCGTGGCTGCTACCGAACGGCAGACAATCGGTCTGCGCATCATTCGCGATCGCGATGCCGAGGCCAGCCTTCTGCTTGAAACGGATCTCGATCGGTTGAGCCAGGTTTTCATCAATCTGATTTCGAACGCCGCAAAATACTGTGACGCGGAAAGCCCCGAATTGCGGATCGAGGTAAGAGGGCGAACCATCGACATTGTGGATAACGGAAGCGGAATTCCAAAGGCATCGCGCCGGGTTATATTCGAAAAGTTCTCGCGCTTGTCCGATCATTCGGCTGCAGGCGGCGCAGGTCTCGGCCTCGCCATTTGCCGCGAGATTATGGAAAAGCTCGGCGGCTCGATCGATTATCTGCCTGGACGCGATGGAGCTGCGTTCCGCGTTGTTCTCCCGGATGCGCGAGCGCTTGCAGCCGAGTAGGACTTTAACCCCCAAGTAACGTTCAGCCGTTAAGGCTTTCTCCGTATGAGCGCATGGCGGGCGAAGACATGACAAGAGAGGGTCAGACGGATCCGGTATTGCGGCGCAAGTTGCGACCTGTCGGGGCTGGCGCAGGACGGGATGACGCTGATCTCAAGATACTGGGTCGCGCGCTGCGCAAAGGTGCGGAGCAGGCGATAGACCTTGATCTGCGTGTCGTGGACGGGCGTGAGGAGGTGAGGTCCCTTCTAGACTGCCTTGCGGATCTGACAGACGATCTGCTCATCCTTCTGATGCGCGGGCCGAACGAGCGATACGGTTTGGTGGTTCTCGATCATCAGGTAATGTCCGCAACCATCGAAGTGGCGACGACAGGACGGGTTGCGGCCGATCCATCCGAACCTCGGCGCCCTACCCACACCGATGCTTCGATGGCGGCTTCACTCATTGATGCGATGTTGCTTCAGGTTTTGGATCTGGCGGAAGGAACGTCGCTGGCCAAACGATTTCGCGGATACGGACACTTGACGCTTCTGTCTGAGCTTTCTGCGGCAGAGCTTTTGCTGAACGATGGATCGTTCCGGATCACGGATCTCGAGGTCGCGTTAGGCGAAGCCGGTCGAAGTGGACGCATTCAAATTATTCTACCCGAACCTGTGCAAGCCATGTCAGAAAAGCAGGCGAATGTAGAGACTTGGCGCTCTCAATTCAAATCGCGTCTGATGTGCGCGACCGCGGATCTGGAGGCTGTTCTGCACCGCCCCAATCTTCCCCTTGCTGAACTGCGCGCGTTCAAGGTTGGATCAATCGTGCCTGTCCCGGTCGCTGCGCTGTCCAGCGTTCGGATCGAAACGCTTTCCGGCGCGACAGTCGCGCGCGGGAGGCTAGGGCAGGTTTCAGGGGCCCGGGCGCTCAGACTTGTCAGCGAGGTCATGGTCGAGCCTGTCTTCGATCTTGCCAAGGTCGCTTCGCCGGAGGATCAGGTTCCCGAGCTTCGGATACCTCAAGAGCATCAGGTTCTCGACGCCCTTGAGGGTGTGGACAACCGGTCGAGCTCCGACGTCCCCTAGGACTTTGCCAATTGCTCGATCTGCGGCCGAAGTCCGGCAAGATCGTATCCAGCCTGAGCGGTTGCTGCGATGATCTCATCCGCAGGACGCTCGCCCGCCTGGCCGAGGGACCATAAGATAGACGACCGGGTCCCCGATGCACAATAGGCGAGGACAGGACCGCTTGATCCATCCAGGATGCGTTTCTGTTCCGCGATGATCTCTGGCGTGAGGGTCTGATGGGTGACAGGAAGATCCTTGAACTCAAGGCCCGCCGCCTCTGCCGCCGTCCGTATCGCGTCGCTTTGGACAGCGGGAGGGACCTCCATGTCAGGCCGATTGCAAATGATTGTCGTGAACCCCGCCTCGCGGATCGCGTAGATATCGGTCGGCTCTATCTGAGGAGACACGGCGTAGGTTGGCGTGAGGGGGCGAATGTCCATGGCCCTTCCTACCGGTCGCGGTGTTCTTCGTCTAGCGATCAGCAATCGGAAAGTCGAGCTGCGCAAAACCATAAGTTGATTTGAGTCAAGCACGGGGCGAGCGAATCTGATATGGTGATACCGTCTCAATGGGGAGAGCGAGATGACCAGCCAACAGATGGAGTATGAACTGAGCGACCTGCTGGAGCGGATCGAGGAAAGTTCGGATCGGACCAGCCTTCAGCCAAGGCTGCATCGTGTGATCATAGAAATGGACCAAAAGCGCATGGCGGTTCCGATCAGGGCAAGGCGGCTCAATGCATCATTGCGGGATGAGGCGATCGAGGCGCAATTCGACAATATGCCGGTTTAGCTTGTCAGGTCTAATGCCCTGACAAGCTAAACTTTTTCCTGGGTGTATTTGCGAAGCTCCGCGCGGGCGACCTGGCGCCGGTGAACGGCGTCGGGTCCGTCAGCAAGACGGAGTGTGCGCAGGTTCGTCCATTGCCGCGCGAGCGGTGTGTCCTGCGAGACGCCCATCGCACCATGCATCTGGACGGCGGCATCCGTGATCCGAAGCGCAATTTCGGGCGCTATCACCTTGATTTTGCTGATCCATGGGGCAGCGGCGCGCTTGTCGCCCTGGTCCATCATCCACGCTGCCTTGAGGCAAAGAAGACGCGCCTGCTCGATCTCCATCCGGGCATCGGCGATTTCGTCGTAATTGGCGCCAAGCTGGGCGAGCGGTTTGCCGAAAGCGACCCGGCTGATTGACCGTTTTGTCATAAGTTCCAAGGCCTTCTCGGCTTGGCCGATGGCCCGCATGCAGTGATGGATGCGGCCTGGGCCGAGGCGGCCTTGCGCGATTTCAAAGCCGCGCCCTTCGCCTAGAAGCAGATCTTTCGCGGGAACGCGGACGTCTGTGAAGCGGATATGCATATGGCCGTGCGGGGCGTCGTCGTGGCCGTAAACCTCCATGGCTCTTAGCTTTTTTATGCCGGGCGCGTCGGCGGGGATCACGAACATGGAGTGCTGAACGTGTTTGGGGAAATGGTCGCCGCCGGTTTTGGCGAGCACGATATAGACGGCGCAGCGCGGATCGCCTGCTCCGGTGGCCCACCATTTCTCTCCGTTGAGGGTGTAGTGATCACCATCGAGGATGGCGGACATGGCGATATTGGTGGCGTCCGAGCTTGCGACATCGGGTTCGGTCATCAGGTAAGCAGAGCGGATTTCTCCGCCTTTCAAGCGTGTTAGCCAGCGTTCTTTATGCTCATCCGTGCCGTAGCGAGAGAAGACCTCCATGTTGCCGGTATCGGGAGCGTTGCAGTTGAAGACCTCGGCGCCAAGATGGCTGCGGCCCATTCCCTCGGCGAGATAGGCGTAGTCGACCGTGCTTAGATCTCCGCCCGAAAACGTGTCCCAGAAATTCCAGAGGCCACGGGATTTCGCTTTGTTCTTAAGGGTTTCAAGGATCTCGGTCTGTCGATCGGTGAAGGTCCAGCGGTCTCCCTTCTCCACTTCGGCAAGGAACTCGTCATCGAGGGGAGCAATCTCGGTTCGGACCATGTCGCGGACGGCGTCATAGGTGGTCTGAAGAGAGGGAGAGAGGCCGAGATCCATGTGTGACGCTCCTAGATTGGACCCTGAGAGTGCCGGTGGACGGGAAGCGCTGCAATCCCCGATTCAACTGATTTTAGCCTTCGGTATCGCGTCGGTATCGCGTCGGTATTTGGTCGGTGCAATTGTGGCAAAACCGAAGGCGGCGGCCTGGACGTTGAGCGGGCGAGATCTGTGCAATGGCGTGCGCCGCTTAGCGGGGGAATTCTCTTGAACTTCCTCAGCTGGCCGAGGCTAGATGAGATCATGACAGATGAGAGTGCAGCGCTGGGGGCCGAGCCGTCGGTGATCGCCGATTGGCTGATGGCTCATATCCCGGATCTTTCCGGTGTGACCGGCCTGGTCAAGTTTGGATCCGGGCAATCCAATCCGACCTATCGGATCGATACCGCATCGGGACCCTATGTCCTGAGATCCAAACCGCCGGGCAAGCTGCTGAGATCGGCACATCTGGTGGAACGAGAGTATCGGGTCATGGCGGCCCTGGCGGAAACGGATGTTCCAGTGCCGAACATGTTGGCTTTGGCCGAAGACGCAACATCGCCGACGGGTCGCGCTTTCTTCGTGATGGAATACCTGGACGGGGAGATCTTTTGGGATCCGGTCCTGCCAGAGATCTCTCAGACGGATCGGCGTGCCTACTATGACGAGATGGCCCGGGTTCTGGCGGCGCTGCATTCGGTCGACCCCAAGGCGGTGGGGCTATGCGATTACGGCAAACCGGGAAATTACTTCGCGCGGCAGACCGAGCGTTGGGCGGAGCAATACCGGGCTTCGGTCGAGACGCCGTCGGAGGCGATGATGCGGATCGAGGCCTGGCTGCGCGAACGGATGCCCGAAGATGACGGGCAGGTGGCTTTGGTGCACGGGGATTACCGGCTGGACAACATGATGTTCGCGCGGGGGGAGTCCCGGGTGATCGGTTTGCTCGACTGGGAACTGTCGACGCTGGGCCATCCGCTGGCCGATCTGGCCTATCAGTGCTTTCAATGGCGGCTGCCTCATGGGGGGCAGATGCGGGGCCTCGCGGGCAAGGATCGCGCGGCGTTGGGGCTGCCGACCGAAGAGGAGTATGTCGCGGCCTATAGTGCGGCGCGCGGGATCGACGGCGTTGGGGACTGGACGTTCTATCTGGTCTTCTCGGGGTTCCGGCTGGCGGCGATCCTGCAGGGGGTCGCGAGCCGGGCGGCGGCGGGAAATGCATCGGATCCGAAAGGGGCGATCTACGGGCAGCTTGTGCCGCTTCTGGAGGAAATGATCGTCGGGATGCTGGATTGAGGCGATTGGTCTTGAGAGACGAGGGCAGCGCCCGGCCCGGCGGGGCGGAGTTGAACTGAGCGCGGCATGTCGGTCGGGGCTGGACGGCTGCGCGAAGCCAGACGGTGAAGAAGCGCCCGCCCCGTGGGGGGCGGGTCGGGCGCTGCCCGGCGTGGCCGCCGGTCGGGCGTCTTGATCGAAGTTAGCTCAGGATCACACCCACGACGACGCAGATCAGACCGAGCATCGATAGGAAAAACGCGCCTAGATTGACCGGCACGATCTTTTGCATGCGCTGGCGAAGCTCGTCGTCGGAGAGCTCCTCGCGCCGGGCCTTCATCACCTTCAGGAGGCTCCAGACGATGCCGGCAAAGCCGATCAGCGTGATAAGGGCTCCGATCCAGACGAGCGCTTGCATGGGATTTCCTTGGCCGTTGAATGCCTTGCGGTAGCGCGGGCGTGGCCTGCGTGCAAGCGGGCTTGCGCGGGCGGGGCCCATCGGGCTAGGACCGCGCGTGGCAATTTCCCGATCAGAGGCGAGCGATGAGCGACGAGACGAGCAGTGTGACCGAGCAATACCGCGTGACGGCAGACGAATTGCGGTCCTTCATCGAGCGGTTCGAGCGGCTCGAGGCCGAGAAAAAGGACATTGCCGAGCAGCAAAAAGAGGTCATGGCGGAGGCCAAAGGGCGCGGCTACGACACGAAGGTGATGCGCAAGGTCATCGCTTTGCGCAAGCGCGACCGTGACGATATCGCCGAGGAAGAGGCGGTTCTCGAAATGTACAAGGAGGCGTTGGGGATGTGATCCCCGGCGATGGCCGATATGCGCGATGAAGCTGTGACGGTGCCAAGCGACGCGGCCTTTCGGGCGGCGGTTCTCGAGCGGTTGAGCTCGGATCACGGCGGGCGGCGGGATCTGTGCTCGGTCCGGCGGGCGATGGCGGCGGTTCTGCGCGGGGTCGTGGTGCCGATCTGGCAGTCTGCGTTGGAGCGCGGCGCTGGGCACAAGCGGGTTGCCTATCTGTCGATGGAATTCCTGATCGGGCGGCTGGCGGGCGATACGCTTTTGTCGCTGGGATTGCGGGACGCGGCGAAGGCTGTGTGCTTGGAGCTGGGGTTGACACTGGACGATGTGCTGGAAGTGGAGCCGGATGCGGCGCTCGGCAATGGCGGTCTTGGGCGATTGGCGGCGTGTTTTCTGGACTCGATGGCCACGGTGGGATGCCCGGCGGTCGGATACGGGCTGCGCTACGAACATGGGCTCTTCCGGCAGGGGATCGAGGACGACAAGCAGACCGAAACGCCCGAGGACTGGCTGAGCCGAGGCTATCCCTGGGAGCTGCGCAGCGCGCGCAGCTACGGGATCGGGTTTTTCGGGACGGTGACGGACGGGGTCTGGAAGCCCTCCGAGACGATCTGGGCGCAGGGTTATGATGTGCCGGTCCCGGGCTGGCAGGGCTCTTTTGCCGGAACCTTGCGGCTATGGGCGGCCGAGGCGGTGCAGAGCTTCGATCTGGGCCGGTTCAATGGCGGCGATCATGTCGGTGCCTCCGAGACGGAGGCGTCGGCGCGAGCCTTATGCCGGGTGCTCTATCCCGATGACGGAACTGAGGCGGGTCAGACGCTGCGGCTGAAGCAGGAATATTTCCTGTCGGCGGCCTCGCTCGCCGATCTGCTGGCCGATCATCGGGCGGCGGGCCTGCCAATGGAGACGTTGCCGGATCATGTAGCGATCCAGCTCAACGACACGCATCCGGCGATCGCGGGGCCCGAGCTGATGCGGGTTCTGATCGACGAGGAGGGGCTGGAGTTCGACGCGGCTTTGAAGCTGGCGCGGGGGGTGCTGAACTATACCAACCATACGCTGCTTCCCGAGGCGCTCGAGAGTTGGCCCGAGATGCTGCTGGGCTGGCTCTTGCCGCGTCATCTGGAGATCATCCGGATGCTGGCGGGCGCGATGCCGGGGGCCGGGATCTTGGGCGGCAGCGAGGTGCGGATGGGCAACCTGGCCTTCGCGATGGCGGGCCGCGTGAATGGCGTGTCGGCTTTGCATACCGAGCTGATGAAGGAGACGGTCTTTGCCGGGCTGCACCGGCAGCACCCCGAGCGGATTGTGAACCAAACGAACGGGGTGACGCCGCGCCGTTGGATCGCGGGATGCAATCCGGGGCTGGCGGGCGCGGTGACGGCGGCGATCGGGGAAGGATGGCTCACGGATCTGGAGCGGCTGGGCGAGCTGGAGCCTTTGCAGCCGGGCGTCGTGGAGGCGATGGCCGAGGTGAAGCGGGCGAACAAGGTGCAGCTGGCGGCCTGGCTTGGCGCGACGCAGGGCGTGCAGGTTGATCCGGGCGCGATGTTCGACGTGCAGATCAAGCGGATCCACGAATACAAGCGCCAGCATCTGAACATTCTCGAGACGATTGCCCTGTGGCAGGAGATGCGCGATGCGCCTCAGGCGGGATGGGTGCCGCGAGTAAAGATTTTCGCGGGAAAGGCGGCGCCGGGGTATCACTTCGCCAAAGAGATCATCCATCTGATCGGCAAGGTCGCTCGGATGGTGAACGCTGATCCCGTGACAGGCGATCTGCTCAAGGTAGTGTTCCTGCCGAATTACAATGTCAGCCTGGCCGAGCGGCTGATCCCGGCGGCGGATCTGAGCGAGCAGATTTCGACGGCGGGCAAAGAGGCGTCGGGCACGGGGAACATGAAATTCGCGATGAATGGCGCGCTGACCATCGGCACGCTGGATGGCGCGAATGTTGAAATTCGGGAGCGGGTCGGGGCGGAGAATTTCTTGCTCTTCGGGATGACCGCCGAGGAGGTCTCGTCCCGGCGCGCGATTCCGGATCATGCCGCCACGGCGATTGAGGCGGAGCCTCGGCTGGCACGGGCGCTTGAGGCGCTGAGGGACGGGACCTTTATTCCGGACTGGCCGGATCTGTTTGCGGGGATCGCCGATAACGTGAGCGGCCCGGATCATTTCCTCGTTGCGTCCGACTTCGCCGATTACTGGCGCGCGCAGCGTGAGGCGGACCGCTGGTTTGCCGATGCAGACGGCTGGGCCGAGAAGGCGGCGCTGAATGTCGCGCGGTCTGGCTGGTTCTCGTCGGATCGGACGATCCGCGGCTATATGGCGGATATCTGGGGCATCTCGCCTGTTAGCGCCTGACGGAACCGAAAACGTGCCCTAAGGTTAACCCCGCAACAAGGGGGACGACCGATCAGCATGCCGTCCGGAACAGAACTCACCCGCGCCGATATCCTCGATGCCGAGACCGCGCATCTGATTGCCGATGGGCTGCATCCCGATCCGTTTTCGATCCTTGGGCCGCGCGAGCGCGGCGGCGTACTGACGGTTGTGGCCTTCGATCCCGGCGCCTCGCAGCTTTGGGCGGTCGAGGAAGGGACGGATTACCCGCTTTTGCCGACAGATGTGCCGCATGTCTTCGTGGGCGAGGTTCCGGGGCGGGTCTACCGGCTGAAAGGTGCGGGCGACGGCGCCGAATGGGAGTATGACGACCCTTATCGCTATGGGCCAGTGCTGGGCGAGACGGATGAGTATCTGCTGGGCGAGGGCACGCATCGGCGGATCTGGCAGGTACTTGGCGCGCATGTGATGGAGCATGAAGGGACGCCGGGGACGCATTTCGCAGTCTGGGCGCCGAATGCCGACGGGGTCGCCGTCGTGGGCGATTTTAACTTCTGGGATGGGCGACGGCACGTGATGCGGCGGCGCGGGGGGACCGGCGTTTGGGAGATTTTCGTCCCCGGTGTGGGTGATGGCGCGGCCTACAAGTTCATGATCCGCGGCGCTGGCGGGCGGCCTGTGCCGATGAAGGCCGATCCGGTGGGGTTCGGCGCGCAGCACCCGCCCGAGACGGCGAGCGTTGTGCGCGACATTGCGGGCTATGGCTGGTCCGACGACGACTGGATGGCGGGGCGCGCGGCGCGGAACCGGCGGGACGCGCCGATCTCGATCTACGAGGTCCATCTGGGAAGCTGGAAGCGGCGCGAGGATGGACGGCCGATTTCGTACAAGGAGGCGGCGGATGAGCTGGTGGGCTATGCTTCTGAAATGGGCTTCACCCATATCGAGCTGATGCCGATCAGCGAGTTTCCGTTCGATGGGTCCTGGGGCTATCAGCCAGTGGGGATGTATGCGCCGACGATCCGCTTTGGGCCGCCGCATGAATTTCGCGATCTGGTGGAGGCCGCGCACAAAGCGGGGCTTGGTGTGCTGGTCGACTGGGTGCCGGGGCATTTTCCGAGCGACCCGCATGGGCTGGCGCTCTTTGATGGGACGCATCTCTATGAGCACGCGGACCCCAAGGAGGGGTTTCACCAGGACTGGAACACGCTGATCTACAATTATGGGCGCAAGGAGGTGGCGAATTACCTGACCTCTAACGCCTTGTATTGGCTGGAGGAATATCACCTCGACGGGCTGCGTGTGGATGCGGTCGCCTCGATGCTCTACCGCGATTACTCGCGCAAGGATGGCGAGTGGATCCCCAACAAGGATGGCGGCCGCGAGAACTACGAGGCGATCGCGATGCTTCAGCAGATGAACACGATCACCTATGGCGAGATGCCCGGGATCATGACGGTTGCCGAGGAATCGACGGCCTATCCCGGCGTGTCGTCACCCGTAGATGCGGGCGGGCTTGGCTTTGGGTTCAAGTGGAACATGGGGTGGATGAACGACACGCTCGAATACATGCCCGAAGAGCCGATTAACCGGAAATACCATCACCACAAGATGACCTTCGGGATCGATTACGCCTTTACAGAGAATTTCATCCTGCCGATCAGCCATGACGAGGTGGTCCATGGCAAGGGCTCGATGCTGGGCAAGATGCCGGGGAGCGATTGGGAGAAGTTCGCCAATCTGCGCGCCTATTACGGGTTCATGTGGGGCCATCCGGGTAAGAAGCTGCTGTTTATGGGCAATGAGGTCGCGCAGGGGGCGGAGTGGAACCACGATGCATCTGTCGATTGGGATGCGCTTCAGAACCCCGCGCATGAGGGGATCCGCGCCTTGGTGCGGGATCTGAATAGGGCCTATCGCGACTGGCCCGCGCTGCATGTGAAGGATTGCGAGCCCGAGGGATTTCAGTGGATCGAGGGTGGGGATGTGGATCATTCGGTCCTATCGTTCTTGCGCTTCGGGGCGAAGGGGGATGCGCCGGTCGCGGTGATCTGCAACTTCACGCCGGTTGAGCGGACGGAATGGCGAATTGGGCTGCCTGAGGCGGGACGCTGGCGCGAGATCGTGAATACGGATGCCGATGTCTACGGAGGAGGTGGGCGCGGCAATATGGGCGGTGTGACGACGGACGATGAGGGGGCACATGGCCAGCCTTGTTCGGCCCGGTTCGTTCTGCCGCCTTTGTCGGTGATCATGCTGGTGCATGAAGGGTCATAAGGGAGGATTGCGATGTCGATGTCGAACCAGAGGCTGTCTAGCCGGACGATGGCCTTCGTGCTGGCGGGCGGGCGCGGCTCGCGCCTCAAGGAGCTGACGGATACGCGGGCGAAACCGGCGGTCTATTTCGGGGGCAAGACGCGGATCGTGGATTTCGCGTTGTCCAATGCCCTCAATTCCGGGATCCGCAAGATGGCGGTGGCCACGCAGTACAAGGCACATTCGTTGATCCGGCATTGCCAGCGGGGCTGGTCCTTCTTTCGCGCCGAGCGGAACGAATACCTTGATATCCTGCCCGCCTCGCAGCGGGTGAGCGAGGAGAAATGGTATGTCGGCACGGCCGATGCGGTGACGCAGAACATCGATATCGTGGATAGCTATGACGTGGATTACCTGCTCGTTCTGGCAGGAGATCACATCTACAAGATGGATTACGAGCTGATGCTGCGTCAGCATGTGGACAGCGAGGCGGATGTGACTGTCGGGTGTCTGACAGTGCCGCGGATGGAGGCGACGGCTTTTGGTGTGATGCATGTGGACGAAACCGACCGGATCACGTCGTTCCTGGAAAAGCCCGCCGATCCCCCCTCGATCCCTGGCGATCCCGATCATGCGCTGGCCTCGATGGGGATCTACGTCTTCAAGTGGTCGTTTCTGCGCGAGCTGTTGCAGCGCGATGCCGACGATGCCGAGAGCAAGCATGATTTCGGCGGCGATATCATTCCCTATATCGTGGGGAACGGGAAGGCGGTGGCGCACCGCTTCGATGACAGCTGCGTGCGCCATAGCGACGAGGCGCCGTCCTACTGGCGGGATGTCGGGACGGTGGATGCCTATTGGAAGGCGAATATCGATCTGACGACCTTCGATCCGGATCTGAACCTCTGGGACAAGAACTGGCCGATCTGGACCTATTCGGAGAGCGTGCCGCCCGCCAAGTTCATTCATGACGAGGACGATCGGCGCGGGACGGCGGTCTCTTCGCTCGTCGCGGGAGGCTGCATCATTTCGGGGACCGAGATCCGGGAGTCGCTGCTTTTCACGCAGGTGCATACGAACTCCTTCGCGTCGCTGACGCGGGCGGTGGTGATGCCTTATGTCAACGTGGGGCGGCATGCTCAGCTCAGCGATGTGGTGATCGACCGGGGGGTGCAGATCCCTGAAGGGCTGGTCGTGGGTGAGGATCCGGAGGAGGACGCCAAGTGGTTCCGCGTCTCCGAAGGGGGCGTTACGCTGATTACCCAGCCGATGCTGGATGCGAGGGCCGCGGCGCAGTGAAGGTTCTGTCGGTCGCCTCGGAATGCGCGCCTTTGGTCAAGACCGGGGGGCTGGCCGATGTGGTTGGCGCTTTGCCGGGGGCCTTGGCCGAGGTCGGGGTGGAGATGCGTGTCATGCTGCCCGGCTATCCGGCGGTGATGGCGGCGCTTGAGGGTGCGAAGGTCGTTCTGAAGATCGACGATTGCTTCGGCGGCAAAGGCCGGGTTCTGAGCGGCGAGGCGGCGGGCTTCGATCTGCTGGTGCTGGAGGCTGCGCATCTTTTTGATCGAGGCGGATCGCTATACCTCGATGAGCACAAGCACGACTGGCCCGACAATCCCGAGCGGTTCGCCGCGCTAAGCTGGGCGGCGGCGGCGGTGGCCAAGGCGGGCACATGGCGGCCCGATGTGGTTCATCTGCATGACTGGCAGGCGGGGCTGGCCGCGTATTATTTGAAGGATAGCGGTATCCCGACGGTGCTGACGATCCACAACATCGCCTTTCACGGGCTGGCCGGGCGGGACCAGATCGAGAGCCTGCGGCTGGATCCGCATGATTTCGACCGGGAGGGCTATGAGTTCTGGGGCAAGATCAGCTCACTCAAGGCCGGGCTGGTCTGGTCGGACAGGATCACGACGGTCAGCCCGACCTATGCGCGCGAGCTGATGCGGCCCGAATTCGGGATGGGTCTGGACGGTGTGATGCGGGCCAGATCGGGCGATCTGAGCGGGATCCTCAACGGGATCGACGAGGCGATCTGGAACCCGGCGAGCGATCCCGAGATCAAGGGCTACAAGTCTGCCAAGGGCAAGGCCCGCAACACCGCTGCCCTGCGCAAGGAGCTGGGATTGCCGGAGAGTGCTGGTCCGCTTTGCGTCGTGATCTCTCGGCTGAGCGATCAGAAGGGGCTCGATCTGCTGCTCGAGGCGCTGCCTGCGCTGATCGACAACGGGGGGCAGCTTGCGCTTCTGGGCTCGGGCAGTCCCGCGATGGAGGTGGCGTTCACCCATGTGGCCGAGGCGCATGACGGGGTCGCCGTGAGGATCGGCTATGACGAAGGGCTGTCGCACCGGATGATTGCAGGCGGCGATGCAATCCTCGTGCCCTCGCGGTTCGAGCCGTGCGGGCTGACCCAGCTTTATGGGCTGCGCTATGGCACGATCCCGGTCGTCGCGCTGACAGGCGGGCTGGCTGATACGGTCATCGACGCCAATCCGGCGGCTTTGGCGACGGGCGTGGCGACGGGGATTCAGTTTTATCCCGTGACATCCGAGGCGCTGGCGCAGGCGCTGATCCGCCTGACCGAGCTTTATGCCGACCCCGGGATCTGGGCGCGGCTGCAGAAGAATGCGATGACGCAGCCTGTGGGCTGGGCGCAATCGGCGCGGGCCTATGCCGATCTATACGAGGTGCTGGCCAGCGCATGAGCGACATCACGGTAACAGGCGGACGATCGTTCCCGATGGGGGCGGCGGTGACGGAGGACGGGGTGAACTTCGCCGTCTTCTCGGCCCATGCGGATCGGGTGACGCTGTGCCTCTTCGACGAGGACGGGCGCGAGGATCTGGTGATCGACCTGCCCGAGCGGGAGGGTGATATCTGGCACGGGCATGTGGCCGGTATCGGCGTGGGCCAAACCTACGGCCTTCGCGCGCGGGGGCGATATACGCCCGAGGAGGGGCATCGGTTCAATCCGCACAAGCTGCTGCTCGATCCCTATGCCAAGGCGCTGACTGGACTGCCGGTCTGGGACGATGCGCTGATGGGCTATGAGGTCGGCGCGGACGATCTGACGCTCGATCCGCGTGACAGCGCCGCCTTCATGCCGCGCGGGATCGTCGTGGACGAGCGGTTCGATTGGGAGGGCGACCGGCTCTTGCGACGGCCTGCGGCGGAGACGGTGTTCTACGAAGGCCACGTGAAGGGGCTGACGGCGCAGCACCCTGAGGTCTCGGAGGGCGGCTTTGCCGGTGTCGCCAGCGATGCGATGATCGCGCATTACACGAAGCTGGGCATTACGGCGCTGGAGCTGCTGCCGGTCCAGACCTTCATCACCGACCGCTTTCTCGAAGAGAGGGGGCTGGTGAATTACTGGGGCTATCAGACGCTCGGGTTCTTTGCTCCGCATCCGGCCTATGGGACGATGCGGGACTTTCAGCAGATGGTGAAACGGCTGCACGGCGCCGGGATCGAGGTGATCCTCGATGTGGTCTACAACCACACCGCCGAGGGCAACGAGCTGGGGCCGACGCTGAGCTTTCGGGGGCTGGATAATGCGAGCTATTACAAGCTCGATGCGGTGAATGCGCGGCATTACGTAAACGATACCGGCACGGGCAATACGCTGGATCTGACGCAGCCGATGGTCCTGCGGATGGTGCTGGATTCGTTGAGGTATTGGGTGGAAGTCGGCCATGTCGACGGCTTTCGGTTCGATCTGGCCAGTGTGCTGGGGCGCGAGCCGGGGGGCTTTGATCCAAACGGCGGCTTCTTTCGCGCGGTGCGGCAGGATCCTGTTCTGGCGGGGGTCAAGCTGATCGCGGAGCCTTGGGATATTGGGCCGGGCGGCTATCAGCTCGGCTCCTATCCGCCGCCTTTTATGGAATGGAACGACCGCTACCGCGATGGCGCACGGCGGTTCTGGCGCGGCGATGCGGGCCGTGCGCCGGATATGGCAGCGCGGCTTGCGGGATCGGCGGGAGAGTTCGACCATTCCGGGCGGCTGGCGACGTCTTCGGTGAACATGCTGACAGCGCATGACGGGTTCACGCTGACGGACGTGGTGTCGTACAAGCGGCGGCACAATTTCGATAATGGTGAAAAGGGCCTCGACGGGCACGGCGAGAACTACTCGGACAATATGGGGCAGGAAGGCCCGTCCGAGGCGCTGACGGACGCGCGGGCGTCGCGGCGACGAGCTATGATGGCGACGCTGCTGCTGTCCCAGGGGGTGCCGTTGATCCTGGCGGGCGACGAGATCGGCAATTCGCAGGGCGGCAACAACAACGCGTATAATCAGGACAATCCGGTCGGCTGGATCGACTGGGAGGGCGCGGATTGGAACTTTTTCGATTGGACCCGGCGGATGATCGCGTTTCGCAAGGCGCATCCGGCGCTGCGGCAGGTCCGGTTCCTGCATTCGCGCGAGCGGCTTATCGACGGGACGCCCGATCTGTTCTGGCACAAGGCAGACGGCACTCCCATTCAGCCGGGCGACTGGAGCGACGAGGCGCTGCGGCTCGTGATCGCGGAGGTGCGCACGGCCTCGGGCACGCCTGAGTATGTGGATCGGGACGGAGCGCTTTTACTGGTGCTTAATGCTGGCGCGGCCGAAGAGATCTCGATGCCCGAGACGCCCGAGGGGACCATCTGGTGCCGCGAGATCGACAGCGCCGATCCGTCCTCCGCGCCGCGCCCGGCCCTCGAGGCCGAGACCGTTGCCGCCGGCTCCGTTACGGTTTTCATTCTACAGCCCTCAACCTCAGAGGAGACACTGCCATGAGTGTTCTGACCATCGAAACGACACCCATTCAGGGGCAGAAACCGGGGACGTCGGGCCTGCGCAAGACGACGCGGACGTTCATGGGCACGCATTACCTTGAGAATTTCGTGGCCTCGATCTTTGGCGCGATCGGCGGGGCGGAGGGTAAGACCTTCGTTCTTGGGGGCGACGGGCGGTATTTCAACGACCGCGCCGTGCAGGTGATCCTGCGGATGGCGGCGGCGGAAGGCGCGGCGCGGGTGATCGTGGGGCAGGGCGGGATCCTGTCGACACCGGCGGCCTCGAACCTGATCCGCACGCGGGGCACGGATGGCGGGATCATTCTGTCGGCCTCGCATAATCCCGGCGGGATCGATGCGGATTTCGGGATCAAGTTCAACGGGCCCAATGGTGGACCTGCGCCGGAAAGCCTGACCGCGAAAATGCATGATCTAACGATGCGGATCATCGGCTACCGGATCTGGGAAGGGGCGGATGTGGACGTGTCCTCGTTAGGAGAGACCTCCTGTGGGGAGATGACGGTCGAGGTCGTCGACCCTGTTGACGACTATGCGGAATTGATGGAGGAACTTTTCGACTTCAGCGCTTTGAAGGCGCTATTCGCGGGCGGGTTCACTATGCGGTTCGATGCGATGCATGCGGTGACGGGGCCTTATGCGACTGAGATCCTCGAAAGGCGGCTCGGCGCGCCTGCGGGGACGGTCATGAATGGCAACCCGAGCCCGGATTTCGGCGGCGGGCATCCCGATCCCAACCCGACCTGGGCCAAGGAGCTGATGGACGTCATGATGGGTTCTGATGCTACTGATTTCGGGGCGGCCTCGGACGGGGATGGCGACCGGAACATGATCGTGGGCAAGGGCGCCTATGTGACGCCATCCGACAGCCTTGCCGTTCTCGCCGCGAATGCGACGCTTGCGCCGGGCTATGCCAATGGGCTGGCGGGCGTGGCACGGTCGATGCCGACGTCGCGCGCGGTCGACCGGGTGGCCGAGGCGCTGGGCATTGAGGCCTACGAGACGCCGACGGGCTGGAAGTTCTTCGGCAATCTGCTGGATGCTGGAAAGGTCACGCTCTGCGGAGAGGAAAGCGCGGGGACCGGATCGGACCATGTGCGCGAGAAGGACGGGCTGTGGGCGGTGCTGCTGTGGCTGAACATTCTGGCGGCGCGCAAGATCTCGGTGGCCGAGATCATGGCGGATCACTGGACGAGCTATGGTCGCAACTATTATTCGCGCCACGACTACGAGGCGGTTGAGACAGACAAGGCCAATGCGCTGCTGGAGCGGCTGGAGGCGAAGCTCTCCGATCTGCCGGGTACGATCGTGCAAGGGATGACAGTCGAAGCGGCCGATCAGTTCGCCTATGACGATCCGGTCGATGGATCGCGCTCGGAAGGGCAGGGTGTCCGAGTGATGTTCGAGGGTGGAGCGCGGATCGTCTTTCGCCTCTCGGGTACGGGTACGCAAGGCGCGACACTTAGGGTCTACCTTGAGGATCGGGTCGAAGGGCCGGAAGGTCTGGACCGGCCCGCGGACGAGGCGCTTCAGACGATCGTTGCGGCGGCGGACGAGATCGCGCAGATCCACGAGATGACCGGCCGGGATAAGCCTGACGTGACGACATGACCGGCAGACCGGGCGCTTAAATTATGGGCGGCGAGCCTGTGATCCCGAGGGATATCCGTGGTTTGCGTTGTGAAACGCATGGCGCGCGGTTAGCCTGACCGAATGAATGAAGACCGTCACTTCGACGAGATGTTCGGTCGGGGGGAGCATCCCCGGCGACCGTATCAGGACTTTCACCAGTGGTTCGATGCAGAGGATCCCAGCCGGCTCCGCAAGAAGGCACAGCAGGCGGAGGAGCTGTTTCGCCTGACCGGGATCACCTTCAACGTCTACGGGCGCGAGGAGGCAGGAGAGCGGCTGATCCCGTTCGATATCGTCCCCCGCATCATCTCGGGCGCGGAGTGGCGGAGGCTCTCGAAGGGTATCGAGCAGCGCGTGCAGGCGATCAACGCGTTTTTGCATGACATCTACCATCGCCAGGAGATCCTAAGGGCCGGACGCATCCCGGCCCATCTGATCGCGCAGAACGAGGCGTTTTTGCCCAAGATGATCGGGGTGGAGCCACCCGGAAAGGTTTACACCCACATCGTTGGGATCGATCTGGTGCGGACCGGCGAGGACGAGGTTTATGTGCTGGAGGACAATGCGCGCACGCCGTCGGGGGTGAGCTACATGCTCGAGAACCGCGAGACGATGCTGCAGATGTTCCCCGAGCTCTTCTCGCAAAACCGGGTGCAGCGGGTCAGCAACTACCCGAAACTCTTGCATAAATCGCTGTGCCGCAGTGCGCCCGATAGTGCCGGACGGCATCCTGTTGTGGCGGTGCTGACGCCGGGGATTCACAATTCGGCCTATTATGAGCATTCCTTTTTAGCCGATCAGATGGGGGTGGAGCTGGTCGAAGGGCACGATTTGCGGGTCATCGACGGGCGCGTCGCGATGCGCACGACGCGGGGCTACAAGGCGATCGATGTGCTGTACCGGCGCGTGGATGACGACTTTCTCGATCCGCTGAACTTCAACCCTGACAGTGCGCTGGGCGTGCCGGGGATCATGGATGTCTACCGCGCGGGCGGGATTACCATTGCTAACGCGCCGGGGACGGGTATTGCCGACGACAAGGCGATCTATAGCTACATGCCGGAAATCGTTGAGTTCTATACCGGCGAGAAGGCCTTGCTGAAGAATGTGCAGACATGGCGATGTTCCGAAAAGGACGCGCTGGCCTATGTGCTCGACAACCTCTCCGATCTGGTGGTGAAGGAAGTCCATGGTTCGGGCGGCTACGGGATGCTGATCGGGCCGACCGCCTCGAAGAAGGAGTTGGCGGAGTTCCGGGCAAAGCTGGAAGCCAAACCCGGCAACTATATCGCGCAGCCGACGCTGAGCCTGTCGACCGTGCCGATCTTTACCAAGGCCGGGCTGGCCCCGCGCCATGTCGATCTGCGGCCCTTCGTTCTGATGAGCCCGGGCGGCATTGAGATCACGCCGGGCGGGCTAACGCGGGTGGCGCTGAAGAAAGGATCGCTTGTCGTCAATTCCAGCCAGGGAGGCGGCACCAAGGATACCTGGGTGCTGGAGGAATAGATGCTGGGGAAAACGGCAGGCGGGGTCTATTGGCTCTTTCGGTATCTGGAGCGCTCTGAGAACACGGCGCGTCTGGTTGATGCGGGCCAGAGGATTGCGCTCACCCGGTCGTCGGACGCGGATGCCGAATGGGAGTCGGTGCTGTCGGCCGCCATGGTGCGGGATGCGTATCTGGCCAAGCACGAGACCTTCAAACAGGATACGGCCATCGATTTTCTGCTCCGGGATCTCGATAATCCGTCGAGCGTGCGCAGCGCCATCCATGCCGGGCGCGACAATGCCAAGACGGTGCGGACCGCGCTTACGCGCGAGGTCTGGGAGGCGGTGAACGAGTGCTGGATGGTGCTGTCGCCCCTGCTGGAGCGGAAGGTTTCCTTGCGCGAGCTGCCCGATGTGCTGGGCACGATCCGGCAACGATCGGCCTTCGTGCGTGGGGCGCTCCACGGCACGATGATGCGCAACGAGATCTACAATTTCGCGCGGATCGGCACGTTTATCGAACGGGCTGACAATACCGGGCGCATCCTCGATGTGAAATACTACGTGCTGCTGCCCCATGCGATCGCGGTGGGCACATCGCTCGATAATGTGCAGTGGGAGACGATCCTGCGGTCGGTTTCGGCCGAAGGGGCCTATCGTTGGGCTTACGGGCAGGATGTGGAGCCGCGACAGATCGCCGATTTCCTAATCTTCGACGGGCGCATGCCCCGGTCGCTGCTGTTCTGCACCAGCAAGATCGGGGAGAACCTGCGCTACCTGTCGGATGACGGGCACGGGACGGACAGTCTAGATGTGTCGGATGCGCTGAGGCGCCTGCTGAAGGATACGGATATCGACAGCGTGATTGAACTGGGTCTGCATGAGTTCATCCAGAATTTCATCGAGACGATCAGCGCGCTGGGTCAGCGGATCGAGCTTCAATACAGGTTTCACGGATGAACACACTCGCGATCACACACCGGACCACCTATCGCTATGACCAGCCTGTCACCTTTGCCATGCAGCAGCTTCGGCTGACGCCGAAAAGTCATAACGGGCAGCGGATCCTTGACTGGGACATCACCGTCTCCGGCGGGGAGTTGCAGCTGGAATTCGAGGACGAGCATCGTAACAGGGTTCAGCTGTGCAATGTTGACACCTATGCGACCGAGATCGTCATCGAGAGCCGGGGGACGGTTCAGCTTGAGGAAACCAACGGTATTCTGGGCACCCATGGGGGCTATGTGCCGCTGTGGCTTTTCAAGCGGGATACCGGAATAACGCGGCCCGGCAAGACGATGCGGGCTCTGGTCAAGGAGATCGGGAGCGAGGGCCTGCCGCTGGACCGGCTACACGCGCTGTCCGAGGCGATCCGGGACAGCGTGAGCTATGAGACAGGGCAGACAGGCGCGGACTGGACCGGTGAAGAGGCGGCGGTTGCGGGGCGCGGCGTGTGTCAGGATCATGCGCATATCTTCGTCGGTTGCGCGCGGATGATGGATATCCCGGCGCGATATGTTTCGGGCTATCTGATGATGGACGACCGGGTGGAGCAGGACGCGACCCATGCCTGGGCCGAGGCCTATGTCGAGGGGCTTGGATGGGTCGGTTTCGATATCTCGAACGGTATTTCTCCCGATACGCGCTACGTGAGGGTCGCCACGGGACTTGATTACAACGAGGCTGCGCCCATACGTGGGACGAGATTCGGCGCGGGCGAGGAAGAGCTCGACGTGACCGTTTCCGTGCAACAGCAGCAGTAGGACGAGTTCATGACATATTGTGTGGGGATGAGGCTGGATCAGGGCCTTGTTTTCATGTCCGATACCCGGACAAATGCCGGGATCGACAACATCTCGATCTTTCAGAAGCTGCACACATGGTCGATCCCGGGAGAACGGGTCGTCACGGTCATGACCTCGGGCAATCTGGCGACGACGCAGGCTGTGATCTCCATGCTGGACGAGCGGATGAAGGCTCCGGTCGAGCGCAGCCCGAGCCTTCTGGAAGCGCCGTCGATGTTTCAGGTCGCACGGATGATCGGCGAGACGGTGCGCGACGTCATTGCCGAGTACAAGGGCGCGGCGCAGCAGTCCGAGGGGGTCTTTGACGCCACGATCATCGTGGGCGGCCAGATCAAGGGCAGCGCGCCGCGACTGTTCCTTGTTTATCCCGAGGGAAATTTCGTTGAGGCCGGGGACGATACGCCGTTTTTCCAGATCGGAGAGACGAAATACGGACGGCCCATTATCGTGCGGGCCTACCGTTCGGACATGTCCTTTGAGGAGGCGACGCGGCTGTTGTTGGTGAGTTTCGACTCGACGATCAAAGCGAACCTGTCGGTCGGGCCGCCGCTGGATTTGCAGGTCTATGCCAAGGACAGCTACGAGGTCGGCTTCACGCGGCGGTTCGAGGCGGAGGACGACCTGATCCGCGAGGTTTCGTCTCGGTGGGGCGAGGCTTTGGGTCGCGCCTTGGAGAGTTTGCCGATGCCGGAATTCGACCTTTAAGTGGTCTGAGGCATCCGGGCCAGGACATCCTCGGTGACCGGGATCGGGCTGACCGCGCCGTGGCCTGTGACTGAGATCGCGGCGGCAGTCGTGGCATAGGCTGCGGCGTCGCGAGGGGTGTCTCCGGCGGCGAGACGGGCTAGGAAGGTGCCGTCGAAACAGTCGCCCGCACCGGTGGCATCGACCGCCTCGACCTTGAGCGGCAGCAGGTGGGTTATCGTCTTGTTATCAGAGACTAAAGTGCCCTCCGCCCCCATGGTGAGAGCGACGATTTCAGGGCCCAGATCGTGGTAGAGAGCGATGATGGCTTCGGGGTCTAGGAGGCCGGTGAGCTGTTGCGCGTCGTCGAGGCCGGGCAGGGCGATATCGGTGATCTTCAGTGCCCGCTCGATCTGGGTTTGCGCTTTGTCCAGCGGCCAAAGCTTGAGACGAAGATTGGGGTCGTAGGAGATGCGGGCGCCGGCCTCTTTCGCGATTTGCGCGGCAAGGAGAGCGGCCTCGTTCGATCTGTCGCTGATGGCTTGGGTGATGCCCGAGAAATGCAGGATCTTTGTCTTTTGCAGCGGCTCTTTGGGCAGGGTTTCGGGCGCGAACTGCGCGGCAGCAGAGCCTGCGCGCCGGTAGTCGAAGACATGACCTTGATCGGTTTGGCGTATGAAATAAAGGCCTGTGGGAGCGTTGCGGTCTGTTTCGGTGTGGCTGTGATCGACGCCTTCGGTGCTCCAGAGATCGCGAAAGCTTTGCCCGAAGCCGTCGTCGCCGAGCCGGGTGACGATCCCGGCTTTCGCGCCTTGGCGGGCGGCGGCGATGGCGACGTTCGAGACGTCTCCGCCATGGCCCGAGCGCCAGTCGTCACCGGAGATATGAGCGAATTCGAAGAGCGGCTCGCCGAGGGTCAGAAGGTCGTAAGTCATGCCCATTGATCGCGCCGCTTGGAGAGGGCGGCAAGGGGAAAGGGGCGGGTGCGCGGAGAATGGTTAACGATTCTTTTGGGGCGGAATCGGGGGTTCGGTATCCGGTCGGTATTGCGTCGGTATCTGGTCGGTGGATTGCAGGAGCGCTTCGGGGTTAACGGGGCGATCTGTCGCCATCAGGCGCAACGGGATGGGAAAGCGAGGCGCGCGCCAGGCCCAATGCGATCCCGAAGCGTTTCGGTCCGAGATTGCGGCATCAGGTTCAGGCGGCAGTCACCCGCAGGGGAGCCCTGCTCGGGACGGTGGAGGCGGGGTGGGGGCGCGGGCCATGCTTTGGCGAGCTGAGCAGCTTTCACTTGTGAAGCCATTTGGACCGACTATAGAGTTCAGCCCAGACGCTATTCAAAGATTTGAGATTTCAAGCGGTAGATCTATCGCGCCCAAAGTAAGAGAGAACAAGTAATATGGCCCTGTCCCAAGACCGTGGTGGTCGTAAGCTAACGGCCGGGGAAATCACCCTGCTTCGCGAAATCTTCGCCACCGGTGTGATCTTCGATCTGGTTCGTATTCATAATGGCTATATCGATGATGAAGCGAAGAAGGATTTTCCCGGACGCTCCCATGCTTCTGGCAACGATATCTATCTTGTCGGCGATGACTGGCGAGACGATCTGTCCGAAAGCGAAAAGCCGAAGCATATGGCCACGCTGGTTCATGAGGTAGCTCATATCTGGCAACATCAGAACGGGATCAAAAGTGCGCTCGAAGAGAGCGATCACCACAATCTTACTTTATCAGACCATTACGAATTTATGGGCGATATATACTGGAACAGACTACAGCGAAAGATCAAGGAGCTTCAAAGGAAGTACGAAGGCCTTACTAAAGAAGCAGCTACAGATAGCATTGCTGCAAAGGACTGTGTCCTTATCGATAAAATGCATAACGCGTTTGAGAAAGAATATTATTACAACACGCTCTACAAGAAGGACAAGGGAGAATACTGGGAGGCAGAAGCATGGGATCCTGTGTTCGAGTTTGGGCCACAGCCTGAATACCAAACCGCGTGGGCTATCTATTCCAACGATCGGTTCCTGTCGCATCTCGGTGCAGCCGCACAGCCCAGAGTAGGCGAGCGACTCTCCGATTTTCTTTGGCGCACCAGCACATTTGTTCAGGGTCGGTTTAAGACGAAGAATAAACTGGTCGATGCAATGCGAGACGCGGCGTTCGACGATACCCATGAGCATCATTCGTCTCTCAGCGATTACAATTATATGATGCAAACGCCGGGGTCGGTTTCCTTTTTGACATTGCGAACGGAAGCACAGGCGCAGCTTGTTACGGATTATTTCCTGATTAAACGCGGCCACGATCCGAGAATCGTCATGTCTGGCGGTGATCTTCGTCCCCGCCCGCCTTTGAGCTTCTATAAATCGATCATTCCTTTTCTTCCGCAAGCACAGCCTTTTCGCAATTAGGCATTTCGCGCTTTACGCGGGAGAGATGACTTCCGGTCTCTAGTGATTATTCCGCGGCAACCCCTTTGAGGCGATGTCGCGGAAATCGGGGGCTCCGTCGAGGACCATGCCATCGGCGAAGGGTTTGACCTTTTCGCGGAAGAGGGCCTGCCAGGGGGTTTGGCTGTCAGGGGAGGGGAAGCCTCCGGCGGCCTCGAGGGTTTGGCGGCGAGAGGCGAGGGCGTCTTCGCTCACCAGCATGTCGGCTTTGCGGGCTTTGAGGTCGACGCGGATGCGGTCTCCGGATTGGAGGAGGGCGAGGCCGCCTCCGTCTGCGGCCTCAGGCGAGGCGTTGAGGATCGAGGCGCTGCCGGAGGTGCCCGATTGGCGGCCGTCGCCGATGCAGGCCATGGCGTGGACGCCCTTCTTGATGAGGTAGGAGGGCGGGCGCATGTTCACGACTTCGGCGCCGCCCGGATAGCCCTTGGGGCCCGCGCCGCGCATGACGAGGATGGCGTCCGGCGTGATACCCAGGGCGGGATCGTCGATGCGATGGTGAAAGTCCTCGGGGCCATCGAAGACGACGGCGGGCCCTTCGAAGGCGTCGGGATCGTCGGGATTAGACAGGTAGCGGTCACGGAATTCGGCGCCGATGGCCGAGGTTTTCATGATGGCGCTGTCGAAGAGATTGCCGGAGAGGTTGAGAAAGCCCGCATCGGTCTTGAGCGGCTTCTCGGGGCTGAGGATGACCTCTGCGTTGTGGACGGGGGCATTTTGATAGGTCTCGCCGATGGTCTTGCCGGTGATGCAGAGTGCGTCGGGGTGGGGCAGCAGGCCCGCGCGGAGAAGCTGGCCGATGACGGCGGGGACGCCGCCGGCATGGTGGAAGTCCTCGCCGAGGTAGTCTCCGACCGGCTGGAGGTTCACGAGGAGGGGGATGTGGTGGCCGATCCTCTCCCAGTCGTCGTTGGTGAGCGTGATGCCGAGATGGGCGGCCATGGCATTGAGATGGATGGGCGCGTTGGTCGAGCCGCCCAGGGCGGAGTTGACGACGATGGCATTCTCGAAGGAGGCGCGGGTCATGATCTGGGCGGGACGGCGGTCTTGCATCACGGCCTCAACGGCGGCTTTGCCGGTGTGATAAGCCATCTGCCCGCGCTCTCGATAGGGGGCGGGGATGGCCGCCGAGCCGGGGAGCTGCATGCCGAGCGCCTCGGCGAGCGAATTCATCGTGGTCGCGGTGCCCATCGTGTTGCAGTAGCCCGTCGAAGGGGCGGAGGAGGCGGCGATCTCGAGGAATTCGGCGGCGTCGATTTCGCCTGCGGCGAGGCGCTGGCGGCTTTCCCAGATGACCGAGCCGGAGCCCGCGCGCTTGCCCTTGTGCCAGCCGTTGAGCATCGGCCCGACGGAGAGCGCGATGGCGGGGATGTTGACGGTGGCGGCGGCCATCAGGAGGGCTGGCGTGGTCTTGTCGCAGCCGATGGTCAAGAGGACGCCGTCGATCGGGTAGCCGTAGAGGATCTCGACCAGGCTAAGATAGGCGAGGTTGCGGTCGAGCATCGCGGTGGGGCGCTTGCCGGTCTCCTGAATCGGGTGGCAGGGGAATTCGAGCGGCAGGCCGCCCGCGTCGCGGATCGCCTGAGCGGAGCGCTTTGCCAGATCGACATGGTGGCGGTTGCAGGGCGAGAGGTCGGAGCCCGTCTGCGCGATACCGATGATCGGGCGGTTGGAGCGGAGCTCTTCAGGAGTGAGGCCGAAGTTGAGATAGCGCTCGAGATAGAGCGCGGTCATCTCGGGATCGGCGAGGTTGTCGAACCAGGAGCGGGAGCGGAGAGTGGGGGTGTCGGCGGAGGTCATGGGGCGGGGTCCTTTTGCGCGCTGGCTTGGGTCACCTTTGGCGGTTGTGCGGAGGGCTCACAAGGTCGATCTCGGCATCGGTGAAGCCGTAGCCCGCCATCATGCGTCGGTGGTCGGGGCTTCCGAGGTATTGGGACAGGATTTCATTTGCCCGGTCGAGCAGGTCCGGGCGGGAGAGGGCGACCGCGAAGGCGCCATAGGCGGGGGCCTTTTCCGAGCTAGGGACCGCTACGACCTCGAGCGGTTTGTCGGGATGGCCGGCCAGAAAGCCTGCATGGGCCCGGGCCACGCTGGCATAGGCGGAGACAGTCCCGTTCTCGACCGCTGCGGCGGCGTCTTCATAGGTCTCGAAGGCGGTGATGCGGCTTTCGGGGAGGCCGAGATCGCGGGCGGTGCGGTGCTGGATCTGGTCCCGAATGACCGCGAGGGTGCCGTTGGCCGTCTTGGCCAGCGACCGGTAGCCGGTGATGGCGTGCGGGTTTCCTTCGGGCACCAGCAGGCCATCCGGAAGCGCCCAGATCGGACGGGTGAAGGTGGCGATCTTGCTCCGCTCTTCGGAGGAGAAGAGGCCGGTGGTCATCTGCCAGTCGCCACGGGTCAGACCCGGCAGGAGGTCGGCGAACTCGGTTTGTACCGGGGCAAACTCCTCGTCGTTGATCTGTTTAAAAACGTGCCGGGCCAGATCGATATCGCATCCGGCGAGCGTGCCGCTCTCATTGTGATAGTTGAACGGGGGCTCGATGATGTAGGCGAAGGTCATGTCTGGCTCTCCTTATCCCCCCGCGATCGCGGGGAAGGCGATGAGGATCGCGAGGGCCAGAATCTGCAGACAGATGAAGGGGAGGAGGGAGCGGAAGATCTCTCCCAGCGAGATGTCGGGCGGGGTGACGGACTTGAGGTAGAAGGCGGCGGGGCCGAAGGGGGGCGAGAGGAAGCTGACCTGCATGTTCATCGCGAAGACGACGCCGAACCAGACGGGATCAAGGCCCATCTCTCGGATGATCGGCACGAAGATCGGCATGGTTAATAGCGCGATGCCGACCCAGTCGAGGAACATGCCGAGCACGAACAGGATCGCCATCATGAAGAGGACGACGATGGTGGGATTGTCCGAGATGCCGGTGATGAGGCCTGAGACGAACTGGATGCCGCCCATCAGGTTGAAGACGCCGACGAGGGCGGAGGCTCCGATGCCGATCCAGACGATCATGCCGACGGTGGCGAGCGTTTGACGGGCGGCGCCCATCAGTAGGGTGAGGGAGAATTCGCCCCGGATGACGGTGGAGAGCGTGACGCCGATGACGCCGATAGCGGAGGCTTCGGTGACGGATGCGATGCCGCCGTAGATCGAGCCGAGAACGAAGATCACCACCATGATCGGCAGGATCAGGCCTTTGAGGAGGCGGAGCTTTTCGGCGGTTGGGATCTCTCCCTGTTCGGGGATCGGGGCGATGCTGGGGTCGAGATAGGCGCGGATCAGGACGTAGGCGACGTAGAAGCTGGCCAGCATCAGGCCGGGGATGAAGGCGGCGGTGAATAGGTCTCCGATCGAGACCGACGCGGTGAGGCCGTAGATGATGAGCACGATCGAGGGCGGCACCATCGTGCCGAGCGCGCCGCCCGCGCAGCAGACGCCGATGGCGAGCCGCCGGTCGTATCCGAGGCGCAGCATTTGGGGCAGCGCGAGGAGGCCAAGGAGGACGACTTCGCCGCCGATGATGCCGGACATGGCCGCCAGGATGACGGCGACAAGCAGCGTCTGGATGGCGACGCCGCCTCTGAGCCGCCCTCCGACGACGCGCATCGCGTCGAAGAGGTCGCGGGCGATGCCCGAACGGTCGAGGATCGCGGCCATCAACACGAACATCGGGACGGAGACGAAGACGAAGGAATTGACGAAGGAGAAGATGCGGGAGGTGATCAGCGGGACGGCCATGGGGCCGAACCAGCCGAGCGCAAAGATCAGCGCGACGAGCAGGGTGACGAAGGCCAGCGGCATGCCGGTGAGCAGCAGGCCGATGAGCATGACGAGCATGGCGAAGGTCGCCCATTCGATGCCCATGGCGGAGAGGTCGGGGAGGAGGTCCATCAGGGGTGGGCCGTGGGTTTGGGAGCGATAAGCGGAGGGCAGCGTCCGAGCCTGGGGGAGCGTGAAGCGCCCTCCCATGGGGAGGGTCGGGCGCTGCCCGGCGGTGCCACCGGGCATAAGGTCTGGCCGAGCTGTCTCACTGGCCTTTGCCGCGCGCGTAGTTGATCGCGAGGATCGTGAACTGGATCGCCAGCAAGATTAGGACGACGAAGAGAAAGAGTTTCAGCAGGCCCGGTGTCGGCGGATCCCAGGCAGAGCCGGTGGTCTCGAAGCGGATGTCTCCCGCCGGGGTCCAGACTGCGCGGGCGACGGAGGTCCACATCGCGGCGGCGAAGGCTGCCGAGGACAGGGCGCAGACGATCGAGATGACGACGTTGAAGATCCGGCGCAGGCGGCCCGAGAGCTGGTCGTAGATCAGGACGACGCGGATATGCGCGTCGCGCGCGGCGACATAGAGCCCGCCGAAGACGAAGGCGGCGGCGTTCAAGAAGATGACCATCTCGTGCGCCCAGATCGTGGGTCGGTTCAGACCGTAGCGCAGGATCACCTCCAGAAAGAGGATGCCGGCGGAGGCGAGGATGCCGATGGCGAAGATCACGCCGATGGCGTTGATCGCCCGGCCATAGAGCCCTGCCGCTTCGGCGGAGCCGGGATCTTCGCGTGCGGGAAGGGGATCGGGCGTGTCGGTCATGGCGAGGCTCCGGGACGAAGCGGCGGCGCCCCCCGGGGGAGGCGCCGCCGGTTTGGAGCCTAGTTCAGCAGGCCGTTGGATTCGAGATAGGCGGTGAGCGTGTCGTAGACCTTCTGCGAGGCGTCCGAGGCTGAGGCTGCCTTTTCCCATTCGGTGGTGGCGATGGAGCGGAAGCGGGCGCGTTCCTCGGCGGGCCAGTCGTGGATCGTGACCTCGCCCGAAGCTTCGGCTTCGGCGATGGCGGCCTGATCGGCCTCGGCCAGCGCCTCGACCTGCATGGTGGCAAAGTCTGTCACGCTTTGCTCGAGCGCGGTTTGCAGATCTTCGGGCAAGGCGTCCCACTTGGCCTTGTTCATCGAGACCTCGACAAGGGGCATGGAGTGAAAGCCCGGATAGACCGGGTGAGTGGCCACGTCATGCATGCCCTGGGCGTGGTTGGTCGAGAAGACCGTGTAGTCGGCGGCATCGATCACGCCTTTGTCGAGCGATGTGAAAACCTCAGATCCCGGCAGGTTGACCGGGGCGGCGCCCGCGGCGGCGAAGACGCGCTGCACCATGCCTTCGGGGGCGCGCATCTTGAGGCCTTGGAGATCGTCCACACCTTCGAGCGGGACCTTGGAGAGGAAGGATTCCAGCCCCGGCGTGGTCGCGCCGATGAACTGGAGCCCGTAGGGGTTAAGCATCTCGTTCATCAGCTCCTTGCCGCCGCCACTCTCCATGAAGTCGAACATTTCCTGCGGGTCGGACCACGCGCCCACGGGGTTGGCGATGAGGCCGAAGGCAGGCTCCTTGCCCGCGAAATAGGAGGTGTCGGTGAAGTGGCCGTCGAGGATCCCGGCGGCGACCGCGTCCTGCGTTTCGGTATGGGCGACGATGGTCTCGACCGGCAGAAGCTCGACCGTGACGCGGCCGTCGGTCAGCTCGGAGACGCTTGCGGCCCATTGCTGCTGAAGCTGGAAATTGGCGTTGCCCGCGGGGTCGGATGACTGGAAGCGGAAACTGTGATCCTGGGCGCTGGCGGTTGAGGCCAGAACGGCAAGCGCTGTGGCGATGAATGTGGCACGCATGGTGCATCCTCCCTGATGTCGTGTTCGGATCTTGGGCGATCCGATTGAATGTTGGTTAATGATTGCGCAATCATAAGTCAAACCGCGAGATGCTCCAAAGGGTTTGCGGATCGGGTTTCTTGCTGTATTTCAAAGCAGATGAAGGAGATCGATCCCAAACGTAGCGCGGTGACCATGGTCGATGTGGCCGAAGCTGCCGGTGTTAGCGCGATCACCGTCTCGCGGTCGATTCGCCGTCCCGAGCTGGTGTCGGAGGAGGCGCGGCTGCGGGTCGCGGCGGCGATCGAGCGGCTGGGCTATGTGCCCGATGCGGCGGCCTCCGCGCTGGCGTCGAAGCGGACGGATGTGGTGGGGCTCTTGGTGCCGTCGCTGACCAACAGCGTCTTTTCCGAGGTGCTGCGCGGGATCTATGACGCGGTCGAAGAGACGCCTTACAGCGTGCAGATCGGCAATTTCCGCTATAGCCCGTCGGGGGAAGAGCGGTTGATCCGGACCTTCCTCCGGCAGAAACCGGCGGGGATGATCGTGGCGGGGCTCGATCAGACGGACAGCTCGCGCGCGATGCTGGAGAGGGCCGAGTGCCGGGTGGTGCAGATCATGGATCAGGGACCCGCGCCTGTGGATTTGGCGATTGGGTTTTCCCATCGGGACGGGGCGGTTTCGGCTGTGGAGCATCTGCTGGAGCAGGGCTACGAGCGGATCGGATTTATGGGCGCGCGGATGGATCCGAGATCGCAGCGGCGGCTAGCGGGGTTTACCGAGGCGCTGAAGGCGCGAGGTCTGTTCGAGGCGCGGCGGGTGGTGACGACGCCTGCGGCGTCGACCGTGGGTCTAGGCGGGCAGCTTCTGGGGGATCTGCTGGCGCGCGCGCCGGAGGTGGATGCGGTTTTCTGCAACAATGACGATCTGGCGGCTGGTGCCTTGCTGGAGGCCGCGCGGCGCGGGATCGAGGTGCCCCGGCAACTGGGGATCTGCGGGTTCAACGATCTGGAGATGAGCCGGTTTCTGAACCCCGCGCTGAGTTCAGTGGCAACGCCGCGCTACCGGATCGGGCGAGGAGCGCTGGAGCTGCTGATGCAGGTGATCGATGCGCCCGAGGAGAAGCCGGAGGCCGTGGATCTGGGGACCGAGATCAAGGCGCGCGCGTCGACGGCGCGCCGGGGGTAGGCGCCGGTCAGGAAAACCGATCCGGCGCCGTTTTGAGCGTCGCCCTAGTGGACGAACTTCTTGATCTCGCCGGATTTCAGCCGCTCCTGATAGCTGCGCAGCTCGCGGCGGACGATAGGCATCAGGAAGTAGAGGGCGAGGATGTTGACCAACGCCATCGAAAAGATTGCTGCATCCGAAAAGCCAATAACCGCATCGAGCTCTGCCGCCGCTCCGACGATAACAAAGAGGCAGAAGATGACCTTGAAGATGAGCTCCTTCGCCTTGCCTTCGCCGAACATGTAGGTCCAGGCCTTGAGGCCGTAATAGGACCACGAGATCATCGTCGAAAAGGCGAAGAGGATTACCGCGATCACCAACACGTAGGGAAACCAGCTGAACGCGCTTTCAAAGGCGGCCGAGGTCAGCGCGACGCCGGAAGTGCCGCCCACGGTCTGGATCGCGCCTTCGCTGATAAGATAGTTGCCGGTTTCGGCATCTATCATCAGCTGGCCCGAGATCGTAATGACCAGCGCGGTCATCGTGCAGATGACGACCGTATCGATGAAGGGCTCCAGAAGTGAGACGAAGCCTTCGGTAATCGGCTCTTTGGTGCGGACCGCCGAGTGGGCGATGGCCGCCGATCCGACGCCCGCTTCGTTGGAGAAGGCGGCGCGGCGGAAGCCCTGGATCAGCGCGCCGATGGCGCCGCCGACGATCCCGGTATCGGTAAAGGCGCCGCGGAAGATCTCTCCGAAGGCCCAGCCGATCTGATCGAAATTTATCAGCAGGATCACGAGGGCCGCGCCGACATAAAGAACGCCCATGAACGGAACGACCTTTTCAGTGACGCGGGCGATGGATTTGATCCCGCCGACGATGACAGCAAAGACGACCAGCGCCATAACGGTGCCAGTGATCCAGCCCGGATAGTCTCCGGTGACCCCGATGATCTGAGCATGGGCTTGGTTGGCCTGGAACATGTTGCCGCCGCCAAGGGCGCCCAGGATGCAGAAGATCGAGAAGAGGATGGCGAGAAATCCGCCGCCGGGCAGGTTTCGTTCGGCAAAGCCTTTCTTCATGTAGTACATCGGGCCGCCCGAGACGGTGCCGTCGGGATATTCGTTGCGGTATTTCACGCCGAGCGTGCATTCCGTGAATTTGGAGGCCATTCCGAGAAGACCCGCGAGGATCATCCAGAAGGTCGCGCCCGGCCCGCCGATGCCGACGGCGACGGCGACGCCCGCGATATTGCCGAGGCCGACCGTGCCCGAGAGGGCGGTGGTCAGGGCCTGAAAGTGACTGACCTCTCCGGCATCGTCGGGATCGGAATAGTCACCTTTGACAAGCTGGATCGAATGGACGAAGGCGCGGATCTGGATGAAGCCGAAATAGATCGTGAAGACGCTGGCCGCGATGACGAGCCAGAGCACGATCCACGGGAAATCCGTGCCGGGCAGGGACGAGAAGATGAAGCCGACGAAGGGGCCTGTGGCGGCAGCGAAGGCGTCGTTGACGCGTTCGTCGATGCCCGGGGCCTCCTGGGCATGGGCTGCGGCGGTGCAGAGCGCGAGGGCGGCTGCGGTGAAAGCTGTTTTGTATGTCACTGGAACGCTCCTCATCCGACGACGGTCACGGGGACGGTGGAATGCATCACGAGATTGGCTGTCGAGGAGCCGAAGATCCGGCGGATCATTCCTGTCTCGGACGTGCGGGCGACGACGATCTGGTCGGCCTTCTCCTGCTTGGCAACCCGGTCGAGCGTTTCGGCCACGTCGCCGTGCTTGACGATGCCGCGTATTGGTATGCCTTCATCAGCGAGCCGGTCGAGAGCGGGCTGGATGATGCGGCTTTGAGCGGCGGAGATCTCTTCCTCGCGGCGCTTGTGGCGTTCTTCGTTTTCTTCGGGGGTCTGGAAGGTGAAGGGCGACCACTCGATCACGTAGACGAGGATCAGCTCGCAGGATCCGATCTGACCGGCGAGTTTCTTAGCATAATCGACAGCGCGGTTTCCTGAACCGCCTCCGTCAAGTCCGACGACAATTTTCGCGCTCATGATGTACCTATGTCTTGGGATGTTCCTTTGGATGTCGGGGCGCGACCGCGCTGCGCCCGGAGGGCGGCCCGTCTCCTGACCCGGGCCCTGTCGCGCGACGGGAGGATCCGAACGGCGGATCCGATGGGGGAACGGAGGCCTGTCACGCCCGAAGCACGGTCGCCTCGGGACCACCGCACGAAGGCGCGATCCAAGAAGCTTACCCGATTCAAGGGCTTAAACCAGATTTAATTTTGAGCCGCGATTTTGGGCAGCAGGATTGGCAGGACGATGCAGGTGGAAGCGATGCCGGATCCGGATTTCGCCGGGCTGCGACACGCTAGCGGTTTTCACCCGCGCGGGAGTGGCATAGATTGCCGCCATGCGAGGAAGACCGCTCCTTTCCGGCCTGCTGGCCCTTGGGCTTGTGCTGTTTGTCAGCCTGGCGAGCGCCTGGACTGCGCCCGCGCGCGCGGAGGCGTCGAGCGAGCTGCGTGCTGTCTATGCGATGGGGCTGGCCGCTGCGGATTATTGCGGTGAGCTTGGCGGTGGGGGTGATCATTGCCCGCTGTGCCGTCTTCTTGACGAGGCGTCCGGTCCGGCGCCGTTTGCCGCGCTTGTGGATCTGGAAGGCCCGGATGCTGCGGGCGCGGTTCTGCGCGTCGCGTGGGCCGAGGATGCGCGCGGTTCGGGGCGGCATCGGCAGCGGGCACCGCCGGAAATCGGCTGACGCGATCCCGTCCCGGTTCATGGGACATCCTTTCCTATCCCGCCCCCTCGGGGAGCACGCTTCATTCAAGGAGGGCGCCATGCGCTCAATCTCTCTTGTCGCGGGTTTTGCCTGCAGTCTTGCGACGCCTTTGGCGGCGCACGAGTTCTCGACCGGTGATCTGGTCATCGGTCATCCCTACAGTTTCGAGACGACCGCCACGGCGATCAGCGGGATCGGCTATCTGTCGATCACCAATGAAGGCGACACGCCCGACCGCCTGCTATCGGTCGAGGCCGAGTTCGAGCGGATCACGCTGCACCGGACCGAGATCGACGATGCCGGTGTCGCGCGGATGCTGTCCCAAGAGGACGGGATGGAGATCGCCCCGGGCGAGACGCTCGTGCTGGAGCCCGGCGGGCTGCACATCATGTTCATGGGGCTGGGCGGCGATCCGTGGGAAGAGGGAGAGAGCTTTGCCGCGACGCTGAATTTCGAGCAGGCGGGGCCGGTCGAGGTCGTCTTCAACATCGAGACCCGCGACGGCGCGATGGAGGAGATGGATCACTCGCAACACGAGATGGACGGCGAGGCGGCGATGGACGTGCCCTTCTCCATGACGTTTCAGGCTATGGCGCAAGGGGCGCTGGTCGATTGCACCTCGCAGGTTGCGGGACTAGGCCCTAAGGGCGACATGACCGTCGGGATCAATGATCTGCGGTTTTATGTCAGCAATCTGAGCTTTCGGGATGCGGACGGCACGGCCTATCTCGCGGTGCTGGAGGAGACACCGTTTCAGCTCGTTCATTCCGCAGGCAGCGTGGCTTTGGTCGATCTGACGGCGAATACGGACGGGACCTGCGCGCCCGGCTCCGTCAGTTTCGGGGAAGGGACGGCGCGAGTGAATGAGGCCGTCACCGGATCCGTCGCGGTAGAGGGGATCACCGAAGTCAGCTTTGACATCGGCGTGCCCCAGTCGGTGATGCAGGCGGTGATCGCGGGCGGCACCGCCGAGGATGCGCCGTCGCCGCTGGCCGAGATGTACTGGAACTGGGCATCGGGCTATCGGCATTTCGTGCTGAACCACACGGTTGATGTTGCCGATGGCACCTATGGCGAAGGCTATATCCATATCGGATCGGGCGATTGCGGGCCTGCTGAAGGCAAGGCGCTGACGGACCGGGAGCGCTGCGGGTATCTCAATACCGCGCAAGTGGTGCTGCCGGTGTCGGATCCATCGGATCTGCGGGTGATGCTGGATCTGGAGGCGGTTCTAGAGGGCCTCGATTTTCAGGCGCCGATCATGAACATGGAAACGCGCGAGGTCCTTGGCATGCAGCCGGGCACAAGCTGCCACAGCGCGAAGATGCAGCAGGATTGTGCGACGATCTTTGATGCGTTCGGGATCGATCTGAACAGCGGTGAAAGCGATGCTTCGCGGAACATGGTCTTCAAGGTGATGGAATGAGCCGGTTATGGGCGGGCTGGACGGGAGCGATGCTTCTTTTAAGCGCCGCCACCCTGACCGCGCAGACCGGGGCGGAGGAGGCCGAGCTGCGCGGCCTTCTTCACCTGCCGGACCATGTCGAACTGCCGGCGATCCCGGATTACAACCCGCTGACGGCAGAGAAGATCGCGCTGGGCCGGGAGCTGTTCTACGATACGCGTCTGTCGGGCAACCAGACGCAATCCTGTGCCAGTTGCCATTTGCCTGAGCTGGCCTTCAGCGATGGGGTGGCGCGGTCCGAAGGCTCGACCGGGCAGATCCATCCGCGCAACTCGCAGTCGCTGGCCAATGTCGCCTGGTTTTCGCAATTGACCTGGGCCAGCCAGTCGCTGGTCACGCTGGAAGAGCAGATCCACATTCCGATCCGGTCGGAGCGGCCGGTCGAGCTGGGCGTGAACGATGCGAACGCGGCCGAGGTTCTGGCCCGGTTCGACGACGATCCCGAGATGGCACGCCTTTTTCGCGACGCCTTTCCGCAGAGCGAGACGGGGGCGAGTTTCAACAAGATCAGCTTTGCGCTGGCGAGTTTTTTGCGGACCATGACCAGTTTCGACAGCCGCGCCGACGCCTTCGCGCAGGGCGATCTGTCCGCTCTGACGGAGGAGGAGCAGCTGGGGCTAGCGCTGTTCAACGGCGAGCGGCTGGAATGCTTTCACTGCCATAGCGGGCCGACGCTGACGACGGCCTATATGGACGACACTTCGGATCCTGCCTCGCGGCCGTTCATGTTCTTTTCCAACGGTCTTTATAATGTCGGCGACACGGGGGATTACCCGGTCGATAATCAGGGGCTGTTCGAACAGACGCAGAACCCGAGGCATCGCGGTCTGTTCCGCGCGCCGAGCCTGCGCAACATCGCGTTGACGGCGCCCTATATGCATGACGGCAGCCTTGCGACGCTGGAGGAGGTCGTGGACCATTATGCGGCGGGAGGGCGGCATCTGGCGGAGGGGCCGTTTGCCGGGGATGGGCGGCTCAATCCCAACAAGTCGCATTTCGTGCGCGGCTTCGAGATCAGCCCGGCCGAGCGGGCCGCTTTGATCGCGTTCCTGGAGAGTCTGACGGATGAAGCCTTTCTCGTCAGGCCGGATCTGCTGCCCGCCGCGGGTGAGTGATCTGCTGGAGGTTTGAATGGGATGGGCGGAGGCCGGGTTCTCTGGGCGGGCCGCGGCTTGGGGATGTGAGGAACAAGCTCCGCGACTTGTTACGGTTTCTCTTTTTAAGGTTCGGGATTCGGGTCGTCGTCTTGCCTTAGATATCCGGCTGGTACGTGATCGGTTAGCCAGACCCCGTTTTCGGCCTGATAAAAGCGGAAGCCGTCCGCCACCATCGCGGCGGCGTCGAGGATCAGAACGACCGGTTTTCCATGCCGCCGTCCCACCCGGATCGCGGTGTCCCGATCCGCAGACAGGTGGACCTGCAGACGCCTTTGAGGGAGCAGGCCATCTGCCCGGATCTGTGCGAGGTGGCTTGCGGCGGTGCCATGGAACAGGATCGCGGGCGGCTCCCTCGGCTCAAGCCCAAGGTCCACGGGCACCGAATGTCCCTGCGCCGCACGGAGACGCGCACCGTCTTGCGATAGGGTAAACCTCTTTTTGTCGCTTGTGCGGACGATGTGCTCCAGATCTGCGCGCGAAAGGGGGTGCCCGTTTGCGGCGAGCCGCTCCAGCAGGTCGTCGACGGCGACCCAGCCTTCGGCGTCGAGGGTGATCCCGATCGCTTCGGGGGCGTGCCTGAGGACCTGCGACAGCAGGCGGCTGGTTTTCTGTATGTTCGTGGTCATCTCATCTTCATATCTTTAAGACCGGGTAGGGCTGCTTTGAACGCTATCGATTTCTTCCGGATGGGCGGACCATTTCTTTGTGGAATACGTCATCCGTTCGCGGACAGTCCGGGCCCGATCCTGCAACAAGGTTTGCGCGAGATCGCCGTGCTTCGCTATGCCGTTGGAGATGAAATACTCTGCGGCAAGGCACCTGACTTTGGCGCTTTTGTCGTTGCATGCCGATCTCAGGATCATCGCACGGCACTGGGACGAGACGGGGACGGGTCGGCTGTCATAGAGCGCCCGTCGGCGGCCGAGATTGTAGACCCGGTCTTCCCAGACCCAGTCGTAGCCGACATGCCATTTTGCCCGACCTGTCAGCACGGTGTCGCAGGCCACTGCCCGGACAAAAGCCGACTTTGCGCGCATTGCGAGTTCAGGCAGCATCCAGTCGTGGTCCGGATGGCGCAGCAACTGCCGCATGGTTTTCGCGAGCGGGCCGTATTGGCTTGTTTTGAGCATCATCTTGACGGCTGCCGGCCATTTGGGAAGCGCTTTGAACCGAGGCAGGACATCTGCCCCGCCACGCCCCCAATGGGGGACCCGTGCCAGAAGAAACAATGCCAGTTGGGCAATTTGCCTGTCGTTAAGCTGTGATAGGCTATCGTCCAGCCGCTTGAACGCGGCTGTTCGAACGACCGCGCTCCAATCGTTGCACCGCAAGAGCAACATGGTCAGCGCTGCAGGATCCTTCATCGGAGCCCACCTGACGGCCAGTTCCCGCATTTGCCCCGATGGAGCATGCAGCGCCATCAGGGCATATTGCGGGTGGTCCCGAAAAAGGCGCGTCGGATCCACGTGTGATCGCCGCGAAGAAAGACGCGAGATCCAACTGTCCGAAGCTAGGACGTGATACCGGACGGCATCTCGAAAGATGGGATCCAGCTTTGCGATCTGAAACGGCGTATAGGCTTCTCGCCGAGCCTCGAACCGGCGCATGGCCAAGGGGGTGACTTGCCCGTTCATCCCTTTCCATGCAGACCGAAAGGCCTCACCTTCTTTTTGCTTGTCCATTTTAAGGTCTCTTTGTTCTCGTTGGTCGCGTTGCAATGACATGAGCGCATCTGCTGGGACTGGTCTTTCGAGCATAGCGGTCTGGCGGACTCGTTGAGGGAAACCGCAGAACGCAGCCCGGTCCGCTTCGATTGATCTGACCCGGGCGACAAGAATCTGGTGAAACGTTACGTGCTCTACCGACTGAGCTACCCCGCTTGGCGGCGGGGGTGGGGTTCGAACCCACGACCACGACAGTTATTGTGTAGTTCCACCAAGGCTTCGCCCGGGAGTGTTCAGGTCTGGCAACAAGGGTTTGGCGAAACGAACTGCTCTACCGACTGAGCTACCCCGCCTAGTGGCGAGGGCGGGGCTCGAACCCGCGACACGATGTAGTTCCACCGGCATTTGCCAGGCAAGATTTCTTCGGGTCCGGCGACAAGGGGAGGTGAAACGTTTTTTGCTGAGCTACGCCACTTGCATGACGGCGGGGTTTGAACCCGCGACCTCCGATCCCGTGACCGGCGCTCTACCCTGTAGTTCCACCGGCATTCGCCGGGATAGCTTCCTTTCCATTCGATCGGTGTCCTGCGGCCCTTTGGACACCGGGACGGTTTTGCGGAGGCAGGACGTTCGGTCCGGATCTCCGAGGAGCTTCTTGGGTCGGATCAGGCGGACATTCTTTGGCAAGGCAGGGTCCTGTCCCGCATCCCCTCAGGCTGTCCGCCTGATCCGGTTATTCAGACCTCGACGGCCTCGATTTGGCCGACCCAGTGGTCCGGACCCATCTCGCCGCCTGCAAATGCCGCGATCTGGTCAAAGACCGTGTCCGAAAACCCGCCGATATTCAGCACATCGGCTCGGTCCTTGACCTGGGTGGTCCCATAGGGGGCGATGTCGATGCAGACCAGTCTGGCCTTCGGATTCCTCTGCTTCAGCTTTTCCCAAGCTTGCATCATCACCGTCCCACGGTTGCCATATTTGCTGTGCGCCCAGGACTGATTGTCCGAGACGATGATCACCAGATCCGGGGTGCGCCCTTTCTCCAGCACCCATTCGAGCGGTGCCGCACAGTTGGTCCCGCCGCCACCCAAAGCCGCCAGGCGTGCCGCATTCGTCAGGACCGTGTCGCGCGGCTCAAGACGTATGTCGCGCACCGTCACCTCGAACGGCAGCACCGTCGCCTGCGGGTTGCGCCGCAGCACTGATGCCGAAACGAGGCCGGCCACGTGGACGAACCGGGTCGCCGTGGTGGCTCCTTTGCGGTAGCCGGTTACAGGACCGGCCATGGAACCGGACACGTCCGGAGCGACCACGATCTGGCCTTGCAGCTTTGGCACATTGCGCACCGAAAGCTCCATCGCCTCATGCAGCGCTTCCCTGATCTCTTCTGGCATCTCGGCTGACATGGCCTGATAGGCCGTCATCAGCTGATACGGGAAGACCCGTGCCCTCGCGATCAGATCCGGATCCCGCAAACGATCTGCGATCATCCGGCGCATCTTCGGCAGAGCCAGAACCCCGTGCCGCAGGAACGTGTTCAGGTTCATGCGGGTCATCTGCCAGGATGCCGTTTCAGCGATCTGGGCCCAGTGCATTGTGGACAGATCAAGCTGCGTCAGCATCTGGAACGGGGCATCCGGCAAACGGCCTTTCCCCGTCTTCTTGAACCGCAGGAAATCCTGCACGTTGTCTGGCAGCAATGCGATGTCGCACGGCTTTGAGAGAATCCAGGCGAAAAGCGCCTCGCGGGCGGCATTGCCCGGTTTGGGATGCACCATCTTGATCACGTCGGCCAGCGACGGGTCATTCCCGACATTGGCCTGCAGGATTGCGCGATCCGGCGCGTCGATCAGCCAGTTGGCAACCATTCGCTTTGGTGCGGATCCCAGCGATGTCCGCCCGGCCTGGCCCGACCGCATGATCTGCACGAAGGTGCGGAGCATCTTGCCGTTGTCTACCACACGTCCGAAGACCTGCCGGAATAGGATCGGATCGCGGGCCGACAGGACTGCCAGCAGCAGGGCAGGCATATCCTTCATATGCCCCTGCTTGCGGGTATAGATTGCCGCCTTCGCCAGGAAGGACGGATCGACCTTGCGTGCCAGACCAAGCGTGCGAGAGAGCTCTTGCATCGGGTCCTGATAGACCGTCCGCCCGAACGTTCCGGTCATCGCGATCTGTGCCAAGGCATGCCCATCGGAATAGGTGTAGGCCGGTGCCCCCGCCAGGTTCCTGGCGGTCCCTGCCGGAGACAACGGACCCTTCATCGATGCAAACACGGATTTGTTTGCCATTTCTCTTATCCTTCACTCATTGGTGAGGACGTTTTGCCGGATCGGATCGATGCCGTGAAGAAAAACCGATATTCACGTAAGACTTTGATTTTGTACCGTAAATCCAGCTCGCCGGATAAAGATACAGATTTTTAAGATTTACACATATCGTAGTTTATACATATGGATAGCGATATGAAGAAGAACGTTGTTATCGGCTTTCTGGGGACGAATCTGGATGCGGGAAAGCGACGGCGCTGGCGTCCTTCTGTACAGATTAATGATCATCCTGACTTTCCTGTCGCGCGGCTCGAGCTGCTCCATAGTCGCCGTTGGCAGGGGCTCGGTGCAAAGATCCGGGCAGATATCGAAGCGAGACATCCCGGAACAGAGGTGCTGCTGCACCAGATGGAGATCCGGGATCCTTGGGATTTCGAAGAGATGTATGGAGCGATGTTCGACTTCGCCCGCGACTACGGCTTTGACGACGAGCGGGAAGAGTATCACGTTCACCTGACGACCGGCACACATGTGGCGCAGATCTGCTGGTTTCTGCTGACCGAAGCCCGCCATATTCCGGCGAAGCTGGTCCAAACCGGACCACCGCGTCAGGACGAGGAGGGGCCGGGCTCTTTGCAGATCGTTGATCTCGATCTGTCGAAATACAACGCCCTGCAGCAGCGGTTCGACCTTGTCACCAAGGAATTCAATACGCTTTTGAAGGGCGGGATCGACACCAGAAACCCGGCCTTCAACGCAATGATCGACCGGATGGAATTGGTAACCTCGAATTCGGACGCGCCGCTGCTGCTGATGGGACCGACGGGAACCGGCAAGTCGAACCTTGCCGGGCGGCTTTACGAACTGAAGCTTCAGCGCCGTCGGATCAAGGGGCGGCTTGTCCATGTCAATTGCTCGACCCTGAAGGGAGAGAGAGCGATATCGACTTTGTTTGGCCATCGAAGGCAGGCCGTCCCAGGGGCCGGCGCTGACCGCCGCGGCCTGTTGCAGGAGGCCGATGGCGGAGTGTTGTTTCTCGATGAGATCGACGAGCTGGGGCTGGATGAACAGGCGATGATCCTGCACGCGGTCGAGACGGGGACCTATCTTCCGCTTGGATCCGACTATGAAGTGACTAGCCGCTTTCATCTGATCGCGGGCGCAGGGCGGGATCTGGCAAGGCTTGTGGCTGAAAACCGGTTCCGCGCCGATCTGTTCGCCCGTCTTAATCTATGGACCTTTACGTTGCCCGCATTGCGCGACCGCCCCGAAGACATTGCGCCGAATATTGCGTTCGAGATGGATCGGATGGAACAAGAGCTTGGTAGCCGCATCACGTTCAATGCAGATGCGCATGCAAGCTATCAGAGGTTCGCGACCGATCCTGGAACGCTATGGCCCGGCAATTTCCGGGATCTGGGGGCCTCCATCCAGCGGTTGTGCACCCTCGCGCCGCGCGGGCGGATCACCCAATCGATGGTGAGCCACGAGATCGAAACGCTCAAGGGGATCTGGCACGATGCCAGTCGCGATCCCGATTTGCAGCTTCTTGCATCGGTGATGGGCGAGGCGGCAACCGGTATCGACGAGTTCGATCGCGTTCAGCTGGCTGCGGTCATACGGATCTGCCGGGCTTCCGCGAGCCTCAGCGCGGCGGGGCGCCGCCTTTTTGCAGCATCCCGGTCGCAGAAGGCGAGTCGGAACGACGCGGACCGGCTGCGAAAATACCTCGACCGCTTCGGTCTGAATTGGGCGGCATGTCAGGAGGAGTAGCATAGTCGATAGCGGCTCTGAGGGCCTCCCTGACGGCTAAGGAGCTTGTTTGCTCACTATAGCCGCTCACAGCCTACGGCGCTCAGTGACTCTCTCTGAGCCTTTACGCCGTTTCTCTGATCCACTGTAGATGTCCGTGCATATCCGATGAGCATATTCGTCCCTTTCTGTCTGCCATTGATGTCTAAGAGCTTGTGATGGCGGGTCTGCCAAAAGGCGGACACCACTCTATAATCAGGCTATCGCCCCACAGCTCAGCGCTGACACAAGGCTAAGATCTATTGGCAGGGTAGAAGAAGTACGATCGAAGGGATCAATAGGGGTCCCAGGGGGTGGGGGTCTTCAGAAGATCGGCTTCGAAAAAGCTGGTCCCTTTATCAGTTATTATTGTTCAATTTTGATGGTTGGATCTTGAGGAGCATCATTGGTTAAGTCTGACAGGGAAGGAGAGAGGCAGCCCGCTTCTTATGGAAGGTAACGGGTATGGGGCGGAGAGCAGCGGTTAGCCGCGTCACTTACAAATTGAGGGTCAGGACCAATGATTTCTGCGTGGTGGCGTAACTCATAGTTCGAAAATGCACGGTGAACATGTCTGATTTTTTCTGGCGCATGGCTGCGCAGATGATGCGTGTTGCGCCCTTTTCCCGACGTCCCACTGCAAAACTCGTATTAATGATCGACCTGTTTTGAGTGGGATTGTTTTCATCAATCGCAACGTCTTACGGTGGCGTAGTGCCGTTGCTGCCTATGGGACGCATAAGATACTGTACAACCGTTGGGAACGGTGGAGGTGAGTAGCTGACGCTATTGGTATAAAGGAGCCACGAACAGGGTGTCTTCGCCCGGGTAATGGCGGGTCTGGCCGCCGAGCACAGCAAGAAAAAGACTGTGACGATCGATGCCACCTCCCTGAAAATCCATCGAACAGGATGAGCGTCCAAAAAAAAGGGAGGCGCGGACGCCTATTTGGTCGGACAAGGGGGGCCTGAACATTAAGCTGCACGCTATCTACGACAGAACAGCCATAGAATTGCCATTGCTCCGAGCGACAATTGCAAGGGCCGGCCATTGAACCTGTTCATTACGGAAGGTCAGGTCAGAGGTTACATCGAAGCGCGAGCATTGCTAAGCAGCCTGCCGAATGTCGACTGGCTGTTCAGGGACCGCGGATATGATGCCGACTGGTTCAAGGAAGCGTTGAAAGACAAAGGGATACATGCCTGCATCCATTGTCGAAAGCAGTGAAAGACCCCGGTCAAATACGACAAACGGCGCAATCGGATTGAGATCATGTTCAGCAGGCTCAAGGGTTGGTGGCGTGTCACAACACGGTACGACCGTTGTCCGAAGATCGTTCTCTCAGCCATCATTCTTGCGGCGACCGTCATCTATTCGCTATGAACCCTGAAGTCAGGATCTGCTATTGAGCTCGTCGCGATCGTTGAGCAAGACTAAGCTTTAATATGCGCCACGGAGCCGCTATTGTGTTACGACCTGGTCGTTTTATTGCTCGAATGAAAATATGTCCAAGTTGAAAACTTGTGCTACTCCGAGTCTCTATGACGTCGTCTTTCAGAGTGGCGACTTCAGTTTTTAACCGCCTCATAGCAGCTTTGTTTGCCTTATGGGTAATGTCATTTGATTTCTCTCTGGGTTCTTGTACCTTTCTACGAAGCAAGCGTGCACCTGCCAGCTCATGGCGTAAGTCCTCTGCCTTACTTACGGATTCTTTGCGTTTCTGATCAGCAGCAGCTGAGAAGACACGCAGACGTTCAATTTCCTCGGTGGCGAGGACGATCTTACGCTCCAGTTCGACATTCTGCAGAACCGATGATTTAAACTCCTTGCGAGTCGCATCTAAAGTAGATTCGCTTTCTTCCAAAGCTTTGCGCAAGGGCATATCGGTATCTTTGGTATTGGAAGCTACTGAAGACACTTGTTGTTGATGTATACGGTAAGCTTCATTCAGCCAGACACGTAACGGAGCAATTAAGTCGTTTATCTCCAGCGCTTTTTTGAGCAATATCTCACGATCAAATTCCGTACTGACGGCACTCTTCAAAACGTCCCACATCTGTTCGACAGCAGAAATAGAGCATGTGTAGCCGTTGGTTCCACTGCGATTGAGGGTTGGCTCTAGGAGTTCATCTACCGCATTGCGATTCAGCCCACCCTCCAAACCTGTAAACTCACACAAAGCATTGATATGATCCATATCAGCGCGCAAGATGTGTTCATAACGGGCGAAGAAGACATTAGCGCCAGTATCTATAATCGCAGAAAGGTATTTGGTCAGCCAGAAGAGCTCGGCAGTCCCTGCATCCCAGTTATACTGTCTCATCAGAGACGTAACGACCGCCGACGGTTCACGTATACATAGAACAATTTTTGGAACGACCTTTTCGGCATTAAAGATTCGGTGCCACAAACGAAATGTATATGCCGTGTCGGGACTCTTAAAGCCCCACGGCTTTAGACCCTTGTCCGGCTCTGTATCCTCACCCGCAACGCCCTTCCTTAAAAGCTCTCGCAATAAGGGCTCCGCTTTTGAGACGGCGGGATTATCCATCCAGTTTTCTGGCGGCGGCAATCTTAGGGGGCCCACTTGTGCCAGCATCTCACGTTGCAGCAAAAAGATTTCCCGATCTTCAAAACTGCCACGTGGGTTCTGGACACTCGCTTCGATCAAGTCGTCTGATAGACGCATGCCTGCCTTTGCAAGAAGGCCTGAAACGAGTGATGTACCAGATCGACCGGCCCCCGTGATAACGATGCAATCACTCATGTCGGACCCCATGTAATCTGTGCCAAAGCAGGTGTTGCACGGATGCGCCGAGCCGTGCAAGTCTATCAAAGCACTTGATAGACATCGACCTGACATTCAGGAGAAGCAATGTCGCACCAAGCTAATGCAGTCGGGGCAGCTGCATCCTCAAGCAACACCCAACCCCTTGCATCTCTGGCGGATCACCCTGCCACTGAGGCATTTGCCCAGGAGCTTCGAAGCCGCGGTTACACAGACGCTGCAATCGCAAATGTCTCTTATGCGCGCCGTGACCGCTTTCACCGTGAATTTGGCCCAAGAATGACGAGTGCCTTCCCCGAGAGTGCTCCGGCATCAACTCGTAAAGTGGTCGAAATCGGGTGTGGTGCAGGATCTGTTACTCACGCCTTTACCGAGATTTTCAAGAATGTGGATGCCTTTGAGATAGATCTACAAATGTTTGAGCTCTGCCTCGAACGCAAAAAGGCCTATGGCCTCGATAATCTTGAACTCCACCATCTCCCCCCGGCGGACGTCGTCGCCGCAGCCGTCAGTGCAGCTGAGCCTGGTTCAGTGTTCATGCTCTTCGCTGTACTTGAACACATGACCGAAGACGAACGTCTGGCGACGCTTTCCGGGCTTTGGAAAGCTATGGATCCCCAAACTGGAATCCCCGACGCTCATATTTACGTTGGCAATACCCCGAACCGTTTATCGTGGCAGGATCTTCATACGCACGAAATACCCTTCCTGATCGGCTTACCAGATAAGACAGCTCATCGCTATCTAGGCCTTCATCCAGACCTGAAGCTCGCGTCGCATTTACTACAAAGCCATGTTCAAGGGGGAGAGGAAGGCTTTGCGCTTACGCGGGCGCGACGCGGCTTGGGTGTATCGTTCCATGACTTCGAGATTGCTTTTGAAGGCGTAGATCTCGACACCTGTGTGATATTGCCTGACATTGTGAAGCCTTGGCAAAGTCACGATGCTTTATTAATGTCGTTTCTCCTATCTGAAAATATTAAGGTGCCAGTCTGTTTCGGCGTTCGTGATATGAATTTCATGCTGAAGCGTCCGCGGGATAAAGCCGAAGCAGACGCAATTCGAGCACATAACGTTTCGATACGCAAGACGTACGCTACAATGGCCGCAAAACAGCTCGATAAGATCTCGAGAGATTTGCTCGCGTCAGATTAAGATTTTATTGCAGCAGTTTCTGATAAACAGGAAGCAATCGGGTTTCTATAATGCGCCTCCAGTCAAGGGCCTCGGCGGCTTTCCGGTTGGTCTGTATTGTTTTTGTAGAGCGATCTATGCCAGTTTGAAGTACGGTTGCAAGGCCACCGGGTGTGTTGCTGAAAAAATTGAATGCAAACCCATGTCTGCGGCGGAAGGAGACATGACCTGGTGTACGTGAGGCCAGAACCGGTAGCCCAAGTGCGGCATATTCAATCGATTTCAATGATGGTGCTGAGCCAAACATTTCATTCGGAACATAGGCAATTCCAGCATCATAGCTATTCATGCGTTGCCACAACGTCGCCTGATCAACCTGCCCCTGAAACACCACTCGATCAATAAGATTTGCTTTGATCAGATGGCCTTTTAGCTCTTCTTCAGCATTTCCAGCACCGAAAAAGTCTACATGCAGGTTCGGAGTTACCTTTACAGCCTGGGCAATCATATCAAGCAAGGCGTCGATCTTGCGAGTTCTTGATAGACTGCCCACGTAAACGAGACGAAGCCGCGTTGATCCATCTTGCCTATCTCGCGCTGGAGCAAATGGGATAGAGGCGGTGTCGACGCCCGGCGGAATTTCAACGGCCGCGCGCCATCGGCGACGAATATTAGTGCGTAGGCTTTCCAGAGAATGCGTCATCAGGCCGTCGACGTGAAGATGCATTTGTTGAAACCGCTTTAGGCTTGGCGCATCGCGCGGTCCGACATGAGGCGAGCGAAAATCAAGGCACCATTTAATATCTGGAAAAACAGGTTTCAACGTCATAAAATCATCGAAACAATACGGACTTTGTATCATATGAACGATGTCAGGCCGCGTGCTGCGCAAAACGTCGTAGATCGCGCGTCGACGTTCTGCTACTGGACTGGCCGGGACGTCATAAAGCTGCAAACCTGTGGATGGAGCTCTGACAATCTTTTCCTGACCCGGCGTCTGAATAACAAAAACGTCGTGATGCTCTTGGACCAGTCGGACATAGTTCGTAAGCGCAGCTTCCCCCATCGCGCCAAGTGTTGATCTGGCGATGAACCCGATCTTCATCGTGATGGCCCTTTTCGATTTCATCTTGCTGACTAAAGGTAAATTGGAACAGGCTTCAAGCCGATAAAGCTTTTCGATCATACTATAGGCAAAGGGCCAACTAGATCACGTCTTCTTGGTCATAGGCCTCCGAGTTACCTTATCATCACGTCATCGTCACCCTAGCCCGGTAATAGTTCTTCTTCGCTCAGTATCGGTTCGGCGGTCCTACGTCTTGTAACTTAGGGTATACCAAGCTCCGGCCAAAACTCCTTATGCCTCAGATAAATCAACTGTAGAGCCGCATCGATGTCAGCCGGAGGAAATTTTGGCCAAGCCGCCTTAAATTCTGTCGATGCAAAACGCGATGCGTCAAAGAACCCTTGGTAATCCTCGCTAAAATATCTGTTGATACGCGGAGATATATAAAGTTGCTGGACTGTAAGTGCAGCATCAGTTTCGGTCACACCAGCGGCAAGCAGGCTTTCAAGCATATCTAGAGGACGCAATAATAAATGCCCCCATGGGCTGATTGGTCCGTCGGGTTTCTGAAAATTGATATCTTTCGATACATATGCGTGATGCCCTATCACAGACGGCCAGATCGGGCCGAACCTTATGGCAAAAAAACCGCCCGGCACCAACGCACGCCATGCCTTTTCAAGGAACCTCACCATATCCAGCACATGTTCGATCGTTGCAAAGGAGGCAACTATATCGAAGCGTCCGAAAAGGCCGGAGGTGGAAGTGTGGCGTCTCCGTCAATTATCGTGGAAGGCTGCCGGCCTATTTTCTTGGCGTCGGCATCATGGTCAAGGATCTCCACGTCTTTCAGATGTCCAAAGCGTCGTTCTTGATATGCGCCTGAAATACTTCCAATCATATTAACTGAGATCCATGTTGAAGCACCTAAGTCGCTAATCGTGATCTCTGTCGAGATGCTCCAGCCGCCAAACTCCAAAACTCGCCGACCGTCGAAGTCAACATCCTCAGCCATTCTGGCAAGTTCCTCGACCGTGTAGTTAGCAATACCGTAGCGCTTTTGATATTCAACAGACCTACTACACAGAAGGGCGCTACATCCATTTAATACCTTTGTGGCTCCGGAAGAATATGCCATGATACGACTACTCTATCATAGATTGAGGAACTCCATCACTTACGAATGTCATATTTTCTAGCATTTTCTCATTATCGATTTTCCAGCTATGCTCTGCAGCTCCGCGGCGCCAATAGACAAAACTACTGTCGTCGAGGATTGCGAAGCGCCCATCGACACGACCTTGCAAGTTGGAATAGTAATGCGTGTCTGTGGCAGAGAAGTTTCCTTCGGGATACGGGTTCCGGCGAAAAAAACTGGTCCTTCCAGAAAGGGTCGCCCCGCCGATATGCGCCTCCAGTAAATCATCGGACCTAACTAGCTTTAACGTTTGCTTCTCGTCCCGTGCATATGTTTGGTTGAGCTCAGAGAAATAGAAGAACCGGTTCGCCTTTCCAAAAAGATCAAGATCTTGAATGCTTGCGTGCAGTATCATGTCAGAGACGTAATTGGGTCCGTAAAGATCATCATCATCCATCTTCACAATATAGTCGCCTGTCGCCATGCGGATTCCGTGGTTCAGGCTTCCCGCTTCTACTCGTTCAGCAGGCAGCACTGCGATGCGAACATCGCTTCGGATGCCGATCTGTTTTGTCACATCGGAAAGAGTTATCTCATTGCTATTAACAACAAGAACAAGCTCCTTATTGGGATAGGTCTGCGCGTCAAACTGCTTGAGAATGCGCTCCAGATATTGAAGGCGGAACGTTACGGCCAAGACGGATACCTTTGGCTGCACGCGAACTTTGCTATCAAGCCCTAGCCGATCGAAGATAATCTGAAGCCGGTGCGCATAGCTTTCTTTTCCCGCCGCTTGGCGCCACCCTCGTTGGGTTTCGTTTAAAAGATCGACGGGATCAGCGAGCCGTTTCTGGACAGCATCGACCAAATCGCTGCCGCTCTCATAGGAATCATAAAATCCGTCCAGCGCACCTCCTGGCTGCGGGGTGCCGTGCTGAAATATCGCCGTGCCACAGGCAGCAGCCTCTACTAAATCCCAATGCTGCGCATGAGGCGTCACAATCGTCTGCGTCGATACGATCCGCGCAGAGGCGCGCCGCGTCAAAGACCATAGACTTGGACGGGTTACACAGCCAAGCACATGCTCGCCGAGGGGGCCACTCGTCTCGATCTGATTTTTGTAAAGCCGATAGCGCGAGTCAACGATCCGAAGGCCGTCCGGCGTCAGGGTCTCGAGGAACGACAATGCGTCACGATGGCGTATAATATCAGCCCAACCGTCAAAAAGTATCCGTGGAACGGTATCACCTGGCCGTCTGTTACCGGCAAAACCAAGATCCGCAAAACCGCGAGAGGTATCGATCGGGGTTTGAAGAGCAGGCGAACAGGCAGGCGGCAGATATTCGCTATCTCCGCGCTTTACTGTCGAGCGGGAGCGCGAACCGTCAAGATGTCGACCGTCGCTGAAAAAATGCAGATCGAACTGATCAGCCATCCCGCCAAGATGGTCAGCGAATGCGACGTCGAGAGTATCCCAAAAGACGGTCGGGATCCCGGCTGCGCGAAAGGCAACAACGATTTCGGCGATAGAAGTCCCATCAGACTGATCCGCCGTATGGAATTGATCGAGATACCAGTGTCCGTCGAACGACTGGATAAAACTTTCCACAAGCAGGAATGCCGGACGCACTACACCGCATACGACGCGCCAATTCTCTGGCGTAAGAGAAATCGGATTGCAAATTGGCGACAGCCCATATTGTAGACGTGAGCTGCCGATCATGGCGATGTCGATGTTATGCCAGTCTGCCTGACGGATGCCGTCAGTGTTAACGAAAGGATCATCCCACCCAAACACACCAAAGCGTGCCGGGTCACCATCCCGCAAAGACACAGGTTGACCGGACCCGAGATCATCTAGATCAAAAGTAAGGGGGCTGTCGCCATCGAGCACTACCGATGGTTTTTCCGCTGCCAGATCGTCTTGCGCCATAAGTTTTGAGCGCCTTTTCCGTTGCCTCATCAAATTCAAATCATTCTGACATGTCGCAGGCTGATACGTCACCCCTGAAAGGTCTATCATTCGTTCAAAGAGGAGGATCCATATTCCCGTACTGCGAGCCCGAAAGTCTCCACATCTCGAAAGCGTCGCAGTTTCTTACGGCCAGCATCTGGAGCTGTGTGACCTTTCCCTTTGCGATAATAGTTGAAGCTCTCTGAGAGCGTAGGAACGATGGCCGTCTCTGTTTCACCGCCTGGTAGAAGCTCAATGCTTAGTTGATCGCGGTGCGTCAGATCCTGAGGCCTTCGATGCTCTCCGTTCGGTCCTGACGGTAGATCCTTAGAGAGGATCTCTTTGACGAAGTACTCGCGAACTTCTACTGCATTCACTGAGACACCCTCCTTGCCTTGGTAAGGGTCGAAACCCCGCATTTTCACATAAGCAAGAGTTTCCTCGAGCGCATCGATTGGGGACGATGTGTTGTCGAGCGGTTTTCCAGCGTCGAAAGCGGCCTCAACCTGTTTCGAAAACCTATCGAATTTGGCCATCGCTTCTTCTGCGGTCTTGCCTAGAACCTTCGTGATCTCCCGACGACCACCGAAGTTTTTTTCTCAGCTTTTCTAGGATTGCCCGTCGGTAGCGACAGCGCTCATTCGCGTGGAGGCTGAGGTACTTCACTTGTAAGTCCATAGCCAAGCTCTTTGTCGTCATTTCTGTAGTTAATCAAACCACAGAGAGCTAAGGGGTCATAGAAAAAGGGGGGATTTGATGCTGTATATGGTGCCCCCACACCGCACCAATCAGTCTTCTGATCTGTCCTCTTCTTTCATGAATCTCTCCTCAGATCAGCGACTTACCTGGCCCATGCCCCAGAGCTGACCTAGACAAGACGGCCCGAAGTGGTCATCCTTTTACGCACAAATTACGCATGGTGCGTTGGATGGCGAGCATCAGGAAACTCTCTTCGGGACGGTACCGGGCGGAGATTGCCCGGGGCGGTGTGCGCAGATCGATGGTCTGGGCGACGCGGCAACAAGCAAAAGACTGGGCCGCGCAGCAGGAATATCTCGTTCTGAACAAAGAGATCATCACGGCGCAGGCGAAGTTGGCAGAGCTGTTCGACCGATATGCACGCGAGGTCTCGCCGCAAAAGCGGGGCGCTCGGTGGGAGATCATCCGGCTTGAGAAGCTCAAGCGTGACGCCATCGCCGCGATCCGGATAGGGAACCTTCGGCCCGCCGATCTTGCGGGGTGGCGGGACCGGCGTCTTCGGGAGGTCGCGCCGGGATCGGTCATTCGGGAGATGCAGCTGATCTCGTCGGTCCTGAACCTGGCGCGCCGGGAATGGGGGATGATCGCCGTCAATCCGATGAGCGAGGTGCGTCGCCCGAAGGCGCCGCCGCCGCGGGACCGGCTCGCGACGCCGGAGGAGATCGCGCGTCTGGCGGAGTTTGCGGGCGACGATCTCAGGACCGCCACGGGACGCGCCTATCAGGCGTTCCTCTTTTCGATCGAAACCGCGATGCGGGCCGGAGAGATCACTGGCCTGACCTGGGACCGCATCGATCTGGGCCGGCAGGTGGCGCGCCTCGTCGACACCAAGAACGGCCATCCCCGCGATGTCCCCCTGTCCCGCCGGGCTGTGGCGCTTCTGACCGCCTTACCGGAGGCCGATCCCGTCTTTGGGCTTACACCGCCCCGGCTGGATGCGCTCTGGCGCAAGCTTCGCGATCGGGCGGGGGTGGAGAACCTGACCTTCCACGATGCGCGCCACAGCGCGATTACGCAGCTGGCTAAGAAGCTCGATGTGCTCGACCTGGCCCGAATGGTCGGCCATAAGGACCTGAGGATGCTGATGGTCTATTATAACGAGAGCGCCGATGCTCTCGCGAAGAAGCTTGGATGATCCGCGCGGCTATGGCCGTCTGAGCCGGATCGCACCGCCGATGCGGCGCGCCTCCAGACGCCCGTCCTTGATATGGCGCCGCACGGTCCGCTCGGTCACGCCCAGAAGCCTGGCGTAGTCCTTTACCGAAAGCCAGGCGGATTTGGGGCGGACCTGAGCGCTTTCGAGAGCCGTCACCAGACGCGCAAGCTGAGCTTCGAGCGGGGCGATCGCCCGGTGAAGGTCGTCCTCGGTGACGATCCTGACTTGGGTCATCTCAGTCCTCCTGGGTCTCTCTCCGTGGACGGCCGCAGCGTGGGCTCTGCCTCGGCGCGATGAGGCCGGAGCCACGCCTCGTCCGTCCCATGAACGGCTCTCCGATCCTCGATCCGGCAGCCGCTTCGCAAGGGGTATGTTCCGTCCGATCTGCGCGCCATCCCTTCATCTTAGGTCTCCTTTATGAGGGAGAGAGACTATATCCTCTATAGGGGATGTCAAGAGTGGCCGTCCCCCATAGAGGACGTAGCGAGGCGATTTCCCTATGAGATCCACATATCTCAGGTAGAGTCGGTCCTTGGAGGGGCGCTACGGAGGATTAGATGACCACGGACGATTTACTAGAGCTTCTGGAGAAGCTCACGCCGGAACAGAAGGCGATCATTATTGAAGAGATCAAGAAGATGCTGCGCCGAGGATCCTGAGGATTCCGTCGCGGGCATCCGGGTTTTTGTGCAGCAATTCGAGAATAGTCATATCTTCTGGTTTCGCGTCGATGCCGAGCATAATGTAGGCGGGGCTGACCGGGATCGCATCGCAGACTTTCATCAGGCGATCGACCGACGGGCTTTTCCCCTCTTCGAGAATGCTATGAAGGTAGCCAGGCCCTGCGCCTGCTGCCAATGAGATCGCTCGGAGAGACTTATCCGACGCCGCCACGGCCGTACGCAGACGTTCTCTGAAATCACCATACTCCATGCCTTTCTTATCCGCGAAAGGGGATAAAATCGCACGTCCTCGATAGAAGACACTTGCTACGTCCTTTATAGAGGATGTATGGGGTGGCTCATGATCCGACATTCAACCCTCTCAATCCGTATCGATAGATGTCTTGCCCGACCGGGACTATGCCAGTGGTACGGCGACATGAGCGCAGCAGGCAACTCCAAAGTGGGCGCGCGACGGCTCGGTGAGGGCCAGTCTGTGCTGACATGCATCGCTCTGTCGCTTTGGCATTTGACGGATGCGGCTCCTCGGGAAGGGCGACTGCCATGAGCCGCGTGCTCACTGCCGCAGAGCGCGCCCTGATCGACGGGGCCGTTGCGGCGGGCCGCGTCCGCCGGATCCCACCGGGCGAGACCAGCTTGACCACCTATGTCTGGTGCGAGATCGCGAATGACCTGGTTCCGGCTGGGGAGTCTTCTCCTTGGTGTAAGTCCTATCGGTCCGAGGAGGCGCGGCGGCTTTCGGATCGCCATCGTGATCTCTGGAGCCGATTGCAGGCGGGCGAGACCGCCCGTCAGATCGCCGAAGACTGGGGCGTGGGTCTGTCCACGATCCGGCTCGACTGCCGGAAGCTCGGTCTGACCCTGGCGCCGGATGGTCGGCTCCTGTCCTTGCTGGAGGCGCCATGAGCCATCCTAAAGCGACCGACTGGACCGATCAGCGGCTTCTCCAGCTCCTGCATCTGAGGGACGTAGAGGGTCTAACCTTCGCCCAGATCGCGGAGCGGTTCGGTGTCTCGCGCAGCTCTGTGGTTGGCGCCTATCACCGGATCGACAAGGTGATGCGAGATGTACCCGCCGACCGTCATGATGGCTCGATGCCGCCGCGATGGTGGGCGGAGCGACGGCGTATCGGTCATGTCTAGCCGGGCGCCAACAAAGGAAGAGCGGGCGCTTCTTCATCTTGGGGCCGCTTTGTGCTGCCGCCGACTGGATCCGGTAGAGGAGGATATCCTCGTCTCCGAGATGAACCGGCTGCAGCTGCTAATCAATCAGCGTGAAGTCTCCCTGCCGTCGCATGACAAGCAGCCTCTGGGTGACACCACCGTCCAGCTCCTGTCGATCGCGCAAGGTCTTGTGGCCTGCCGCCGAGGCGGGTCGGAGTACGGCCGGCAGATGGTTCAGTTGAAGATGCTTGTGCAGCTTACCCTCATTCGAATGGCGGAGACGCTACTCGGTCGGGAGCTTGGCCAATGAGCGGGTCCGACGATAGACGCCTCGAGGAGGCCCGCGCGGTGCCGATCAAGGAGATTGCGGATCGGCTGAAGATCGAAGGTCTGAAGCCGCTTGGTCATGAGCTCGCCGGTCCCTGTCCCAAATGCGGCGGGACGGACCGGTTTGCCATCAATCCAGGAGACAACGTCTTCAATTGCCGGACCTGCGGCGGTGGCGACGGGATCCGCCTGGTCGAACACGTCCTCAACTGCGACTTCAAGGAAGCTCTCGACTGGCTGGTCGGTGAACGGGCCGTGGAGCTGTCCGATGAGGAGATCGAGCGCCGCCGAAAGAGACGAGAGAAGGACGAAAAGAGGCGCGCGCAGATCGCGGCGCGGAAGCGGGCCGAGGCGATCTCGATGGCGCGGGCGCTTTGGGCCGATGCGCGCATCTTTTCCGGGAGTACGGCCGAGAAATACTTGGCCCTGCGTGGAATCAAATTCGACACATCCCGAAGTGCGCTGCGCTTCCACCCGGCGCTTCGCTACATGCATATGATCGACGGGGCCTGGACAGAACTCCATCGGGGACCGGCCATGCTGGCGGGGATCGTGGCTCCTTCGGGTCAACTGATTGGCGTCCATCGGACGTGGATCGATCTGTCCTCTCCGGAGTCGAAGTGGAAGGCGATCATCGAACACGATGGAACGGTGCTCGATGCCAAGAAGGTGCTGGGCTCGAAGAAAGGCGGCGCAATTCGCCTGACACCGATGGCGACGTCGCCGGTTCTCATCATGGGCGAAGGGATCGAAACGACGCTCGCGGCTCAGGTCGTGCAGCCGGTCCCGAATGCGGACTATTGGTGCGGCATCGATCTCGGCAACATGGCCGGCCGAATGCGGAAGATCAAAGGCCAGCGCTATTCCGGGCTGCCTGATCTGGACGATGAAGAGGCCTTTTTGCCGCCGCCTTGGGTCAAACGTTTGATCTATCTGATGGACGGGGATTCCGAGCCGAAAATGACCCGCGCCAAGCTGGAATGCGGGCTGCGCAGGGCGATGGCCCATTGCCCCGATCTGCGCGGCCAGATCGTCCGGGCCGGTGAGGGGGTGGATTTCAACGATCTGCTGATGGGGTCGGCATGACCGACAAGACGGACGAGGTAAGAGCCGCCTTCGAGAACGCCGAGGATGTGTCGCCAGAGGAACAAGTCTCTTCCGGACCCGGCGCGGCGCCTCGAGACGATGGCTATAGCGACGGTCCCCCGCCCCCCGATCGGCAAGGGCCGCCGGAGAGCATCCCGAGCCCCGAAGTCGAGGGCGCTAAGCAGGCACAGAACGATACCGGCAACAGCCGTCGCTTTGTCATCTATTGCGGGCAGGACGCCTTATTCGTGCCGCGCGTCGGCTGGCATCTCTGGGATCAGAGACGCTGGAAGCTCGATCCCGATGGCATCGCCGTGCGCGGCCTTGGCCAGACGATCCACGAATGGATCGAAAAGGAGATCCCGCACCTCCAGCTCAACGCGGCCGAGCGTCGCCGGGTCGAGCGTCTGGACGCGATCCGGAGCGAGCTGCGGGATCTAGGGGCGGCCTATCCGGATCTCTCGGAGGATGACCGGGCCGAGAAGCGACAGTGTCTGATTTCCGAGCGGGATAAGCTTAACGGGGAGCTTTGGGGGCGCGGATCGTCCCGGGCCCGGCACAAGGCCTTTGCGCGATCGACCGGCAATAGCGGGGCGATCAAGAACCTGCTGCTGGAAGCCACCACCACGCTGCAACGCGAGGTCGAGGATCTCGACGCCGATCCTCTGACGGTCAACACCGAGTCCGGCCTCCTGCGCTTTACCATTGTCGACATGCGCGAGGACGGCGGCGGCAAACAGGCCGAGGTCGTTCTCTTGCCGCATGAGCGGATCGTCCCAATCGAAGGCCGCAACCGGCCGCAATACATCACCAAGCTGATGCCGGTGGAGTACGATCCGGACGCGACCTGTCCGAAGTTTGACCGCTTTCTTGCAACCGTGCAGCCCGATCCGGAGATGCGCGCCTTCTTGCAGCGCTGGTTTGGCCTCTCGGTGACCGCCCTTCCGGTGCAGAAGTTCCTCTATTGCTACGGCATGGGCGCCAACGGCAAATCGCTGCTGGCGGGGCTCATGCGGCGGATGCTCGGCGACTATGCCACGATGGTGAAGATCGAGAGCCTGACGGGCAAGAACCGCAAGTCGGGCTCGGACGCCACGCCCGATCTCATGCGCCTGATCGGTGCCCGCGCCGCGATCACGGCCGAGCCCGAAGAGGGCGAGCGGCTGCAAGAACAGAAGATCAAGGAGATGACCGGCGGCGACGAGATGCTGGTGCGCAACCTGCATTCGGACTTCGTCGAGTTCACGCCCTACTTCAAGCTTGTCTTCACTGGCAACCACAAGCTCGAGATCCGAGGCACCGATGACGGGATCTGGCGGCGGCCGCTGCTCTGCCCGTTCGAAGTGCAGATCCCTGAGGCGCGGCGCGACGAGAAGCTCGGCGACACGCTCTTCGAGGAGGAGCGCTCGGGCATCCTGAACTGGATGATCGCGGGCTTGATCGACTATCTCGAAGGCGGTCTGCAGGAGCCGCCGCAGGTGCTGCAGGCGACCGAAGAGTACCGCAAGGACAGCGATCCGATCGGCGACTTCCTTGCGACGGCCTGCGAGATGGATGGCAGCGCGGAGTTCATCTCGGCCCGCGATCTCGTCGATGCCTGCTATCTCTATCTGCTCGAGAACACGGCCCATGCCTGGCAGCCCGGCAATCTGCAGCGCAAGCTCAAGGACCGCAGCGGTAAATACCGGCACCCGAACAGCGGCAAGACCTATCAGCGCCACAAGCGGGTCGGTGTGCGTGGCTATAGCGGCGTCCGTCTGACGGGCGACATGCGCCAGCGCCTCGCTGACGCCCCTCGCGACGCCAAAGGCCTGCCGATGGTCCGCAAGGACAGCTCTGGCAACGCCAGCGGCGCCAGCGGCTATGGACCGCCGGACGAGGATGACTTCACGTGATGCTCCGGGCGGCCTCCTCCCCTCAAAGCGCCGCCCGCACCCCGCACCCCTTTACCCAAGTTCTTCGAATTCTGGGGCCGAATTCCGAGATCGGCCCCAGAACGGGGCCGTTCTTTCGCGGGCGTTCGATCCGAAAACAGTATGGGCGACAAAGGCTTACTCCTCGTTCGGGGCGGCTGGGGCGTTTGGGGCGCAAATTGGCGGGGTTCACGTGCGCGCGCGAGATCCGGGGTGTGGGGAGCTTTGCTTGCAGGAGATCTCTCACGTGTAGGTCCCGATTCTGCGCCCCAAGCGCCCCACGGGCCCCACCGTCTTGATTATGCGTTTCTGTTCAGTGGGTTATCTGTTTGGCGCCTTTGCTGGGGTTCGGCCCCAGCTTTACGAGTTCTGCCCCAGCCGCCCCATGAGCTGACTCTCTCATTCAACATATTCTCTCTCCTTCTGTCGAAGGAACAACATCTAGGAATCAAAGGTGAAACAATGGGCCAAAGCGCCAAAATGACTAAAGAAGAGCAGGCAGCCATCGACGCTTTCCTGGAAAAAACCGAGGTCACCCGGATCGCGCCAAGCGAGCCCGGTGAGACACCGGATGACGGTCAGTCCCGGTCGACAGTCATCAATCTGCCGCCTCGACCAGTGGCTCCACATCCTCGGCCGCGTCAGCTTCCGTCCGAGCGGGGCATTCTCGAGGCCCTTGAATGGGCCTTCGCACGTGAGAAGGTCCGTCTGGAGTTCGTAGACCAGCCCGCGCCCAAAGCCCGCGGCTATGGGATGGAATATGTGCTGCTGCAGCGTGCCGGTCTGGGCGGCATGCGGATCGATACCTCGATCGGCCGGAGCTCGGCCCATGAGGATGCGGAGACGATCGCGGCTGTCTTGGCTGACCTTCCAACTGAGCTCGGCGGGCGGCGGATGGCGATCACGATTGCCGAACTGGCCCGAACCGGACGGCAGCCGGACTGGATGCCGGAGGCCCGGCCGCGGATCGAGCCGGTCGAGCGCAATCTGAAGGGCATGGCCAAGACCGCGGTGCTCGAGACCCTCACCGTCCGGCGTCCCATGCGGAACGGCTTACGGGGTCGCAGCTGGGTCAGTCGCAAGGTGGAGGTCCGCTGGTGCCCGTGCCGCTGGCATCCAGACGCTGCCGAGATCAGCGCCGCTCGGAATGCCTATATCCGTTGGTGGATGGCGGTGGATTGGTTGCGGCGAAAGCTGAAGACGGAAGGCGTCTTGCGGAAGGTCAGGCTGAGCGACGCCATGCCAGAAGCGACGCCGTGGCGGAAGGTAGGCGAGGCGAAGCGATGAGAGGAGTCTGGCCCCTCCCTCGCCTAGCGTCGCGCAAGCGCGTGGATGAGCCGGAGCAGGGCCGCCCGTTTGGGCGTGTCCGAGATCGCCATTACGGTCTGCGCGAGTTGTAGCGCCTCGGGATCGACTGCGGTCACTGCATATCTGCCCTTCGGCTCGTCGAAGAACCAGCCGACTGGTTGTTCCAGGAGCTGCGACAGCTTGAAAAGACGGCTGGCAGGCACCCGATTGGTCCCATTCTCGTATTTTTGGACTTGGGTGGTCGAGACGCCGAGCGCTTGCGCGAGATCCTCCTGCCGGAGGGTTCGGGCCGTCCGGATCAGACGGATCCTCCGCCCCACCAGCTGGTTTATGGGATCGGACATCGGCTCAGCGGAATGGCGGCGCGGATCATCATCGGCACTGGTCTACCCGTCCAAACCAGAACGTCCAGGCGAAACCTCAAAGGACATGGGTGTTGGTGGCGAACGCCGCGCTCGAAGTAGAGTGGAGATGACATAGGGCACAGCATGTCGTCGATAGTGACCTCGAGGTGAACCGGCAGCTCAGTCGTCCGAGCGGGAGGGGGGTAGGTCAAACCTTCGGAGCCCTCCAGCCCTAGACCCGTCCCCCTATCAGGCGCAGATTTTTTTTGCACAGGACCGGAAAATCAAGAGCGGAGGGGAAGGGAGATGGGGTGCGACATGCGGGTGATCTGCGCTGGCGTAAGAGGAACGATAAACAAATCAAAGAGTTAGCTATTCCCGGCAGATCAGGCAGAGACCGGCCTCCAAGATATTGAGCGGCGTCGGGGCTGAGAAAGGCGATTAAGTTTTGGGGGAGGATAATAGGGAATGGAGCAAGGCGAACGAGACGCCTTGGCTCGAGGGGCGGAAAGGCGACATTCGCCGTTTTGCAGCATGAAACTGCGCGATGTACGAAAGCAGACTTTCGACGCCAAGACCTGGCGGCGGTCTTGTTTCCGGACGGTTCTTCAGGATATCGGCAGTTCGCTGCAGGTGCGAACTGTTGCTGCAACCGTTTCGAGTGCCGCAAGTATTCTCGAAGCTGAACTGCTGCCCGCGAAATCCCTTGCCGTTATGTGGAGCCCGCGCCAACGCTGAAGGAGCAGACGAAAGCGAAAGAGCCGTCTCACCAGCTGGGCCATTCTCGGATGGGTCGACGGAAAACCCCGCCATGAAACTGTTTTGATTCGGGATGGTCCCAGCGGAACACGTCTATCGAAGGCTTCGATGGGGAGATCTTTGACAACATGGACGACGCACAGCGCGAGCTGACCCATGGTGATACAGCTACAACACGGTATGGCCGCAATTGACCCTGCAAACATGACGTCGCGGCCGACGTGCCGTGCGGTTGAGCAATTTGAGGGCTCCGCGCCCGACACGGATCAACCATACAGCTGGCCGGACCACCCAAAAGCAACTTGCAAGCTCTCGTAGCGAATGAGGGATCCGCAGGCGAACCTCAGAGTCGAGCGAAAGGTTTCTTTTTTCAGTGCCTTGCGTCCATCTGAGCCTTGTGTGAGTTTTAATAAGAGAGAGGGGCTCATGGTTGAAAGAATGCAATAGTACCTTCAATATCGAACATTAGGCTTTGCCTTCGTCTTATGCCTTTTTGCAAAGTGAACTATAGTGGCGATCAGCGACCTAAGCGTAATTGAGAAAGAAATGCGGTCTCTGTGGACTGCCGAAAGCTCGGCTCCATTTATTGCTGACCTTGAGCTTTCCGACTCTCTCTTCGCCTCTGCCCGACGCGTTGCACGCCAATACTCGATCGACATGCTCTTGATGAGGTTCCCGACACTCGGGGTCTGGGCCGTCCTCTACCCGCTTTCGAAGAGTTACACAGCCAAAGACCGGGAGGTTTATCCTCACCTAGAAGCATTTCTCAACCAGTCGATCCGCGGCGATGATCGTAGAACATTTAAAGCTCGGTTCGCAACAGCGGCCAGAAGAATCGGCATTCCGATTGTGAGCAGCACTGATCCGACGACAGTGTTTTTCGCACCACTTGGCGCGCCGGAGCCTCAACATGAAAACCTTGCAAAAGCTTTCCTTTGGACTGCGATCCAAGAAGGTCCACCGGCGATCGAAGATACGGTTGCCTCCCGGCATTGGCAACGAATTGCGGTTGATAATCATTGTGCGGGACAACCGCGTCTTATCGCCCCAATTCGCTTCGATGAATCCGCCCATTACGCGCGCCGTTTCGATGCTTGGCGCCGTGGCGATACTGGTGCTGGCGAGGGCGAAAGATCCCTCTTCGAAGCTTACGACACATTTGCGAGCCGGATTGGAAAGAAACGATCCGATATTGTTGGACCACCAGCAGTCATCTGGCATCGAAATGGACTTGGGCTTCTGCCTGAGAAGTCATCAAAATCTCAGTCGATCAAGGATGGTATATTCGCAAGACAGATACCTGGTGGGAAGCGAACATCCATAGAGGCCCCGTGGCCCGATACAATCAACTGGATTGCGGGATCTGCAAACATCGACGTTGCGTTCGCACCCACCGAAAACGAAGTGATGCTCTTCGATGCCGACAGTGGTTCGCTGCTATATCGTGTCGATGAGACGATCGACGAAGTCCAAGTATCTGCGACGCGACTGATTGCTATCAGCAAGGTTCCTTTCAGCGCATCAGAGTTTGGAGCAGCGATCCCGACCGCTGATCCTGCAGTTTTCTCTGCGTGGATCGAAATCGGTGAAACGCTCTCGTTATCAGATCGATCTCTCTTGCAAATCGCCGCTCCGATCGACACGGCGATCTGGTTTGATGGCACCGTTCTCGGGAGAAACGGAAATAGCGCTCTCTATGCGAATGACCTCAAGATTCATATGCGGCTTGATCTTGAGGTTGGTGGCGAAGAGCGGATCTTGCGTGCACGAATTGGCGTCTCGTCGCGATACAGGAGCATCCGCATCAATGGTAAGAACGACGCGAGCGTCACATTCAATAGTTTCGGCTTCGATCCTAACAGCGACCCCGGAAAGATCATCGTCGAAGTCTTGATCCCCGGCGCTGCTGGTGATCCAAACGCACGCGCAGATCTCAAAGCGACCTCCTGGGTCTGGCCCGGCGTGACACCGCCGACCGGCGATCTTGAAAACGTCGAGGTTCCCTCCAACTACGTGCCTGCAAGAAGTTCTGGACTGCACGTTGACTCCTTTGATCGACTTTCGGTTGATCCGCGATCTGAAGCTGAAACACCAATCCTTGGCCTTGCGCTCGAAGAGCAAGCCTTCGAGTTCGATCTGATCGCCCGATCTGAAAAGCTCTGGCACTTTCGGATCGCGAGCAATGATCAGGTGTTCGTCCCAAAAGGAGGAACGGTGACTTTTGGCTACGACAATCGCCACGACATGCTCCGATTTCGCTGTCACGATCGTAATGCGGACCTGATTGTCCTCGGCCAGCAAATCAATCGCCCGTTCATCCAACGCCAAATCTTTGAGATTGGGGCTGAGAAACTCGAAGAGGATACAGGAGACGACCGCATCGCAATACGACGCGCGGATGGAAAGCTGGACCTACTCGCTCGCCTTCGTCGCGTCACCGACGCTGGCGCCCTCGCGCTGCACGAAGCTGAAGATTTGGCCGTCCTAACGCTTCGACCACATGATGACGTCGACTTCCTGCGCGTTCATGTAGAAAAGGTCGGACAAGAAACCGATGTCGGAGATTACACCTTCGGCGTGTTGCCGGCATCACTGCCACCTCTTCCGGCCATCGAGGCCACGAGAGACCAGGGCACCAAGCTGATCACGGTTCGTGTCGACAAAGCCCAGCTCTCGGGTCCGGCGCGAATCACATTTGAAACCATATCGGTCAACGGCGTCATCGAACCCGTAGGGGATGGATCTCGATCCCCCGTTGCGATCGGGATCTCCGGGTCAATCCCCGCCGACCGCAGTGCCGTTGTCAAACTTGCTGAAATGCTGGCGCATCCGGAACCTGACGCACTGAGCGGACAAGTGTCGACAGCACTATACCCCGCCTATGCGCAGGCATTCGACGTTCTCACCAAAAACAGGATCGTCGGGGCCATCAAGCCAGTTCTGAACGTCACGCGACTTGGCGGGGGCACAGCTCGCCACGACATAGTCGGGGTGGCACCTTGGGTATTCGAGGCTGGGGCCCACGCTCTTTCCGGGCTTTCGGAAGGAACGGGTTTCACGAGCCTCGATCTCATGAAGTCCATCCAAGCACCGGAACCACCTCCAGACCTCATGGTCCGGCATCCGCTTGGAGCATGGATCAATCGACTGCAAGAAGACCCTGATATTCCGAACGGGTTGTCAGCGAACGCCTTAAGCACCGCATTTGTCGATCTTCGCTTCCGTTTGAGAGAGACAGACATGGTGGACCTAATTGGAGGCGGCGCTCTTGGCAATGCTTGCCGGATTATCTGTGAAGCTCACGTTGAGCACCTAAATGAAATTCGAGCCTTTGATAACAATGGAGGCGGAGACCCAATTCCTGCGAAGATCGCGATTCAGATCGAGCGTTTCGCTCGTGCTTGTGCCGAAAAGCGATCAGAGGAGTTCCTTCATGATTTGATTTTGAGAACGGGGCTATCACGGCAAGACATCGGTTCCACCATGACCATGATGCTACGCGCAGGCGTCCAACTCTTCGCCTATTTTCGTGCCCTCTGGGGCCACGCGACCACTCAGGGAGCATTCATCCAATGACAATTCTCGATCCGAATGCCTACCGCGAAGACCTCAATCGGACCCTCGCGCGTTTTGTGGCAACATCTTCTCCAATAAATGAGATCCGCGCGCCCAAACTTGCCGAACGACTCCGCGAAAAAGTCAGACGCCTCACCTTCGTAAAAGGACCATACGTCGAAACTCTTCCAGATTTCGAAAAAGGGCGCAGCCTCGCACAACTTCACAGTGAAGGTCTACTGGACCACAGATGGGTCGAATTTGGTCAGAATGAGCCCTCCGTGTGGGAGCGTCCCCTTCATACCCACCAAGAAGAGACACTGCTCCGGGACGAGAACTATCTCGTCGCAACCGGAACAGGCTCGGGTAAGACGGAAAGCTTCCTCTACCCAATGATCAATGACATCCTCAAGGAGGGTAATCTCGAACGGCCTGGCGTGCGCGCTATCCTCGTATATCCGCTCAACGCTCTGGCGAACGATCAACTCGGCCGGATTGCCCAGCTCCTATTTCGCGATCTCGGAGATCCTGGCATCACGCTTGGCCGCTACACTGGGCAGGTGAAATCCCATGCAACTCGAGAACAGGAAGTCACAAGGCTCCGCGAAACCCCCAGCTTCCAACAAACCTTCGGAGAGGACGCCGACGTTCCTCTCAACTGGAAGCTCTCGCGGCAGGAAATGCGGCAGACACCCCCGCACATTCTCATCACCAACTATGCGATGCTGGAGCATATTCTGCTCCTGCCTACAAACCGCCCGCTCCTTCAGAACGCGCGCCTCGCTCGCATCGTTCTCGATGAGATCCATACGTATACGGGCGCTCAGGCGATCGAAGTCGCCTTCCTACTGCGGCGCCTCAAGGCTCACCTTGAGATCCCTGATGGAAAAGTCAGATGCGTTGGTACATCGGCATCGCTAAACCCAAAGCGGAAAGGGGAGCTTTCCGACTTCGCCGAAAGACTTTTCGGCGAGCCCTTCGCTGGCGAACCCGCAGTCATTACATCAAAGAGAAAACTGCATCCAAAATTATCCAAGCCTGCCTCGGCAAGTGGCCTTAGCTCTGACGACTGGGCTAACGCCTCCAACTTGGCAAACATGGTTCGCGAGACCGTTCAGACAGGCGCTCCCATGGACATCGAGAGCTGGAATGCCGAAGCGGAGTTCCTTGGGCTGGACGCACTAAACCTCGACCCCTCTCACCCTTCATTGGGTGATGCATTAATCGAACGGCTGTCAGACTTCGAGGAAGTTCACGAAATCGCCCGCCGCCTCGAAGGCGGATCCATCCCCCTCCCTCGGCTTGCTGAGAACGTGTTTCCCGATGCGGATGAAGGCGCAATTCCAGCACTGGTCGGTTTGATCTCTATCGGCGTTTTGGCTGTCAGCGGAAGCGCTGCCGTCTTTCCTCTTCTCCCTGCTCGATACCATTTGATATCGCGAGCACCGGACAGAACCGGCGTATCCCTTAAGGCCAACGACAGCGAAAGCCTGTCGCAAGTCGTCATTGGTGCAGAAATGGATGACGAAGCGCGCCCCGCTTTTGAGCTCTTCGTCTGCCGAAATTGCGGCGAACCCTATATCGAGGCTTGGGATGGCCCCACGCACCTTGAGGCGACGCCGGGTGGCGGCCCTCGTCGTCTTCTGCGCTTGGTCTCTGGCGGCAAGGCTGTAGAGGAGGATGATGAAGATGACACCTCGAGTGAAGATGATACACCGCACATGATTTACTTCGACCCCGCTTCTGGCCTACCGGTCGAAGAGGAGGCGGCTGGCGCTGTTGCCCTCGAGAATGTCGAGCTGCAAGAGGATCCCGACGACGGTCGACGTTACATGCCGCGCTGCGTAGCATGCCACCATCGCTCATCCAGATTTCCGGAGCCGATCACGACGGTTAGGCCGGGCGATGAAGCCCTTGCTGCCGTTGCTGCGCAGTCCATCCTTGAATCGATGCCTGCCAGAGATCTCGGAACCAATCCCCCCATGGATGGACGAAACCTGCTGGTCTTCTCTGACAACAGACAGGACGCCGCGTTCTTTGCGCCCTTCTTTGAACGCACCTCGCGAGAGCAAGCCCTTCGCAGTGCTATTCTCCGCGCCGTCGAAGCCAATGGCGAAATCGACATCGACAATCTTGTCTCTGCCGTTCGAAACGAGCTTCGTAAAGACGGACTAAGACTTTACCGGCCCGGTGTTCTGCCAGAGCTCGAGACCGGCACAAATGAAATGCAGCGCCTGAAGGCCCTGATCGTCGCTGAGCTGACAACCCTCGGCCGCGGACGTCTCGGCCTTGAAGGCTTTGGGCTCCTTGGCGTCAACTACGATCAACTCGATCGTGCGGTCTTCGCCGTCGAGAAGCACTTTCCGAAAAAGATGAAGCCCTTCGCGGAAGCTTACGTCCGTTATCTTCTCAAGATGATCAGAGAACATCGCGCTGTCTCAGATCAGGGATCAGGCATGATAGACCTGGTCGATGAATCAGTCTGGACCCGCATTGCGGCGCAGCAGACGCGCTGTTTTACACGAGAGAAAAATAGCCGAGCAACAACGGCGATGAATCTCATCCCCGCGGCAAATCGACCAAACCGCTTCACCGCTCTCCTTAAAAAAATGGCGACCGCAACAGGGGAGGCTATCGACGACAACCAGATACTCGATGTTCTGACTGCGTTCTGGAAAGTGATGGAGGGGCCTCGCTCCATCACTGCCCGCCATGGAGTAGGACGGGGCCTTAGGTTTGGCCCCGGCATCAAAGTCGTGCCTGGCCAGGACACCCACCTTTATCAGTGCATCAAGTGCGGAAGTCGAACTCAGTTCGACACCGCTGGAGTTTGTCAGTCCATGGGCTGCAAGGGAACCTTGACTGAAATCGCCGCAGAGGAGCGCGCGGATCTCTTCGAGCAAAACCACTACGTTGCAAGATACCACGAGCATCCAGCCATGGGGATTGCGCGCGAGCACACTGCGGCGATTGCCGGTGAAATCCGAACCGCGATCGAGGAAGACTTCAAAATCGGGGAGGTAAACCTTCTTTCCTGCACGACGACGATGGAGATGGGCGTCGACCTCGGTGATCTGGAAAGTGTCCTTTGCAAGAACGTTCCGCCATCCATCGCAAGCTATCAGCAGCGGGCAGGCCGGGCAGGGCGACGCGCCCAAGTCGCCCCTATCGTTCTGACAACCTCCCGCTCCGGGAGGTATGACCGTTCTGTCTTCGAACGGTTCGAAGAATATCTGGCTGAGCAACCACGCGTGCCGTATCTCAGCCTGGACAACGGTGGTTTCTTTCAGCGTCACCAGCTCTCAATGCTTCTGGCGAAATTCCTCGAACGCCGCCTCGCAGACTACCAACGAAGCGGGTCTCCTCAACTTCGCGATGTCTTCGCCAGCGCTTTGACAGACGACGCGCGCCTTGCCTTTGATGAAAATTTCAACACTTGGCTCGACAACGCAGATGAAGACGTCGCGGCAGCGGCCGCGCTCGGAACGCGTCTACCTGCCGCAAATGCGGATATTGCGCTCGATGCAGAAGGTTGCCGCCGAGAGTTACGCAATAGAGTGATGCAATTCGCCGATGCCGTTTGGGGGCGTTGGACCATCATGCAGTCCGGCATAGATGATCTTGAAGAGGAGCGAAAGCAACTCGACGCCAACGACTCTGCCGGTTTCACACGCATCGGCCGATACCAAGAGGCGCTTCGCACACAACAACGCCTCTACATCGGGCAGTTCATGATCGATCAGCTGTCTCGGCGCGCGGTCATCCCCACCTATTCATTCCCAGTGCACTCCGTTTCTCTCGAAGTTCTCAACGCGGCTGGTCAAACGTCCGACACTTCCGTGCTCGAGCTTGATCGTGATGGAGCCATCGGCATCTCAGAATATGCTCCTGGTTCGGAAATCGTCGCTGGTGGCCGTGTTTGGATCTCTGACGGGATATCAAAGCGATCCAAGTTCACCGGTGATGACGCGTTTATCGAGAAGGCTCAGTATCGCGTTTGCGAAGTCTGCCGATCTCCGCAGATCACCCCTCAACGTGTCACCCGCGACGAAAACTGCTCTCAATGCGGTGCGCAGTTCTCTTCCATCAATAGAAAGCGCGACTTCCTCATGCCGCACGGCTTCCTCACGTCGGTGCGCGACGGTCAGGGCCGAGACCCGGGCGCGAGTCGAATTCGATCGACCGTATCCGAAGAGGCGCTTCTGCTGACCGAAGCGCCAATCTCAAGCTACACGCCGACGGATGTGCCGGGGATTTTGACCTTCCACGCGCCAGGCTCAAACCGCCCTGACGATCAATTGGGGCGCATCATCACTGTCAACAAAGGGCGGCATGGCGGCGGATTTGCTTGGTGCCCCCGTTGTGAGCACGCCGTGCCTGCAATCAGTGCTGGCCCCAACAATGCCTGGCAGCAACCTATGACCTTGGAAGCTCATACCAACCCACGAACGGGGCGCGATTGTCGATACGACCCCTCATTCCCAGTCTGGCCGATCGATCTCGCGCATGTCTTCGAGACAGACGTGCGCGCTATTCTCTTTCAAGGTACACCTCATGATCCAAACGGAGATCTAATTACGTCGACGAATATCGACCGCACATTGCAAGAAGCTCTACGCCTCGGCGCAGCAGAGCTTCTCGAGACGGACGCGCGTGACCTTCGGGCCATTGTTCAAAGGCTCGACGGCCATCTCGTGATTGTGCTTTATGACACGGTGTCCGGCGGGGCTGGTTATTCGACGCGGCTGACGCGGGAAGATGGCTTTCAATCTGTGGACCTTCTTCTCGCTGCCCGAAGAATCCTAAATTGCGAGAACCCCGACTGCGTGACAAGTTGCACGCGCTGCCTCAACGACTACTCGAACCAACGACTATGGTCTGAGTTCGAACGGCGCCCCGCACTTGCATGGATTGAAGCGATCCTTCTCGATGCTGGCGTGAAGCTCACGCAAAGCTGGAACAAATAAGAGATCGAACATGCCTGAAGACACCCCGAAACAAACGCCATCGTTCGCTCTTACGACTCAAACTGAAAACGCTTCGTTTGCCGGCATCCCGGCGTCTGTTCAAACCATGAGCACATGGAAATATGAACACTGGGAATCGCCTGAATATTTCAGCGAATTTCCCTTGCTCGACATCTGCCAAAATGCTCCGGAATTCTTCGCTGAGTCGGGCCATTTTACCAACAAAGACATGAAGACAATCGCTGGCCTCATGGGAGTAACATTCGACCCGAACAAACCAGCCGACCTCTACAAGACACTAATCCTTCGGGCGCAAAAAGCGCCTTGGATCTTTCCTATACTTGAAACGGTTGTGATGCAGAAGCGGGGCACCCAAAAGGGTCCTCGCGCTAAAAAGGCCGCGATGAAGAAGGGTGTCATCGCCAGATTGCCGCTCTCGAAACTTCGGCTCGAGGCCCACGCGGAACTGCAGGATCGCGTCCACGAACTTCTCCTTGACGATTTATCGCCTGAAATTGCCGTCGCGTCCTTCTGCGAATACGCGGTTATGAACTATTACCACGTGCTATCTGAACCCGACAGTTTCGAAAGGGTTCATGAGGAAGCCATGGAGATCCTCACGCATCGCGGCCCAACGGACTGGGTCGAACAGAGACTGCCTGAAATCGATGAAGACATGGATTGGGGCGACATTGCCGCTGACATCCTTGATCTAATCAAAGCTGAACCAGATGCTTGCTCCACTCTCATCCTGGGGCATCTCCATACGGCCATTCGGGGTCTGGCCGAAGAACTCCAGATTGGCTCGGTTATCGAAGTTCAGAGGATCTCTTTAATTGCCGATCTCTCGGTCGCAGCCCGAGATATGCAGGACTTCCTCACTGAAGAGATCTCGGAGGAGGTCGAAATCCGGCTCAGAACACTTGGCGCAATTGAGGAGGGGGATGATATTGATCGCATCGCCAGCCCGACCGCCGGAATTTTGCTTTCCGATCAGTTCTACAATCTGATCCTCAGTCGGAAGGAAAAAATCTCAACCACAACCGATCAGCTTGAAGCCATCGGTAATGAAATCGCCGAAGCAACGGCAGCAAAAAAATTCGCATTGATCGGCGAGCTTGCGACCCAGGCAGAGAAGCTTGAGAACAAGATCAATCGGATGGAAGAGGCCTACCAGGCCATCCTCGACATCTTCCGCTCACTCGGTGACCCGACGCCTGATCGCTTTATGTTGCTCCTCGAGAACTACGATCCCGCTCAAGATGCAGACACGTTCGACGAAAACTCCGATCCATCAGATTATCTGGAGATTTTCGACAAGATCCGCGAACAAGGCCTTCTTCAGGTCCAGTCCGACAACCCCAACACTCAAGAAGAAGTTGAGAGAGCAGACGAAAGCACTGAAAACTCCTCTGATGAAGTCGCGGAACGAGGAAATCGTGCGGCAAGCGCAGAGTTTGAGGCGACAAGCACGGAGGAAGCCACTTCTAACCTCGACATACAGCCCGCAGATGTAGAGCCGGCTGAGGATCCTGCGGTAGATGAATATCCTGCTCCCAATGATAAAGCTCACGGTCCACAGACGGAAACGGAAGGCAATGAAGATAACGAAGCAGATCATCAAAATTCTGCCGAGCAACACGACAAAGCTTCCGATCTGTCGGTTCACGACCAACTGCAAACTCAACCCGAACAACTTGAAGCGGCTGCCTCTCAGTCGCTTCAACCCGCGCCTGTCGACAAGGATGTATTCGCCTCTCTTATCGAACGCGACTTCATTGCGATCGCTGCCAATGCCGCAGCAGCCTATGAACACGAGGGTATGGCGCTGCCGCTCCCCGCTGTTGCTTTGCGTGTCGCTGCAGCAAGTCGCGCGTCTTATCGCGGATTTGGTCCTGATCTACATAAGTTCAATGAACACGTTGGAAATGCCACCTCGACGCCTCTCTCTGATCTCGCGTCGGTTCTTATTCTCGGGTCGATTTTGCGACCTGCGATCCTTTCAAAAGATACGACGCTTCGCACCCAGGTTTCCGATCTCTGCAAGGGCACCCTTGGCCAACACCTGATCGAAGTGAATGATACCGTGTCGCGGCTCAGCTTCGACTACCCTCCCAGCCCTGATCGCCTCGCTGAACTCTCAGGGCAACCGGGAACGCCTGAAAAGCAACGCCTCACGGATCGTTTGGAACGGATCTGCAAGGCCCTCAGTCAAAAAAAGTCCCGCTGGCCTTTTGCCACCGAGCTCATGCACTACATCGTGTCGCTTAACGGCGAACTCGGCGCCGCAGTTCAGGCCATCTCAAGAAAAGACCCTACCGCACCGAAATTGGCCCGAGCCGCGGTTAAGAACTTGCGCGACACTCAATCCATCGAAGCCTTCTCCGAAACCTATGCAGCCGAAAGAGGGTACAACGATCTCGCCCTCTATTCGAAAGGCGTCGAGTATCTTGCTCGTCAGTTCGATGAACCCGTGGCACTATTGAAACGCTGGGTTGAGACGACGCAATCCGCAGCAGCGAACGGCCAGCAATCCGAAGAACGAACAAGGCTGACCACGGCCACTCTCCGCACGCAGCTCAAGAAAGCAGGAGACGGCCTCGAAGCCGAAGTTGGCCGCACTGACGATCCTTTGATCGCAGCCGTAGCCTACTGGATCAGCGAGCAGATCAATGAGACCCGGGACGCACTTCTTGGGCGGGATACTGGCCGGTTCTCGACGCTTGAGGACGCCCTCTACGCCGAGATGGACTTGCTCCCGCCAGTCGATCGGGATGAACTTTCTGACAGCGAAGAACGCGCCGATATCTACACGCGAATCCTCAATGAAAATCAGATCCTTGGACAGGAAGATGCTATTAAGCGCGCCTGCGCCGAGGGCGCCTTCGACTCTGCCTATCGCATGGTCGATCAATTCGACGTCTCTTCGGATAAAAAAGTCCGGGAAGCGGTAATGGCCTTCGTAGCCGATTGGCGACCTGAAGTTGAAAACCGGAACCGAATGCTTACAGCGCTCGACAAGGTCGACTTCAAAAACCAAGAGCAGATCAGCCGTCAACTTACATGGTGCAAGCTTACACTCGAAAAAATCGACGGCCTGGCTGCTGGAAGCGAAGTCCATGATATCGCCGGAATCACGGAGCGCCTTGCCGTCCTAGATCAAACGATCGCCGACATCGAACTTAGCATCCGTGATGGCCAAATCTCGCGGATCAACGAGTATCGAAAACCTGAGAACGAAGACGATGTCGAAACTCTTCTCAACAAAATCGACGAGCTCACGATTGAAGCCTTAGAGGATCGAATTGCTCAACTTCGTGACGGCCGGTCGGCAGCCGTCTTTGAAACTGACCTACAGGGTCTCATTTGGAAGTTTACTCCTGAGTTCCTTCCGTTTGCCAGCTCAGACAAATGGCCGGCCGACAACAAAGCATTCGAAGAGGCCACCGCAACAGAGGGAAATCTTCTGTTTGCGGAGGAAGACCGCCGCGCTGCTGCCGTCAACTTTATAGTAATGTATCGCGACCTGATGCTCGGTATGCGCACGAAGAAGGCAACACACGGCCAAATCAAAGCGCTCTTCGAGGAAATCGGGTTCGAGCAGGTCAACGTATCCAAGATCGAAGAGCTTGGCCGGAAGGGGTCTTGGACGGGGACGCTCCATACTCGCATTGTTTCTGATGGATGGTTCTTACCGCCCGTTTTCGGCTCCAATGCCACCAGCGGCTACAACTTTGTCGTCGCATCTCCGGAAACTCTCCCTGAGACAATGATCAAGGCAATCGGAGATTCCAGCAGGCCGGCGATCATCTTTCTTTCCGGCGTAGCGGATGCCTCCCGGCGTCGGGAAATCGCAGAACGCCTTCGCTCGAAGGCAATTCCTGCTCTGCTTATTGATGAGGCTTTGATTGCCTTCGCAGCCACCCGCAGGGAAACCCGCGCGCGCACGGTCTTTGAGTGCGGACTACCCTACGGGCGCATTGACCCATACACAACCGATGCAGGTCAGTTGCCACCTGAGATGTTCTTCGGGCGCGAAGGGGAGGTTCATAAAATCATTGCGAAAACGGCCGACGGCTGCCTGGTTTACGGTGGCCGGCAACTCGGGAAATCGGCGCTCCTCGCCCATATTGCGCAGACCCAACATGACGATAGCGAAAAACGCTTCTTCGTAAATCGTGAGATCAAAGCGTTGGGTATCTCTGAAAAGACCAGCGAGATCTGGAGACATATATCCAATATGCTGCCGGATGACATCGTCAAGCCTGATCACACCTCCGTCGACCTAGTCTCCAGGGACATCCAGGCGTGGGTTAATCGACACCCGAACGGACGCATCATCTGCATGTTCGATGAAGCCGACAATTTCATTACCCAAGATACACGCGACGACTATCCGCAGCTCAGTAAACTGAAAGAGCTTATGGAGAAGACCCAGCGTGCCTTCAAAGTCGTTTTCGCTGGCCTTCACAATGTTCAAAGGATGAATAGACAGCCGAACTCACCGCTTTGGCACCTTGGTGAGCCGATCTGCATAGGCCCACTCAATCAGAACATTGATGACAAGCGCGCAGCTTTCGATCTGGTTGTTTCCCCCATGCGAGCGGCTGGCTTTGCATTTGAGAACATGCAGGCCGTCGAGGAAATTTTGACATGGGCCAACTACTATCCGTCACTCGTGCAAGAATACATGAAGGGACTCCTTTCTACGATGCACGGCGTCGGCAGCGGTAAGACCTACAAACTTCCCGCAGGTGACCCACTTTGGACTATTCCATCCAATACCTTGTTTGCTCACCGAGGTTTCGAGCACATCGAGACCCGGATTCGAGAGAAGTTCCATCTCACACTCAATCTCGATCCTCGCTACGCACTGGTTGCCTACACACTCGCGCGCTTGATCTACGAAGGTGATGAGCGCCGAGCCCTCATCACGGGTCTTCCCACACGTCTTCTGATGGAGGAGGCATCGTTATTCTGGCCCAAAACCAGTGAAGCCCCAACTCTCCCGTCCTTCGAAGCGCTCTTGGAAGAACTCTTCGATCTCGGGGTTCTTGGGCGAAATCCGGTTCCAGGAAGCGAGAATCGCTACAACTACCTGCTCCGCACGCGAGAAGTCGCCGCGATGCTCGGCACGGGAAATGATATCTACCATGCTCTCGACGAAATCGAGAACAAGGACCCGACGATCAATTACGATAGTGCTACCCACCGGAAGCGCTACTCCGCTGCTCCGAAGCAGCCTGAGAATCAATGGCCTTACTCGCCCTTGAGTGACTTCCATATGGAAAGACTCATCAGTAACACAACGGAGGATCCAGTTCAGATCATCTGTGGCCTTGAAGTCCTCGGAATCGGCAAGGTCTCACAGGCATTGCGCAGGATCGCGGAAGCTGGAACCTTCCCAGGCGCAAGGGATGATAAAATCATTGTCCAAGAAGCAGCCTCCGCCAATGATTTGCGTCGCATCGTAGATAAGGCGCGCGCTGAAATTGGTAAGCGCAACATTGTCGTCTACGAAGCCGAGGAACCAACCGAAGCAAAGCTGCTTCTCGATTTGCTTGCTCGCCGGACGTCAGTCCTGAACAAGAGCATTCGGCCTGTGATCACCATTAGTGCGTCGAACCCTGACCTGCGAGCGCTCGCAATCCGCCGCCGTGAGCAAACACAATTCTTGACCCCTTGGGGTGCAGAGATGATCCGGGTTCACCTCGACAAACTCGAAAGAACCGATCTAGACTCTGCCGATCTTCGCAGCACCATCCTGGCGAAGACTGGAGGTATTCCTTCAGAAGTCACCGGCTTGATTTCCGCTATGATCGCTTCTGAGCGGCCGTCTGAAGAAGCCAAGAATTGGGAGGCAAAACCAAATCTCCCCAGCGGCTTCCTGAGTGACACTGTTGGAGTTGCCTTGTGGGTGCTGAGTGAAGATGGTGACTTCAATACGAAGAACGACATTCTTCGTGAAAACACAGGGACAGACTTTGAATCGATCGGTCCAGACCTGCAAGCAACAGGTCTCGTTGCAAGAAGCCATGACAGAAAAATCCAATATCGTCTCACGGCGTTGGGCCAACTGATCGCAGCCTCGGTCGATCTCTGAGCATGCTACGTGAGCAGCCATGAAACCGCCTTGTCATGATTCTGGCCATTAGATCTCGAGACTTTAACGATCTCCGCTCATATCTGACGACCAGTCCCCTGCGGGTCCTTCATTTGTAAGGATAGTGAGCACATGCAGCGAATGGCAGTTTTGCGGGTTGCGGGAGCAGCATCTTGACGGTCGGGTGAAGGTCCGGTGTAGGCCGGTCCGTGAAATGGGTTGAGGCCTTGATTTGGTAAATGCTGCGCCGCATCCGATTACCGCAGAGAGCCGAAATCTACCAATGCTGCGAGACACCCCAATAGCGGTTTCTACGCGAGCGAACCAAAAATCACTTTGCTGGGAAGGGGTCTTTGGGTGCCTATGGCGAGGGCTCGCCACCCTTGACCTCTTTCGTGGCATGGGTGGTCTGAGAAGTGGAACCAGAGTCACCAATCTTGTTTTTCCGATACTAAGAGACTAAGTAAGAAATATGAAGGTTGCGGTTCTCTGCGGCATAGGCGCATCAGCCTGCCAGAGCGGACCACAACCATCCACCATGAAAATTCAGCTGTCGTGTCCTCTAGCAGGGATCTGATGTTTGGGAAGGTTGCCGATGTCATCGCGCACGACCACTTCAGTTGTGACATTTCTTCATCCGTTTGTGGTCGCCGGATACACCGATGAACTGCCCGCAGGCGACTATGAAGTGGTGGCAGACGACGAAGTCATGCTGAGCCACAGCTTTGCTGCATACCGACGGACAGCCACGTTTCTCTTGATCCATTGGCGCGGAAGAAAGTCAGAACTGCGCGCAGTGGATCAACGGGATCTGGATTTGGCTCTGGCGCAGGATCACGCCAACGCAAACACAAAGGCGACCAAGAATAGTGCGGCGGCGCTTTCTCCGTCAGAGGATTAAAAATGACAATTCCCGAATGGACGAAACCCTGTATTTTCGGCGCGTTGGTTGGCGCAGTTGCTGTCTCTATTCTTGGCTTCATTTGGGGCGGCTGGACAACTGCAGGCGGTGCGCAGAAGATTGCTGATAGCTTTGCCGCAGAGCAAGTCACCTTGGCCATGGTGCCGGTCTGTCTGGGCCTATCAGAAGCCTATGCGGAACGAGTTGAAGTACTGGCAACGCTTCGAGAAGATTCTGGCTTTCAGCGGCGCAATGCGATGATGGAAGACGGCTGGGCCACATTGCCGGGCACGGATACCCCGAGCCGGGATCTCGCAGACGCATGTCTTGCGGGGCCTGCCTTAGATGGCTCGTAAATCGCAACTCACAGACCCTCGTGGTCCAGATGCAATCTCTGCCTGTGCCCCTGCACAAACACCAACTGTCATGGCCCTATTTGTCGGTTCGATTTTGGCGGTCATGCTGCTTGCACTCCCTGCATTTGCTCAAACCACCGTTCAGGCAATGCCTGCGAACGCCAATGCTAAAAGTTACGGTGATGGATGGGAATGTAACATTGGCTCCCGACTAAGCGAAGATACCTGTGTCGATGTTGTTGTGCCGCAAAACGCATACGACACGAACCGGTCCTACGGGTCCGGTTGGGAATGTCTGCATGGATTTCGCAGAACCGATGACGCGGCATGTGTTGCGGTAGAGGTACCCGAAGGTGGGTTTTTGGACCCGTCAGGCGAACGTTGGCAGTGTTTGCGTGGCTACATCAAGGTCGATGACACATGTCAGGAGATCGTGCTGCCACCAAATGCATACTTAGCAGATGCCTCATATGGCTCCATGTGGACGTGCGAACGCGGGTTTGAAGCAACTGACGGTCTGTGTACTGCGATTGCGGTTCCAGCCAACGCCTATCTGAATGGATCAAGATACGGTCAGCCCTGGACATGTGAGCGCGGCTTCTTTGAGCAGGCCGGTCTATGCGAAGCCGTCGTAATCCCCGAAAATGCATATTTTGACGACGGAACCTACAGCTCTGGGTGGAAGTGTGATCGTGGATATGTCGCTTCTGGCGAGACATGCGAGCTGATTGATGTTCCTGAAAACGCGCATTTGGACAGGCCGGGCAACCGCTGGGAATACAACAAAAATTTCAAAAAATCAAAGGGGCTGTGCGTCCTTAACAACTAGGCGCGGGACACGAAACCATCCCCATTCAAAATGCGCATGTAAGGGCGATTCTGCCCTCCGTACCAACCTAGAGAAGAGAACCACAATGGAAACCAAATCTGAAACTGTCGATACCATCCGCCGCCCTGTCAGGGGAGCACAAGCGCCTCCAATGAAACAGATCAAACCTGCAGGCTTGACGTCAGGCAAGCAGATCACGTCCTCACCGACGGCGGTCGTCTACTGCGAAGGGAACTTCGCGCAAATCGATGGCAAAACGGCAAATGGCCTTGTGCGCCATTCTCAATCCTATCGCATCCTTTCCGTCATCGACAGCACCGTAAGCGGACAAGACAGCGGATCCGTTCTAGACGACGTCAGCAACAGCATACCCATCTTTGGTCATCTGGACGCCGCTGTTGCCCATGAAACCGTCCTTCCCAATACGCTAATCTATGGGATGGCTCCGTCAACGGGGCGTCTCTCGACTGCGGACCGAGGCGTTGTTCTGCAAGCAATTGAGCTTGGTATGAACATTGTGAGTGGGCTGCATGAATATCTGAGCGATGACCGAGAAATAGCCAGCGCTGCCTCGGAGCAGAATGTCACGATCCGCGACATTCGCAAGCCAAAGCCCAGTAAGGACATGCGCCTCTTCGATGGTAGTGTCGCTAGTATCAAAGCACTGCGGATCGCAGTTCTCGGCACCGATTGCGCCATAGGAAAGCGGACAACGGCGATCGTTTTGGCGGCAGCCCTGAATGCGAAGGGTATAAAGACAGTGCTTGTCGGCACGGGCCAGACCGGCTTGATGCAGGGCGCCAAGTACGGCATCGCAATGGATGCCGTGCCGCCCCAGTTCTGCTGTGGCGAACTTGAAGGCGCGATTATTGCGGCTTCTGAAGCTGAAGAACCCGATGTTATTTTGATCGAAGGCCAAGGCGCATTGAGCCATCCCGCGTTTTGTACATCTGCCTTTATCCTGCGGGGGAGTCAGCCGGATGCTGTCATCCTTCAGCACGCGCCTAATCGTGTCCATCGCTGCGACTTTCCCGATATGCCGATGCCCACGTCGTCAAGTGAGATTGCCTTGATCGAGGCCTTTGCCGACACAAAGGTCATCGGTGTCACGCTCAATCATGAGGGGATGTCCGAAGCCGAAATCAGCGACACGATCGCAGCACAAACACACAAACTCGGGTTGCCTGTCACCGATGCATTGGCCCGACCGGCTGCCCATTTGCTTGCGATGGTGGTGGCCGCATATCCCGGTTTGACGCAAAGGCATTCGATGGCCGCGATATGAGCTGCCCTCGCATCGAAGTGGATTTGAGCAAGATACGTGTCAACACACAAACCGTCGTTCGACGGTTGGGCCCGCGTGGAATAGGCGTCACAGCCGTTACCAAGGCGGTCTGCGGGCATCCTGCGATTGCCAAGGCCATACTGGACGGGGGTGCCTTGGGGCTTACGGATGCACGTATCAATAATGTGCAGAGGCTACGCCAAGCAGGCATCACATGCCCGGTCACGCTGATCCGGACGCCGATGCTAAGTCAGGTCGATGAGGTCGTTCAGTTCTGTGAAGCGAGCTATAACACAGAGATTGCTGTCATTGCGGCCTTGGCGTCTGCTGCCATCCGAAAAGATAAGGTTCACGGTATCATACTGATGGTCGAGATGGGCGATCGACGCGAAGGTATTTTACCTGAGAACGTCGCTGAAGTTGCGCAGCAGGTCATGACGATGGAAGGGGTGGCGTTGACAGGTATTGGCGCAAACTTTGCTTGTCTGAGTGGGATCGCCCCCAGTGCGTCTCAAATGGCCTCTCTTTGCGACCTCGCGAACGAAGTTGAGGGTGTATGTGGCCCATTCTTAAAAACTGTGTCCGGTGGCAACTCAGCAAACTTGCCGTGGGCGCTTGGGGACCGGACCACTGGACGCATCAACGACCTAAGACTGGGGGAGGCAATTCTTCTGGGCGTTGACCCAACTTCCGGCGACCAAATCGGCGGGATGTACACGGATGCCTTCACGCTTGTCGCGGAAGTTATCGAAACGGGGGTAAAACCTGCGCCTTTCCCTATTGCCTTGACCGATCCAACTACGGAACGACTTCGCACTGTAACAAGCCGTGGTGCTTCTGCACGTATGATCCTCGCGATGGGACATCAGGACACCGACATTCTGGGGCTTTCGATGCCTGTTGGAAGCACATTGATCGGAGCGACCAGCGATCATCTTGTCATCGGAACATCCCGATCTATGAAACAGGTGGGTTCCGAGGTGAGATTCCAGATGAATTACAATGCGTTGATGCATGCCATGGCTGCGCCAGATATCGAAGTGAAACTGTTGGGCGATCCACCCACACGATTATCACGGCGCGCCCAAGGCAAGGTCGAACACTTGGCGCTGGTTTGAAGAACCTCGCTTGGTTCGACCGACCTGCAAAACAAAGGAAACTGAAAATTGACGAAACTCGAAAAAAACAATGCGTTCAAAGTGTATGACTCTAAATCGGAAACTCCGATGGATAAGACGACGCGTGTCGTCAGACAAATGGTCGACGAAGAAACGGAACAACGACAAGCCAAGAATTCCCGACTGCGCAATGCTCGCCTTGGAAGAGAAGCAAACACGCCACCTGTAACCAAAGATTCAGCAGCGTCAAAATCGCGTCGCATCAAAGCCGCTTCGGCGCGGTAGTTGAACTTCGGAGGCTTTGTTTGCGTGATGTGCTCCGCTGGGCAAGAGGCACTTTAACCAGGCTGAAATCGGCCAGACCTGTTCCCAGAACTTCCAATCGTCCCAGCCAATCAAAAGGATCCATCCATGACAAATCCAGAGCTTTCCCCAGAAAAAACTCACTATATCTGCCAAACTTATGTTGAAACGAAGGCTGAGCGTAATGGGCAGAGCGGCCTAAAAATTGCCAAGCAACTTGAATATTCCACAGCTTCAGAAGCACAAAACAGAGCCGAACGAGAGGCCTTATCCAAGGATTGCGCAGGCGCCGACGCCTATATGGTCACCGAAGATCGAAGCAGTGGAGAGGTTGGCGACCCAAGCTTCCTTGTAAGGCTAGGCACTGTTCCGGAGTTCGACGAATTTTAGAAGCCCGATAACAGCTGCGGGTGGCACGGAGTTCGCGTGCCGCAAAGGTAACAATACACTGGCTATCAGGAGCGTTGGAGGCGAGGCTCTTCCTCGATCCGAGCCGCGTAAACTAAAAAATACGGTCATTGGCGTACTAGCGGAGAAAGCTCATGTCGTCCGCAGACTGAGAGGTCGACCATCTCAAAATGTTGTAAGCGCGGCGAATGGCGGCAATGCAGGCTGCAAACGCAGAACCGTTAGCCTGTAGTGAGAGTCCGGTATGGGCCGTTTCTTGATCGCAGCACGAACCGAGAGAGTGAGGCGAACAGTAGCTTTGCTCGCACACCGTGAGTTCAATTTTTTCTGTTTTTTTTCACCTTTGTAGTGAATGCGTGGATCGCTGGACTGCGGCGCAGGATAGTTGCCGGTCGATAGATGGCAGCCTTGGACCTCGCCACTTTAAGAGGGGATGCGCGGCTTCTGGGATACTGCAAGACCGTAAAGAGCGTCTCAAGCAGCTGGCCGGCGCCTGGCGCATCATGCTACCTCAAATCGCTGCAATCGATTAAAATAAATTTACTCGATGAGTGTGGCTTGCTTTGAGCTCTTGGGCGATAGGGCTCAAGACGCACGATCAATACGGTTTCCAACCAGGGGAGATCTGACCTGTCACGGCTCCGATCTCCTGCCGTTTCTCAAGACGATCAACTGAACATCGACGATTATGACTTTAAGATCCAGGGGAGCCGTATGGTCCAGGAAGAACACCCGAAACTTGTCTGAGATTAGTGCTTAAGAGCCATGCTCTCTCGAAGGCCTTGATAGCTTGTGAATAGCTTCGAGGATTAGCGGTTCAGCAAATCCAAGCCACCGTTGGTTAATTTTCGTCCAACGCCAAGCGTTGCAACGAGAGAACTTCGGAAAACCATTAGCGGTCTGTTCTTCAGATCTCCGGCATGGCGCGAGAGTGCAATGTTCGGCTGACCGCTGTGAAGGAAAACAAAATGAAGGCTACGATGAAGAGACTACTTGGCACCGCCGCTATCACCACATTTACGGCCGGTAGCGCGTTCGCCCAAACCACAGCTGAAACGAATGAGACTGTTCTACCGACACAAGGCGGACAGGTCGTCGTCGAGCAGGAGGATGCGACTGTCAATGTCACTGTTCCGGATCCAAATGTAGAAGTGACACAAGGCCAGCCTGTCGTCACTGTTGAACAGCCCCAGCCAGAAATTACCGTCGTCGTACCGGAGCCGACCGTAAGGGTACGTCAACAGGCGCCAATCATTACGGTCGAGCAGGCGCAGCCCCAGATCACCGTGGTCATTCCCGAACCCGTAGTGACTGTCATGGTCCCAAAACCTGAAGTCGACGTTGCGACCGGCGAGCCCATTATTGATGTGGATCAGCCTGAGCCAATCGTCCGTTTCATTCGGCCAGAGCCAAAGATCACAATCCAGGAAGCGCAACCTCGTGTCGAGTTCGAACAAGGCGAAGCGCAAATCAATGTCGCGACAGGTCAAGATGCGCGGGTAAGCGTGACGCAAGAAGATGCGCAGGTGAATGTTCAGCAGGGCGAGAGCGCTGATGTGTCCGTTACCAGTGAAGAGCCGGAGGTCAATGTTGTCGGAGGTGGCGAGGCCAATATCGAAATCGAGCAGATGCAAGCACGTGTCGTCATGGAAGACTTCAATGCAGACGAAGCTGGTAACATGCCAGAAGAGGATCGTGCTCGATATAAGGAGTCTGTCGAGGTTCTGCCGATCTTCAATCAGAACGTCGAAGACCTTGTCGGCCGTAGCGTCGCCACCGAGTCGGGCGAAGACGTCGGCGAAGTCGATTTCATCGGTATTCGCGGGCAAACGCTTGTCGCAATCGTCGGAGTCGGCGGTTTCCTTGGTATGGGTGAGAATGAAATAGCAGTGCCGCTGGAAAAGCTGATCATTCGCGGTAACGAATTGATCGTACCTCAGTTCACTCAGTCACAACTTGAGAACATGCCAGAGTTCAACGAAAGCGAAGTCCGCATTCTAGAGCCGGGTGTACGTCTTGCTGAAGAGGTTGGTCTGGACTGAAGCCTAACCACAAAAGGTTTGGAGGCGGAGCCACGATCCCTCCTCATCAGGTTTTAACGAGTATCCCTGCCGCCGGTTATCCGGCGGCAGTTTTTGTCCTTCATTGCGGTGGCCGTTGATGTAATTTTTCGACACACCGGAGATGCCGCGTCATCGAGATAGTTTTGGAAACTCAATAAAATAGGATTAGTCATCATGACTGGAATAGGATGGATCGGTTCGTTGATCATCGGCGCACTTGCCGGGTGGATTGCGGAGAAGATCATGAAATCGGATCAGGGGCTTTTCATGAATATCGTGCTCGGTATCGTCGGTGCGGTCGTTCTCAATTGGCTGCTGGTTGCAGTTTTCGGTACAACGCTCGGTGGGTGGATCGGTCAATTAATCGTTGCGGCTGCAGGAGCATGCCTTTTAATCTTTACTGTGCGTTTGCTGCGTCAAAAAAACCTGAGATAAAAGACAGCCTGATTGAGACGTTCTCTGTCAGGCTGTCAATTCGATATCTCAGGACCAGCCTTGTTGTCATCCACATCGCCTAAGAATCGCGCAAGGGTTTGCAATGATTGTGTCTCGTCGCAGGCTATTTTAATGACGATAAGAATAGGTAGGGCGACGATCATGCCTATGATCGACCAAATCCACGCAAAGAACGCCACGAAAACAAAAACGATCGTCGTGTTGAGCCGCATCCTTCGGGAAATCACGAGTGGCGTGATGAATTGGCCCTCTACTGAAGTCAGAGCGATATAGGTCAGGAAAACACCTGCTGTGGCCCAAGCGATGTCCAAGCTGACAAACGCAACTGCGGCGGCGATAGTCGCGCCCATGAGGCCGCCCAGAAAGGGCACGAAGTTGAGGCCGAAAGCCATAAAACCGAAGATCACGGCGTTGGGTAGACCCCAGATAGTCATCGCAATTGCGACGGCCACACTAAGCCCTGCGTTAATGATGGCAATGCCGCCTAAATAGTATCCTAACCGTTCCTCTATTGTATGAACGACTTCGACCGTACGTCGCTTGTCTTTAAACCGGTCAAAACTTTGCACAGCTTTAGCAAGAAACATGTCGCCCGATGCGACAAGAAAGAACAAAAGGATCAGCGCGAATAGAATACGGCTGAGAAAGCCCGGAGCCATACTAAAGAGCGCGGATGCGATCCCGGTGTCGGACACGATCTCGACCTCTACCGTCTCGGCATCTTGACTGTCGATGATCTCTTCCGCGGCAACGGTTGCGTCATTGATTGCCTCCAAGGTGCCTCCTGCCGCCGAGAGTTTCTGCTTTATTTGCGCCATCAGCGACGGAAGATCTTCGATGAATTGAGCTGCCGGCGCACTGAGCTGCACAAGCAGAAGCGCGATCAGAGCCGTAAGAATTGCAGTGAAAAGTGCAGCCGAGACGACGGGCGGGATCCCGACCGTGGCAAGGAAGCGGCGTGGCTTGTTCAGAACGAAGTAACCCAGGCAGGCGGCCGTCACGGGGATTAGGAAGTCGCTTGCCCACACGAGCGCCTGCAGCAGCAATAGGCAGAATATTCCAATTATGGGCACGTCCAGCCGCCGCCAAGGGTCAGTATGCGCTCGCGCTTGAGCTTCCGTCTCGCGGGATGCCTCGCTTGTCGGACTATCGTCCATCCGCGACTTCCCATGATTTGTCAAAAAGGACCGTTGCTGCCATTGGAAAATGGTCAGAGCCAAAGTTATCGAGACGATTGAACGACACTAAACCTATATCTTTCGTTATGAAGATCTGATCGATCGGTAGTCGCAAGAACGAATAGTTGGCGTGAAAACTTGAGATCATTCCTCGGCCCACGCGCGGTTCGACAAGGCCGCTGTACCGCTTGAAGCGCCTTGTGGTCCACGACCAAGCTACGTCATTGAAGTCTCCCATGACGACAGTGGGTCGTATGGAGGATTGGGTTAGGAGAGCGGCATCCTCGATCTGCTTATCACGAACCACGGTGGTATTGCCTGGCACCGGCGGCCGTGGATGCAGTCCAAGGAAGTTGAAGTCCACACCGTCAGGCGATCTCAGGACGGCACGAATGGCCGGTGTGTCGTCCGCATCTGGCCAGAGCAACTCCAAGCTCTGGGTCTCGAGACGTGTTGCAAAGATGAGGCCATAATGATCGTCTGCAAGATGCGATTTGGTTGTTGGGTACCGAGCCAGCAGATCCGAGAGCGCATCGCTCCAAACCTGATCGGTTTCCATAAGTAACAAGATATCGGGGTCTTCCCGATCGATGATGGCCTTAAGATCATCGTGCAGCGTGTTCTCCATCAGAACATTTACGGAAATTAACGAGACCGTGATTGATGGGTCGGATGCCTGAACAAAGTCAATTTCCGTCTGCGCTAGTGGAGTATATGGAAAGATCTGGAATGCTTGGTAAGATAATACTCAGCCGAGAAGCACGCATAGCAACGGCTTGAATGATATTGCGAAAGGAAGACAAGCTACCAAAAGTGTCAGTGCCAAGATCGCGATGTGAAGACGTGGGAAGTCCCAGATGCGCACCCACCAGACGACCCCGTTCGTAAGCGGCAAGAGCGTCACGGTCAGCACGGTGATCGTCATAGGCCAGAAAATCCAGCTCAGCATCCAGTTCTCTCCGTCATTATCATTGGGTGGGCGGATCCAGAACAACGCCGATCGAGGTGTTCTGCGGCACTGTCTTCATTGTTACGCTCAACTCCGTCATCGAGAGTAATGGCTCCTCTCTCGTGCTCAAATCGCGCATCCCTTTATATGACGCGATATGGGCGCGCCTTGTCAGAGCAGCTTATGTGAACGATCAGAGCTGAACGGCATGTAGACGCTAATCTGGTTTAGCGTTTGCATAGCAATGACAAGCTTGGGCCAATTGACCACTATTCAGGAGGCTGAACCCAGATAGCGTGAGGGCTTACCTAGAAAGGATAGACGATGAGCATCGACACGCTTGAGGACCTCTATCTCGAACAGCTCAAGGATATTTACAGCGCCAGCCAGCAGGTGCTGGATATCACCAGAACGATGGCAAATGCGGCGACTGATCCATACCTTACCAAAGCCCTGATTTCAGGTGCTGACGGGATCCAGGGCGGGATCATTGCAATTGAAAAGATCTCTAAAGGTCATGACGAACGGTTGGAAGGCGGGACCTGCCGTGGTCTGGAAGCCCTTGTCAAAGAGGCCTATACTCATGTGATCGAGAAAGTATTTTGCGAGAATGCAGTCAGAGATGCGATGATCATCGCGCAGTATCAGCGGCTGGTTCACTACTCGATCGCGGGATACGGCTACATTGCTGCCTTCGCTGACCGGTTAGAGTTGGACCGGGATATATATCTCCTCAAGGAATGCCTGGACGTCTCCCACAAAGACGATCGCGTTATGACAAGGCTCGCCGCAGGCCGAACGGACACAGAGATTATTGCATAGGCTTACTTCCGTTCGGCGAGATCCGCCTCTCCGGTTGTTTCTAGACCGATCGCGGGAGGGAACCAGGATGTATCCATATTGACGAATGCGTTGACGAATTCACACTCCTCCTCCCAATCGGCTCGCTTGAGAAGGCGAACATAGGGACGATCGATCTCGATCTCACCATTATCAACAAATCGGCGGAGCAATTTGTTGACGTAGATCGATGTCAGACCCACTGCCTGTCCAATCTCGACCTGGCTGAATGGCACTTGGAACCTGTTTCCAAGCCCGATATTTGCGACCTCTAGTCGAGAGCGAAGTTGCAGTAGCCAAAATTTGAGTTTGCCAGTTGCGCTCATAGATCCGAGGCTGCTTGCGTGATGGCGAAGTGCAATCTGGTCTAAGCTGCCGACAGCTGCAAGCAATGCGCCGAGACGGGGATAATCCGAGAAGAGCGGTGCTAGGCCTTGTCGTGGAAATGGACAAATGATGCCATCGGTCTGCATAACGATGCGGTGGTTCGCATGAGATGATCCGATTTCAGTCATCCCCATGACCTCGCCCGGCAAATAAACGCGAAGAATTTGGCTTCGCCCATCTGAGCTGTCCGCCTTGACCACTGCCCAACCAGATTTCAGAATAGCTATCCCCTCGGTCCGATCACCGACGCGAACAATGGGTCGACCTCGCCGACGAGGATGCTCATCGCTCTCCATCTCTGCGATGAAATCACATTCCTGATCGGTAAGTGTGACAAAGCGAGACAGGCGGCTCACCAAGCAGCTATGATACTCTTCGGACATACAGAGGCACCTAACACAGGCGAATTCAGTCTGCTTGGGCTATCTGGTCAGGGGAAGGCGTTTGCCATGACAGCGCTTGTCCTTCTTTACAGATAATTTCTTCAGATCCTTCACGCCGATGTCGGGGCACCTTTCTGAAAGAAGAAACGTATCATCTCGGCGCTGGCATCCGGACCTTTCTGATCCGTGTAGGATCCTTCGGGTCGCCCGCCCGACCATGCGTGACCTTGCCCTTCGATCACCCATTGTTCGACGACTGCTGTCCCGTGCAGATCGCTTGAGATCTCGCATGTATACTCCCGGCCTTCCACATCGCTTACGGTCGTTGTCTCGATACTTTGAGGCAGGTTGATACGGCGCGCTCGATGGGCGATGCCGTCGCCATTCGACGGGTGCACGGTGCTGGCGGATCTGGTACGAAAGGAGCTGCAACTTGGGGCCTACTCGTATACGGACCAGATCCATTTCCGACCCGAACTCCACCTAAGGATGGATCACCAAACGTACTTGTTTCAAAACCCCAGAAGTCATCAACCGGATCAAAGTCAGGGCTGCCATCCCCAACGAGCATCAAGCCGGGGAGAGTAAGGTTACGCTCATCAAGCCACTCATTGACCTCAATGTTATATTGTCTTGCTTCTTCGTAGACATCGGCGTCCGGGTATGAGTCAGGATCAAGTGTCTAGCCCCCTGTGTCTGGGCCATTTATCAGGGGTTTCTCTAATAGGGTTTCAGGAACGGGCGGGCGCATGTTGAGTGCCTGATGCGGCCGGGTGTGATTGTACTGCCTGAGCCAGTGATTGATGACGATCTGAGCTTGCTTGGTCGTCGTGAACCACTCCGCATTGAGAACCTCTCGCCGTAATGTCCCATTGAACCGTTCGTTGTATCCGTTCTCCCAGGGCGATCCCGGGTAAATGCGGATCGGCTTGATACCAACGCGTCGAAGCCATCCCTGCATCGCCTCTGCTGCGAACTCGGGGCCGTTATCGGATCGGATATACTCCGGGGAACCGTGGCGCAGCAGGAGCGGATAGAGAGCTTCGAGAACATCGTCGGCACCCATCTTGGTGCGGACCACAACAGCCAAGGCCTGCCGCGTGAACTCATCGAGAACCGTCAGCATCTTGTAACTGCGCCCATTGCTGAGCTTGTCGTGGACGAAGTCGATGGCCCAGACGTGGTTCGGATGGGTTGGCCTCAATCGGATGATCGAGCTGTCCTTGTGGTAGAGCCGCTTGCGCTTCTTGTGGCGCTGCGGAAGCTGTAACCCCTCTTCCCGCCAGAGCCGCTCGACCTTCTTGTGATTGACCAGCCAGCCCTCGACGTGAAGCAGCTCAGTAACCTTGCGATAGCCATATCGGCCGTACTGCTTTGCAAGCCGGATGATTGCCAAACGCAGCGCATCGTCATCTCTTTGTGTCGGTTGGTATTGCAGGGAGCTCCGCGCCAGTCCTATCACCCGGCACGTCCGTCGCTCAGACGTCGCAAGCTTCTGGCGTGTGTGAATGACGGCCTGACGGAGCTCCTCTGTGGTCAGGCCCTGGGCTTTAGGTGGTTCAGGCTTTCCTTGAGGATGAGCTTGTCCAGTTCGAGCTCGGCGACGATCTTCTTCAGCCGCGCGTTCTCTTTCTCCAGGCTCTTCATCTCCGACAACTGCGACCGGCCCATCCCGCCAAACCGCCTCCGCCAATTGTAATACGTAGCATCGCTGATCCCGACGCTCCGACACGCCGATGCAACATCATCACCAGCCGTCAGCTTCAGCTCTATCTCACGCAGCAGCTTCAAGATGTCGTCGTCTGAATGTCGCTTCCTCGCCATGCCCAATCCCCCTCTCGCGGCCAATGTAATGGCCCAGTTCTAGGGGGGAAGGACAAAGGGAACGCTTCAGATGAATTACGTGAAATATAGTCTTCAACGAAATTTTGGTAGATATTACTGATTTCTTCATTAAATCTATCGATATCAGATGTCATTGTGAAGTCCCCTTATTTCCAATTCTTCACAAGATCTTTAGGTCTAGCTGCAGCAACGAATGAAAAGAATAGAACTGTCGGCCACATGATAGTTGTCGCAAACAGAATCCACCAAAGCGGCATCCCACTAAGCCTATGCCCGGCTTGGCTGTAATCTGAGTAATCGCTCCATACAGAGCAAAATAAGCCGGCGAAGATCAAGACCCCACAAAGAGCAAAAAAAGTTATAGGTAGACGATGGTCACCCATATGAAAAACTTGAGATATTATACTTTTTATGACGGAAAATAATAGTAATGGAATAGATATGAGCGCATACAGCATAGAGTAAAGTATGTGCCCCCCAAGAACCTTCAGCATACTCCCTCCACCCCACGGCACGAAGAAAAAGCTCAGGCTATCATAATGACTAAAGTTATTGAGAAAATTCACTATAAAGCTAGAGCTAATATGATACCCTAAGGAGTGAAGTGCCAAGCTCAAAAACCATAAGCTAAATATCCAATAGAATAATGCCCTCATACGAGCATGTCTCGATTGAAAAGAGAACGCCAAAGCCTTTCAATTATCCGCGTCTGTCCTGAAATTGAAGTTAATCTAAAAACACAAATCATTTATCTATCTTTTTGCTAAACCCTCTAATTGAGATATAGGAGATTTGTCGCTCTACTTAACAATCATCAAAGACGTCAAATACGCATTATAAACAGAAACTATTGTCCTGCCACCCATCTAGGATCTCAAGCAGTCATCTTAATCAAAAATTAGCCGCTGAGACGTGGCGCTACCTAAGAGGGAATCTTTACTAGGCTAAAGCACGCATTGCTTCAAGGCTTCCCTTGCGTCAGACTAATGCAGGATAGGGCCTTTGCTGGGATATAGGTTGCACCGCCTCGTCACCTCCGTTATCGGAGTTGGGGTTCCCCCGGTTTCGTGGACGATTATGTGCTTGCAGACTCCAGCTCTTCAGCGGCGGTCCTTTCGTAGTTGATGGGTTACTTGTACCCCAAAGCCGAATGACGGTGCGAGGGGTTGTACCAACCTTCGATGAACTCAAAGTAGGCCATGCGGCTTCAGCCTTGGTTTTGAACTTGCGACGGTCGAGCAACTCGCATTCAAGCGTGGCGAAGAAGCTCTCGCACATTGCGTTGTCGTAACAATCACCGACCGTTTCCATCGAAGGCCTGTCGCCCATTTCCTTACAGCGCAGGCCAAAGGCCACGGATGTGTATTGCGATCCCTAGTCGCTGTGATGAATGACGCTGTCAGGCTTGCGCTGTGCCACTGCCATGTTCATCGCGTCGATCACCAGTTGCGCCCGTTGTCGGGTGCTCATGGCCCAGCCAATTACACGACAGCTGAAAGCATCGAGTACGACTGCTAGATACAGGAAGCCCGCCCAAGTCGGAACAAAGGTGATGTCGGCCACCCATAGCAAATTTGGCGCGTCTGCATAGAAGTTGCGATCAACCAGATAGGCGGCAGGGCGCATCCTTGGATTGCGCTTCGTGGTCACTACGACCTTGCAGCGACTGACGCCTCTCAAGCCCTTGGCTAGCATCAGACGCTCGACACGCTTGCGGCCCACAAGGATAACTTCATCGGCCAGCTCGGAATGGATGCGGGGTGCTCCGTAGATTTCCTTTGATGCCTCGTGGATCGCAGAGATTTGTTTGCTTAGTGCCTTATCCACCAACGAACGGGCACTGGGCGGGCGGCTGCGATGGGCATAGAACTCGCTGCGGGACATCCCCAGCGTGCGTGACATCATCTGGATCGAATACTCGGTCTGGTTCGCGGTCATGAACTCGAAGACCTCCGCGATGTCACATCGGTTTGTGCAAACCAGGCCGCGGCCTTTGACAAGATGTCCCGCTCTTGCCGAAGTTGTTTCACCTCGCGTCGAAGCTGCCGCAGTTCGTCTCGTTCTTCGCTGGTCAGTCTGCTCGGATCATCGCCATCGTCGGCAGCGGCCTGCCTGACCCATTCGTGGATCGTCGCGGCGCAGGGCTCATACTCCCGCGAAAGACTTCAACACTGCGACCGGTACGCACCAGCGCGACCAACTGTTCCCTGAATTCCGCAGGGTACGGGTTCCTCGTTCTCGGCATGAAAAACACTCTCCTTCATCAAGTGAAAAAGTGTCCACGAAACCGGGGGAACTCCAAAACGCCAGACCTCTGAGGTAACGGTGGAGACGCAGTAGAACGCCTCGTTGACGCTGATAGCTAAGAGGACTCAGTGTATGGGTGAGAGGGAGTAGCAAATAAGGTTCTTGCAGGATCTTAAACGCGATCTGAAGGACAGATCCTAGAATCTCATCACCCATTACGCTAAAATTACGCACAGATGATTCAAGTAACTGAAAATAAATTAAAATATGGTGCCCCCACACGGACTCGAACCGCGGACCTACTGATTACAAATCAGTTGCTCTACCAGCTGAGCTATAGGGGCGCCGGGGTTCGTTTACGCGCGGCGGGGCGAGGGTGCAAGTGCGAGATATGGCCGGTTCAGGCGGGCTGTGTCGATATCGCCCGAAAGCCGTTGGACTGGCCGAAAAAGCGCCTATAGTCCGGCAAAACAGAGCGAAAACAGGCGGCACCCATGGAGATCGCATATCATATTGGCGCGAACTGCACCGATGACGACCGCCTGATGAAGGCTCTGATGAAGAATGCGGACCCGCTTTTGAAGGCCGGGATCGCGGTTCCTGGGCCCAGCCGCTATCGCGGGCAGATCCGGGAGGCCGTGCAGATCCTTGACGGGGCGCCCGCCGCGCCAGGCGCGCGAGATGCGCTGATCGAGGAGATCTTCGAGAAAGGCGTCGATCAGGTTCGGGTCAAGCGGCTTGTGATGAGCAATTGGCGGTTTCTCTGTGTGCCGCGGCGGATTTTCGAGAACGGGGTCTTTTACGAGCAGGCGACGCCGAAAGTGCGCGGTTTGGCCGAGATTTTTTCGGGCGACGATCTGCATCTCTATTTCGCGCTGCGCAATCCCGCGACTTTCGTGCCTGTCGTGCTCGAGGCGGCCGACGGAATGCCTTACCGCGATCTGATGAACGGTCTCGATCCGCGCGATCTGATGTGGTCGGACGTGATCGAGCGGATCCGCGTGGCGGCCCCGGCCGCGCAGCTGACCGTCTGGTGCAACGAGGACACGCCCTTTATCTGGCCGGCCTTGCTGCGCGATATCTCGAATATCGACGCGGAGACCGAGATCGAAGGAGAGCTTGATCTTCTGGACCGGGTCCTGACGGCTGAGGGACGCTCTGCGTTGCGCGCGCGGCTCGCGAAGGGGGATGTGGTCGATATCGATGGGCAGCGCGCCCTGTTGTCCGAGGTCCTGTCGCAGCACGCCGATCCAAAGGAGGTCGAGCAGATGATCGATATTCCCGGCTGGAGCCAAGCGCTGGTCGACGAGCTGACCGCAACTTATGAGGCGGATGTGGCGCGGATCCTGCAGATGCCAGGGGTGCGCTTTGTGCTGCCCTGACGGTTTACTTGACAGGGTGCTGCAAAGGCGATGTGCCAGGACTGCCGATATGTCCGTTCAAAAGAGGCTTTGATCATGATGGTCGTCCGTTCTTCCCTTGTCTGCCTGCTGTTCACGGGGACGGCTGCCTTGGCGCAGCAGACGCCCGATTGCGTGGGTCTTGACGCTCCTGCGCGATGGGCTGGGGGAAGCGAGGTGGCCTCCGATCTGACGGTGGCCGATGCTTCGTTCGACACGATGACGCTGGTGCCTCTCAACGGGAGGGCGGCCAGTGTCTTTTATCTGTCGCAGGAGGCGGAAGTTCGGGTGGAGGCGCAAGCCCAGGGGGATGGTGATCCTCTGCTGGAGCTTCGGGATGCGAGCGGGCGCATTCTGCTGGAGGATGACGATGGCGGCGGAGAGCGGTCGGCGCGCGCAGAGACGACGCTTGCGCCAGGACGATACTGCCTGAGCGCGGGCAGTTTTGATGGTGCGTTGATGATGGTTCAGATGCGGGTCGGATTGGAGACGCACGAGCCTTTGACGGCTGGCAATATCGTCGAGAGCAGCGGGACGTGTCGCCCCACGACAGAGGCCGCCGAGCTTGCGGATGGTCCGGTCGATGCAATGCTGGAGGACGGGGTGGAAGTTTCGGCCGCCATCGCGGAGACTGGGTTTTACCGCTTCTCGCTGGACCGGCCCAGCACCATGACCATTACTGCGACCAACGAAGAAGCCGATCCGGTTCTGCGGCTCTATGCCTATGACGGAGATCTGCTGGAAGAGAACGATGATGACGGTCTTAGCCTGAACGCGCGGATCGATGTGAGCGAGCCGCTCGAGCCGGGATCCTACTGTCTGGGCCTGGAAGCTCTTTCGGACGGGTCGGCCCCGGTGACCGTTTCCTTGTCGGCCTATGATCCGGTCGAGGTGGAGCGCGCGCGGTTCGATGCGGCCGAAGCCGCTCCGAGTCTGGACGGCGATCATCCGGTCCTCTCTCTGGGTGCAGTGACCGGTCGCAAAAGGGTCGATGCCGATGTCGCGGATGCGGCAGTCTGGTACAGCGTCGAGATCGAGATGCCGGGACTGTTAGTGATCGAGGCGGTGGGGCATGAGGATATCGATCCTGTCGTGACGATCTTTGACGATCTTGGCCGGGTCGTGGCCGAGAACGACGACGTGGCGCCCGAGATCCTCGACAGTTTTGTGGCGGTGCGGGTTTTGCCGGGGAGCTATCTTTTTGCGGTTCATCGGGCGGGTGGAGGCAATGCTCAAGGGAAGGTGCGCGTTCTGATTGAGCGGTATGAATTGACTGAGTAGAGCCAGAATTTTCTAGAAAATTCTGGTTTTCAAAATCTTCGAGAAGATTTTGGTCTTAAGATTTTTCGTCGAAAAATCTTGCCCGCTTAGTGGAAGTCGCGGGAATTGGGCATGATGCGCACATTGCGGGGGTGGCGTTGCGACGGTGCGCGCAGTGGGTTTCGGACATGGTCGGCCCGGGCGATATCGGGTTTGACCATATCCTGGCTCAGCCTCAGGAGCGCGTCCGAGCGATCCTCCATATGCTGGGCCACGACATGGATCAGCTCGGTGTCGCGCTGGACATATCCCTCGACCTGCAGCAGGCGCGAGGCCATCACGACGGGTCTGTAGGCCTCCATGACCTTGGGCCAGATCACCAGATTGGCCACCCCCATTTCATCCTCGATCGTGATGAAGCAGACGCCTTTTGCGCTGCCCGGCCGCTGACGGATCAGAACGACGCCTGCCATCCGGACCTTCTGGAAATTGCGGGCCGTTTTCAGGCCTTCGGTCGAGAGATATCCCTGCCGGGCCATGGAGCGGCGCAGGAACGACATTGGATGCGCCTTCAGGGACAGACGGAGCGTCTGGTAGTCGGCCACGACTTCCTCGCTTTGGGGCATCCGGGGCAGCTCCACGATCGGGCCGGGCGCTTCGTCCTGGGCCTGAGCGGCGTCGAACAAGGGCAGGTCCGGCGCATCATGCAGCGCGCGGGTCTCCCATAGGGCCTGCCGCCGCGGCAGCCCCATGGAGCGGAAGGCATCGGCGGCGGCCAGCTGGCGGAGGGCCGGGGCGCGCAGGCCGCTTCGGGTCTGCAGATCCGCCATGCTGGGATAAGGCGCCTCGCGCGCATGGATCAGCGCCTTTGCATGGTCCTCGCTCACTCCGCCAACCTGGCGCAGGCCCAGACGCAGCGCGAAGCCGGTGCCGCGATCCCCGGGCGGTACCCTTCGGGTCTGGCCGGCGACGGGCTCCAGCGTGCAGTCCCAGTCCGAGTAGTTCACATCTACATCGCGGACCGTCACGCCATGCTCGGCGGCATCGCGCACGATCTGGGCGGGGGCGTAGAACCCCATCGGCTGCGAATTCAGCAAGGCGGCGGCAAAGGCATCGGGGTAGTGGCATTTCAGCCAGCTTGAGACATAGACCAGCTTGGCGAAGCTGGCCGCGTGGCTTTCGGGAAAGCCGTATTCCCCGAAGCCTTTGATCTGGTCAAAGCAGCGCTGCGCAAATTCGGGATCGTAGCCCCGCTTGACCATGCGCCCGACCATTTTCTCCTGCAAAAGCTCGATCGTCCCGCGCGACCGGAAGGTCGCCATGGCGCGGCGCAGCTCGTTCGCCTCCGCCGCGCTGAACTGCGCGGCCTCGAGCGCGATCTTCATCGCCTGTTCCTGAAAGATCGGCACGCCCATCGTCCGGCTCAGAATGTTTTTCAGCTCGTCGGGATCATGCTCCGGCCCCGGCTTGGGATATTCGACCTTCTCCGCTCCGCGCCGCCGCTTGAGAAACGGATGCACCATGTCCCCCTGGATGGGCCCGGGCCGCACGATCGCGACCTCGATCACCAGATCGTAGAATTCACGCGGCTTCAGCCGCGGCAGCATGTTCATCTGTGCCCGGCTCTCGACCTGAAAGACGCCCAGACTGTCCCCTTTGCAGAGCATGTCATAGGTCGCCTCGTCGCCGGGCGGGATCGTCGCCAGATCATGGCGCAGGCCATACCGCTCTTCGATCAGATCGAAACATTTGCGGATGCAGGTCAGCATCCCCAGGGCCAGCACATCGACCTTGAAGATCCCCAGCGCGTCGATGTCGTCCTTGTCCCACTGGATGAAGGAGCGGTCGGGCATCGCCCCGTTCCCAATCGGCACCGTCTCGGAGAGGGGCCGTTCGGTCAGGATAAAGCCGCCCACATGCTGGCCGAGATGACGCGGCAGCCCGATCATCTGGTCGGCCACGATCATCGTGCGCCGGATCAGCGGATCGGTCAGGTCGATCCCCGCCTCACGCGCATTTTGCTCGCCAATCTCGCGACCCCAGCTGCCCCAGATCGTCTTGGCCAGCGCCGTCGTCACATCCTCGGAGAGACCCATGACCTTGCCGACCTCGCGAATGGCCGAGCGCGGGCGATAGTGGATCACCGTGGCGCAAAGTCCGGCGCGGTGGCGACCGTATTTCTCGTAGATGTGCTGGATCACCTCCTCGCGCCGCTCATGTTCGAAATCGACGTCTATATCGGGCGGCTCCTTGCGCTCCTCCGAGATGAAGCGTTCAAAGAGAACCTGATGCTCGTCCGGATCGACAGCGGTAATCCCAAGGCAGAAGCAGACGGCGGAATTGGCCGCCGATCCGCGCCCCTGGCAGAGGATCGGAGGCTTGGCCTCGTAGCGGGCGAAATCGACGATGCTTTTGATCGTCAGGATGTAGCGCGCGACCTCCATTTTCTCGATCAGGTCCAGCTCCTTGTCGAGCACTGCCTGCACTTTCTCCGGCACACCCTGCGGGTAGCGATCCGCCGCGCCAAGCGCTGTGTCATGGCGCAGTTGCGCGATCGGCGAGCGGCCTTCGGGTTGGCTTTCATGGGGGTATTCGTATTTCAGTTCTTTCAAAGAGAACCTGCACCGATCGGCCACCTCGCGCGTGGCCGTGATTGCATGGGGCCAATCGGCAAAAAGATGGACCATCTCTTCGGGAGATTTCAGGTGCCGTTCGGCATTCGGGGCCAGGAGAGATCCGGCCTCTGCGATTTTCACCTTCTCGCGGATGCAGGTCATCACATCCTGCAGGGGGCGCCGGTCCGGGCTATGATAGAGAACGTCATTGGTGGCGAGGATCGAGATGCCATGCGCACGTGCAATCGCGTCCAGCCGGTTGATGCGCGCCCGGTCGTCGCCTCTGTAGAGGTAGCTGGCCGCGATATGGCGCAAGCCGGGAAGACGGCGCAGAAGGCGCGGCAGGCTGCGCGCGACGTCCTCGGGGTCGCCTTCGGGAATGGCGATGAGCTGGATGCCATCCGCATGGGAGGCCAGATCGTCTAGCGTGAGATCGCAGATGCCTTTCTGCTGCCAGGCGCCATCGGTGCCGTGGCGCATGCCCTTTGTCAGCAGGCCGGAGAGGCGGGCATAGGCCTCGCGGTCTTTGGGATAGGCCAGAAACGCCTCGCCTGTGACAAGGACGAGACGGGCACCGATGACGGCGCGCATCTTTGTCGTCTCGCATTCCACATGAAGGCGCACGACCCCGGCCAGACTGTTCCAGTCGGCGACGCCGATGCGGTCATAGCCCAGCTGCCAGGCCATCAGCGTCAAATCGACCGCGTCGGAGGCGCCGCGCAGGAAGGAGAAACAGGTCGCCAGCCCCAGCTCCACGAAAGGCGCGGGGGGATTGGCTGTAAACTCCCCGGTCGAGGACAGGGTGCGCTTGGAGGCCTGATGATCGTTCTGTGGCATGGGCTGGTCAGAATTTTCTAGAAAATTCTGTCACTCAAAATCTTCTAGAAGATTTTGGCCCCAAGATTTTTCTAGAAAAATCTTTCCCTTTGTCATGCGAAGATCCCGTGGATGCACCACCGGGGTGGCTCTGCCCGGCCGTCGCCATGCACGCCTTCGCGAAAGAGCCACAGTCTTTGGCCCGTCTGATCCTCGACCCTGTAATAATCGCGCAGCCGGGCCGATGGCCGATCCGCCCACCATTCGGGTGAAATCCGTTCCGGTCCGGCGAACCGGATCACCCGCAAGGTGCGTTTGCGCCAGACGATCTGGGCGGGCGGCCCGTCCGGGACGGCATAGACGACGTGAACCTCCTCGGGTCTGTCCAGAAGCTGAAGCGGGCGCGGAGCGCGATCCGGATCGCCCCTGGCCGAAGAGGGGGCCGCGCCCAGCGCGGGCACCCAGCTTTCGCGCCGTTCGGGAATGTGACTGTCGCGCGGCGCCGGAGCGCTGACCGCGCGGGGGCCCAGCCGGGCCGTCAGCCGGTCGACCATCCGGGCCAGTGCGATGTCGTCGTCGGCGCCGCCGCCCAGCCGGGTCTGGCGATCGGCCAATGGTTCGGCCCAGAGCGCAGAGAGCGTGATCAGGTCGAAGCCGAAGCCTGGATCGATCCGTTCCAGACGGTCCGCCCAGAGCCGTTCGAGATGGGCCGGATCGCGCGAGGGAACGGCGGTTGCGGTCTCGAGGTGACGGACCTCGCCATCGGTGCGGTAGATGCTGAGCCGGAGTTGGCGGACGCCCATCCCCTCGCGCCCCATCACGCGGCAAAGCTCTGTGCAGAGCGCGGCCAGATGGGGCGCGGGATCCTCCACCGGTTCGGGCAGGCGGGTCTGGACGGAAAATCGCGGCGGATCCTCGGGGCAGGACAGCGGCTCGGCCAGCCGCCCCGTGATCTGATCGAGCCGCAGGAGTGGATTGTCCTCTACCGCGCTGGCGCGAAAGCGGCGGGTGAGGGCCGCGCGCGGCACCTGCGCCAGAGCGCCGATCGTCTTGAGACCAAGCCGGTCAAGCAAAAGGGTCTGATCCGCGCTGAGCCGCAAGCCGCGCACCGGCAGCCCGGCCAGATCGGCTGCCAGTGTCCGGGGGGTCGCGATGGCGCGGACCGGGCCGAAGCGCGCCAGCGCCCAAGCCGCTCCGGGCGTTGGAGCCATGGCCAGATCGGCTGAGAAGCCCAAGGTCGAAAACGCCTCTTCGATGCGGGCCAGCATCGCGGCCTCTCCGCCCCAGAGGTAATCCGAGCCGGTTGTGTCAAAGAGCAGCCCGTCCTCTGCGTCCAGGCAGGTCCAAGGACACCAGCGGCGGGACCAGAGCATCAGCCGCTCCAGCATCGCGCGGTCGCCTGCGATATCGGCGTAATCGGCGCGCAGATCGGGACAGATGGCGCGCATATCCGTCACGCGCGCGCCGATTTTGACGCCAAGGGCTTCGGCGGCGCGGTTGGTTGCATGCAGGACAGGGCCATGCGGCCCCTCGATCGTCAGGCCGGCCGGAAGATCCTCCAGCGGCGCCTCTCCGGAGCGGGCGAGCACGCGCTGCCAGCGCTCCATCGAAAAGCGGGGCAAATAGACCGACACGATCCGCCGGGCGGCTTCCGAGCCGGGTCCGGGGCGCATCTGGATGCGGGTATCCGGATCGGAGGGAAGGGGGAGGGAGGGTAGACACGACATCCTGCTGCCTCAGACCGCCTGGGGCAGAGGGTGGTCTGCATCCCATCTGTCGTCTTGCACCTCGTCCGATGGGATTTCGACCTCGAGACGGTCGGGGCCGGGCGTCAGGTGCCAGTGCCCGGGCTTGCCGGTTCGGGTTCGAAACAGCTCGGCCTCCCAGCGGATCTGGCCGGGCGCTTGAGGGTCGTGAGGGTCGCAGAGTGACAGCCGCGGAGAGAGGCGCCATCGCCGCCGCGCGGCGCTGAGATGTGCTGTCGCCGCCCGGCGCACCAGCCAGGCCGGAACGCCCGACGCTTCCGAGCGAAGGGCAAGCCGCTTGCTGGCCGTGAAATCCAGAACCTGCGGATCGCCCCAAACCTCTGCGATCACAGCGCCCAAAGTGCCGCAGCGCAGTCCTTCTTCCATGGCCCAGAGCGCATCGACCGGACGCGAGACATCCACCCGGATCACCCGCAGACCAGGGCGCATTCCACCCAGATAGGGGCGCCCCGCCTCCAGACGGGTCAGCCGGTCGCGAATCCACAGGATCGGCGCGCCCTGGAACGCGCGTTCGGGCAGTTGCGACAGAACAAACCCCACAGGCACGCCGCAATTGCCGGTGGACGAAAACACCTCGGACAGAAGCGGTGCACCGGGGGCGAAGACATCTTCGGGGCCATTCGCGTCAGCGCCCGGAACGGAGCGGGGCAGGGGACGCGCGGCGCGCGGAAGCTGATCGATCAGGGAGGAGGCATGACGCAGCCGTTCGGCTGTGGAAGGGGTAACAGACATGAGACAGAACCAGACAGCAAAAGAGTTTGTTCCCTTTATGTTCTAGTCCGTGTTCGGGCCCGAGTCAAACCATACAGATTGCCGAAACCGGTGTTCCGGCAACCGCCAAATCCGCGCGTTCGGACAAATTTTCTTTATTTTTCGAGCAGTATCCGGGTCATGGCCTGCTTCAGCTTGTCGCTTCCGAAGGGCTTGCTCAGGATCGGGGCGTCCGGATAGCGGCGTGCCAGTTCGTTCGCTCCGCCATAGCCGGTGGCCAGGATGAACGGGATTCCGTCTTTCTGAAGTCGCTCCGCGATCTGGATCGACGTCTCCGCGCCCAGATTGACGTCGAGAAGCGCCAGATCGAAAGCCTCCTTGTCCAAAAGGGACAAGGCCTCTGTCACGCTGCTGGCTACCTGGGACGCCTCGACGCCGAGTTCCGTGAGACTGTCCGTTACATCGAGCGCGATGATCATGTTGTCCTCGACCACCAGCACGTGGGAGGGAACCGGCCCGTCTTCGGTGTCGCTGGTCACGATTTCGAGCGTTTCCTTGCGCTGAACTTTTGCGTCGCTGACATAGCGTTCAGGAATGACGAACCGGGCATGGAGCCCGGTCAGCCGGTAATTCAGTTCGGCCTCGCCTTTCAGCTCGAACGGGATGGAGCGTTCGATGATCGTGGAGCCGAAGCCGCGGCGCGATGGTGCGGTGACGGCCGGTCCGCCCGTCTCGGTCCAATCCACGACGAGGGCTTTTCGATCGTCGCGGGATAGGTCCAGGTTGATGACACCGGTCTCGTTGCTCAGTGCTCCGTGCTTGGTCGAATTGGTGACGAGTTCGTGGATCACAAGCGCGATCGTCGTCATTGCCTCGGGCGCAAGGAGGACATCGTCGCCGTCGAGGTGCAACCGGTCCGCCTTGTCAGAGAGGAAGGCTGCGACCTCGAGCTCAACCAGTTCCTTCACGGATGTGGGCGACCAGTTCTCGGCCGTGATCAGATCATGGGCGCGCGCCAGAGCGTGGATCCGCCCACCAAGCTCGCGGGTATAGGCCTCGGTCGACAAAGCGTCGTCCCGCCCTTGCCGAACGAGCCCCTGGATCAGATTGAGAATATTGCGAACCCGGTGGTTCAGCTCGGCAATCAGAAGATCCTGCTTGTCAGCCGATTGCTTGCGCGCGATGGCTGCCGCATCGGAGAGTTTCAGAACGACCTCGATCAGCGTGATCCGCAGCGCTTCGGCGGCGTTTCTTTCGCTTTTGGTCCAGGGTGTCGATTGGCCTTTCACGATCTGCTGCCACGCCTCGAAGCTTTTGCGCGGCGTCAGACGGGCCCCGTTCGGCCCCGCCTCGACAGGTTTTTCCGGATTGCCGGCCCATTTGACGGATTGAGCGACCTCGCGTCTGAAAAGGACGATATAATCGCGGGGATGTCGCGAGATCGGCAGAGCCATCACACCGGCGACCTCGTTTGCATAATCGGCGGCAGGCGGGTGCCGTTCGCTCAGCGCTTCGGAGGCGAACACGTTCGAGGCGGCGGTTGTATTCAGGAACCGGATCAGCGCCATGAACTGGTCGTCATCGGGCGTCGATCCAAGACGCATGATCCTGTCGTCGGAATAGAAGATAATGCCATCGAACGGGATGACCTGGCGGATCTCTTCGCTGATGATCTCGAAATTCTTGGCAAATCCGTGATGGTCCGCCGCACGGGTCATCAGGCGGTCGTGAAGCTCCTTGGCATCTTCGGCTTCCTGCCGGCTCTGCTCCGAATCTTTCAACGCGATCTCGTAGTTGAAGAGCTGGGCGTAAAGCTCGATCATCGTGCGCTTTTCGTAATCGACGACGCGCGGGGTGCGGTGATGGCAGGCAAAGAGCCCCCACAGCTCTCCGTCCTTGAGGATCGAAACGGACATGGAGGCCTGAACCCCCATGTTGCGCAGATATTCCAGATGGATCGGAGAGACGGCCCGCGTGACGCTCAGGCTCAGATCGAGAGGTTGCCCTTCCGCATTCAGCTCGGGGACGATCGGCGACACCTCGGCATCCACATCCGCGATCAGGCGCAGAACGCTGCGCTTGTACATCTCGCGGGCCTGTTTGGGGATGTCGGTGGCCGGATATCTCAGCCCCAGATAGGGTTCCATCCCCGGCTGCTTGATCTCGGCGATGACCGATCCGCTGTGATCCTCGTTGAACTGGTAGACCATGACCCGGTCAAAGCCCGACATGGCCCGGATCGCCTGCGCGCCTTCCATGGCCAGGCGTTTGATGCTGTCATGCCGGCGCAGGCGCGCAACGAGCGGCTGGACCGACCAGACGCCGTCGGGGGTCGTCTCGATCTCGCCTTTCGGCTCGAGCTCGATCACCCAGTTGGTTCCGGACTGATGCGCGGCGATGTCGAACAGACGGTCGTCGCCCAATGCCTTGACGTTGAAAAGGCGCGAGGGTGTTTCGGAATAGGCCGCGATCTGCAGCCTGGAGCGCAGCGAATGCAGCACGTCCTTTGGCAGGTGATCGGCAATCGGGGTTCCAATCACATGTTCTGGATCGAGGCCGATCATGTTCTTTGCATTTGTGGACAAATGCGTGACGATCCAGTCCCGGGAGACCGCGATCAGGCATCCGAACGGCTGGACATTGCCCAGAATGTGGATCGGCTCCCGATCGCAATTCGTCAGGTCGATCGGCTGCCTCGTTTGAGGATCATGCTGAGGCATAAGGGCCATTCGAAATCTGCTCCGCAGGGAGGGACAAGGAGGTTTGCACGCGATCATAGCTGGTCGAAAAGCGCAGGAACAGGGCGCGGGCATCCGCGACGATCTGTGCGGCCCGCTCGTCCGAGCCATTCATGGCGCCGAGCGCCTTCGTCAAAGCGCCCCAGGCGCGGCCTTGGGCGGGCAGGGCGAAGTAGCATCCGTTTGCCGTCACGCGAGGGTCCGTTGCTGCAAGCCAGCGTTTGCGCAACACCTGCGTGCCGAGCCGGGATCCGATCAGCATGTAATCGAGCGCGACTGTGTGGACCGAAAGGGGCGCAAGGGTCGGGAGGGTCGGCGCACCCATCGCATCGAGATCCGTGCCGAGCGCGTCGATCATATCGCCCAGCATCGCCTGCGGAGCGTCGGTCTGAAGTCCCCTCAGGGCGATGTAATGGATGGCAAGAAAGGCCCGGTAGCCGTGGATCTGTGTCAGATCCAGAGTCGAGATCTTGCGATCCAGCGCCTCATGTTCGTCCTGCAGGTCCCGTCTGAGCCGCTCGCGCAGCGAAAGGGGAGGGGTGAGGCAGTCTTGCATCCGGCGCAGCGTCTCTTCACAGTCCAAAAAAGGTGGGGGAGCATGTTTTGCTATGGGAAAGCCTATGTCGGCTTGTGCGGCTTCGAAAGAAGAAAGTGGCGTGTATCGCGGCGCTCGGCGGAAAGACATTGTTATAGTTCTACTTCTCATGCGGAATGCTCTGGCCGGATTGTTTCTGTCTTTGCCCTTTGCCGCGCTGGCAACAACGCTGTTGGCCGATGGGATGCCCGCTCCGGTCGATCCTGCGGACTACGCGGCAGCCGATCCGGACGAGATCGCCCTGGGGCAGCTTCTGTTCTACGATCCGATCCTGTCGGGCAACCGCGCGGTGTCCTGCGCAAGCTGTCATCATCCCGCCTTCGCTACGTCGGACGGTCTGGCGCTGGGTCTGGGGGACGGGGGCCGGGGGCTTGGACCCGCGCGGCGGGCCGATCCGACAAACCTGCCCGAGCAAAGGATCCCGCGTAATTCGCCCGCGCTGTTCAATCTGGGTCATGCGGAGTTCACGACCCTGTTTCACGACGGCCGTATCGAGGTCCGCGCGGACGGAACGCTGCGGACGCCGCTGGGGGACGATATGAGCGAAGGTTTCGCTTCGATCCTGTCGGCGCAGACGATGTTCCCGGTTCTGTCACCGGACGAGATGGCGGGGCATTATTCCGAGAACGAGATCAGCCAGGCGATCCGGATGGGACGCATCACCGGAGAGGGTGGGGCCTGGCACCTGATCTCGGGCCGCGTGGCGGGCATTCCCGCCTATGCAGAGGCGTTCCGGATCTATCCGCATATCGACGCGCCGGAAGATATCGCCTTCACGGATATCTCGAATGCGATCGCTGCCTTCATCGCCCATGAATGGCGCTCGGAGGACAGCCCGTTCGATGCGCATCTGCGCGGGGAGCGGCCTTTGGCCGGGGCGGCGGCCGAGGGGATGGCCCTCTTTTACGGTGAGGCGGGGTGCGCGGCCTGCCATTCCGGGCCGTTTCAGACGGATCACGGGTTTCACGCGATGGGTGCGCCGCAGATCGGTCCGGGAAAGGCGGCCCGGTTCGAGAGCCACGCCCGCGACGAAGGGCGGTTCCGGGTGACGGGGGAACCGGCAGACCTCTACGCCTTCCGCACGCCGTCCTTGCGCAACGTGACGCGAACCGGGCCCTGGGGTCATGCGGGCACCCATGCCAATCTGCGCGCGTTTCTGCGCGATCACGCCGATCCGAAGGCGGGTTCGGGACGGATTGCCGGGCTGATCGAGACCGTGCGTCTTCCCGATCTGCCAGTCGAGGATTTCAGGATTGCGGGCGATGCTGCCGAAACGAGGAGGATCGCGGATGCCGCGATTGGCGTGACGGCGACCTTGTCCGAGCGGGATCTCGATGCCTTGATGTCCTTTTTGGCGGCGCTTGACGATCCGGTCGCGCTGGAGGGACGTCTGGGCAGTCCGGACGCTGTGCCATCGGGGCTTCCGGTTGATCATCCGTAGCCAAAATCTTCTGGAAGATTTTGCCCTTCAGGATTTTCTAGAAAATCCTGCCTGCGCTTAGCGGGGTGCGGTGAGGACCAGAGTTCCCCCTGCGTCGACGGTCTGCCATGGCCTCCAATCGCCCGAGGGGGGACGCCAGCGCAGCTCGGCCCTGGGCGCGTTTCCGAGCCCGAAATGCAGGGGCAGGGCCTCTCCGCCCGCGTGACCGCCGCCTACCGTGATTTGCTGGCTTTGGACGCCGTCTTCGGTTCGCAGCTGCACGCGGCCACCGAGCCCGGGCGGCGTCTCGACGGTGACGAACCCGCCCGCATCGCTGACATTCCGCCAGAGGCCCATAGGCGCGCGCCGGTTCACCACCACGAGATCGAGCCGTCCGTCCAGATCCAGATCGGCCAGCGCCGCCCCGCGCGACCGCGCGCTTTGCGCGACGCCCGCCCGCCCGGCGACCTCGCGGAACGTCCCGTTCGGCTGTTGCATCAGCAGGCTGTTGGGGTCCTCCATCGCGTTGCCCGGCATCTGGTCCACATTGCCCTTGGCGATGAAAAGATCCGGTCGCCCGTCATTATCGACATCGCCGAATTCCGAGTGCCAGCCGGTCGAGGGGCGACCGTCATCGCCCTCATGGGGGCGGTGCGCGGTCGTTCCCATCTCGAACGGGGCGGCGACATAGCCGCCGCCCTCCGCGATTTGAAGAAGCTGGTCGCCCATCGAGGTCAGCATCACCTCATCCGCGCTATCCCCATTGAGATCGCGCGAGGCGATGCCCATGCCCCAAAGCTGCGGCCCCTCCCAGCCATCTTCGGGCCCGAGAAATCGCCGCTCTTCGATGTCCCACATCTGCTCGGCCCCGCCGCGGACATAGTAGTGCCGGTCGTTCGAGATCCTCAGCGTCATGCGACCGCGCGCATCCTCCGCCGCCAGCATCGAGAGCGGGCAAAACCCGAGCGACAGCACCTCGGCGCGCCAACCCGTCTGCGCTGGCCAAAGGATCCGGTTCGTGTCGCAGGCCTCAAAAGGCCCGTCCGGATCCGTCCGGTCCACATAATGGCCAAGCGCAAGGACCGGACGATCCGCCCCCGGCTCCCACCACGCGGTGAAAGCAGTTGTCCATTGATCACTAACGGGCAGGCCCAGACCTTGCGTCGCGTCCTTGAAATGACACGCGCCATGTCCCTTCAGCGCCAGATCTTCTCCAACCCGCATCACATAAAGATCGAGCGTCCCGTCCCCGTCCAGATCCAGAGGGTAGGCTCCGGTGACGCCGGTCAGATCCGGCAGCGATCCTTCTTCGAAGACAAACTCTCCACGGTTCAGGAAGAGCCGCGCCCGGTTCTCTCCACCTGCGGCGAAAATCTCAGGCAGCCCGTCGCCGTTGCAGTCGAAGATAGCCACGCCGCCACCGACGAAATGTTCCCAGCCGCCGTTATAGATGTGCTCGGGAAGGGCCTCCGAGCGGTCCTCGAACCGCACCTCGGCCTGGGCGCCTCCGGCAAGCAGAAGCGCGGCGATCAGGCCTTTCATCGGCCCAGCCGATCTGCGGTGACAGCGTCGAGCGCCAGAGCCGCCGCGCCCCGCGCCCAAACCCGGTCGCCCCATGCATGTATTTCGACCGGGACGGGCGGGCGACTGAGGGGGAGGGCCATTTCCGCCATCTCGGCCATGGCATCTTCGGCGTAGAGATAATCGTAGCGCAGACGCTCCCCGCTGAGCAGGATCTTGGTCGGATCGAAAAGCTGGACGACGTTCGAGAGGCCGAGCGCCAGGTAGCGCCCGGCGCGCCGAAAAATCGTCTGCGCCGCGCTATGGCCTGCCTTCGCCTCTGCATAGAGATGCTCGAGAATGGCGCTGGCGCCTTCCGTCATCTCGCGGTCGAGCGCCGTCGCCGCCTCGCGCACCAGCGCGTAGTCGGCGACATAAGCCTCAAGACAGCCGCGCCGTCCGCATCGGCAGAGCGCGCCGTCCAGATGCACCTTGGTATGGCCCAGCTCGATGCCAAGGCCTTGCGCCCCGCGAAAGAGCTCTCCGCCCAGAACGAGCCCCATGCCGACGCCGTGTTCGATGGTGACCACGGCAAAATCCGACATGCCGCGACCTGCTCCGAACCACAGCTCGGCCAGGGTGAGCACATTGGCATCGTTGTCCAGATGCACTGGCAGCCCCAGATGATCGTTCAGGCATTGGCCAAGATCGGCATCCGTCTCGCTCAGGATCGGTGACCAGGCGACGATGCCTGTGGCTGCATCGACGATCCCGGGCAGGCCCACGCCCACCGCCGCAATATCGCTGCGCTGCCGCCCGGCCCCGTCCAGCAATGTCGTCAGCAGCCTGTCGGCCTCATCGACCGTCACGCCATAGCTTTGCCGCCTCCCGCCGCAGAGCTCTTCGGCTTCGGCCAGCATCCGGCCAGCCATGTCGACGAGAACGGCGGAATGCGTCCGGTCGGCGAGCTTCATTCCGACGACAAGTCCGGCACCGTTCGCGACCTGCAGGGCAACCGGAGGACGTCCGCGTCCGGTATCGCGGGGGACGCTTTCGACCTCTTCGAGAAAGCCGGTCGCGATCAGATCGGAGGTCAGGGACGTCACCGATCCGGGGGAAATCTCGAGCAGCCGGGCCACGTCCATCCGGGGGGCCTGACCGGCGGCGCGCACGAATTCGAAAACCTGCTGGCGCAGGGGCTGTGATTCGCTTCTGGGTCCGCTTGGTCTGGGGCCGCAGCCGGTCTCGTCGGCGTCGTCATACATTATTTCAGTCCGCGAACTATTCCGCACCGCAGAAACGGTCGGATCCTCCCTTTGCCGTCTTTTCGAGCGGCTTTCTCTCTCGATCTAGCGCTTCCCGAGCGGTCTATGTCAATTTTATTTTGACAACTGAATTAAATTGCGCATCGTATCGGGACAGAAGCGAGTTTGCTTCGCGCCGGGCCTGCGAAAAGACGGTCCCGGCGGTTCACAGGGAGGATTACCATGCGCAACGCGATCATCGCGGCGGCCATCGCGGCTGCCGGTCTTTCAACCCAGGCCTATGCCCAGGACATCACCGTCGGTGTCAGCTGGTCCAACTTCCAGGAGGAGCGCTGGAAGACCGACGAGGCCGCCATCCGCGGCGCGCTCGAAGAGGCCGGAGCCGAATATGTCTCCGCCGATGCGCAATCCTCCTCGGCCAAGCAGCTGTCGGATGTGGAAAGCCTGATTGCCCAGGGCGTCGATGCGCTGATTATCCTGGCCCAGGACACGCAGGCCATCGGCCCCGCGGTTCAGGCCGCCGCCGACGAGGGCATCCCGGTTATCGCCTATGACCGCCTGATCGAGGATGACCGCGCCTTCTATCTGACCTTCGACAATATCGAGGTCGGCCGCATGCAGGCCCGCGCCGTGCTCGAGGCCGCGCCTGAAGGTAATTACGTCATGATCAAGGGCTCGCCCACCGATCCCAATGCCGACTTCCTGCGCGGCGGTCAGCAGGAGGTCCTGCAGGAGGCGATCGACAGTGGCGCGATCACCATCGTCGGCGAGGCCTATACCGACGGCTGGCTGCCTGCCAATGCTCAGCGCAACATGGAGCAGATCCTGACCGCCAACGACAACAATGTCGACGCGGTCGTGGCCTCTAATGACGGCACCGCAGGCGGCGCTGTTGCCGCGCTGACCGCACAGGGCCTTGAAGGCGCCGTACCGGTGTCGGGTCAGGACGGTGATCATGCCGCGCTTAACCGTGTCGCGCTTGGCACGCAGACTGTCAGTGTCTGGAAGGATGCCCGTGATCTGGGCCGCGAGGCAGGTGAGATCGCTGTGGCTCTGGCTGGCGGCACGGGCATGTCCGATGTCGAGGGCGCGTCCGAATGGACCTCGCCTGCAGGCACGACGATGACCGCCAAGTTCCTCGAGCCGATGCCGATCACGCAGGACAATCTGAACGCCGTGCTTGATGCGGGCTGGATCGAGAAAGACGCGCTGTGTCAGGGCGTCAGCGGCGTAGACGTCTGCAACTAGACCCCAAGGCGCCCCGGGCTTGACCCGGGGCCTTTGCCGGGGCCCTTGCACCAGAGGTCCCGGCTCAAGGCCGGGACGCGGCCCACCCCGCCTCCGGACCGACAGGCCCCAAACGGATAGGCCCAATGACCGAAACAACCACCGACACACAGCCCGCCGCGCCTAAGCGCACTCTTGTTCAGAGCCTCGAGATCGATCTGCGGCTTCTTGGGATGATCGGCGCCTTTGCCATAGTTTGCGTCACGTTCAATGTGTTGACCGATGGGCGTTTCCTGACGCCGCGCAACATCTTCAACCTGACGATCCAGACCGCTTCAGTCGCTATCATGGCGACGGGCATGGTCTTTATAATCGTGACCCGTCATATCGATCTGGCTGTCGGCGCGCTATTGGCCACTTGTTCGGCGATGATGGCGATGACGCAGACCACTTGGCTGCCGCAATATCTTGGGCTCGAGCTGGGCCATCCGCTGATCCCGTGGATCGCCATCGCGGTTGGCATCCTCACCGGCACGCTGATCGGCGCCTTTCAGGGCTGGCTCGTCGGCTACCAGTTGATCCCCGCCTTCATTGTCACGCTGGGCGGACTTCTGGTTTGGCGCAATGTCGGCTGGTATCTGACCAATGGCCAGACCATCGGCCCCCTTGATGAGACCTTTCGCGCTTTTGGCGGCATATCGGGGACGCTGGGCGAATTCTGGTCGTGGATCTTCGGCGTCGTGGCGACCGCTGCCGCGCTCTGGATTCTCGCCTCGAGCCGCCGCAACAAGAAGGCGCATGGCTTCCCGCTCAAACCGCTTTGGGCCGAGGCTGTCGTCGCCGCGATTGTGGCCATCGGTATTATGGGCTTCATCTGGATCCTCAACAGCTATCAGATCCCGTCCCGCGTTCTGGCTCGTGATTTCGCGGCGCAGGGCTTGGAAGTACCCGAAGGCTACACGGCGGCCTATGGTCTGCCGATTTCGGTCCTGCTGCTGATCGCCGTCGCTGTCGTGATGACCATCGTTGCCCGCCGTACCCGGCTAGGGCGCTATATCTTTGCCACCGGTGGCAATCCCGACGCGGCAGAGCTTTCGGGCATCAATACCCGCCTTCTGACGGTCAAGGTCTTCGCCATCATGGGGGCGCTTTGCGGTCTGGCCGCGCTCGTCGCCTCGGCGCGGCTCGCGAACCATTCCAACGATATCGGGACGCTGGACGAGCTGCGCGTAATCGCCGCCGCCGTCATTGGGGGCACCGCGCTCTCGGGCGGGATCGGCACGATCTATGGCGCGATCCTTGGCGCGCTTATCATGCAGTCGCTGCAGTCGGGGATGGCCATGGTTGGTGTCGACGCGCCGCTTCAGAACATCGTTGTCGGCTCGGTTCTGGTCCTCGCCGTGTGGATCGATATCGTCTATCGCCGCCGCATCGGGACAGGATGATGGCTGGCGGCAAAGGCGAACCAGAGCCCGTATTCAACCAAAGCTTACCTGAGGCATACCCATGACCCAGACCCCGCTTGTCGATCTTCGCGATATCTGCCTCTCCTTCGGCGGGGTGCGCGCTGTCGATCATGTCTCGATCGATCTTCATCCCGGCGAGGTTGTTGGTCTTTTGGGCCATAACGGTGCGGGAAAATCCACGCTGATCAAGATCCTGTCGGGGGCCTATGCCAAGGATTCCGGCGAGATCCGGATCAATGGCGAACTGGCCGAGATCAACTCCCCCCGCGATGCCCGCCGCTATAACATCGAAACGATCTACCAGACGTTGGCCTTGGCCGATAACCTCGATGCGGCCTCCAACCTCTTTCTGGGCCGCGAGCTGACCACCGCGCTGGGCTTCGTCAACGACGCGCAGATGGAGGCGGAGACGCGCAAGATCATGGCGCGGCTCAACCCCAACTTCAAAAAGCTGAAAGAGCCGGTCTCGGCCCTGTCCGGTGGTCAGCGCCAGTCGGTTGCCATCGCTCGTGCCGTGTATTTCAACGCCAAGATCCTGATCATGGACGAGCCGACGGCAGCGCTGGGCGTGCATGAGACGCAGATGGTTGCCGATCTGATCAAGGAGCTGAAATCCCAAGGGCTTGGCATCTTCCTGATCAGCCATGACACGCGTGAGATGCTCGATCTGTGCGACCGGGTTTCGGTGATGAAGAACGGTGCGCTGGTCGGCACCGAGCGGGTCGAGGATGTGACCGAGGACGATATCCTTTCGATGATCATCATGGGCAAGAACCCGAAGAAGGCGTCATGATCCATAAGGCTTTGTTCGCGCTGGCCTGTGCGCCGCTCCGGACCTAGGATGCGGCATGTATATCGGGCTTGATCTTGGCACATCCGGGCTCAAAGGCGTCGTGCTGGATGAGGATGACAGTATCCTTGCCGAAGCGAGCGCGCCGCTTACCGTGCAGCGCCCGCATCCCGGCTGGTCCGAGCAGGATCCTCAAAGCTGGATCGCCGCAGCTGAGGCCGTTCTGGCCGAGCTGGGGCGGCAGGTTGATCTTGGCTCGATCAAGGCCATCGGTCTGTCGGGGCAAATGCATGGGGCGACGCTTGTTGGCGAGGATGATCGTGCCTTGCGTCCTTCCATCCTTTGGAACGACACGCGGGCGAGCGAGGAGGCGGCGTCTTTAGATGATGCGGAGGCGCATGAGGCGACCGGAAACATCGTCTTTCCCGGCTTCACGGCGCCCAAGCTGCTTTGGGTGAGATCCCATGAGCCGGAGGTCTATGAGCGGATCCACAAGGTGTTGTTGCCGAAGGATTTCCTGCGTCTGTGGCTGACCGGGGAGGCGGTCACCGATCTGTCGGATGCGTCTGGCACCAGTTGGCTCGACGTTGGAGCGCGGGACTGGTCGGACCGAATGCTGGAGAGGACAGGCTTGAGCCGGGATCTCATGCCGGACCTTCGGGAGGGTCTGGAGGCGACGGCCGAGATCCGGGATGATCTGGCGGGCCGGTTCGGGCTGCGCAAAGGGATCCCGGTCGTGGCGGGCGGCGGTGATAATGCCGCCTCTGCTGTCGGTCTTGGCGTGACGGATCCGGGGCAGGCCTTTGTCTCCCTCGGGACGTCAGGTGTCCTTTTCGCGGCGACGGGCGGCTATTACCCAGCGCCAGAAACCGCTGTACATACGTTCTGTCACGCTTTGCCCGGGATGTGGCACCAGATGGGTGTGATCCTATCAGCGACGGATAGTCTGAACTGGCTGGCAAGGCAGATGGGCGAAGATCCGGCCGATCTGACGAAAGATCTGACGCGGCTTGAGGCGCCGAGGCAGTCGCTCTTTCTTCCTTATCTGGGAGGCGAGCGGACGCCGCATAACGACGCCCGCATCCGGGGCCAGCTTCTTAACCTCGATCATGGGACGGATCGGACGGCGCTGACCCGTGCGGTTCTGGAGGGCGTCACGCATGCCTTGCGCGATTGCCGGGATGCCTTGGCTGCGACGGGAACGTCAATGAGCCGTCTGATTGCGACGGGCGGCGGCGCCCGGTCGGACTATTGGCTGGAGGCGATCGCGACTTCGCTGGAGATCTCTGTTGATCTGCCCCAGAGCGAGAACGGCGCGGCGTTCGGAGCGGCCCGCCTTGCCATGGGGCCGTCTGGCCGCACCGAGTTCGCCGCGCCGCCGATCGCGCGCAGCATCGATCCCAACCCGTCTTTGACCGACGCCTTTTCCGAGGCGCATACCCGCTACAAAGCGGCCTACGAGGCCGTGAAAGGACTGAGATGACTGACTTTTTCGCCGGCATTCCCAAGATCGCATATGAGGGTCCGGACAGCGACAACGACTATGCGTTCCGCCACTACAATCCCGATGAGGAGGTGTTCGGCAAACGGCTGGAAGATCATCTGAGGTTTGCCGTCGCCTATTGGCATTCCTTCGCTTGGGAGGGGGGCGATCCGTTCGGCGGTCAGACCTTCCTTCGCCCCTGGTTCGGCGACACGATGGAGGCTGCCAAACTGAAGGCGGACGCCGCTTTCGAGATGTTTGCGATCCTAGGCCAGCCGTTCTTTTGCTTTCATGACGCCGATGTCCGGCCCAAAGGTGAGACGTTCGCGGAGAATACTAGTCGTCTCAGGGAGATGACGGATTATTTTCAGGGCAAGATGGAGCAAACGGGAACACGCCTGTTGTGGGGAACGGCGAACCTTTTCAGCCATCGCCGCTACATGGCTGGAGCCGCGACGAACCCCGATCCGGATGTCTTCGCCTTTGCTGCTGCCACTGTCAAAACCTGCATCGATGCGACCCAGCAGCTTGGAGGGCAGAACTACGTTCTTTGGGGCGGGCGCGAGGGGTATGAGACGCTGCTCAACACCGATCTGACGCGGGAGCGGCAGCAGGCGGGACGGTTCCTGTCGATGGCGGTCGATTACGCGAAGAAGATCGGGTTCGAGGGCACGATCCTGATCGAACCCAAGCCGCAGGAGCCGACAAAGCATCAATACGACTACGACGTGGCGACGGTTTACTCCTTCTTAACGGAGTTCGGGCTACAGGATGAGGTGAAGGTGAATATCGAACAGGGCCATGCCATACTCGCGGGGCACTCTTTCGAGCACGAGCTTGCCTTGGCTGCCAGTCTGGGCGTGCTCGGCTCGATCGATATGAACCGGAACGACTACCAGTCGGGATGGGATACCGATCAGTTTCCGAACAGCGTTCCTGAGGTCATGCTGGCCTATTACGAGGTGTTGAAGGCCGGCGGTTTCACCACCGGAGGGACTAACTTCGACGCTAAGCTGCGACGGCAGTCGCTCGATGCGTCCGATTTGATCCTTGCCCATGTCGGCGCGATGGATGTCTGCGCGGCTGGACTGAAAGCCGCGGCGCGGATGCTGGAGGACGGAAAGCTCGAGGACGCGCGCACGGCCCGCTATGCCGGATGGACGAGCGAGCGCGGCGATGTGTTGGATCAGGACCTTGAGACGATCGCGGCCGATGTCGAGCAGAACGATATCAATCCGCAACCGCATTCGGGCCGTCAGGAGGCCTTGGAAAATCTGGTGAACCGCTACCTCTAGCCGATGTTGACGGATAGCCAGATCGAAGAGGTGGAACGCCTCGCCGCGACCGCGCCTGACGGGGCGTACGGAGACCTGCCGCTGATCTGGCGGCACGAGGGTGCGACGAGCTATATCGACCTTGATACGTCGCTGTGGCAGCGGGATCTCGATCCGGACGGACGTTTGCTTGCTTTGGCCTGTGGTGCCCGGATCGAGGCGGCGGTCCTTGTCCTGTCCCAGCATAATGTGTCGGTGCGGGTCGCGAATATGCTGAGCCTTCGGCTTCTGGCGGCAGAGGGGCGGGCGCCGGTTGCGATCCTGCTTCTTTCCGGCGGAGAGACGGCGAAGCCTGCCCAGCGCATGATTGCACGGCGCCAGGACTGGACTGTGCCTTTCGCGGCCGGTCCGGTCGATCTTTTTGGGTGGAGTCCGGATCGCGCAAGGCTGGTGACAGATGCGCCGGGGCGGGACCTGATTGCCGATCTTGCCAGAGAGGTGACGAAAGCGAACGCGGAGGGAGTGGCGGCGCAGATCCGGTCCGCTGCGGTCGTGGCGCTTCATACCAGCCCGGTCGAGATGAAGCATCTCGATTCCGGGCGAATGCTGTACCGGCTCTGGCTCGATGCGACCGGTCTGCGCCTTGCGGGCCGCCAGATCGACGCCTTGGCAGCGGATGCGGCGACGTCGGATCTTTTGTCAAAGCGGTATGCGGTGGCGCCTGACCGGCGTCTGGATGCGGTGGTCTGCTTTGGCCCGACAGATCCGCCGGAGGATCGCTCTGGTCCGTAAGCTCAGTCGACCGGCAGACCGCTGGGAACCGATGTCGGACGCCCGAGAGGGCGGCGGTCGACTGTTTCTCCAGTCAACGCGTTCAGAAAGGCGATCACGTCGGCAATCTCGGCCTCGGTCAGGGCGACGGGCGTGATGTCGATCTGCCGCTCGAGGCGCTCCTGTTCGCGGAGATCGGTGGTAACGATGAAATCAATCGCGGATATGGCAGGTGCATCCGGTAGCTTTGCTAGATCAACATGCCATACTTTTCGCGATGAGGCGGGATCAAGATGTTGCCGGATGATGCCGTCGAGTGTCGGCCAAGCACCGTTATGGCCATAAGGAGCGGTCAGGGCGACGTTTCGGAGGGATGGCGTCTTGAAGCGGTAGGCATCTTCGAGCGCGTCGCTTTCGCCCATCCGGCCCACGTCGCGCGGCATCGGATCGAACCGGCGCGTGCGACCAGGGCCAAAGGCGGGCAGGCCAAGTGCGTGAAACTGCTGATCTGAGAAGAGTGGCCCGGAATGGCAGGAGGCGCAGTTTCCCCTCCCGAAGAAAAGGCTGCGGCCGTGTTCTGCTGCAGCGGGGAGAGGCCGACCGGCGAGCCAGGCATCATAGGGGCTGTCATGGCTTTGCCATTCGCTGACGATGAAGGCGCCGAGCGCATTCGCGATTTCGACGATGGTGATGTCGGCGCTTGTTTCGACCTCTTCGAAGGCCTGGGTGAAGAGGTCTGCGTAACCGGGGATGGCCCGGATCCGGTCGGCCAGGATCGGCCATGCGGCGTCGATCCGGTCATGGACCGCGCCCGCGACATCGTTTTCGCCGGGATTGCCCGCCATCTCGAACTGCGCCGTTAGCGGGAAGAGCGCTTGGGCGGCGACGATGTGGTCAAGGCCTTGCGGCAGCCATTCCTCGGCCGGGGAGTTAAAGCCGTTGCCGAAGAGGTCGGAGACCTCCAGCCGCCCGTCATGAAACAGGACGCGAATCTCTTTGTGGCCCAGATTCCAAAGCGCGGGTGCATTACGTGGAATGCGCTTGCGAATGTCACCCGCGCGGCGCTCGGGGCCGAGACCGTCTCCGCCTTCTCCGATCCCGAGGGAGAGGCCGTCGGTGCCGTGCAGGTCGTGGTGATGGCAAGTCCCGCAGGAGATATTCCGGTTGCCGCTCAGGATCTTGTCGTAAAAGAGCAGTTGCCCGATCCGGGCTTGTGCCGGATCCGCAGGCAGGAAATCATCCGGGGCAATTGGCTCTGCCGTCACAGGGCCTACCAGACAGATGAGAAGGAGAAGAACACGCATGATCCGGATTGTCCTGCTCTGCGCCGCGATGGCAACCCTCTCGACCAGTGTCGCCGCCGAAATAGAGCAAGCGCGCGATCTGATGGAGGCTGGACAGTTCGAGGAGGCACGCGAGGCGCTGTGGCCCGCCGCGAGATCCGGCAATGCCGATGCCGAAGAGCTGATCGGGGTGATGTATGCCCTTGGCCTAGGCGTGGAGAAAGACCCGGTGCGGGCTTTTGACTGGTATCTTCGGTCTGCCATGAAGGGTCATCCGGGGGCGCAGTCGGGGGTCGGTTGGTACTATGAAGAGGGGATCGGAATGCCCGCGCCGGATCTCGTGCGGGCCTATATGTGGTACGTTCTGAGTGCCATTGGCGGTGATCCGGACGCGGCGATCAGCCAGGAAGAGATCGTCAAGAAAATGACCGCCGATCAGATCCGTCAGGCCGAGGCGATGGTGGCGGACTATCGGGTCTGGATGTACCCGTTCCGATAAAGGGCCGCCCCCGGGGGGCGGCCCTTCGTCAGTGCATTAGTCAATCAGTTCATGTCCGTCTGGTAGACTGCATCGATCTGCGCTTCGGCTTCCTCTACCGCGGAGATCATCGCGTCTAGGATGTCGGAGCCACCATCGATATTTTCACGGAACCACTCCTGAACCGGCTGGGCCGCTTCGGCGAAGGCTGCCTTTTCCTCGGGTGTTGGCACGTAGAGGTCCCCGCCACCGGCGACGAAATCCTCATAGGCCTGGATCGACTTGCGCTTGGGCGAAGCGAAGGTGGCCTGCTGGAGCTGGTAGAAGCCGTCGACCACCACCTTGCGCATGTCTTCGGGCATGCCAGTGAAGGTTTCGTTGTTCATGAACCAGAGCGCGCCCATATAGGCATGTCCATCAAGCGTCACATATTGCAGGCCGGCATCTGGGAACTTCATGTTCATGATGTCGGTGATGCCATTCTTGGACCCGTCGACGACGCCCGTCTGGAACGAGGTGAAGAGCTCGGGCCACGGGATCGGTGTCGGGGAGGCGCCCAGCGCCTTGACCAGTTCCTGCGGCAGATCGGCGACGACCGTCCGGATCTTGAGCCCTTCCATGTCGGCAGGAGCTTGCACCCGGCGCTGCGTGTTCGCGAAGTTGCGCCAGCCGCCGGTATTGCCGACGGTCATGAGCCGGATCGCATCGTCCGAGCTTTCGCGCACCATCTGCTGCATCTGGGTGACGAAAGGCGAGCCGTTGGCCAGCACCGTTTCCGCCACGCGGTCATCCGCCATCAGGTAGGGAAGGTCGAGGACCTGTACGAAGGGAAAGATCCCCGCCGTGCCGCCTGAGGTCGACACATAGATGTCGATAGAGCCTTCGGCCACGCCTTCGAGGCATTCCGCCCCGGTCGAGCAAAGCTGCGTGCCGATGAAAAGCTCAACGGCGATAGCGCCGTTTGAGGCCGCTTCGACGTAGTTCTTGAAGACGACGAGGCCGTCATAATCCTCGTCGTTTTCGTTGGAGTTGGCCGTGGCGCGCAAGGTGTAGTCCTGCGCGGCCGCGCTGCTGGCGACGAGAGCGGCAAGTGCCGCTGCGCCCAGAGTTTTCAACATGGTTATCCTCCCTATGGATATTGGTTGATTGATGGTCATTGGACAAAGCCCGTCAAGCGCGGGATCGTCATGGAGATGGCCGGAACGTAGGTGATGAGGAAGATCACGACGACTTCGACGGCCAGGAACGGCAGAATCGCCTTAGAGATCGTCTCGACCTTCTCTCCGGAGACGGTCGATGCCACGAAGAGCACAAGTCCCATGGGGGGCGTTGCCAACCCCACGGTCAGGTTCACGGACATAATGATGGCGAAGTGGACCGGGTGGACGCCCAGTTCGGTGAAGATCGGGCCAAGGATCGGGCCGAGGATGATGATGGCGGGTCCTGCATCTAGGAACATCCCGACGATGAAAAGAAGGATGTTGATCAGGAACAGCAGGGTCAGCGGGTTCTCGGACAACGACAGGATGTATTCGGTCAGGATCTGCGGTGCGTAGGAGAGCGAGACGACCGTCTTGAAGGCAACCGCCGCGCCGACCAGCAGCAGGACCGCAGAGGAGGCCAGCGCAGAGCGGGAAAGCGTGTCGATGAGGTCCTTGATCGTCATGGATCTGAGGATGAAGAAGCTGACGATCAGGGCGTAGGCGACGGCGACCACGGAGGCTTCGGTCGGGGTCATCACGCCGACAAGGATGCCGCCCAGAATGATGATTGGGGTTTGAAGCGGCGCAATGGCCTTCTTGCAGACGATCCGGAAATCCTCGCTGACGGATTTGCGGATTTGCCCCACGATGATGTGGGCGATGGGCAGGAGGACGGCGAAGAGGATCCAGCCGTTCGGCTCACTGACGATGCCGGCGTCATCAGTCGTCGACAGGCCAAGCGGCCCTTTGAGAAGGGCGTAGATCGCGTAGAGCAGTCCCGCGATATTGATCCGGATCAGGGCCCAGCTGACAACGCTTTCGGTCTTAGTGATGGTCTGACCTTTGGTCACGATCCGTTCGGCCTTGGGCAGGTCGTAGCGGTCGGCCAGCAGGCGCACCATGACCATCAGGCCGACGCCTACCATGATCCCCGGGACGATCCCGGCCAGAAACAGCGCCGCGACGCTTTCGCCCATCACGTAGGCGTAGATGATCATGATCCCCGAGGGCGGAATGATTGGGCCGATCACCGACGAGGCGGCGGTCACGGCAGCGGCGAAGCGGCGAGAATAGCCGTTCTTTTCCATCGCGGGGATGAGCGTGGAGCCGAGGGCCGACGTGTCGGCGACGGCGCTGCCCGAGAGTCCGGCAAAGAGGATCGAGGATAGGATATTCACGTGCGCCAGACCGCCGCGCAGATGTCCCATGAAGGCTTGGCTGAACTCAACGAGGCGGGTCGTGATGCCGCCGCGGTTCATGATCTCTCCGGCGAGCATAAAGAAGGGCAGCGCCATGAGGGGGAAGCTATCCATCCCGTTATAGACGTTGCGGTAGAGGATCGCGAGATCGCGTTCCTGACCGGTGATCAGCAGGAGCGCTCCGGGAGCGGCGAGCAGGGCGAAGACGACTGGCAGGCCGATCATCAGCAAGATCAGAAAGAGCGGAAGAAACCAGATGAGCATCAGGAGGCTCCCGCGATCTCGTCGTCGGGACGGAGCGGTTTGAGGTCGGCGCCGCTGCCGAGGGCCACGATCAACTGTCGCAGGATCAGCTCGATGCTGACGAGGATCGTCAGAAGGACGCCTGTGACGAGAGAGGCATAGGCCCAGGCGTTGCGAAAGCGGATGCGCTCGCCCCCGAACCAGTCGAGAGGCAGGCGCAGGGAGGAGGACGCGCCTCGCCCAGAGAGGCTGTCCACATGGTTGTTGATCCCCTTGTCCGCCATGAAGACGAGGACGACGAGCGAGATGGCGAGCAGGATCAGGGTCAGGATCGCCGACAGCCTGCGGGGCAGGGCGCGTTCAAGCATGTCGATGGCGACAAACCCGCCGAGCCGGTAGGCCAAAGGCGCCATGAGGCCGACCATCCAGAGCATGCCGAAGCGGGCGGCCTCTTCTGTCCAGTTGAGCGCGTCTCCTACCGCGTAGCGAAAGAAGATCTGGGCGAGGATCAGGCAGACCATGATGGCAAGCGCTGCAACCGCGATGGCCCGGCCGATCGCGAGCAGCACGTCGTTGACGCGCTGGAGCGGCCAGAGCAGACCGAACAACACCGCCATGGCGGCTCCTCCCTTCGGCCCTTTATTGGGCCGTCTTGCCCGGACCTTCGCGGCCCGGTTCTTATGTCAGCCCTTCAGACTGACGAACCGTCCCGCCTGAAAGAGAAGCGGCAGGCCGTCCCGATGGCTGACCTTCCGAACCCGTCCGACGATGATAAGATGATCACCCGCATCATGCGTGACGTCCAGTTCGCATTCGAACCGGGCCAGACATCCGGAAATCAGGGGAACCTCCCCGAACCCGGTCTCCCAATCTAGCCCTTCGAACGCGTGTCGATCCTTGGTGAATGCGTTGCAGATCTGCTGCTGATGCGCATCCAGAACATGGATCGCGAAGTGCGGAGCCGTCTCGAAATAACCGAAGCGGCGCGATGCCTTCTCCGGGGACCAGAGTACCAGCGGCGGATTGAGCGACACGCTAGCAAAGCTGTTGGCAACGATACCGACCGGTCCGTCCTCGCTGGAGGCGGTCACAACGGTTACGCCGGTCGCGAACCGGCCGAGCGCGCTTCGGAAACCGCGCAGGTCCTCCTCTGGCCGAAAGCCGGTATCGGGGGGCAGATCGCTCAAGCGACTTCGCGTCCCAAAGCTGCGGTGTAAAGCTCGTACCAGGTCTCGCGGTCCATCTCGACGTTGAGCGCGTCGGAGAAGGCCCGGATGCGGTCGAGGTTGTTGGTGCCCATAACGGGCATGATGCGGGCGGGATGTCTGAGCAGCCAGGCGATGGCGATGGCTGCACTATCGACCGAATTGTTTTGCGCAAGCGTTGCCAGCGCGGTGCGCAGTCCGGCCTCGGCGTTCGATCCGACGAGGTCTCCGCCGCCAAGGGGGGACCATGCCATCGGCGCGATGCAGTGCTCTTGCAGGAAGGCCAGATCACCGTTCACGAAGGGCGTGTGTTCCTTGAGGCTCAGCTCGATCTGATTGGTCTTGAGCTTGCTCTTCATGGCCGATTGCAGAAGCGTGCAATCCCACGGCCGGAAATTGGAGACGCCGACGGCGCGTACTTTGCCGGAAGCGACGACCTCGTCGAGCGCGGCTCCGGTTTCCTCGTGGTCCATCAGCGGATCGGGGCGGTGGATCAGCAGAAGATCGATCGTGTCGATCGCCATCTCCTTGAGCGATGTCTCTACCGAAGAGAGGATATGATCGCGGGATGTATCGTAATGCTTGACCCGGGCGGTGGCATAGCGGCCCATCGGCGCGACGATGTCGCATTTGGTGACGATCTCGCATTGATCGCGCAGGGATGGGGCGGCTTTGAAGCAGTCTCCCAGCAGGGCCTCGGCGGTGTAGCCGCCGTAGATATCCGCCTGATCGATGGTCGTGATTCCCTGCTCGAGGCAGGTTTCGATCTTGGCCTGAACATGGCCGGGCGAGGTGTCTGAGTCATCGCCCAAGCGCCACATGCCGTAGACGATGCGGCTGAGCTCCAGCCCGTCTCCCAGATCCACGCGTTCGATCATCGTCTTTCTCCAGTTCCGAGAGGGGTTGGCGGCGTACCTGAAGGTACGCGGTCATAAACATGAGGCAGGGAGCAGGTTTCAAGCTCTGGCATGACCAGCTTGCCGAAATGGCGACATTCGTCCAGATGAGGATAGCCCGAGAAGATGAAGGCGCGAATGCCCATTTTCTTGTAGCTCTCGATCTTTGACAGGACCTGATCGGCAGATCCGACAAGGGCGGCCCCGCATCCCGATCTGGCGCGACCGATGCCGGTCCAGAGATGCGGCTCAACATAGCCGTATTTATCCGCCAGTTCCCGCGCCTTGGCCTGATGGGCGACGCCAAGGGAAATCGAATCGTGCGCGCGGTCCCGGATCAGTTTCCCGTAGTCGTCATCGAGTTTCGAGACGAGATGCTTGGCGTATTCCTGGGCCTCGGCCTCGGTGTCGCGGACGATCATGTGAACCCTAAGGCCGTAGTCGAGCGTGCGACCGTAGCTCGTCGCGCGTTCGGCCACGTCTTTCATCCGTTGCGCAATCTGTTCCTGCGGCTCTGGCCACATGAGGTAGACATCGCAATGCTGCGCGCACAGATCGAGCGCTGAGGGGGAATAGCCGCCGAAATAGAGGAGCGGCCCTCCGTTCTGCTGGTATGGTTTGGCCGGTTCGGTGGGGACATTCCTGAACTGGTAGACCTCGCCGTCATAGGTGATCTCGTCCTGCGTCCAGGCCTGTTTGAGGATCTCAACGACTTCTTTCGAGCGCTTGTAGCGGTAGCTGCTTTCCGCCACTTCACCGGGGAAATCGGATGAGATGACGTTGAGCGTCAGGCGCCCCTCGAGCATGTGGTCGAGCGTTGCGACCGTCCGGGCCAGCATGATGGGCTGCATCTCGCCGCAGCGGATCGCGGCGAGCATGTTGATCTTGGACGTCAGCGGCGCACATCCAGCCACGAAGGACAGCGTGTCCTGCCCGACCTGATAGGAGGAGGGGCAAAGGATGTTGCGAAATCCCTGGGCCTCGGCCTCTAGAAGGATGTCGCGGCAATGCGCCCAGCTGGACCGAAGATCACCGTCGGGCACGCCGAGGAACTGGTAGTCGTCCGAACAAAGGGCCGAGAACCACGACACTTCGGAGGCTGACAGATCCGCGCTTTTGACCGGCACCGTCGTCATCTTTCTGTCCTCTGATAGGCGTCCCTGTTCGCTCTTGCGTAGCAGGGTTCAAAAGGTGCATCAATCATATATCAATTTTCTGTTCGATATCCGATGTGAGCCAGAGCCTTCCGCTATATCTGCAAATCAGCGAGCGACTGACGCGGGAGATCGCGGCCGGTCGTCTGCCTGATGGCACGCGCCTTCCGCCCGAGCGCGACATGGCAGTGAAGGAGGGCACGGCGGTCGGGACATTGCGCAAGGCACTGGCGGAGTTGGAGGAGCGCGGGCTTCTCGAGCGCCGGCAGGGATCGGGCAATTATGTGCGCGCGCGTAGAGTGAAGAGCATCTACGGGTTCCTGCGGCTGGAACGGCCGGATGGGGGCGGGCTGCCGACAGCAGAGACCCTGTCGCTGGATCGGGAAAGCCAGGCGTTCAAGGCGGCCCACCGGATCCGCAGGCTCAGGCGGCTTGATGGCGCCCCGGTTGCTTTGGAGGAAATTCATCTCGATGCCAGATGGGCGAGAGACCTCGCAGAGCCTTTGCCCGAAGCGCTCTACCGGCATTACGCGGAGGCCTTCGATCTTGATATCGGGCGGATTGAGGATCGGGTTGGGATCTCGGATGTTCCGGATTGGGCGCCGCCGTTCTTTTCGATGGCGGCAGGTGAGGTGTCGGGATACGTCGCGCGGCGGGCCTGGTCCGCCACAGACGGTTTAGCGGAAATCAGTGAGACGTGGTTCGATCCGGCGCGGGCCCGGTACATCGCGCGTGATAGTCAGGGGATATAGATGACATCTAAGAGATACGGGCTCATCGGGTGCGGGATGATGGGCCAGGAGCATGTGCGCAATGTCGCCTTGCTGGACGGGGCAGAGATCGCGCGGACCTACGATCCGGTCTCCGATCTGTCGACCTCTGCGGCGTCGCTTGCCGGGACGGCGACGACAGCGGCGTCTTTTGACGAAATCATTCGGGACGAGACGCTCGATGCCTTCGTTATCGTCAGCCCCAATCATCTGCATGTAAGTCAGCTGCAGCAGATCGCGCGCCACAGGCAGGTTCCGATTCTCGTAGAGAAGCCGCTTTACACCGATCCTGTAGATGCCACCGAGATCGAGGCTTTCGCGAAGAGTTATGCCGCGCCGATCTGGGTTGCGATGGAGTATCGCTATATGCCGCCGGTCGCCGCACTGATCGAACGCGTCGAGGCCGTGACAGGGGGCATTCGGATGCTCACGATCCGCGAGCATCGTTTTCCGTTTTTGCCCAAGGTTGGCAACTGGAACCGGTTCAACGGCAATACGGGCGGCACGCTGGTCGAGAAGTGCTGCCACTTCTTTGATCTGATGCGCCTTGTTCTGAAGGCCGAGCCGGTGCGCGTAATGGCTAGCGGAGGGCAGGATGTGAACCATTTAAGCGAGGATATCGACGGGCGGACGCCGGATGTCTGGGACAATTCCTATGTCATCGTCGATTTCGACAGCGGAGCCCGGGCCATGCTGGAGCTGTGCATGTTCGCCGAAGGCTCGCGCTTTCAGGAAGAGATCATGGCCGTCGGGGCTGCCGGAAAGATCGAGGCGCGCGTGCCCGGGCCGGGCCGGTTCTGGCCTGCGACGCTGGGTGATCCGCCTGTCTCGGAACTGGTAACATCGCCGCGAAGCCCGATGGGTCCCGTTCGCGAGCTTCTGCCGATCAATCCCGATCTTCTGGCTGCTGGAGATCATAACGGATCAACCTTCTATCAGCATCAGAGATTTCTCGATGTGGTGCGGGGGAAAGGAGACGTGGAGGTTACTCTGGCGGATGGCGCGGCTGCGGTCGCCATGGGCCTTGCCGCCCAGAAGTCGGCGACGGAGGGCGTGGTCGTGTCGATGTGAGCACTTGGGGATTTTGCTGGTGTTTTTCGGGATACGGGGCGTCGGAGGGCTGCTCTCGGCATTTCTTGCGAAACGCCTGCCGCCTGCGAGGGGGTGCCTTTGATCGGACTTTTCGCGGTGCGAAAAGTTAGGTCTGTAAGAAGACGGATCGGAGGGCGGAGGCTCTCGGCATTTCTGCGAAACGCCTGCCGCCTGCGAGGGGGCGCCTTTGATCGGACTTTTCGCGGTGCGAAAAGTCTTTGGTGGGCGACCCTGGAATCGAACCAGGCGTGCGTCTCCGCGAGGGAGTTACAGTCCCCTGCCACACCTTGCGGCCTGTCGCCCACTGCGCTGGCACTTGGCTCAGCGCTCGCGGGAGATAGCGAAGGACGGCGGGGGCCGTCAACTACGAAAACGCAGGTGGCTGGCGGGTCACAGGCGGATCGGATAGCAGGACAGCCTGAGGCGGACGGAGCGCGTGATGAAGAAGCCGAGCTGGGTGGTCGAGAAGGAACGCGGCAAGAGAGCAGCGGCGTCCGAGACGCTGTGGCTCTTCGGGCTGCATGCGGTGCGAGATGCACTGATGAATCCTGCCCGCGAGAAGGTGCGTTTGGTTCTGACAAGAAACGCAGAGGCGCGGTTGGGAGAGGCCGTAGCGACCGGAGGGCTTGTGCCCGAGATCAGCGATCCGAGGCGTTTTGCGGCGCCCCTTGATCCCGGATCGGTCCATCAGGGCGCGGCGCTGGAGGTCAAGCCGCTCGATTGGGGGCCGCTCGATGATGTTGTGTTGCGGGGGGAGCCGCCGCTGGTGGTGTTGCTCGACCGGGTGAGCGATCCGCATAATGTAGGGGCGATCCTGAGGTCGGCGGAGGTTTTCGGCGCGGCGGCGGTGATCGGTGTGCAACGCCATGCGGCGCCCGAGACGGGAGCCCTCGCCAAAACGGCGAGCGGAGCGCTGGAGAGACAGCCTTATCTGCGGGTCCGTAATCTGGCCGATACGATGGGACATCTGCAACAGATGGGGTTCGTGATGCTGGGTCTCGACGGAGAGGCGAATCTGAGCGTCGCGTCGGCCATGGCGGAGCGGCGGGACCGGCCCGTCGGGCTTGTTCTTGGAGCGGAAGGGCCCGGCTTGCGGGAGCGGACGCGCGCGACCTGTGATCTTTTGGTCAGGATTGACGCGGTTGGCGGGTTCGGATCGCTCAATGTCTCAAATGCGGCTGCCGTGGCCCTATATGAGGTCAGACGAGGCGGAGAGATGTGATGTCGGGACAGAAGATAGCGACCTGTTGTTATTGCGGAACGCGCGCGGCGTTGGTCCTGACGGGCCGCGACCGTCATGAGCTTGCCTGCTCGTCCTGCGGCGCGCCGCTTCACGAGATGAAGATGATCCCGTCCCGCAAAGCTAAGCCGGCCAAGCGGGCGACTGCGCCTGCGGCGACACCCGCCCACCCGGCCTCGCGGCGGCCGCGCTACGAGGAGCGACCGTACCGGAAAAGGCGAAAGAAGAGCCTTAAACGGAAGATCCTGTCCGAGGCTTTCGATCTGATCGAGGATATCTTCGACTGACGTGAGATCTGCTCGAACTTGCGCTGTCGGGGCGGCAGATCTCGGTTCCATGTGATCTTTCATAGCGGAAAGAAGATCGAGAACCGGATGCGCGACATGGTTGGATCCGGCCGGAGCGATAGTCTTTAGATTTGTATCCAGGCGGCCACCGGGATGCGGGCATTGGGACATCGCGGTGTGCCCGGGTGGGTAAGTCTGTATCCTCGACTTCGTGGCGGGAGGTGACAGCCGGTAGCTCCATAGACTGCTTGGTCAGTTTTCGAGGGTCCAAGCCTGATTGAGCGCGTCCCGACGGCTTAGGCACCGGGCTATTTCAATGGGTCCGCCGAAGTGCCCTTGCAGTGCCACCTCCTAAGATGCGGCGACGGCAAAGTTCTTTGCGGATCTCTGTCTCCACCTTCAGGGAGTCTCATCCGACCCTGCAAGAGCGGCGAAAGGAATAATTGAAATATTTCACACAGGCGATCACGAGAGGCGGAGGCGGGTTTCCCGAACAGTTTGATCGATGCATTTAGACAATCAGAGAGATGCGTGTTTCCAGATGAAAGAGGACCGATCCCCATGTTGACACGTCGCCAGACCCTGACAGCCCTGATTGCCGCCCCCGCCGTCCTGACCCTTGCGCGGCCTGCCTTTGCCGGCCAGGCGCACTTTTACATGGAGGGCGGTGTCGCCATCGATGGGACCGATCCGACCTCCTATTTCACCGCCGGTGCGCCCGTTGCTGGAGACGATGCCTATTCCCTGAAATGGCAAGGTGCGATCTGGCGATTTGCCAGTGCCGAGGCGCAGGACATGTTCGAGATGAACCCCGACCGGTTCGCGCCGCAATATGGCGGATATTGCGCCTGGGCCGTGGCCGAGGGCTATACCGCGCCCACCGTGCCGGAGGCCTGGCGCATCGAGGATGGCAGGCTCTATCTCAATTTTTCGCGGCGGATCCAGCGACGGTGGGAGCGGGACATTCCTGGAAACATTGCGCGCGGCGACGCCAATTGGCCGCGCGTTCTGTCGAGCTGAGCTTTTCGGACCGGTCCGCCTGATCTACTCTGCTTGGAATGGACTATTCAGACGCGCTGTTGCGAGACATCCTAACGCGGGTTCGCACGATTGCAGTCGTGGGCGTCTCTGCAAAGCCCGTGCGACCCAGCTACTATGTGGCGCGGTATCTTGGTCTCAAAGGATATCGTGTCGTTCCGGTCAATCCTGGTCTTGCTGGACAGGATCTTTTGGGTGAGCGGGTCTATGGCTCCCTTGCCGATGTGCCGGAGGATGTGCACATGATCGATATCTTCAGGCGGTCCGAAGCGGTTCCCGCAATCGTAGACGAGGCCTTGGAGCGCTGGCCGCAGCTCGATGCCATCTGGATGCAGATCGGTGTTCGTCACGTCGAAGCGGCGGCCCGTGCCGAGGCGCAAGGTGTCACGGTGATCCAGGATCGCTGTCCGAAGATCGAGTATCAGCGTCTCTTTGGAGAGCTGCGGATGGGCGGGTTCGCGACCGGGATCATCTCCTCAAAGCTCTAGGTAGAACGAGGTCGGTCCCGGGCGGCCTTTTCGGCAAGACCGCTTTGGCTTTCGCGTTTTTCGAGCTCGGCCTCAATATCGGCGAGCGTCACGTCGCGGGCGGCGCACATGACCAGAAGGTGATAGAGCGCATCCGCGGCTTCCGACGTGAGCCGTGCTCTGTCGCCCTTGACGGCTTCGATGATCGCCTCAACCGCCTCCTCGCCGAACTTTTCAGCAGCCTTTTCTGGACCTTGTGCAAGAAGCTTCGCGGTCCAGCTTGAGGACGGATCAGCGGCCTTGCGCGCCTCTATCGTTGCGGCAAGTCTGGCGAGGGTCATGTCAGCCTCACCGGGATGCCGGCGGCGGCCATGTGGGACTTGGCTTGACCGATGGTGAAGGTGCCGAAGTGGAAGATCGACGCGGCGAGCACGGCGGAGGCGTGCCCTTCGATGACGCCTTCGACGAGATGATCGAGCGTGCCCACGCCGCCGGAGGCGATGACCGGGATCGTGACTGCATCGGCCACGGCCCGGGTGAGCGGCAGGTTGAAGCCTGATTTGGTGCCGTCGCGATCCATGGAGGTCAGAAGGATCTCTCCTGCGCCCTTGGCCGCAACGGTGCGCGCGAAGGCGACGGCGTCGATGCCGGTGGGTTTGCGACCGCCATGGGTGAAGATCTCCCACTTGCCGGGGCTTGTGGTCTTGGCATCGATTGCGACGACGATGCATTGGCTGCCGAAGCGGTCGGCGGCGCGGGCCACGACATCGGGATCGGCGACAGCGGCGGAGTTGAAGCTGACTTTGTCGGCGCCGGCAAGCAAAAGGTTGCGTACGTCTTCGGGCGTCCTGACGCCGCCGCCGATGGTAAGCGGCATGAAACAGTGCTCGGCCGTGCGGGTGGCCAGATCGTAGAGCGTGCCGCGATTTTCGTGTGTGGCGTTTATGTCGAGAAAGCAAAGCTCGTCGGCGCCTGCCGCATCGTAGGCGATGGCCGCATCGACGGGATCTCCCGCATCGACCAGATCGACGAAATTCACGCCTTTGACGACGCGGCCATCGGCAACGTCGAGGCAGGGAATGATGCGGGTCTTAAGCATGGTATGTCGTTTAGGGGAGGGGC